>NZ_CP036278.1:2643516-3965275 GCF_007748035.1 Aeoliella mucimassa
GCTATGTCGCGCGTGGCTCGACGTGCGGTGTAGTAGATCCACCACTCCTGGCTGCTGTTGTTCCAAACTATTTCGGGATCACATGATCCGTTGTAGTGGGGATCGGTAAATAGCGGTTTGCTAGGACTGTCGGCCGCGGAGAGTGCTGGTTCGTCGGCTATGCAGGGACAGCAACACACACACGCGACCATGCATAACGCCAAGCAAAAACTGTGAGAATAAGTCATCTCAAGTCGTCGTGTGATGTGGGTCCAAGCTAACGTAAGCGGATTTTGGCAACAGCCGCCCGCTTACAAAAGAGTATAGGTTAAAAAGTTTGCGGAACTCGGCGCGCAAGTTCCTCGATGGCCACCAGATCCTTGGAGTACCAAGGAAATAGGAGACAAAAAAGGGTGTAATTGAGCCGTGCGATCGGCACGTGTTCTTGGTTCTCGTGTAACCCTCTTGTGATGAGCAAAAACTACTCAACCAACAAGGGGAACCGCCGGAGAGAATCAAAAATCACCGATTCGCAAAGCCCAGGTGGGTATAGTATATTGTTTCTTGGCTGGCAAAATCTTTACGTAAATCTCTGTAGAAGGCGGCAATTCGTCAGCTTTTTTGGTTCTCCTTCGCAGGCGATGCTTGGATTCTTCCATGGATTACTCAGGCTGTGCGATACCATTGCCTGAGCACAGATCATAGTTAGGCACTTCGATGAATGCGTTCCGATGTCGTGCAATCAGTGTTTGCGCAGCGATAGTCGTTGGTTGTTGTTGGATTACTGAAGTAGCGAGTCGTGCAGGTGCGGCCGAACGCCCGAATATCATTCTAATGATGGTAGACGACATGGGATTTTCCGATCTCGGTTGCTACGGCAGTGAGATCGACACACCAAACATTAATCGCTTGGCTGCTGGTGGCGTCCGGTTTGCTCAGTTCTATAACACGGCTCGTTGCTGTCCTACTCGCGCTACGTTGATGACCGGCATGCATCCTCATCAGACGGGCATCGGTCATATGACCAACTCACCGACGCACGTGAACGATGACTCGGTTCCAGCTTATCAGGGATACTTGAATCGCAACTGCGTTACGATCGCTGAGGTGCTGCGCGAGAGTGGCTACGCCACACTGATGGCAGGCAAGTGGCATCTTGGTTTCCACGATCAGAAGCTCTGGCCCTTGCAACGTGGGTACGACAAGTACTTTGGTTGCATTCCCGGCGCGACTCGCTATTTCTTCCCCACGCATCCACGCGGTATGACGTTCGGCAACGAGGCCATCGCGAAACCCGAAAGCACGACCGACGAAGCGTTCTATACCACCGATGCCTTCACTGACTACGCGATTCGCTTTATCGACGAGCACCAGCAAGCACAGAGCGAAAAGCCTTTCTTTCTGTACTTGGCTTACACTGCTCCGCATTGGCCGCTCCAGGCATTCGAGGACGACATTGCCAAGTATCGGGGTAAGTACAAGATGGGGTGGGATGAACTACGCAAGCAGCGCTACCAACGCCAGATCGAACTAGGCTTGATCGACTCGCAGTGGGAACTCTCACCTCGCCCCGAGTCGGTTCCCGCCTGGGATTCTCTGAAACCGGCTAAGCAGGACGAGATGGAATTGAAGATGGCGATCTATGCTGCGGTGATTGATCGCATCGATCAAAATGTCGGCAAGCTTGAAAAGTACCTGACTGAGCATGATCTGCTGGATAACACGTTAATCGTCTTTCTTTCCGACAATGGAGCATGTGCCGAAGGTGGCATCCTCGGACGCGGTGAGTTCTACGATGTCGAGAAACGCAATCAGCAAAACGATAACTCCTATGGCGAAGCATGGGCGAATGCCAGTTGCACTCCGTTCCGGCTTTACAAGCATTTTGCCCACGAAGGGGGAACCTCGTCTCCGTTCTTCATGCATTGGCCGAACGGCGTAAAGCAGCAGGCCGACTGGTATCAAAGCCCCGCCCAGCTGATCGACATCATGCCAACGTTGATCGACGTCGCAGGTGCAACCTATCCGACGACCTACCAGGGGAACGATATCTTGCCAGGCGATGGTGTTTCGCTGCGTAGCGCGTTTACCGGAGAGGCCCTCGGCCGCGAGAATCCGATCTTCATTGAGCACGAGCACAACGCATTCATTCGCGATGGAAAATGGAAGCTCGTGGGGCGAAACGTTGCCAAGCCTCGCCGGATCGATGCGGCGCAGTGGGAGCTTTACGACCTCGAAGTCGATCGTACCGAATTGCATAACCTGGCGGCCGACATGCCCGAGAAGGTGAAGGAGATGGCCGCCAAGTGGAAGGCGTGGTCGAAAGAAGCGAAGGTGTATCCTAAGCCGTAGCTTCGGCGAAGCGTTACGGTTGTTGCACGATGAACTCCGGAATGGTGCGCTGCGCCATCTCACGTAGCGCGGGAACTACGCTGGAGGGAATCGAGCGGTAAGGCCACCTCATGTTGGGGCCAATGTCGCACCATCCCCCTACTTGAGTCAGCAATCGGTCGCAAGCCGCATTGCAGAAACGCTGTTCGGTAATGAAGGGTTCGATCGACTCTCGCATAAAGCGGCGGATGCGTTCTTCCACCTCAAGGGCAGCCGGCAGGTTGTTGAGCATTTGATCGTACCAACGCTGCGCTGCCGCAGGATTCAAGCATGCGACGTTTGAGTACGCGCCATGCGCGCCTTGCGATATTCCAGTAGCAAGCGTATGCCCGGCGACAAAAACGCTTAGCCGCTCGAACAGCGGTTGCATCTTGGTGTACCACTCGGCATCCCCACCGGCGACCTTAATACCAACCAGTTGTGGTACTTCGTGGGCCAGCCGAGCAAGCTCGTCGACCGACAGCACGACTTTGGAGTGTGGTGGGTTGTACAGCACGAGCCCCACGCCTGCGGAATCATCGGCAATGCGTTGGAGAAACACGATCGCTTCGTCGATGGTCACCGGAAACCAATCGGGCAAGATGACCTGGATGGCCGAGGGACGCAGGAACGTGGCAAGGCGAACGCGTTGCCGACTGATTATGGCCGACGTATGGCTGGCGCCGATTTGAAATGGCATGCCAGCCGACTCACATTTGTCAGCTAGAAGCTTTCCAATCGTGGCGAACTCCTCCTCGGTCTGCGCATGAAACTCGCCTGCGGTGCCATTGCAATAGATACCATCGACTCCAGCGGCGATGAGCAGGTCGATCTCGACCGCGATGCGTCCCAGGTCTAGTGACTCATCGGCGTTCCAACTGGCCAGCAAGGTTGCCCAGTTGCCGCGTATCTCACGGCTTGAGAGTGGCTTCATGGTTGGTTTTCCAGCCATTCGATCGTGAAGGTCGCCAGCGTTAGTTTCTTGTAATCGTCCTTTTCGTAAAGCAGACCGACTTGGTGATTCGGCAACACCACTAGACAAGAGTACGCTGCACCACCGGCGTAGATCTCTCGCGAAACCGGCCAGGTTGTTCCTTCGTCGTAACTGAGCCAAATAGTCATGTGAGAACGCTTGGTGCCTTGAGGGCTCGCAAACAAAATGCGACTCTTGCTACCAAGTTGCTCATCGTCGGGCCACGAGTAGCGAATGACCGTCGCCTGGCACACGGGCGTATCGAGAGTCTCGTCGAGATAGAGTGAGTCCCATTTGCTGCCGCCGGTGTCGCTCGCGGCCACGGCCCGGCGGTTCTTTCCGTGATACGACCGCATGAATTGCAGGATGGAACCATCCGCCTGCTCGACGACGGCCGATTCGTTCGTGCGATCTTCGTGCACGCCGCCCAGTTGCCATGTGTCACCATGGTCGTCCGACCAAAACACATGACTTCGGTAAGGGTGTGCTTTGGGATTCGAGTGATCCGAATGGTTCGCTGGAATCAATAGCCGCCCTGCGTGCGGCCCGTGAACGAGTTGAATCCCATTGCCGGGCCCCGTGGCGTACCATCGCCAGTGCGGTTGGCGAACCGACTCGCTAATCTTTTTTGGCGTCGACCAGGTGAGTCCGTCGTCCTCCGATTTCAGCATGTACACATGACGCACGTCTTCGCTCGTGCCCGCCATGATTTGGCTCTCGTGATCTGATCCGAGGTTCCAAGTACAAGCGAGCCAAATGACGCCGGTTTCTTGGTCGACCACCGGGGCTGGGTTACCACAGGTATTGCTGCCATCGTTCCAAACTACGACAGGCTCCGACCAGGTTAGCCCCTGATCGGTCGAGCGACTGCAAAGCAGGTCGATATCGCCAGCGTCGCCCCGCCCTTCTTTCCTACCCTCGCAAAAAGCGAGCAGCGTGTCTTCGGTGGTCGCGACGATCGCGGGAATGCGGTAGGTGTGGTAGGCACCTTGTCCCGATACGAACACGTCGACTTCGTGAACCGTCGAGTTTTCTGTAGTCGAGCCTGATGCATCGGCTGCATCCGCGGGACGGAAGGCAGTTGCACACATAATCAACGCTAGGACGAGTTGGAAGCAGTGGAAACGTGTCGGCGACATGCGAATCTCCCGAGATAAGAAGGCAGAGAGCAAATTGGCCCGGTTCGATGTGGTTTCTACGAGATCTTCCCCAGTCCGAGGTGTCATCTTAGAGCACGTGGGGCCAGCCTGAAGGCTAGTGAGCTGCAATAGTGTCTGGAAAACAGGTGTTTAAAACATTTCTGAAAGCGTAGAAATAATACTTGACCTAAGGCAATATAATAGTATCATGCGGGCAACGACTCAAGTCGCTGGCGGTATTTCTTGTCTTTTCAGTTGTAGGGTCATGGCTAAGCGAGCGGTTTCTATTACTCCGCAAATTGCTGATTTGGCGGAGTTGCTGATCGAGGATATCAAGTCCAGGCAATTGCAGCCGGGCGATCGCTATTTCTCTACGGCCGAAGCTTCTGAGTTTTTGACGGTCAGTACGAGTGCCGCTAATCGTGCGTTGCAACTGCTCGCGCGGCGACAGATTATCTCGCGACAACAGCGACGTGGTGCATTTATACTCACTACTCCAGATACAACCGAACACTTGTTGCTGCACCGCGTGCATTTTCTCGTTCACCCACTCTATTTACGGACAGAAGGGGTTGGCAACGATCACATCCTGTTGGGGATGCAAAGCGAATTGCCGGGAGTTCACGTTCAGATCAGCTTCCTGCCTCAGGGGGATGAAGTGGGTCTGGTGCAGCAACTTATAAGCCAGGCGTTAGGGGCTGACACTACCGACGGTTTTGTATTGGTGCGGGCGAGTTGCGAGACGCAGCGGCTCGTCTCAGGATCGGGTTTGCCTGCGGTGGTTCACGGATCGGTGTATCCCGGAATTCGTGGTCTGGCCCGACTCGATCGCGATATGTGGGATACGGGCAAAATACTCACGAACTGGCTCCTCGAACAAGGTCATAAACGATTTGCGTATTTTGTCCGCCAAATCATCTACCCGGGCGATCATTCCACGCTCGACGCAATTTCCGCTGAGCTTGCGGGCGAAGGGTTTACCACCGATCGCCTGACCATGCGTGGATTGCCATCGGATATTCACGCATCGATCGCCGAAATTAAGACCGTACTCGACACGCCCGATCCACCGACGGCGATCATCTGCCGTACGCGTCGCATGGCGGAAGCGGTAGACGAAGCGATCAAACAGCTTGGATTGGAGCGAGGGAAGTTCGACATCACCTTTTGCGATTACTTCGCCCGCGACAAAGAAGAGGAGCGTTACGCGTTTGCGAAGCCGGTTGCCTCGGATGAGGAAATCGGTCACCACTTGGCCAAACTGCTGTTAGCTCAGACTCAAAACAGCATTGAAGAACCAGAATGTGTGGAAGTGCCAGTGGTGCTACAAGTACCGGGACGGCTTGGTTCCTAGTCTCATGAGGTAACAGCTTGACTTGAGGAGTGTCCAATGACGAAGAGACCTCTGTGGGTAATTGCTTTCACCTTTTCCTCTATTCTATTTGCTCAAACAACGCAGGCGGTTCTGGTGGCTCACTGGCCATTGGACGACATCGCGGGTAGCGGTACCGCACTCGATCAATCGGGCAACAGTTACGATGGCTCGATCGAAGGGGGAGTTACGCAAGGCGTCACCGACGGTGTCATGGGCGATGTGATGCAGCTCGATGGAGTCGATGGTCGCGTCGCTTTGTCCGACCATGTTTCCCAGTTAAACGAACTCACAAGTGGCACCATCACCGGGTGGTTTAACCACGGCAACACTTCGATTGGAGCCATTTTTACGCTTTCGAACAGCACCGTCGGTTCTACTGAAGCTCGCTTGTTCATTGAGAATAATCGTTTGCGGTACGACGTTCGAGATGAAAGCGGCAACCCCACCGGCGAAGCGGGATTCGTCGCTAGTCAAGAAGGTGTCGACGATGGAAACTGGCATCACTTTGCAGTCTCGGTCGATAGCGTGACGGAGCTCACGAACATATACCTCGACGGCGTTCATGTTGGACAGAGCTACGAACCGCTGTGGGGAAGTCTCACCGATGCCGCTTTGGCGCTCGATACCATGGCAGTCGGATCCAATACCGACAGCAGTGGCAACCAATGGTTCTACAATGGGCTGCTTTCCAACATTGCTCTCTACGACGACGTATTGTCGCATGGGCAAGTGCTCGATGTCATGCAAAACGGCGTAACCGCCTCGCCTGCTAGCTTGCCTGCACCTGGAATTCGTACTTCGGGAATCCTCGCCGACTATAAATTCAACGAGTCGCAACCAGGCACTGGGTTGGTGTCGGGCGATTTGCTTGTCGATGAAACTGGAAACCACAATGGTTTCGTTCTTAGCGACACCTTGAGCTACACCAGTGGTTTAGATGCTGGAGACTCCGCGCTTTCATTTAGCGACGATAGCGAAAGCTCGCACCGACTTTCAATTGCGAACGATAGTGACTTGTACATTTTGCCGGGCGAGAGCTTCACTGTGGAGTCGGTGTTTCGCACGTCACAGGTTGGTTCCACCATGGGATTGGTCTCTAAGAACGATACCGGCGGCGGAGAAATGTGGTTTCGTATCGAGGGAGATGGCGACGTGCGGTTCTTCCTCGACGATCATGCGACCACGACAGCTGCGGTGCGGAGCGACTCTACTTTGCTAGGACAAGAAATAACCGACGGCGACTGGCATCATGTAGCTGGCGTCTACGACGCATTGGCTGGGGAATTACGACTTTATGTGGATCATCAACTCGTCGATATGGTCGCTGCCCCCAATGCGTGGGGCTCACCCATCATGGGTGGAACCGCTGACTTGACGATCGGTGATTTCATTGGTGTAAGTAATCGAAAGTTCGTAGGAGATATGGATCAGGTGCGTATCTCCCTGGGAGCACTGAATCCGGATGATTTTGTAGCGATCGTGCCGGAGCCAGCAACCATAACCACAACGTTACTCGCGTTGGCAATGGCCGGTTTCTGGGCTCGACGCCGCTAAGCTTGGTTACGCGGTGGCAGCACCGGTCGGGTTGGCCTCGTCGTCTGCGACGAGGCTAACCCGGCTGGACCGCACGAACAATTGGAAACAGAGATCCGATACTACTTATGTTATAGGACTAGCTGATCATGCGACGATTGAGGCGGTTTCTCTCGTTGGGAATGGTGGTTGTGTGCACTTGTGCGATGAGTAGCACGCTGCACGCGGAAATTCACAAGCGAGTCGTATTTGAAAGCGGAAAGGAAGGTTACAACATCTTCCGTATTCCAACCATGGTGAAAGCGGCCAACGGCGATATTCTCGCTTTTGCCGAAGCACGATCGGGCGGCGATGCCAGCGAAATCGACGTGGTGATGAAACGCTCCACCGACAATGGCGACACCTGGGGGCCGCTTCAGGTGGTGATCGAAAACGATCACTACCGCGGCTGGGATGGCCTGCCAACCGAAAACGTAACCGCCGGAAATCAGTCCCCTGTCGTCGACCTGCTCGATCCTCAGCACCCAGGCCGAATCTGGATGCCCTTCACTCTCGAAAACGACCGAGTGTTTGTCACTTATAGCGACGACCATGGCAAGACCTGGCAAGCCGATAGCGATGGCCGCGCCCGTGAGATAACTGCTGCTGTCAAACCGGCTGGATGGGGATGGTACGCAACTGGCCCGGTGCACGGGATTCAACTTGAGCGCGGTACGCACGCTGGGCGGTTGGTGATTCCCTCGGACCACACCATAAGCGGCGATTGGGGTGCCCATGTCGTGTATAGCGACGATCATGGCGAGACCTGGGCGCTCGGCGCCGTGTACGACGAGACAAGCGGTGTTATCAAGCCGAACGAAAACGTAGCGGTGGAACTGGTGGATGGCTCTCTCTATTTCAACTCACGCGACAACGGAACCGCCCCGGGAACTCGTTCCATCGCCTACAGTCGCGATGGCGGCTTGACCTACGACGGACCGTTTGTCGCTGAGCCTCAGCTCAGCAGTCCGGTGGTCCAGAATGCGGTAGTTCGCTTTCAGGCGACCGATGAAGGAGACGACCAAAACATTCTACTACACTCCGCGCCGTCGAATCCGACGAGTCGCAACGATATGACCATTAGCGTGAGTTTCGACGAAGGAACCACCTGGGAAAAGTCGACCCTAATCCACCCGGGTCCGTCCGCCTACTCCGATCTGGTGAAAATCGATTCGCAACAGTTTGGCGTGCTTTGGGAAGGTGGAGACTCGCTGTACCAAGAGATCCTGTTCGGTGCGATGTCGTTCGACGATCTCGATCCGGTAGCATTCAATGGCGTGGAAGGAGACGTGAATCAGGACGGAATCGTTGATGCGCAAGATTTAGAAGCATTCGTCGCCAGTTGGGCTCCCAACTCGGACCGGTACTTCTTGGGAGGAGCTGATAGCTATATTAATGGCGACCTTAACTTCGATGGTACCCAGAATCTGCACGATGCAGTATTGCTACGTTCGTATCTACACGACGCGGGCGTCGCTACGGCTGGCCTGCAACCACTGTTTCACCCCGTTTCTGAGCCCGGTTCGCTACCGCTTGGGGTAGCTGGAGCTTTATCGCTGGTGCATTTTTCAAGAGCCCATCAGCACAACCGTAGTTCAGAGACCTCTTTTATTACCAATATGTTCACTACTCGATATTCTCTTCCATAGTGCAGAAGGTGACCGACAATGATGGCGTACACACCTCTTAATCGTATGTGTGAATGGCGGTTCGCAATGGCCTTGTTGAACAATTAGTCACAAACCTCCGTAAAAACTAACGTGGAATGGAACCACGTACCTTTTTTACGGAGATCGAACATGGCTACGAAAGAAAAACGAACCTACAAAGTCACGAACTGGAAGGAGTATAACAAGTCGCTCATCGAGCGTGGAAACATCACTATTTGGTTTAGCGACGAGGCGTTGGAGAACTGGGAACATCCTAACGACCAGACAAAAGTCGGTCGCCCTTTTGTCTTCAGCGATACGGCGATCGAGTGCTTGCTGACGATTCGCGAACTGCTGAAACTTCCCTATCGGCAGACTGAGGGATTCGGCCGCTCGCTGGTGGCGATGTTGGGCGTCGAGGCAGCGATTCCCAATTATTCTTCGCTCGCCAAGCGAGCCAGCAAGCTGAATGTTTCGCTCGATATCGCTAACAAGAGGGGCGACATCGATATCGTGGTGGATAGCACCGGCATGAAAGTGTTTGGCGAGGGCGAATGGAAGATGCGGACGCATGGCAAGTCGAAGCGGCGGACATGGCGGAAGCTGCATTTGTCGGTGAATCCTGACACCCGCGAGATTGTGGCGGAGATTTTGACCGAGAACAGTTGCCACGATGCCGATGCGGTTCCCGAAATGCTGGAGCAGGTGGAGCAGCCCGTAAAAAAGTTTCACGGCGACGGTAGTTACGACAAGTGGAAGGTTTATGAAGGGCTGGAATCCGAAGGCATTGAGCCGGTGATTCCGCCGCAGCACAACGCCAAGATCAAACAACATGGCAACTCTGCGGAGGAGCCTTTGCCCCGGGACGAGGCAATTCGTCAGATTCGACGCAAGGGGCGTAGGAGTTGGAAAGAGGAAGTGGGCTATCATCGTAGAAGCTTGGCGGAAACGACCATGTACCGAGTGAAACAAAGCTTTGGGAGCCATCTCAAAAACCGAGTATTCGAAAACCAACAAACGGAAGCCCGCTTGCGCTGTAAAATCATCAATCAATTCACCCAACTCGGGCTTCCACAGTTCGAGTGGAGTTAGTCAACAAGGCCGTTCGCAATACTCATTCTCGCGTTTGTTTTGACCAGTGGCTCGTCGGTTCAGGCAGTGCTCGTTATGCAGTTCGACCCGAGCGATTCACGAACCTTGTTCATGAATGGTTACGAAGACAATCGATACGGCACCGTGCCGGCGGCTGACTTTGGAGATCACGTGGGGTGGGTAATGGATACACGCGTTCCCAGCATTCCAGCTCCTGATCCGGATAACGGTCTTGATGAGTTTCTCGATGCCCAGCAAGGAAATGTCGCAAATAAACCAATCCTTGGCTACCATCCAGCCGGAATGGTGCTCGACTACCTCGATTCGAGCGACAACGATAGCTTGCTTATATTCGAAGACGACGTGGCCTTGGCCGATGGATACAACGGGGCGGCCGATGTAAATATGGGCTCGTTGTTGTTAACGGCTCGAGTCGATCCCAGCGGCACTGGCAATAGCTACTTCTTCGACTTCCGCGACGATGCAGCCATTGGTGGGGGAACGAATTCTAATGATGGGTTTGGGCTGCGATATAATCACGATACCGGCGAGCTAGAAGGCATGATCAAGCAGTCGGTAGCGGTCTCGGTGCCGGTGCCGTCTGGCGAGTGGTTTGCAGCCAGTTTGGTATGGAATGGACCTAGTTCAACCGCAACGCTCAAAGTGGAGACATTGGCTGGCTCGAATTCAATCAGCGGCGCAGCTTCGGACGTAGCCCTCGACGTCGATCGCGCTCGGATGGGGAACAACTCCAATGGCAATAGCGGCCTAAAAGGGCAGATCGGTGGAGTCTTGTACTACAACGATATCGACGACCACACATCCACCTTCAATTCGCTAGCCCAAGACTACGTGGTCCCCTTGCCCGAACTGACCATCGATCGCGAAACCGGAAATATTTCAATCACGGTACCTGCGGGTGCTAGTGCCCTGACTAATATCGCTGGCTACTCCATTACTTCTGATGCCGAGACTTTAAATCCTGGGCAATGGCTATCGATTGCCGAAAACTACGATGCGGGGAGCCCAGGCCCGAATCAAGTCGACCCCGACAACAATTGGACCAAGCTCAGTGCATCCAATCAGCGTTCGGATCTTACGGAACTCGAATTCGAGCAAAGCGGTGGTGCCAACAACGGAGCTGATTTTGTCGCTGGTAGCAGCATGAACTTAGGTAACGCTTGGATTCGCTATTACAACGAAGATGTCAAAGCGAGCCTTGTTTTGGACGACGGCACGGTGATGCCGTTGCAGGTGAACTTTGTCGGCAATGGGGGTGAATCGTTTGAGTTTGGCGACCTCGATTTCGATGGCGATATTGACCAAAACGATTTCTTCGACGTATTTGTTCCTAACTACGGGGTCGATACCTCGTCGACGGTGGTTAGCCAACCAGAGCGTTATGGACTGGGCGATCTCAATGATGACGGTTCTGTGTCGCTTGAAGATTTCATTCTGCTGAACGATGCCTATCTCGCTGCTAATCCTGGCGCGGCCTCGTTGTCGCTGGAAGGAGTCTCGGTGCCCGAACCGACCACTGCAGTAATAATGGGTATGGTCTTGCTGGTTTTGTCGTGTTGCTCGCCCTGGCGTAGACTACTTCTCAGCGTCGCAGTGTGTTTGTGTGCCACGGCCATGCTCACCCCTTCGGCGAATGCTGCAATCGGCGGGGTGCTGGATGTTGATTTCGAGTATCTCACGCCTGACACAACTATCGGTGATGGCAGCCGAATTCAAGACTTGTCTGGCAACCGTTACCATGGCTTCTGGGGAGGTGGTGCCAGCGATGCAAACAACACGCCGATTGAATTGGCCTACGCCGGTAGCACCACGGTAATCAACAACGAAGATGCTAATGGTTTTGTGATCCTTCGCGACGGTCTGGGCGACGGCGGCAGCGAGGCCCCCAACGCGTGGTTTGGTGAGGAAGCAACCCCTTCCCCCTACTTCACGCTCGGGGCAAACACCAGTTACACCTTTGAGGCGGTGTTGAACTGGAATGGCGATGACCGCGGTCGCGATGGCATCATGGGACAAACTGGTGGCGCCGAATGGTGGATTCGCGAAGACTCGGGAAATATCGAGTACGTGTTCGACGATGGGCCCAATCGTCATATTAATACAGGGACTATTTATGTTGGCGATCTTATTGACAACGCAGAGTGGCATCACCTCGGCATCACGTACGAGCGCGCTACAAGTGATCCGACTCAGGTGACAGTCACCACGTACCTGGACTACACCGAAGTCTATCAAGAGGTGTTGTCGGCCGGGTTGGGAGAGGTTGGCGACGGAACTGCCGACGTACGCTTGGGAGCCTATAACACAAGTTCTTCCAACCGATTCGATGGTCTGATAGACCACTTCCGAATCAGCGACCAGGTGTTGTCGACCAACGAGTTTCTTCCGCTGCCTGAGCCTCCCTCGTACGAGTTGGTTGTAAACAAGGATACAGGGCTGGTCATGTTGGTGAACCAAACAGGCACCGATCTCACGTTCGACTCATATCGGCTGACCAGCGAGAGCGACAGTTTGAATCCCTCCGGATGGTTGAGCCTCGACGATCAAAACGTGGCCGCTCCCGAAGACTGGACGGAACTGGGAAGCACCGCCAGTGAACTTTCCGAAGGTATCTTCGGAAGCACCTGGACGCTTGCGAGTGGAGAGTTTCAGTCGCTGGGAACCGCGTACGCCGATCTCGGCCAGGAAGACACTAGTCTGAAGTTTGAGTACCACGTGCAAGGAGAATCGGGCTTCCGCGAGATAATGGTCAGCTACGTGGTTGGTCTGCAAGGTGATTTCAACGACGATGGAATTGTTAACCTCGCCGACTACACTGTTTGGCGCGACAATCTTGGTGCCGACGAGTCGACCATCGCTAACAAAGGCGACGGGGCGAATGGTGTCGACATGGCAGACTACAATCTGTGGAAAGCCAACTTCGGCTTGTCGAGTTCGCCAGTAAGTGGCCTGTCGGAAGCAGCGGTGCCGGAACCTTCTACGCTCTTCATGTTGGTGATTGGAGTCGTTGCGGTTGCAGGTCGAAAGGTGCGAGTAGCCGGTCAAAAGTTGTTACTCACGTTGCTTTCGGCTTCGTGGTGTGTGCTTGCTAGCAATGCGAACGCCACAACCAATGATCGCCAGTACTTGTTTGGCGATTCGGGTTCCACGGACCCAGCGGTCGGCGGAGTCTCGGTGGGCGAGGGAGTCGCGATGGGCTTCCTTTTCAATTCCAACATGGTTACCGGCGACGAAATCGGCCCCAGCGGTGGATATCAAGACCTGATCGTCGATGGTGCGACCTACACCAGCGTATCGAACCGACCAGGCGCTGGGGCTGGCGAGTGGGGGGCAAACTTTAACGGTGCCGCATCGCTTTCGACCCCACTGAGTTTGAATCGCCCCAGCGATTTCTGGGACAATACGACTTTCTTCGTGAATGGAGAGTTCCCTAAGAACTACGAAGGTATCTATTCGCACGGTATTCAATTGTGGGCAAGACCCGATACGACCGCCCTTACTGCTGGAGATCGCCAGGACCTGGTGATCGACACCCCAGAGAATGGAGTGTATATCACCGACTCAGGTAACTGGGGACTACAGTTCGATGGTGGTGGTGACTCGGGGGTGTCAGTGGCTAGCACTCTCGACTCCAATGGTTGGGCTCACGTGATGCAGGTCGGCGGCTATCAGAACCTCAGTCAGGGGAACTCGGCCTACCAGAGCGTGCTCTTTGTGAATGGGGTTGCCGTTTATGCAACGAGTGAAACCCAGAATATGGATGCCGACTCCACATCGCTTTCGGTCGGTAGCAATCAAGCAGGCGATGGCAACTTCTACACCGGAGTGATGGACAATCTCGAGATGTTCCTCTGGGGCGACAACAGCGACGAACTTGGTGCCGACGGTTCGGCCGGTGGAACTAACGGAATCGGCGGTCTAAATGCCGACGGTCAAAACTGGGGAGCTTTCTCTCTGTTTGATGACAACCACTACATCTCTCACGAACTCAGCAGCCTTGGTATCGGCACCTTGCAGCCGGGCGATGTGGATCTCGACGGTTCGGTCGATGCCGATGATGTAACAGCCTTAGTAGAAATGTGGGATACCCCCGATCACGTGGTGAATGGCATCACGATCGGCGATTGGGGAACACGACAAAGTGGCGATCTGAACGTGGATGGTAGAGTTGACCTCTATGATGCGGTGATTCTAAGAAGCGAACTGCTAGCGGCCGGATTGGGTTCCATTGACCTAAGCATTTTTGCTGGTGGCAATCAGGTGCCCGAGCCAAGCTCGTTCGCTGTCTTACTGTTGGCAACCGTTGTGGCCGGAGTGGCATTTCGCAAGGTACGGGCCTAGGCCCGCGCATTTATCGGTAGGGAGTGATCTATCGCTTCGTAAGTCCCGATCTTTTCTAGGAGCTTTGTGATGTTAGGAGTAGAGGTCAAACGTTCGCGTGCGACAGGGTTTACGCTCGTGGAACTGCTGGTGGTGATTGCCATTATTGGCATCCTCGTAGCCCTACTGTTGCCGGCAGTGCAATCGGCTCGCGAAGCGGCGCGTCGCACCGCTTGTCAGAATAACTTCAAGCAAGTCGGTATCGCGCTGCACAATTATCACAGTTCGAAGAAGGTCTTTCCACCGGGAACCAACTTCACGGAGAATACTTCGGAGTCCGCCTGCCCTGGCATAAAGCCTGGTATTCGCAGTTTTGGCTGGAGCACATTTATTCTTCCCTACATGGAAGAAGAGGTGCTGTACGACCAGCTCGACTTTGACCTCGAGGTGTTTGCGGGAGTCAATTGGGATGCTTCCACTACGCTGGTAGAAGGTTACGTGTGTCCTAGTGAAGTGAACGACGCCAAGTGGGTCGACTGCTGTTCGGGGGCCGATCATGGTCTAGGCCCAGGCAACGACTGGCGACTTTCGAATATGGTGGGCATTGGTGATAGTGTCGAAGCCCACTGTTGGTTATACCAACCCCATTCCATTGGGCGCGGTATCTTCCACAACTACAGCAAGGTATCGGTGGGTAAAATCACTGATGGAACCACTAATACGATTGCCGTTGGTGAAATCACCAGTGGTATGGGAGTGGATGCCAATAGTAATCAGGCATGGATTGGAGTCACGTGGGTCACTCGCGCGATTTCTGACGTGTACGAAGGCATCAATGGTCCTGGTACTTTGCCAGGGGGTCGGGACGACGGTATCGATCCTTTTGACGGCGATGGCGGCAATCGCCACGACGAATACCACCGCGAAAATGGCCTGTCGAGCTATCATCCCGGTGGGGCTCATCTGCTGTTTGCCGACGGTAGTACCCAGTTTGTCAGTGACGACGTGAACCAAGACGTACTATTCGCCTGGGCGACCCGTGCCGACGGCGAGACCGTGTCGGGCGATACCGCAGGTGGGGTGAATCGGTTGCCTCCGTCGAGCGGCGGCGGTGGCACCGGGGGGCCGATTCGCTAACCGATCGCAGCCCAATTGTATTCCCAGGTTTAATTTCGTGCGTCATGGACTTCGTGGTTATGAGTAGTTTTCGAGTTTCTTGGCCGAGCGGTCTGTTGTTTGCTGCATTACTGGCTACGATGGTCGGCTGCGGGCGGAGTTCGGATATCGATAAAGTGGTATTAGAAGGTACGATTACCTTGGATGGCCAAGGCATACCGAATGGAGAGATCCGGTTCTTCCCGATTGAAAAGACTCAGGGGCCGGTTTCTGGTGGACCCATTAAGGATGGCCATTACGTGGCGAAGTCGCGAGGCGGAGTGCCTGTCGGGAAACACCGCGTCGAGATCCAGGCGTATCGCCCGGGCACGCAATCCGCGGGCTCGGGGCCTGGGTCGAGCAAGGTCGAAGGTGGTCCCGCCGAGCCTTACTTGCCTGCTAAATACAATACGAATTCAGAACTGACCTGTACGGTCAGCAGCGATTCGAAAACCCAAGATTTTGCTTTGCACTCGATGTGATTGCGATGATGGTCATCGGATGAATAGCGAACGGAGAGTATGCGTAACCTCCTTGGTTACCAAGACTCGCTTTCGTTGAGTGCTTTTTATGTTGATGTAACTTGCGGAAATAACAATGAACGGCCATGCCTTCCGGCTAATTGCTGCTACCTACACTCCATTTAACCATGATCTCTCCGTCGACTACTCAGCCATCCCGGCCTACGCGGCTGAGTTGGTGAAGGATGGCATTCGCGAGATCTTCGTGAATGGCACAACCGGCGAAAGTCTTTCGCTTACCGTCGACGAACGCATGCAGGCGGTGGAAGCCTGGAAGAACAGCGGCAGCGATTTAGAGCTCATCGTGCACGTTGGACACAATTGTCTGGAAGAGTGCCAACGGATGGCCAAGCACGCCGAGCAGAATGGTGTGGGGGCTATCTCGGCGATGTCGACCACATTCATCCGCCCTCGCAAGCTCGACGACCTGATCGAGTACGTAGCTCAGATTGCCCTGGCGGCTCCAGAAACCAAGTTCTACTACTATCATATTCCGTCCATGAGCGGTGTGCCGGTCGATATGGACGCCTTCATCGCGCGGGCATGCGAAGAGATTCCCAACTTCGCTGGTGTCAAATACACCCACGAAGATCTCGGTGAATTTGCTGCCTGCTTGGCCAAGTGGAAAGATACCATCGATCTGATGTTCGGCCGCGATGAATTGCTGTTGCCAGCCACAGCGCATGGAGCCCAAATGGCAGTTGGAAGTTTCTACGGGCTGGTTCCCGAGGTGTTTCGCAATATCATCCAGGCAGTCTGGTCCGGCGATCTCGACTTGGCTCGCGCCTGGTCGCTGTATTCAAACAAGTTGATCGATGCTTGCATTAAGGTGGGAGTTCCGGCCGCTGGCAAGTACATGTTGGCGCAAAAAGGGATCGGCACTGGCAAGCTTCGGCTGCCGCTGCGCGAGCTCGATGCAACACAGAAGCTGTGGTTGCAAGAGCAGTTCGACGCGCTAACTCCGCCCAGCAATATCTCGGCCGACTCCAACAGTTCGTCAGCATCCATGGGGCTTGCTGGTGGTTCTTAATCGTATCGATCTAGTGAGCGGCTGTTGAGACAAGCTTGCGATGTGTCCTCTCTGCTCGACTGGCTAGTGTTCGTTGTTTGGGGAGACAGGCGTGGGCGGAACTCTCAAGCTCGGTGGTTGGTTGTTTGCGGTATTATGGTTGACCGTGAATTGCATGGCAGGCGAACCTCAAACCGAATCGCCCAACGGTTTTCTCCATTGGCAATCGCTCCCTAAACTCCCCAATCCAGTTGGAGTGGCGGGGCCATTCGTCGGGGTCGATCACGATGCTCTCGTCGTAGCGGGAGGAGCCAATTTTCCTAAGCAACCTTATTGGGAAAACGACAAGGTCTGGCACGCGGATGCCTGGGTGCTGACTCGCGACAGCGAAGAGAGCTACCAATGGCATTCAGGATTTGCGCTGGATGCTCCTATGGCCTACGGGGCGGTCGCTAATACGTCGAAGGGCATCGCTTGTCTGGGGGGAGACGATGGCAAGCAGGTTTCCAAGAAGTGCTTCTTGCTCCGTTGGATGCCCGAATCACAAAAATTAGAGCGAACTCCCCTGCCCGACCTACCGGCACCTTGCGCGTATGGCGCAGCGACCAGCTTCGGCGACGTGGTCTACCTCGCTTGTGGTCAGGCAGATCGATCGCTACTGAGTGCAACAACTAACCTCTGGCGGCTGGATCTTAACGATCCCAAGCCGGCCTGGGAAAGCCTTGCTCCGTTGCCAGGGCCTGAGCGAGCTTTCAACGATACGATTGCCCAACACAATGGCTTCAATACGTGTGTGTATGTGTTCGGGGGCCGCTGCGTGAAGAGCGAGAGTACGTCGGCCGACGACATCGTTCCCCTCAGCGATCTCTACGAGTTCAACCCAACCACAAACACCTGGCGACGGCGTGCCGATCTGCCGCATCCACTGATGGCGGGCACCGCCATACCGGCTGGTCAGTCCCATATCATTGCTCTATCGGGAGCGGATGGTTCGCTGTGGGAGCAAGCTGCCGAGCTAAAGCTTGATCATCCTGGTTTCAAGAAACAGTCGCTCGCATACCATACGATTACCAATACGTGGGTCGAGGCCGGCGAAACACCAGCCAACGCGGTGACCACTCCCGCGACCCAGTGGGGAGATCGATACGTGCTCGCTTCCGGCGAACGGCAACCAGGCGTTCGGACCGATGAGGTCTGGTTGATCGAACTGAAGCAACAGGATCATTCGTTTGGTGCGATCGATTTCTCGGTATTGGGTGTTTATCTTATTGCGATGGTCGGCGTTGGTGTGTTCTTTGCTCGGCAAAACAAGAGTACCGACGATTACTTTCGCGGAGGTCAAAAGGTACTTTGGTGGGCGGCCGGATGCAGTATTTTTGCCACGATGCTTAGTTCCATCACATTCATGGCGATCCCCGCTAAGGCGTATGCTCAGGACTTGGTGTACTTGCTGGGAAATTGCATGATTCTGGCAGTCGCGCCGATTGCTGTGTACTTGGCGTTACCTTTCTTCCGCCAGATCGATGCAACGAGTGCGTACGAATACTTGGAGAAACGCTTTAATCGTTTGGTGCGACTGTTTGCGAGCGCATCGTTCACCTTGTTTCACTTGTTTCGGATGGGCATCGTAATGTCCCTGGCCGCACTCACGCTGGCTACGGTTACACCACTGTCGCCAGTCGAGAGTGTTCTGCTGATGGGAGTGTTGAGTATCCTCTACTGCACCCTCGGTGGGGTGGAAGCAGTGATCTGGACCGATACCATCCAAACGGTGGTGCTTCTCGGCGGTGCTGTAGTCTGTCTATCAGTGATGCTCTGGGGCACCGGAGATTCTGCGGAGAGTTGGTCTCAACTCGCCTGGCAAGAAGGCAAGCTGCAATTTGCCAATCTGCATCTTGATCCCACGAGTGCTTCGTTGGCGTTGTGGGTAGTGGTGATCGGCGGAATTGGCCAGAACATTTCTTCGTACACTGCCGATCAAGCCGTGGTGCAACGCTACATGACGACACCTGATCAAAGTCGCGCGGCCCGTTCCATTTGGTTTGCTGCCATCCTGGCGATTCCGGCGAGCTTCTTGTTCTTTTTCATGGGAACTGCGTTGTTCTTATTTTACCACTCGCATCCAGAGAAGCTTGATCCTACGTTCACAACCGATCAAATCCTGCCTCTGTTCATCGCCAATGAGTTGCCAGTTGGTATTGCAGGCCTACTGGTTGCTGGCATCTTCGCCGCTGCTCAGTCGACGGTTTCTACCAGCATGAATTCTACTGCAACAGCGGTGGTCACCGATTTTCTTCGTCCATTCGCTGTACTGAGATCGGAGCACGGATATTTACAAGCTGCCCGCGGCTTCACCTTGCTGTTCGGTGTGATCGGTACCGTGATCGCACTGTTGTTTGTCAGTCCCGACATTCGCTCGCTGTTCGACCAATTCGTCAAGGTTATCGGGCTCTTCATGGGCGTGTTGGGGGGGCTGTTTGCATTGGGCATGCTCACACGACGTGCCACTGGAATAGGAGCCTTGGTAGGTGCGATAGCTGGCGCAGTGATCATGCTCGGCATGCCCTACTATTCAGATATCAATGGCTTCTTGTACGCAACAATCGGAGTCACTTTCTGTTTTGCGATTGGCTACCTTGTAAGTCTCCTGGTGCCTGCGCAGCAGGCGAATATCGCAGGGCTGACACTTTTTTCCCTCAAAAAGTCCTCTTCTCGCGGCCCAAGCCAGTCGGTTGTGGGTTAAATCTGAATTTGCTTAATAAGAAGATCGTAGGCTTGCAGCATCGCGCACCGCACTAGACGCTTTCGCGCGGAATGGTTGCGGGTACAATAGTCAGCACGTGCGGAGATCGGCGAGGGCCATTCCTGCACGCACCCACCAGGCGGTCCACCATTAGGTTGGGCTATCCCGATTCCTACCTCGTTGATGCTCTGCCGATGCGCATTGATCGCATCCAAAGAGCAGCAATGCCTCAGGAGAACTCGATTTACTCGGACGGATTTATGATGAACCGAAACGTCGCTTTGCCCCTGTTTACCCTCTTGGCAATTCTTGCCGCAGCCAGTGTTTCCCCTTTGCGAGCCCAGGATGCGGCGGAGTGGAAGCCGGTTGACCCGCCGATGCTCACCCGTTGGGCCAAGGATATTGATCCGAATCAGCCGCTGCCCGAGTATCCTCGTCCGCAGTTGACTCGTTCCGACTGGATGAACCTCAATGGGCTGTGGCAATACGCGATAACCGACAAGCAGTCAACGCGTCCGATTAACTGGGATGGCCAGATCCTCGTTCCTTATCCCGTGGAAAGTGCCTTGAGCGGTGTTAAGCGATCGCTCAAGCCTGAGGATGCTCTGTATTACAGTCGCAAGTTCGAAGTACCCAGCGATTGGAGCGGAAAACGCATTCTCTTGCACTTCGGTGCTGTCGACTACCGCTGCCAAGTGTTTGTGAATTACAAACGCGTCGGCAGTCACGAGGGAGGTTACGATCCCTTTAGTTTCGACATTACCCCCTACCTGACCGGTGACAAAGAGCAATCGCTTATGGTAAAAGTCACCGACCCCACCTACACCGAAGGTCAACCGCGCGGCAAGCAAACGCTTAGTCCCGCCGGCATTATGTACACGCCGACTTCCGGTATCTGGCAAACCGTCTGGCTCGAACCCGTCGCCGATGGCGGTGTTGAAGATCTGATAATCGTACCGGATGTCGATGGCGAATCGGTAAAGGTCACCGTCGATCTCTATGGCGATTCCAAAGATACGGTTTCCGTCGAAGTGAAAGGTGGTGAGTCGATCAGCGGCGCCGCAGGCGAAGAGTTGACCGTTCCTGTGAAATCGCCGCGACTCTGGAGCCCCGAAGATCCTTATCTGTACGACATGACGATTCAGGTCGAACAGCAAGGCAAGGTTGTCGACGAAATCGGAACCTACTTCGGTATGCGATCCATCAAGAAAGCCGAAGTCGATGGTGTTCAGCGCTTGCTGCTCAACGGCAAGCCGCTGTTCATGTTTGGTCCGCTCGATCAGGGCTTCTGGCCCGATGGTGTGTATACCGCGCCGACGGATGAAGCTCTGAAGTATGATATCGAAATCACCAAGAAGCTTGGATTCAATACGACACGTAAGCACATCAAGGTCGAACCCGCTCGGTGGTACTACCATGCCGATCGGTTGGGACTGATTGTCTGGCAAGACATGCCTTCGGCCAACTCGTACGACACCCCACCCGGCGGTCGTCCTGCAGTCGATAAAGATGCCTACGAAACCCAACTTAAGGCCTTGATCGACAATCTGGAGAATCATCCAGCGATCGTGATGTGGATTGTGTTTAACGAAAGCCAAGGCAAGCACGATACCGCGAAGCTGGTTCGCATCGTTCGAGACCTCGATCCTTCGCGTCTGGTGAACGAAGATAGTGGTTTCCAAGGCCATGGTGGACCTTACCGGGGATTCGGCGACTTGTTCGACTGCCACCCCTACCCTGCCCCGCGAGTGTTCGATGCCCCTGAGGGCAAGGCCTTCGCCTTGGGCGAGTACGGTGGTATCGGCCTGAAAATGGGCAATAACCCCTGGCAAGCCAAGGGATGGGGTTACACGACGACCAAAAACTCGCGCGAACTCGAAGACCTGTATGCCCAGTTCACTGGCATGCTCAAGAAGTTCAACGAAGAGAATGGTCTCACCAGTGCCATCTATACTCAGCTGACCGACGTCGAAATCGAAATCAATGGTTTGTTGACTTATGATCGCCAACTGAAGATCGATCCCGAGTGGATCGCCAAGGCGAATCGCTTTGAGTGGGACGGTCCCAAGTACGTTCCATTGGTAGCCGACTCGCGAACTTCGTCTGTTGAGTACACCTACACGTTCACCCAACCTGGCGACGAGTGGATGCAACCAGCTTGTGACACCAGCAGCTGGAAGACCGGCGAAGGTGGTTTTGGCACCCGCGAAACGCCAAACATCGGAAAGCTTGGCACCAAGTGGAACACATCCGACATCTGGCTGCGTCGCGAAGTTGATCTGCCAGAATTGGATGCCGAGCAACTGTCGCAGTTGGTGCTTCAGATCTATCACGACGACGACGTGAAGGTCTACTTCAATGGTGTGTTGGCCATTGATAAGAGCGGTTTCGAATCGAACTACGCCAGCGTTAGCGTAAGCGATGAAGCACGACAGGCCCTCAAGCCTGGCGAAAAGAACTTGGTTGCCATCCATTGTCATCAAGGCACTGGTGGGCAGTACATTGATTTCGGTCTGGGAGTGCTCGATCCGAATCGTCCGGTTTCTAGTGAATCGGCTTCTGCCGACGGAAAAGGAGAGCAGGTTAGCAAAACCTTCACCCGCACCGCGCAAGTAGAACAGCAGCTTGATTACTTGTTTTACTTGCCGAGCGACTACGATGCGAACCGCACGGAAGGCTGGCCACTGATGCTCTTCCTGCACGGGGCCGGAGAACGTGGTTCCGACGTGTCGAAGGTAAAGGTACATGGCCCACCGAAACTGGTAGCCAACGGGAAAGACCTGCCGTGCATTCTGGTTTCTCCGCAATGCCCGAAAGGCCGCGTGTGGAACGTCGACGAGCTGAATGGCCTGCTCGATTCGATCATGGAAGAGTACAACGTGGATGCCGATCGTGTGTATCTCACTGGATTGAGCATGGGAGGTTTTGGAACCTGGAATCTGGGAACCTCAAATCCCGAACGTTTTGCAGCCCTCGCGCCCATCTGTGGTGGCGGCGACGAGATTGCCGTGATGCTGGCCGCCGACGAGAAGAAAGAAACGCTTCGCAACTTGCCCGTGTGGGCGTTCCACGGAGAGATTGATCCCGTAGTGCCGCTGGAGGCCTCGCAAAAGATGGTCGACGCGCTCAAGAAGATTGGGTCGGAGAAGGTGAAGTTCACCACCTATCCCGAAGCGGCTCACGACTCGTGGACCCAAACCTACGACAATCCCGAGTTCTTTAAGTGGATGTTCGAGCAAAAGCGGGGCAAATAGCCTCGCGAAGGTTCGGATCGACTCGCATGCTATGCTGTTAGTAGCACGCAGCATCGCGTGTGGTACGAAGTGCAATTGTTGGTTCTCTGGATACGAGGTGTGAATATGCGTGCGCTCAAAATCGGCTCGTTGATCGTGGTCGCTATGGCGATACAGTCGGTGGGGGTGGCTCAGCCGCCAGCGACTTCCGGCAATCCGGTGGTCGAAGGTTGGTACGCCGACCCTGAAGGATTGATTTTTGAGAACACTTATTGGATCTACCCGACGTATTCGGCACCGTACGGAGAGCAGACTTTCTTTGATTGCTTCTCGTCCAAGGATATGGTGCATTGGCAGAAACACTCGCGAGTGTTGAAGGCCGACGACGTTAAGTGGGCGAGCTATGCGATGTGGGCTCCCTCGGTGATCAAGAAAGAAGACAAGTACTACTTCTTCTTTGGGGCCAACGACATCCAAAACGACGAAGCCCTTGGTGGCATCGGGGTTGCAGTTTCCGACAGCCCGGAAGGACCCTTTAAGGACCATCTTGGCAAGCCACTGATCGATAAGTTTCATAATCGTGCGCAGCCGATCGACCAGTTTGCCTTCAAGGATGTCGATGGCACCTACTATCTGATCTATGGCGGTTGGCGTCATTGCAATATTGCCAAGCTCAACGACGACTTCAGCGGATTCATTCCTTTCGAAGATGGCGAAACGTTTCGCGAGATCACTCCGGATCGTTACGTGGAAGGCCCGATCATGTTCGTCCGCAACGACAAGTACTACTTCATGTGGTCGGAGGGGGGATGGACGGGGCCCAACTATAGCGTGGCGTACGCAATTGCCGACTCACCGTTCGGCCCATTCAAGCGGATTGGCAAGGTGTTAAAGCAAGATCCCGAGGTCGCCACCGGTGCGGGCCACCATTCGGTGATTCAGATCCCCGGCAAGGACGAATGGTACGCAGTCTACCATCGCCGACCGTTGGGCGAGACCGACGGAAACCATCGGGTGACTTGCATCGATCGCATGGAATTCGACGACCAAGGTCTTATCAAGCCGATCAAGATTACTTTCGATGGAGTAGAGCCTCGCCCTCTCGACTAACTCGGCAAGGCGAAAGCTCTCCACACCTCCAGCCGACGCCGCATGAGGGGAGCGATTCGCTGCATCCAAGTGGCATCCCGATCGACCCGCGTGTCTAATACGGCAAGCGTTTATTGCTCTCTACCACCCGACCGGGAGCCCATGCGATTGTGAATGCCAAGCAGGCGGTTTCGACGCCAAAGCCTACCGATGTAAAGGTGGTAGGCGCAGAGCTGTATTTCCTTCCCGTGGAAACGCGGGTGCCATTGAAGTTTGGGCACGAGACCCTCACCTCGGTTACCTGCGCCCGCGCGAGGGTCACGGTCGAGGACCGCCAGGGCCGGCGTGCATCGGGATGGGGCGAGACTCCGCTCAGCGTACAATGGGTCTGGCCATCGAGTCTCGACTACGCTTTTCGCAGCCAGGCGATTCACTCGTTTACCACGCAGATGGCAAAGCGGTGGGCTGAGTTTCGTGAGTTCGGGCATCCTCTGCAAATTGGGCAGCGATTCCAAGACCAGGTGCTCACGCCCGAGATTGCCCGCTTGCGAACCGAAACTCCCAACGAACAACCGTCGCTTCCCTTGCTCGCAGGGTTGCTCTGCTGCGCAGCATTCGACATAGCAACTTACGACGCGTTCGGCGCGCTGCATGAACAACCGATCTGGAGTCTGCTTGGTCATGATTATATTAGCTCCGATCTGAGTGAGTTCCTGAAGCCCGACGGGGCTGACGAGTTTAGCTTTGCTGGGCGTTACGTGGCCGACTTCCTTAAGACGCCCGGCGACCACCAACTCGAGGCATGGCACCTGGTGGGTGGGCTCGACCCCCTTTCGCCCGATGAGCTTACCGGCACTGAGCCGCAGGATGGCCATCCGGTTTTGCTGCGGGAGTGGATTGAGCGTGATGGTCTGCGGTGTTTAAAAGTGAAACTCCGAGGCAACGATCAAGCTTGGGATTACGATCGTTTGGTGCAGGTCGCCAACATTGGTCAAAGCTCTGGCGTGCAGCATCTCACGGCCGACTTCAACTGCACGGTCACCGATCCGGCGTACGTGATCGAAGTGCTCGATCGCTTACAAAGCGACGAACCAGCGATTTACGATAGTCTCTTGTACGTGGAACAGCCGTTTCCTTATGATTTGGAGCGATACGAGATTGATGTCAGTCAGCTGGCCCAACGCAAGCCATTGCTCATGGACGAAAGTGCTCACGACTGGCACTTGGTGCGGTTCGGTCGGCGTTTAGGGTGGAACGGCGTCGCACTCAAAACCTGCAAAACACTCACTGGAGCATTGCTCTCGATGTGTTGGGCGCAGGCTCATGGCATGTCGCTCATGGTGCAGGATCTCACGAACCCCATGCTTGCTCAGCTCAGTCATCTGCAACTCGCCGCTCATTGTCATACGTTGCGTGGAGTGGAGACCAACGCCATGCAGTTTTACCCCGCTGCGTCGGACATCGAGGCCCGCGTACACCCGGGGGCCTATCGCCGCATCGGTGGACAGGTAGATCTCTCCACCCTCCAGGGCCCAGGTTTTGGGTACCGACTGGCCGAAAGTGCCCGTCCGCTCCCCGAACCAGTCGTCCGGATTGGCGCTTTAGACGACTGAAATGCAACTGTTATTCGGACATTTCGCTCCGCTATTACATTCATCCGGTGGTTACAAGACGCTGGCTCCATAACCTATAATTTCGAAAGTGCCGACTGTTCTAGCCGACAGTTCTACTCGTCGTGTGAACCAGCACCGAGTCCCCGGCACCCATCAATCGACTTCCATTGAATTACCGTATCAAGGTTCATCATGTTTGCATTCCGCTACAGTGTTGTGGTTGCTCTTTTCGCCGGGATGGCTTCGGCCGTACTGGCAGCCGAGTCGCACGATTGGGAGAATCCCCATACGATCGGCATCAACAAACTGCCAGGGCGTGTCTTTTCGATGCCCTATGCGACAGCTACCGAGGCACTTAAAACACCATGGCGTGATTCGAGTCAGGTGCAGTCGCTCAATGGAGCCTGGAAGTTCCACTACTCGAAACGCCCTGAAGATCGCCCAGTCGATTTCTTTAAGTCTGACTTTGATACTTTGGCTTGGGAGAACATTCAGGTGCCAGGCAACTGGCAGACGCAGGGATACGGAGTGCCGATTTACACAAATGTCACGTATCCATTCCAACGCGATTGGCCCAAGGTTACCAGCGAACCTCCGGCCGACTGGACTGCTCACGAATACCGAAACCCAGTAGGGAGTTACCGCCGAACGTTCGAACTGCCGACCGATTGGAATGGCAGCGAGGTGTTCATTCACTTTGGTGGAGTCGAGTCGGCTTTTTATCTCTGGGTGAACGGCGAAAAGGTTGGCTACAGCCAAGGCAGCTATCTGCCGGCTGAGTTCCGGCTGACCAAGTACCTTAAGCCGGGCGAAAATACGATTGCCGTGGAGGTGTATCGGTGGTCCGACGGTTCGTACCTGGAAGACCAAGACTTTTGGCGGTTGAGTGGTATCTTCCGCGACGTGCTGCTGTACCGAACTCCGGCGGTGCGATTGCAGGATTACCATATTGCTCAGGATATGGATGCCAGTTATCAGAACGCATCGTTCGCTGTGCATGCAACGCTTCAGAACCTTGGCGATGCGGAGCAAGGTAGCATGGTTCGCGCAGCATTGTACGATGCTTCCGGCAACCAGGTCTGGCAATCGCAGATCGAAGCCAAGTTGGGATCCGCCAGAACGACCGAAGTCGAGCTCGCCGGCAAGCTGTCCGACGTGCATCCCTGGACTGGCGAAACCCCCTACTGTTACGACTTGGTGCTTTCGCTGATCAACGATAAAGGCAAAGTAACCACCGCCCATCACCACACGGTTGGTTTCCGAAAGGTCGAAATCAGCGGAAAAGGCGAGTTCCTCGTCAACGGCAAGCCGATCATCTTCAAAGGCGTGAATCGTCACGAGCATCATCCCGACTTCGGTCGTGCGGTAACTCGAGAGTCGATGCTTCGCGATCTTGAATTGTTTAAGCAGCTCAACGTGAACGCGGTGCGATTGAGCCATTATCCGAACCATCCCGATTGGTACGAACTGTGCGATCGCCACGGAATCTATATGGTGGACGAAGCCAACATCGAATCGCACGGCTACGGGTACGGTGACGATTCGCTCGCCCACGTTGCCGATTTTCAGAATGCCCACGTGAATCGTTGCGAGCGAATGGTGCTCCGCGACCGCAACCATCCGGCGATCGTCATGTGGTCGCTCGGCAACGAGGCCGGTTTTGGCGAGAACTTTAAAGCAGCCAGCGCGGCGATTCGCGCCATCGACAGCTCCCGCCCGGTGCACTACGAGCGGGCACCGTTCGATGTGCCGGCGACCAGTGTGAATAGCGTGATGTACCCCGGCGTCGAGTGGTTGCACTCCGTAGGCAAAGCGAACAACCCACGCCCGCAATTTGTCTGCGAATACGCCCACGCGATGGGCAACGCCATTGGCAATCTCGACGAGTATGTGGAAGCCTACGAAGCGTACCCTCGCTTGATTGGCGGTTGCATTTGGGACTGGGTCGATCAAGGCCTTCGTCGGCCGAATCCCGATGGCAAGATCGCTCCCACCGGGCGGAGCGATTACTTTGCCTATGGCGGCGACTACGGCGATAAGCCCAACAGCGGCAACTTCTGCATCAATGGTGTTGTGACTGCCGATCGTCAGATCACCGCCAAATCCATGCAGGTAAAGCATAGCTACCAACCTGCTCAGTTCACATTCGATGGCAGCCAGCTGCGGCTTCGTAACGAGTTGTTCCATACCGATCTCAGCAAGCGTTGCGATTTGGCTTGGTCCATCACCCGCGATGGAGAGTCGATCGCCAGCGGAACCACGAAGCTGCCGGAGATTGCCCCTTGGACCACCGAACCAGTTGCTCTGCAACTGCCGAAGGTCGAGCCGGTTGCGGGATCCGACGTGCGACTGAATCTGCAACTCAAGCTTATTGAGGACGAACCACTGCTGCCGAAAGGCTACGTGCTGGCCGATGATCAGTTTGGACTCCCTTCGCCAGATGCCGAATTGAAGCAACCGGAGAAGATGGGCAAGTTCAGCGTAACCAAGAATCGCGGTGAGCAAGGCGAAGGCTACTCGATCAGAACGGCGAAGATGACCGCCGAGATCGACGCGACCGGACAGCTCACTTCCTTGTCGTGTGGCGGGCACAACTTGCTCACCAATGGCCAAGGGTTCGAGCCCAATTTGTTCCGGGCGCCGACCGATAACGATAACTACCTGGCCGGCGCGATGCGTACCGCCAGGCTCGGCGATCTCAAGCCGGCGGATAATTGCCGTGTGAGTATCACCTACCAATCCGATTTTGTCGTTCAGATCACCGCTCAGCGAACCTACGAGGGCAATGACTTTTACGTAGAGCTGTCGGTCGCTTACACGTTCTTTGGCGATGGTTCTCTGCTGGTCGACTCGGTGATCAATCCTTCGAACAACGAAATGGTGCTGCCTCGCGTTGGGCTTCGCGCTATGTTGCCGAAGGATCTGGATCAAGTCACTTACTATGGTCGCGGTCCCTACGAGAACTACTGTGATCGCAAAACAAGTCAGTTCATTGGTCGTTACAGTGCGACGGTCGATGAACTCTACGAAGACTACGTGCTTCCGCAGAGTATGGCCAATCACTGCGATACCCAGTGGCTGACGCTTCGCGATAAGCATGGCGCGGGTGTCCTGATTCAAGCCTACGAGCCGCTTAGCTTCACCGCACTCAAGTACACCGAGCAGTCGCTCGACACCGCCGCGCATCCCTATGAGCTGACTGCTGAAGACGCAGTCGTACTCAGTCTTGATGGAGCGCATAGTGGTTTGGGAGGTGGATCCTGCGGGCCGAATTGTCTGACCAAATACCAGCATCGGGGACCCGCTCGGGTGAGGTTCTGCATCCATCCACTGCAACCGGGCGATGAGCCCAGCACGATGATTCGCACGCGGGTGCCGGTTAGTCCCAGCTTGCTGGTCAGTCGTGATCGCAACAATCATCTGGTCGTCGACGGAGCTCCTGCAAGCGACGTTCAAGTGGTGTTTGGCGATCAGAAGGCTCAGGCTTTCCAAGAGGGGCTCGACTTCACTCCGGGTGGTTTGGTGGCAGTTCAAGCGGTGCCAAAAGCCGAAGGCGAGCTGCCAGGCGTGGTGACCAAGCGTACGTTCACTCGCAGTATTGATCGTTCGGGCTGGAAGGTGACTGTGAGTAGCGACGACTCCGACGGTCGCGCTCGTGGTTTGATTGACGGCAATAAAAGCACTTTCTGGCATACGCGTTGGCAATCCGATACGCCGCATCATCCGCACGAAGCGGTGATCGACTTCGGCAAACCTATGACGCTGACCGGGCTGCGGGCGACTCCCCGGCAAGGCAACATCAACGGTCGCGTGCAGCGCTACACTGTCGAGGTGAGCGTCGATGGCGAGTCGTGGCACGAAGCTGCCGCGGGTCGCTTGCGAAATACCGAGCGTGCGTCGACGATTCGTTTCGACAAAACCGAAGAGTGCCAGTACGTCCGGTTCACTGCCGAGTCGAGTTACGCCGGCCCGTGGGCGTCGATGGCTGAACTCGAGCCGATCGAAGTGGAGTAATCTGGCAGCATCATCGTCGAGCGAATCGGGTTGTCAGCCAAAGCGCTGGTAGCTCCATGGTGAGTGCTATCCATCAAGGCGATGTCGGCAGAAACGCCTATTCGTATTGCCATTTTAGCAACCATGGATCGTTGGTCTCACGTTGGAATGTCTTAAGTTTCTGCTGTAAGCGAGCGAGTGTCTCGGCATGGACGGGATCGTCGGCCAAATTCCTGGTTTCGTGAGGATCCGACTCAAGGTCGAATAGCTCGAACTTCGGGCGATGGACGTAGCGATCCACGGTCCACGATCCGTAGTTTGCCTGTGGGCCAAGTTGGTATTGGTACTGCCAAGTGGGAGCTGCCCACAGATCCGAAGCAAACGGAAACGGCAAATCGGAAGCGATGTTCCAGATCAGCTTGTACTTGCGTTCGCGAACCACTCGCATCGGATAGTACATCGTGATCTCATGGAACGTGTGCGAAGCGTATACTTCGTCCCAGCCATCGAAAGAGTCGTTCTTCCAGTACGGCAAAAACGACCGCCCATGGAACGTACCAGCTGCCGCATAAGGCTTCTTAAAGCTCTCCGCTTGTTGGGCCTCCTGTTTCATCTCGCGTAGTATTGGTTGCTTGACGGAATTTGCATTTGTGTCGAATACACCGGCGAAGTCGAGCAGCGTGGGGGTGATATCAACCCAGCTGATCATCGCATCGCACTCCGGCTTGTGAGCATCTGCATAAGGATTGCGGACCACCAGCGGAGAGTGCATGCCCCCTTCGTAAACAGTGGTCTTCGCCCCGGGCATGGCTACGCCGTGATCCGACAAGTAGACGATCAGCGTCTTGTCGTACACACCAGCAGACTTCAAGTGCTCGACCAATCGCCCCACGGCCGCGTCGAGTCGACTCACGGATTGATAGTACTCCGCAAGCTCCTCGCGACAGGCTGCGGTGTCGGGAAGAAACTCAGGAACCACGACATCGTCTGGAGTGTAGGTCACCGTTGGATTTGCGGCCGAAGCGGCTTCGTTTCCAAACCGATTCGGCTGATGCGGCAGATTGCGATTCACTCCCCGCCCTCGGTGCGGATCGTTAAAGCACAGGTAGAGAAAGAATGGCTTCTCGCTCTCTTGCGAGACGAAGTCCGCACAATGGTCGGCCATTTCCATGTCGTTACGGCCACCGCCGGGGAGAACCTGCTGGAAGTGGTAGACACTCTCGGGAGCGACATGGAACTTGCCGCAGCGGGCAGTGCGATAGCCAGCCTTTTCTAAGTAGCGAGGTAAGCTCCCAGCGTTCGCCCAGGTGCTGAACTTATGGTAATCGTGTTCGTGACCGTACTGACCATTGGCGTGATTATGCATGCCGGTAAGAATCACCGATCGACTGGCCGAGCAGCTGGCCGTCGTGCAGAACGCTTTGGTGAAGACGGTACCTTCGCTCGCCAGGGCGTCGATGCTTGGTGTTTGGATCACGCGATTGCCATAACAACCAGCGTCGCAACCATGGTCGTCGGCCACGATGAGCACAATATTTCGCTCCGCCGCAAACGCCCAGGTGCAGCAGAAAGTCGAAATCACAACTCCGAGCAAAGCACGTGCGATCGTTACCCGCTTCAGGTGTGATTGTTTCGAGATGCTAAGAATCATCGGACCATCGGGGGCTGAAAGTACTGTTGCACGGAGACCGGTTTGTAAGATGCTGTCGACTCAGCCAAACAGGCAGCGTTGCTCTGGTGATGCGAGTTGTGGGGAGAGTCAGGCATTGGTTACTCGGATAGTATACCCGCGGCGCGATTCGCCCGTGCGAAGGCAACCCGGCAGCTAGCTCTTAAACTGCGAACCACCCCAGAGTTCGCCTATCAATGGTACGGCTGGCGATTGATTCCCAATTTTCCCACCGATGGGAAAATTGAATCTTACGTAACTCTATATAACCAGTGGTTTTCATTCTCGAATAGATTCCCATTTCCCAAAACGCATTCTATGGGAATCTATTATCCAACCGATGGGGTTAGAACCCTCGCCTTCAGGCGAAACCTTCAGGTTCATATACTACTGGGATGGATAGTTACCGGACTGGAGCACATAGCCGCTTTGATTTGAAATACCATTTCGTGTGGGTCACGAAGTACCGCAAGGCGATCCTGAGAGGTGACGTCGGGGTACGGGTGCGTGAAATCGTGCGTGAGGTGTGTCGGACGAACGATATTGAGATACTGCAGGGGGCGGTCTCGGCCGATCATGTGCATGTTTTGTTGTCATGCCCTCCGAATCTCTCGCCCAGCAAGATCATGCAGTATCTCAAGGGCAAGAGTTCGCGAAAGCTTCTGATGGAGTTCCAGCATCTGCAAAAGCAGTACTGGGGGCGTCATTTGTGGGCCCGCGGGTATTTTGTGGCGTCTAGCGGAAGTGTGACTGAGGAAGCGATCACCGCGTATATCCAGGGGCAGCGGGGAACGGAGCCCAGCGACGGGGAAGATAACTTCCGCGTAACGCCTTCGTGAGTGAAGGACTTCAGTCCGTAGCTCACGAACTCTTCCCAAACCTACCGGCTTCCAGCCGGTAGTAGTTCAGTTTCACGCTGCGCACTTATCGCAAGTCGTTGTGTGCGAGTGAGTTACGACAACCCCTCCTTCAAAGTTGCCCAAAATAGATTCCCACCGGTGGGAAACTATTTTGTGAGGATTCAGGGGTCAGGGGAAGGAGCTTCCTTCGACGCAGCCCCACCACCGCTTTGGACAACCGCGCAGCAGCGAACCCGGGCACACACGAACCATCGCCTGCGCACCGCTAGTCGTTCGATTTATCAGACAAGCATCACATAACGCAGCCTCCTCTCACCAAAAAGCCAAAAGCCGATAGCCTCACATTCCTGTCCATTAGAACACCATTGGTGGCCAGTTCCAATCATAAATGGCAAAGATTGTTCGGCAAGATAGCATTGCGGGTGGTGGAGTCGCGGGGCACACCAATCCGTGTGCGTTGGTACTCCCCTGAATAGTGGACCATCGCCTCGAGCGTGGGCTTGGTGGTCGCGGCCATGGAGACGATTTATAATAAATAAATCATTATTCCAAGGGCTTAGCTTGTCGACTCTATCGGATCCCATCGAGAAGGCGAATCATGTTGGTGCTGTCGCGATTGTTGTTACTGGCTCTCGTTTTGTGCATCGGCGACATGGCGTTCGCCCAAGATACCCCGTCGCCGCAGCGGCCACGGCGATTTGAACCACCTGCAGGGCCGTTGAGCCTGGCGGATGTTCGCCTGCGAGACGTCTGCATCCTGCCCGACGCCAAATCGAAGACCTACTACATGATTGGGTCGCGCGGGCCGCGGATCTGGCAATACACGAGCACCGATTTGCGGACGTGGGAAGGCCCTCAGATGATCTACGAAGTGCCCGAGCGGGCGTGGGGCGACGTGGATGTCCGTGGTATCTGGGCGCCGGAGCTGCACGCCTATCGCGGCAGTTACTACCTATTCTTGACCTACGACACCCGCACGCTGCTCCCTGAGCAATGGCGTAACTGGCGGCCGCGGGTGATTCGTGGTTCGACCGTGCTGAAATCGGACTCGCCCAGCGGACCATTCACGGCGCTAGCGCCTCGTTCGACTCCGCCGACCGATATGATGACGCTCGATGGCACACTGCTGGTGGAAGATGGCAAGCCAGCGATGGTGTTTTGCCATGAATGGGTGCAGATCACGGTCGGCACGATCGAGTACGTGCCGCTGACCGATGATTTGTCGCGGGCAACTGGTGAGCCAGTGCGGTTGTTCTCAGCCGACCAGGCCCCCTGGCCCCGGCGTGGGAGCGAGGGAGGGTACGTGACCGATGGCCCGTCGTTCCACCGCTCGAAGTCGGGCAAGTTGTTCATGATCTGGTCGAGTTTCGCTGGGGGTGGGTATACCACTGGGCTGTCGATTTCCGACTCCGGCAAGCTGGCCGGCCCTTGGCGACATCAGGCCGAGCCTCTCTACACCAAAGATGGCGGCCACGGGTTCTTGTTCACCACGTTCGACGACCAGTTGATGATGGTGCTGCACAGCCCCAACGGCCCCGCCAGCGAAACCCGCCCTCGGATGTTTCGCATGATCGACACCGGTGAGACACTTAAGTTGGGCGACGAGTTTCTGGCCGCGGAGTAAGGCCGCAGGATCCAGGCAAACTCCCCCCTCAAGCTATTAGGCGGCGGAAAAGAAAACCCCGCTCAGGCGGGGTTATTCGTTCGATGGAGCGGAGGGCATGGGACTCGAACCCACAACCGGTTTCCCGGCACCTGAATTCCAATCAGGCCGCTAGCCATTCGCTTACCCTCCAAAACCTACCGAGAATCGCGGGTAGTGGGCCCTGTTCGGGGGGCCGTGCCTGTGCGGTCTCGTTCGGCGTAAGCCTTTATCATAGCTTGAGTTGGGGAAGATTCAACGGGCGCACCGCGTCGGTTGGTGGGCTCTGGGGGCCCAATTTCAAGCGAAAATGGCCGATACCGGACAACCCCACCTCCCTGAGTATCGGAAGGTGGGGCTGCGGGTGATTACTTCAACCAGAAACTGAAGTACAGATACATACCGCCGACGCATAGCAAAATCATGCCAACCAGCAGTTTGTTACCCCAGTCCCAGCTGTTGGCGATTTCGTCCTCGGCCAGATGGTGGATCGATCCGTAGGTCAGCCCGCGGGTCTTCTCTTCCGTCGGCGGTGGAGTGAGCAGCGACACGCCGATCATCACGATAACGCTGATTAACATCAGCACGCCGGTAGCGTACAGGAAGTTGAAGTCGCCGATCGCGGCCAGGATCTGAGGATCGGACCATTTATCGTCCGCGGCCCCGAAGAGGGCTTGGACCGTGAGTTTGATCATGCCGAGCACAAAGCCGACGGCCAGTGCCCACGTCGCACCTGCGGCGTTCATGCGAGGCCAGAAGAGTCCTAGCAAGAATACAGCCGTGATCGGCGGAGCGAGGTAGCCCTGCACGCTTTGCAGATATTGATAGAGACCACCGTCGGCGATCTGAGCCATCACGGGAATCCAGATGATGCCGGCACCCACCACCACCGCAGTAGCGACCCGCCCGACCGTGAGCAGATGCTGCTCCGACTGCCCGGGATTCATCTTCTCGTAGACGTCGACCGTAAACAGGGCGGCACTCGAGTTAAAGAGCGACGCCAGCGAACTCATCAAGGCCGACAGCAGGCAGGCGACGATCAAACCGCGGATGCCTTTAGGCAGCAGTTGCGACACGAGCGTCGGAAACACCTGGTCGCCATCGATCGTGAACGCGAGTTGACCTTCGCTGTTCTTGTCGAGCTTACGAGGAATGTAGAACCCGGTCTCACCACTCTCCATGGCTTCCAGATTCAAGTCTCGCAGCCGAAGGTTTGCGTCGGCAACGGCCTTCGATTTCTCCTCTTTGGTGATCGACGATTCATATTGGGCTGCGAGTACCGGATCGTCAGCACCTTGGTTAAATCGTTCGTCGAGCGACCAGCCAATCATGCCTGGGATCAGGAAAATGAGCACCGGCCAGACCTTGAGCAAACCGCCGAACAGCGCACCGCGGCGAGCGGTCGCCAGGTCCTTGGCAGCGAGCGTACGCTGCACGATGTACTGGTCGGTACACCAGTACCAGATGCCGATAATTGGCGAGGCAATCAGCACGCCGAGCCAGGGGAACTCGGGGTCAGACAAAGGACGCCATAGCGCGAACTGGTCGGCGTTTTCTTTGCTGATGGAGATCAATTCGCCCCAACCAGCGGCAACCCCCTGGCCCATGCCGAGTTTATCAAGGCCGATGTACGTAATGACGAACGAACCAAACAGAATGATCACCGCCTGCGGCGTGGCCGTCGCCATAATGGCTCGCATACCGCCGAACACCGTGTAGAGACCGGTGATGATCACCGTGGAAAACGCACCAATCCAAAACGCGTCGAGATAGATGCCTCCGATCGTCATGTTGACTTCGGGAAGCAGGGCTTTAAACACGATCGCCCCAGCGTAGACCGTGACGCTCACCTTGGTGAACACGTAGGCCACCAAAGAGACGATGGAGAGCAGCCAGCGGGTGCGAGAGTTGAAGCGTTTCTCGAGGAACTCAGGAATCGTTTGCACGCCCGACTTATAGTAGAACGGCACAAACAACCCGGCGAGCATGATGAGCACCCACGCGTGGAGTTCCCAGTGGGCCATCGCCATACCGGTGGAGGCCCCCTGCCCTGCCAAGCCAACGATGTGCTCGGAGCCGATGTTCGACGTAAAGATCGAGGCCCCGATCACAATCCAGCCAGCGTTGCGGCCGGCCAGGAAGAAGTCGTCGGTATCTTTCTGATTCCGCCCGTACCACCAGGCGACAAACCCGATGATGCCGAAGTACACACAAATGACGCCCCAGTCGAGCGGTTCCATCGCGGCTAGCGTCAGCCAGTTCAATGAGTCGAGTTGCAACATGGACCAAATTCCATAACGAAGAGTGAGGAGACTATGGAATAGGTGGAAGAGTGAGCTGGCTGCGGAGGTTCATCCTGCGCAGCCTACTTCGACTCACCTGCCTGGCCACCTACCTTAATCGCGCCGCAGGTCGCCCAGCAGCAATTGTTGTTTGAGGTCGCGAAGTTTCGTATCGGCGTCGATCACTACGATTTCGATGCCGGTCATTTCGGCGAAGTCTTCGTAGTGTTCGGTCGACAAAGCCTGGCTGAACACTGGGTGGTGCGAACCACCAGCATAGATCCAAGCGGCCGCCGCGACCGAGAGTCCTGGTTTGGGAGTCCACAAGGCTCGCGCGACGGGAAGTTTCTCCAGTGGCTCGGGGGGTGTTTCCACATCCACCTCGTTGAGCACCATGCGGAACCGGTTACCGAGGTCGACCACGGTCGCGTTCACCGCCGGGCCAGCCGGGGCGTCGAACACCAGTCGCACGGGATCTTCCTTGCCGCCGATGCCGAGCGGATGAATCTCGCAACTCGGGCGAGCCGCGGCGATCGACGGGCAGATCTCCAGCATGTGAGCGCCGAGCACCTGGCCGCCACCGCTGGGCAAGTGATACGTGTAGTCTTCCATGAACGAAGTACCGCCAGGCAGGCCAGCGGCCATGACCTTCGACGCCCGCACCAAGGCGGCCGCCTTCCAGTCGCCTTCGGCACCAAAGCCGTAGCCATCGGCCATCAAACGCTGTGAAGCGATGCCAGGCAGTTGCTTGAGGCCATGCAGATTTTCGAACGTGTCGGTGTAGCCGACGAAGCCTTCGGATTCGAGGAACGAGCGAAGCGCCAGCTCGATGCGGGCCGAGTCGCGAAGCTGGTCGCGGCGGGTTCCGCCTTGGCGAAGCGAGTCGGCCATCTCGTAGGCTTCGTCGTACTCCAGGCAGAGCTGGTCGACCGACGAGTCGCTGATCGATTGCAGGTGGTTTGCCACGTCGCCGAGGCCGTAGCCATTGACGGAGTAGCCGAACACTTCTTGAGCGGCCACTTTGTCGCCTTCGGTCACCGCGACTTCACGCATGTTGTCGCCGATGCGAGCGATACGGGCGGTTTGCAGGTCGTGACGAGCCGCGGCCGCGCGGGCCCAGGTGCCGATCTGTCGGCGAACCTCGCCATCTTCCCAGTGCCCGACCACCACTTTGCGTTGCATGCGAAGACGCGAGCAGATGAACCCAAACTCGCGACCACCGTGGGCCGACTGGTTGAGGTTCATGAAGTCCATGTTGATGGTCGACCAAGGCAGGTCGCGATTGAACTGCGTGTGCAGGTGCAATAGCGGCTTGTTGAGCGACTTAAGCCCGGTGATCCACATCTTCGACGGCGAGAACGTGTGCATCCAAGCAACGAGGCCAATGCAGTTCGGCGCGGAGTTCGCGTCGAGCATCAGCTGCCGTATTTCCTCGGGACGGGTCAGCACGGGTTTGAAGACCACCTTCACCGGCAACTGCGGATCGGCGTCGAGCGCCGCGGCGACCTGTTGCGAGTGCTCGGCGACCTGCTTCAAGGCTTCTTCACCATACAGGTGCTGGCTGCCGGTGATGAACCAAACTTCAAACTGCTTGAGATCAGGAATTACGCTGGACATGGACGTTACGCATCAAAGAGTTAAAAGGGTGAAAAGCTTCCCGTGCAGAGAAGTGGGTTACGGCTATTTCTGACCGTAGTAGGCGCCAGCTCCGTGCTTGCGAAAGTAGTGCTTATCGAGCAAATATTGTTCAACAGGTGGCATCGCCGGCTGCAGGGCCAGCGTGCCGAGTGCCATTTCGGCGACCGCTTCGAGGGCGACTGCGTTCTCGACGCTCTTGGCCGCGGTCGGTCCCCAGGCAAACGGGGCGTGACTCGCAACCAGCACGCCTGGGACCGCGATGGGGTCGAGATCGGCAAACGTTTCGACGATCACCACCCCGGTGTTCAGTTCGTAGGCTTCGTCGATTTCCTGCTGCGTGAGCGGGCGGGTGACGGGGACTTCGCCATAGAAGTGATCGGCGTGCGTCGTGCCGAAGCAGGGAATCGCCCGGCGAGCTTGCGACCAGGCGGTCGCCTTGGTGCTGTGCGTGTGGGTTACGCCGCCGATGCCGGTGAAGTGTTGATACAAGTAGCGGTGGGTCGGAGTATCGCTCGAGGGCTTCAGGTCGCCTTCGACCACCTCGCCCGTGTCGACACTCACCAGCACGATATGCTCGGGCTGCAGTTTGTCGTAAGCGACCCCGCTCGGCTTGATGGCAAACAGCTCGCCATCGTCGCTCAGTCCGCTCACGTTGCCCCAAGTCAGTGTTACCAGGCCATGCGCCACCAGGTCGAGGTTGGCTTGCCACACGTGTTGTTTTAGGTCTTCAAGCATGGGAAGCATCGCGTTTACTGCTGGCGAACCTGATGGCGGATGCGAATCAGGTCCTTCATGACTTCGTGGAGCGAGCCGTGGTAGTCGGCCGTGCCGAACGCATCGTGCAGCGCTCGATAAACTTGATAAAGCTGTTCGTACACAGCGACGTTCTCGGCAATCGGCTCGTAAACCGTTTCTTTAACCCCGGTCATCGCTGCTTGGGCCGCTTTGACCGTGTCGTGGGCTCCGCCGACCACCGCGCCGAACACCGCGGCACCCAACGCACAAGTTTGGGCCGAGCGGCTGATCTTCATCGGGCGGTTGCAGACATCAGCGTAGATCTGCATGACCATGGGATTCTTCTCGGCGATGCCACCGCAGTTGATCACCTGGTTGACTTCAACGCCGTACTCTTCGACGCGACGAATGATCGTCAGGGCCCCGAAAGCGGTCGCTTCGACCAACGCGCGGTAAATCTCGGCCGCGGTGGTGTGCAGTGTTTGACCGACCAGCAAACCGGTGAGCAGCGGATCGACCAGAATCGTGCGGTTGCCGTTGTTCCAGTCGAGGGCTACAAGGCCCGACTCGCCGGGCTTGAGTTTGGCAGCGGCCTCGGTCAGCTTGGCGTGGGCCTCGGCGTCGTTGCCGAACGCGGCCGGCGAAAGCTGTTTCACAAACCAGTTGAAGATATCACCAACAGCCGACTGACCGGCTTCCAGCCCGTACATGCCAGGCAGGATCGACTCGGGAACGATACCGCACAAGCCAGGGATATCGGGCAGCTCGTTCGCCAGCGGAGCCGGCAAGCAGTCGCAGGTGCTGGTGCCCATGATCTTGACGAGCGTTCCGGCTTGGGCTCCGGCGCCGACCGCCCCCATGTGGGCGTCGAAAGCTCCGACGGCCACGGGAATGCCGGCTGGCAGCCCGAGCGAGTCGGCCACTTCGGCGGTAAGGTCGCCCGCCTTTTGATCGGCCGGAACCGCCTTGGAAGTGTATCGCCATTTGACGAGCTGTGGATCGAGGGCGGCCAGGAACTCTTCGCTCGGCAGCCCCCCCCAAGCTTCGTTGTACATGGCTTTGTGACCGGCTGCGCAGATGCCTCGCACCACTTTATCGGGAGCGGCGTTGCCGGTGATGTGGGCCGGGATGAAGTCGGCCAGCTCCACCCAACTGGCGGCCGCTGCGGCCACTTCGGGAGCGGTGCGAATGCAATGCAGCATCTTCGACCAGTACCACTCCGACGAGTAGATTCCACCGCACTTGGCCAGGTAAGGCTCGCCCCGCTCGGTGGCCAGGGCCGAAATCTCTTTGGCTTCGGCATGCGAGGTGTGATCCTTCCACAGCCAGGCGTAAGCGGCCAGGTTGTCTTTGAACTCCGGCTTCGAGGCCAGCGCCTGCCCTGATTCGTCCACTGGCATCGGCGTCGAGCCAGTGGTATCGACCCCGATACCAATCACGTTTTCGGCCGAAAAGCCTGGCGTGCTGCTCGCTTGCTGCACTGCGGAACGGACCGACGTCATGAAGCCATCGATGTAGTCCATCGGGCTCTGGCGGGCCAGATTGGGATCGCGGGAGTCGAGCAGAATGCCCGCTTCGCCGCTCGGGTAGTCATAAACATGGGTGGCAATTTCTGCACCCGTACTTACGTTAACCACCAATGCGCGTACGCTGTTGGTGCCGTAGTCTACGCCAATCGCAAATCGATCCGACATCCTATCGTTCACCTGTGTCTGAACCGTGCCAAGCTGAGGAAAAGATTCGCCATGGGGTTGGCGACTAATTCGCTAGTATATAAACAAAATTAAGATATATCTAGCCGGCAAGTTGCGGATTTTCGATCTTCTTTTTCGTTTCTCCACCCTCAGGCGAGGCCTCAGGCAGGCGGAAATCAGCTCCAGCTACCGCCATCTTTGCGTGTTCCGCACAGGGCGACCTCCATGCCCAAGGCGGCCGCCATCGCGGCTTTGGCCAGCGTCGCCTTGTCGGCCTCTTCGGCCGAGTTGGCGTAGGCCACCTGGATGTGGTTGCTCTTGTGCCGGGCCATCATCTGGTCGCGGGACACTCCGTAGGTAACCGCGTGCATGATTGGCCATTGCGAGGTCGTGCTTTGCCACCGCCGCTCGGTTTCGGCCGCGGGAAGCTCAACCACCCCTGCCCGACCGAGATCCATCTTCAGGCGATCGTCTTCCACGTAGATGCGCGACCAGACGATTTCGCCAGGTTTCGAGATACCTTTGATGGTACCGCCGCCGTTGGGGAAGTACATCGCTGGCTGGCGTTCGCTCACCGCGCCGGCCCAGCCATTGATCAAATGGGTGGGGGGAACGCTGCCGCTGATCTCGAACACCCACACATAATCTTCCACAGTGCCCGACTGATCCCAGTCGCCCCAGCGAAGATCGTGCAGCGTATTCTCGACCGGCTGGCCCATGGCGCGATGCACGCGGTAGGTCAACAATCCATCGAGGCCCGCGCACTCGTCCACTTCGTTAAAGTGCGGCAGCGGCTCTCCTTCGTACAGCACGCGACTGCCGTCGCGGCTTTTTACTGCCGGGCGTTGCGAGTCGTTCAGGGTGCCCTCCACCAGATCGCTGGCCGGCAGCACATCTTTTAAACCTTGTTGGTACTGGATACCAATCAGGTCGCAGCCAAAGTCGTCGGCGATGCGGACCGCAGCGATGTACATCTTGCACTGCAACAGGATTTGATCGTCGGTCAGATCGGTTTCGTGCGTCGGTCCGGTCTGGAACTGAATGCCGAGTTCTTCCATCCGTTGCCGCACCGCCTGGGCTTCGGCATCGGATACCTGGGTGGTCTCGTAGTACAAGGCCGACTGGCTCAGTCGTTCCTTGAATACCCCGGTGGGGTTCAGCAGATGATCGGGGATGATGGCATTGAACATGCCCATGCAGCCTTCGTCGAACACGCCCATGATGGCTTTGTTGTGCTTGAGTTCGTCGGCCAGGGCGGTGGCTAGCTGTTGCTCTTCGGAGCCAATCTGCACCTCGGAGAGCGGCACCACGTGTTCAATGACGTGGGTCACCTTGCCGGTGTCGAGCCACTTGGCAAGTTGCTCGCCGAACGCGGGGTCGGCAAAGTCGTCGGCCCACAGAGTGCTGTATTCGACGCCCGCTTTGGTGAGCGAGCCATTGAGATTCAACATGCCAACCAGGCCGGGCCAGGTGCCCGACCAGTTGGCCAGCGTGAGGATCGGCCCCTCATGGGTCAGTAAACCATGCAGCAAATGGTGCGAATACTGCCACACAGCTTCGGCCACAATCAGAGGGGCCTTAGGATCCACATCGCGAAATACTTTCATTCCTTCGGCTTGCGAGCCGATGAAGCCATGTTGCTCGTCGTCTTTGAAGGAATGTGCCCGAACGATCGTCCACCCGGCGCTATTCACTGCCTCGCCGATTGCCTGCTCCATCTCGTATTGGGCTGCCCAGCAGTTCTGATTGGCACTCAGGCGAAGGTCGCCGTTGGCCATCAGGTAAACATGCTTTTCGGGCAGTGGTGCAGGCTTCTTGATTCGAGGAAGTGAATAGGCCGTCATAGGTATCGCGCTCCATTACGAATTGGGTGGAATCGGGGGGTGACAGCCTTGTCGGCGTCCTTTTACTCCGCGGAGAACTTGAACACGGTGGTCGTGTCGTACTTCTCGCCTGGCTCCAGCAGCGTGGAGGGAAAGTTCGGCTGGTTGGGCGAGTCGGGGTAGTGCTGGGTTTCCAGGCACAGACCGCTGCGGTGCACGTAAGGCTTGCCCGCTTTGCCCTTCAAGCGACCATCGAGGAAGTTACCGCAATAGAACTGCACGCCAGGCTCGGTGGTGTAGACCTCGAGCACGCGGCCGGTGGTCGGTTCTTTCACTCGGGCGGCCAAGGTCATTTCGCCTTCTTTGCCCTCTTTGTCGAGAACCCAGTTGTGGTCGTAACCACCACCAAAGGTGAGCTGTTCGTTCTCTTCTTCAATGTCGCGACCAATCGCCTTGGCCGTGGTGAAGTCGAACGGGGTGCCATCGACGTCGCGAAGCTCGCCGGTTGGGATGAGCCCTTCGTCGACAGGCGTGAACTTCTTGGCGTTCAGCATCAACTCGTGACCGAGGATGGTGCCTTCCCCTTCGCCCTTCAGATTGAAGTAGGTGTGGTTGGTCAGGTTCACCGGAGTCGTCGCATCGGTGGTTGCCTGGTAGTGCATCTTCAGTTCATTCTCTTCGGTCAGCGTGTAGGTGACGCTCACCACGAGGTTGCCGGGATACCCTTCTTCGCCATCCTTCGCCAGATAGGTGAGGGTAAGCGCGTTGTCGCCTACCGGGGTGGCGTCCCACACGACCTTGTCGAAACCAATGATGCCGCCGTGCAGGCTGTTCTCGCCATTGTTCACGGCCAGCGTGTACTCCACGTCGTTGATGGAGAACTTGCCTTTGGCAATGCGATTGCCATAGCGTCCGACGACCGCGCCGAAGTAAGGCTTGTCGACCGCGTTCATGTAGTCGTCCGCGCTGTTGTAACCCAGCGCGATGTCGCCCATGTTGCCGTCGCGGTCGGCGACCACGATCGAGGTGATAATGGCACCGTAGTTGGTCACGGTGACCGTGGTGCCGGAGGAGTTCTTGAGTGTGTAGAGCATGATGCTATCGAAGTCTTGCGAGGCAACTTGAGCAAAGCCAGGGCTGCAAAGCAGCAGACCAAGGGCCAAGAGAGTGGGAGTAAACAGTTTCATGAGGTAACTCCAAAGAGGTGGATAAGTGTCGTCGGACATCGCCGCCATCGTCGGCGCGGTCTTCGACTTATCAATCGTGGCTCATGCCAGTAGGCAGACTAGTGCGAACGGCACCGCCAAGCAGCCACGACATGCCCGTTGGTAGAGGATACCACCGGGACAAGGGCCACGTGAAAGTGAAATTGAAACTAGACGCCTGGGCGATGCACACCATTGCGAGAAGACAACGCCTATACCCTTAAGGATAGTTCAGGCGACAGCCGGTTGGCAACGGTGCCCGACATTTCGGGTAAAGGCAAAAAAAGAGCCGAGCCTCCACTTTTACGTGGTCGGCTCGGCTCGTCGCATCAGAGGAAACACGGGGAAAATGCGGTTAATAATGGACGTAACGACGCCCATCGGCGCCGGTGTACCAGTGGGCCTCGAACCACAGCTCGCCCGGCTCTTCAGGGAGCTCGAAGCAGAGAATCGGGTCGAAACTCACGCGCCATTGCAGCTCCTGCATCGCGCGGCGGAATCGCCGGGCGTCGCGAGTCAGCCCGAACCCGTGCTCGGTGTCGATCCAGTCGCCGACCACGTCCCTCGGCACCACTCGCCCGAATCGTCCCTCGCGGCGCGACCTGCGGGGCTCGGTAACCGGTGCCAGGTGTTTGGCCAGTAGTTCAGCCGTGTTAGCCGCAGTGCGCATGGCCAAGGCCGCCAAATCGCGACGCCGCGCCTGCGACCAGGCTAGCGACCGATACGCCCAGCCGAGGCATTTGGCCAACCGCTGGGAGTCCTGTCGATCGCCATGCGCTTCCTCGCGAAGCTCGTCGGCGGTGAGCAACCGATAACCATCGTCGGGTGTGAACACCGGTTCGAGCAGGTAAAACTTGGCCAGCGGGTGGGCGGTCATCGCTTCGAGATGACGCATCATCACCCCTTGCGGCGGATTGTCCGGTAGCTGAATCGGATTCTCAATCACTTTGAATACCGACTCGCCCGCGGGCAGAAAGAACGACGGGGCATCGAGCTCGACCACCTGGTACTCGCAGGTCAGCTCGCGGCGAGTCTGGCAACAATCCTGCCAGAGCTGCTTGTCCGATAACTCCGCACGTTGCGGGTGGTTGGCCATGGCGTAGGCCATCGGGGCCAGTCCACCATCGCGGATCACGGTGATTCGTTCGCCCCAGCGGCCAAATCGTTCGAACCCGGGAGTGGTCGAAAACTTCGCAGGCTGGGGAGCGAGGGGGCGTTGGGGAAGAGATGCGGGGTCGCGAGCAACGGTAACTGCCATTTGAATTCCTCCATAGGTTCGACTGGCGGCCGATCGTTTCGGAGCGGAAAAAGAAGAGGAGAACTCCGTTCTTCCCTGAATACGCACCAGCTCGATCGCTTATTCCCCGAAGAGCAAAAAAGTTACCTCGCTATCCAGATTGCTGACGCTCTCCCCCCTCATTCGGGGCGGGGGCAGCGCACGCACCGCGTGCGGCTACGAAAAAAGCCGAACTCGCTGGGGGCACAGCGAGTTCGGCCTTGGGGGACTAATACATGAGAGTCATCTAGCGGTTGCGCTTCGACTCGATCTCTTGCTTGAGTTGGCCGATGCCTTTGCTCAGCTCGCTATCGAGGCCCAGCTGCACGCCGATCCGCGTGGCGGTGCTCACCAGTCGTTGGACGTTGTCGGGCGACAGGTCGCCGACCACGTTCAGGGCGACCATCTCGTCCGGTCCGTTCGCGGCAACGATCACGATGCCGTTGACCGAATCTTCCTCGCGATGCACGTACAAGCGAACCATCTCTTCACCATCGCGGGCGCGGAGCACTGGCTCCCATGCTTCGCCTTTCAGGGTGCTATCGAAGTAGGCGACCAGCTGCTCGGCCTGACCTTCGGTCGCTTCGCCATTGGCCCACACGCGGATGTGAACTTCGCGTACTACTTCGCTCAACACGTCGCCCAGTTCGCGGGCCGAGGTGATTTGCTTGGCGGCGAATTGCAGGTTCTCTTTGGCCGAGGGATCTTCCGAAGTGGCAAGCCCTTCCAGCAATCCGGCAACTACCGCGTCGCCAGTTCTGAAGAAGTGACGCACCAGACCGGGACCCAAGTCCAACTCCACGCTGGCGGCCGGCATATCCACCGCATCCAACGACACTCGCGGGCCGGTTTCGACCGGCGCTTCCGATTGCGCGTGGGCCGTGTAAGCCGTGGTGGCGGCAACCACCGCAACGACCATTGCCTGCCGCAGGGTTCGCCGAGCGAGCAACTGTAGTGACCTCATGACAACTATCTCCCTTAAGGTGCGTGAAAGTTTAGGCGGTGCACACCGCCTAAAGGGTAATTCGCCGCGGCTCCATCCGTCTTGGCAAGTCAGGGCAAAAAAGTTCTGTCTCCCCCACGAATGGGGTGGCCAAAAATCGTTGTTGAATCCGCTTGGTGATCTGATCTAATGATGTGTAAATGTATAGGTGTTGGAGCCGTAAAGCTCTGCGAAGGAACTCGAAAGGATCAGGTGACATGTGGACCAAACGCCAACTCAGCCCGATGATAAAGCCCCCACTCGCTTTTGGGGAGCTGGCACTTGCGTTCCGACTCTTCCTTGTAAGTCATGGCTGGGGTGGAAGTTGCGTCGAGTGGTGATGACGTAAGAATTGCCCCCACCAATCGATTTTGTGGCAAATGGGGGCAAAACAATCGTTACGCTGCGCGGCGGTAGGTGTCCTCGGTCGCTGGTATCAGCTTGGCGAACGCCTCGCGCACCTGCTCTGCCCGCTCGGGCTCGGCCAGGATCTCCCGAACCTGCGCCAGCGCGTAACGACGGCATTCATCACGAATCGCCGGCAACCCCAGCGTCGCGAATGCGAGTGTGGTACCGAACAGCGTCATGCCCGACGAGAGCTGACCGCACGCGATGTAGATGAACGACGTTGCAACGAACACCACCGTGGTCTCGATGCCTACCCAGAACCAGCTCCACATGTCGAGCGCCCGCTCGATGAGCAACTCGTCGATTTGCGGCCGCCGGCCATTCACGTACTGGTAGAAGCATCGCTTCATCAGGTCGTAGCGGTGCTTGAGCAGCGTTGCTTCCGAGAACTGGTGGTAGTCGGTTTGAGTACCGCGGGCGAGCGCCCGCAGGATGACGTCCAGGTCGAAACGTTCACGAATTCCCAACCAATTGGCGATATTGCTATGAATCCGAAACACCCGCGATGCGAGCCCCACGAGCAATGCCGGGGCGAGCGAGCCGACCGGCACCAGCAAGCTCTTCTCGCGGTCGATTTTCAACGTGCCATCGATGGCCGACAGAAAGGTGTCGAGTCCCTCGATCGACGAACGCAGCATGCAGATCGCCAAAAGCGCCGCAGCCGAGGTAAACCAGAATATGCGGGTGAGCATCGACTGGTAATCGGCAACAGGAGTCAGCGGATTCAGCGACATGAGAGCACATCCAACAGCGAGAACGAAAAGCGTAACGCGAAGGATGCTTATACCCGAATCCCCGGGGGCAGGCCTACACCGATTCGGCGCCAGCATCGGCAGCAGCTGGCAAGCGTCGAGCGGCTATTCTGCTTCGGATTCGGCCGACTCTTCCGGCTCGTCGCTGCTGCTATCATCCGACTCGTCGGCGTCGGCTTTGTCGGCCTTGGATTCGGCTTTCTCGCCCGCTTCCGGCGATTCGGTCGGCTGGGCCGCTTCGGCGAGTTCCTGCAGCTTAGCGATGTTGGTGAGCGTGAGTGTCGCCGATTCGGACGACTCGCCTCGTTGGTAGGTGATTTCGACGCTATCACCCGCGTACAGCGGTTTGACCGCGTGCTGCAGCTCGGTTTGCGTGGTGATCGCCTTGCCAGCTACCGCGGTGATCACGTCGCCTGCAGCGAGTCCTGCTTCGGCGGCCGGCCCACCAGGGGTGACTGTCGCCAGTTCGGCAGCCGTCTCGCGCGGCAGACCCTTGGCCAGCGAAACGCCCATATAGCCGAGTTGCAGGTCTTCGCCTTGCTTCAAGCGTTCGAAGGCCGGCATCCAATCAGCCAGCGGCGCGGCAAACCCAATGCCCGAATCGTACCAGTCGAGCCCTGCAATGGAGCGTTCCGACTGGGGCGACATCGGCGCGATGATGCCGAGCACCTGCCCTTCGATGTTGACCAGAGGTCCACCGTAGTTAGCCGCCGATACGGCTGCATCGGTCTGCAACGCACGACCTTGAATGCGATGCGTGGCACTCAAGACACCGACCGACACGTTCGGGCGGTCGACGCGATAGGTGCGCCCCAGGGCGATGGCCCATTGGCCGATGCGATAGCTATCGCTCGGCGCTGGTTCGACCACTGGCAGATCGCTGGCGTTCACCAGCTTGAGCAACACGAGCTTGCGACTGAAATCGGTCGCGACCACTTCGGTGGCAAACTGCCGACCATCTTCGAGCATCGCGACCACCGTGGCCGGCATCGGCTCGAAGCGGTAACGGCTGGTAACCACGTAGCCATCGCTCGACAGCAACACGCCGGTCGAGGGGCCGCTGGCCATAGTGACCCCGCCGACCTGATCGGCACCGCCGATGATCTGCAGCTGTACGACCGCTGGTTGCACGCGTTCAATCGCTTCGCGAATGGCTTGTTGTTCAAGTTGCTCGAGCGACTGCCCACGCGAAGCGTCGGCAACCAGCAAGCTGGTTATCAAAGCGATCAGCAACATCGGGAGACGACACGCGAAGCTCATGGTGTGCCTCCGGTGGTAAGAACGAGTTCAACGTCGAGTAACATGTTGCCCCGCAGCAAGGTGATTCGCACCGGTTGGTTGTTCGGCACTTGCTGGAGTGCTTGTTCTACGTCGTCGCGGGTGCCGGTTCGCATGCCGGCGATCGAAATCACCAGGTCGTCTGGCGCCAGGCCAGCCACTGCGGCCGGCGACTCCGGCACGATCGTATCGACATACGGCGGCGTTCTCGGCACCACGTTTGGTACCAGGTGGAACCCGAGCAGCGACAGCGTGGCCGCGTTTTCGAGCGGTTCCAGGTCGTCGGCAATCGACTGTCCCAATTCGCCATTCAAGATGCGTTCGACACTATCGGAGACCAGTTCCCATGGCAATGCATAGTTCAACCAGGCGCCGGTTAGCTCGCTCTTTAGCTCTTTGCCAATCATGCCCAGCGGCTGACCCGATGCATCGAGCAACATACCGCCAGGAGCACCGGGATTGTTGGTCGCCGCGTCGACGATGTACACATCGCCGCGGTACCGCGAGGCAAACGCTCCCCGGCGAGCTTCAAGCGGTGCGATTACCGACAACACGCCATGCAGCACGCTCACCGGTTCGTCGCCGGTTGCGACGTTATACAGATTCGAATACGCCAGCACCCGCATGCCCTCGTAAGGAAGCGGGCGGGCGGCCAGATCGAAGTACGGCAGTTCCTGCTCGTCCGATTCCAGCTTCAGCACCGCAACATCCATCATCGGATCGACTCCGACAACGGTGCCTTCGAGTCGCTCGCCGGTCGCCAGGACGACTGTGGCCGAGTCTTGATCGAGCACCACGCTGGCGACGGTCACCACGTGACCCTCGGCCGAAACGATCGCGCCCGACTGATAGGCTTCGAGTTGCTGCAGACCACCTGCACCGTAGATCTTCACGCTCCGCTGCTGGGCGTAGCGATTCACTTCGGCAAATGTGGTGGGTCGGTCGGGCGACTGGGCCAGTAGCGGACTACTGACCATCACCAGTAACAGCAAAAGGAATTTATTCATCGTTGGTGTCCTCCTCGGCCGGAGCTTCTTCTGCAGAGGACTTATCGACCTGTTGATAGGAGTTCACGTTGAACTCCAGGTAAGCGTTGTCGCCAAAAGTAACGACCCACGTCATCGGCAACTCGCCTGACTCCCAGGCCTCGAAGCGACTAAAGCGAATCGTACAAGGATCAAAATCGTCGGAGGTATGATGTTCCAAACCAATCAGACGCTGCGAACTGGTATCGAAGTAAAAGTGGGTCGGCATGCCTTCTTCCATCGCGACCAGGCAGTCGTACAGCTGCTGGCGAGGACCGAACGGAAGCTGGCCGAGGTAGTAGCACTCTTCAAAGCCCGCGGGGCCTTCGGCCAGCAGGGTGCGCCATTGATGCACTGCGGCCAGCATGCCGCCCGAGCCAGGAGGTCCGTTGCCGGCCGCGTCGAGTGTATCGAACTTGGCAAAGAACTGACCGCGAACCGAACGCAAGCTCCCTTCCTCGGCGCTCGATTCGATCGCGACCGCTTGTTGCAACAGGTCGGTCGCGTCGACCACCAGCGTTTTGCCAGCGGTCAACACCATCCATTGCGGGCAGGCTTCCGCGATCCGCTCCTGGTGCATGCGGTTGAAGTGGTAGTTGGCAAACCCAATGCGTTCCTCGAACAGTTTGCTAACGACTTCAGGGATTTCGGGCTTCGGCGGCAGCGCTTCCAGCGGATTGGGAATCGGCAACCGGCGTGGAGCCTCGCCCTCGCCTTCGGGATCTTCATCCTTCGGGCCGGGGGGCTCAATCGGAGTTGGTTCTTGCTCTTCTTGTTGCTGAATCAGGCTTTCGAGTTCCCCTTCGCCATGCAGCGATGCGAGTCGCACGTTGGCCTTGAAGAACTCTCCATCCCGCACGTACTCCACCGGCACGGTCCAGCCGGCGGGGTAGATGCCGAGTACGTTTTTCAGCTCGTTGGCCGTGGTGATGTCACGCCCGGCAAACATGGTGATGTGGTCGCCGAAGCGGATGCCGCGGCGGTAGGCGTCGCTCCCTTCGAGCAGGTCGTCCACCACCACGCGACCTTCGCCGGCCGAGGCCACGGTTGCCCCGAGCGTCGCATGGTCGACCACGCGGCCCGACTTCAAATGCGTAAGGAACAGCTTGATCTGGTTGATCGAAATCGCGTAGCCGACACCGACGTTCACGCGCCCACGTTTCTCGAACGAGCCGCGGCCGTTGATGCCGATCAAGCGGCCCTGACTATCCCACAGCGGACCACCCGAGTTGCCGGGATTGATCGACGCATCGGTCTGCAGGCAATCGGCGTACTCGAGCAGTGTGCCGGCTGGGTACTGATAGCGGTGCGTGCCGGAGAGAATGCCGTAGGTGATGGTCGGCGTGTAGTCTTCGGCCAGCAGGAACGGATTGCCTGCAACGATCACCGAATCGCCGATTTGCGAAGCGTCGCTATCGCCAAGCTCGGCAGCGGGAAAGTCGTCGCGGCCCAGCAGTTTGATCAATGCGACGTCGCCGGGGGGATCGAGTCCCACCAGCACCGCGTCGTACAGCTTGCCATCGTTCAGTCCGCACTTCATGGCAGCACCGCAAGGAGCGGTGACGTGGAAGTTGGTCAGCGCGTAGCCATCGGCCGAGATCAATACGCCGGAGCCACCCCCCTGCCCTTTGCTGTCGAAGATGGCAATGGTGCTTCTCGATATCTTCTCGACCACAGCAATACGTTGTGCTTCGGCCTCGAGCACTTCGGGGGCCACCGCGTGAGTGGTCGAAGTCCCTAGCATCCAGGCGAGCGAGAGTAGCAGTAGTAATCGCATTACTTGGTAAACCTCGCCGCGCCTAAGTTCAAGTTGTCGCCGGTGCCGGCCGTGGGGCCGCGGCTTCCGTAATCGACCAGCAATTTCAGCTCACGAATGCCCGAGACCTTGCACTCCAGCTCCACGGGAGCCTCGCCGCCGCGAATGGCTTGCTCGAACAGCACTTTGCTATCCCCTTGCACGGTGAGTTGCACCTCGCCGGTGGCAGCGGTTTCGGGGTCGATGCCCACGGTAGCGCGAAAGTACGAGAAACCCTTCGGCACGCGAAACGCGAGTTCCGACTTGCTTCGCACCGCAAGACCTTTGCTGAACGTGATGCGTTCGGGCAATCCGGACGAACTCACCTCGTCGGCTGGCAGGCTGTCGGTGGGGAACTCAATTTCCAGAGCCGAGGAGTAGAAACCACGATCACGAACCATTCCCCCCAGCAGTGTCGCTACAGGCGACGTGAGTGCGGTCGGTTGCCAGGCCAGTTGCACTGGTTCCAGGTCGCTGAGGTACTGCACGCGATCGATCGAGTAATCGATGGTCGAAACACTTTGCAAAGGCAAACGGAGCTCCCCAAGCAAATGAGACTGCACCACCACCTGATCGCCTTCGACGCGGGCCGATTTAGCGGAGAGTCGCAAGCCAGGGCCGGTCACCAGCACCCGACTCGGCGCGGCTTCGTCGCTCGCAGGACCGCGATAGTACACGAGCCCAAACACCTTGGTGCGGGCGACGTTCAGCGTATCGGCGTCGAGCGTAAACTGCACCGCCTCGGCGGTAACGTCGCCCAGGGTGCCTTCCACGTAGTTCAGGTTGGTCGCTTCCGGCTTGCGGATCACAATCAGGTCGCCAGCGGCGTCGGATTGTTGCAGATCACGCCATTCCTTGCCGAGGCCTGGCACCGCTGCGTCGAGCGGCATCAAGCGAATCGAACGAACGGAGCGAAGCGGCAAACTCGTGGTCGACTGGTCGTCGGTCGCCAGCGCCGGAGCGTTTGCGACGCACTGGCCGTCGGCGATGGTGAGGTCGCGAACTGCGAGGCTCGAACCGTCGGTCAGGTGAACTGCTCCCAGTGGTTGATCGGTTGCCGATGGAGTACTGCCGATGTCGACGCGTAATACCTTATCGAGCGGCAATTCGGTCGACTCTCCGGCCGAGGTGTCGAGCGCAATCGATTGGTCGTCCCACGTTTGCACCGCACCTTGCACGGTGGTGTCGTCGACGGTCGTAATGCGTACGTCTACCGCAGCAGTCGAAGCGAGTAGGATGCAGGTAAATAGATACAACAAGGCAGGTGGCCTCAATCAACGGTGGAGATCAAAGGGGTTATTCGTCGGCGTCGTCCCGATTGTCGGTGGCCAGTCGCTTGAGATACTCTTCCATCAAGTCGCGATAGTGGCCCGGAAAGTCGCGACCGATCTGCTGAATGACCCGTTCGCGCTCACGCGGCGGAAGGTCGCCCCAGCCCGAGTTGTCGCCGATGTCTTTCACATCGACTTTGCCTTCGCCCTTTTGCTCGGCGATCTTGCTGTCGTCCATCGGTTCGCCCGATGGCTGACTGCCGGCTTGTTGCTGTTGCTGCTGTTGTTGCTGCTGCTTTTCCAGTTTATCGATCATCTTGTCGAGCGACTCGATAATGCCACGCTCGACCTCCTGCGCCCGATCGTTGGCTTCTCCCAAGCTGAGCCGGCGCTCGACGTCGGACATGCGGCGGGCGATGTGATCGAGCGAGTCTTGTTCGACCTCGGCAAGGTCGGCCTGCATCAAGCGAGCGACTTGCGAGAAACGCTCTGGCAGCGGTTGCTCGGCGTCGAGCAGTGCTTTGAGCGAAGCGCGGGCTTCGTCGATTTGTACCAGTTGGTGCTCGGCGACCGATCGATAGAACAGCAGCGAAGCGGGGGCGAACACATCGTCGGGCTGCAACCCTTGCAGCACTGCGAGTGCTGGTTCGTAGTGCTCGGTCTGCACCAACGCACGCCCGACCAGCAAACGCAAGTTGTTACGCAGCCAGTAAGGAACTTCAGCAGAGTCGAGCCAGTCGAGCTGCTCGACTTCGGTCGGGGCGGTGCGGCACTGCTCGGCGAGCTTCGCCACTTCCGGCGAGGCAATCGCGGCAGTTCCGGCAATCGCTTCCAGGCGGTCGGCCGAGGTGTAGAGCTGGTCGAGAGTCGGGCGGGCTTCGGCTTGCCATTGGGCCGCTTGCTCGGGACTTTCGGCCGTGGCCTCGAACCAGGCGACGATGGCCGATTCAACCTGCTCCGGCGGAACCGCGGTCCAGGCCGTCGAGACGGCCTCGGTGGTTTCCGAACCGCTCTCGGCAGCCGTGGCAACGGTCGTCAAAACCAGAGCCGCAGACAACAAGCATCCAGCATATGTCATGGCTATCTGTTTCATCACTCTCTAGGCCTCGGAAGGGTTAATCGCCTGTCCCCGCCCATTCCAACTAGTATCGACAATTATAGGGACTTGAACAACGCGGAAGCCGCAATCTGGACGAAATGGTCATGAAATTAACGATTTGCGTCGCTGTTGAGGTCCCGCGTGGCTTCAAATATACGTTCCTGACGGTCAGCGAGTTTCTCGAGTTCGGCCGCCAATTCCGCAGGTTTCACCTGAGGATTGTCCGCCAGCCCGCCGAGATCCTGGGTCCGTTTGTAGACCCGCGCCTGCAAAGTACGAATCATCCGCAATTCGGCCAATTTCGGCACCAGCGGCGACTCGCCCGGCGAGCCACCCCCCCCTTCGCCAGGCGGAGGAGGGCTACCCTGCTGCTGAGCCAACTCGTCGCGAGCTTGCTCGAGGGCACCGATCATGTCCTGGATTCCGGCAATGATGTCGAGTTCCACGGTCTGCGTGATCGGGCCAGCGCTTCCGGTGGCCAGGCGAGCGGTGACCGATTGCATGTCTTCGGCAATCTGCTCAGTGGTTTCGGGGAAGGCAATCGAGGTACCATCCTCACGAAGCAAGGTGAGCGCCTTCTCGGCATCGCGAACCAATTCGGCTTCGCGACGCGAAAGACGAATTGTCTGCAACATCAGATTTCGCGTACTCGCCTGGGACGACGCTTCGTGGATCGTCACGGTTTCTTCGTAGATGCTTTGCTGCTTGGCCAGCATCTCTTTGAAGCGGGCGACAAGCTTCGCCAGCAGTCGTTCCATTTCTTCTTCGCGAAGCTGACGCAGGATGCGTTCCAGTTCGGCGCGAGCTGCTTCCAACTCACGTTGGGCTTCTCGCTGTTCGGCTTCCGCTTCGTTGCGTTTCGCGTCGCGAAGTTTTTTCTCGGCTTGTTCCATTGCGCGACGCGCTTCGGCAACACGCTGGGCCGCTTTCTGAATCGGATCGTTCGACTCCTGAGGGGGCTGCGCCTGAGACTCTCCGCTTGGGGATTCTCCTTCTTGCGATTCACCACCTTGGGACTCCCCACCCTGAGATTCGCCCCCTTGCGACTCGCCACCTTGCGATTCACTCCCCGGGGCCTCTCCGCCCTGCGACTGAGCCCCTTGGGACTCGCCGCTTTGAGCCTCGGCACCTTGCGACTCGCTGCTCTTCGATTCGGAGCCCCCCTCGCTGTTTTCTTCCAGTGCTTTCTGCACGTCATCTGCCGACTCGTTGACATCCGACTGCTTGTCGGCCAAGCGCTTGGCATCGGCACCTTCTTGATTTTGATTGCGCAGCGATCGTTGCTGGCGGATCAGCTTGCCAAGCTCTTGAATCTGCCCTTTAAGAAAACGCTTCATCGCTTCGCGTTCGCTGTCGTTGGGATCTTCGAGCAGCACTTGCAGCAGCAGTTCCAGCTCGGCCTTCAGTTCCTCTTGATCGGTGGCCGCGGCCGACAGTCGTTCGGTCTCGAGCAGATTCACAATCGAGCCAAAGCGTTCGGCAAGGCCTTTCTCGCGACTCGCCTTGATCGCCCGACGCAACTGCTCCGCATGTTCAGGCTCGCTTTTTTCGGCCAATTCGGCCAGCCGGGCGGCCACGGCTTCCAGCCGCTCGAAGCGACTGCCAAGGCGCTCTTGTTCGAGCGTGAGACCCGTAGGGGCTTTGCTATCCGTGAGAGCTTCGTCCTGCGCCCAGAGCGTGTGCGGCAACGCCAGGAGCAGCGCTGCCAAAAGCAGCAGTGTACCTGGTCGATGGTGTTCCGAGATTCGCAACATGGCATGGTCCCTTTCGGGGAGGAGTCCTCAAAGTACGGGGCATCTAGTCGCAGCGTTCTATGCGCCGGCGAGCAGATGATGTTAATCAAGCAACAGGTCCCGGAGGTTACTCTTTTGTTGTTCTTTGGTCTTTTCGTTGATCTCATCCTGTTGGCGGATGATCTCGCGGAGCATGGCGATCACTTCGTTATAGTTTTCCAAGCCTTGCATCTCCCGCAACAACTGCTCCACTTCGGCAATCGCCTGACGAGTTTCGTTCTTGGCGATGTCGAGCGTCCCCTCGTTGACCAAGTCGGCGATGCGCTCGGCCACTTGGGGCATCCGCTGCTCGCCGAGCGAACGCAGCGGCGCGGCAATGCGGTTGCCGATGCGGTCGGACAGTTCCGTGTTTTCAATCCGATTGTTGAACAGCTGGGCGTGGATGTCCTCGAACCCGGCGGCGACGCCGAGTACTTCGTCGCCAATCTGGCGAGCGGTTTCGGCCTGACGACCCGCCTCGCGGGCGAGCTGCGCATCGGCGTCTTCGGTCAACTCGTTTTCGTCCGGTTCGTCGGAGGGAACCTCGGTAGCCTCGGCAGTGGCCACCACTACGAGATCGGTACTGGCAACGCCATCCATTTTTTCGAGCGAATCGTAGAGCAGCAGCAGTTTATCGGCGATCGACTCGAAGGTCTGTCGCAAGTTTTGCTCATTGGCCGCCAGGCGGAGCATCAGATCTTCCTCCGAAACGATCTCGAAGCTCAGTGGGCGGGCGGTCGACTCGCGGGAGTTTTCGTTCAGATCGTAACGATCGCTGGCTCCTGCGGTGATGGTGATCAGCTGCCCTTCCGAGAACTGATAAAGCGGGTCGTCGGCATGCTCTTTGGCCAGCTGCGCGAGGTCGACGGTGGCCAGCGTGATGACCTCTCCATTCGCCGCGGCTGGCATGGCCACGTCGACTCGGGGGAGCGACTCGCCATCGTGCACCAGATCGACCCAGGCGGAGTTCACCGCGTAGTCATCTTCGATGTTCAGCTGCACTGGCACTTGAGCGTTGTAAGTGATGGCGGTGCCAATGCCTTGCCGCGAGGCAAGCACCTGCGGCAGTTCGTCCTCACGGGAGACGATGGTCACCCGGAAAGGCTCGGCCGAGGAAATGCCGTTTTCGTCAACCAGTTCGACTTCCATCTCCATGTCGTCGGCAGCGACCGTCAGCGGTTTCTCGAAATCGGTCGTCGCTTCGTTGGTAATCACCGGCGTATCGTCGGTCTGTACGACGCGTCGCCAACGAATCTGCGACAGCGGTTTGTTCGCTTTGCCCTTGGCGACCAGCTTGGTCCCTTCGGGGAGCTCGACCCGCGGCCCGGCAGGAATCGAGCGATCCGAGCGATCCAAGTAGGCGGGATACTGGCACTCGAAACTGAGCGCGGTGACCTTGGGACGCTCGACCACCTCGAGCCGCAACCGGCGAAGTCGATCGTCGCCGCCGCGGATTTCGAATTCCACGTCGCTGGCGATCCGTTCGAACAGGTACTCAAATCGTTGGGCTTCGTCGCGTCCCGATTGGGCGTCGCCGATCCGCACCAGGTCGTCACGACCCCGGCGGCCTTCGCGCCAGCGGTAGCGAATGGTAACTCGCTCAGGAGCCGAAAGCCCCTCGGCCAGCGAGGCCTTTACCACCAGCGGCACATCGGCATTGCGAGCCACCCGGCGGACAAAACCACCTTGGCCATCGGGTTCGAAGCCATCGATCTCCAGCGACACGGTTCGCGGCCATTGCTCGGGCGACAACGCCAAACGCTCGGTATAGGCATCCCACACTCTCGGTACACCAAGTGCCAAGGCAATAACCGAGATCGCGAGACCACCTACCAGCAAGGCAAAACGGTTGAGTCGCACTTGATTGAGCAGGCCATCGGTATCGATACGCCCGACCGCCTCGGCTGCTTCCTGCAAAGTGCGGCGGGCAAGTTCGGGATGCATGTCGTCCCGATCTTGATGTTGATGGATATAGACCGCCGACGACAAAGCATCCGCAAGCTCAGGATGTTTGCGTTCGATGATCAGGGCCAGGCTGTGATCGGAGAGATCGACCAGCCAGCGGCGAAGTCCCCACCAGACGATGATCGACACTACCGCAACGGAAACCACCACGTGGGCGGCCATCCGCCATTCGGGCGAGGGCTCGAACATCCAATCGACGAGCAAACCTCCCCAGAACACGACTCCCAGCAGCACCAAGGCCAGCAGTATGGCTTCGGCCCACACATAGGTGCGTATACGGCCTCGCAGCCGAGCGAGCAACTGGCTCACCGGGGTGTAGGCGTCGTTCATTGGGGAAGTGGATGGCATAGACAAAAATTAAGCGAGGTAACTCAAACGACGGATGATCCATTCGATGGCCAAGACACCGGTAACCAGGCCCAGCAGCCAGAACGACTGTTGCCGAGCGAACGACTTGTCGATGGCACCGACCACCCGCTTGGATCGCGATTGGCTCGGGAAGGCGGCCGCCAGCGATGGGGTCTGCTCGTTGCCTTCGATGGCCAGCATCGCGGTGGGGTAGTAAAAGCCTCCCGTTTGGCGAGCGAGGTTTTCGAGGTCGACGGTATTGCGGGTGGTTTGGCCAATTTCAAGCTGTGGAGTTGTGACTCGAATGGTACGCACCAATTCGTCGGTCGAATCGGGAACGACCAATCGCAACCGATAGGTGCCTGGAAGAACGACGCGAAACTCGCCGGCAAAGTTCCCTGCCCGAGCGGCATCGGCGGTAAGCCGAAGACTCTGCCCGCGATTGCCCGGCATTTCGATCTCGAGTTCCACGCTCTCGGCGATCAGTGGTTCCATCTGCAGGTCGGACAGCATCGCCCGCACGGGAACCGTGGCTCCCAGTTCGTAGCGATCCTGGGCGAGCAGCAACTTGCCGCGCGGCGAACCTTGCAGCAGCCGGCCCTGGCTCGTGTGCCGAAGCATCGAGGTCCACAACCGATCGTTGTATTTGGTGTCGAGCTTACGCAAACGCCAAAGCTCGCCGCTACCGATGAACAGCACCTGCCCAGCCCCGTAGTAGTGTCCCACGATATAAGGCATGCCGTTGTCACCGTCGGAGTTGGCTCCAGCTTCGACATAGACCGTTGCACCTGGCTTGGGGCCGTCGTGAGCGAACGGAGAATAAATGCCAAGGAACTCTTCCCAAGCCAACAGACTATCTTCGCTATTGTCGGCCAGCCAGAGAAACTCGGCTTCTTCCCCTTCACGGGTAAAGGTCAGTGGTTGGGCGACTTCGTTGTTCTCGTCGCTACTGCTAAGTCCCAGCAGTTGCTCTGGCATGCGGACCGGGTACAACCCGCGAATCGTCCGCAAGCGATCATCATAGCCCCATTCGGCAGCATGAATCCGCCCTGGCACGACCACCAGACCACCGGCTTGTCGCGCGACCCACTGCTCCAACCAGCGAATCTGCTCGCTGTTGAGCAAGGTCCAATTCGGATCGAATGCCACGATGGCGTCATACTTCGAAAGCTGTTCAGCCGTGGTGGGGAACTCGGTAAGAATCTCATTCGCGTCTTGCGAAATGCCTGGCACAGCGGTTTGCAAAAGTACGTCGACCACAAAGCTCTTGTCGCGTTGCAGTTGATTACGAACAAAGCGGTAATCACGCGTGGGACCACCGGCAAACAGCAGCACCTTCGTCTGGCGGTCGATCACCGCGACGCGGGCTTGTTGGACGTTGTCGTCTTTCAACACCTCGCGCGAGTTCGGCATCGCGCGGACTTCATAGATGTATTCGCCCGGCTCGGCCGGGGTGGTCTCGAAGCGAATGGCTTCGATGGAGTCGTCGCCGTCGATCGGCACGTTGCGCGATTCGAGTATCTCCCAGTCGGCTGGTGCGGCGGACTCGTCATCGTTGGTCGCGGGGCGACGCGACAACTGCAACTCCACTTGCTGGCCCGACAGGTCCTGGGCCTGCAGCACCGCTTGCAAGGTGAGTTTGTCGCCGGGGAAGGCTCGCTCGGGAGCGATCAGCTCGCGGACAATCAAGTTTGCGGGAGCGGTGGTTGGCCCAAACGCAACACTACTGACTGGCACCTTGGCTTCGCCAGCCGCTTCGCCGGCCGAGGGAAGGTTCAGCCCGCGGTTCTGACCACCATCGGTCAGCAGTACGATGCCCGCCAACGGCAGGCCTTGGTAGCGTTCGATGGTCTCGGCGATCGCATCGCCCAAACGCGATTCGTGCCCCGCCGGCATCAGTTCGGTGGCCAGTTGCGCGGGATCGACTTCGGTTGCTGCGGTGTCGTCTTCTTCGGTATCGCTTGTTGCCGGCTCTTCGTCTTCGCTTGCAGCGATTTGCGGAAGGTAGGTGAACGGGCGAGCTTGTTCGCCAACCGCCACCAAGTCGACATCGTGCGTCGCCCGCAGTTCTTTGAGCAGTTCGGTGTCGGCCAGCAACGTAAGCGCCTTGGCCGCCCGGGTGGCTTTGTCGGTAGAGGTCGCTTCGTCGGCAGGCAGGTCCATACTCAAGCTGGTGTCGACCAGCACCGCCAGTCGCGAAGGCTCCACCACCTGGGTGCTGCTGCGACGTTCGAGTCCCAAGAAGAACACGACGAGTCCTACGATGGCCACCGAGCGAAGAGTCGCCAAAAGCATTGCCTTGGGGAGCGATACGGTTCGCGCCTCACGGCGGTACATCCACCACACAAACCCCATCAACGCTATGACCAGAGCCACAAGTGCAGCTACCCAACCACCCGCGTCGCGGAGCGACTCGAGCCGCGCAAACTCATACACCGCTTCGGCTGCCGATTCAGCGGCTGCGAGCGGGGCGAGGTCGGGCGTGGTAACGAAATCGGGTAGCACCTGGGCGTTCCTATTCGTGGGTTGGGTTATTCGTGGAAGCTGCAGGCGTAGGCCATCGCTTGTTCAGCGACCAGGGCCAACACCAGGAGGGTTAGTAGTACTTCGGTCCAGTTCGATTCGCTGGGGTTTGCTTCCGACGATAGTTCGTCGGCGTAACGCAGCCCAAATTGCTCACTGGCAAACTTTTGTCGTAATGTCGCGTCGGCAATCAGTTGAAGGTTGCCTTCGCCTGGTTCTGGGTTCAACGCGGCGAGTCTGGTTTCGATCCCGCCAGCCGCCCGGTCGATTTGTAGTTTGTACAGGCCTGCACGGTCGATCGGTTCGCTGACGATGGCCATTGCTTCGGTCGTCGAGTCGGCCGCCAGGGTAGCCTGGTAGGGAGTTCCTTTGCCCATGCGTGAAATAGTACCGGAGCCGACATATTGATTGCGATCGAGCGGCATCCGCACCGGCTCGCCGACCGTAAGCACATGGTCGGCATTCGCCCCGTTGGCAAGGTAGCCAAACAGTTCGTTCGCCAGGACCACAAAGGCCGGATTCATGCCGAAATTAGTCCAACTGCCGAGGTTGCCTTGGTCGGGCGAGACCTTGCTAAGCTGCGCGACTACTTTGCCTTGACCAAAGTGGTTTTCCACTACCAGCGGGGAGCCGTCGGTGAGCTTCGCAATGGTCTTCACGTCGGTCGTGTTCTCGGTTTGCCAGCCACGTTTGAGCGAATAGTAGTAGTTGATCCGCATCAGACTGAGCATGCTGTTGCGCTCGCCGCGGAAGATGCCGAATACGGGATGATCGACAACGCGGATGTCGGCCACGGGGCCTTCGGAGTCGTCGCGCGATGGGAGCCATTGCGTGGGCAAGTCGGGAGGAGCGGGCATCAGTCCCTCGCCAGCGGCAAAGGCTTCGCCCGACCAGAATTCGCGATCGATCGACTCGCCAAGCGTGATGAACAAGCCCCCTCCATCGCTCACAAACGTGGTGAGACGCGTGAGGTCGTCGGCCGAGAGTCGCGGAACATCCAAAATCGCAATAGCTGCGTAAGGATAAAGCGAGCCGAGTTTGCTGAACTCCTTGGGAGTGACCACTTCGGGCTGCCAGCCGCTTTTGATGCTGCCTGGAGCCAACGCAGTCGACAGATAATACGATTCCCAGCGCTTCGGCGAGCCATCCACCAGCAGAATCTTCTGGGCTTCCGGAACTTGCGTCGCGTACACTCGGCGGTTGTCGAGATCCACCGCGTCGGCGTCCAAGTTGCCAGCCAGCCAGTGAGCGCCGGAGCCAACGAAGGTGGCTCGGAACCGACGATCGACCTTGGCACCCGCTTGCACGTCGCCGACAGGCACCGCGACAAGTGGGCTGCCATCTTGTTCGAGTTCTACCACCACGTCCCGAGCGAGGGTGCTGCCGTAGTTCTCGACCGAGAGTTCCATCCACATCTCCACGCCTGCTGCTCGAATGCCGGAAGCAGGTGCCAGATGGGTAATCGCGAGATTCTCGTGAGCTTGCCGTACGGTGCGAACGAACTGAACTTCGGTCGCCTGGGCTTCGAGCGAGGCGACCGCCTGCTGGATGGTATCGAGTTCTTCCATCGTGTGTTGACGGAAGTCAGAGACGATATGCACTACCAGATCTTGTTCGGCAGGCTGCAAGCTGGCGAGTTCCGCCGCCCGACGCAGTGCGGGCAGGATGCCGCTGGCGGTGTCGGAGGGCTGTGCGGTTTCGATGCGGGAAATGAGTTCCTGTCGCGACTTGGCGTCCAGCGGTCGACGGAAAATGGCAGGACGCGGATCTTCCGACTCCACTTCGGCTTCGCTGAATCGCAGCACGGTGATCATGCTGGCGGTCGATTGGTCGGCCGCAGCGTCGGTGATGTCGCGAACCGCGCCGAGGGATTCCTTCCAGGCGGTCGTTTCCGCCCAGCGGTCGGTCGTGGAGTAACTATCGTCGAGCACAATCAAATGATGCACCGGACGGTTCAGCAGTCGACCGATCCAGCCGCTCCGAGTGGTGGGTCGGGCCAGGAGTAGCACCAGCAAGGCGATGGCCGCGGTGCGGAGCAACAGCAGGATCAACTCTTTGAGGTTAATCCAAGTTTTGCTTCGTTCCTGGCTTTCGAGCAGGAACTCCATGGCTGCCCAAGGAATCCGCTGTTGCCTGCGGAGGTTCAATAGATGGATCACTAGCGGCAATGCCACTAGCGGCAATCCAATCCAGAACACCATGGGAAACAGGAACGACACGCGAATTACTTCAGTTAGGAGGGATCGATGGGGGGAGTTAAATCTTGGATCGTTGCGATAGGGTGCGACGCGTCAGGATGGACATCAAGGCGGCATCCAGCGGGTCGCTGGTACGAATCAGCGAATAGTCGACCGCATTCGATGTGCACGACTTGCGGACTTTGGTCAGGAAGCGTTCGAGGGCTTCCATGTAGCCCTTGCGAAGCGCGCGTGGGTTGCAGTCGATGATCTCTTCGCCTTCCATGTTCTCGAACCGTACTGGGCCGCGGAACGTGAAGTCGAGTTCGTTGTCGTCCATCACGTGCAACACGACCACATCATGCCCGATACGCCGCAAGGTGCCGAGACCGGAAATCAGCTGGTCGGTGTTGCAAAGCAAGTCGGAAATCAGCACGATCATGCCTTTCCGCGGATTGGTCTTGGCCACGTGGGCGAGCACCGCGTCGATGTCGGTCTTGTCACGTGGCTCCACTTGCTCCAGTGCCCGGGCGATGCGGGCGAGGTGGTTTCGCTGATTCCGCATCGGCACTTCATGGCGGATCGCTTCGTCAAACACCACGCAACCGACCGAGTCGCTTTGTTTCAGCAGCAGGTAAGCAAACGCGGCCGCTGCCGTGGCGGCGTAGTCCTGCTTAGTCATGGCGTCGGAGCCATAATGCATGCTGGCCGAACCATCGACCACCAGCGTGCAACGCAGGTTCGTGTCTTCCTCGTACCGTTTGACGTACAGGCGATCTTGCTTGCCCCAGACTTTCCAGTCGATGTGGCGCAAGTCATCGCCAATCGAGTACTCGCGGTGTTCGCGAAACTCGATCGACTGCCCGAAGTACGGGCTGCGGTGCATGCCAGATAGTAAGCCTTCGACGATGTAGCGAGCCCGGATTTCGAGCCGCCCGATGCGTCGAATGACATCAGGAAGCAAAGACTTTTTGGAAGCGGGGGTCACCACTCAACTGGTCCTCTCTGGCAGGTAATGATTCGATCAGGCGGGCGATGACGTCGTCGGACGAAATGCCTTCGCTCTCGGCGGTGTAATTCACAAGCAAGCGGTGGCGGAGTACCGGACCAGCGAGCGCTTGGATGTCTTCCAAGGCTACGTGCGGGCGGCCCAGCATCAGGCTACGGGCCTTAGCGCCCATCAGCAAGAACTGCACCGCTCGGGGGCCGGCACCCCAGGCGAGGTTATCGACTGCGTACGGATCGGCTTCCGGTTCGCCGATACGGGTGGAACGAACCAGGGCTACCGCGTACTGGATTAAGTGTTCGCTGACAGGAACCAATCGAACCATATGCTGAATCTCAAGAATCTCGTCGGGCGAGAGCACCGGCTCGACTTCCGAAGCTTGAACGCCGGTCGTGCGACGGGCAATCTCGATTTCGTCCTCGATCGAGGGATACTTCACCATGATCTTGAGCATGAAGCGGTCTTGTTGGGCTTCGGGCAGCGGATAGGTGCCTTCCTGCTCAATCGGGTTCTGCGTGGCGAGCACGAAGAACGGATCGCCGATCTGATGGCGCACGCGACCGACCGAGACTTGCCGCTCTTGCATCGCTTCGAGCAACGCAGCTTGGGTCTTGGGAGGAGTACGATTGATTTCGTCGGCCAAAATAACATGGGCGAAGATCGGGCCTGCCAGGAAACGCATTTCCCGTTGACCGGTCGACTTGTTTTCTTCGATGATGTCGGTGCCGATGATGTCGGCCGGCATCAAGTCGGGCGTAAACTGAATACGGCTGAACGTCAGGTTCAACGACTTAGCCAAGGTGCTAATCAGCAAGGTCTTTGCCAACCCCGGAACACCTTCGAGCAAACAGTGACCACGGCAGAACAGGGTGATCAACAGTTGGTCGATCACTTCCTGCTGTCCCACGATCACTTGGGAGAGTTGTTGACGTATACGATCGGCCGCCGAATTCAGGCGATCGATGGAGGAGTCGGAATGTTCGGACATGAGAGACTTACAAGGTAGGAAGAAACATCTGAACTCACTCGGGCGGCAAAGCCGCGCCGACCGGGCAGGCAGACTATCGTTGATAAATGGGTAAAGCCGCGTTGTCTAATTGCAGGATGATTAAGTTAAGCGAAGTCGTGTAGACCGCTCCAATGTAGCCTTGGTCCCACACCACTCCTTTTCCGTCAGGCAAGTTCACCGGCTTGGCTTCGCGAACCAGCTTGGCGTACGTCGCCGCGCGGTAGCTATCCCAGATGTCGCCCGCTTCGCGGTACTGCACCTGAGAATAGTAAAAGTGTGCGTAGTGCCAGTGGCCGTAGTTGTCTTGTCCTCCGCTACCAAGGTGTTGTTCGCAGTACTTCAACATCCGCGGCACGTAGTCTTCGTCGTACTCTCCGGCATTAAACAAACAAGCAACCGCAGCGGCAGTGATCGCCGGCCGGCCACCTCCACCCTTGCTGCTGTACTGAACTCCACCGTCCCGAAGTGTACAATCCTTAATGTACTTAACCGCCTTGTCGATCACCTCTTTAGGAACCGGAATTCCCGCATTTCGGCAACTACGAAGCCCTTGCACCTGCGTAATCGTGGTGGAACCTTCGTCAAAGCCATTACCATCCTTCGCACTGACGTACCCCCACCCTCCGGCATCGGTCTGTGCCATGGCGGTGAATCTTACGGCCCTGGTAAGCACATCGACAAGTTCTTCGCGACGCTGGGCATCTTCTTCTTCTCCCAGCACCTGCGACAGAAACAGCATCGAAAAGCCATGTCCGTAGGTGTATCGGTCGTCTCGTAGGGGATCGCCGATCAGACCGTTCGGGCGGCTTTGACTGATCAGGTAATCGACCGCCCGGCTGATGTTCTCGGAGTAGCGACCCTCGGTCGTGGTCGATCCTTCGCACAGCATGGCGAGTCCTGAGAGAGCCGTCATGGCAGCGGGATAACGACCTTGCGAGGTCCAGTGGCCGAGTCGCTGTTGTCGCGACGCGAGCCAATCGAGGCCCTGAGTGACGACACGATCGATCTCTTCGTCATTACCGTAGGCAGCGAGCGGTGCGCACACAGCGATCCAGGCGGCCAGTGCCGTAACGAAACATCGGGCGTTCATCGGTAGAAACCTCGATCCTGTGATGTTGGGAACCGCGCCTGATGTTTGTTGCATGTTGTTAGTCGTCGACATCCACATCCCCCGACGGCGAGTCATTCAACGATCCTCCGAGTGACCGCCGCAATAGACCAAATATACCAGCACTAAGGCTTTTTTGGGCTCCTTCCACTTCTGCCAAGGCGACCGGCTCAGGCGCTCGGGGCGCATCGGTAAACTCTAGCGTAACTTGCGATTGGCGTAAATCAATTTCTACCGCGGGAACCTTGCCGTGGTTAATACGCATGGCCATCGGCTGATTTTGAACCTCGCGAAGTCCATTATCACGGAATAAACTGCGGCCGGTTCGCTTATCCAGGCAGAGCAAATGGGTGTTGCCCGATTGATTACTGGTGTTGTCGTCGGCATACCGACTCACGAATACCAGCACCGGCGAACCGGTCGGTTGCAGCATCCAGAGCCCCTGCCCTTTGACCGTAGCGGGCTGCGACCAGCGAGGCTCCCCGGTCGTGGGATCTAATGCGTAGACATGTCCCGTGAGCAATGGGGCGTTATCCATCGGCCGATTGCCGGCGGTGTTGTACTCGGCGGCCGACTTCGAGTTAGTACCGACCACGAGGAGATCGCCACAGAGCAGCGGATGGATACTCTCGAGTCCCTGTTCAGGTTCCAGGTCTCTTTCGAACAGCACGCTGCCCGACTCGCAGTCGATTACTTCCAGGTGCCCTTCGGAGTCCATGGCGGCCAGCAGCTTCGAAGCAAACGAAGCAACTTTCGTGGTGCTGGAATACTCACGCTCAACGAGTACTTCGCTCGTCAGCGTATCGATTACTTGGATCTGACGATGCCCTGACTTGTAAAGGGAGACTACAAGATTGCGACCGACAGTGAGCTGTCGTTTACCTTCGGGGGAACGCCACTCTCCGATGGTCGAGCCGTCGATCATCGAGATGACTACGCCTTCGATTTCCCCTTCCGCCTGCATGAGTAGGTGGTGCGAGTCGCCAAAGCAGGTGCCGCCGGTTGGAAGGCCCTGACGCGACCACACCAGCTGGCCATCGGCCGGGTTGTAGCAGGAGACTTGGTCATCCTTGCGAAGCACGACTCCCAAAGGCGATGCATGGCAAAGCTCGCCGCTGGGGCTATTGCTCTCGGTGTTCATGTCGGCCTGCGAGGGAATGAAAGCCCCCTGTACCAGACCACGATTTTGCAACTGAATCATTCGCAAGGTTTGTGCGCGCATCCGCGGATCGGGATCGGTGGCCCACAGTCGCATGCCTTGCTCACCCGGATTGGGACGCAGGTCGATGGTCGCCACCTCGTTGTTGAGACCCAGCACAATGAAGTGCCCAAAACGGATCGAGCGAAGCTCTTCTGTGGAGTTCGAATTCTGCAGTCCAGCCATTGGCAGCGGCACGCCATGCGTGAGTTCGCCAAGGGGGTTCCAAGCAAAGAGTTGCGGTACGCCCGCGTGGGCGATCGCCAGCAGGTTGGGGCCCGCCAACTCGACCCCGCATGTTTGCGAGCTCACTTCGGTGCGAAGCGTAGGAGTATTTCGGCCGCGGTTGTATGGCACCGAATTCGTGGAGGTGACCGGAGTCGCCCGACCGTTGGTAATGTCACTGGTGACCTGCCCATCGGGCCAAGAGTAATAGTCGCGTAGATTGGATCCGAGCCAGTTATGCGGATCGTAGTCGGGCGAGTTATTGCCTGGCACCGCGGCGATGGCCAAGGCGTCGGGGGCGCTCCATTGAGCATTTCGCTCCTCTAATTCAGGAGAGAGCATGATCAGCTCAGCCTCGGCAAGACGTCCGACTTTCGACCATTCGCTCGCCAAGTGGATGCGAATGTCTCGACCCGCGGGAATGGCTCCGAAGTATCGGACCAATCGCGAGCTTTGCTGCATCAATTCATCCGACTTCGCTTGCAGGTCGAGACGGTGAATCTCGTCGCTAATGTCTTGTTGCAAGGCTTCGTCGGCAAGATGCCAGACTCGGCTGAGTCGCTCGGCAAACCAGCGTTCCGACTGCACGGTATGTTCCGGCCCGAGGTCTACCATGTCGTCGAGATCGATGGCATAGATCTCTCGCAAGAAGGCAAACGCCGCGGTTGCGTCGCCTGCGGCCAGCGCTCCATCAGTGCTAAACCGGTAGAGTTCCAGCCGTTGCCGGGTGTCGGTCGAGAGCTCCTCGAGCAATTGCGTATAGCTGCCGAAGCGAGTGTAATCGGCTCGCATCGCTTCGACCAACGCTGAGGTTAAGCGATGACGAATCAATGGATCGTTTGGCGTCATTCGATACGATTCTTGCAGCAACTGAATGGCCTGGTCGAGCTCGTCGTTGGCCCACGCCAGTTCGCCGCCGATGCGGAGGCTTTCGGCGGTTACCTGGTTATCAGCCTCGGCAGCAGCTAGTTGTTCTTCAAGCAACTCCAGGCGATCAAACTTGGTGAGCGTGGTCGCCGACTGCGATAGGATCGAGCCACGATGGTAGGCCAAGTTGCCTATAGCGTCGCACTCACGAAGATCCAATGTGTAGGCAATTTCGCGTTTGCTCAGATCGATGACGACCACCTGACTATTCGACAGAGGAGCCACCACTTCGCCCTTCGATAACAACGCGGTGCCAGCGATGGCGACTTCTTCGGGGAGTTTAATGTCCGACTCGCCGGATGCTGGTTTGCCGCTCTCTAGTTCGACCAGCGAGAATTGGGTCCCGCCCGCTAGTACAACAGTTTCGTCGGCGACGCCGACAAGTTGAGTTAGTGACCCACGCTCGAGCGACCATTGCTTCTCGCCGGTATACAGGTCTAGGCAGTACAGATCCTCGCACTCCGGTGCAGTGATCAGTACCGAACCGTCGGTCACGAGCACGCGGTTACGTTGCCATCCGGTGGTCAGCCGTGGCTGGTAAACTCCGAAGGTTTGACGCAGGTTGTTACGATTGGCCACCGACTCGTCGACTTCGAAGCGGAACACCCAGCGGAGACTCCGATCGATCGGATCGACGGCCACAACGCTGCCGGCGCCGGTCGGGCAGAGCACGAGCCCACCTGCCAGCGTGGGGGTCGCCCCTGCGAGCCGCCGGCCGACGTCGAGCAACACGCTTCGCTCAAGGTTCGCGAGCGGCTGCTTCCACTCCAGCTCACCAGTGCGGGCGTTGAGTTGAATGAGATGGATGGAGTTTACGAACTCGGCAATCACGAACAGCGAGTCCCCTTCGGCCAACGGTGGGCCAAGGAAGAAGCATCCAGTGAGTTCTTTGTTGTTCTCGCCATTGATCTCCCACACCCGCTTCCCTTCGGTGCGCAGATCGAAGGCGGTGAGCGTGTTGCCTGGCTCTTCGAACTCTTGGCCTGTACGGAACAGCCCCTGCACGCGGTAACGGTTGGCCGACCGCATGTTGATGCTCTCGAGGTTGCGAATGGCATACACTCGCTGGCCGTCGCTGCTGATGGCCCCGTAAACCGAATCTAACCAGAGTCGTTGATCGGTGGCGTCGAGCGCTACGATCGACTGGTTGTTGTTCGACTGGTACTGCAGCTGAATCGTGTTTTTGTCGTCTTCCACCGAATCGGGACGAGTTTCCCAAACGCGACGCCCGGTCTGCCAATCGATGGCAACCAGATTCGTAGGGGTACGAATGACGACATGATTGCCGACCGCGACCGGGCTGGAGACTAAGCCCCACGCAGCGCCATGGCGATGCTGCCAGTCGACTCGCGACTGCAGGCGCTCGGCCACGTTGGTTTCTTTCACCGTGCGAGCTTCCCAGGCCGGCCAAAGGTGGGGTACAGGACTTACATTGACCAACGGATTGCGTGATGCGCTGCGACCATCCACCAACCAGCCAGCCGGCATCGGCAAGCGACTCGGCTGCGCGGCATAGGTTTTCAGTTCGGTGAGCCAGTTCTCCGTGTTATCGGTGCCGAGCAAGCGAGCCAGTTCTGCTCGTTCGCTGGGAGACTTCATCGCCCGCAGTCGCTCGATGCTTCTGTTGAGTCCCTGCGTATTCCCCATCGCGGCATTGCACCATGCCAGTCGGGCTGCGATCAGTGGCGAGTACCGCTGGGCGGCCTTCGACCAACCGAGCAATTGTTCGTACACTCCGGCGGCCGTATCGTAATGCCCCTTATCCAGATTCATCTGGGCCAGCATCAATCGAGCTTCGACGGCTGCTTCGGTCATGGGATATCGCCGGGCGATGCGGGCCAGTTCGGCAATCTCGCCAGCCGACACGGCAGCATCGAGTTCTCGCCGAGCTTTCACCCCTTGATCGAGTTCAAGGGCTGCGACTCCAGCGGGTGGTAATTCGCTGAGCAGCTTTTGGACATATTGTTTGAGCCCCTGAACCACGTCGTCCGCGCCGCGACTGCTGGCGAGCTCAAAGTTGTCCTCCTCGGCCTCCAGAACGCGGTCGATCAGTGGCAACGCTTCGCTGTAGCGTCCCGCATCGATCAACTGCTTGGCCTGCCGGAGGTCCTGCGACAGACGACGGTTCGTTGGAAGATGGGCCGAATAGTAGAGCGAGTGCAGATCGCTGGCTTCTTCTGGCTCTTCGGCAACTTCGTCGCCGGCGTCTTGGGCTGGCACCACCTGGGCGATAACCGTTACCGGAACCCCATTGATGGCAACCATGGCAACGAGCAAATAGTGAAGACTCCGGGACAAAAAGCAGCTCCGAGGCCTGTAGAGAGAGGATCTACCAGAACTCGCACCGTGAGATGGCGAGAACTTCGAGGGATCCGAAACAAGGCATGAGAACTGGCAGCGGGTCATCATCCTTTACTCCCCGTGCGCCTGGTGGGATGGATTGGTGTGGAGTCTGTGTTGTTATGTCTAATCCTATGATACAGGTGACTGTCGCTCGGGGCGACACTTTCGATTCTTTCCAAGCCGTGAATCCAGCGGTCCAGCTTACCTGAATTGTCGTGATTTTGAGGCGCAGGACGCCAGATTGCTTTTCGAGCTTAGGCGAAGTCCCCTATTCAGTGCAATGCGAGAACCCGCTGCTTTGGCGATTGGACATTCCATGGTGGTCCGGATGAGGCGGTTGCGCTGGATTTTGCGTGCTCGGTTCCGGTCGTATCGGTTGTAGGGAACCCATTGTCATCATAAATTGTTTGCTGGTTTGGGTTTACGTTCTATTGTTAGGCAATGAGTTTCCTTGCTGAGGGGGCTCAGATACCCCCTACGTAAGGGGGTGGTTGTTGGTCGAATTTGTATTCTGGTGCCACCTGGAGGTTGGCCGTTTGAACGGATCGAAGCATGTCGATTCGGTGTGGTAAGCCAAAAAGTCCTTGTTCTAGAGGGGTTTCAGGCCATTCCGCACTTGTAATTTTCGTGCTTCAGCGCTCTAATCAGCACGTTCGTTAACGGAGGACGATCCTACTCGACCCTTCCAGGCACCTGTTTTCAAGTCATTTTTCGGAGGAACCAGACCCATGGCGAAAGCCGCTCCCAAGCCACCCACCAAGACGGAAGTCTACGCCAGCATTGCCGAGAAGACCGGTCTGACCAAGCGTCAAGTTGCAACGGTGTTCGATGCTCTCAACGAGGAGATTGAAAAGGCTCTCACCGGCCGTGGCGCTCCGAAGACTTTCACGCTGCACGGTTTGTGCAAGATCGTGTTGCAACACAAGAAGGCCACTCCCGAGCGCGAAGGTATTAATCCCTTCACCGGCGAGCCCACCGTATTCAAGGCAAAGCCTGCGAAGAACGTGGTGAAGATTCGTCCGCTGAAGAAGCTCAAGGACATGGTTGGCTAACAATCGCCAGCACAGCCCGTTGCCAGGCGATGGGCGAATGACTCAACACTAAGGGGCCGGTTTGCCATGTTGCTAACCGGCCCTTTGTGTGCGCTAACGCTTTGGTCGCGAAGCAAACAAGAGAGTTGCACCAACCAATAGCAGCGAAAGCGATCGAAGCTCAGGTACGGCCGCGATGTTGCTCGCCTCGATGGAATTGCCATCTAGCAGGCGGCCATAGTTGTTCCGCCAGATGACGTAGTCGCCGGAGTCGACACGACCGTTGCCGTTGCCGTCGGCATTGGTTAGGGTTCGCGAGCCGAGTGTGTCGCGCCATACCGTGTAGTCGGCCAGATCGACGGTGCCGTCGCTATTGAAATCGCCCTGCTCGGCTGGCGTGGGTATGATCGACATATTCACTTCGCGGTAATTCATCTGCCCTGCCCCGCTAGCCGTGACCGACCCAAAGCGGAAGATGGTTTCGTGCTGGTCGGCGTACCCAGGCCAGCTAGTAATCCGATGGTCGTCAAAGTAAAAGGACGCTTGCTGATTCGCGGAGTCGTATCGCAGCTCGTAATCGTGATACTCGTTTCTCTGCTCCGCGCTAGCTAATACGAAGGTGGCTGTTTCGATTGGCGATAAGTAAACGTTGCCACGTAGTTGGCCAGCGGTGTCGAGATCGATCATCACTTGGTAGAGCTGGTCGTCGAAGTAGGCCGAGAGTCCCTGGTTGGCACTGCCGCTCATGGTGTCGACGAATTGGGCGGTGGTGCTGAAGCTCCATCCTCGCTCCCGAGCATTCGCTAGATTGGGGCTCCCTTCGAACAGAGTCAGGGAATAGTTAGGGTCGAGGCCGTTGTTCCCCTGGTCGGTGATCTGCCAGGCGGTGCGGCCCCCGCCGGCATCGCCGGTGACGCTCTGCCCGAGAGCCGGATAGGCAATTTCGTTCCACGAGGGGATCCACCCCCAGTCTCTAGAAGGCGAAAAAGCAACCGATCCGTCGCCAGCCGAGTAAAGTCCGAGTATCTCGGCCTGCGCCGGTAAAGATAGGGCCAGCAGAATCAGGCTGGCAGCTAGCCCAGTGAGGCTGGGAATTGCCAAGCAGATAGTTGGTTGCCAGCGGCCGTTGCCAACTTTCATTGGTAGTCTCCACGCACATGTTCCGGAAAAGGGTGCCCCTGGCGTCGAATACTAGCCAAAATGCGTTGGGCGGAAAATAGTCAATTTCTAAGTAAAATGGCTACACAGTAGCTGGCGAAGCTAACTCGTTCTCTGCGCAGCGGTTACTGCCAGAAGGGATTTCCGCAACAGGTGTTTGCTAGACTGCCGGCGACCTGTCGGCCGGCGTTGGACTGGGGGAGTCGGTTTCCACAGGGCTCCAGGTCTTCGGTTTGAGCCAGTGCCTCACATCACGGGCGGCCAGGCGGAAGTCGCTGGCCGACATGGTGACTGTGTCCCATTTGGTTGAGAGCGTATGAGCCGCTTGCCAGTACTCAGCCAGCGGCACCGCAACAAATGCGTACCGCCGCTCCTCGAATGTCCATAGATCACCGGCGGGTAGCGGAGAACGATCGCCCATCACTTGAAACGCAAAGACCAGTAGCGGAGCAAAATCGGGCCCGAAGTACCGTGCCCACTCGGCCAAGCTCCGCAGGTCGTCGCGGGTCGACCAGTTACGCCAGTACTGTTTGTGGTGCGTGCCGGAGGGGAACTTTCGCCCTTTAATATCGACCAGGTAGCTTGTGGGGCCAGGCGGGGAGACCAAGAAATCGACGTTTTTTAGTGACGGCTGCTCCGTTCCATCGGCCAGGGGAGTTACCAGGCTTCGACGTTTTTCGTCGACCGCCACGTAGGGGAGGCGTTCCGCGCGCAGGAACGCCTCGAACGCCCTCTCGTAGTGGTGATGTCTTCTGGCCATGCGTTGTGTCTTAACGCACCGCCCTCTCGGCAACAATCAGGGAAAGCTGCCAACGCAGCCATTTCTAGATGCGCTTTCCTTGCTTGGCAGGCGGTTAGCCGAATGTCCTGTGCCGTGGTCGTTGCTAGTCGACCTAACGCGTGGTGTTAGTTGCCCCGATGGCCATCTGGTTGGAGATTCCCGCCTCGTAGATCGAGAACTCGGCCCACACCGGAAAGTGATCCGATACTCTCTTGGCCTGTTCTGGGGTTAGGTTGAACTGCTTTTCAAAATCAAACACTCCGCCCTGACCGGTGAATTCTGTTGTGCTGGGGCGGTGGAAAAGGATATTGTCGTGCAGTCGGTTTCTGGCGACATTCGTCGGCTGGTTCTGGATGACGGGGTAGATGTCGGGAATGCGTCCCAGCGCTGCCAAGTCGTCTTGTGAGATTACTCGGCTTGTGGAATTGGGATCCATCGGCACCGCGGTGTTGAAGTCCCCCAACATGATGATGTCGTCTTCCCCCAAGCCTTGTCTACGAAGCACCTCGAACACCTGGGCCAAGGCGTCCATTTCCTCCTTGGCCACGTCGGGGTCGGTATGCACATTCACCAGCATGAAGGTGAACCGATCCTGGTCGGGTACACCACGTACCGTGAATAGTCCAACGTACGGTTCGCGATGCAGCAGATTCTTGGGGTCCTGGATCGTAAAGACATACTTCGACGAAACCATAATCTTGGCGGTATCGAAGATGAATGCGTATTGCTCTTTGCTGGTGGTGTTGCCCAGGCGAGGCCCCAGTTTGTAGTCGAAGGTTCGCCCGGTGAATTGGTTCAAATTCTGCACAAACTTGGGGACAAACAACTCGTCCTTATTTCGTATTTCCTGAACCGCAACGATATCGAAATTGCGAAACACATTGCCGATTACGGTCATGGCTTCTGTGTCGCTCGCTTTTTTCTCTCCAAAGACTTGGATATTGAAGCTGGCGATGCGGATGGTCGACTGATTCTGTTGCCCCAAGTTGATTGAGGTTGGAGTGGGTTGCGGCGAACCGCCGCCTGCCGTGTCCCCATTGTGATGCAATTGGCTGACCGCGGTGCTGCCGGTCACGAGAATCTGCTTGATGTCCTCCAGGTGGAGTCCTTTGTAGAACATCCAGCCGCCACCACCGAGGATGGCTACCATCATGGCTGTGGAGAATAAACGCTGCACCGTAGATCCCTTCCTTGGGGGGTACGCTGACCTCATGTCAACATTCAGGCGCATCAGGATAGGTGAAAGCGAGATTGCAAGCTAGGTCGAATCGTGCGATCGACGGGCGGTGCGCGCGTAACCCTTGAAGGAAGCTTTCACGATTACTTGACTGCATTCCCCTCTGGCCAGGTTCAGAGAACCTCAACGCGCTTCGGCGACCTGCAGAGCAAGCTGGCATGCGGAAGAATGCGGGGAATGCATATCGCCTTCGGCTGCGGGCAGCAATGCGAGCGGTTTCTTGTGAAGCTCCCCCAATAGCCCATTTTTCGCTGGGAATTGGCCACCGATGGTGTTCTAATGGATAGGTGTTGGTGGCTGTCGGCTCTTCGAGGATTGGAGGTGATTGCGATGTGATGATTGTTTTGAACGCGAACGAGCTAGAGACGCGCAGGCGAATGTTCGGTTGCGCGGGCGTTTGCTGCTGCGCGCTTTGGTAAAGCGGTGGTGGGGTTGCATCGCTGGAAGCTTTATTGGCTCTAGGATTTAGGCTGTAAGCGGTAGGCTGAGATCTTTCAGTCGCCGGAAGCTCCTTCAAGATGACATCCCCTACCACCTGTCCCCCGAGTCCTGTTTCCTGACTCCTCCCAAAAATAGTTTCCCACCCATGGGAATCTATTTTGGGCACATTCCGTGGAGGTGTTGATGCAACTCATTGCTGACAAACGACTTGCGATAGATTCCCATCGCGAAAATAGATTCCCACTCGATGCGTTTTGGGAAATGGGAATCTATTCGAGGGCGAAAACTGCTTGTTTTGTAGTGTGGGCGAAGATTCAATTTTCCCATCAGTGGGTAAATTGGTAATCTATTTGCAAGCGGTGGGAATCTATCTCGTTGGGGTAGGGAAATCGGACTCCTGCGGGGGGCTGCGCCTAAAGGGGCACCTGGCTAAGCAAGGGATGAGAGTATGGAATTCGGATGCGAATCGCCGACTGGATCTCAGTTCACCCTCGTGCGGCTAACACATCCATGGGAGAAGCTTCGCTTCAGGCGAAAAACCTGGCTGGGTAGATTGAGAGCCTTGGAGGGGGCCGAGGGGAGTGCGGAATACCGATTTCCCCGGAGAATAATGGCAGTTTCTGTCAGTCCCTCAGTTGACAATGGTGACCTTTCTAGGGGTTGGTCAGAAAAAAAGGGAGATTTTTCCATGAACAAGCTTGCATTGTCCAAAAGTTTTGCGGAGAATCCTCACTATGGACTGGTTCAGCGGATCAGTTCTGTCGTACTTATTTTGCTCACATTGATTCCGTTTCGATTGATCTTGCTGCTAGTGAACTAGACAAGACTTAACTTCCGGGGAGTGCTAGTGATGACGCGCTACAACCTGCTACGAGCTTTCTCAGTTGCTGCACTGATTGCTTTTTGCCAGACCTCTGATGCTGGTACCATTTCGATTCAAATGAGCGGTGTCGATGCCACCTACGATGGCACTAACTACGAAGACGCTGACACGAATGGAAGTGATCCTCTCGATACCGTGACCGTGAAACTGGACGGCGCCAACGTGAGTGGTTCGCCCTTCACTTCCGACATCGATCTTGATTTCTTCATTCCTAACTTGCTGAACATTCCTGCTGCCGGTGGTACTGCCACCAGCGATGCCAATGGTACTCTGGACATTGGTCTTCCAGGTTCTGAGTACGTGTCGCTGAGCCTCAGTGCCGTGCAGGTCGAATACGTCAAGCTGTCCAACACCGCTTCGTTCGCTTTCGCAGCGACCGTCGCCGATGTCGCTGGCCAATCCCTTCCTGGTGGTCTTCAGTTGGGTGATTCGGTAGAAGTGTCGTTCACCTCGATCCTCGACACCTTGTCGACCGATGGCACTTACCTGACTTCGTTCACCGCCAGCGGTACTGGTGCCATTAAGGGTGCCAATGTGCCTGAGCCCGCCAGTGTTGTCACTGCCGGCCTGCTTGGCATGATGCTGATCGGTGGCGTTCGTCGCTTCCGTCGCTAACACCTGATAGCCCGGGGGGAGTGCGAGTCGCAGCCCTGAAGCCCTACAAGTCTTGGTTTCCTGACCGCTGCTGCTTCGCTTGATACATACGCCGATCGGCTTGATCGATCATCTGCATAGGGGTGGCCCAGTTTTCCCCGGACTGAGCCACCCCTAAGCTTATTGATAGACGCACTTTTTCGCCGGCTACCATAAAGGGAGCATTGAGCGAATCTTCTAGTCGCCGAACAACTTGCTTCAGTTCATTATTTTCCGCGACTCCGACGACGATCGCCACGAACTCGTCACCTCCATAACGGACGATCAAATCGTCTGTTCTTAAGGCGTCAGACAGCCTGCTTGCTACTTCTTGCAGCACTTGATCGCCCAGGAGATGACCGTTGGAGTCGTTGATTTGTTTGAAGTCATCGAGATCGAGAAAGATAAGCCCAAACGGTGGGCTTAGGGTGGTTGAGTCAAAGTAGGTTTCTAACCTTGCCATCAACGTCGCCCGTCCAGGCAAACCTGTGAGGGTATCGCGGTCTTCAGGAGCTTGATCGCCTTGAGTTTGTCCGGTCGGAGTAAGGATAACCATCCACGACGAACGTTCCTTGCTAGGTGCAGAATGTTGCACGCTTGTTTCATATTCAGCTACGGTGCCGTTGGGGTGAGCGATCTGGCAAGAGAACGTACCAGTCCCTGTTCCGAAGTTGATGAGTTGATTCGACAGCTGATCGATTAGTGGGGTATCTCCACTACCTTCGTCTTGGAGCTGGATATCAAGGTTTTTCCAGGCATTGTTGCTCCATTCGCATTCAAGTGTGTTTGTCGAAATCTCTGCGCAAGGGCAGCGAAGCAAATCGAATAGCGGGCGGAGCTGAATGAACGCCGATTCAGGAGAGTTGGACATGCCAGGATGGGGGGCAGACGAGACTGGAGGATGGGCGGGAGTAGGGAAAACCGCCCGCTGTGCTTTGCGCATAGTAAGGTGTTTTTACTGGTTTCTATTCGACACCTTTCTTCCAATAACTATAATCGGCACGACTGAGCTACCAAATAGGCTTGAATGGTTGTCGCTTCCCAAGGGAATGTTGCAATCGATGATTTGCTGAGATATTGACCGCGTGGCGTGTTGGGTATCGGTACCGGCTTGGTTGGACATCTAGTGATATTGCAGGCAACGAAAGACGAAGCTCGATGGGAATTGCGGCGTTAATAAGTGGTGCAAGCCGGTTGTTGACCCATCGTTCCGCGTACCGTGGTCCCCAGGTACTTACGGCCGAAGAGTTTCAACATGCGGCGATTTGCGAACGCATGAGAGTCGATCGTAATGGGTCAGTGCTTTCTGTTCTGACCATTGCCCTGCCAGCCCGCCGGGCTTCGGCCCGCGATTGTAAGCAGTTTCTCGCCATGCTTGCCGAACGCTTGCGACTTACTGATACAGTAGGGGCATTGGCCGACGGGCGCTTCGGCGTATTGCTTCCCGATACACCTGAATCAGGCGCCTGGAAGGTAGCAGCCGACCTGTGCGATCCCTTCGTACCTGGCAACGATCGCCCGCATTGCGAAGTGGTTGTTTACCCCGACGATCAACGAGATAACGAAGGGTTTCCTGCTCCCGAGGATTCTGTTTCTGGCATCTCGTTTAGTGAGACCCCGAGCAGCGATGCTTTCTTTGCCCTGCGGGTTTCTCCTTGGAAAAGACTATTCGACATCGTAGGGGCCAGTGCTGGTTTGGTGCTGACCTCGCCGCTAATTGCCGGTGCTGCCTTGGCGGTGAAACTCACCTCGCCCGGTGCAGCGTTCTTTCTTCAGGAGCGAGAGGGACTCGGGGGAAAGCGCTTTCAGATTCTCAAACTCCGGACCATGCGTAGCGATGCAGAGTCGTTTAAGGACGACCTCCGCATGCACAGCGAACAGGATGGGCCGGCGTTCAAAATGACGAACGACCCAAGAGTAACCTGGGTCGGAAAATGGTTGCGGAAGACGAGCATCGACGAATTGCCGCAGCTTTGGAACGTGCTGCGGGGAGAAATGTCGCTCGTGGGGCCCCGGCCGCTTCCCACCCAGGAATCGCAAGAGTGCTGCTCCTGGCAGCGTCAAAGACTGCAGGTTTTGCCCGGATTGACCTGTATTTGGCAAATTCGCGGGCGAAATGTTGTATCGTTCGAAGAATGGATCAGAATGGACCTGAGGTACATTCGTCGTCGATCGCTGTGGTACGATTTGCAGCTGGTCCTCGCCACCGTGCCTGCAATCGTCTTTTCCAAGGGGCCTAGGTAAACGCGATTGCTGTTGAAACCTGCCTAAAGCGAAACTCGTTCGCTTTTTTGCCATTCCCTCCTTCAATCGATTCCTGATGGGCGATTCGCTTGCCTTAAGTCCGAATCCGCATTCGTTGCAACCGCGCTCTGGGCGGGTGTTGGCGGTTGCTTATTCGTGCGATCCCTATAAGTGCATGGAATCGCGCGTGGGGTGGCAGCGTGTGATGCAAGCGGCACGCAATCATCGAGTCTGGGTGTTGCACGGAGGGCGAACTCCCTCCGACGTGCTTTCACGCTACGCCGCCGAGCAGTTGCCCGATGCACTGATCGAGTTCATTGCGGTACCGAATTGCCGTTTGGGATCGGCCTATCGCGAGCAAGTCGATCTCTTCTGGCCCAGGTATCGACTCTGGCAGCGGCAAGCCAAGCGTTATGCGGTGGAACTGCATAAGCAGCATCAGTTTCATCTGATTCATCAAATCAACTTCTGCAGCTTCCGCGAACCAGGATTGACTTGGAGGCTGGGGATTCCGTTCGTATGGGGCCCCATCGGTGGCACGCACAATTTGCCACTTCGGTTCTTAACGCAGTGCGACTTTGCGGGAGGTTGCCGCGAGGTGGTCCGCGCACTGGTGAATGCCTGGCAGCTTCGCATGTCGCGACGCATTCGAGGAGCCGCTCGCACGGCCGATCGTGTGTTCGCAGCTTCGCAGGCAGCCAAGAACGACTTGGAGCGTTGTCTCGGAGTGAAGGTGCAAGTTCAATTGGAAACAGGTATTGGACCTGCGATTGAGCATCGCCGCGAGCCTCGCACGAGTGATCGCCCGTTTCGTTTGCTGTGGGCAGGTCGTCAACGTACGTGGAAGGGGCTTCCGCTGTTGACCAAGGCACTCACGCAGCTTCCCAAGTCGCTGGACTACGAATTGCGAGTGTTGGGCGTGGGAGCCAGCCATGCTGTTTGGCGACGTCAGGCGGAGCGACTCGGTGTGGCCGATCGCATTCAATGGATCGGATGGCCGGAGTACGCCGATACGCTGCCACACTATGAATGGGCGGATGCTTTTGTGTTTACCAGCCTTCGCGACACTTCGGGTACAGGGTTGTTAGAATCGTTGGCCGCTGGCACACCGATCGTGGGTCTCGACCATCAAGGGGCAGCCGACATCATGACATCTGATTGTGCGGAGCCAATCCGTGTGGATACTCCCCGTCAGGTGAGTTCCGACATCGCACAAGCCATTTCGCGTTTAGCGGACGATCCGGATCGATGGCAGCAGATGAGCGAAGCGGCGAAGCTACGGTCGAGTCAGTTTCGCTGGGAAGAGCTTGCCGACGAGATGGAATACACCTATCAGCAGATTCTCGCCGGCGATGTGTGTTGGGAGTCACTACCTTACGACGAGAGTGCACGTGAGCCAGTAGGATCGAATGCTCGCAGAGCCGCTAACCGATTTGCAAGATCGACCTCTCCAAGTTCTTCCTAGACCGCGGAGACTTGGTTCGTTCGAATCCTGAGACCTAAGCTTTTACCAACGATCGCAATCCCATGATGAAACCCACGAATAGTCCTGTGAGCAACTTGACGGAAATCGCGTTTCGTCATCGTCGCAAGTTGATTTTGATCCCGCTCTTGAGTTTGTTAGCGGGAGCCGCCGTTATCCTGTTCTTCCCTCGCACCTATCACTCCGAGGCGGTGTTATTCCTGCAGGTCGGTCGCGAATCGGTTGGTATCGATCCTACTGCAACAACTGGTCAAACCATTGCCCTGCAGCAAAACGGGCGTGACGACGAAGTGAAGTCAGCGGTCAATGTCCTTCGATCGCGCGGTGTGCTGGCTAAGGTCATCGACCACCTGAGCCCCGAAGTCGTGCTGGGAGAGAGTTCCGAGTACGCGTCGGAGCCGAATGTCGTTTCCAGCATCGCCGGCGCGACGCTCGGCCGTTTGGCAGGAGCCATCAAGAGTATCGATCCCATTTCGAAGCGTGAAGAAGCGATGAACGAGATCGAAGAGCTGCTTGTCATTCAATCCGAAAGAGGTTCGACCGCTATCGAGGTGGAAATCGAAGCGGACTCACCCGAGTTAGCACAAACGATTTTGACGACGTTGATCGAAGAGTTTCAGCAAGAGCATGGGAGAATCCATCGCAACCAGGATTCGCAAGCCTTTTTCCATCAGCAACGCGAAATGCTCCGTGCCCAACTCGACGAAGCCCAGGAGGCCATACGACAAGCCAAAGACGAAATGGGCATCGCCTCGGTCGAAGGTCGTCGCGCGACGCTTGAAAGCCAGTTGAAAGAGATTGAATCGGAGAAGTATTCTACCGAGCAAGATCTTTCGACCGCAGAAGCTCGAGTCGCCGACCTGAAGAACCAGCTTTCGAATCTCCCCGAGCGTGTCGCCACCTCGCGGACGATGGTGCCGAACGAAGGGGCCGATCTCATGCGGCAAGAACTCTACAGCTTGCAGATCCGCAAGGCCGATCTCGAAGCCCGCTATAACAGCAACCATCCGCTGGTCATGGCTGTCAGCAATCAGGTGGAGGAAGCTCAGCGGGTGGTCGATTCGCAGCAGTCGGAACGTGAAGAGTCGGTGGACGACGTGAATCCGGTACATCAGCAGTTGTCGTTGTCGCTCAAAGAACAACAAAGTGTGGCTGCAGGCTACCGATCGCGGTTGGAAACATTGAACGAGCAGTTGCAGTTGGTGTTGATGGATCTCAAAGAGCTAAACGCCAACGAGGTCAAGATTAGCGAGTTGGAACGGGAAGAGCGACTGCACGAAGCCGAGTTCTTTCAATACGCTAAGAATATGGAGCAAGCTCGCATCGACCAGGAGCTTGAGCGACAGCGCATCTCGAATATCGCGGTCTCGCAGGAACCACTCCTGTTGAGGAAGCCGGTGAGTCCTTCCAAGGGCTTGGTGCTACTGGCGTCGCTTTTTCTTGCGACAGCCGGAACCTTTGCGGCGGTGTTTACCAGCGAACGATTTAACGACAAGCTACGAGACGAACAGCAGGCGAGCCAAACTCTCGGAGTGCCAGTATATGCAGAAATACCCGAATCTGCTGAGCCGCTCGCTACAGTATCGCACTGATAGCACGATTAACCTCCGTCAAGATCACACTTCCATGCCGACCCCGTTAACGCATGATCCGAGCAACGGCGCGCCCGATGCCGCGGGGGACGATGCGTTTGAACAATTCAATCCAGCAACCCATCGCCCCCGGCAGCGACGACGGACCAGCGACGAGTACGACAGCGTACTGTGGAGAATGCGGTCGCAACTCTCGTCGCTCGACGGCGTCGCGGAGATCCTTGGTGTCGTCGGAGCGGAAGTGGGAGTTGGTGCAACGACCGTTGCGATGAATCTTGCCAATCGATTGGCGGATCATCTTGATGGAAACGTATTGCTAGTGGACAGCAATTTTAGCCGCCCTCAAGCGGATGCGTTCCTGGGGATCAAACGATGTCCAGGGCTCGCTGAGATGCTCGCTGAAAACCTGCCCTTAGCCGAGGTGGTGCAGCGAACCAGAGTGCCCGGTCTTGAGGTGTTAGCCGCAGGCCGGGTTGGCATCTTGGAGAGCGTAGCGATCCACAGCGAGGCGGTCGCAATCGTCGTTCAACAAATGCGGGAAGAGTATGCGGGAGTCGTGTTCGATTTCTCCGATCCATCGAGCATGGGCCAGGGGCTATTGCTGGCAAAGCAATGCGACGGTGTCTTGCTGGTAGCTCAATGCGAGCGAACTCGACAGGAGTCAGCCCGCCGTGCGGCGGAGCAATTACGAGTAGATGGGGTTCGTTTGACCGGGGCTGTGCTGAATCGACAGCGGAGCTATGTTCCGAAATGGATCCGGCGGTGGTTGTAACGAGTTGTTGTTAGCGGGTTTTCAAGAAGCGGGTTAAATTTCGTGCAACAATCTAGCCTTGAGTGGGGTTGTTGTGGGGGATGGCTCTCTACCGCGTGAAGTGTACGTAAGGTTTTGCTAGACCGCAGCGCGGTCGGTCTCAACGTCAGTATTTGTATTGTGAGCACGGTCACTACTACCACCTCGAATTCGCACGAATCGACTGCGCGCGCTGAGCAAGCTAAGCAGGTGGTTCGTCCCTGGAAGCAAGGGGTGTTTACCTTTGCGGATCAGGCGGTGGTGAGTTTGGTGAGTGCGGTGACCACCATCATTGTTGGACGCACTTGCAGTCTCGACGAACTCGGCGTGTTCGTCTTCGGCGTATCGCTCATGTGGCGGGCTATCGGATTGCCGGTAGCGCTGGTCTGGAGTCCTTACGCTTCTCGGGCGCCGCATCTGACTCCGGCCTCGTTGCGTCGTTACGCAGGTAGCTCCGCAGCGATCGCCATCCTGCTCTCCCTGATTCAAGCAGTGGTATTGCTGATTGCGTACGGAGTGCTGATGGCACTCTCCGGTGTGGTAGAAGTGCCGGTATGGATACCTCGACTGGTGCTAGCCATGGCACCTCTGCTGTTGGGAGCAACACTCCGCGAGCACGCACGGCGCACCTGCATTGCTGATTTTCGTGGGCAACTGTTGTTGGCAATCGATTTGCCAATTGCCTTGGTGCAGGTATCCCTACTCGCTTTGCTATGGCGTTTCGATTGGCTCGATTCGTCCACCGCGTTGTTGGCCGTGGCTCTGGCTACGATGTTGAGCATTGCGTGGTTTGTCGGTGAGTCACGCCGTGTGACGTTCCGCCGACGCATGGCAGTCGCCCATTTGCGTTCGAACTTTGGATTCGGTGTTTGGTTGCTGGCGATCGCCTTGGCCTGGCTTGTATGCGATCTGTTACTGCGGTCGCTGTTAACCGGTTTTCATGGCATCGAGGCGATGGGGACTTTCGGAGCCGCGTATACCATTGTTGGGCTCATCAACCCAATCGTGAATGCCGCGACGATCTTCTGCCGCAGTTGGGCCGCCCGTGTCTATGCCGCGATGGGGCTAGCTGGACTAAGGCGATTCGCCCTGATTGGTACCGCCGTCGCAGCAGCACTCGCATTGCTTGCCACCGCGCTGTTGACGTTATTTGGCGAGCAGATCGTCGAACTGCTCTTTAAGTCGAACTACGCAAGTCGTTACGTAATGGGGGCGGTGACTCTCGGTTTTTGCTTGCAGGCGGTCATTGTTCCGGTCGAAGCCGCGCAAATGGCGCTCGAGCGTGGCCGCGAGTTGTTTGTTGCTTCGTTTTTGCGAGTCGCGATGGTCTTCGTGGCAGGCATTCCACTGGTCTGGTGGCAAGGTGCTGCTGGTATTGGGTGGACCACGGCCGTGCAGTCGATCGCTGTGCTATCTGTCATGTGGTTCTACTTTTTGAAGGGGAACGACGCGTAGATGGTGGGCAGCGTACAACGTGTCGATACCCTGATCGTAAGTCGCTCGGTGTCAGAGTGGCCTTACGGACTTGCCTTGTTGCTGGCAATTACAGTCGTGGGTATCTACCATAATCAAGATGCGGTCGGACTCGACATTTACGATTTCGACGTTACAACGCAGTACCTCGAAGAGCAGGCCGACAGCGACAACCAGGTACAAGTTGGTACCCAGCAGAAGAAAATCTGTTTTTTAATGCTCGTTGCGATAGCCGGATACCTCTCGTTCGTTCGTCAGCCAGCGAAAGCTTACCATCCTAACAGGCTGGTGTGGGTAGCGGCCGCCTGTTTGTTGTGGGCAGGCGGAAGCATTCTCTGGTCTACCGAACCTCAGTTGACGGTTCGCGAATTGGTGCGGCTTTACGTGATGGTACTCACCGCGTTTGGCTTGGCGCGCTGTTTTTCGGCCAACCAATTGATGTTTGTTGTGCTGGCCATCTGTAGCTGTTCAATATTTACCGCGTTGGCGACGGAAGCCGCAGCGGGAGTACTGAAGCCTTGGCAAGGCGACTACCGTCTACAGGGCGGCATGCATGCCAATATGGTTGCCATTCATGCAGCCATCATGGCGTTAGCAGCGATGGGCATGATGCGAGTTGTCAAGCACAAGTCGTGGTGCTGGGTACTGTTGCTCGTTGCGTTGGCATCGCTATGGCTCACGAAGTCTCGATCTGCTGCAGGAGTGTTCTTGGTAGCAGCGGCAATTCAGTGGTCGCTCCATCTAGATACTAAGCGTGCCATCGGCTATTGGGCCTGGATGAGCACCATCGTCGCGTTGATGCTATTCGTACTTGCCGCAGGAGGTTCGCAGTTGCAGCGAGCCTTCGGCGGAGCGGCTGCCATGGGGCGCAGCGAAGGGCTTGGTTCGCTCACTGGACGTATTCCTCTGTGGCAATCAGTCTCCGACGACATCGCCAAACGTCCTATCACAGGGTACGGCTATAAAGCCTTCTGGACCGGTGAGCGACGCATGGACATTTTCGACGAGATCGATTGGTCGCCGACCGATGCCCATTCGATTTACTTTAATTCCATGCTCGAGCAAGGATTCGTAGGGCTTCTGCTAAATCTTGCACTCGTTGTTGCTGCATTGGTAATCCTCGTACGTGCAAGACACGAAACAGGCGTTGCGGGTTACGCACTATTCGCCACACTCATTGCGTTTGCGTTGATGCATGGTCTGACCGAAACCGGCTGTTCCGAAGCTCGCATCGGTGGTTTGTGTATTGGGATGGGAGTGTTCTTAGCGAGTGGTTACCACAAGCCGCACATTACGGGGGCGCGTGCGAGTAAGGTTAGCGGATAACCCTAGCCACATAGTTGCCTGTGTTAGAAAAAAGTGTGAAAAACACAAGTCAATAGCTTCCATTTCATTTGGTTCTAACGAGAATAAACGTCACTTCTATCCCCCGTTTACACCACACAAGTAGGTGAGCTTCGTGCCTCGTGTTTCCGTCCTGATGACCGTCTTTAACGGGATGCCGTACTTGCCGGCATCGGTTGAGTCGGTGTTGAATCAATCGTTCGACGATTTTGAATTCATTATCGTCAACGATGGCTCAACCGATGGTACGGCTGACTATCTAGCCAGTCTCGCTGATCCACGCATTCACGTGATCTATCAGGAGAATGGCGGCACTGCTGTTGCGGCGAATCATGGACTGACATGCTGCACCGGTCAGTACACGGCCCGAATGGATTCCGATGATGTCTCGTTGCCGCATCGCCTGGCGACACAAGTTGCCTATCTCGATGCTCATCCTGAGGTCGGATTAGTGGGAGCACAAATGGCACCCCTAGGGCAAGCGGGGGTGGGTGCCAGTCTGAATCTGCCGACGACCCACGACGAGGTGTTTGCCGCCATGATGGATGGCCGGCACGGCTTGGCCCACGCCTGCATTCTGATGCGTACGGATCTCCTGAAACAGATCGGCGGTTACTGGAAAGTACCACTGCAAGATGCATGGGACATGATGATTCGCATGGGCGAGGTCTCGAAGCTTGCGAACATCGACGAAGTGCTTCATCACTACCGAGTGCATATCGGCAGCCTCAATGGTAAAGGGATGCGTCGCATGCGGTTCAGCATCGACTACGCCCGGCACTTGGCGACCCTCCGCCAGCAAGGGCTGCCGCTGATCACACACGAAGAGTACGCCCAGCAACGGGCGGCCATCGGATGGATGGCAAAGATGCGTGAGTCGATCGATTTGCACTCTCGTTGCCAGTACCGTGTGGCAATAGCCGAACTATATGGCAACCGCCGAGTGCGGGGCTACTTGCGCATGGCATGGGCCGCCGCTCTGGCGCCGCGACTTACCACGGCGCGGATCGTTCGCATGATCGAAGAACGCTTTGTGAAGATTCCCCACCGCAACAAGTCGAAGCGATCCGCTTCCACAGGCAACCCACCGATTGCCCGTTCGGCTTAGCCGGCGAAGTATAAGCGGCAGCGATTCCTGCAAGCGTTGATGCCGTCAAGAGAAACTCCCTCCTTTGATTCCCACCTAAGTAAGAGTACCGATGAGTGTCGCAATTATAACTGGCTCGGCCGGATTGATTGGTTCTGAAGCGACCAAGTTCTTTGCTGCCGAAGGTTTCGATGTCGTCGGTGTCGATAACGATATGCGCGCTCGCTTCTTTGGAGCCGAGGCCTCGACTCAGTGGAATCGTCAGCGACTGCAAGCCCAGCTAGGGGATCGTTACAAGCACGAAGAGATTGACATTCGGGACGAAGACGCGGTCGCGTCTCTTTTCGAGCGTTACCAGAACGATATTGCATTGGTGCTGCACACCGCAGCCCAGCCATCGCACGATTGGGCGGCACGCGATCCAAAAACCGACTTCGGTGTGAACGCCAATGGTACGTTGAATCTTTTGGAAGCAACTCGGCAGCATGCTCCCGAAGCGGTGTTCATCTTCACTTCCACCAACAAGGTGTATGGCGACGCCCCGAATCGCTTGCCGCTTGTCGAGCAGACCACTCGGTGGGAGATTAATGCATCGCATGAGTACGTCGATGGCATTCCCGAAGACTTCTCCATCGATCAATCGATGCACAGTTTGTTTGGGGCTTCGAAGGTGGCTGCAGATGTTCTCGTTCAAGAGTACGGCCGCTACTTTGACATGCGAACCGCCTGCTTCCGTGGTGGTTGCTTGACTGGCCCCAGTCACTCTGGCACACAGCTGCACGGATTTCTTGCGTACTTGATGAAGTGCACCGTGACTGGCACCCCTTACACCGTGTTTGGGTACAACGGCAAGCAAGTGCGCGACAACATTCACAGCGCCGATTTGATTTCAGCCTTCTATGCCTTCTTCCAGAATCCGAAGAGCGCGGCCGTCTACAACATTGGTGGAGGTCGCTACAGCAATTGTTCGATGATAGAAGCGATTGGCCTGTGCGAGCAAATCACTGGCCGCCCAATGGACTGGAGTTACAGCGAATCGAACCGGGCGGGGGATCATATCTGGTGGATCAGTAGCCTGGCTCGCTTCCGAGCAGACTATCCCGACTGGAAGTTGAAGTACGACGTGCCTGAAATCTTGCAAGAGATCTACGACGCCAACGTGGAACGTTGGGTGGAGGCGACTGTCGTATGATCGATCGTGGCAAACATAATGTCCTAGGAGTAAAGATCAACGCGGTCGACTACGACGCTGCAGTGACCCGGATCATCGACGCCGCGCGGGCGGCGAAGCCGATGGCCATCTCGGCCCTGGCGGTCCATGGGCTGATGACCGGAGTACTCGACCGCGAGCATCGGTACCGCTTGAATCACTTCGAGTTGATCGTGCCCGACGGCCATCCGGTGCGGTGGGCGCTCAATTGGTTGCATGGCACTAAGTTACCCGATCGGGTGTATGGGCCGAACCTGATGCTCGAAGTCTGCCGCTCGGCCGCTGAAACCGGGGTGCCGATCTTCCTGTTTGGTGGCACCGAAGAGTTGCTTGCCGACCTGCAGCACCGGTTGCTCAAGCAGTTTCCGAAATTGCAGATCGCTGGCGTGCGGGCTTCGAAGTTCCGCACACTAAACGAGCAAGAACGGCAAGAGTTGGTAGACGAAATCCGCCAAAGTGGTGCGAAACTAGCGTTTGTCGGCCTCGGCTGCCCACGCCAGGAGGTGTTCTCGCACGAGATGAAAGGCCGGGTGTCGATGCCGCTGTTGGCTGTCGGTGCGGCGTTCAATTTCCATGCAGGACAACTTGCTCAGGCGCCGAAGTGGATGCAAGATCGGGGGCTCGAATGGCTCTTCCGCTTGTGGAAAGAACCTCGCCGGCTCTGGCGTCGCTATCTCTATCTCAATCCGTTGTATCTAACACTGTTGGGGCTTCAGCTCACCGGGATCTATCGCTTGAATCCCGACTCGACTCAACAACCTGCTACTGAGATTTGTTACGGTTAATCGATTACCTTAGCTTGGGCGGCCCGGCCGCAAACACCTGTGAACACGTACGAAGATTCTACCTCGGCCACGATTGAGGATCCATCAATTGCTCTTGGATCGGCCACCCTTGAGCGTTCCGTAACATCGCGAAGCAAGATCGTAGTGATGCTGCCCGCTTACAACGAAGCGGAAGCACTCCCAGCGTTGTTGAATGAAATCGAGTTTGCATTCGACGAGGCCCAGATTCCCTACGAAGTGATTGTGGTTGACGATGGTAGCTCCGACGACACTGCGTTGTTGGCCAGCCAGGCGTCGTTTCATATGCCGGTGCAGTGCATAACTCACGTGCAAAACCAAGGCCTGGCCGGTGCATTGCGAACCGGGGTGGCTGCCGCGCTGGCGGCGACCAAGCCTGGCGATGTGATCGTGACCATGGATGCCGATAACACGCAACCGCCAGGCAGCGTGGAACGCATGATTCAGATGATTCGCGAAGGGCACGACGTAGTGATCGCTTCGCGATATCAACACGGATCACAGATCGTGGGAGTGCCAGGCTATCGCAACTTCCTTAGTTTCGGCGCACGTGCATTATTCACGGTAATGTTTCCCATTCGCGGCGTACGTGATTACACGTGCGGCTTCCGGGCGTATCGTCACGAAATCCTGCGTCGTGCCGACGAGTACTATGGCGACCAGTTGGTATCCGAAAAGGGCTTTTCGTGCATGGTCGACATGCTCTTGAAACTACATCGTTTCAAACCGGTGGTCGGCGAGGTCCCTTTCATTCTTCGTTACGATCAAAAGGGTGGTGCCAGCAAGATGCGGGTGCTGAAGACCGTTTTTCAAACCATCCACGTTCTCATTCGCCGGCGTTTAAACCTCCGCTAGATCATGAGTCAATTGCAGCAGATCGATATGGATACGAATAATCCCCCACAACGTTGGGCCGTGGTCGGTGGCGGCATGATGGGCATGACGGTTGCGCACCGCCTTGCCCAAGCGGGCCAACAGGTCACGTTGCTCGAAGCCGCACCAGAGCTGGGTGGTCTCACCAGCGCGTGGAATCTCGGCAGCGTCGTATGGGATCGCTACTATCATGTCACGTTGCTGTCGGATAGCAATCTGCGTGGGCTGCTTGAAGAGATTGGGCTAGAGAAAGAGTTGAAGTGGGTGGAAACCAAGACCGGGTTCTACGCGAACGGTCGGCTCTATTCCATGAGCAACGCGCTGGAGTTTTTGAACTTTCCCCCGCTGCGACTGCTAGAGAAGTTCCGCTTAGGGGGAACCATTTTCGCCGCGTCGAAGATGCAGAACTGGAAGCGGCTCGAGAGCATCCCGGTCGATGAGTGGTTGGAACGCTGGAGTGGCAAAGGTACTTTCCAGAAAATCTGGCTGCCGTTGCTGAAAGCGAAGCTCGGCGACGCCTACCAGAAGACCTCGGCCGCATTCATCTGGGCGCATATCAACCGCATGTACAAAGCCCGTCGGACTGGGCACAAGAAGGAGATGTTCGGCTACGTGCCAGGTGGGTACGCTCGCATTCTCGATCGATTGGCCGAGGTGCTTCGCGACGAGGGCGTCGAAATCGTCTGCGATGCGGCGGTGCAAGTGGCCGAACGCACTTCGACCGGCGAAGTGGACGTCCAACTGAAAGATGGCAGCCGCCGGGCGTATGATCGGGTGGTGTTTACGATTCCCTCACCCCACATCGCCGCCGCCTGCCCGCAATTGAGTGTTGATGAGCGACGCAAACTGCAGTCGATCGAATACCTGGGCATCGTCTGTGCATCAATGCTGTTAAAGAAACCGATCTCGGAATACTACGTGACGAATATCACCGACACGTGGGTTCCGTTGACGGCCGTGATCGAGATGTCGACCATCGTCGATCCTGCGGAACTCGGTGGCCATTCACTCGTCTACTTGCCAAAGTACCTGGCACCTGGCGATGAGACATTCCACCTCTCCGACGATGCGATCAAAGAGCGATTCCTGTCGACACTTGAGAAGATGTACTCCCATTTCTCACGCGAGGATGTAGTAGCCATGCAGGTTGCTCGTACACGAAACGTGATGGCGATCCCGACGCTCAATTACTCGGAGCGGTTGCCTGGGATGGTGACCAGCGTGCCAGGGATCTTCACGGTCAACTCGTCGCACATTCTCAAAGGCAATCTCAACGTCAACGAGACGATTGAGGTCGCCGAAGACGCCGTTCGCGACGTGCTATTACCTGCCCTGAACGAAGTGTCGAGAGAAACTGCCTCAGCCGAACCCCGCCCTGCCCTTCCCTGTTAGCTGGTAACATGCCAAAGCCGATTGCTAGTTTATCGCTCGACTTGGATAACCGGTGGGCCTACTTGCGCACGCATGGGGTGGAGGGGTGGCAGAGCTATCCAAGCTACCTGCCTACGGTTTGCGATCGTATTGGTGCGGTGCTCAGCGAGTTCGACCTCGATATCACCCTGTTTGTGGTTGGGAAAGATCTGGAAGACGAAGCCAATCGCGAAGCGGTCGCTGGCTTGGCGGCCGAAGGGCACGAGATCGCGAACCACAGCTACTGGCACTATCCCTGGCTCGATCAGTTGGAGCCCGAATTGCTGGAGCAGGAGATTGCCGACACCGAGATCGCGATCGAAGCATTGACTGGAGTCCGGCCAGTTGGGTTCCGGGCGCCGGGGTTCAGCGGATCTCCCGAAGTGCTCTCGGTGCTCGCATCACGAGGATATCGCTACGATGCCTCGACGTTTCCCACCATTATTGGCCCGCTTGCCGCCTGGTACGCCAGACTGAAATCGTTTGGCCGCCATCAAGATGGTCGGCAACGGTTTGCTTCGCTACGCGACGGCTTTGCGACACTCGCCCCGCATGTGGTAAGCACACCAGCGGGAACGCTGGTCGAAGTGCCGGTGACGACGATGCCGGTGTTTCGATTGCCGATTCACGTGACCTATTTGATGTACTTGCATCAGTTTTCGCGGATGGCAGCGTACGCGTACCTGCGAACTTCGATCTCGCTCTGCCGAATGCGGGGAGTGGCTCCCTCCCTCTTATTGCATCCTCTTGATTTTCTGGGAGGTGAGGAAGAGCCGTTGCTGTCGTTCTTCCCCGGCATGAAGGTCGATCAGCGATCGAAGCTAAGCCTGTTGCGAACACTGTTTGAGAGCATGCAGCAACATTTCGACGTCGGCCCACTCGCCCGGCATGCTGCGACTGCTGCTGATGCATTGCCTGCGGAGATAACTCCCGTCTCGATTGCCGATCAGGTATGAGTTCCTACGAACACAACGCATCTACCAGTCGGCCAGAGCAGAGACGCCGACCCATCGAAACTGGCGAGGCGATTGCCGTTGTCTGCCTGGTTGTCGGTTTGCTCGTCTACCATGCGTTCACCATCGGGCGGCAATCGTGGTTCATCGACGAAGCCAATGAGTTGGTGCATTGTCGCGTCGCGTGGGCTGAGATTATTCACGTTCCCGACTCGATGCCGCCGCTCTATTCGTATCTGCTCAAAGCCTGGACTTCCACCTTTGGAGTAGAGACTGCGCGATGGCCATCTGCCCTCTGCGGGATAGCCACGGTGGTTGCTATGTGGTGGTACGCACGGCAGGTCGTTTCTCAACGAATCGCGGTGGTCGCTGCTGGTGTTTTGGCAATCTCCCCGTTCTTGCTGTACTACAGCCAGTTGGTGCGAGCGTATTCCATGTTCACCCTATTGGCCTGTCTCACCATCGGACAGTTCGCGATCACTGTGCGCCAGCCTTCCAAGGGCAAGTGGGCACTGCTCGGTCTCTTGTGGGTGCTCGGCATGTTCACGCATTATTACTTTGCGTTTGTGATCGTCGCACTATGGATCATCGGACTGGCTGCTGATGCGCGACGATTTGTTCTACCGCTGCTGCTCACGAGTATTGCGGCAGGCGTATTGTCATTGCCGATTCTGATATCACTCAAAAGCGACTTCGCATTCCAACACGATTTGCGAGAGCCCCGACCGCTGTCGCTGGCGGCTGCAGCCTACACCTACGTGTCGTTCTTTAGCGGTTACACACTGGGGCCTTCGAAGCCCGAGCTGCAAACGTTTCCCGTACGCGAGGCGGCCAAGCAGGTGATGCCTTGGGCGGTCGCGATTGGTGGCTGCTCGCTACTGCTGGGGATGGCGGGCATCAAACGATTGGCCAGCCAGCGACTCGCATCGGCGGTCGTACTGCTGGCGGTATTGCCAATCATATTGGCGGGCGGACTGGGCGTCGCGACTGGCATCACTTACAACGTACGATTCGTGGTGTGGTGCATTGTGCCGATCGCGGTGTTGATGGCGTCTGGCATGGCTGAAAGTTGGCCGCGGTGGTGGGGAAAGCTCGCAACCATCGGGCTGTTGGTGATATCCCTGGTGGCGATTAACAATCGCACGTTTGTTCCCAGGTACCAGAACGAAGACCTGCGTGCGGCTGCCGAGTTCATTGAACAAGAGGGAGAGCAAGCAAGTCGGGTGTTTGTGGTTTCCGACTATCTCTCTTGCGTGCTCGACTTCTACATGGCCGAGCCCGATCGTATTGCCGAACTTCCCGTCGCTGGCGAAGCGAATCAGATCATCGATTCGGCCGCAGACGTGCAGCTTGCGATCGATTCGATGGATCAGCTAACTAGTACCGGAGAAGAGTGCTGGGTGGTCTATTCGCGAGCATTTCATGGTGATCCCGAGCAGCTACTACTCGATCGCTTGCTCGACGACCAGCAATTAGAGCTTGCTGCTGAGTTTGCCGGGGTGAGAGTCTATCGGCATGCTGCCGAACAACGCGAGTAGCGTGAATACGTAACACACGCGAGGGCTAAGATTCAACTCGCGATTCTTCCTGCTCGGGCTTGCCGCTGCAGGTGGGCGAGGGATTGCTGCATAGCTCGCAAGCGGTTTTGCCGTTGCCGTCTTGCATGTTTGCGAGTCCTCCGCAGGTGCCCTTCACGCAACGATTGCTGAAGATCACGCCGACGGCCATCGCGATCACCGCGATCCCGAATACGCCGAGGGTGATGAGAAAGTAAGTGAGCATGGTGCTGTTCGCCTGTTCTTCTGAGTTGGCTTTGTTAGATTCTTGCTCCTCGGTCGCTTTCCATGCCGGAGTCGACTGCTCGCGGTAACCAGCGTCGGTGTGTTCGAGCAAGACGGCCGCCACTTTTTGTTCGGTGGCCCAGGCCGACCCTTTGTCGAATCCCATGGTCATGATCGCGGTCGCCAGGGCGTCGGCTTCCATGCACGTTGCTGCTCGCACCGAAACGCTTACCAGGTGGTTGGTGACCGGCGTGCCAGACTTAATGTCGATCGTATGCGAGTATCGCGTTCCTCCGCTCTCGAAGAAGTTGCGATAGTCTCCCGACGTCGCCAGGGCGTCCCCATTGTCGATGAGCACGATTCGATTGCTTATCTGAGTATCGGGACCGGGGAGTTCGATGCCGAGTCGCCATGGCTGCTTGTTGTCGCGAATGTTGAGCGTGCGAATCTCGCCACCGATCTCTACCATGGCGTAGCTGCAGCCAACTCCCTTATCGGGATCGTGCAACACTTCGCAGACCGCATCGGAAGCATACCCTTTGGCAATCGACGACAGGTCGACATACACGGTGGGCAGCGACTTGCGAACCGCGGGGGGATCGAGTCGCACCTCCAGCTTTTCGTATCCAACCCGAGCGCGAGCGGCGTCGATTTCTTCCTGTGGTGGGACCTTCCGCTGACCGTCGGGACCAAATCCCCAGAGGTTTACCAGCGGACCGACCGTAGGGTCGTACGAGCCCTCGCTTCGCTTCGCGATATCGATCGCGGCAGCAGTTACCTTGGCCGTCTCAGGCGACAGGTCGAACCAGTCCGTCGATTCCGATTGGTTGAACTCCGAGAGTTCTGACTTAGGATCGTAGGTCGACATCAACGCGTTGATCTCGGCCAGGCGATCGTCGATCACTTGCTGCACTTCTTCTTCGGAGTGCAGCGAACTGTCGAAGCCGACCGTTGCATGGTACGAGGTGCCCATCGTACGCCCGATAAGCCGGACCTCTTCACTGTGCGCGACAGCACTTGATAGCAGCACTCCCCAGACAAGCACCAAGGCAAAGCTTGGGTGCGAGAACGTGGGAAGATTGCGTGGGGAGTGAGTGAGGCGAGGCATACGAACGTCTTTTCGTGGCGAGGGAAGCGATTCCCTATTTTATCCGCCGAAGTCGTCGTAGGCGATGTTTTCCTTCTCAACGCCCAGTTCGTCCAGCATCTTGAACACCGCGGCATTCATCATGGGAGGACCGCAGATATAGTATTCGATGTCTTCCGGCGCGGGATGCGTGCTCAAGTAGTTCTCGAGCAGCACCTGGTGGATGAACCCGGTGTAGCCATCCCAATTGTCTTCGGGCATGGGGTCGGACAGGGCGATGTTGAACTTGAAGTTCGGGAAATCCTTCTCGATATCGCGGAACTCATCCACATAGAACAATTCGCGGGTGCTACGACCACCGTACCAGTAGGACACTTTGCGGTTGGTCTTGCGTTCCTTGAACAGTTCAAAAATGTGACTACGCAAGGGAGCCATACCAGCACCACCACCGATGTAAACCATTTCGGCGTCGGTATCCTTAATGAAGAACTCACCGTAAGGGCCACTGATGGTGACTTTATCGCCGGGCTTCTTCGAGAAGATGTACGATGACATCTTTCCAGGCGGAACGTTCGGCAGGCGTGGCGGTGGGCTGGCGATACGAACGTTGAGCATGATCATGCCCTTCTCGCCAGGGTAGTTGGCCATGGAGTAGGCTCGCACCACCTCTTCGTCGACCTTCGACACGTATTGCCAAACGTTGTACTTGTCCCAGTCCTCGTGGTACTCCTCTTCAATGTCGAAGTCCTTGTAGTGGATTTCGTGCGGAGGGCATTCGATCTGGATGTAACCGCCCGGCTTGAAATTCACATCTTCGCCTTCGGGCAGCTTGAGCTTGAATTCCTTAATGAAGGTCGCGACGTTGTGGTTCGAGATGACCTCGCACTCCCACTTCTTGGTCTCGAACGCTTCGTCCGGTACCTCGACCTTCATGTCTTGCTTTACGGCCACCTGGCACGACAGCCGGCAGCCTTCGCGAGCTTCGCGATTATTGATATGTGTCTTCTCGGTCGGCAGGATGTCGCCACCCCCGTCGAGCACCTTCACTCGGCATTGAGCACAGGTTCCGCCGCCGCCGCAGGCGCTGGAAACGAAGATGCCTTCGCTGGCCAGGGCTCCGAGCAGTTTGCCGCCGGCTGGCACGTGAATCGTTTTTTGCTCGTTGATTTCAATCGATACGTCGCCCGATGCCACCAATTGCGACTTGGCGAACAGAATGAGCAGTACGAGCGCCACGACCACGCCGGTGAACATGGCAACGCCGTAAACGATGGTAATCGGTTCCATGAGGGATGCCTCAGCGAGAATCAAATGGCGGAGCAATTCCGCTTGAATGATAGGATATAGTGAAAGTTACTCAGGCAGGTTGATGCCGCCGAAGGCCATGAAAGCCAAGGCGATCAAGCCGACCGTTATGAACGTGATACCGAGGCCGCGGAGCCCGTGGGGCACGTCGCTGTACTTCAGTTTCTCGCGAATACCTGCGAGGGCGAGAATGGCCAAGGCCCAGCCGAAACCAGCACCAAAACCGTACACAGCACTATCAGCGAGGTTGTAGCTGCGTTCGACCATGAACAGCGAACCACCCAGGATGGCGCAGTTCACCGTAATCAGCGGCAGGAAGATACCCAGCGTGTTGTACAGTGCGGGAAAGAACTTATCGAGCGTCATTTCCAGAATCTGCACCATGGCGGCAATCGTACCGATGAAGCTAATCAACGAGAGAAACTCGAGGTTGATTCCATCGGCGATCGCGTTCTTCTTGAGCAGATAGACGTAGATCGCATTATTCAGTGGAACCGTGATCGTCATGATCACGATCACCGCGATGCCCAGACCGATGGCATTCTTAATGCTCTTCGACACGGCCAGGAAGGTACACATGCCGAGGAAGAACACCAGCGCCAGGTTCTGCACGAACACGGCGTTGAGGAAGATGTTGAAGTAGTGCTGGAGGTCCATGTGGATGGGTCCAAATATTGGTTAGTGTGCGATCGCGAGGGAGTCGGACAGCGTTAGGTGTAAGGTTACAGCGTGGGATCGGAGTTCATCTGGTTCGGCTTGAACGACCGAAGGATCCAAATGAAGATGCCGATCAGAAAGAACGCACTCGGGGGAAGCAGCATCAAGCCATTCGGCTCGTACCAGCCTCCTTCGTCGGTTCCGTAAATTGCCAGTACCTGGTAACCGAGGATCGAACCCGAGCCAAATAGTTCGCGAAAGAATCCGATGACCACGAGCAGCAAGCTGTAGCCGAGGCCGTTGCCGATGCCGTCGAGGAACGACAACCAAGGGCCTTCCTTCATGGCGAAGCCTTCGGCGCGGCCCATCACGATACAGTTGGTGATGATCAAGCCGACGAACACGCTCATCGTGCGGCTGATGTCTGGCAAGTAGGCCTTCAGGATCTGATCGACGATGATCACCATCGACGCAATGATCGTCATTTGGACGATAATGCGAATGCTGCTGGGGATCAGCTTGCGAATCGCACTGACAGCGGCGCTGGAAAAACCGGTAACCACAGTCACTGCGATGGCCATGGTAATGGCTTTATCCAGTTTGGTAGTCACCGCCAGAGCCGAGCAAATGCCGAGCACCTGCAGCGCGATGGGGTTGTTGTTGAAGATCGGGTTCAACAACACTTTGGAAGGGGTAGTTTTGGCCATGATCAAATTGGTCCAAGGAAGTATCTAGAGCGAAGCGTGACGAACTGCTCTTAGTTGCCTAGAGGTCCGAGCCTGCGGTCTGTTTTTGGAGGAAAGGTCCGAACCCATCGGGGCCCAGCCAGTACTGCACAAAGTTCGAAACACCATTGGTGGTAATCGTTGCACCCGAAAGGCCATCGATCGTGGTATCGGCGCCAGGGCCCGAGCTAGGAGCCGAACCCTTGATCACTTTGATCACCACTTCGTGCTCGTCGTTGTAGGCGAGCTTGCCTTCCCATTTCTGCTGCCAAGTGGGGTTTTCGACTTCACCACCAAGGCCTGGTGTTTCGGCGTGTTCGTAGAAGGTAATGCCTTCGACGGTCTTGCCATCGGCATTGATCGACAGGAACCCATAAAGGGTCGACCAGAGACCTTTGCCGCTCACCGGCAGCACATATTGTTCGATCTTGTTCGGATCGCCTTCGGCGTGGATCTCATAGACGAACTGCATCTTGGCCCGGCGTTTGATGCCTGGCGAGGGGGTGACGCCTTCGATCTCCTTGCCAAGTTCTTTGCTGTTGGCAGCATCGCGAGGATCGAAGTCGGAGTACTTTTCCTTCCAGTCCTCGATTACGGTCTGATCTTCCAAATCGACCAGCAGCGTGGTGACCCGCTTTTCGATAATCGCGTCGACTTCTTCTTTCGACAGATCAGCCTTCTTATCGACCAGGTTCGCAGCGCGCAATACGTTGAGCTGCTTGTACAGCAGCTTGTTCTCTTCCTGTCGTCCATTCAGGAGGACAGCGGAACTCGCTACAAGCACGGAGCAAACTACGCAAACGCCTAGCGCTACCAAGATCGTTCCTAGAAACGAATCACGTTCCATATCGTGCGAGCCTCCGCTTGATGTTCGCTTGGATCACAAAGTAGTCGATCGTGGGAGCCATGACGTTCCCAAACAAAATGGCCAGCATGATACCTTCGGCAAAGCCGAGGTTCACCACTCGCACCAGGGCGGTCATGAACCCGATGAGGGCTCCGTACCACCACTTGCCGCTGTTCGTCATGGCGGCCGAAACCGGGTCGGTGGCCATAAACACGGTGCCAAAGGCAAAGCCACCAATGACCAGATGCCAGTACGGTGGGATTTGTACAACAGGGTTGCCGGTGAAGGTGAGCGTCAGCAACCAGGTGGTTGCGAGCAGACCGAGCACACAGCCAGTCATGATGCGCCAGGAACCGATGCCGGTGGCGATCAAGATGGCGGCCCCAATCAGGCAGGCCAAGGCCGAGGTTTCGCCCATCGAACCGGGGATGAAACCAAGGAACGCGGTCATCCAGTCGAAGGTCGCCCCTTCGGAGACCGTATGCACCACTTCGGCCATCGCTTCGCTCGGGCCTTGCTCGGCCGTGGCGGTCATCATCTTGCCGAGTGTGGTCGCTCCGGAGAAGGCGTCGGTCTTCTGTACTGCGACCCACACGCCTTGGCCTAAGGGGTTTGTCTCGCCCGACAGGTACTTCGCAAAGGCAAAGTACACAAACGCGCGGGCGGTGAGGGCGGGGTTCAGGAAGTTCTTACCAGTGCCGCCGAACACTTCCTTGCCGATCAGCACACCAAATCCAATACCGGCCGCAACGATCAACAGCGGTGTCGTCGGCGGTAGCGTTAGCGGAAAAAGCATGCCGGTGACGAGGAAGCCCTCGTTGATCTCGTGACCGCGAACCAAGGCGAAGATCAGCTCGATCGTACCACCCACGGCCATCGTGACGATGTACGCGGGAAGGAACCACAACGCCCCGTACACGAAGCACGATAGAACGCTGTTGGGATCGTGAGTGAATCCCATGTCGGTGAAGACCGTTTCGTGCCAGTCGTCAATAGCGGTGCCGGTTCCGGCATAGATTTGCAGGTTGGCTTGATACCCGGTGTTGTAGAGAGCCATCAGGATGCATGGCAGCAAGGCCACGATCACGGTCGACATCATCCGCTTCATGTCCAGGCTGTCGCGAACGTGGGGACCGGTTTTGGTCACCTCGCCCGGCGTGAACAGAAACGTGTCGCCCGCTTCGTACAACGGGTAGAACCGTTCGAGCTTACCGCCCTTGGTAAACAAAGGCTCTACTTTGTCGAGCAGGTTGCGAAGGAATTTCATATCAGGGGGATACTCGTTTTGGGACTTAGTGCTCGGGTGAGGGATGCCTCACACGAGTTTCCTCATTCCTCTTGCGGATGGTGGGCTTGGTTTAGCCCTCTTGTTCGATGGTCGTCAGATTGCGACGCAGGATCGGTCCAAAGTCGTGCTTGCCGGTATCAACAAACGAGCACAGGGCCAGGTCTTCTTCGTCTAGTTCCAGGCAACCAAGTGCCTGGGCTTGCTCGGTATCATCGACTACCAGCGATTTCAGCAGCGGGGTCGCGATGATGTCGAGCGGCATCACTTGTTCGAACGAACCAAGCGGCACAATCGCCCGCTCGCTACCTTCGGTAGAAGTGGTCATCGCAAATCGGCGACCAGCCGACAGTACCGACGCGAAGATCGGTTTGATCGAAAACTTGTTGAAGCCAGGACCGCTCCAGCCCATCAACTCGCGTTGCTTGCCTTCGGCGATCAACGTGATTGCGTTGTCGTAACGGCCGAGGAAGTCGACAGGCTCTACCGACTTGCGACCAGCCAGCACCGAGCCCGATATCACCCGCACGCCATATTCGGCGTCGGTGGTCTCGCCGGCGGTGAGGTCGGTCATGTTAGCGCCAAGTTGGGTGCGGACGAGTCGTGGGTCTTTCGCCGCGGGGCCAGCCAGGGCGACCACTCGCTCGTTGCTCAGTTGTCCCGTGAGGAACAGGTGGCCAACGGCAATCACGTCTTGGTAACCGATGTACCACGCGTGGCGTTCCAAGTTCACGGGCGCCAGGAAGTGAATGTGCGTGCCGGGCAAACCGGCGGGGTGCGGGCCAGCGAACGAGGCCGATTCGACGCAGTCGAGGTCATCGCCAGGCAGGCTCACGCCATCGGCCTTGCAGAGGTAGGTTTTGCCTTCGGTCAGAGTGCTGAGCGCCTCGAGACCGGCTTTGAATTCGCGTTCGCGAGTCGAGATCACGATCTTCGGATCTGCGGCCAGCGGGTTGGTGTCGATCGCGGTGACGAACAACGCGTACGGCGATGTTTCCGGATCGGGCACTTTGCTGAATGGGCGGGTCCGCAAGGCGGTCCACAGGCCCGATGCGATCAACTGCTCGCGAACTTCGACCGCTGGCAACTGAGTGAGATTGCTGTCGGTGTACGACTTGAAGTCGACCGACTCGTCGCCGTCGATCTCGATGGTGACCGACAGGAACTTTCGCTTGGCACCCCGCGACACGGCCACCACGCGGCCTGCCGCCGGTGCGGTATAGCAGACCGCAGGCAGCTTTTTGTCGGTGAACAGCACCTGACCCCGTTTTACGGTGTCGCCTTCGGCAACCAACATCGTCGGCTTCATGCCGATGTAGTCGTCGCCCAGCAGCGCCACGCGAGTGGCAGGTACGGCGTCGCTGATTTGCTGCTTAGGCTCGCCAGCGAGGGGAATGTCAAGACCTTTGGTAATGCGGATTGGCTGAGGCATGATCGGGCGGGCAACTCGCTTAACGCGGGAATGTTGAGACGCTGGGCGGTAGCAGTGACGAACGGACGCTGGTGGACGGTAAATCCGGCGAATGGAAGTTTGTGATTTTTTTCACAAAATCGACGCTAGGTCAACCCCTATAACGATTTAAGGCTTCTCCCACTCGACTGCCATAGGCCCGCTGGGAGAGAATTAGGCGGGATCTTTGCGGTGCGTGCCCACGGCATACAGGACTTGTCTACCGCCATATCCTACAACACTCCCGCTGGAAGGGAATGGGGATTTCGCCATTTCCTCTCGCACTGCGAACCCTAAACAAGGCCTTGCGTGTCTAGATGCTTGCAATGCATGGGTTTTGCAATTTCTTGCAGGCAGCTTTGCAATGAAATGCAGACACGATTTTGTTTTCCAAGCGAGGGGATTCCCTACCCAGCAGGTAGCGGATCGCCTGTTTTTTGCAGGTCTTGTTTAACAACTACCCGCGAAGTTGGCGATGTAGATAGGACCCGCTGCTGGGCTTCGAGCACCTGATTTTCAGACGGTTGCCCCCTGCCCTTTGCCATCCGCGGGTTGTTGATTAAGATGAAAGTCTTCGTTGGACAGGTAGCTCAGTTGGTAGAGCACGGCCCTGAAAAGGCCGGTGTCGCTGGTTCGATCCCAGTCCTGTCCACTTTTTTATGCGCGGTCGCTAAGCTGGCGACTTGTGCCAGGCTCGTCTCAGGTAGCCGATCGGGTGGAGCTTCAAGCTCTAATCCCCCCCAGTGAGCACTCGACTAGCGGTTCATGCTGGCCATTAATCTATCTGCTTGCTGGCCAGCAACCACTTGGTCAGTCCTGCTTATTTCAATCCTCGGCTGACTGCATCGCCAGTGGTTTCGCCGTGAACGACATCGCCGCGGCCTCGGCTTCAGCCATTCCTGGTTCGTGATCGGGAGCCACGTCCTGACACAAGATCTGCACGATCGTGTTGTTGTTTTCGGTGACGTAGAGCGTGGTGTGCATCGTCCGGCCGATCAGGCCTTCGCGAGCGCCGTCGGCAACTTCGCCGACCACGTGGCTGCGGACGAACTTCAGGTCGCCGACCATGCCCGTTTCGATCGGAGAACTGGAGAATGAATTGCGATGCGGTCGAATGCCATTGATGGAGTCCTCGAGCATCGCTTCGAGCGACGGATAGTTCACCGATCTCAGTGGTACGATAATAACCATCAGCATGGGATAGGTTTCGTCCTGACGTACAGGCCCTACCCAGGTGTAGGAATTGCCTTGTTGCACTTGCTCGATGAAGGTGAAACTCTTCGGGGGCTGAAACACGAACTGCCCCATCTCGAACTTCTCGCCGAGTAGCGCCTGTTGCTCTTCGGTCAATTTCCATTCGGCGATCGGCGTGCTAGCGGATGAGTCCTCGGCTGCTGGCGCTGCCGTCTTGTTTGCGGAAGAGGGGCTGGTGGCCGGTGGATCGCTGCAGCCAGTCAGGCTCAGCAAAACAGTCAGCGCGGCAAGGTGTGGCAAGAATGTGGAGCTAAGGGTCGCCATGGTTCGGTTCCAACACGGGGTCGTCGATTGTAACGAGAGCAATGCTCGCCAAGTCTCCCAGTGTAGTCTTCCCTTCCCACTGGTGATGCCAGTTCGGCCGACGCAAATGGCCAAAAATAATGCTTGAATCACGCGGGCGATGTGATCTAATAGTACAGAACAAATGTATATGTATCGAAGCTCGTTCGCGTCACGAGGAACAACTCGCATGTTATCAGTAGAAAACACCATCGGTAGATTGACTAAACACCAAATGCTGTGGTCGAAAAATATCGCTCCACGCTGGGGGCATTTGAAAACCACTTGCGTCGATTCAGTCGGCTGTAAGTCGTGCTTAGGAAAGAGTTTGCAACAACTGCCGGAGTCGTAAGAATTGCCCCCACGAATGAGATGTCCCGTTTGGTGGCAAATGAAATGTCTTAAGTCGCGAACACACAACAACTTAGGAGAATCGGTTTTGCCCCCACTCGGAACTGGGGGCACAACAGCACAGCACAGCACAGCACAGCCAGTCGGCATCGCGCTCGTACTGCGTTGCGATCAATCCTCATAATCAAAATCGTCGAGAATCGCCCCTGTTTGGCGGGCCTGCTGTTCGATGGCCGGGTCGAGTTCGGCGTCGCGTAAATCAACCAGATAGAAATCGACCCCATCGACTTGAGCGCCGCGGAGTTTTGCGCCGCGCAGATTGGCTTTGCGAACCTGTTCAGGATGTTTGAAATGAAGTTCCGTCAACTCGTCGGTGTAGAATCCCGTCATGCTCCCTTCCATGGCGATCGGGCTGTCGACCAACCCGCTCCGCGACGAACCCATATGGAACGAAGCCCCGCGCAGATTGGCGCGTCGCAGGTCGGCACCTTCCCAGTTGATTTCCGCCAGATGGGCATCGACCAGCCGGGCCTGGCAGAAGTCGCCGCCGGGAAACTGCGAGCCGGTGAGGTGGGCGTACGAAAGGTTGGCCTGGTAGAAGCTGCCCCCTTCGATGCTCACGTCTTCCAGCTGGGCGTGGTTCAGGTTCGCCCGGCTGAACTTCGCACCGTCGAGCGAAAGCGTACGCAGGTCGACATGCTCGAGTTGGGCACCGCTGAGGTCGGCGCTGTTCAGGTTGGCTTCCTCCAGGTTGGCCCCGGTGAGGCGAGCCGATTTAAGGTTGGCGTTCGACAGGTTCGCCCGGGTGAGCACCGCGTTGGTGAGACGTGCACCAGAGAGGTCGGCATTTCGCAGATCGGCCTCGTAGAAGTCGGCTCGCGAGAAGCTGGCGTTCGTGCAGTTTGCTCCCGCCAGCTTGGCGTGGGCAAAGTTGGCTTGCAGCGCGATCGCTTGTTGCATCTGCGCGCCGGCCAGGTTGGCTCCTTCAAACGAGCTAGATGTCAGCCGAGTATTCGACAGGTCGGCGCCGACCAGATCGGCTTCGCTGAAATCGCATTGCCCGAGCTTGGCGTCGGCCAGGTTTACTTCGGTCCAGTGGGCGCGGGGGAACGATCCCCCGCTAAGGTTCCAGAGCCGGCGACTCTCCGGCGTCGGCCGCCACATTGGGTCGAGTCGCAGCAGGATGCTGGCAGCCATCGGGTCGGCCGACGACCAGCCCCCCTGCTCCAGCAGACCCCCACCCTGTTCGAGCAGTTGCAACAGCAGAGCAGTCCCCTCTGCGTTGGTTTGCTCATCCTCCTTGGTTTGACCGTCTCCCTTCTTTTGCCCGTCTCCTTTCTTTTGAAAGTAGCGGGCGGTGAGATCAATCAAATCGGGCGGCAACGGCAACAGCAATCGTCGGCTGAGTCGACGAGTCGACTCGGCGGCGACGATCCACGTCGCTGCGAGCGGAAGTTGCACCGGACGGTGGCGGAGCAACGCCTTGAGTTCCGGCGTCGCTTCGCGTTGCAGCAACGAGATCCAGGTAGTGAACATCCAGGTGTTTTGCTCGCTGAGCATGGTCAAGCAAGCCTTCATGGCCGCAATCAACCCATCCTGCCCCCCTGCTCGTTCGCGAACCTCGGCCAGCATCGCTTCGGTCGGATCGTCGAGCGTCTGGTCGGCGGCAAAGTGGTCGAGCACGATGGTCGCCAGTTCCGGAAGCCAGATGCCTTGGGCGTGCGTCCCCAGTCGGTTCATCACATGCTTGCAAAGGTCGGAGTGGGCTGCGAGCAGGTACTCAACCAGATCGTCCCGCCCCCATGGCAACAGTTGCCAGCGTCGCCAGCGACGGGAGAGCTTTACCCCGCTGGTAGCGATCACCAACTGGGTTTCGGCCTGCTCGGCCACGTCGGCCAAGCTCGGCTCGTCGAGCACCAGCAGATTGGGAAAGGTCTCGTGCAGATGCCTGACCGCGGTCGACTTGCCCGAGCCAGCGCCACCCACGACCCAAAAGATGCCGGTGGTGCCTTTGTCCAAGTGTTCGGCCACCAGATCCTCGAGCAAGCTAACCTGCCCCTCTCCTCCCCGGACTCGCGGGCGAACAATGGCATCCCGAGGGTGTATAGATGGCATGGGGGGGATCCTGGGGGAAGCGATACGGACTCGAATCAGGTGATTTTAGCGGGCAATTTCAGCAGGTCAAAAACGGCAGTCCAAAAAACTTCGTTTCCCCGCAGGCTCGCTCGAAAACAAATCGGCAGAAAGCGGACACTTTCCATCCGCCATGGTTCAGATAGAGCGTGTAAGTTAAAACGGATAGGTAAAAAACATAGCATCCTCAGGCGACTAAAGGCATTTATCATTCGCATCGCAAAGGCAATCTTCGGTGTTCTACGTACCACGACGGTCGGCGTGATGAATCATCACGTTCCGCAGATGGCCGCGGCGATTGCGTATTACATGATCTTCTCGTTGCCAGCCATTTTGCTCATCACCATCTCGATTGGGGGGTATCTGGCGAGGATCGGCGCTCTCGGTACCGGCGATACGGTTCGCGAGCACATGATCGACGAGGTCGGCGGCGTCGTCGGCTCGTTCAGCACCGATCAGGTGGCGCAACTCATCGATCGGGCTACCAAGTTGCCTCCCTCGACCTCCAGTGTGTTGTTCGTGACCGCCATGCTGTTTTTCAGTGCTTCGGGCGTGATCGTGCAGGTGCAGATCGCACTGAACTTGATCTGGAAGCACGAGCCCGACGTCGACCGGCTGCGAAAACGCAATTTCTTTATTCGCCGACTGCTGTCGCTAGGCTTCGTGATCGTCATCGGCTTCCTGCTGTTGCTCACGATGGTGATCAGCGCCACGCTAACAACGCTCGGCGATGTGCTGAACGAATCGATCTTGAACCAGCAGTTGCCGCAGACAGGGTGGCTGATTTCGTTCACGTCGGATTTTATCGTAAGTATGTGCTTTTTTACGCTTGTGTATCGCTGGCTGCACGACACGCGGGTAACATGGAAATTCGCGTCGCTGGGGGGAATGATCACCGCCCTGTTGTTCATGTTGGGCAAAACTTTGCTGGCGTTGTTGCTCACCCACATGCATCTGGGGTCCGCTTATGGGGCTGCTGGCTCGCTGGCAGTACTGCTGGCCTGGTGCTACTACACATCGCTGGCATTTTTGGTGGGTGCCGAAATCACCCGAGCGATCGAAGCCTACTACATTGGCAAAGCCCAAGAGCAACTTGGAGCGAGTGTCGAGGTAAGCAGCGTCGAGAGGTAACAGCAAACCTACATTGGAAGGCGACTTTTCATGCGAACGATCATCTACCGGCCATTCTGCGTGATGCTACTCGGATCGCTGATGGCCGCAGCGGTGCTCGCTGCTGGTCAGCAAGCAGTTGCGGCGCCGAATGTCATCCTGTTCCTGGTCGACGACATGGGCATCATGGATACCTCACTGCCCTTCCTGACCGACGAGCAAGGCAACGCGGTTAGGCATCCTCTGAACGACTATTATCGCACTCCCAACATGGAGCGGTTGGCCCAGCAAGGGGTGCGGCTCAACAATTTTTACGCGATGAGCGTTTGCTCTCCGACTCGGGCATCGATCATGACCGGGCAGAACGCGAGTCGCCATCACACGACCAACTGGATCAATCCGCAGTCGAACAATCGGGGACCGTTTGGGCCGGCCGACTGGAACTGGACCGGGCTTAAGAAGAGCGATGTAACGCTCCCTCGCTTGCTCGAGCAGGCTGGCGGCTATCGAACCATCCACGTCGGCAAAGGTCACTTCGGGCCCGCCAACCATGAAGGAGCCGAGCCGCTGAATCTTGGCTTCGACGTGAACATCGCTGGGCACGCGGCCGGACATCCTGCGAGCTACTATGGCACCGACAACTTTGGCGAGAAGAACCCCGTTCAGGCAGTGCCTGGCCTGGAGAAATATCACGGGCAGGAGATCTTCCTTACCGAGGCACTCACGCGCGAAGCGAAGCAGCAGGTGACCGAAGCGGTGGAAGCCAAGCAGCCTTTCTACTTGTACATGGCCCACTACGCGGTGCATGCGCCGTTTCAATCCGATCCGCGATTTGCCGATCACTATCGCGATTCGGGCAAGAAACCCCAAGCCCAGGCGTTCGCCACGCTGATTGAGGGCATGGACAAATCGCTCGGTGATTTATTGGATCATGTCGAGTCGCTTGGGGTGGCCGAAGAGACGATCGTGATCTTCCTCGGCGACAACGGCAGCGACGCCCCGCTCGGCGGCGCTCACGAAATCGCCTCGGCCGCTCCGTTGCGCGGCAAGAAAGGCTCGCATTACGAAGGGGGCGTGCGGGTGCCGATGATTGCGGGGTGGGCGAAGTCGAATCCTGCGAACCCCGTGCAGGCGGCGGTGCCGATCGCTGAGGGGCAAATTCAGTCGCAGGTGGCGTCGGTCTGCGACTTGCTTCCCACGATTCTCTCAATCGCCGAACTCGACAATCCCGCGAATCACCCGGTCGATGGTTTTGCCCTTCAGCCGCTGCTGGCTGGCAAGCACGACGACTCCCGCCCGGAGACGTTCCTGATGCACTACCCGCACTCGGTGCATCGCAGCAACTACTTCACGATCTATCGCCATGGCGATTGGAAGATTGCCTACCACTACCTGCCGAAAACGAATCCCCAAAACAAGCGATACGAATTATTCAATCTGGCCGAGGACCCCACCGAGTCGAACGATCTCTCGTCGAGCGAACCGGAGCAGCTCGCACGGATGATGGGCGAGATGATCGAGCAACTCGCAGCCACCGGCGCGCAGTATCCCACCAGTCGGGATCGCGCCCGCACGCTAGCTCCGCAGATGCCAAACAAGAGGGAGACTAACTAATCAGCTAGATCCACCAAGCTATTTCTTGGGGAACACCTGCCGCCAGTCTTGTTTCATATCGATGAGCAGGAATCCCCGCTCCGGCGCTTCGTCCAGCGCCTTGTTTAACCGCCCGATGTGCGAGTCGCGGTCGTAGGCGACTTCGCGCTCGTCGTCGGTGTGATGAACAATCGCACCGAGCCGCAGGCCATCGCCCGCGGTGGTGTAGCGAAGCATTTCATAATCGCCATCGGAATTGCCAAACGCCGCAATCGGGCGGCGGCCGATGTAGCGATCAATACCAACCGGCTTGCCGGCTTTGTCGTCGATGAAAGCCACCTGAGGCTTTCGAATCAAGGTCGGCACGCCGTCCTGCTCGACATATTCCAATTCAATACTGCTGCCGACTACTTGCTCGGGAGGAATGCCATAAACTTGTTCAGAAAACACACGCATCAGGTCGATGCCGCCGCCCGAGACGATGTAGGTCTTGAACCCATTGGCTCGCAGGTACGCGAGCAACTCGAGCATCGGCTGATAGACGCACTCGGTGTAAGGTCGGTCGTACTTGGGGTGCTTGGCCGTGGCAAACCAGTCGCGGGCGATCTCGGCAAACTGATCGTTGGTCATGCCAGCGTGGGTCGCCCCGATGATCTTCAGAAGCCCTTCGTTGCCGCTAGCGGCCATCGCCTTGAAGTTCCCTTCCAGCACTGCTTGAAAAGGTTGCTCCGTTTTCCATTCCGGGTGATCCGGAGCCATTGCCTTGATGCGATCGAGCGCAAAGGCGAGTTGTACGTACATCGGTTGTTCGGACCACAAGGTGCCGTCGTTGTCGAACACCGCGATGCGATCCGCGGGCGCGACAAAGTCGGGCGAGTCTTTGGTAGTGACCCGTTCGACAAAATCGACGATCGCTTGTTTGGTGGCTCCGTCGTTCCACGAAGCAAGCGGATCGCTGGTGGCAGCCTCTTGCGCGGCCGCGCTAAGGATACATGTGAGAATGGGTAACAAAAACAGCGGCTTCATGGCAATATTCCCACGAGTAAAGAAGAGGCTTATTACGATAGAAAAAGGTCTAGTTCGACCCGGGAGCACCTTCTTGGAGCTTATTCATGACTTCCTCCAAGTTGAAGCTCGCTGGCTTCTGACGTGGGGGGAACTCCTTGAAGGTCTCCAGAAACTTGCCAGTGTACTGCTGAGCGGGAACCAACATATAAGCATGTTCCAGCAGCCAGTCGTAGTAGGTGTTCGACGTAATGTCGGCCTGCTCGTACGGATCCGCATGCAGATCATAGATTTTGGGCACGCGAAGTTCGGTGAACGGCTCGGCCCACACCTGCAGAGTTCCGCGGGCGCGTTGTTCGAGGAACACAAGTTTCCAGTTCTCAAACCGCATACCGACCAACTGGCCATCGTCGTTGAAGTAGAAGAACGAGTTACGAGGCGATTCATCCACTTCGCCGGTCAGGTAAGGAAGCTGATTGTAACCATCCAAGTGAACCTTGAACTCCTTACCAGCTGCCTTGTGGCCAGCCTTGAGTTTCTCGGAGATGTCCGATTCACCCACCGCGGCCATCAGCGTCGGCAACCAGTCTTGGCCGCTGACGATTTCGTTCGAAACGCTCCCTTCCTTGATCTTGCCTGGCCAACGAATAACGCATGGCACGCGGAAAGCACCTTCCCAGTTCGAGTTTTTCTCGTTGCGGAAGGGGCTCAAACCAGCGTCGGGCCAGCTGTTTTTGTGTGGGCCGTTGTCGGTGGTGTAAAGCACGATGGTGTTCTCGTCGATGCCGAGGTCTTCGAGCGTGTCGAGCAGTTTGCCAACATGGTTGTCGTGCTCGATCATGCCGTCGGCGTATTCGGTACGCGAGGTCAGGCCTGGTTTATCCCGACGATCTTCAGCGACGTGCGTGCGGAAATGCATACGAGTCGCGTTCCACCAGCAGAAGAACGGCTTGTCGGCCTTTACCTGACGCTTCATGAAGTCGATCGCAGCTTCGGAGGTCTCGTCGTCGACGTGTTCCATCCGCTTCTTGGTCAGCGGGCCGGTGTCTTCGATGGTTTGTGTGCCATCGGGATTGGCTTTGCACTTCAGCACGCCACGAGGACCAAATCGCTTGAGGAACTCTGGATCGCGTGGGTAGTTGCGATTCTCCGGTTCTTCCTCGGCATTCAAGTGATAAAGGTTGCCAAAGAACTCGTCGAATCCATGCATGGTCGGCAAGAATTCGTCGCGGTCGCCAAGGTGGTTTTTACCAAACTGACCAGTGGCGTAACCGTGCGGTTTGAGCAACTCGGCCAGCGTGGGGTCTTCGGCTTGCAAGCCAAGATCCGCCCCCGGCAGACCGACCTTCGACAAACCTGTGCGGTAGCTGCACTGACCAGTAATGAAGGTCGAACGCCCCGCGGTGCAGCTTTGCTCGGCGTAGTAGTCGGTAAAGATCATCCCACCGTGGGCGATGCGATCGATGTTCGGGGTACGATACCCCACCAGGCCCATCGTGTAAGCAGAGACATTACTTTGGCCGATGTCATCCCCAAAAATCACAAGGATGTTGGGCTTGTCGGCCGCCGAGCAGTGGCTACCCACCACCATGGCAACGACTGCCAGACTGAGCGTCTGGAAGAGACGCATCATGGATTGCCGCATAAGAACCTCCCCTGGGTAAGAAGTGAAAAGCCCCCCTCCACGAAGCCCGACCAGGCAGCGAGAACGCCATGGGGCATTAGGAAGTATAAGGGGATTTTAACGGGTTGCAATGAATTGTGAGCCTAAAGGTCCAGATTCTGGCAGCTTACTAGTTTCAAGATCGTGCGAGTTCCGTTCGCCAAGTCTTTGGTCGAAATAACCTTGGAAATGGGGCATTTAGATCACCTGATTTACCCATCGCTACTCACCTGGAGATAAAGATTCAATGAATGATCTTCACAAAGCGTTCATGTTCGGCCAACGGGCGTGCATTGGAATACAAACCTGTCGTAACGGTTTTACGGATTGATGCAGGTACTGTTTTTTCTGGACCCAAATAGGACCGATACAGGACTTCGGGCTTCTGTAAATGGATCGATTGCCAATCTCGTTTCCAAGGATCGGATGATGAGAACTTCCGTCGCTGTCATTTTTCAATCGTTGATGATTGCTACTGCGATCATCGGCGTGGCAAACGGCCAAGGTGTGTTTAACGATGGCTGCTACTGCGCTGAGACGTTAACCGGCGACTGGTGTGGCAATCGTACCTGCCTGGCAGAGAACGGTATCACGTTCGATATGGACGTGGCCCACTTTTACCATGGAGTGACATCGGGAGGACTCGAGCGTCATTTTACCTACGCAGGACACGGCGACTATGTTACCAATGTCGACTTCGGCAAACTCGGCGTTCAGGAAGGTCTGTTCTTGAAAGTGCGGGCCGAGCATCGCTTTGGAGAGACGATTAATCCTTCTACCGGAGCAGTGCTACCGGCGACGGTACTTGCTGATTTGCCAGTAGCCGACAGTGAAGACTTGATGCTGACGAATGTCTTGTTCACTCAGTTCCTCAACGAGCGAACCGCGGTGTTCTTCGGCAAACTCGACACACTCGACGGCGACGCGAATGCGTTTGCGAGTGGTCGAGGGAAGACCCAATTCATGAACAGTGGATTCGTCGTGAATCCTATCGCGCTGCGAACTGTACCCTACTCGTCGCTCGGGTGTGGATTTCTGATCATGGGCGAGGGTGGCGAGCCGCTCTTCAATTACACGATCATCAACCCACGCGACACAGCAAACAGGGCTGGGTTCGACGAGTTGTTTGCCGACGGGGTGGCGATGAGCGCCGAACTGCGACTGCCGTCGACGTTCTGGGGCAAGCCTGGCCATCATCTGTTTGGCGGCACCTGGAGCAGCCGCGATTACGTCGCCCTCGACCAGGATCCGCGGGTGATCTTTCCCGAAGTGGCGATCAACGAAACTCAAGGCTCGTGGTCGCTGTACTACAACTTTGACCAATACCTCTACACCGATCGCTGTGATCCTAGCAAAGGTTGGGGACTGTTTGGTCGCGCGGGCATTGCGGACGACAAAGCGAACCCAATCGCCTATTTCTTGAGTCTAGGCATTGGCGGTAACAACCCCTACTGTGGCCATCGCAACGATACGTTTGGCCTCGGCTGGTTCATGAGCGGTACCAGCGATCAGATCAGCCCCTTCCTGGAGATTCCCCTAGGTCCCATCGGCGATGGGTATGGGGTCGAAATGTTCTACAACTGCGAAGTGACAAAGTGGCTCAACATCTCGCCAGACGTGCAGGTGCTGATGCCAGCGCGACAGGAAGTAGATCCCGCACTCGTGATCGGCGTGCGTGCGGTGATGCAGTTGTAAGGTTTTGATTCCCCGGTTTATGAGCGACTCTCAAGCGAGAGTGTTACATCCCTACCCAATGGGCCGAAACGCAGATGTCCTGCCAGTCGCTCCGATTCCAGATTTCCAGGCTATCCTCGAATCCGAAATAGGCGTGCTTTTCGGTGCCGCATAGTTGCCGACCAAACGTGGTGCGCCAGGGATCGGTGGGATCATCCTCATAGGAATGGTGGTGCACCTGTAGCAGGAAACGCTGCGGTTGATCCGAGCGGTTGGTGATGACGTAGATCCCGCGATCGCCTGGTTGCTTCTGCCCCTCCACGTAGGGAGTACCTTCATTCACCCAGACGACGCGATTCGTATCAAGCTCGATCAAGCGAATCCGATTCTGCAGTTCGGCGCTACTGCAACACGATAAGATCAAGCGCTCTCCAGGTTTCACCTCGAGGTGCTGTCCATAATCGATATCGTCCACGATCATCCGCTCCACGATAGGAGCAGGCATGTATTCCACCGCGGGATGGGGCAGTTCCATATCCACCTTCGCCACTTCGGGAGTGGTAAAGTGGATGGTTGCGACCATGTCGTTGAAGTCTTTGTCGGAGGTTAGAGTTTCCGACTCTGATTCGTCCGATGGAACGTACACGCGGTCGTCCCAGCCGATCGCCAAAAGGAAATCGGTTTCAAAGCGAACTCGGCAATCGCTCAGATGCCAGGTGCTATCGCTGGGAGTCGATGGCACGATGTGCGAGCCAGCGAACAGAAAGTAGCGAGTGCGGTTGCTGGTGTTGTACTCGGTGCGTTGTCCCACGAGCCCGTGCCGACGCACCGGAGCCTCAATGTTGTTTTCATACAGATTATTAAACGAGGTCCACCCACCAGAAAGCCGCCCCTCGCTGTCGAGCTCCACCATGCTAAGCGAATTCTGGCTCCAGGCCGAAGCGTCGACAAGGATGTCCATCTGCTGTCCTGGTTCGAGAGCAACCAGGTAGCCAGGCTGATCGTTGTCCTGCCCCCGTTCAAGCCAGGCGGTGCCGGTGCACGGGCAGAGACCTTCGGTTGGATTGAGCGTACTAAGGCAACTTGCAAGCCGAATGCTATCGAGCGAACCAGTTCGGGTCAGTTGGCCAAGTATCGAGAGCGCGCGATCATCGCGAACCACCACTTCGCCTTCGGTGGGATTGGATAACGGAATGGCAGCAACGGTGGGAGGAAGAGAAACCGTTGCGACCTGATCTGGAGCACTTCGGAAAGCATAGTAGAGTGCGACAAACAGCGTTGCCGCGATGGCTGAGTAGACACCCCAATACAGGGAGCGTCGTGACGAACCCGAAGTGGCCAGCAATGCGCTTTTGCTAGGAGTGGTTTCAAGGTCTAGCGAAGCAAGGGTCGCTAAGTCTTGGCAACTGAATTCGACTGACTGTTTGCTCGCTGCCTGATCGGGCTTGGTCGCAACTACTGAGCAAAATTCCATGCGACCAAGATCCAGCTCGTTCTGTAGGAGCATTTGCTGGAAAAGAGTTGTCGAATAGTACTCCTGCAACTCTTCGTTTGATTCGATTAGCGCTGCTAATCGCGCCAGCATTTCGTCGTTCGCCTGTTTCTCGGCAATACAGGCGGCGATTTCGCGGATCTGCTGTTTTTCTTGTTCGTACATGTATATGGGAAGTGGTCGGCTTGAATCGTGTTGCAGAGATAATGGCAGCGAAGTGGTGTGAATCGCTACGTATGTTACTCCAGTTCGCGGGCAAGGTTTCGTTCGATGCAATCTTGCAGCAATCGTCGCAGACGCATCAAGTGAACTTTTATCGCAGATTCGGTACGGCCGAGTTTTGCAGCCAAAGCCGATATCGATAGTCCATTCGCGTAGCGATCGCGAAGCAAGCCAATGTTCTCGTCGCTTACCTTCGTCATGCAATCACGCAGGGCGACGCGAGTTTCTATTTCTTGTTCCGAGGTGGTCTCCTGGTTCGCCAAGCGTGCGATCAATGCGTCGCCAAACACGTGACGCTCCCGCTGTTGGTCCCGAAGGAACGACTGAACCTTCCAGTACGCAACTTTTCGCGCCCATGCCGAAAAGTTGGTGCCCGGTTCAAAGTCCGTCGACTTGCGCCAGAGCACAATGTTGGTTTCCTGCAGCACATTCTGCGCGGAGTCGACATCGCCAAGGAGCATGGTGATGTAGTGAAGCAGTCGAAATTGTTCGCCTGTCAAAAGCTGAACAAAGGCTTCGCTGGCCTGAATGGGGCCGTCGGGGGGGATTTGTTCGTCTGGCATCAGTCGGGTTCTCGGGCAACGTGAAGACTCAACCGGAGTCGCCTGCGTAGGGGAATCAACCGGCAAACCGAAGGGGGCCTGTACTACTTAGTTGTACTCGACAACGTGGTCCAGTTGAACACTCACTGAACTTTGTTTGTCCATATCTGTCTCTGAGGTGTTGGGGGGGAACGCTGGTCGGAGACACGCCATCGAGTGGACGTTCATCGTGGTCGTTAGTCGATTTCGGTTACCATTCGATCCGCACAAAATGCCGAGCGAAAAGTGCCAAAATCCGCACCATTTGAAGCGTCATTGCCACGTTTGTGGTAATCCGATGAAGTGAATAGCCAAATAAACCTGAGAAAGACTGTAACGAATCGCAGAAAGCGGGAATATAAAGGCACACAGGCGGAACTGTGGATAACGATTGACCCTTCATGTGGTGGGCATTCGTGTTCTGCGTTCCATGGGGATGCAGAGCAAGGAGTGCCATAAGTGAGGTGCTCGGTACTGATGATTTCCGCCGGTGTCTCAAACACCATGCTGGTGATACAGAATCGATTTATGGGCCGTTAGTGCTGCGGCCAGCGTGTTAGCGATTGTAATTTTTTTTCTTTAATTACAATTGAAGCATCGCGTAAGTAACTAGTGTTTGTTCCGAACCCTATGGGAGCAGGGAATGCAGTTTTTATTAGCAGGGAGCCTTCGTAAACAGTCCGAGAAAGTGCAAAGCTTCTCGGCAATCCGCCGCCCTGCATTTACGTTGGTTGAGTTGCTAGTAGTGATTGCCATCATTGGCATCCTTGTGGCCTTGCTGCTTCCCGCCGTGCAAGCGGCTCGAGAGTCGGCGCGTCGCGCCCAGTGCATTAGTCAGCAAAAGAACCTTTCGTTGGCCATGCTGAATCACGAATCGACCTATGGCAGTTGGCCTTCATCGGGTTGGTTCGGCAGCTGGACCGGCGACCCTGACCGCGGTAGCGGACCCGACCAGCCAGGTAGCTGGATTTACTCAATCTTGCCGTTTGTCGAGCAAGAACAATTGCACGATCTTGGTACTGGTCTAACTGGTGCTGCACGTTCGCAAGCGTTTATCACTCGTGATTCAACTCCATTGCCGATCATGAATTGCCCGAGTCGTCGGCAGCCTCGACCTTATCCCTCGTTGCTGGGTGGATCGCTGTCGGGCAATGGCCAAGGGGGCGTGATCAGCTACGATACCGAGCAACAAGCTCGTTCCGACTATGCGGTGAACGTTGGCGATGTTCCCCGTTCGGACCTCGATTGCCAGGCCATTTCGCCTCGCAACTACACGACTACTCCTGCGGGCTGGCCTCCTCGGGTGACCTCGTTCAGTGGTATTTCGTACTGTGGTGCCTCGGTGAAAATTCGTAACGTCACCGACGGTATGAGCAAGACCTTTGCCATCGGCGAGCGTTATCTGCCGGAATCGAAATACGAAACCGGCGACTGGATTGCGGACGACTGGAGCATGTATACAGGCTTCCAGGACGACACCGCCCGTTCGACTTTCTATGATGGTTTGCTACCTACCCACCAACCTGCACCTGATTCCACTGTGCAGGATGACTTCAAAGAAACCGACGCGATCTGGAACAACCAAAAGGTACGGGTTGAGCCATGGCGCGAGGTATTCGGAGGTCCCCACCCCGGTGGTGTTGTCATGGCGATGTGCGATGGTTCGGTCGATCTGGTGGAATACGACATCGATCCACAGGTTTACCGACGCATGGGCCATCGCAGCGACGACGGTGAAAACGTCGTATTTAAGAGAAGGTAGTTGGTAGTCGTAGACACCAATCAATCCATTTATCGGAAATGAAACCACCTCCCTATTGGAGGAGGCCGGTTTCGACGCACAAAGTGCGCACAACTTGTCGGGCGGCAACATCTAATCACAACACTGTTCATTGACTTGGCTAGAGGATTTTTAATGATGAGTCGTTCACTTTCTTTGCTCCTGATGGTTGGGGTGCTGGGATTTGCTTGCGAGCAGACCGCCCTGGCCTTGAATGTGCTTACTCCTGGCGACCCGATTATTGCTATCGATGAAGATTCTTATTCTTCTTTAAACAGTAGCTATCCCGCAGGCGAAACCCCGTACTATCTGTTCGACGATCTGTACATGGAAGCAGATGCGACGAAGTACCTAAATTTTGGCGAACTGAATACCGGTTTTATTATCCAGCCGCAATCGAGTTCCGTGATCCAGAGTTTTCGTTTGGCTACCGCGAACGATGCCTCGGAACGCGATCCCATGTCGTATGTGCTCTATGGCACGAACGACTCGATTGCAAGCACAGACAATAGTGCTGGCAATTTGGAGAGCTGGGAGTTGATCTCTGAAGGTGATCTGAGCCTTACTGAAGATCGCTACACTTTTTCCGATGCTTACACCTTCAGCAATACGACTTCTTATTCTGCTTATCGGATGATCTTTCCGACCGTTCGCAACTCGGCTGCTGCCAACTCGATGCAGTTGGGTGAGGTCGAGTTGTTGAACAGCAGCGGTGTCGATATTACCACCAGTCCCAACTTGGTGTTGGCGGTACAAGAAGCTGAGTATAGTTCTTACAGCGGATATCCCGCTCTTGAGAATCCGCCATTGGCGATCGATGGCGACATCACTACGAAGTACCTCAATACGGATGGTCCCAACAGTGGCTTCATTGTTACTCCCTCTAGGGGATCATCTGTAGTCGAAGGATTTCGGGTCACGACCGCGAACGATCTTCCTGAACGCGATCCTAGCTCGTGGGTGCTGTATGGTACGAACGACGAAATTACCAGCGAAGACAACAGCGTTGGTGATAAGGAAGACTGGGTATTGATCGATCAGGGAACTCTGTCGCTCCCCGACAATCGCTTTGCCGCTGGTAGTGTTGTGCAAGTAGATAACGCGAGCAATACCGCCTACACCTCGTACAAGATGGTGTTTCCCACGTTGAAGGGTAACAACAATCTCATGCAGATTGCTGAATTCGAATTATTCGAAGACGATGCAGCGACCGTGGTGATCGATCGCGCGACGGGTGCCGTTTCGATTCGCGCAGAATCGACCGTGACGATTGGAAGCTACGAGATTGCTTCGGCGACCTTCGGGACGCTAGATGCTTCGCAGTGGACGCCGATTGCCACAGCTGGTACCGACCCGGATGACACTTGGGTGGTCGATGCCCAATCACAAAGCACGGGTATTGCAGAAGGCATGACTGCAGGAGGAGCCGGTAATGGCCTGACCATCACTGCAGGTAACTCCGTCAATCTAGGCGATCTGTTCTTGCTGACTCCTTACGACGACATCCGCGTGTTGATTTACGACGAATCTGGCGAGTTGATCTCGCAGAGTGTCGAGATGACCGGCAATGCCATTATCGCTGGCGACTACGACTACAACGGCAGCATCAACTTCGATGACTATCAGATCTTCCTCGAAGGATTCGGTGGCTACTATCCCAATCTTTCACCAGCCGAAGCTTACTTGCTAGGCGACCTTGATGGCGACCTCGATTCGGACATCGAAGACTTCATTCTGCTAGCACGTGCTGCTGGTGGTATTGATGCCTTGATGGCCCCCACTTCGGTGCCTGAGCCTTCGTCAATCGTGATGCTGGTTTTGGCAGGTGCTGCTGCCGTTGGTTATCGCTCCCGTCGGTGGATGGCTGCTACCTTGCTGTTCGGACTCGTTGCTTGTTTCACCGCCAGCGATGCGATGGCCGTGAGTTACAGTAACCTTGGTACGCCGAGCGGAGAGTTCGGCATTCAAGCTTCTGAGACCGCTCGTTATGAAGGTGGTGAGTACAAAATTGCGGACTACTTGTTCGACGATGAGTTCCTGGATGTCTATGGTGTGGATTCGGAATTGTTCAATTTCAATTACAACAATCCTGATCCGGAAGTGGTAGTTGGCAGCCAGTACGTCAGTGTCGGCGCGACTCCGAAGACGCTTTTCTTCGATTACGGTTCGACAGTTTCTTCCAACTCGTTTGCCTGGGCACAACGTTCGGGGGCGATTCCCGATGCCGACCGCGTTGGTTCGTTTGAGTTCTGGTTCAGCGACACCCCTTTTGGTGCGAGCAATAACGAAACCCCCGCAACCGAGCCCGATTCGGTGTTCGCGCTCGATGGCGACGATGCTCGTGCTTTGGATAGCTATATTCGTCCCTATCCCTTGAACAACGATTACAGTTTTCAGTACGTTGCGATGCGGATTACAGTGGCTGAAGTTTCGGCCGAAAACGGTAATACTAACATCGGCGGCAGCGAGTTCCGCATGCTTAGTGGTCCCTCGCCGGTGGTGTTGGAAGTCAACCGCGGAACCGGTGAGATGACGCTTCGCAACAACGGCAGCAATGCCCAGTCGTTCAACCTGCGGGCGATTGAGATTGAAAGCCAAAGCGGGAGCCTCGACTCGACCGAGTTCGATGGTTTGGGCGGGAAAGCCGGATTCCCTGCTTCTAATTGGACCGTTGGTGGTGGCTCGGACGACTACTTGATTACGGAATCGCAGTTCAACGGTACTTCGACTTTGGCGGCGGGAGCCTCCATTTCGCTCGGCGTGGGGTACAACGTCTATATCGGCGCTGAAGACCTTAGTTTGCGATTCGCAGAAGAGAGCCTTGGCGACTACGACTTTGTCTCCGACAGCTACGGTGTGCCTCACCTGTTCGACGGTGTGGTTCGTTACGTCGGTGTGGCTCCCACTGGTGATTTCGGTGACTTCAACGCCGATGGCGTTGTCGATCTCGGCGACTACACGGTGTGGCGCGACAACCTGGGCGGCAACGCCTCGACGCTCAACAACAATGGCACTGGTGGCACCGTGTCGATGGCTGACTACGACCTGTGGAAAGCCAAGTTTGGCACCGTCTACAGTGGTGGTGCTGTTGCCACGACTGCAGTGCCTGAGCCAGCCGCCCTGGCGTTGTTGGTCGGTGCACTTGGTCTAACCATGATTCGCAAGCGTCTCGCTGCAAAAGTCTGAAACCTATGAGTTATCGACTGGCCTTACCTGCCTTTGCGGTGATGCGTTCGGCGGGGCAGCCCGAACAAGTTGCCGCTAGGTAGGCGTTCGGCCAAGTCAACGACCGCTCCCATGCTCAGCATGGGAGCGGTTTTTTTATGCGCAGAAGGCGAGGCACCAGCGACCGAGACAGAGTCTTGATCGTGTGGGTGCCTCGTTGTATTTGCCACTCGCGATCGTTCGGCCTCGGGCGAAAGGGCGAAGCAATTTCGCCGCTAGACAACTTTTCGCTGGAAATTGGCCACCTGTGGTGGTCTAATGAACAGGTAATGAAGGCTGCCGGCTTCTCGCTATCGGCTGTTGGCTTTTTTAGGATTGGAGGTGATTGCGATGTGATACTTGCGAGGAACTTTAACCCTTTAGCGACGCGCAGGCGAAGGGATGCTTGCGTGGGCGCTGGCTGCTGCGCGGTTGTTAAAGCTGTAGGCTCTAAGCTTTAAGCTGCAGGCGAGATTCTTCAGTCGCTGGAAGCTCCCGTCAGGATGACATTCCGCATTCCGCAATCCAAAATCCCCAATCGTATCTCCTCCCCAAAATAGTTTCCCATGGGTGGGAATCTATTTTGGGCAACTATCGCGGAGGTGTTGATGCAACTCACTACAGGCAAACGACTTGCGATTGTTTCCCACAGCGAAAATAGATTCCCATCGGATGCGTTTTGGGAAATGGGAATCTATTCGAGCCCGAAAACCCCTGGTTTTGCAGCGGGGGCGGAGATTCAATTTTCCCATCGGTGGGTAAATTGGGAAGCTATTCGTGAGCGTTGGGAATCTATCCCGCCTGGAGTGGGAAGATTGGCTCCCTGTGGGGACCTGCGGAATTGGGTGGATCAGGGAGTCGCAGGAAAGGATCGATCAATGAGGATACCAAATGCCGACTTGTGTGCTATTAACTATCGCGATGCTTGTGCGGCTTGGTTGCCTAAACTTCGTCGCTCAGCACCGCTCGGATGTAGTCCTGGTAGTTCTGCAGACGTTCGTCCTCCGCAGGAAGCTGTCCTTCGATCAGCAGGCTGGCCTCCCGGCGCAGTACCAGAAATTCAACCCAGTCGAACCACGGGATCGGGGTATTACCCAATTCTCCCGACACCATTTGTTCCGCCCAACGATCGTAAGCTCGATTCGTGCGTTGCATGGCGTTGCGAGCTTCCTCCAAGTTGCCTTGCCGAAAATAGGCCATCGCTAAAACCGGTTCGCACATGCCATGGCCGGGCCAACCTGGATCGTTGTCGGCTTGTGTCAAATGCTCGATCGCCTGGGCGTAGTCGCCAGTTCGCAAGTAGGCCATGCCGTTTATGTAAGAGCTTACCGCACCCGGCATGTGGAATAGATCGAATTGATGCGGTTGATTGTCTCGCGGCGGGCCACCCCGGTCCTTGCGAGGTGGTTCGCGGCGATGCCCGCCATCGGAGGAAAATTCGCGCATGAAGTCTTCGAAAAAATCATTGTGCGGCGGCCGTGGAGGACGCTGCTCTTGTTGTTCCGTTAACTTTTGGGTGGCTGCCAGTACTAGCTTCGCTTGATCGGTCTCAAGAGGGGTCACCAAACAGGCGCGAATGTCGCCTAAGTGAACCGTCTGGTCCTTCTCGATCATCCGAAGGTACTGCTGCTGCATTTTGAGATAGGTTTCCCAGTCTTCTTCCGATGCAAAGAGTGCAGCGACACCCATCCAAGTTGGTCCTGTCGGCTCGACCCCGAGTGCGAGAGCCGCCTGGTAGTCGCGTGAGGCTTCGTCCCAAAGACCAAGACGGACATAGAACGACGCCCGCCCGAGCCATCCCACGTAGTACTGCGGTTGAACGGTTACCGCTTGATCATAGTCGCTGCTAGCGGCCGCCCACTGCTGAGCCAGTGTGTTGGCATCGGCGCTGGCGAGCAGCGTGTTCGCGCGAATCAGTGTTTTGTTGAAATCATCAATCTGGACATAAGCATCATGGGCTTCCTGCCGCGCGTCCTCGGCATCGAGCAGCGCCAGCTCTTTCTCGTTACGCTCACGCGTCGCGCGCAAGGCTTGCCATGCGCTGACGCCGGTGCCGAGCATCATCGAAGCAACTACCAGCGTGGCCGTGGTAATTGCGACTTTATGGCGTTTGGCGAAGCGACGCAGCAGGTAGCTTCGACTGGGAGGGCGAGCATGCACCGGCTCGACGTGCAAATAGCGGAGGACGTCTTCGGCCAGCGCATCGGCGGTTTCATAGCGGCGAGTGCGGTCTTTGTCGATTGCCTTCATCACAATCCAGTCCAGATCGCCCCGCACGATAGCAGGAAGTCGAGAAGGATCGCTGCGACGGGTTGCGGAGACGGTGGTCAGTCGCTCGCCGAGCGTAGACAGCCGAGCACTCGGAATGGGTGGTTGCTCTTCGCGAATGATCCGCCGAACTTCATCGATACCTGCGGAGCCGAATCGCTGGCTGTCGAATGGAGTCGAGCCAGTGAGCAGTTCGTAAAGAATGACCCCCAGCGAGTAGATGTCGCTCCGCGTGTCGACATCCTGGCTGGTCATCTCCGCCTGTTCCGGGCTCATGTACAAAGGAGTGCCGATGAGTGCCGTGAACCGTGTATAGATGGTCTTGTCGGTCATGCTCTGACCGATGGCCTTGGCGACTCCGAAGTCGATTACCTTGGCAACGGGGGCTCCATCGTGCAGGGTTACGAGTACGTTCGATGGTTTCAGGTCGCGGTGAATCACCCCTTTTTGGTGAGCGTGCTGCACCGCCCGGCAGACGGTAATGAACAACTCAAGCCGTTCGGTAGGGCTCAGCTGGTGCTGATCGCAAAACGTAGTGATTGGTACCCCGCGCACCAGCTCCATAACGAAGTACGGCCGGCCGGTCGAGGTGGCTCCCCCATCGAACACCCTGGCGATGTTGGGGTGATCCATCAGTGCGAGCGCTTGCCGCTCGGCTTCGAAGCGGGCGATCACTTCGCGCGTATCCATGCCAGGCTTGAGAATCTTGAGTGCGACCCGCCGCCGGATCGGAGATTGCTGCTCGGCAACGTACACGATACCAAACCCACCTTCGCCGATTTGTTCGAGCAATCGATAGGCATCGATGGTGGTATTCAAGGGTTCAAATTCAGAAGCGTAGTCGACTGTATCTTCGCGAAGTCGCTCCAGGAGCCCTTTCGAGAATTGAACCGCAGGGTGGTCGAGTGGGTTGTCGGCCCGGTCGTGTGCTGCGAGCAATTGCTCCACCGATTCGCGCAGCGTCGCATCTGCACCACACGCTTTTGCCAAATAGGCTTCGCGCTGCGTGGCGCTGGTGAACTCGAGTGCTTCGAGGAATATCGACTTTTCAGGCGATGCTGGCATTCAATGACTTACATCCGCGGAAGAAGACACGCTGCAGATACCTTCCTGCAATGCGCTGTACCACTTATAAAATGCGATAAGAATCGGTGGCAAGGGCCAAGAATCGCAAATTTAATCGTCGAGTTCCCGTCGCAGCCAGGCCCGCCCGTAGGACCAGTTGCGTTTCGCAGTGCGAGAGGAAATGCCGAGAATTTCAGCGGCTTCTTCAATCGTCAGGCCGGCGAAAAACCGCAATTCGACCAGGCGAGCGAGATCCGCATCTTCGCGGGCGAGCTTGGTGAGGGCTTCGTCCAAAGCGAGCAGCGTGGAGTGGTCGGTCGCGGCGACTTCCGCCATTTCGTCGTCCAACTCACAACGGATGCGCTCCCCGCCCCGCTTGGCAGTTGACTTGCGTCGCGCATTCTCGATGAGTATGCGACGCATGGCTATGGCGGCCGCGGCGAAAAAGTGGCCCCGACTATCCCATTGGGGAGTGTCGGTGGTTCCAACCAGCCGGAGATAAGCTTCGTGCACCAAAGCTGTCGGCTGCAACGTGTGGCCGGCCGCTTCTTGCGACATACGTCTGGTGGCCAATTGACGTAGCTCGGCATAGACCAACGGCAGCAATTCGGCGGCTGCCTGCTGATCGCCCTGCTCGATTTTATAGAGTATCTGGGTTACGTCCGACATAGAGGTCCATCATAGCTCTAACCAAAAAATAACGCCATAACGAGATTTGATGCTTTCCGCAGTGGGCAGGTGTCACGGCGCTGCCCTCTCATGATCCACCAATAAAGGAGTCGGCGGGGGAGAGCGCTTTCTGTTGCGTTGGAGCGAATGTTATTCGCCTGATTGGCACGGATTGCGTGCGATCGACGCATTACCTTTTAGAAGGCCTTTCTGGAGAGAAAAGCAGGTCGATCGAAGGCACAGCCATTCGCCTGCGTCTTAAATGCCTTGTTGATCGTCTCGTTTTGATCTCTGCATCCATCAGGGGTAAAAGGTCTGTTCGAGACAGTAGAAAGTCGGCGTGACAACCGTGTGAGAATTCCGGTCTATCAAGAATGGACAACCTAGACTCATTTTTCCTCGTATAAATCAGGCCCATCGGATGGGGTACTAATTGCATGGGCGACTTATTTACGGTGCTTGGAATCAGCCACTTTGCGATCCGTGAGTGGAAAGAACTAAAAATCGACCACCCCCTCGATGTGGTGGATCAGGCTACGGTTGGGCGGCTCTACTTGGCGCGTGAGGGTACGTGTCAGATACGCTCACATGGCGGTGCCCATGGAATTACTCTCGGACCGGATGAGATGGTCATGGTGGCAAAGGAAACACCGCATATCATTCGGCCCTATTCCTCTGAGGTACCGCATTCGATCAACGGAAACGGGCATTCCCATGCTTATCCGGCTTTGGTCATGGTGCGGTTTCGTGCTTATGCGGCTGGCCCCGATCGTGATCTGACCGAAGGTGTCCAACGCATTCCCCTGCCCCAGCCGGGGATTTCAACTGTTCGCGAGTTGCTGTTAGAAGAGCTTAAGCAGACTTCTGCGTACAGCGATGCCATGTGTCTAAGTGCCCTGCAACTGCTACTGGTGTACGCTTTGCAGCAGACGGGGGGATATGAGCAATTGCCAGGCGGCCAGCTGCAGAGCAATGGCAGCGGCGACCCCCGGCTCAGTCCATTGATTGCTGAGATTCGTTCGGATCCGGCAACCGATTGGAGCGTGGCCAAGATGGCTCGTCGGGCGTGCATGTCGCGATCGAGCTTTGCAGCCCGTTTTCGAAATGTGATGGGCCAGGCCCCGTTCGACTACGTGACGAGCGTCCGCATGGAATGGGCCTCGCAGCTACTGCAAGAAACCACACTTTCGGTACAACAGATTGCCCATCGCGTGGGTTATGAATCGGAGTCGGCCTTTAGCACCGCGTACAAACGGCGGATGGGTAAGTCGCCTACTGCAAGCCGGCAGTGTGCTGAGGCCCGATGGTAGCCGTTGTGTGGCAGTATCGGGTGTGATTCAAGCGATTCTGTTCGCTAACCGAAACCGCTTTGCCTCAACAAAAAGAGCCCCCAGCTGCCGGGGGCCAGACACATTCCCGACAGCTGGGGGCAGGCGAAGGTTGCTTTCGATTCTGTTTTAAAACGTTGCCGACTTGATCATCGCCAGAGAGGCTGCTGCGAAGCACAGCAGCAACATTCCACCAGCAGGTTCAGGCACGACGGTTGTATCTGTCATGCCACCTAGTCCGGTACTGGTTCCAAATTGCGACTTCCAGATGGAGTAGTCGAGAGCGTCGACGACATGGTCGCCATTGCCATCGGCTGCCAGGGTGGTACCCGTTGCACCAAATGAGTCGCGCCAGAGGGTGTAGTCGGCTAGATCGACGATGCCATCGCCATTGAAATCGCCCGACTCGATGAACAAGGCCAACCCGGAAAGCACGAGTTCATACAGTTGCACACTACTTGAGCTACCGCTGATTTCGGCGTAATAGGTGCCAGCAGTGGTCAGGTCTAAGCCGATGATCTCTTCTGTGCTGCCGGCTGCGGTGTCGTTGGCAAGTTCCATCACGGTGGTTCCATTGCTGTCGAAGATCGTCAGCAAGAGATCGTTTCGCGAATTGGCATCGAAGGTCGATTGTTGCCCTCCTTCCACCCCCTGGCGGAACTCTCCCCCCAGGGGAGTAAGCAAGGCTTCCAGGGTCATCGGCTGGTCGATTGTAAAGGAGTAGACGTCGACGTCGGTCGCGTTGGAAATGCTAACGAAGTCGGTCTCGGTGGGATCGACTTCCTGACCACCAGTGGCATCGGATCCGATGGAGAGTTCTCCGCCATCGATCAAACTGCCGAGGGAGGTTGCCAAGGAGTAGGTACCGTTGCCTTGGCCGTTGTTCGATTTCTCGTAGTAGTCTCCGTACAGGCCTTGCATGCCGCGAATGTCGTCGAGCTGTGGCCCGTCGATCGAAAGATCGATTACTGGCTCCATGAGCAGTACTTCCGACGAGGATTCTACGTGGAGGAGTCCCAAGGCGTGCCCGACTTCGTGCATCACGGTGTTACGAAACGCCAGGTAGTTATCAGAGCTATCGGCGAAGAATGAGGCCTCGCCGGTATCGATCACCACGTCGCCGACTTCGGGGAGCCAGGCGTACGCAAGCGTGTTGTTGCTACCATCGATATAACTGCCGGAGAAGCGAATATCGCCTCGCGTACCGAGGACTCCATCGTTGTAATATACTTCGCTTCCGGTATCGTTTGCTTCGTACTCAAAGGTAAGTCCCGAAACTTCGCCCCAGCGGCCGACGATGCTCTCAAAGAGTTCGAACCAAGGTCGTTCCGTCAGATCGGTGCTGGAAGAGGTAACGCCAAAGATGTCGTCCATGTACTCAATCAGGTCGCTGTCGCCTTCGCCGGGAATCGAAGTGCCATCGGGTACGATACTCCAGGAGAGCGTTGCCGGCGTACCGGACTCTCCAGCGCTTCCATAGGAAGTCGTCGACCAGCGTTCGTCTGGTACGTAGCCGAAGGCAAAGCTGGCAAACGTGATCGAACCAAGGAAGAAAGTGAACTGTAGTTTTGTAGCCACCGAGAACATTCCGCTACATCTCCGCTGCAAGATACGTCGCGGTGGGGTCACTGCCGCTGCTCTCCACCGAACTGCTGGCTAGTGCCCCACCGCTAACGCCTCGGGGTAAAATGTTTGTTTACGCCAACGCTAACTCGACTTGCGACGTGCTGCCCGGGAGATCCCCAGTAAACACATCGCGCCGGCGATAGCCGTGAAGTAGCTGGCCGGTTCGGGAACTACATGGGCGGGGGCCGCCTCGTAAGGGCTGGTGGCCGCCACGGCGGATACGATTGCTGATTCTTCAGAACCAGTATCGTCCGAATCACTGGTATCAGTCGAGGTGTCGTCGCTCGAAGTACCTCCAGCGGCGAGCATTTCGTCCAGGTAGGTTCCGATTTCGTCAGCAAAGGTAGTGTAAGTTGCTAGGTTATCGTTCAGGGTTGTTTGAGTATTTGTTAAGGTCTCTATTTGTTCCGTGATCCTCTCCTGGGCCGCGGTTAACCGTTCGATGATTCTCTCGAGCGTATCCTCCGAGAGTTCCGTATTCGCTTCATACTCCGTTAATAAATCGGTGTAGTAGGTGAGATCCTCATTGGCGATACCTAGGACGTCGTCGAGTCTCTCGATGGATCGCTCCACGCTACTAAGAAACAAGTCGTAGTTGACCACCAACCACTCCATATTATCAAGTATTTCGGAGTAGTCATCAGTCGTGTAATAATCATCTATTTCGGTGAGATCGGTCTCGTATTGTTCCACCAGGGTATCGAAGATCGACTCGTACTTGGTTTGGGGTTCATCGACATGCACGATGTCGAAGCCAAAGGTGCCGCCGACGCCAAAGTCGCCGTGGTGCGAGCGGCCCCCAAGGTTCACAAATCCACCTCCACCGCCGCTGCGACCGCCAAACGAATTGTGCGACATGCGATGAGCTTCGGCTGTGCTTGCAAGCAGGGAGATACTTGCGATCATAATCAAGGTTTGTAGCATGGTAGGTGCCTCTTCCAGGGATTTAGTTTAGTTGGTTCGATGTCAACTAGCGGAACGAGAATCCGCCGCCGCGACCGCCATGACCTCCGCGGCTGCCACCCATATCGTGCCCATGTCCGTGTTGACCGTGACCACCATGGCCAAAGCGCCCCGTGAATTGCTCGCCGGGAGTGAGCGAGGTGTCGCCCTCTACGACGGCGTCGTCTGAAACGATGAACGAATCACCTTCGTTCAGGCTGGTAACGTTCAGGTCGCCCTCGATCGATCCATCGTGTGTAAACGTGTTGATTCCGTCGCCAAACTTGGCGAAAACGGAGTCGGCAATGGCGGCAGTGCTGGTGATTTCGACCGTATCGTTGTCGTCGCCACCGGTGATGTCGACCTTGCCGTCGATGGCTCCAGAGATGGTCGTGTAGTTGTCCCCCTCGCCGAGAGAGAGTTTCACGCTCTCAGCCAGGATGGCGGCTTCCGAGATCGTGACGGTATCCGCTCCATCGCGTGCGGTGACTTCCAGTCGGCCATCTATTTCACCGGCTACCGAGAAGGAGTTGTCGCCATCGCCCAGGTTGGCCGAAATATTACGAGTAATCAGGGCTTCTTCGGTAATCGCAATCAGATCGTTGTCGTCGCCGCCTTTGATAGTCAGGCTGGCTACCTCGCCCGAGATCGTCACATCGTTGGCCCCGTCGCCTAAGGAAAGCTTGGCCTGGGATTCAATGATGGTATCCAGCAGCAGACTGTCGGCATCGTCGCCACCGCGGTAGGTAAGGCGATAGATCGAGCCTCCGGTAATCTCCAGCACGTTGTTTCCGTCGCCCAGATCCGAGTAGATCCGATCCACAATTTCGTCGCCAAGGTCCAAGAGAACCGTATCGTCGACTGCCGAAACGGACTCTTCAAGTTGAATGTAGATGTCGTCGTCGACGTCGGTGAGGTCAGCGACAACGATGCCGTCGTCACTTACTGTGTAGGCACCGTCGCCGATGGCGACGACTTCAACCACGCCATCCGCATCGCCTTCGACGATTAGGTCGCCATCGACCACAGAGGCCGATACGGTGAGGCAAATGCGATCTTCCAGCCGTTCTGACTTGCCAACCCTACTGCGTTGCATGTTCGGTCTCTCCAATTTTCAATCTGGGAATGAATGAAGGGGTGTTCGGGGGCTAGCTGCCTAAGTGCCGAACTGCCTCCTTGACTGGTATGAGAGACCGAGGTCTGGAGGAACGCGCCACACAAAAGTTGAAATGCGAAGATGGGGGATTTGCTGGTGGGGAATAGAATCTGAAAAACTGGCCATGCGGCTTGCCGCGTAATCGGCGGCCGCTTCATTTGTTTTGGCACCCGGAACAAGAAGCTCACGCATGTACGTATAGACCGACAGGGGGACAGACGACATCACGAACAGGACGGCCACCGCTTATCGATACCTGGATTCGCAACTTTTGATGGATCCCTTTTGAAGAGCCCCCCTATTGAATAGATCGCAATGACCAGCTTCAACACCCTTTTCGATCACGCCCGCGATGGCAATATCTCGAGTATTGGGACTCTGTTGCACCATTACCGCAACTACTTAGCGGTATTGGCTTCCACGCAACTCGAGCCCCGCCTGCTACCACGAGTGAGTCCGTCGGATGTGGTTCAGGAAACGTTGCTCAGAGCCCATAAGAACTTTGGGCAGTTTCGCGGCAGCAGCGAGCCGGAACTCTTGGCATGGCTGCGGCAAATTCTGGTGAATAATCTGGCCACGTTCATCGAACAGCATATGCTTGCCGCCCGGCGCGATGTTCGCCGTGAACGCTCGCTGGAGCGACTAGGCGCATCGCTTGAGCATTCGACAATTCAGTTGGCACGCATGCTGCCGGCCAAGGGAAAGACGCCAAGCGTCTTGGTGCAGCAGCAAGAAGAAGCCGTGCGTTTGGCCGATCGTCTAGCGCAGTTGCCCGAGGATTATTGCCGCGTGCTCGTATTGCGAAACCTGCAAGAACTCCCCTTCGAACAAGTCGCCCAACGCATGGGACGTTCGGTCGGGGCTTCGCGAATGCTTTGGTTGCGGGCCATTGATCGACTACGAACGATTTACGACGAAGAAGCCAGCCATGCCTGATTCAGGGCACACTTCCACCATCGAGAGCGAACTGTCGGAGCAGCAGCAGGAGCGGCTTGCGCAAATTCTCGATACGTACCTGCAGGGCATCGAACGGGGCGAACCGATGTCGCCCGAGCAACTGCTGGAGCAGCATCCGGAAGAGGCATCGTATCTTCGAGGATACCTGAGTGGACTCAAATTGTTCCATCAGGCGGCTGCGGCTCCTGCAACCGAAGCTGCCACTCGATTTCATCCCGAAATTCTTGGTTCTCAAGACACCATTGGCGACTTCCGCCTCATCCGCATACTTGGTCGAGGCGGCATGGGGGTTGTTTACGAAGCGTGGCAATGCTCCTTGCAGCGCAAGGTGGCCCTGAAAGTGTTGCCATTTACCGGCAACGACGATTCGGTAGAGATTCGCCGCTTCAAGAACGAAGCTCAGGCAGCCGCAAATATTGCTCACCCTCACATCGTTCCCGTGTTCTCGATCGGTGAAGAAGCAGGCATTCACTTCTATACGATGCGACTGATCGAAGGGCCATCGCTAGCTTCGCTACTCGATCACCTTAGGGTTGAAACCATTGCCTGCCACGGCGAAACAACCGCCGTGGAATTACCGGCAGATTACGACAATTGCGACCACGACGTCGATCGTCAGCAGCGAGATACAGAGCTGGCGATCGTAGGACTTAATCCGAGTGACCGGTTGAGTGATCGCTTGCGGTCGGTTGCTCGCCTGGGAGCCGAGGCTGCCGATGCGTTGCACGCGGCTCACGAATGCGGCATCGTCCATCGCGACGTCAAACCGTCGAACTTGCTCATCTCCAACGATGGCAAACTCTGGATTACCGACTTCGGCCTGGCTCGCTGCCGAGATCGAGACTGCAACACGCAAACTGGCGATATCATCGGCACCATGCGTTACATGAGTCCCGAGCAGGCGCGAGGTCAAGGCGACTTGGTAGACCATCGTACCGATATCTACTCGTTGGGGGTCACGCTTTACGAACTGGCCACGCTCAACCATCCCTGCCCAGAAGTGGCTAATCCACAATGGATCATCGACGGTCGCCGCCCTGTCGCTAAACCACTGCGAAGCTGGAATAAGCATATTCCTCGTGATTTCGAGACGATCGTCATGAAGGCGATCTCCGACGAACCGGGCGATCGCTACCGCACAGCACTGGAATTCGCCGAAGATCTGCGGCGTTTCGAGGAGGGGATGCCGATCAAGGCGTCGCCTCCTAGTCTGCTGAACCGAGCCTCGAAATGGGCTCGTCGACATCAACGCCTCGCGACCGCTGCAGCGATGTTGATAGCACTATTGTTCGCTGGTCAAAGCTTCAACAACCTGTTGCTGGCCAACAAGAACGCGGAAATTGCCAGCAAGAATGTTGCGATCGATCAGGCGCTGGTGAGCTCGGAGCAAAACTTGCGGCAAGCGCTGGAAGTGCTCGACCGGTTTGGAGCCCGCACTGTTGATCAATTGGCGGCGATTCCCGGTGCCGAAGGCCTACGTTTCGAGTTGCTCAAGGATAGTTTGGACTACTACAACCAGTTTGAGGGACAGGTCGATCCCACCTCGCCGACGTTCGACAATATTGCTCGCGCCTATAGCAATATGGGAATGCTTAGTGAGCGTCTCGGCGAGACGGAAGTGGCACTCACTCGCTATTCAACCGCTCGTCAGCTATGGCAGCAAAAGCTTGCTGCCGATGGAAATGCCCCGGATTCTGTACTGCAACTCGCCAAGGTGTGCAATCGGCTAGCGCTTCTGTTGATCCAAGAGTCCCGCCTGGACGAGGCCGACAGCTCCCTTCGCCAGGCAGAGCAAACGCTCGCCACCAAACCAATTGATCAGGCGAAGGTCCCTAGCAACCTCGTTCAACTTGCGGTTACGAAGAACAATCGAGGGTTGTGGTACAAGGCCAAGGGCAACATTTCGCAAGCGATCGATTGCTTCGAGCAATCGATTCACGTGCTCAATCACCCTCAGATAGAGCAATCAAATGATGAAGATGAATTGCGGTGTTTAGCAGCCAGCTACAACAACCTGGCATCGCTTGGTAGCGAGGTCGAATTCGATCAAGCAAGGCGAGCCTATGCTTGGGCGATTGATATCCAGCGGAAATTGGTGGCACTGGCACCGACGAATCGACTCTATCAGGGAGAGCTGGCACGTACCTATAGTAATCTTGGCTACTTCTTAGCGCAGCATCAGCATTGGGGCGATGCCAAGCATTCGTTTCGCAACGCGATTAGCATTCAGCAGTTACTAGTTCAAGCATCGCCTGCAGCGATCAGCTATCGTCGCGATTGGGCGATAAGCTACAACAACCTGGGGATGACTCAAGCAAGGGTAGGCGAGTATCAGCAAGCACTCGAATCGTTTGAGCAGGCCTACAAGATAGAGAAGATGCTGTTGAACGTTGTGGAGCAAGATCCAAAACTGTTGAGCGATTTGGGAAGCGTGTGTAACAATCTCGGCCTGTTGTTCCAGGAGCAGCACGACTTTCAACGTGCCGAAACCGCGTATGCCGAAGCACTACGCTATCAGCGAAATGCCAGTTTGCAGGTTCCCGGTAGTTCGTCTTACCGCGAGTTGGTGGAGAATCACGCAGACAACTATGTTCATTGTCTTTTAAGCCAAGACAAAGCAGCCGAAGCGGATAAACTAATAGATGAGCAACAAGCTTGGGGAACGTCTCAAGTTGCAGCTGCGAAGTCTCGCCCCGCAGGAAGCGGTGTCGGAAAGCCTTAGAAGTCGCAAGACGGAGGATACGTGGTGTCCAAGCCAAATAGAACTCGCAACTTCGAGAAACTCGAGAGCCGTGTCGCGCTGTCGGCGGTTCCCCTGTCGATGCCTGACTTCTCCGATATGGTAAATGGCCGAGTGGCATTGCACGAGTACTCGCGCCCTGACCACCACAACGGAAATATGCCCACCCACGGGCATATCGAATCCAGTAGTTGGCTGATCAGCGATACCTCGCAAGCCGATTTCGAGACAAGTCGCTTGCAAGCCAAGGCGACGATCACCTATCTGGTTTCAACTTTTGACGCTTCTCATCTCGAAACGATCAAGCAAGTCGTAAAGTCGGAGATTGCAGCACCACTAGCGGCTACCAGCCCTGAGTCTTCGGAGTCAAATGCGTCGAACATCATGGATGTATCGCCTCCTCTGGCGGCCACCTCCGAGCCCAACTCGCTGGCGACGGTACTCGATGGATTCGCTGGTAACGAGGGGGGTGGATTCTTCAATAATAGCGTTTCGTATGTTTTTGCCCCTTCGGAATCGCAAGATACCACCTCCGACATTGCGGAGAGCGATCTGGTGGAAGAATCCACTTCGCTGCAACGTAGTGGGAGTGACGTGGCTGATAAGCTACTTGCCGATTACCGGTTACAAGAGGTCACCGAGCGAGACGTACTGGAAGAGACCTTTGCCGAGCTCGGCGAGGATGGAGATGAGTCGGACAATGTGGCCGACAACGCCGATTGGCTCAGTCCGCTGGAAAAATGGCATCGCGAACAGATCTTGATCGATGAAGTGCTGTCGGGGTTGGATAATCCGGCCGATCACGATGCGGAAGAACGGACAGCCGAAACTCAAGCTGAAGAGGCTTCGCGTTACGATCGAACAGCCGACCAACATGAATCTCACGTGGAAGAGAAGTGGCAGGAGGCGAACGAATCGACCACCGGCAGCCTGCTGGTTTCGAACATGGTGCTCATCGCAGCGACCGGCGATCCCAATTTCGTTAGCACGGATCTGATCACTTCGGTAGAAACAGCCACTTCTACTGCTGTGGTGCACAGCGAGGCCGATTGGCCGATCGGCGTGGTGCAATGCATCGAGGTAGGCGGCCCGATGCAACCGGTGAGAGTCGATGTGGCAACTCCTATCTGGAACACCGCGCCCGATGGTAAATCGACCGTCGCCCAAGCGAGCGTGCCAGCGCTGTAGGGGAATTTCGCGTCCTGCCCAGCCTTGTTTTACCGTTGGCGATCTCAAAAGTGTGGTTCGTCCAGAAAAACTGGCACTCTTAGGGGAAGATCTTCGCATTAGTTTCATGGAGTCGCAACTCACAGCGACTTCTTGACAACACTCAAGGCACGGGGCGAAAGTGGTCCCAAGCGAGTGAAAGCGGATCATAGCGGTTCGATAGGCTCGAACCATTCCCTAAGAGGAACTGGAAAAACCATGCTCAGAAAGACGTTTCTTCTACTAGGTCTTTTGTGCTGCGGCCTCGTGTCGCAAGGCTCTCGGGCAGCCGACCTGCTCGAGGCGAAGGAAGATGGGCTGACCATCAACGATTCGAAAGCAACAGTGGGCTACACGCTCGTGGCCCCCATGAACGCGACCTCGACCTATCTGATTGATAACGACGGGCGAGTGGTCAACGAATGGAAAAGCGAGTACACCCCTGCCCTTAGTGCCTACTTTCTGCCGAATGGCCACTTGCTACGGCCAGGCGCGGAGCGCGGCGGCATGGCTGGCGGCCCAGGGGCGGGGGGACGGATTCAAGAGTTCGACTGGGAAGGTAACCTGGTATGGGACTTCTCGATTTCGAGCTTGAAAGGAGCCAAGTATTCGAAGCTGCGGCCTCATCACGACATCTGCCCACTCCCGAATGGCAATGTGCTGGTTGTCTGCACCGAACCAAAGTCGTCGAAGGAGTGCATCGAAGCGGGGCGGTTGCCGACGATCGCAACTGGTGAGTTGCAAACGGACGCGATTATCGAAATCCAACCTACTGGCAAGAAAGCGGGCAAGGTCGTGTGGGAATGGCATCCTTGGGACCACCTGGTTCAAGAGGTGCACGAGAAGAAGCCAAACTATGGCGACGTGTCGGAGCATCCGGAGTTGATCGATGTCAACTTCGTGAATGGCATGATGGATCGCATGATGCAAGATCCTGAGGAGTTAGCAAAGCTGCGTTCGCTCGGTTACGTCGGCGGTGGCTCGGCCCCTGCGGGTGGCAATCGCCCTGATGGAAACAACGACTCCCAAGGCGATCGGAGTGATCGCGGAGGTCGTGGAGATCGTGGTGGACGCCACGGCGGTGGTGGTGGCCCTCCCGGAATGGGGAGCGACTGGATGCATGTGAATGCGGTGTCGTACAACCCACAACTCGATCAGATCATGATCAGCGTGCACGAGTTCAGCGAAGTCTGGATTATCGACCATAGCACAACCAGCAAGGAAGCCGCCTCGCACGAAGGTGGCAAAGCCGGCAAAGGTGGCGACCTGCTCTACCGCTGGGGCAACCCACGAGCCTATCGCAACGGCACCAACATCGACCAGCGACTGTATGCCCAGCACTGCGCCCATTGGATTGCGGAAGGCCTTCCCGGCGCGGGGCATATGTTGGTGTTCAACAACGGCGCGAACCGCCCCGACGGAACTTATTCGTCGGCCGACGAAGTGGAACTACCGGTGACCGACAATGGCACCTACATCAAAGAGGAGTACCTTGCTTACGAACCAATCGAAGCCACCTGGCGGTATGGATCGGCCGAAAACACCGGGTTCTTCTCCATGATGATCTCTGGTTGCCAACGCTTGCCAAACGGTAACACCTTTATCTGCTCGGGTAATCAGGGCATTCTGTTCGAGGTCACCACCGACGGTGAGATCGTCTGGCAGTACAAGCTGGCGGGCGGCGGTGGTCCTGGCGGTCCCGGAGGCCCAGGCGGATTTGGCGGCCCTGGTGGCTTCGGCCAAGCACCTATGTTCCAAGGCATCCTTCCTGGCCCGCTTGCCATGATGCTTGGCGTCGACCAAGGACAGCAAGATCGTCTTGCTAAATTGCAGGAATCCATCGACGCCAAGCTCAAGCAAGTGCTGACGGAGGAGCAACTCAACAAGCTGCAGAATCCTCCTCGCGAGGTGCTTGCAGGCGGAATGGCTACTCCTCCAAAAGTGGGTTCCATCGTGCCTCCTGGTATTGAAGAGCACCTGGCCCTTACGGCCGACCAGAAGAAGGAGCTAGAGAAACTGCAAGCCGAGGTGTCGAAAGAGTTGAATCAGATCCTCAACAAGCGTCAGCGAGATCTGATTAGCCAGATGGAGCAGATGTTTACTCAAGCTGGTGCACCTGGTGGCCCACAAGGTGGGTTTGGCCCTTTGCAAGCAGGCGGTCCACAGGCACGGCCGGACCAACAAGCACAGAATGGCCCACAGCGTGGACCTCAAGACCGAGGTGGATTTGGCTTCCCCGGCTTCGGTCCTCCCGGTGGTGACCGCCAAGGTGGCCCCGGCGGCCGAGGTGGTCCTGGTGGTCCTGGTGGTGGAGGCCCCGGCGGTGGTGGCCCTGGAGGCGGAGGCGGAGTCTTCCGTGCTTACAAGTACACCACCGATTACGAAGGTCTGAAAGACAAAGACCTCACCCCCGGCGATAAGCTTGAAGAAGTGGTTGCAACCGCTGGCGGACCTGGTGGGTTCGACGGAGGAAGAGGAGGTCGTGGTGATCGTGGAAGTCGCGGAAACCGTGGTAACCGTGGTAACCGTGGTAACCGTGGTGACCGTGGTGACCGTGGTGACCGTGGAGGCGACTTTGGAGGCGACTTTGGAGGTCGTCCCCCAGCTGACAACTAGTCGAATCGTTCTCTCGGCGATGGCTATGTTGCTGCCGCGTAGCCGTCGCCGAAAACGATCGTGTTCCTCGGACGTCGTATCACTCCACCACCTACAAGTGACATGTTTGCTTTGCTTCCACTCGATTCGCTTCCCGTTGGCTACATCGGTCCAGGTGCTGGATTTGCTCTGGCTGGTTCGTTCCTGGCGATCTTCGGGGCGGTGCTATCAGCCGTGTCGATGATCTTGTTCTGGCCTTTCCGGCGGATCATTCGCATGCTGTTTCGCAAGAAACCTCCTCGGAAGCCGCGATTCAAACGCGTGGTGGTGATAGGGCTAGACGGTCTGGATCACAAGCTGACTACGAGACTTCTTTCAGAAGGTCGACTGCCGAATCTGGCAAAGTTGCGAGACACAGGCAACTTCAACCCGCTGGCGAGTACGCTCCCCCCTATCTCGCCAGTGGCTTGGTCGACTTTTCAAACTGGTACGAATCCTGGCAAGCACAACATCTTCGATTTCCTTACGCCCGATCTGAAGACTTACATGCCGAAGCTCTCGTCGGTTGAGATTCGCACCGCGAGCAAATCGTTCGGCATTGGACCACTCAAGCTTTTTCGTTTTCATCAGCCTGATGTGAGGATGCTGAGAAAGAGCAAGCCATTTTGGAGCGTGCTCAGTGAATACGGAATCTTCAACTGCGTGATTCGTGTGCCGATTACCTTCCCGCCCGAGAAGCTGAAGGGAGTGCAATTGTCGGCCATGTGCGTGCCCGACTTGCGTGGAACCCAAGGCACCTTTTCCCAATACACTACGCAAAGCAAGAGCGAGAAAGAAAAGACCGGCGGTGAAGTCCATTATGTGTCTCGCGAAGGCAACACGATCAAGTGCCATTTGCTGGGGCCACCCGATCCACACAAGCCGGAAGAAGGGGATATGAAGCTGCCGTTTGTTGTGAAACTCAACGGTGGTAAATCAGCGACGCTCACCATCAATGGCGAGAAGCACAACCTGACGCTAGGCGAATACACCGAATGGCTAAGCGTAAAGTTCCCGCTCGGTATGGGATCATCGGTAAAGGGAGTGTGCCGGTTCCTGATACTATCGGTCGAGCCGGAATTCAACCTATATGTAACCCCCGTGCATATCGATCCCGAGCATCCCGCGATGGCGATCGGCTATCCCAAGGTCTATCCCATCTACCTGGCAAAGCGTCAGGGAACTTACGCGACGCTAGGATTGGCTGAGGATACTTGGGGACTTAGTGAAGAGGTGTTGGAAGATCAGCATTTTCTTCAGCAGTGCACCGAAATCGACATGGAACGAGAACAGATGTTCTTCGACGGTCTGGAGAAAGTGCCGGAAGGATTCTGCGTGTGCGTGTTCGACGGCACCGATCGTATGCAGCACATGTTCTGGCGATACCTCGACGAGTCGCACCCCGCCCGCCCAGCCCAAGTCCCCGCCGCGTTTGCCACGGCTATCGAGGATTTGTATGGTCGCATGGACGACCTGGTGGGGCGCGCGATGGCTAAGTGCGATAAAGAAGATAGCTTGCTGATGGTGCTCTCCGACCATGGCTTCAACACTTTCCGTCGGGGCATCGATCTGAATTGCTGGCTTGAACAAAACGGTTATCTAGTTGTCGACGACGCCAAGCGAAGCGACGATTACCTGACTGGCGTCGACTGGTCAAAAACCAAGGCCTTTGCCATTGGCCTCACCGGAATATTTGTCAACTTGGCTGGCAAGTTCGAGCATGGGATCGTCGACCCCGACGAGGCACCCGCCTTGCGCGATGAGATCGCCGGAAAGCTTCGCGAAGTGATCGATCCAAAAAACGAACAGAACGCGATTAAATCAGTGTATCAAGCCGCCAAAGCGTACCGAGGACCCTACAAAGAGAACGCTCCCGACTTGATCGTGGGCTACGCCAGCGGCTACCGCGTGTCGTGGGATGCGGCGGTAGGACGTACAAGTAAGGAGCTCTTTAGTGACAACACCAAGGCCTGGAGCGGCGATCATTGTGTCGATCCTTCCGTCGTGCCAGGCGTGTTGTTTTCGAATCACGAGGTAACAACCGAACATCCTCGACTCATCGACATGGCACCGACCATTCTCGATTTGTTTGGTTGCCCGGTGCCGGACTATATGGATGGCCGGGTGCTCGACGTCGGCGAGCGAAATAATCTCAAAGCCGAGCAGCCATCGTCAGAAGCGAGTGTAGCATGAGCGAAAAACAAACATCAAAGATTAGTCGACGTACCTTGCTTACCGGCGCAGCCGTGGCGGCCGGCGCCGCGGGGCTGGGAGCCACGGGGTATTTCGTGGGTGGCCCGAATCGTGTGTCGCGCAGCCTTGCCAAGAAGGTGATTGTGATCGGCATCGACGGAATGGACCCTCGACTTAGCGCGGCGATGATGTCGGCCGGATTGATGCCGAATCTGTCGAAGATGACAGGCGGCGGTGGCTTCAGTAGCTTGGGTACGAGCATTCCACCCCAGAGCCCGGTCGCCTGGTCGAACTTCATCAACGGCGCGGGGCCCGGTTCGCATGGCATTTTCGACTTCATCCATCGTCATCCCCACGATCAGTGTGCGCCGTTTTATTCGGGAGCCGAAACGCTTCCCCCTGAAGGAGCCATCGACTGGGGCGACTACGAGGTGCAGCTCGACTTCTGGCCGTTCAATCATCAACCTTCCGAAACCGTACTGCGTCGCAAGGGGGTGCCCTTCTGGGATTACCTCGATGCAAAGAAGATCGATTCGGTCTTCTACGACTTGCCTTCGAACTACCCGCCGAGCCCGTCGCAGTATGGTCACCACCGCTGCATCTCGGGCATGGGGACGCCTGATATGCTGGGTTCGTATGGTACCTATCAGTACTTCAGCGAAGACACGCCAGCCGAAGGAGTCGAGGAAGGTGGTGGAATGCGGTCGAAGCTATCCTTCGATGGCGATTCGGCCAAGGCCAAAATCGTTGGGCCTCCCGATGCTTTGCTGAAAGACGTGAAGCCGATTGAGATTCCGTTCGACATTCACCGCGATCGCAAGTCGGATGCGGTGCTGATCGAAGTGCAGGGCCAGCGATTGATGCTCAAGCCTGGACAATGGAGTCGCTGGGTGAAGCTCGATTTCGCTTTATCGATGCCCAAGCCGATGCCGAGTCAGTCGGCCAGCGGTATTTGTCGGTTCCTTGTGCAAGAGCTGGCACCGAACTTCCGCTTATACGTCACCCCGATTAACATCGATCCCTCGAGTCCTTCGGCCCAGGTGTCGGAACCCGAATCGTTTATCACCGACGTGTCCGACGAGCTTGGCTTGTTCTACACCACGGGTTTTCAGGAAGATCACAAGGCCCGTTCCAACGGGGTGTTTAACGACGACGAGTTCCGCCGCCAGGCGACGAACGTGTTGGAAGAGCGACTCGCGTTGTTTGAATACGCGGTCGAGAACTACGACGACGGATTGTTGTATTTCTACTTCTCGAGCAGCGATTTGCAGTCGCACATGTTCTGGTGGGACGAATCGGATGGCAACGTGCAGCATCCACTCTTCAACAGTGCCGAAGCGGCCACTCGATTCCAGTACGTGAAAGACCTCTACCGGCAGCTCGATTCGATCATCGGCGATATAAACGACCGCTATGGTGGCAAAGCAACGATCATTGTGATGAGCGACCACGGTTTTGCCAATTTCGGCCGCCAGTTCAATCTGAATTCCTGGCTGCGAGACTATGGCTACCTGAATCCTCGTGAATGCACCAACGTGCTGGTTGATGGAGACTGGTCGCGGACAAAAGCCTACGGGCTGGGGATCAACGGGTTGTATCTAAATCTCAAAGGACGCGAGGCAGAAGGTATCGTCGAGCCCGGCGAAGAGCAGGAAAAGCTGCTCCGTCAAATCTCCGCCCGTTTAAAGAGCGTCCGCGACTTCAATGGAAAACGCGTGATTCGCGAAGTCTATCGCTCGAGCGAAGTCTACAGCGGCGACGCCATGGAGCTGGCCCCCGACCTAATCATCGGCTACTCGCGGGGCTATCGTGCTTCATGGGAGACCTGCTTGGGTGAACTTACCGAGGATACCTTGCTCGATAACACCTCGGCCTGGGCGGCCGACCATTGTGCCGACGCCCTGGAGGTGCCAGGCGTGTTGTTCACGAACAAAAAAATCGACAAGAGCGATCCCTCGCTGGTCGACATTGCTCCGAGTATTCTGCAAGAATTCGGGCAGCCAACACCGAGTACCATGACTGGCAGTAGTATCTACAAACCTGCCTAACCGGTGTGGACGCCAGCTTTACGACTTTTAATCATCCATATCTTAGAACGTGTTTTGAAATTGCCTGATTAAAGAAAAACAGCTACGGCTCCCTCTTTTGGTTAGCAGCCTGAGGAAGGAGCCGTAGCATGAAAACGGAAAGGAAGTATGGCAGTGATGTCACCGATCGACAATGGCAATTGCTTCGTCAGTTGTTGCCAGCACGTTCGCAGTTCGGACGTCGTCCGATTGACCGCCGGCGGATCATCAACGCGATCTTGTACGTCGTCCGCACGGGCTGCCAGTGGCGGATGCTGCCTAAGGACTTTCCGAATTGGAGTACGGTTTACGGCATCTTCTGGCGTTGGAGAAATGATGGCACGTGGCAGAAGATTCATGATGCGTTGCGAGCCAAAACACGCAAAGCGGCAGGCAAGAAGTCGACACCCACGGTAGCGATCATCGACAGCCAATCGGTTCGCACGGCCGAAGGAGGTGAAGAAAGGGGCTACGATTCGGCCAAGAAAATCACGGGCCGCAAGCGTCATGTGGCGGTCGATACGCTCGGATTGTTGCTCGCGATAGTCGTTCATAGCGCGGATTGGCAGGACCAGGACGGAGCCGAATGGGTAATGGACAAGCTGGGCGAGCAATTCAAGCGAATCAAGATTGTGTTTGGCGACTTCGCGTACGGTCGATCAGGGTTGCCCGATTGGACCTGGGAAACGTTTGGTTGGATTCTACAAACGGTGCTCAGGCCAGTCGGCCTAAAAGGGTTTGTGGTATTGCCGAAGCGATGGATCGTGGAACGAACTTTCGCCTGGCTGGCCCGACATCGACGGAACAGCAAGGACTACGAAAAAACAACCGCCTCCAGCGAAGCCATCACCTACGTCGCCATGATCAGCCTCATGTCGAAAAGACTGGCCAGCGCGGAAAAGTGAATTTTAAAACACGTTCTTAGAACAAGGAGCACTCCACCATGCCGAAAACAACTATTGACGATGGCCTTTACCAGCGGGCTGCGGCTGCGGCCGAAAAGGCTGGTTACAGCAATGTAGATGAGCTGATCAAAACGGCCATCGAGAACGAAGTGAAACGCATCGGCGAAGACCTAGACGAGCAACAAGTTGCCGATCAGCTTCGCGGACTTGGATACATCGAGTAACTGGCCGATGTTCACGCAAATTGTCGTTTGGTTGAATGCGCTTGCCAATGCGCTAGGGCGGGTGCTCCTGGCCCCGGTCGGGTGGATGCCTGGCTGGTTGTCGGCCACGCTCGTGGGAGCCGTGACCGGCGTGCTGATGATCATCGTGTTCAAGCACACGTCGAATCAGCAGGCGATCAAGCGCACTCGCAATCGCATCAAGGCGAATATGCTCGCGCTATCGCTCTTCAAGGAGAATCTGTGGGTCAGCTTTCGCTGCCAGGGTCGACTGCTGGCCAGTGCTGGCATGCTACTATGGTACTCGCTCGTTCCAATGGCGGTGCTGACAGTGCCGATGATACTAATCCTCGGTCAGCTAGCCTTGTGGTACCAGGTTCGGCCGCTCGATGTCGGCGAACCGTCGGTGGTGACCGTGATGCTGAGCGATGCGGAACCCGAAGCGGTCGACAAGATTGAACTAGCCAGCACCGACGGAGCCAAGGTGGTGACTGGGCCCGTGCGAGTACCGAGTAAACAAATGGTTTGCTGGGAACTCGAACCAACCACAGTCGGAATGCAACAGCTCGATTTTGTGGTCGGCGACAAGACCTATACCAAGGAACTCTCGGTTGGCGATGTGTTTCAGCCCACTAGCATCAAACGCCCTGCCCTGTTGTTCGGCGACGTAGTGTTGCATCCCCGCGAGACGCCGTTCGCGGCCGATTCCACGGTGCAATCGATTGAAGTAACCTATCCTGATCGATCCAGCTGGACATCTGGCACCAATTACTGGATGGTGTATTGGTTCCTGATTTCCATGGTGGCTGCGTTTGCGGCCAAGCCTTTCTTGAACGTTAACCTATAGCGTGAAACCGATGCCTGATGTATCTCCCATTGTTGTTGTTTCTGGCCTGCCCCGCTCGGGTACGTCGCTCATGATGCAGATGCTGGCCAAGGGGGGCATCGAGCCGGTAACCGACCACGAGCGGCAAGCGGATGCGGATAATCCGAAGGGTTACTACGAGTTCGAGCGGGTCAAGAAGATCAAGCAAGACACCGCCTGGCTACCCGATGCCCGGGGCAAGGTGGTGAAGATGATCTCGCAGCTGTTGTTCGACCTGCCTGCGACGGAGCACTATAAAGTTGTCTTCATGCGACGCGATATGGACGAGGTAATCACCTCGCAAGAAAAGATGCTGGTGCGTCGAGGAGTGAATCCCCCCGATCCGGCGGTGATTAAGAAAGCGTTCGAGTCGCACCTGACGAAATTCTTCGCCTGGCTGCCGACGCAATCGACGATCGACTTGATCGAGATCAACTACAACGAGTTAGTACTCGATCCGATTCCTTCGGCCGAGCAAATCGTTGAGTTTCTACCAATGCAAGTCGATCTGGAGCAGATGCTCACCGCGGTCGATTCGTCGCTCTATCGCAATCGCGAAATAGAGAATGCGAACTAAGCCTGCTCCGCCGGCACGGGAGCGTCGTTGGCGATGAGTCCCTCGTGCTTGAGCTCCGACCACAAGTCGGTGGGGATCTTCACCCGCATCGATTCGGCGTTGGCTTCCGCCTGGGCGGGGGTGCGGGCGCCGGGAATGACGGAGGAAACCGTGGGATTCGCCGCGGCAAACTGCAGCGACGCGGTTCGCAGGTCGATACCGTAGCGCGTGACCACTTCGCTCAGTTGCGAACGCTTGGCCGGAGCCCCCTCTGGGACATTGCCACCGTACAGGTAACGATCGCGCCCTGCGAGATAGCCAGCCATCAGCGGTGCGCCGACGACGACCGATACATTGCGTTCAGCGAGTTTCGGCAGCGTGTCGTGCAGGGCCTGATCGTGATCGATCAGCGAGTACTGGCAAGCTAGTAGCATGATGTCGGGATCGGCCACCTCCAGTGAGTTAAGGGCCGGCGCGGGGCGATTCACTCCGAAACCCCAGGCCTTGATCATTCCCTCTTCCCGCATCTTGGTCAGTTCGGGCATGGCTCCCTTGCGGGCGATTTCGAACTGTTCTTGCCAGTCGATTTCGCCATTGTCGGGAGAGAGGTCGTGGATGAAGGCGATATCGATCTGCGATACCCCGAGTCGCTCGAGGCTATCTTCAATCGAGCGACGCGCGCCATCGGCGGTGTAGTCGTACTTGTAATCAAATGGCGACGCTTCTTTCCACAACGTTCCGGTGCGCGGAGCATCGGTAGCGTGGAACACCCGGCCCACTTTGGTCGACAGCACGTAATCATCCGCGGGGTGATTGTGCAGGAACCACCCGTAGCGACGCTCGCTCAGACCAAAACCGTAGTAAGGCGACGTATCGAAGTAACGCACGCCCGAATCCCAAGCGGCCGCCAAGGTGGCTTGAGCCTCTTCGTCGCTGGTCGGGGCAAATCCGTTGCCGACCGCGACTCCGCCCAAACCGAGACGAGTGCTGGGGACGAATCGTTTAGCTTCCGTGGGGTCGTTCTTCGGCAGCGGACCCGAAGCATTGCCCTGCGTTGGCATTACCGAGCCTGGCTTGGAGTACTGGGCCAACAGCGGTCCGGAAGCCAACGCGGCACTCCCCGCGGCTACACTCGACAAAAACGCACGACGGCTCGAGACATTCATCACTTACTCCTTCCGCAGTACTGCACTTCACTACCTAATCCGCGGTAATCAGCAGCCAAAAAGGATGCGACGCGCGGGGGGGTCGACTTCCAGACCTTTGGCGCTGAAGGGCATTTGACAATACCCGGATTGCCGAACGAACACTGCATGCATTCAGGAAAGCGGCGAATTATTCAGACGGATTGGTGAGTGTGCCCTGCTCGTCCTTGTACTTCGCCCACAAGGTTTCCAGCCGATCGGCCAGCGTCGCCTGGTCGCCAACTACCAGCCAGTAGCGATACTCGTAGGTCGACTTGGGGCCGAGGGTGACTTGCGAGATCGGTGCAACATGTACGCAGGCGCCATGCTCAGGATCGTCGGACATGATTTCTTGATGCGGCCCGAAGTTCCAGCGGAAATTCGAAGTAGGGCTAAACACCGCAATCCCCTGCCCTTCGGCGTTGAAGCAAGCCATCGCCTTGCGTGGAGGCTCGGCATTGCCCCACGGAGGGCCTGCAGGTTGGTGCTCGTCGCGCCATTCGCCGTCGCCGAGGTAGCTCTTGTAATGGTCGAAGTTGCGCGTGAAGTAGCATGCGGGCACCTCCTGCGAGCAGTGCACCGCCGGGCCCCAGGCATCGTCGGAGCTGCGACGACACTCGAGTCGATTCTCGATGACCATCACTTCTGGCATGTCGGGCTCAAAACGCGTGGTCTGATGCATCACCGCGGCCGCTTCTTCGTCGGGCATGTCCCAGAGTTTGGGAATCGTCACGCTGGTGAGGGTCGAAGCGTTGGGCTTCTCGAAGCGAGTGACTCGCGCCCAGGAGCTAACGCCGCCCCCTTGGATCGGGTTCCAAGGCCAGGGGCTCCAGCTTTTCGACTGACCTTCCGCCGTGCGATCGAGCACCCGCCCGGTGTAGTACGACTGTTGGATCAGCCGCCCGGGGTCGTGGATGTTGATGGTGTTGTGTGGATACGTACTCCACGACAACCAAGTGATCGAACCACCCCTGGATCGGTCGATGCCGATCTTTGTGGTGCCATTGTCGATGGTCAGCAGCGTGTCGTCCGCCGGTGGTTCGGCTGCCGAAGCGACGGCGGACGCGGTTATAGCGAGAACGAAGAGCCAAGCACTCAAACTTCGAACCATCGGTGCAACTCCATGTCGCAGGGCGGGGCCCACCGCTTTGGGCGAGGCGGGCTGGAACATTGGCGGGATGCTGACCAATGTAACACAGTCACGCGGCCGATGCACAATGGTTGCACACCGGCCGCGTGAGGTGAAAAGTAGACCTGGTTGTCTGTCGCACGACGGGGAAACGTCGTCGACTCGTCGATTAAGTAACTTACTTGAGCTCGATCGTCACCTTCTTAAGGGTGCCGGTAAACTCGAATGGCAACGAGTAATCGGCCACCGGTGTGCCGGTATCGAAGCCGATGTCGAGGGTCTCGTCGAGTGTCACCCGATTAGGGATGCTCTTCTCCACCCGGCCGGAACCGATCGCCTTGTCGTTCGCAAACAACGCCACGTCGGCGCCGGCAAACGGCTTGTTCGAGTCGGATTTGTAAACCACCTTAAGAGTCACCTCACCCGTGGGAAGCGGCTGGTCGGAGGTGATCGTATAAGTTTCCACGCCCGCCAGGTTGTAGTGGTACGTCAGGCGGTTGTCCTTGACGTACATGCCGTAGCCAGCAAACCGGCCACCTTGAGTCATCAACACCCCTTCGGCTCCTCCCTCGGGAATCACCACCTCGGCGATCAATTCGTGGCTGCGATGCTTCAGGTCGGGCGAGGCTCCCTCAGGCAGGCGTAAGAGATTGGGGTACACGAACGTCGTGCGGCCCTCGGTGAGACTTGGCCGATTGTCGACGTTCAGCCGTTCGGTCTTGCGATCGTCGAGCGGCAATACCTGATAGCGAGCGGCTTCGGCAAAGAAGAGCTTTACCAGCTCGTCGAGCTTCTCGGGGTTCTCTTTCGCCAGATCCTTCGACTGACTGAAGTCCTCTTCCACGTGATACAGTTCCCATGGCATGTTCAGCAGGTCGGCTGGCGGGTTCTCGCTCAGCCAAGGTACGCCGCGCATGGCGCTGGCCATCCAGCCATCGTGATAGATGCTTTGGTTGCCCATCATTTCGAAGTACTGCGTCGTCCGGCGATCGGCGGCCTTGGCGTCGTCGAACGTATAAACCATCGAGATCCCTTCGATCGGCTTCTGAGCCACTCCGTTCACGACGGCCGGGGCTGTGACGCCGACCGCTTCGAGCAACGTGGGGGCGATGTCGATCACGTGGTGGAACTGGTCGCGCACTTCGCCGCGGGCTTTGATGCGTTTCGGCCACGAAATGGCCATGCCATTGCGAGTGCCGCCGAAGTGGCTGGCAATCTGCTTGGTCCACTGAAACGGCGTGTCCATCGCGTGCGCCCAGGCGGCGGGAAAGTGGTTGTAGTGCTGGTCGGTGCCGAGCGAATCGATCGCATCGAGCTTGCTCTCCAGCGGTTCCTCAATCGCGTTGAAGAAGGTCATCTCGTTCAACAGGCCATTCAAGCCACCTTCGGCGCTCGAACCATTGTCGCCAGCCATGTAGATGATGATCGTGTTGTCGAGTTCGCCGAGTTCGTCGATCGAATCAATCACGCGCCCCACTTCATAATCGGTGTGCGCGGTAAAGCCGGCGAACACCTCCATCATGCGGGCGTAGACCTTGCGCTCTTTCTCGGGAAGCGAATCCCAGGCCGGCAGCGAGTCGGGCCGTGGGGTCAGCTTCGTATCTTTCGGCACGACGCCGAGTTGCTTCTGCCGGGCGATGGTCTTCTCGCGGTACGCATCCCAGCCGTCGTCGAACTGGCCTTCGAACTTGTCGACCCATTCCTTTGGCACCTGATGCGGGGCATGCGTGGCCCCGGTCGCGAAGTACACAAAGAACGGCCGCTGCGGGGCCACCGCTTTCGACGCACGAATGGTGCGAATCGCCTTGTCGGCGATGTCGGTTGTGAAGTGATAAGGAGAGCCATCTTCGTTAGTCTTGGGGGGCTCAATGCGTTTGCGCCCTTCGACTAACGCTGGATGCCATTGATCGGTGTCGCCACCCACGAAGCCGTAGAAGTAATCGAAGCCGAGCGCGTCGGCCCAGCGATCGAACGGACCGACGAGGCTGGTTTCCCAGTCGGGCACGTTGTGGTTCTTGCCGAACCAGGCATTCATATAGCCATACTCGCGAAGCACCTCGGCCACAGTGGCGGTCGAGTCGGGGATGATGCCGTCGTAGCCCGGGAATCCGGTGCCCGCTTCGCCAATCACACCGCTGCCGACCGAGTGGTGATTTCGACCCGTGAGCAACGCCGCGCGGGTGGGGGAGCAGAGCGCGGTGGTGTGAAAGCGGTTGTAAACCAGCCCGTTGCGAGCCACGCGGTCGAGTGTAGGAGTGGGGATGCCACCGCCGAACGTCCCCATTTGCCCAAAGCCACAGTCGTCGATGAGCACGATCAGAATGTTGGGGGCGTCTTCCAGGCCATAGGTCGCAGGAATCTTGAGCTTCGGCTTGACTGCAGTCGAGTCCTGGTAGGTCAAACCAATCTTGCCTTCAAAGGCCTGCGCGGGCCGAGGCAGTGATTCTTGGGCGGTGCTCGTACTGGCGAGTAAACAAGCCAGGGCCAGGGTGGTAGCGAACGCTAGATAACGAAGCATCTCAGGGGTCCTTTCTCGTAGGCGGTAGCACTCGTCTCCTTGGGGAAGAACGTGAAACTTCGGGCGATCACGTTTTGTGATCGAAACGCTTACTTCTACACGCAGAGATTGAACTACCAGCTCACGAAAGCGAGTCGTCGGTGATTCCTCGTCGTCACCAAAAACAAGCGTACCGCAGTGGGGCTTCCGCTGGTCGATCCATTGTGTTCCTTCGTTGTCTCCGTGCGGCAATGTAGAATCGACCAGCCACAATGAACGTTGGTTGCCAGGCGAGGCTGGCACAGGAATCGAATAGTCGTGTTGGGGATCCTTTGTAAGTGGCACTTCTCCCAAGGTGCCACCTCATCCGCCTATCACTTTCCCTGAATATACCTTTCGCGAAGGCGATTACCAGCTTCTACTTCGTGAAGTTTGTGAGAAGTAATGCCAAAAAGGGAATTCTTAGCATCCAGCATGCCACCCTAAAAACGTTTGCGATTTGCCAATGGTGGTGACTCCTTGCAACACTCGATTTCACAACATGACTTGCCGCTCCGGTGCCCTTTTTGCGGAAACCTAGGCGACAAAAGCAGACGAAAGTTTGGCCTGAGCAGCTGGCCCTGCTATATTGACCCCCACCAGCGCGTGGGCGAACGCCCCTTCGATTAGCTGGTTGCTCATCTCTTTGGTAGCCGCTTGGCGGGGGGCTATCGTTGGTACTCGTTCTGTTTTGCCGGGGAAGAACTCATGAGACTGCGACCAACCTTTGCGTTCGTCTTACTGGGAGTGCTGGCAAGTGGTCAAACGCTGGCCGGTACGATGGCCAGCTTTACCCCACTGGGAGTCGTTCCGCTCGACTTTCCCTACAGTTATGGCACCGGGCTCAGTGCTGATGGCCAAACCGCCTTTGCCTATAGCGCGTACAACCGTAGTGGCAGCGGACTCAACAGTAACATGCCGGTGCGTTGGACGGAGTCACAGGGCCTTGAGGAATTGGTCGACCGTAGTCGCGGCATCTCGGGCGTCACCACCCGCAGTAATTCGGATGGAACTGCCTTGGTGGGGTACAACACGAACGCGGGAGCCAGCGGGCGGACTTTGCCTTTCCTCTGGACCGCCGATTCCGGCTACGTAGAGCTCGGACTACCTCACCCGTTGGCCACTTTTTCGTTTGCATTTGATGTAACCGACGACGCATCCACCGTGGTCGGCTCTTACAATCGCAATGGAACACGGATCCCGTTGTACTGGACCGAGTCGGGTGGGTACCAACTGGTCGAACTCCCCGCTGGCTATGGTTCCACTCACTTCTATGGGGTCTCCGACGATGGATCGGTGGTGATCGGTCACTCTGTCTCGATGGCGCAGGCATTTCGGTGGACCGATTCCAACGGCTTCGAACTACTAAGCACCCTCGGCGACGACGGAGGCTTCGTCGCCAGCCAGGCCCGGAACCTAAGTGCTGATGGTTCCGTGATCGTGGGCTCTGGCGAATTGTCCGAAGGCGATATGGCTTTTCGTTGGACCGCCGAAACCGGCATGCAACCACTCGGGGCGGTCACCGACGAACTGGTTGCCACCGGGGCGTTTGCCGTGTCGGGCGATGGCAACGTGGTGGGGGGCTCTGGGCGCACTGCTAGCGGTGTCGAAGGGTGGATTTGGGACGAAACCCATGGCGTGCAAAGCTTGCGTCAGCTGCTGGTGGATCAAGGAGTCGATATGGACGACTGGATCATTTCCGAGGTCAATGCGCTCTCCTACGATGGTTCGGTCGTGGTTGGCACCGCGGCGAGTGCTAGCCGCCAGCGAAACGAGGCGTTCATCGCCACGCTCGGGACCAAGGTCCCCGAACCACCATCGGCGTTTCTGTTGCTGGCAACAGTTGGGGGACTTGCGATCGTCGGTCGTAATCGCTCGCGACAATTCTCGTCGCAGTCCGTAAGTACCCCTCGCTAGGCATCATCTGCGGGCCCAATGTTATTTCCTGGATGGTTCCACTTTTCGCTGGGAAATGGCCACCTGTGGTGTTCTAATGGACAGGTGGCAAAGGCTGTTGGCTATCAGCTTTCGGCTGTTGTCTTTTTTAGTGATTGGAGGTGAATCAAATGTAATGCTTTTTTAAAGTCAGACTACTAGCGACGCGCAGGCGATTGGTTGCTTGCGTGGGCGTTCGCTGCTGCGCTTGTGTCAAAGCTGTAGGCTTTAGGCTGTAAGCGATAGGCTAGATCTTTCAGTCGCTGGAAGCTCCCTCAAGATGACATTTCTACATCCAACTCCCAACCCAAAATAGTTTCCCACCCATGGGAATCTATTCTGGGCACTTTCCGTGGAGGTGTTGATGCAACTTGTTACTGGTAAACGACTTGCGGTACTTTCCCACTGCGAAAATAGATTCCCACTCGATGCGTTTTGGGAAATGGGAATCTATTCGCAGCCGAAAACCACTGGTTTTGTAGAGCCGGCGGAGATTCAATTTTCCCATCGGTGGGAAAATTGGGAATCTATCCCAGTGGCTAGGGAGATTGCAGGATTCGTGCTGATTCTCGAAAGCGCAGGCAGTAGCTGGTGTTTCGAGAGGCCGGCGGGTTGATGCACTTCCATCAGTTGGGGGAGTTTTGGATATCGCAGCCGGCATCGCCCACGAGATCAACACGCCGATGCAGTTTGTGCAGGACAACGTCGCTTACGTGGAACAGGTGCTCGAACGGGTAAACGAAGTGATCCGCTGCTACGAATCGCAGCTTACCGACGACGACCCGATAGCTTGGAAGCAACGCCGACTTACGATCGACGAGATGATTCGTGATTGCGGCTGTAATCACGTCCGACTGCAGATTGAAGAAGCGGTGGCCGAATGCCATCTCGGCATCCAGCGAGTCGTCTCGATCGTGAAAGCGATGAAGATGTTCTCGCATCCTGGCAACGAAGGTCGGGTGTTGATCGACTTGAATGAGGCGATCGATATGGCGATCACCATCTCTCGAACTCGTTGGAAATACGCAGCGAAAGTGAAGCTCGATCTTGATCGCGAGTTGCAGCCAGTCTCGGTATTCGCATCGGAACTAAATCAGGTGCTTTTGAACCTGGTGGTAAATGCATGCGATGCGATCGTGTCGAAGTTTGGCGAAGGAGACCAAGGGCAGATCCATATCACCACCCGCAGCACCGAAACGGAAGTAGTGATTGAGATTCGAGACAACGGATGCGGCATACCCACCGAAGCTCAACATCGGGTGTTTGACCAGTTCTTTACAACGAAAGAGGTTGGCAAAGGTACTGGACAAGGATTGGCCTTGTGCCGCAACGTGATTGTAAAGATGCACGGCGGTACCTTGCGTTTTGAGAGTGAGGTGGGGCAAGGCACCACCTTCTACATTGGCTTGCCCAAGGCAGTTGAGCAGACAGGCAGCGAGCAGGTATCCGAGGTGGATGCCAATAGCACGGTGGTAGGGGAAGTTGTAGGCGAAAGCGAAGCGACCTACAGCTTGGTTGAATCATAAATATCGACAAAGTGGAGTTGTGCTGTAGGGTGCGTCTAGTAAATAAACGCGAGAAATAGTTTGCCGGAAAACGCATGCGGTTTGTGGATGAATATGGGGTAAGTCTCTCGTGATAAGACCAGCCCAAAACCGCAGTCGCAACCGATGCGGCATAAACTAGGCTTGAGTATCTAAATCTAGTCTTTCGTGTGGGGAGGTGGGGCAATGCTAACGGAACGTCAGATATCGATAGTGCAAAGTACCTGGATGCAGGCAGCCCAGCAGGCGGACGCGGTCGCCAAGTTGTTCTATACGCGGTTGTTCGAAATCGCGCCAGAAGTGCGACCGTTGTTTAAGGGGGAACTGGAACAGCAGGGGCGGAAGCTCATGGCCATGCTGGCGGTCGCGGTGAATGGCTTGCCAAAGCTCGATCAGATTGTGCCAGCGGTGCAAGACCTAGGCCGCCGACATCATGAGTATGGCGTAGAAGACGAAGACTACGAATCGGTCGGCGAAGCACTGCTCTGGACGCTGGAGCAAGGGCTCGGCGAAGCCTTCACGGAAGAAGCAAGGGATGCCTGGACCTTGACCTACACGACGCTAGCCGACGTGATGAAAGCAGCCGCACCGAGTTCAGCCACATAGGAAATGCCCCGGACCAGGTAGTGATGCACGTGGTCCGAGGCCGAGTGAATCGACGTCACGCGACGTCAGAAATTGAGTTCCCACTGCGTGTAGAAGAAATCGGCATCGGTAGCCCCGGCGACTGGGGTAATCTTGTTACCCGCCCAAAAGTAGGAGTAACCGAATAGAATGTTCGACCGTGGAGTGAACTTGTATTGAACTGTCGCGTCGAGTTCATCGCCCCAGTCTTTACTGGAAGTGCTTTGGGTAGGTGTTCCGCCGATCGATGGCACAATATCGCCAGCTGTATTCGACATCAAGTGATAGTACCAGAACAGCAGGCTCACCTTCTCATGAGGTGTCATGGTTAGCAGTAAGTTGGGCGATTCGATGTTTGCTCTTTGAGTTGCATCAATGAATCCCAAGTACTTATGGGCGAGTGGAAATAGCTGGTTGTAACGATTGAAGTCGCCATCGGCAGAATTGCCCGATGCATAATCGTAATAGAACCAAATGGTAGGTTTCCACTTCATGTCGAGTTTGCGACCAATACCAGCAGTTGCAAAACCCGCAGAGTGATTCGCGCCGATGCCGCTCTGGCGGCCAAACTGTGGTCCACCTTCGAACTCGTAAAGCCAATCTCCTTGAGATCCAGAGATCCGGAGACCTAGCGTGTGAAGCGAAAAGTCGCGACTGCCGGCCGCATTGCTACCGAGGGCGCGGTCGTCGTCGTATCCCAGGTAATACATGTCGACGGTTGCGTTCTCGAGACCACTATAGACACCATAAACGCCGTAGAAACGCTGGTTGTAATCGGCCTGGTCAAGATCGGTGTCGTCGACAGGAACATAGTTGGTAAAGAAGGTATCAATCGACCAATCGCACTCGTTGTACATGATCTTCACGCCCTCAAAGGTGCGGCGGGTATTCGCCCAATCGAGTGGCGAGACAACACGCTGCGATCCATAGAGGAGTTCCTGGCGGCCTACTCGAACAGCCGTGCTATCGGTTACCGCAACATCGACGAACAGATTAAGAAAATCACCGTAGTTGTCGTCGATAGCTCGTGGAATATAGAGATCGGACGTCGAGACATCGGCATAAATGCCTTCGGCGTACAGCCGCACCCGGTCGGAGACCTTCCAGTTGGTGTACAGTCGTAGTCGAGTTAACAGAAAGTCGGTTTCGGTGTCCTGGAAACGGCTGGTTTCGGGCAGTTGCCCCATGCCCTGCTCGTGGTGATATCGCAGGCGCAGTTGCCCACCAACGTCCACGGTTCCCCATTGACCACAACGATCCACCGGCATGAGTTTCAAACAGTCACCTAAGCAGCAACCATGGTATGCCGGATCGTTCAAATAGTTGAAATCATTCGCGTAAAACAATCCCTTGTGACTTGTAGCACAAGGTGACGGAGATGCTGAACGCTTCTGTACGCACTGGCTGCATTCGCAGAAACCCGCATCGCTGGACTCAGGAGAACAGCTATCGCAGCAACTAAACCCCACAGAATGGTACGAAGTGTATTCAACGGTGTCCTGGGGCGCGTTGGATACAGATTCGATTACAGGGTACCGCGCCGGATAACCCAGGCCATGCTCGGCTGCCTGACTGCTAGCAGTTAATGCAGCGCACCAGCAGCAGAGTAACAATCGGAACGAGTAGTGGCCAGATTTCGCAGGCATTCTGGGTTCTCGATGGAAAAATGCAGACCGGTAGCTACTGGCAGTGAGGCAAACGCTCGCTCACTGCCAGATGGGGTACTAGTAAGTGCTGTCTCTTGGTTTCGGTTAACTGAGAGAGCTTTCCGGAAAGAAAGAGGATCTGCCGGTAAGGTCTAACATCCCCAGAACGCACAGCGTTGAGATCGGTCAGTTGACAGGTGGAGATTGGACGTTGTCCAGTAGCTATCTATCGAGTGAAAGGTGAGTTAGGTAGTTGTCGTTTGGTATTATTTGTCGTGAACATTTCGAAGAGGGGGTGTTGCGACTTTGCGATACGTGAGATAAGCAAGTTTCTGCAGCGGAGTGGGGAGTATCTTGCTCCATTGAGTGCTTACATCGGCTAAGAGAATGCTGGAAAGGAATATCCATGGACTACACTGCCATCATGAATGTCGCCGGTGAGGTAGACTTCGCGACCGACAGCACCGTAAGTCGAACGATTCATCAAGACGATAGTTCCAAAGCGGTATTGTTTGCCTTCGATGCGAAACAGGAGCTGTCAGAGCATACCGCAGCCATGCCGGCGGTGCTGTTGTTCATCGAAGGCCAGGCGAGAGTCTCGCTAGGCGACGAAACTCTCGAAGCCACCGCTGGCACGTTTATCCATATGGCTCCCCATCTTCCTCACAGTATTTCTGCTGAAGTGCCGACGAAAATGTTGCTGCTCCTAATGAAAGCTTCAAAAAGCAAACCGTCATAGAAAACGCGTTGAATCCTGGCACGCGAGTTGCCCAGCAGGAGATGGTTGTAAACTTGTAGCCGCGTTGTTGTCGGTAGTTAAAAGTTGAGGTATACTGCCGCGCAACGACGATGTGTCTAATCCGTGGTCAACCACCGCTCAGTACATCGAGTTGCCTTTTCTAAAATATATCTCGGGGTATCTCTTTTCATGTCGCGCCGTAAGAGTCGAGCAAAGGAGCGATCGACGAAACCCACGGGCTGGCGGATGCCGGTGCTCGTGGCAGCCACATTTGGGGTACTCGGCGGACTGGGGGTATTCACTTTTGGCTATGGCGAGGGTTACGCCTACTTGGGGAACGATCCTCAGAGTTGCGCCAACTGTCACGTGATGCAGGAGTCGTACGATTCCTGGGTTAAATCAAGTCATCATGCGGTTGCCGTATGCAACGACTGTCATACGCCACACGATAGCTACGCCGCGAAGTATTTGACCAAAGCCGACAACGGATTCTTCCATTCGCTTGCTTTTACTACTGGTAACTTCAAGGATCCCATTCAGATCAAGCAGCGCAACAGCAAAGTGGTTCAGGCATCTTGTCTGCACTGTCATCAGGATCTTGTGAATCACATGCTCCCGCTCCATGAGGGCGACGACATGCTCAGCTGTGTGCATTGTCATGCAAGTGTGGGGCACTCGCAGTCTATCGCACCTCGACGCTATGAAGGATATTGATCGATGCCAAAAAATGCGATGCAAAGCACACCTGATAAGCAATCCGGCAAAGCAACAGTTCTCCTGCTGGCGTTCTTGGTCGCTGCCATAGGTACCGCATTGGTGGCGTGGGTATTGATCACGATGTTCACTCATAAGCAGGAAGCTCGTGTTCCCTACGTACAAGTCGTCGAGCTCAACGAGATCTCTGTCGATCCCGAGCCATGGGGGCTGAATTGGCCGCATCATTTTGATGGGTGGAAGGCAACCGCAGGCGACAAATTCTATGGCGGATCGAGCGCAATGCCGCAGTCGAAGTTGGAAAAGCAGCCTTGGCTCAAGCGACTTTATGCGGGGTACGCTTTTAGCATTGATTATCGCCAGGCCCGGGGGCACGCCTACATGCTCTACGACCAAGGGGTGACAGAGCGGGTGACCAAAAAGCCGCAAGCAGGTGCCTGTTTGCACTGCCATGGGTCGACCACAGTGCTCTATCGTAAAGTTGGGTTGGAGGCTCTTGGCGAGGATAGTAGCGATGAGGCCTTAGCCGCCGATTTTAATATGGAAGCAGTACAAAAAGGCTTTGAAGAGGTAAGTACCAAAACCTACGAAGAGGTGCTGGCCATGTTGAAGCAGGCGCCTGATGGAACACCGGATGAAAACGAACCCGTGTTCCCGCCCGCCCCCGTTGGTGGATTTGAGGGGGAGTTTGCTGGCCAGCCAGTGCCTGAAGATCACCCAATGGTAGGCGAGGCGCATCCGGTCACTTGCATCGACTGTCACAATCCCAAAACCATGGCGATTCGCGTGACACGCCCTGGCTTTGTGAATGGCATCCGCGCACTGGCCGAAGGCGAAGCCCCTGCCCCGCATCTTCCGAGCATAGCCAAATGGCGAAATGGGGATCGCAACGAACCCTACGACCCGAATGCTCATGCTTCGCGCCAGGAAATGCGGTCGTTCGTATGTGCTCAGTGTCATGTGGAGTACTACTGTGCCAATAAAAAGACGCTCACGTTTCCGTGGAAGAATGGCTTGCGGATGGAAGACGAAGAGCGTACTTGGGAGGAGACGACATTCCCTGACGGGAGTGACTTTGTCGACTATATCCACGGAGAAACCGGCGCCGTTACTTACAAGGTGCAGCATCCTGAGTTCGAATTGTGGAGTCAGGGAATACATGCTCGCAGCGGAGTCAGTTGCGCCGATTGTCACATGCCCTACCAGCGTGTAGGAGCAGCAAAATTGAGCAGCCATAATGTGCAGTCTCCACTGAAGACCATAAACTCAAGCTGTCAGAATTGCCATCATCAGAGTGAAACGGAGTTGGTAGATCGCATCGAAACGATTCAGTCGCGAAATCAGGCGTTGCTGGAGCGTGCTGGCGAAGCAATGACGGAGATGATCGATGCCATACTGGAAGCCAAAGCGGCTGGCGCAGACGACGAAGCATTAAAAGATGTCTTCGTGCTTCAACGCAAGGCGATGTGGCGGCTTGACTATATTAGTAGCGAAAACTCCCGTGGGTTCCACGCCGATCAGGAAGCGGCTCGAATTCTTGGTGAGTCGATCGACTACAGTCGTCAGGCACAAGTGGCTGCCCTGCGTTTGCGTGCTCCAGAAGCACCCAGCACTGCTGACTTGCCGATTGAAGAGGTGCAAGGAGTCACGACGCCACAGGAGGAGTAAGCGAGCGAAAGCACAGCATAAGCCATCACCGAAGCTGCAGGTAGGTTCCATCATCGCAAACGATGACCATTTCCGGCACCCTCAACGCGGCTAACTTGTACGGCCGGTCGGACTGGCGGCGTTTGTAGGCACCGAAGTCGATGCAAATGGCCTTCGTATTGCGTCGACTCATCGAGGCATCTTGTGAGTAGTGACCGAACGCACAGAGCTCTGGATCGGAGTAGTCCTGCCACCACGGCACCCGCTCGACGACGCGGAGCTTGCCCGCTGATTCGAAGGGCTCGGCAGCTTGTTGCACCGGCCCGGAGGTGAGCAGCTTCACCGGGTTGTCGTTCTGGTACGAGAGTTCTTTCTCCACCTGCGGCAGACTCCGGCAGAGCGAGTAGGACTCGAGACTATCGGCATAGTAGTTATGAACCGCTGCCGCATCGGTCTTGCAGCCGATGTGACCGAGGAACGACTCATCCCAGTAGGCATGCACCACTCGCAAGCCGGGGCGATGCAGCGCAAGCGGCAGTGTGGCGAAGAAGTCGAGAATCTGCCGCCGGTCGTCATCCGACGCCAGTCGCTGGGGGACCAGCTTGCCATCGGAGTCGTAGAACTCCTCGCCGAAGAACCAACCGTTGTCGAACTTGCGTTTGCCAAGCAGGATGTTGAGATCGTGATTGCCGAGCACGCAATGCGCAAGCCCCTGATCGACGCAGCGATGAACAAACTGCACAACCGCCAGGCTGTCGGGACCGCGATCGGTAAGGTCGCCGACGAACACCAGCCTGCGCCCCTCGGGATGGCGACCACCGTCCTGGTAGCCCATCCTGCTTAGCAAAGTCATGAGGGCGTCCATCTCACCATGGACATCGCCCACGATATCGAGGGGACCGTCGGGGAGAGATTGGAGGAGAGTGTCGGGCATTTCAGGTCAGTTGAAGGAGTTCTGCCTTCAGCTTGATCATGCAGGTTTTTGCAATCGCAAACCACAAGACGGTCATTCGGGAGAGCACCAACCAGGACATTGCGGCATCCATTATTGGCTAGCTGCTGCAAACAAGAATCTAATGCCGGCTTCTTGGTAAGTTGCTAAGGTCGATGCGATGTGTAGCGCGCGGTAGGATCCAATCGTTATGGTGCAACGGATCGTAGGCAACTTTTGCTAAGTCGACCTCGGGGTCGACCAGCGGGCGTGGGAAGTAGTAGTTGAGCATAATATAGCTACTGGCTTGTACCTCGGGGCGCCGACCGGTTGACTCTTCCCAGCAGTCGGCGATATGGCGAGCGTACTGACGGATAAGGTACGGACGCACAGTAAACTTCTCAAGCTGTTGGGAATGGATGTCATGGAAGTGGTTCCAGACCACGTTGAGCATTCGATCTTCAAACGTAACCATCGACTTGGGCAATCCCCGCCAATCGACGGGCCGCAAACGAGAGAAGTCGACCCACACCAAATAGGGCTCGCCGTGTGACAGGGCAAGCAGTGCTTGATCGTCTAGGTCGACGCTGCGATTAGAGTCGCGAATCACGAGGAACCGCTTTTCCGAATACACACCACCCTGCAAAGCAAACGGGTGAAGCCTCTCCAGCGTGGGGCGAACGATTGAGTACAGCTGGGAGCGACTAAGGCGATCCAATGCTCCGGTCACTGCAACCTGAAATGCCTCGGAAGAAGCTTCTGCTTTTTGCTGCTCCGTGACGGCCGTCGCAAGTTCGTCGATCCATCCAACGAGTTGGGCGATTGTAGAAGGGTGGAATTGCCGCCGCACCTCGGGGCTCTCGATCCGTTGGCGAATCTCTGCGATTGCCTCATTGAGCGATATGCTTTCTTCAATTTCCGGTTCACTATTGAAAGCAGCCTGCCAACGCTCGGTTATCTTCGCCTTGTTAGCCTCCACGAGGTCGATAGCTGAGCTCTCAGCTGCCGTTGGAGTGTAAATGACTCGTATTCCTAATGCCGGCTCGTAAATCGTAGACATTCCAGGGTGATGATTCCAATTGAATAGGTGGCTGTCGACGGAAGCATACACAGCCTTGGGCGTGCCTGCAGGACAGGCATCCCAATCGATTTGTGAGCGATCTTCAGAGTCAACAATCTGAAGATCAGGATCAGTAACACGATATACTAGAAAGCCGGCAGCCTTGGCTCTTAGCATCATTCGCCAGCTGAAGTCCTGACATTCCTCCGTCCAGTTGGCATCGCCAGCAACAAAGTAGTGTCGCAAAGGCCAAGTGCTCTGCCATACGACAAACAAGCAAATCAATCCGACTGCGACTCGCGACACTCGCAGGCGAGGTTGCGGTTTTGGGAGCGAGTTAGCTGCCACGGGTTGCCGCGTTGCTTTGCAACGCAGCCAACGAGTCGCTTGGATTGGCCAGTCGGTAGGGAAAAATATCAGCGTCGAGGTGAACGCCATCACTGGAAAGACACCAATCGGGAAGATGAAATGGTTGTGCAGATGAAACAAGAACGTCAGGCCGATCGCAATCCACCGGGTGCGCTTCCACAGTAATAAGAGCCCCACCGACAAGTCGTAGAACAGTCCGCCCCAGGCAAGCATCAGACAGACATGGTTCACCTGCAAGCTGTTTGGCAATCCAATGGTGCTATCGAGGAATGTGTATAGCATGTCGCCTGGTGCGAGCAACGGTTCACCGGTCAACCAGTCTGAGTTTAGTTTCGCAATGCCGCCGTAAAAATAGACCAGAAATATTTGAAAGCGAAGCAACAACACGGGCCAAAAGGGAATTAGCCCATCGACGGGCGAGGGGCTCGCATCCGCTGCCCGAACTCGTCGCGCCGCCCGGAGGTTGTCGAGCGAGAACCGGCGAGTGGCCGGCATGCAACTTAACAACATCGCGAGCAAACACATTAGGTAGTAGTGGTTGTTGTAGTTGGTTGCCTCAAGCAGAAAGAAATAGGTGTAGCTCAAGAACAATGTAATGGACGCTGCTCGGTAGTACAGTCCGACCGCAACAAAGATCGCAGCAATAGACGCGACGACGAAGTGAATCGTTAGCCATGGTTCGGCCCAAGGACGCACCCACTCGAAGCCCATGTAGCTAAAATTCCATACCGCATCGACGTAGTAGAAATCCAGCTTGCGGATGCCGTCTCCAGGAATCAGGTAGGAGGCGATATGCCACGCCATGATCAGGCCAAAGCAGATGCGAAACACGGCTAGCGAGGCGCCATCGACCGGCTTGCTGAACAGCTGCTCAAGCCGGTCCAGCATTGGCGGAGAGTGTGTAGGTTTGGTGCGTCTTGAACCCATCGGTTTCAGCTCTGTCGATGAAGGAAATGGGCCTTGGCAGACAGTACGCAGCCTTAGATCACATTTACGACGGGTGACAAGAGATACGGAGTTCCGACTGCAATGTCAAGATCAGGTAGCCACGCAAAAAGAAACCACCCCGCCGATGAGAATCGGCGAGGGTGGTTGTGTCCGCGTTTCGATGATAAAGCAATTTAGTACGAAAAGCCGCCGCTTATCGTTAACCCGATGAATCCTAGGTCTTCGCCACGTGGATCGTCGGCGACCGCCTCATCGGAGTCGTCGGCGTACGTTGCCGAGGGGTTGGGACTACCGAGGTTCGACCAAAACTGTGCCTCGGCACCGGTGCGGATGAAGCACCGATCGTACTTGCCAAAGCGGTATTCGGCTCCGAGCTGAAGTTCCAGGTTGCCGACTAATTGGCCTGCGTTGGGAATCGAGAGAACTTCGCCCCCGTCGCTATCCGTGGCGATAAAGTCCTGCTGCCCGTATAGCAGCGAGGTTCGCCCAATGCCGTAGACGGAGAATCTGGTGTGCCGAACTGGATATCGGAACTCACCTGCTAGCGTTGGCCCGAATCCCTCGAAGTTGATGCTGCTATTCACAGTTCCCGAGTCAGTTACCGCGAAGTAGGTCTGGTTGGCCTTGGCCATCCGTAGACCACCGCTCACGAGAAACGAAGAAGAGAACTGTCGTTGCAGTTCAAAGTCGAGTACGTCCATCTCGATCTGCTGAGTCATAACGGCCGTATCGACGTCGACCACACCGATGATCGTGTCACCACTATTCGTCGACGAGAAGACAATAGCGCCTTCGTCCTGAACCAGGCCGACCGAACTGTCGACCTCAAGCGTTTCACTATGGTCGAACTGCCAGTAACGAGTTCGCCAGCCTAAACAACCTTTGCCGCCCAGGTATCCGAACTCGATGCGGTTCGATGGCTCCATGTTCCACCCGAAGCCAATGTGCTCGATCACGGGATCATTCTGAGCGATGATGGCCGTAGAATTGGTTTGAAATGGGGCAACGAGTACTTGCTCGTACATGAAGTAGACGCCCTCGCGACCACAGCTAGATGACTGGCAGCACGCGTCACTCTGCCCGAGACTTAGCTGGTTGCCACAACTGCCACCTTGCCCATACTGAGACGCGGCAACTGGCCTTTGGGCATTCTGCTGCTCCAACACCGCAACTCGCTCCAGCAAATCATTATAGGTCGTAAAGTCGACCTCCTGAGCCTCGCATTTGAAGTGAAATAAGCAGCCGCAGGCTATCGCCACGCTCGCTGTGATTAATGTACGCAGCATCCGCAAGACTCCAGAGGACAGACAGGTCTAGTATCGCCTTAGTTCATCGGATAGCCACCGGGTGATAATTTAGATAAAGATGTCAACAATTCGACAGCAACCTATCGCCGGTCGCATAGCGAATGAACTTTTGGTGCCGCTGGCACCGGCTTGTTTTATAATGGAACTAAAGACGCTGGCGGCGTGCTTGGCCTGAGGGGGGGAAGCCGCTCTTCCTCCCAAGCCCCACCCCAGCGGCAAGTGTAAGCTCACCGGTCTGCAACTCGATGGGGGCGAGCTGGTAACTGCCGGTCCGCGTGAGACGGCTTTCCCGACCGATCTCTGGACCTGCATCCGCGTCGAGCGATCCGACGTGCCGGCGTCTACATTGCGTAATCCGGAGTAGATTCCACGCGTCCCGGGCCACGGAGCTAGCCGACAAATACCCGGGGCATGTTGCCGCTGCCTGGCTTGGCCATTCTCAGCAGATTGCCAATAAGCACTACCGGCAGGTGACCGACGACCACTTCGAGCAAGCGGTCCAAGCAGAAAAGCGCGCTGCGCAAAGCGTTGATAAGCAGCTGCAAGACGTGATGGCGAAAATCGCTGACTCTGGAAATGCAGAGGTATCACAGCTGTTGTAACTAGTGAACACTTGTCAAGTGGGCGATGAGGGTCTCGAACTATCTGCTTTTTCCACGGTGTTTACGCAAATTCTGTCCGGCGCGCTGCGCCATGCGCTGCGCGACTTGCTGAGGGGAGACTCTGATTGTTAAATGTAATATACTGACGTGCATTATATGTTCTTGTTTACACTGCATTTGCCAGCTAGCCGGCTGATCCCCGGCGTCGGCCTGCCGGTCGCGTATTCTATCCTTTGCGCGGTCGGCAGCCGGGTTGGTATGAAGGATAGAAAACCATGGGCATTGATCGTTCTGCCGAAGAGGCTGTGCTAGAGCGTGCCTTGCGACACCTAGCGGCGGATTTCCGCCGCATAGCTGACAGGCAGGTATCTTGTTCCATCTCCCGCAACTTGCCATTCTTGCGCCAGACGCCTCGCCCCGCGGCTTACTGGATAGATCCAGATCACATTGATGAGATTCGTTGGCGGACTGATCCGGCTTGGGCGCCGGAGTGTCCGACGTTTGTCGAGTGTCACAATGTTACAGCTTCCTACAAGGAAGAACGGTGGCAGTTGGTAATTGCATATGATGGCCACTGTTACGAAGACGAACTGTCTGTTTCTCAAGAGAAGCTAGATCGAAGTTGTGAGCGGCACCATGATCAACTTTCCTTACTGGGAGGCGAAGCTTGTCGGCTGGTTAGTAATGCCGGTTTGTATCTGCCGGGATTTGGAGTCGTTCGAGATTGGAGTGAGGGGGAGCTTTTCGAGTGGATGAGGATGGTTTTTCATGCTGCATGGTCTCATGAATTGGGAACTGCAGTATCAGCAACTCGGAGCTATCCCTCTGCTGCTGTCGCAGGTTGGCTGCGCAGGAAGTACTACGTTCCACAAGGATCAAGGGGTGTGGAAGAGGTAGCCAAGGACGAATTGGCTTGCTGGTTGAGGAAGAGCGAAGAGAAACGGATTGCAAAAGGTGAGTACGCCAGTTTTCTGGGTGGCGATCCGTGCAATACTTCTAGCGACATTCTTGAATTTCTGGCCGATCAGTTGAGGAGTCGATCAGCTGATAGAAGATCGGATAACTCTGCTCGGTTCGAAACGCCATCGCCATCTTCTTGCTTGCCACACGCTCCTGTGGTTGAGAGAGGAACTGTGCGGTTTGACGGCAAGGAGTTTCGTGGGTTGAATACATCTGCTTTGGACGTCCTACATGTGTGCAATCAGGCGGCCGGCGAATGGACTCCAATGTCTATCGACGGAAACCGGATCCGGAAGGCAGCGGAGGCAATAGCCTCGATGCCTGCGGAGTTGCAGGCAGTGATCGAAAAGGAACCTGCTGCAAATGGTAAGCGACGATTCAATCCCAAGAAGGTTCAATTTGCGCCCAGCAGTGGGCTCTGTGCAGGTGATTGCACTCCAGAAGCTCACGAAAACAAAGATAGATGAGTGCGCACTGCTGGGCGCTTGCTTGCGTTGTCAGTGGTGTGCTCATTTCGTCCCATAGTTGGGCGCTGTCGAGAGTTCTATCCTCTTGCTTGTTGATGTTGCAGGTCGTGTGCACGACTGCAAGAAGCAGTGCTTTTCTACTCCACGCAAGGAAGGACGCAATGAGTATTTCGACGACAGACAAGTTATTGCTGCGCAGAGAAGAGGCGGCTGAGATGCTGGGGATCGGCATCCGGACGCTAGATGCTCACGCGAAACTTGGCAATGTGCGATCAGTCGCAATCGGTCGGCTGGTTCGTTTTGATCGTGAAGAGTTGGTCCGTGTAGCCAGGTCAGGCCTACCGGTGTTGAACGCGTCTCACCGCGATTCGTCTCCGACTTCGGGGGAGTAAGCGATGAGCAAGGGATTTATCACGCTGCCTCGTTCTGTGTTGGACGAACTAAGAGACGATCACGAACTCTATGGATTCATGGTACTCTTAGTAGACTTGGCCGCTTATCAACAGCGGCCAGGTCGAAATGGGGAAACCTTGCAGCCGGGAGACTTGTATGCGGGAAAACGTCGTTTGGCAGCACTAACAGGCCGAGCCCCTTCTTGGTGCGAGCGTGCGATTATTAGGTTGCAGAAACGAGCCCTTGTCGAGCCAAGGCCGAGCCAGGTTGAGAAGATAATAAGTGTCTGTAATTGGAGCGATTATCGTCCGGCTAAAAAACGCACGCGAGCCAGGACTGAGCAAGCTTCGGGCCATCGTCGAGCTAGAGACAGGCCACGTCCGAGCCAGGACCAATCCCTTTCAAAGAAGAAAGAACAATCAATAAACAACAATCTCCCTATGGAGGGCTGGGGAGTTGTTATGGACAAGCTGGAATCGGCTGGTGTTTCTCAAGCCGAGAAAGCGGTCTCGCTGGCCCGGGAGCAAGGCTCGACTCCCGAGGATGTCTTGAAGCTGATCGCCTGGTGGTCTCAGCACCGCAATGGGTGGGAGCAGCCAGCGCTGGCATTGTATCGGCGAGTGTGTGCAGCGAAGCCTAAGCTAGCCCCCAGCATTGGCTGGATCGACTTTTGCGTAGGATACCGGGTGTGCGAACCAATGCCCGACGAGACGCGACAGCTGATGGCCGATCTGGATGACGACGAAGAGTTGCGTCGTGTGCTTGCAGGGTCCAATAGTTTTCCACGTAAAGAGTGGCGGGAGATCCAGCTCAAAGCCAAACTGGCAGCGCCTCAAGGTCTTCCGCGAGCGCGAATTGACTTGTTGGCAGCGCGAATGTGGCTTGAGCGAGAAGACGAGAACGAAATAGTCGACTCTGTAACGAAAGGCCACCGGCCATTACTTGCGGATTGTGGTCGCTAGTAGTTCCAATCCTCGTGAGATAATGGTGCACGGTTCAGTTCATCTCGGAAGGTGCGCCGTTCTCAGGCTTATGTTTTTGTTGTGGAAGCTATTTCTGTTGGGGCGAACAGGCTGTAAAGTAGCGGAAGTAAGAACAGGTTGACGGCCGTAGCGCCGGCTAGACCGCACAGGATCACCAGGGCCATGGGGTGTTCGATCTCCTGGCCCGGTAATTCGCCGGTTAGTACGAGGGGAGTGAGGGCCAGGCCGGTGGTGAGCGCGGTCATCAGAATGGGAGCAAGCCGTTCTTCGGCACCTTGTAGGATAAGCTGACGACGGTTGTCGACGCCTTCTTCCGACTGCAAGTGCCGATAGTGACTGATGAGCATGATCGCGTTGCGGGCTGCAATGCCCAGCACGGTGACGAATCCCACCAAGGAGCCGAGTGAGATTACACCTCCACTAGCAAAGACACCTAGCACACCGCTGAGCAGCGCCAGTGGGAGCGCAGTGAGGATCAAGGCAACGGTTCTAACGTTGCCGAAGTCGATGTATAGAAGCAGTGTGATCGCAACCAGTGAGCCCATGGATAGTAGAAGCATGCGGTGTCGAGAAGTTTGGGCCTCACGAAATTCGCCCAGGAATTCGGGGTGGTAACCTTCGGGAAACGACACTTCTGCCTTTACCACTCGCTCGATATCCGTAGCGACCGAAGCGAGATCGCGACCGGCGACGTTGCAAGTGACATCGATGCGTCGCGAAGCGTTTTCGCGAAGCACCTGATTCGGTGCGGGCATTACAGTAACCGTTGCCAAGGTTTCCAACGGAACCTGGGCTCCGCTAGGAGTGTCGATCATCAGTTCTCGAAGACTCTGGATGTCGCTCCGTAAGGCTTCTTTACCACACACGACGACGGGGAAGATCGCCTGGTCACGGTATATTTCGCCGACGCGGGCTCCGTTGACCAGTGTCGAGACGCTTTGCATCAACACACCGGGCGTCACGCCTAATTGCGAGGCTGCCTCGGGACGTAACTCGACCGCGATTTGCGGCACAAGTACTTGAGGCTCGACTTTTAGGGTGGTCACCCCTTCGATATCGGCGAGTTGACTGGCCACATCGGCCGCCGTGTCCCGAAGTTGATCGAGGTCGGGCCCGAACACCCGTACTACGATCGAGGCACTGGTACCGGTCAGAACTTCCTTAATACGTTCGCTAAGGTAGGTCAGAAGATCGCGGTGCAGTCCTGGATATCCGTTGACAATCGATTGCACTTCGGCCACGGTGTCGTCGTAATTCTCTTCGTCGATACTGATCCAGAGTTCGGTGAAGTTGGGGCCCACTACCTCATCAGCTACGGTCGCCCGTCCGATATGGGAGCCAAAATTGCGGACGCCAGGCACCTCGAGCATCTCCTCGGAGGCTCGGATGGTAATATGATCCATCGCATCGATGCCGATGCCTGGCTTCTCAACCCAGTGCATCAAAAAGTCGGTTTCGCGGAACTTCGGCATCAATTCTTCACCGAGCCAAGGCACGCAAGCAGCCACTCCAATGAAGAAAAGGAGTGCCGCTCCCAGGGATACACGCGAATGGTTCAGCAGCAGGGAAAGTAGCCCGCTGTACATTCGCTTGAGCATCCTGACCAGAGGGCCATCCTTCGCGCTGCGTTCAGCAGACTTCGGGAGCAAGAACAGCGACATCGCCGGCGTTACGGTCAACGCGACCAGTAGCGAGGCGAGGATCGCCAGGATGTAGGCAGTGGCCAAAGGCCGGAAGAACGATCCCGCGAGCCCGGTCAGGAAGAAGACCGGCAAGAATGCCAGAATCACAATGACCGTGGCATAGACGACTGCACTGCGAACTTCGAGTGAGGCATCAAGCACCACTCGAAATGAGTTACAAGGATTGGGAGATTTCGCGTTTAGGCGGAGTCGCCGAGTGATGTTTTCGACGTCGATGATCGCATCGTCTACTACTTCGCCTAATGCGATAACGAGTCCAGCTAGCACCATCGTGTTGACCGTTCCACCCCGCCAGGCGAGGACCAGTACTGCAGCCACAAGCGACAATGGGATGGCTGTTGCGCTGATGATCGCACTGCGCCAGTCGAAGAGAAATAACAGTAAGACAACGACTACCAATACGCAGCCAGCCAGCATCGAGTGAGTCAGATTGGTCAGCGCCCGCTCGATAAACGTCGCGGGCCGGAAGATAGTTGTGTCGTACTCGATGCCAGCAAAGGCGGGCCGCAGCTCTTCCATCGCTTTCTCGACACCTTTCGTCACATCTAGCGTATTGGCCCAAGGCTGCTTTTCGACAATTAGCAATAAGCCGGGCTGATTGTTGATAATCGCGTCGCCGATCGGCGGGGCATGATCATACTCAACCGTGGCAACGTCGAGAAGCCGCAGCGGAGTGGACGAACTCGTAGTGCCTGAGGGGGCTTTCGCAGGGGGATTGCGAAACGCAACCACGATCTCGCCGAGTTGCTCCGGGGTATACACGGCAGGGACATGTCGCAGTGCGAGGCGTTGGTTCGGCGTGTCGACGAAACCTCCCGTGCCCACCGCAGTTGCATCGCGGACGGTTTGTAGAACGCTGTTTAGTGTAAGATTGTTCGCCCGTAAGCGATCGGGATCGACGGTCACGCGAAGCTCTGGTTCTTTCTCGCCCCAGACTGCAATGTTGGCCACTCCAGGCACCGCCATCAATCGTGGTCGAATGGTCCATTTCGTAAGTGTGGTCATCTCCATTTGCGACTTCGTATCCGACCACATGCCAATTTTGAGGCAGCGACTCAATGACGAAAGTGGAGGCAATATCACCGGCGGGCGGGCTACCATCGGTAGTTGGCGTGCGGCGAGTGCCAATCGCTCTTGCACCAATTGTCGGGCCGTTAGAAGGTCGGTGCCTGGCTCGAAAATAAGTCGCACGCTCGACAATCCGAGTACCGACTTGGAGCGAATAGTTTGGACGTAAGGGATTCCGTTCACCGCGTTCTCGATCGGAACCGAGATCAGGCTTTCCACATCCTCGGTGGCCATCCCAGGGGCTTCGGTCTGAATTTCTACGAGGGGAGGAGCAAACTCAGGAAAGACGTCGAGCGGAATGTCATCGGCGGTGCGAACCCCCACTACTACAAGTGCGATGGCCAAGCCAATTATCAGCAGGCGAAGGCGCAATGAGTTTTCAATCAACCAGCTCATTGCGTGCTTACTTTCCTGTGCCAAATTCGGTGCCAAATAGCTCTGCAGCGCCGGTGGTTACCACTTTCGTCCCAGGCGAGGGACCCGAGGCGAGAATGGCTTGATCTACGTCGACCCACCGCACCACTACTCGGCGTCGTGTGTACTCACGCTCACCCGTCACCGCGTACACCCAGGTGCCACCGTATACGTCGTAAAGAATCGCCGACGCAGGCACTACGAGCGACTCCGCTTGACCAACCAACGGCAAATCCATACCGACGAGCTGTCCCGGGCGAAGGCCGAGGTTCACATTGCTAATTTCATAATACAGATCGGCCGACGACGAAAGTGGATCCGCGCTAGGCGGAGCACTTATCGGCTTAGCTTCGATCATCGTTCCAGCAAGCGAATCCGGCAAGGATTGTCCGCCCAGCGTTTTCAGCAGGGCTGGTTTGCCTTTATCGATCGTACCGAGCAAGTCGACAAACACCGGTACACGTATCCAAATGGTGTCGAGGTTGATCACTTCAAACAAAGGAGTACCCACGGCAACTGTTTGACCAACACGAACGTTTACGCTTCGCACAACGCCTTCGATCGGTGCGGCCAACTGAAGCGGACTTGCTGCTGACGAGTCGGCACTCGGATTGAGTTGCTGGAGCATGTTGGCAAGCTGCTTTTCTTGCTGCTGCGCGGCTTGGTAATTCGACTGAGCAATATTGAGCTGTGCAATAGCATCGTCCACCGCTTTGCGCGCCCCTGCGCCATCGTTGAATAATTTCTCAGCACGCGACAGCGTAATCTTGGCTGCTTCCACTTCGGCATGGCTCCGCTCTAGATCGCCGATGGCTGTTTGCTGAGCGGCAACCACATTCGCGCGAGCGGAGACCAGCTGAACTCGTTCGGCCGGAGTCATCACGTCGCGCTCAGGCGACAGTAACGGCACTAAGTCGACTACCACCTGATTGCGACCTACTTGTGCGCCAGGTAATGGAATTGGCGACGCTCCATACTGAGCAATAATGCCCGGCACGGGGGCTGAGACAATCAGCGAGTTGCCAAGTGGTGCCATGGCTTCGCCACCCAAAGTGCGTCGTTTCGATACGATTTGCTCTTCAATGGCCGTCGTAACGATTCCCAACCGCTCATTTGCCTTCTCGGTCAAGCGAACCGTGGCCAACTCGGTTTCAACCGGCAGCTTCTCGACCACCGCTGGTTTCTCGTTGTTGGGGTGTTTCTCCTTGCTCGTATCACGACATCCAGTCAGGATCGCTACACTGACGATGACGAGCAGGCAGATCCCTCCGCATTGCCCAAGCTTCGCACAGCGAAGGGGGGTTGCGACCGAAACTTGCCAGGCTGGTTTTTGGAGCAGTATCAAGATCCATATCCAGTACAAGTGGGAGAGAATAGAGCACACTTAACTAATCTAGGAGTGTCGCGAACGAAGTCGCCGGAGGAGACAAATCGCCGCTCTCCATCTCGGAAGGCTCTGCTGCTGTTGGACTCGATAGCGGCAATTCTAGCTCTTCTGGTGGAGACGTTTCCTCAAGCAGCCGAACCAAATCCATCGGTTCTCCATCCAACCGGCAGCCAACACTACGTTCGAGTTCCGCAGCCGCCCGGGCCATAGCGGCTCGTTGGTCGAGCATGCGACTCCGCACATCGAGATACTGACTGGCGGTTTGCAGCACGAGCAAATAATCGGTACCGCCATCTTCGTACCCTTTTTTCGCAATCGATAAGGCCTCGTCGATAGTGGGGGCCACTTGCTGCTCCAGTAGCACAAGGTTGTCGCGTGCTTGAATGTATTGCCGAGCGGCTGTGCGAACGTCCTGCACAATCTGATCGCGGATCGCGTCGCGCGAATGCATGGCAGCGTTCAGTTCCCAGTCTGCGCGAACAATCCCACCCTGGTTGCGATTGAAAACGGGAAGATCGATGCGGAGTCCGCCGCCGGTTTTACTGGAGCCGCTATTGGAGCGAACATCAAGCATGCCATCGAGTCGCAGGAATGTCCAGCGCGAGAGATCAGACCGTTGCGAGGCGGCCGCTACGGCCCATCTTGCCGCATGATAATCTGGGCGGCATGCCAAGGCTTGGCTTACAAGTGCCGATTCGTCGAACTCACCAAACTCAGGGCGTGGTAACTCAGTTGCTCGAAGTGGTTCGTCCTGAAAGGGAAGCCCCATCAATAATGCGAGCCTAGCTTCGGCGATCGAGATGTCCTGCTGACGGACTCCATGTGCGGCCTGAGCATTTAATTGATCGACTCGGGAAGTGATCGATTCTAGCTGGCTAATATCTCCCTCGTTGAGTCGTTGATTCGTTAGCTGAACAACTTGATTGCGGATATCAATCGCTTCCTGAGCTAAGCGTGCCTGCTCGTCGGCCAAGGCCAGATCGATATAAGCCAGACGAGCATCGCGGGCGACATCCAGACCGTTCTGAACCAGTTGTTCTCCCACTCGGCGATACTCGCGATTGGCCGCTTTCACGCGGGCTGGACGCAGAAAGTAGGATTCAATCGGGGCGTAAAGCGTGTATTGCCCTTCTTTTATACTGGTGGGGAAGTAGACCAGAAGTTGGGGGTTCGCAATGAGGCTAGCTTGGATCGAATCGCCGCAAGCCATTCCGAGCTGCGCCAGCGTGGCCTGAAAGGCCGAGTTGTTGGAGAGCGCCGTCTCTACCGCTTCGGCTTCGGTCACTCCGTCATGTAGATTTACCGTGGACGAAAGGTGTTCCTGGCAAGGTGGGACTCTTGCGAGTTCATACCCAGTACGGCAGCAGACCTCGCGGGACACCAAGCCGGAATCGCAGGCGGGGTTCGCACAATGACAGCCTAACTGGGCCGGCAATGCTAGCAACATCAAGCCAGTAAGCACTAGAAGGTATAGGTTGGACGATGGAATGCAGCGACTAGGCATCATAGTTCGCTTTACCCGCCGGGCGCGTTAGGGAAGTTCTCATAACTACTAAGTGTGTAGTATTAAGATCGGCCGTTACAATGCTACTCAGACAGTTCTAGCGTTACTGCTGATTAGGTCCGCCTAATCGTTAAGGTCTATTGTGTGGAGCAATCACGGCGTTAGGGGCTAGGTGCATATAGCAAGTGTAGTAACCAACACTTAATCTGACAGACAATCTAGTTAGCGACCAGTTGCAAGTTCTTGTCCAGTCGCTTTTCGTTGACGATCGATTTGGCATCTTCGAAGGTTTCCATTGGCGTTTTGCCGTAACAGTAGCGACCGCTGTGCGGTCGCTCGTGGTTATAGCTCTTCATCCACTGGTCAAGATCTGTTTGCAGCTCCTCGATCGAGCTGAACATCTTCTTGCGGAATGCGACCTGGTAAAACTCCTGCAGCATGGTTTTGTGGAATCGTTCACAGATGCCGTTGGATTGTGGCCGCTTGGCCCTGGTCTTCGAGTGATCGATGTTCTCGATCGCCAGGTACAGTTGGTACTCGTGATGTTCACGGCTGCCACAGTACTCGGTGCCACGATCGGTGAGCATGCGCAGTACCGGCACGTCCTCTGCTTCGAAGAATGGAATCACCTGATCGTTTAACATATCGGCCGCGACCAACGCATTCTTGCGATCGTACAGCTTGGCAAACGCAACTCGCGAGTAGGTGTCGATCACCGTCTGCTGATAGATTCGCCCGACGCCCTTGATGGTGCCGACGTAGAACGTGTCCTGCGCCACCAGGTAACCGGGATGCTCGGTTTCGATTTCACCATGAGCTTCCTTCTCCAGCTTCGCTTTCTCCAGGGCCACGACCTGGGATTCGGTAAGGATAATACCATCTTGAGCCACTTTGGCCTCCAGAGCCTTCAGCCGCTTCTTGAACGTCTCCAGCTCATGCCGCAACCAGACGCTACGGACACCACCTGACGAGATCAGGATGCCCCGTTTCTTCAGTTCGTTGCTCACACGGACCTGGCCATAGGCCGGTTGTTCGAAGGCCATTTCGACCACCGCTTCTTCGACCTCCGCGGCCACACGATTCTTGACGACGGGCTTCTTCCGCGAGATCTCCTTGAGGGCCTCCTCACCGCCGTTGTCGTACAACTCTTTGAAGCGATAGAAGCTATCTCGCGAGTAGCCAAACACTTTACACGCTTCGGAGACGTTGCCCAGCCGCTCAGCGAGTTTCAGCAGGCCCAGCTTGTTCTTGATGATTTTCTGATCGTTACTCATCTCGGACACTCCTTGGGGGAAATGAGGCGGCCGCCGGCTGCAATCACTGCTATCACTCGCTGCGCTCGTTCAAGCAATGATTGCAGCCGGTACTCTAACCTCAAACCTTGGTTAGTGTCAGATTAAGTTTTGATATCTACATAGCAAGAGACTGGCCACAAGAAATGCTATGTGGCCAGTCTGGGGGGCGACAAATCAGTCAACTTACTTCGACGATTCGTGTTCCTGCTCTTCGTCTTTGTCATCGTGATCTTCTTGGTGATCGCCGTGCTCGTGCTCTTCAGCTTCTTCTTGCTCAAGCACTTTGCTTAGCAGCACGCCATCTTCAGCGATTTCGACTTCGTAAACGAGCTCTCCCGAATCCGATTCATACTCAACATCGGCAGAGTAGATCACACGACCATCTTCCGTCTCTCGCTCAATTTCTTCGATCTCACCCCCACGAGTTTCTCGTTTCAGGGTTGACTTCACGGCTTGAGGAAGCTCGCTAAACGAACCTACAACTTCTTCACCGTCTTGGTCGTCATCGTCCTCTTCGTGCTCCGCTTCTTCATTCTCTTCGGCATCGGTCTCCTCTTCATCGACCAGTTCTTTTGAGAGGAGTTTTCCATCGTTATCCACAGTGACTTCGTAGACGTTGCCATCGAACTCGATCTCGGCTTCAAATTGTACCGTCGAATCCGAGTCTTCTCGTTCGATTTCGAGAATCTTTCCACCAGTTGCTTCTGATTTAATCGCCTTTTGAACGGTCTTTGGGCACTGCTTCAGAGGGATGGTGTCCTCAGCAGCATTGGAAGGCGAGCAGACCAGGATTACCACTCCACAGCAGAGTGCTAGTAGCCCGGCTTTTGAAAGATGTGGTGAAACCTGAGGGGATGCAATCATATCAAACCTCCTTCTCGTAAATGACTTAGTTCCAAAACTACTTGCCAGTGGAGACAAAGGCGCTGGCTCGCCTTGTAAAAACTCAATGGTTAGCAGCAGTGTCTTTGCATAAGAGTATCTTGAGCAGCGAGTACGATTAAGCACGTGCGTGTCGCAGAGCATTTCTTGGAGCGAACGCAGTTCGCTGCGAGCCCACCAGGCAATCGGATTCCACCATACGATGGATGCAATAATAAATGAGGCTGCTGACATCCAGTAGTCACGCCGGGCGTAATGGACATACTCATGAGCAATGATGTTGCGGAGTTGAGCATCCGTAAGTGTGTTGGCTAAACACCGCGGGATCACAACGAGTGGAACGCGTCCCCAAACCCAGAGAAATGGCGATATATTTGAAGCAACAACACTTACAGCCGGGGAATTGTGAAGACCGACTTTGTTACTTACTTCCAGGGCGACTCGACTAATACGCGGGTCGTGTGATTCACTGCCTCGTAGCGCCTTATTTAGCCGCATTGCCTGAAAGCCGCTTGCCCCCAAAAGCACTACAGTACCGGAAGCACTAAGCAGAGTAAGTAAAGTGAATAAGGGGATTGGAAGTGATCGGACTGCTTCTTGATGATTGTTTGGTGTTAGGCTTGTGGTGGTGAGAACGCGAATGGACTCGCGCTCTACCACAGAATGATCGTGAGGTGATTCAATAGACTTGGGCGTTAGGCTGAATACTGGAATCTCGAACAACGGAGGTGTAACAAGCTTGAGTAGCACCAATATCCAAAGCCCATAACTTATTAAGGGGCGTTTGTGCACTGCTGGGAGTAGTGCAGCTAAACTTATCGCTGCTGCCATAACGAGAGCAACGACCGAGTTCGTAATAAGGATTTCGGGCAGTTCATCCACGGCATTGCCTTTTTACTTGATTTTCTCAACGATACGCTCAAGTATGTTGCGGTCTTGCTTGCTTAATTTCACTCGCCCAACAAGGGCCAGAAGCATTGGACCAAGAGCTCCGCTAAAGTGGCTCTTGGCCAACTGCTCAAGCTGGACTCCCACAAATTCTTCCCGGCCAATAACGGGGCGATATTCGTGAGCGAACTGTCCGCGGTCACACACGACAAGCCCCTTCTCCGATAGTCTGCCTAGTAGACTCTTCACGGTTGCGTGAAGGGCGGCTGAATGCTCTCCATAGACCGCTTCGACGATGGGGCGAATCTGTGATGGCCCGCGATCCCACAGTACGTCGAGGATGGCGAGTTCCGTGTCTGTCGCATCGGTGCGAATATTCGACATGGTCTCCTCTTTTGCAGGTGAAGTGATTGCCTGTTGGCTAATGCAAGGCAAGTTGCTTCAACTCTAAGGCGGCATGCCTTAGTTGTCAACATACGTATTGATGTAATGTGGAGAGTTCTATCAGTAGAGTACCAGGTTGCCCCAAAAAACACTTGGAATTAAAGGCTCTGTGCGGAAGTCGGTACTGCTGTAGTGCAGGAGTTGTAAGCGAACTCGACACTTGGTAGAAGGTGCTGGGCTTTATCTTGCGCGTAAGTATCAATTCGTTGGAGGCAAGGTTTGCTAACGGCCTTCGACTGCTAGAATGCTGGAGTGGTTCTTCAGATACCGAAGAAGGAAATAGAGGAAGAGGGTTCCGCCAAGCAGTCCAATCCAGCCGGCCTCTAAATGAAAGTTGTGGTCAATGACTGCGTGTTCGATAGTCTCGATAAGTGCATGGCACAAGACAAATAATGCCAAGGCCGTGTATTCACGCTTAAGAACATTTCGCATGGAAAAGCTCAAATCCGCCTTGCGCCAGAGACGAAGTTTGGGAATGAAGGCAGGAGTACTTGTTGCCCAAGCATGAAAGCTATCTCCAAAGCGTGAAGCTAAGAAATCTTCCTCGGCAAGCATGATACGCTCGTAATACAGCCAGAAGGCGAGTCCATACACGCAGGTCAACCAAATACTAAAGGGGACAATGACTACTCCAAGCCCGATCAAGAAATTGCCCAAATACAACGGATGCCGTACCGTTGAGTAGATTCCCTTCGTGTTGAGAGCTTCGGCAATTTGGCGGTCCGTGTTCCGTCCAGATGTTCCTGCGGGAGTGTGGCCTATGGTAATGACCCTAACTATGAATCCACAAGCGGACACAAAGAGTGCGAATACTTCCCACAACTCATGAAAAGCATAGCTATGAAATGGCCAACGCATCGTAGCCACTACCCAGATTAAAGGCAGCAAGAAAGCTAATGGCACAACTCCTCGATGGCGAAATAGCCAGTTTCCTTCTGCGATCATTTCTGATTGCAAATGCATTTCTTTTTGCCTTTACTCCGGCGTAACAAGCCGATTAGGATTCGATCGTCATGTTTAGTTGCACAACCTATGAGTGAAAACATGGGAATCAGCCCGTTGCGTGCGTTGTCGCGTGCACCGGGGCGTGGTACACCGACGGACGGTTATTCGCCCGTCTCACCCCGACGCAAGGAGATTCCCATGAAGTACGTTGGTGCCGATTTGCATAAGAAGACCGTTAGCCTGTGCGTGGTCGAATGGCACGACCACTCCACGCGAGTCGTCCAGCGAAAGCGACTACGCTGCGACGAGCCCGATCAGATCGGCGAGTTCCTCGCCTCGCTCGGGGAGTTTTGCATCACCGTCGAGGCGACCATCGGCTACGACTGGTTTGCGGCCCTGGCCGAACCCATTACTGTCCGGAGTTCGGTTCTTTGCATTCCGGGAGTGTTGCGCGGCGTCTTATGATTGCATGGATTGGCTTACGCGATCAAGACTCGCCGCCTTTTTCCTTTCACATTGCGCAGGCGGCAGCGTGAGAATCGCGGCCGAGTGGCAGCGTCTCTAAGTCGATTGCTGTTTCTTTTTCTCGCTCCGCCGCGCGGCCGACTGCCGGGCCAGTTCGTTCTGACGTTCTCGCTCGCGGAGGATCGGCAGGATCTCTTCCAGGGTTGCCGCCCCGCGGCCGACCTGTCCCATTAGGGCGAACAGGTACTTGCTCGGTCGATAACCGGTGTGCAGGTACATCAGCAACACGGCAATGACCGCCACGTAGAAGTGCGTTTGCACCCCTTCGCTTGCGTGGCTGATCAAGTGTCCGAAGTTCGCAGAGCTCTTCAGCCACCGAAAGAACAGTTCTACTTGCCAACGATAGCGATACAGCATGGCAATCACGTGCGCCGGTACATCGAGCAGGTTGGTGATCAACCGCAGTTGCGACGGTTTTCCCTTTTCTTCGCAAGCGACGATGACTTCGCGAAGCTGCACTCGGGGAACTCGATGTCGGCTCGGATTCGAAGACTTGAAATGTCCCACTCCATCGCTGAGCACGCCGGCCGCTTTGTCTTTTTCGGTGAGTTCGCGACTTTTCACTTCCCGCAGCGTGGGCGAATTGCCCCCCGCTGGGCGATAACGAGCCACGAAGTGCGATTGCAACGCGTGTGTGTCGTCGTAGTGCGCTGCCAAGAGCGCGAAACTCATGAAGCCGCGGTCGTACAGATAGATACGACCGGGCTGCAACCGTTCGATGGCTGAATCGGCCTCGCTCTGGCCAGGGGATGGAATGACGATTGCCTCGGGAAGCCACGTGCTCACCGGCAAATGGACATCCACCCGCGCTCGATGCTTCTTCGCCCCATGATTGTTCGTATTGCACATGGCCCAGGCGACTTCGGCCACGGCCGGGAGAAACGTGCCATCGACGGCCACGGTCTGCTGGAGCAGTTCGTCGAGATCGTCGTCACCTATCGATTGCCGTTTTGACTTGCGGGCAAGTTGCCGGCGGAGGGCATCGAGAATCGGCTGCAATCGCTCGGGGTCGGCCAGTTGATTGAAGTCTGAGAGCGTACTTCTAGTGATCTTGCGAATCGAAAGGTGTTTCTGAGCCTGTACCGTTTGGCTGAAATCTTCGATGGTTCGCAAACTGCGGATGGTGGGATTGAAGAACGCCAGCAGGTAGGCTACGAACACGTCATCGAGAAATAACTTGCGATTACCGTGGGCGTCTTCCGAGCGGAGTTGTTTGAGAAACTTCTCCAAAAGCCGGACATACTTCCCCCCAATGACCTGCTCGGGCCACACTGGTAGCTCGTCTTTAGCAACTCGCTGGGAAGGCATGGACTATGTCGTACCACACCACTCCCCACCGCGCAAGTTCAGAATCGGTTAAGATTAATTCCGGACAGTAATGGGCCGAACCGCTGGCCCGGCGGGTGGTGATCGCCCACCCCCATAAACTCCGCGTCATCGCCGACAGCACTCGCAAGAGCGACAAGATCGATGCCCAGACGCTGGCCGACTTTCTGGCTCACAACATGATCCCCGAAGCGTGGCGAGCCACGCCCCGCGTGCGGCAACATCGCTCGCTGATCCGCCGACGGCAGAAGGTGCAGAATCGCATCACCTCGATCAAGACCACGATTCGCGCGCTATTGACCCGTTACAACGCCGACCGCCGCGACCTGTTCACTCGCATCGGGCGGAAGGCCCTCAGACAGTTTCAATTTCTCGACGAAGAACGGTGGCTCGTTGACGACCTGTTGGAAGACCTCGACCAGGCCCGGCACCACTTGGCGAACGTCGATTGCCGGTTGCGTGAGTTCGCCGAGCGGGCACCGCTGGCCGAACGCGAAGCCCGCGAGGTGTTGGCCACGCTTCCCGGCGCAGGTCCGGTGACCATCAACGTGCTACTGGCCGAGTTGGGCGACTGGCGACGGTTTACTAGCGGCGATGCGGTGGTCGCCTTTGCGGGACTGTCGCCCGGGTTCCGCGAAAGCGATGGCCACCGCAAGGCCTTGGGCATCACCAAAGCGGGCTCGCCGCTGTTGCGGTGGGCGATGATTCAACTGGCCCACCGGGTCAAGCAATCGAGCAGCCGCTGGCGGACGACCTTCGAGCGATTAAGCCAACGCACCGGCAAGAAAAAGGCGACCTGTGCGATTGCCCGGCGACTGCTCTTGGTCGTCCACGCCATGCTCCGCGACGGACGAGCCTACCAGTTTGCCGCGGCCAAGTAGCCATCCACGAACGAACCGACCGTAAGCCAGGATGATCTCGATATAGAGAATGCCGGCGGAGAGCGACTCCGATCGGCGCACGAGTGAATGGGACATTCTTCGCCGACGTTTTTATGGGACACTTGCCAACGGAGTGGCGGGTGATCACCGCATAGATGTTTGAGCACGGACGGCAGGTCCGATGACTCGCATACCCCAGCGGTCTTGGTTCAACGAAATAAAACATCCGACAATAGGAGAAAATGATGATCCCCTAAGAAACCACGCTTGACAAAGATTCCCATAGATGATCTCAATAGCCTGGGCGGGATAGCTGTGGTAGCGACTGTCTGTCTTTTCCCATTAGACTGAGACTATTTATGCAACACTGAGTATTTCATGCGCAACTATCGCTAACCCTAGGCTCGCAATAGTCAAACGTCTTGATCGCAACTGGAGTGTTTCGATTCGAAAGGAGCCCCATGCCTTTGTGCTCGCGTAAAGTACTAAGGAGTTAGTAGTTGGGCAATAGCAGTTCGGGCAATCGTTTGATAAGCCTTGCTCAAAAGAACTTGGTTTTGGCAAGGCACTTAGGTAATCAACGAAGCTACAGGTCGGTTCCATCGTCGCAAACGATGACCATTTCTGGCACCTGCTATGCCGATTCATGAAGGAGTCCATCAGACTATGGGCCTCGCCAACAGTAACGAAGGTGCTGTCGGGGATGGATTGGAGGAGAGTGCTAGGCATTTCAGGTCGGACGATTTCGAGTGATTCAAGTCCGCCAGCTTATAATTAGGGCGGCGTCGACAGCAACGCATTGCGACCAACTGCTGGGCTCTCGCGATTTGGGTCTGCAGACTGCCGAGAGTTTGCCGGCTAAAGCTGGCGGGATAGCTGCTAGGGGGACCTGTTCGGAGGATAAGATCTAAGCGAAAATCTTTCGTCAGCAAATCGAGTCGTAGCCCTGATTGTGCGAGACGAATCGGAGGGCGTCATAGTGTCATGCACGAGAAACCCTGCATCTATTGTGGTAAAGTCTTTGACCCTTTTAAGGGAAGAGGGGACCACGTGCTACCGAGTGGGCTTTGCGGGGAGTTCGCTAAAGACATTCGGTTCCGCGGATGTTGCCCCGGCTGCAACAATGCCTTCAGTGAATTCGAGCAGATCCTAGCGCAGGCGACTCCACTAGGATACCTGCGGCGATACGCTCCCATCCGTCGGCGAGGTCGTCCGATTGTGCTCAGCCAAAGAGGTGCCAAGAGGAGCAAGGCTCCGCAGCATACAGCCAGACCGTTAGGGTACGACCAACTCGTGAAACCAAGGAATGATCCAAGGCAAGTGGAGCCGGTAAATCAGATTACGATTATTGACGAAGCGGGTAAGCAACATTCAATCGAACTGCATGAGGGGATGACCGCCAAAACTCTGAGTGCCAAGATAAAAAAGCTCGGCATTCGAAATTTCCGATCGATATATTGTTCGGTCACAGAGCAGTCAGATAATAGCTGCCGTGACCTGTTAAGGGAGGCATTTCCAGGGATGGTCTTTGAGGATCTCCCTGATTCGGAACCTGGGGAGTCGACGGTTAAAGGACGCATTCGATTTGAGTATAGTACTGAAGCAGACCGAGCAATTGCCAAGATAGCTTTTCACTATTACCTGATACACAACCAGCGGGGGTTTGACGGAAGTGAGCCCGAATTTGCAGCGATACGGCAATACCTGTGGCAAGGTGGCGATTCCACACTGTTTTTTAATCAAGCCGGCCCATCGTTCGAACTTCCGTTTGGAGAGGATCCTTCTGGTGTTGTGCGTACCCCGAGTAACTGGTGCCATGTTTTGCTCGCTCATGAAGTCGATGCTCAGGTAGTGGTCTACATGCGATTATTCGCCGGGCCAGAACATGTTGGCGAAGAATATCATGTGACGCTTGGATCTATAGAAGGAAGGATTGTTTTGCCTTCAGGCACGTGGGGGCACATCTATCATTACGACGAAGAGCGGAATGATAACTACTCTGGTCATATTCAATCCATCAAGCCCGAGCAATTGAGGTAGCAGTTGCCATTTCAGGGCGTGGGGTGTTCCCCCCCCCGGGGGCTTAGGGTCCTTTGCCAGCCCCCCTCTCCGCAGTGGGCTGTGCCCGCAATCGCGGGACTTTTATTTTTTCGATTGCAAAAAGCAAGTAAGTAAGTGGGCGCGGCAAATATTCTGGGATGGCCAGATATCAGCCGAATGTTGGCGAAATAGGCAAGCTAGTAATCTCATGATATTACATGGTGCAACCGACCAGCAACCTCTTGCAAGGTGTCTTCAATGACTTGCAGGGAATGCAGTTCAAAGGCAGCGCATTCGATGCTCGTTTCGACTATTCACTCAAAGATCTGCCGACTTCGATATGAGGTGTTGTTTGGCTTATAATGCTACCGTCAAGCACAGTGACTGCTTAGCAGTGTGAGGGCTTGTCGGTGAATGGAAGGACCTAGGCAAGATCTCATCAGGTGTGAGCCGGTTTCTTCTTACAGTCGTTTATGGGATAGGGGCAGATGCAGCATGGCCAAACTCGGTAGAGACTCGCGCGGTAGTCGTTACATTCAATTTGAGAACCGAGACGGACAGATTAAGACGATTCGACTTGGCAAAGTTTCTAAGCGGGACTCCGAAGGGGTTCGCTACCATGTTTCGGAGTTGGTGCAATGCAATCTGCTTGGTGGAGTCCCATCGCCGAAGACAACTCGCTGGCTGTCCGACCTGAGTGATCAATTGCGGGAGAAGCTGGCCAAGGTGGGGCTGTGCGAGGAGCGTACAAGAGGGACCTTGGGAGAGTTCATCGCGGAGTATCTGGCGATTCGCTCGGATGTAAAAGACTCAACACGAGCCCTATGGCGATCGACTCACAATAGCTTGATTGAGTATTTCGGAGCGAATCGGACTTTGAGGTCGATTACCAAGGGGGATGCAAAAGCCTGGCGATTGCACGTAGCAAAAGGCTCGCCCGAGCGAAAAGTCGGCAACCGAACCATCCCGGCCAAAACGCTTGCTGAGAACACGGTGCGTAAGCGGACTGCAGTCGCGAAATCGCTTTTCAATGCGGCCATTGATCACGAGCTGATCGAAATCAATCCGTTTGCTCCCCTGCCGGCAACGATCGTGGAAAACAGGAAGCGAGATTACTTTGTTACGCCTGAACAAGCTGCCAAGGTGCTTGAGGCTTGTCCGGATCAGGACTGGCGAACGATCTTCGCCCTGTGCCGATGGGGTGGATTGCGTTGTCCCTCAGAGGTATTGGCGCTACGTTGGTCAGACGTACTGTGGGACAAAGAACGTTTTGTGGTTGAGAGTCCCAAAACGGGACACCGCATTGTTCCGCTCTTCCCTGAGCTGCGGCAAGTGTTGGACGAAGCCTATTTTGGCGACGACAAGCCGGTTGAGTTCGTCGTGGCCAAGCAGCGTGATCCGAAGAGTAACTTCCGCACCACCATGACTAAGATCGTGAAGCGGGCGGGATTGGTCCCCTGGCCAAAGCTGTTTCATGCATTGCGGGCGTCCCGGGCCACGGAGCTAGCTGACAAATATCCGGGGCATGTTGCCGCTGCCTGGCTTGGCCATTCTCAGCAGATTGCCAATAAGCACTACCGGCAGGTGACCGACGACCACTTCGAGCAAGCGGTCCAAGTAGAAAAGCGCGCTGCGCCATGCGCTGCGCAAAGCGTTGATAAGCAGCTGCAAGACGTGATGGCGAAAATCGCCGACTCTGGAAATACAGAGGTATCACAGCTGTTGCAACTGGTGAACACTTGTCAAGTGGGCGATGAGGGACTCGAACCCCCGACATCCACGGTGTAAATCCAGCCGGAAAAGCTTCGTAACTCAGCGTTTCCCTCTTGTTTTGTAGAGTCTAACGCCACTAACCCCGTTTTGCAAGCGATTGCACGGAATTGCGTTATTTCTCGGGAAATAGCTGTATTGAGATTTGCCAAAACGGTACATACCGTTTTGCAAAAACAGCGTGTTTACATGATTCCGGTAGAATGTCTCACTTGCAGGAAGGCTTGTACTGCGAGCTTGAGAACTCGCCGCCTAACGCATCGGATCGCCAAAGGTGCTAGGAGTCCAGCCACCTCGTTTGCGTCGAGTCTGGGGCGTCTGGTGGCTGCCTTTTTGGCAAAGCAGCGACAGACACTCGCAGTTGCTATCTTATCAGCCCCGTAACTAAAATATCCGCAGCGGTTCGGGGTGCTTCGGTGCTTCCCCACTGATACACGGGAGTGCTTCGAGCCGTCTTTTGGACTGGTTCCACGCTGGAACCGGTCCAACGTAACTAGTCTCACCGTGAGACTGACGACTCGTCGAGTATACGGCAGATGAGGGGAAGCCGTGCGGGATTTGCGGGGGATAGGTTAGTGCCAAGCCACTCTCTATCTGTTCCAATGAGACAAATAGCGTTCACAGCATAACATCAGAAATGCATCCAGCTGGCATTCTCGATTGAATCGCTATCGAACTAGTTGAGTTGATTCACAATCCAGTGTCCGTTTTTCTCGCAAAGGTCGTAACAAGCAGGATAAATGTCTTCAAGACATGCCCCCGCTACTTGCTCAGGGCGAAAGCGGGGAAGATCGATCTCGGATTCTATCCGCTCAGCTTGTCTTCTTCCACTTGCCGAGCAGCGCCTTAGCAAACCGAGATATGTTCTTCTTTGTTCTTTGTCATCTTCATTGGCTGGCGGCCAAGTAGAGCAATCAACCAAAACACATCCCGATGACCGAAAAACTGCAAGTACAAATGTTGCGCACCCTAGCCCAGTTGAATCAATGCCGGCCTCGATGGCACCTGTTTTAGTATCAAAACTTATATCTGGATCATACTTCAAGTTGTATGGGATACGCCGATTGATTTTAGACTTTGCGATCTTTTCGGCGAACACGGATAGGTACAGTGCCTCTGCACTATCGATACGTGGCGTAACGCACGGTTTAGCGATAGCACATGCCTCGTTTTGGAGCATCTCATGAAAAGCAAGATGAAGCCATTTCAATTCGTTGTTGCTCGCTCTATACGCGAGCCCCACGTGCAGATTGCAGTTAGGTGTTCGTTCGATCGTGACGGCAATGGAGTCCACGCCATTAGTGTCACGCGAGAATCGACTGGCATCCATAAAAGCTACTGATACTTGCTGAGTAGTGCCTTTGCTTCATCTTCGCCCCTGCGGCTGCCGAATACTTCCAAGGCTCTCTGATAAAAAGAGTTTCTTGAAGTCAGCTTTTGTTTTGCACCAAGTGTGATTCCTAACACTGTAATAATTACAGCATCGGCCAATCTGCTCGGGTCAAAACATCTGAGCACGGAATTGCATGCGACAAAATCACCGCTGTGTAGATAGTCGTCAAGATGATCCATCACCAGCATTACAGCCATGCGAGGCTCGTTCAATTCGCACAACCGGTAGGCTGTGCACATCAGCCTTTCTCGTGACTGCTCTAAACTGTTGGTTTCAGGGGCCGTGCTTGAAGTATCAATACTTAATAGTTGATACGAATCAGTCCTCTTGGCTGAATCCTGGGTGGCATCTTCAGCTAATACTTCAACAATTCTGATCGAAGCATTTTCCCCCACAGAGTTGCCTTGAGAGCGTGTGTCTTCAGGAATGCTTTGCCCTGCTTGTTCAATGCTCATGCAGTATGGAGTAGGCATTACTGAATATCTCCTTCGTGAACTATCTCTGCAGCCATCTTGGCTAGCTCATCCCATAACTTGTGAAGCGACTCGTGCTCTATTGACTCTTTCCGATCAGCGTCTGTATTGATGTCTAACTGCAGCACGCATCCATAATGTGTGTGAGAAATAACCGGTTGGTTTTGTGTTTGGTCGCCCGATACCGCTCTGATTGCAAACTTAGCTGCAGTCCATGTAGAGAGACGATTTATCGCAAGGCCAGCAATGACATCACTCTTTCGCGGTCGATTGATGCGGTATTGAAACTCCTGCGATGATGGGTCTACTTTGATGTCTTTTAGGCAAGTATCCAAGAACTTGTAGGTTTCTTCCTTGGAGTCTGTCTTGTAAACAAGGCGTGGAACAAATCCTATCCGTGTAATCTCGGGACATTCATCTAAAAACCAACCAAGTGTGTCATGAAACTCTTGGCTGGCTTGTTCAAAGCTTCCCAGGGATGGTAGTTCGTCTATGGAACCGTTTGTGACGTCAGGTACAGCACTTACATTCCATGTTACCTTTAGCGGGTCATTAGTTAGGCTGTAATGCTTGTTGTCGACTTTCGCTTCGTCGGTTCTTACTAGTGTCTTTCTTGTTGAGGAAAATTCATCACCAGCAATACGCTGGAACCAATCACTGGCACGCTCATGATGCAGATCGTGCTGTGCATCCTTATGAAATACCGTCATCTGCATTTCTAAGGTTAGCCACTGATTTAGCTGGTCTTGTGGTTGCGTGGTCATTAATCGATTTCGCTGAAGCGGTAGAGAGTTCAGTCTCACTTATCAATAATAGTCTAATGTCGGCACTTAATGGGGTAAACAAGACATTGCTATCGCAGGCTTTGGTTCACAATTCAAGCAGTATCTGTAAGTCGTTAATACACAAGGAGTTATGGCAATGCCGTGTGGTCGTGTTAGCTTGCCTATATGACCAGAACCACGACAGTTTGGAAGAAGTTACTCCTTGCTGCTTTCAAGAAGAGTGAATTGGTCCCTATTTATGGAAGCGATTGAATCGACACTTTGAGCAAGAAACTCGCAATCCAATCGATTGGAGTGGTGGTGCGGGCATCCGCATTTCGTGTGAGCGTCTACTCATTGACCTCCACCATCTCGCTGAGCGCTGGCGGGCACCACTCGTCCACCTTCTGGGCCTTCCGCTTGGCCCGTTCGACTTTACTCCACCCCTTGCGAATCTCCGCGCAAGCCTGGGCGATCTCTTCGGGCGACGGGTCAGGCATTCGCGGCTTGTTCGGCACTACGTCGCGTCCTTTCGTGAGGAAGGGCAGCGAGCGACACGCCGACAGATGCCACTCGCTGCCGCATTCCCACCGATGAGTATCGTTAGAGCTTGGCGGCTAGTTCTTCGCCGTAGCTCGCCCTGTAAATGCGGTGAAAGCTTTCAGCGTGCTTTGCCAACTGTGGGTGCTGGCGATAGGCTTGCATCTTCGCTGGTGAGCGTTGAATCTCGTGCCAGTGAGTAACGCCACATAGCTGCTTGAACCTATCGGCAGCCGCCTTGCCCATCAGCTCGCCGTAGGGTTCACCAGCAACGTTGCTTGGCAACTCCACTTCGTCCGTGTGCATACGTTGCTGTAGCTCGGTGGTGAAGTCGTCCCAGGTGCGGATGAAGTCAATCAAGCCCCGTTCCTTCGCCTGCTGAGCGGACCATACAGCACCCGTAGCCAGCTCGTTGCGAACATAAGAGACCGAGAGGTTTCGCCCCCTCGCCAGGTCCGCGAGAAACATCTCGTTTGTTGTGCTGACCAATTGGCGAATGGCGTCGATGTCCTCGGCGGTAACTTTCTTGCCAGGAAGTCCAACTTCCTTGAAGCGTCCTGTCGAGATAGGAATCACCCGAACGCCCAACCGCTCGTAGAGCTTTTCCGAGTCCGCCAGCACCATGATGGTTCCGATGGAGCCAACGAACGTTTGCCGCGTTGCCGTGATTGTGGTTGCCTGCGATGCCACATAAACCGCACCGCTAGCCAGCATCCCATCAGCGAACACATGAACCGGCTTAATCTTCGCTGCAGCGGCAACTCGCTCGGCTAACTGACTGCTGGCGATAGCAGACCCGCCGGGGGAGTCGCAGTACAGATAGATTTCGCCGATGTCGTCGTTGTAAGCAAGGTGCTGGATGGCAACGCCTACCACCTCCGCACCTAACCGGTTGATTTCGCCAACAAGAGGGACACAACCAGCCAAGTTAGACTTGGTCGACTTGGCTGGTTGCAGTTTCTTTCCTTCGGCGAGTGCCATCGCTATATCTGGCGTGACGACGAGAATGGTATCGGGACTCATCGGTTGATTCTCCTTAGTCGGCAATGAAGCCGTAATAGAAATTGGCAACAAGGTCCGCTTCCTGCTGCATTGTCTCAAGGTCCGCTTTCTTCGCGTCGTACTCGGCCTGCAGCTCATCGCGGTTAGCCAGCAGCGAAGAGACGTAGCTCTTCCACACCGCAGCATCCACCCAACGGGTAAGCGTCTTCCCTTCGGTCTTTTCCTCCACGGACAAACCGGCAGCCCTTGCCGCATTGACGGCACCTTGCGAATCGCCCTCAAGGTCCTTGATGGCGTCGATGTGGGTGAGCTTTGTATTCAGCTCGGCAACCTCAGCAGCCAATGGGGTTTTGTTCACCCGCTGATGAGCAAGGCTCGCTTCCCTGCGGATTGGCGTCGGTGCCAGGTTCTTGAGGCGGTTGCGAGCAACATCGAAGTCGTTAATCACCCGCTGCGTCTCTTGCTCTTTGGCTTCCAACGCATCGAGTTCTTTCTGCAGCTCTTTCATCTGCTTGGTGATCTCGGGCGACCGCTCTTTGAGGTTCTTCGCCGCGGTGTCGTGTGCCTTCACAGCTTTCGAGTACTGGCTGTGAGTCCCAGCGTTTTCAAGAGCCCGCATGGCCGTTCGGCAGCGTTGCCATTCAGCCAGCAGTGGCGAGCGAACAGAATCCCGCTCGAAGTCAGGCACGCCGAAAGTGTTCCAGATGGCTCGGGTGTGAATGTCGATGTCGCAGTATTCTTCGGCACCCATCAGCGACAGAAGTGCTGCATTCAGCTCATTTCCGCAGGCTTCTCGCATCTTCTCGAGAACTTGCTCCGCGGTGCTAGTGGTTTTGGTCGGCATAATATGCTCCTTGTAGGTGGGGGTAGCGGTTGGCTTCGGCGACCATCTGCTCGCGAAGTGCGGGGTATTTCTTGGCTATATGCGAAACCGCTTTGCTACGGCTGCAACCGGTTCGCTGTTGGTGCTCGTCGACTAGCCGAGTCCACTCGTTTTTTGCGTCGAAGCAGTGTCGACTAGCGTTGTACTGGGTGTAATCTTCCATCGTCTCATCTCCGTTTACTTAGGTAATACCAGCGCCACGCCTGCAGCCAACGAACACTGTCGACTAACACAGGCTTGCCGCGGGTTTGAACGATTTTCTCGAACGGTCGCCCCATCTCTTCGTGGATGTTGCGAGCTTTCTGCTCTCCCACGCCAATCATGTTCGCCATGTCCGTCAGCCGAACCCAGTTCTCGGTATTTGGCAGCGTTTTTGGTGGCTTTGAAGGCATGGGAATGATTGTTTGTTTTTTCAAAAATGAGGGTGGTGTGTGAATAAACCTGACTGGATAGCCGCTACGCGGGACCCCGGGCGGGGGGCTTGGAAGGACCCGTAGCCTACCCCCCGGGTGCCCCCGTCCCATCCTGAGACGCCCTCAGAGCCTCCAGGACAGCCAGGTCGCTCGGGGTGAAGTATCGCACCTCATCCAGCTCCAACGCTGGCTCCACGGCTGCTAGGTGTGCCAGGATTCGGAAACCATCGGTATCCAGGTCGAGCAACCGGCAACACCTGCCGAGACTCAGCAGCCTGGGTTCCTTCGGTACGTCGACGGATTGATAGTTAATGTTCATACGTCCAATTCTACCAACTAAGTGCTACTGCCACACTCACTAGAAGTCCGTCTGCGGACTCTAATTTCGACATTCGTGATTCGCTCTGGTTCGTACCATGCACGATCGACGTAACCACACTTCAGGCAATCGCGGTTTCGCAGTATGAATGAGCCACACCATCGCTTACCGTGAAGCTTGAGGTTTGCACCACACACCGGGCAGATGTTCAAAAGGGACATGTCGGATCCCCTCTGCGATTCGCCAAAATGGCTTCCATGCGTACTTCCTCGAATCGAACCATCGGTTCTTCAGCTTGTAGCTTCCGCTCGCACCGGTCGGTCAGATTCGGGGCTCGGTACTGCCCGCCTAAGCGTCGGTGCTTGCTCGCTGTGAATTGGCTTGTGTTGGCGTCCTGGTTCATTTGGTCACCTTGGGGGGTGGTCCGCTGTTTTGTTTTTCCGTTGTGTTCATTCCAGTGTTTGGGGGGGGGGCGGACTATATTTATATAGTCCGCACACAACACCCCCGGACGGGTGCACGGGGGGTGGTCCGTCAACCCAGTCCACCCCCCTCTAGAGCCTCGTTGGGGATGTAGTATTCGCGGCATTTGTTGCCACCTACGTTGGTCAATTCGTAGGCAACGTGCCCTTGGGATTGCAAAGCATCCAACCGCCGCTCAACTCGGTCGCGTCCCATGCCGACGGTTTCGCGTATCTTGCGAATAGATAGTCGCTCGTTCATCAGGGCGGCAACGATAGCCTTGTCCGCCTCGGCGTCCGCTTCGGCTCGTTGCTCCTGCTGCTTCGTGCGGGCTCCCTTTAGGTCTTTGGGGTTCGCCTGCTCATCCACACGCCACAATGGGAACTCCCAACGGAGCACCACGGGGTCGATACGCTTGAAGCTACGCACCGCAGCGTCGAGCACCATGCAACCTTCGTCGACATGCTCCCGGAGCACTAAATGCGAGTCAGCCGCCCGAGACTGGGAACCACCACCACTGCCAACGTCGGTAACTCGCTTGTCCGCCTGGTCCCCCTTGGTGGAATGGTGAACCATCCCCACCGCTGCCCCGGTTTTGGCAGCCAACTGGTCGGCACAGTTGTAGAAGTCTCTGTTCTCGTCGTTGGAGTTTTCGTTGGAGCCCTCGGCAGAGAAACGATACCGGGCATCTAGCAGGATAAACGAGTAGTGCCCGTGGGGAACGTCGTCGAACTCACGCATAAGCTGTGGTAGTGTCCGCATGTTCCCCCGTAGGCTCCACACCTCGACCGTGTCGGCGTAGTCTTCGTGGTCCAGCCCCATCGCAGTTATCACGCTAGCGAGCCGATTCGATAGGGTGGCTGCATGCAATTCGTTGTCGATTAACAACACTCTGCCGCGGCGAGTCTCAAACCGGTCGAGCCAGGGACGACCGGAACCAATCGAGAACAAGATGCCGTACCCCGTCCACGACTTGTTAGACTTGGTTGCTCCCACGATGTTGAATATCTCGCCCTTGCGGAACAACCCGTCGACAACCGGCTCGTGCAGCTTCGGGTGCTGCTCACGCAACTGGTCGACCGTGAACTTGGCAATCGGTGCCATGACTTGCTTGGCGTCGCTCTCCGGCTCCTGTGGGGCGTCTGCTGGCGTCCACTCAGTCGTCGCGATGGCAAGCTTGGTCATACGCTTGGCGATGTCGTCAGGCTCCGCAGAGTCTCCGAACTCGATGTCGAGCCAGTCCGAGAAGTCTCCCTTCGGTGGCAGGTTCGGCAGCTCGAGTATCCGAACGCTTTCGGCTACCCCATGAAGCGACGCGGCTACCTGTTGGGCGTGCATTCGTCCCGGTTCATCGTTGTCGGGAACGATTACCACGTTAGTGTCAGCGAAATACTTGGCGAGTGAATCGGTCCACTTGCCAGCCCCCGACACGTTGGTGGTAGCAGTCAGTCCGATTTCGTTGGCAGCGTCGCAATCCTTTTCACCCTCGAAGATGAACCGAATGTCGCTAGACTCCAGCAGCCGGGGCAGCTCATACGGAACTAGCTCGGCGTCGCCGCGCCCGCTAACCCAATTGCCGCTAGCATCCTGGTGCCACTGACGAAAGGTTTTTTTTCCGGGAACAACCGCTCCGGTTTCGTCGATAGCTTCGTGCCGACGAACTTGATACAGCAGATTTCCCTCGGGGTCGGTGTAGTCGTAGGTCGCAAGCACCTTGCCAGAATATAGCTTCTGCTTCTTTGGTTTTTGTGCAGAACTCTGCACGCTTTTGCTTTGCCCGTTGGTGTAGTGACCGGCAAGCCCGTCTTCATACATCAGGTCGGACAGGTCCAGCCGCATCGCTGCCACCACGTCCTTGGTGTCGCATCCTGCATGGCAGTGAATCAGGCACCGCCCATCGTCGCCACGACAGACACTAAGGCTTGCGGTGCGGTCCTCATGTGCCGGGCATTGGGCGGACCATTGTTTACCAGACTGGCGAACACCCTCTAGGCGGTCGAGCACTTGTTGCACGGGGTCAGTGTTCATCGGCTGCCCCCCGAGAACACTAGAAAATCTATCGGCTTGCTATGAAGACAGCCGCGGCGGTACGCTAATTCTTCTGGCGGCATTAGCCGCTGCCTTGTACAATCCATTTGCAGAATCTCCTATGAGCCCGTACCGGTTGCAGCCGGGCGGGCTTTTTCTTGCACCCGCGGGGCGGTTGTGGGTTAGAGTCCGAGCCGCTCAGCTTCGCGCTCAGCGCGAGCGATGGCCGCCTCGCGCTGGCGGTTGGTGCGGTTTGATTGAACGGCGGTCGTGCCATTCGCCGCAGCGGTCGTGCCTTCGACAAAACGCGCGTGAGCTTCGCGGGTGGTGTACCTCTTGCCACCCTCATTGAACGACTCTAAGCGAACACCGCGAACGCCGCGTTGTGCCCATCGCCATACTGTGCAGACGTTAACGCCTCGCTCCTGAGCAAGCTTGGTGAAGGTGATTTTCTGCTCTTGTAAAAGTGTCATTTTGATGCTCTCGCAATGCCCAAAAAAGAAACGGGAACCACCGCCACGAATGGCGATGATTCCCGTTTTAAGCACGCGATATAGGCTGCGATACGACAGCGCAATACGCTGTCCTACATCTTTTTCCGATGCCGACTCCCGTGCCTGGGCCTGGGATTCTCGGTGTTTCTCTGCACGGTTCGTGCAGAGACGTTAAAAACATCGGCCACTCGTTCGGTCGCCTTTGTGTAGCTCGTACCATCGGCCATCAGCGATTCAACTGCCGGTTGGTATTTGCCGTGCTGTCCCGTGTAACACTCATTCAAAGATGAGATATTCGCCTTGCCTCGTTCACTCATTTTTGCGAATGCCGCATCCCACTGAACAAACTGCGACCACTGCTGGCCGAACGTCAAACAAGAGTCAGCCAGCATTTCGATAACAGACGAACGATTGACGCATTCACCTTGCAGCGTCTCGTAACACCCGACAGCGATGGCGGCGTTAGTGTAGGCCATGCAGAGAGTCTGCAGACGGATGAACCGGCGGCGTTTTTCACGGTGCTTGCGGGTGTCGTAATCGGGCGTCCGCAGATCGATACGGAATCCGTGAAACAACTGGAATCGCCGTAGCTTACCGTCAAGCTCGATCGTGTAATCGGCTGAGTCGTCAGCCGAGGTAACCTCTTGGTCCGCAAAATCATGGCAGATAATGCGTGCTATCCATTCACGTTTGTCTAGCAGTTCATCAAGAGTACCGCTCTCGGAGTAAGGTCGACCGACAAGATAGCCATCGTGGAACGGGATGGTGTCGTACTTCTCGCCCGCTTGTGTGACGACGCGCATCTTCGGCTTTGGGGTGGCTTTCTTCGCCATTTTGCAATCTCCTATTCGTGTCAGGGCGACCGGCCGGCCACCGCGGGGAGATTGCGTCCGCAGTGATCGGCCGGTCTGTGTGGTTAATTACTCCACAACCCAGCAATTGAGTAAATCCTAGCCTATCTGCTTTGCTACTTCGATGCCCTTGGCAATATCTCGCTCGGCGTAAACTTGCGTTACGTTGGCCTGGGAATGCCCTAGAATGATTTGCGCGGCTTCGAGCCCGAACTCGCGGCGAACTTCGGTAGCGGTCAGATGTCGCAATTGATTGGGCGACCAGTGCTCTAGCCCGTTATCCTCGCAAGCCCGCTGTATGGCTCGGGCGTAGCTCTGAGTAATGTATCGCCTGCCGGGCTTGCGGGCCGGTTTTCGCTTCCGGTTGGTGCCTGGGCTATTGCCGCAGCTCATGGGCGTAGTGCGATTGGCATGAGCTACGTCGTGCCGATGCTTCATTGCTTCGGCTGGCGAGAAACAATAGTCTTCCGCTGGTCTTAGTAGATAGGGGCGAAGCACTTCCTGCCCTTTGGGGCCAATCAGAAGAACGCGCTCCCGCCCATGGTGGGCGGTTTTGTGTTTCGGCAATTTGGCTACCCAAATATCGCGGCTACGATCCACGTCGCACGGGCGCAGAACGCAGATTTCGCCGGGGCGCGCCCCGGTCAGCATTTGCAGTTGAACCATTGCCGACACGGTTGGCGACAAGTGCTTGAGGGTGGCATCGACCAGCGGTTTTGCCACCGGCTTAATAGCTTCTGTCTCACGGACGCTAGAGCGACCTAGTCGCAATGGTGTGACCATCTTGAGAGACTGCGGGACAGTTGGAGGTATCATCGCCTCCCCCGCTGCCCAAGTGAACGCTTGGATTATCTGCCGCATTTTCTCATTGATGTACTTACGGCTAAGGTCTTCGTCGATAAGGGTTTGTCGCACCGCCTTGAACTCCCGCGGTCCGAACTCCGCCGCGTTTGTGCGGCTGTAGAGTCGCTTGAGTGGCTCCATGCCACGCTTGAGGTTAGCATAGCTGCCACGGGTGCCCCCGCCGTAGTACCGCTTGGCGTACTTGAGAAACGCGACCACCAATTCGAGTACCGTGATCTCTTCGACTGCAACTTCGATCGCCCGACCGTTGGCGAGCCACTCAGCAACAAGCCGGTCGTACTCGGTCTTGCTAACCTTGGTCCCGTGCGGGCCTAGATAGTGGTCGACTCCGCAGAGTGTGACAACGGCTTGGCCGCTGGCACGGTGCTTCCGGTATTTGGGTACAGATTGAACTAGCTTCGGCATAGCGGACGCTCCCATATGTTGTGGGTCGCCAAAACGGTATGTACCGTTTTGTGACCTTAGGAAACGCCGCGCTTCCGAACGCCGGAAGGTGAAAAAGTAGCTGGTTTTCTCGGCTCTTTTTAGAGTGGGCGATGAGGGACTCGAACCCCCGACATCCACGGTGTAAACGTGGCGCTCTAGCCAACTGAGCTAATCGCCCGGATTCTTACCAGTACCGACACTTCCGCTCGGGGATGGGTTCGGTGCTGACTCGAATGTGGAATGGTAGCCGCTTGGGGTTTGGTGTGTCAATGCGGGCTTGGTTATTGGGGGAACCGTGGGGGGAGTTCGGCTGCGGTGGGTGGTGCGGTATAACCGGGGAATCACCGATTTCTTTCTGCCTGAGCTAGGAATCTTCGATCATGGCATTGCTGATCAAAAATGGCCGTATTGTGACGGCGACCGACGACTATGTGGCTGATATCCTGTGCGACGAGGGCAAAATTGCCGCCATCGGGCACGACCTGACCGCGCCGGCCGGCGACGAGGTGTTCGACGCCACGGGACAGTTCGTGTTTCCCGGATTCATCGATCCGCATGTCCATATCTATATGGAGTTCATGGGTACCTTTGCCAAGGACGATTACGACTCGGCCAGCCGGGCGGCGTTGGTGGGGGGAACCACCACGCTGATCGAAATGTGCTGCCCGAGCCGGCAGGAGGATCCGCTTGAGGCCTTCGACTTGTGGATGAGCAAGGCCGAGGGCATTTCGTCGTGCGACTATACCTTCCACATGGGAGTCACCCGCTTCGACGATACCACAGAAGCCAAGCTGCGAACGATCGTCGACCGCGGAATCACCAGTTTCAAGGTGTTCTTGGCCTACAAAGACTTCTTTGGTGTGAACGACACCGAATTGTTCCGCACGCTGAAACTGGCTAAGGAGCTTGGGGTGGTGGTCACCGCCCACTGCGAAAACGAAACCCTGATCGCCGAGCGGCAGCAGCTGCTGCTTGCCGAGGGCAAGACGGGCCCTGAATGGCACGAGCCTTCGCGGCCTGTGCAAGTGGAGGCCGAAGGCGTCCATCACCTGATGTCGTTTGCCGAGGCTACCGGTGCTTCGGTCTACGTGGTGCATACGAGCAACCAACCTGCGATCGAAGCTGCCATGGCCGCCCGGGCGCGCGGTGTTGACGTGATGTTAGAGACCGTGATTCCCTATCTGACGCTCGACAACACGTACGCCGAGCAAGGTGATTTCGAAGGGGCGAAGTTCGTGATGTCGCCACCGATTCGGAGTCGCGAACATCAGGACTACCTATGGAATGCACTGGCTTCGGGCGTCGTCAGCACGGTTGCTACCGATCACGCACCATTCGATTTTTCCGCACAAAAAGAGATGGGCCGTGGCGACTTCACCAAGATACCGAACGGATTGCCTTCGATCGAAGATCGCGTCAACTTGCTCTACACCTACGGCGTGAAGCGAGGTCGTATCGACCTACATCGCTTCGTCGACGCCGCTAGTACTCAGGCTGCGAAGCGTTTTGGGTTGTTCCCTCGCAAGGGGACGATCGCCTTGGGAGCCGATGCCGACTTGGTGGTTTACGACCCCACGTATCAAGGGCACATCACCGTGGCCAATCAGCAGATGGCGGCCGATTATAATCCCCACGAAGGTTGGGAGATTGAAGGCCGCCCGAGCCTGGTCACCGTGCGTGGCGAGGTGCAAGTACGCGACGGTGTCTTTGAAGGCGAAGCCGGTCGGGGCGAGTTCCTGGCACGCACGCTTCCCTCGACGATTCATTAATATTCACCACTAACTACGATTGAAACTGTCATGAAGACTGTCACACTGCGCGATGCGGCTACGGGGAACTCGGCTTCGATCCTGATCGATCTGGGATTCAATTGTTATGAGTGGACGGTTCAGTTTGCCGATGGTCCGCAGGATCTGTTGTGGGCCGAGGATGGTTTCGCCGCCGGCGATCGCCGCCCGAGCGGCAGCGGCATTCCCCTGCTGTTTCCATTTCCAGGACGCATCGGTCACTCGCAGTACAGCTACGAGGGACGCGACTACGTACTCGATCATGATCCCGCCCGCCCGCATGCGTTGCATGGATTCGTATTCAATCGCCCGTGGAAAGTCATCGAGCAGACCGATACCAAGGTGGTCGGCGAGTTTCATGCGGCCGAGGTCGATCCTACGATTCTTGAGCACTGGCCCAGCGACTTCACGGTAGTAGCGAGCTACGAACTGGTTGGCAACGAGCTTCGGTTCGAGGCCGAGTTTGCAAACTCCGGCGAAGGTCCCCTGCCCTGGGGATTTGGTACGCATGCTTACTTGCGGTTGCCGATGGCCAGCGGTTCGGCCACGGCCGACACCCTGCTCACCGCCCCGCTCGATCGTGAATGGCCGATGGTCGACATGCTTCCGACCGGTGAGCAGACCAAACTTGCAGAGGACATAACCTTCTCGGGGGGGCTGAAGCTAGGCGAGCGGAAGTTCGATACTGTGTACGCCAATGCGGTGGAGCAAGGAATGGTACAAACCGTGGTAGCCGATCCCATGAGCGGCCGCCGGGTGGTGCAGGAGTACGAGGCCAGCGAGTACCCCGTGGCGGTGGTTTACACGCCGGGCGACCGTCAGGCGGTCTGCATCGAGCCCTACACCTGCGTGCCCGACCCGTTCCGGCTCGAGAAAATGGGAATTTCCACAGGGCTTCATGTTCTGAAGCCTGGTGAAAAGGCAGCGACCAAGGTAGTGCTGAGAGCCGAGGAATAGCCGTCTTGTGCGGTTAGCCGATGGCTTCAAGGCGTTTCTTGCGAACAGGTTATGCACATTTTCACTAGACCGCAAGAATGCCATAACCGTTGGGCTGAGAATAACTTACGTCGCGCAAGCGGGAATTCCGAACGCCCTGGGGGTGGGCGCTATCCGCCAATCGGTTAATTTGAAGGGGTACTCATCGTCTCCTTAAGGATCTCGTGAGACCTGTTGATGATACCGCTACTAACTCGCCGAATGCAGAAGTTCGCTTCGCAAGACTGCCAATTGGTCGATCGCGATCAATTTTGCCGTTTGCTTTTGGGTTTTACCCACATGGAACGTTTGGATGACCCAGTGAACGACATGCGTGGGCTTCGCGATCTTGAGACCGGCAAGGTCTATCTTATCGATCGGGCGAAGCTAGCTGGCATTTCGATTCATTGGCGATAGCAAGAGAGAAGTGCATGTCGCCTACGATTGCGGACTTTCAGAATCTCATCAAAGAGATGTACGGAGAGAAGGATGTCGCCCGCGGCGTCGATGGCACCTTCATGTGGTTGATGGAAGAAGTAGGCGAACTGGCATCGGCCTTGCGTGAGGGAACTCACCAGGAGCAGAAGGAAGAGTTTGCCGACGTGCTAGCATGGCTCACCACCATCGCGAATGTGGTGGGAGTCGATCTGAGCGAAGCGGTGCGCGAGAAATACGGTAGCGGCTGTCCTGGCTGCAGCAATCTGGTTTGCACCTGCGACGATGCAGAAAAGCCATAATCTGAGTTTGCAGGGAACCGTTTCTGGCGGTGCTAGCATCGCCGATCTGGTCTTTTGCTGGCTGGGAACATTGCTATACTCCCGCTGGCTTTCGAAAACCCTCCCCCTGCCCTCCCGCCATGTTCACCGCCGACGCTTCCCCTAGCGAACCTTGCCCGCGGTATTGTTGGACCTCCAGCAATGCCCAGCGGTGCTGCTTGGTGCTCGGCGTCCTGCTCTGCAGTTTGGTTGGTTGTGGCACTACGCGAACCACCTCGACTTCTCGCACTGCGACTGAGCAGCTACTGATTTCCGATGCGATTGATCGGGCGGTGACGCAGCTAAACTTTCGGGTGCTAGCTGGGCAGAGTGTGTATCTGGATGACGCAGCATTGGGCTCGGCAGTGGATCGGCAGTACATGTCGAGCAGTATTCGTCAGCATCTGCTCGCGAGCGGGTGCACGATCAGCGAGCATCGCACCGACGCTGATTTTGTGGTGGAAGCTCGCGCTGGGGCGGTGGGAACCGATAGCCACGATCTGATGTTCGGTATTCCGGCGATTCAGATTCCCGATATTCTAGCTCTCGACGGGACGATGCCTTCGGCCATTCCGGAGGTGGCAGTCGCCAAGCGTCAGGACCAACGTGGTCTCGTGAAACTGGCGGTGTTTGCTTATCACCGTGAATCCGGCATGCCTGTCTGGCAGAGCGGCATGGCGATGAGCGAAAGCTCAGCCCGCAACCTGTGGGTGATGGGCGCAGGACCGTTCCAGAAGGGAACGATCTACGACGGAACCAACTTCGCCGGGCGGGATATTAAGGGAGCCCTGGTGATGGGCGACCGCGGAGACGAGGGGGAGTCGTTCGAACTAGGTCAGCAGGCTTCGTTTGCGTCGCCGCTGTTGTTTGAGGAAGAACCGGTGGCTGAAGGCCCGGCAGCGGAAGTCGCCAATCAACCCGGCGGGGGTGGCAAGTAAATTGCCGAGAGACCCGCGGTTCTTTAATGCTACCTGGCTACGATTTCAGCCTCAGCAAAGGATTCGCTGCGACTCAGCAGTCCACAAAGTCGAGCGGATGCTCGCTATTGGGGTCTTCGATCCGGATGCTTTTGCGACCGTGCAGCACGTCGTCGATCAACGAACCAATCAGCTTTGCTCGCCAGCCTTTGGCGAGAATCGGTTGCTCGCCATCTGCGGCGTTGCCAAAGCCCAGGCGGTAAGCTACCAGGTCTCGAATGTCGCTCGCAGTGCAGGCCAGGCTCGTGGCCAGGCTCGATCGGCGGCACACGCTGGTAATTGCCGGTGAGAGCACCTGTCCCAGCAGTTGCAGTTGAGGAGGCATCGCCCGCCCGCGAGGAGGCTTTAAGTCGTCGAGCGAGGCGTTGAGGCCGCGTTCGACGCACTCGGCAATCTCCTCGATGGAGTTCTTTACCGGGCGGTAATTCATGCCGCGGACAGCTTTAATCTTGTCGGGCGTAGAGCTTTTGCGTTTGGCCAATTCCACCAGCAAGTCGTCTCGCAGGACTCGCCGGGGAGGGATGTTGCGTTTCTCGGCTTCTTCCTGACGCCAGAGCCAGAGTTCGCGTACGATCGCCAGGCTGCGAGGAGGCAGGTTGCCGATGCCCGAAACCCGTTTCCACCGTTGACGGGTGCGAGCGGTCGTGACTTCTTCGATAAACGCGGCGGTTTCTTCATCGAGCCAAGCGGTGCGGCCCAGCTTCTCGACTTTCAGCTTGATCCGTTCGTACAGTTCGAACAGGTAGCGAACGTCCTCGAGGGCGTAGTCGAGTTGGGCCTCGGTCAGGGGGCGACGCCGCCAGTCGGTGCGCTGCTCGCCCTTCTGGGCCTTCTGATTGAGTATGCGAGTGACCACCGACGCGTAGGCGGCCGGGTATTCGTGCGAACAGAACGCTGCAGCGAGCTGAGTATCGAACAGGTTTGCTGGAGGACGCCCGATGGCGTTCAGCGAGAAGTTGATTTCTTCGCGGGCCGCGTGGGCAATCGTCACATGGTCGCCATCGGCTAGGGCTAGCCAAAAGGGTTCCATATCGGGGACTTTTTGAGGATCCACGATGGCCATGCCATGTTCGGTAACTACCTGTACCAGGCAAAGCTCGGGGCGAAAGGTATCCTCCGACACGAACTCGGTGTCAAAGCCAACTAGCTTGGAGTCGGCAATTTGTTCACAGAGCTCGGCGAGTTCGGCCTTAGTGTTGATCCTCTGGTAATCCACGACGGTGACTGCAAAACGAGGCGGGGCAAGGTTTTAAAAGCTCTATTGTAGCGTATTTGGCCCGCGCCTGGGGAGAGCGAATCACAGCCCTGCGGCGAAGCACACTCAGCTGGTGTTTCTTCCGATGCAGCCGGAATAACCGTTACATCAGCTCGAACCAGGCAATAAACACCAGGACCGGGAGCAAGAATACGACACTATAGCCCACGTACCCGAAAAAGCTGGGCATTCTTACGCCCGCTTTTTCGGCAATAGCACGTACCATGAAGTTGGGGCCGTTGCCAATGTAGGTCATGGCACCCATGAACACCGCACCCAAGCTGATGGCGACCAGAGTCTGGTACTCCACGTTGGTGCCAGCCACAAAGTGCCCGTGCCCGCCAGGAGCGGCTTCGGCAGTTTTGAAGAACACCAGATAGGTCGGAGCGTTGTCGAGCACGCTCGACAGGCCACCAGTGATGAAATAGTAGTGCAGTGGAGTCAATTGACCGTCGGCAGCACCGATCAGGGTGCCAAGCTCACCGCCGTATTGCCCGAGGATCTGCAGCGCGGGTTGCATGCAGATGAAGATGCCGCAGAACAGCGCGGCGACTTCGACAATCGCGTGGTAGTTGAAGCTGTTGCGCCGGCGAATGTCCGTGGAGCCCAGCCAAAGCGCCAGGCCGACCAAGGCCAATTGAGCGACTTCGCGAGAGAACATCCAAGGATGGATGTTGGTGCCTGGAAGGGTTTTGGTGGGATCAAGCAACGCAACGGCCAGCACCACGCCGAACAGCAACGGCAAGTTGAGCGCCAGGCCTTCGAAGCGAAGCTTGGTGGTGTGGGTGATGTCGCGATAGATGTCGGCCACGGTCTCCCGACGGTAGTAGGCAAACTCGTCGAGCAGCAGGTACATGCCAATCAGGATACCATTGGTAATGAGCCACGGCTTCCAGAGGGCGAACAACGTCCAGGTAAAGCTAACCCCTTCCAGGTAACCCAAGAAGAGGGGAGGATCGCCGATCGGCAGTAAGCAGCCACCGCAGTTGCAAACGATAAAGATGAAAAACACCACCGTATGCACGACGTGCTTACGTTCGGCATTGGTTTCCAATAGCGGACGGATTAGTAGCATCGCCGCACCAGTGGTACCGATAAAGCTGGCCAACAGACCACCGGCGGCCATGAAGCTGGCGTTGGTCATCGGGTTGGCTCGCAAGTCGCCACCGATGCGAATGCCGCCGCTAATGGTATACAGGCTGAATAGCAGCACAATGAATGGGATGAACTCGCTGATCAGGGCGTTGCCGATAATGGCTCCGGCCATGGACCAGTTGGCCCCCACGGCATTCGGCTGAGCGACATAATGGTAAGGCCAGTGTCCATCGACGGGGTGAGCATGCATGAACAAGTAGTACAGCAAGGTCACTACGCCGAGCGATGCGGCTACTTTAAAGCGGTTGATGTTCTCTTCCCACCAGTGCTCAATTGCTGGAATCAACGGGAACACGGCAATGGCCGCCAGAATCATGATAAACGGCAGCACCGTCCAGAACGGCGGTGCGGTGGCCGCATGGGCTTCGCCCGGGGCCTCGGCAGCTGGAGTTTCGGTGGCATGCTCATGCACTTCCGGCGATTCGCTGGCGTGCGGATCGACCGACTCCGTCGCGTGACCATCGGCTCCCTCTGCTCCATGGGCTTCGCCATGGTGCAGGTGATCGACGATCAACTGAGTTCCATATTGGGGCAGCCCCAAGCTCAGGGATACGACATAGGCGAGGACGGTAGCTGCAATAGCAGCGACAACTCCGCCCCCGGAGCTGTTACTCGAAGCATGCGACATAGGGGCAACCGGCGAGGCAGTAGCAGACATAGCTTAAGTGACTCCGCAACCGTTTTGGCGAATGTCCCAATTGGATTGGCACTGAACTGTGGATGGCTGTACGGAGCATCAGACGCATCTCGCCTTTCGAAGCGAATACGTCAACTGCCTGCCCCGCAGTCTACAAAGGGTAGTACACCCACGACCAACTGCGATGGAATCTATCTCACCTAAGGGAGTCACACGGACGGTCATGATTTGATAGAATCGGCACAAACCTTTCAAGTGGCCTTTTAATGGTGTTCTGCTAGAATGGCCGGTGCGGCGATTAACACGGCAAACCTGCCAGAGCTCGCAGAGTACCTACCTTAAGTTCTCGGGTAAGCAATTCAAATGCCATTGCTACTTGTGAGTGTGGTGAATGATCGAGAAGCTCGGCAGGCGATGACTGCTGGAGCTGATTGGATCGATATCAAGCAACCCGCTCGCGGTTCGTTAGGCATGGCCGATGCCGATGCGATTTGCACCGCTGTGCAAGCCATTGCAGGAGAACGGCCCGTGAGCATCGCTCTCGGTGAACTCGTCAAATGGAACGACACTGCCGCGTTGGAGCCTCAGCAATTCGCTGGCGTCGCGCGCGTGAAAGTCGGTCTGGCTGGCACCGCGCCGGGGGGCAAATGGCAGCCCGAGTGGCGCGATCGCTGGCTAAGCTTGTGCGAATCGTTGCCAGCCGGAGTCGAGCCGGTGGCCGTCCATTACGCGGATTGGCTATTGTGCGATGCCCCTTCGTTCGACGAATTGCTCTCGGCCGCTTTAACAGCCGGCTGTTCCAGCATGTTGATCGATACCTACTACAAGTCGGGCCGCTCGCTGGTGCACCATTACACGACTAGCGAGCTGACCGAGCTGGTTCGCCGCGCGCACCAGTCGGGGCTCGAGTTCGTCGCTGCAGGCAGCTTGCGTTTCGAGCACCTGCCGACCGTAATCGCGGCAGGTGCCGACATCGTTGCTGTGCGTGGCGCTGCGTGCTTAACGGACGATCGCACCTCGCCGCTCTGTGCGGAACGCGTGGAGGAACTCAAGAAGTTCCTCGCGTACGAACCCCTCAGCGACTCGCGTTAGCCTAGGTTGCGGAACGACTAGTTGTCGATCACTCGATTATTTTCAATCGTAATGTTGGTCTCCGGGGTTGAGTTGAACCGCACCGGCGGCGTATCCGGCGTGGCCAGTTGCCAGGTGTTTTCGCTCACGAAGTTCTCGCCTGCTCGATGGAACCGCAACGGCGAGCGGGCGATGCCGCGGAAGGTGTTCTGGCGGATCGTCCAGCCGGTCGTTCCTTCGTCGAGGAACATGCCATTCGATTCGGCGCGTCCCAGGTTCAGTGGAACGTCTTCGATCACGTTACCTTCGATCACACTGTTCGGCTGGAGTCCCAAAGTGTAGATGCCCCCTCCGTCGCTCAGGGTCTGCATCACCCGCACGATATGATTGTTGGCAATCCGATTGTTACCAGCTGGGGTCGGTGTCGGGTTCCACATCCACCCGAGCGAAATGCCCGTGTAGGGACAGTCGCTGATTTCATTATCCGAAATCTGGAGCTGCTTAAGGAATCCACCCCAGATGGCGACCGCACCGGGGAGCAATTGTCCACAATGGCTGATCGTGCATTTGGTCACCACGTTGTTGGTAGCCACCTCGGCGGGAGCCGCCTGCCACCAGGCCTGGCCGTTCACGCTGCGCGAACTATCCTCGCCCAGGTTCAGGGCGTTGCCACCAATGTCGTCGAACTTGCACTGCTCGATGCGACAGTCCGTCGTGCGACTGCCGAGCCAAAGTCCACAGTTGCCAAGACCAACGAACTCGCAGTCGCGAACGATCGCCTGCTCGGCAACCTCCACGTGAACTGCGGAGGAAAGCCCTTGCCGGCCTTGGTGAATCATGTCGCCATTCGCGTCGCGAGCCTGCAGGTTCGCCGCCTGCACGCAGGCCATTCCCCCCGGGGGCATGGGGAATCGTGTTCCTGTAAAACGAATGTTCTGAATCACCAAGTGCTTTAGAGGAGCCTCGTCGGTGCCTGTAGCAACGATCAATTGCTCGACCACAGGCAGCGCAACATTCGGAGCCGAGGCATCGTCGCCTGCAACGACAACCAGTTCTTCCGCAGCGACATCCACGTACCACTCGCCGGGCAGGTCGGCAAACGCTTCATGCCCTTCCAAGTAGTAACGCGGTTGTTTCTCGAAGTGGTCGATCGCGTAGTGGGGAGCATCTGCTCCGATCGGCCCCACGGTTTTCAGTTCGTGCGATTCGGCGTCGATCGACTTCACCGGCAACCGGCTACTCGACCAGTCGTGCAGCAGTACCAAGTCGCACACGTGTCCTTCTAAAGGCAGCGGGCTCGGAAGATCGTTGACCTCGTACAAAAATCCGCTACGACGGTCAGGCAGGCATTCGACGATGCGATAGTAACCTTCGTTCGGAGTGCGCGCGGCGGTTTGCAGTTTGTGACCAACAAGCATCACTCGCGGGATACCATTCGCCCGCCAGGTGGTTGGTAAAGGGTAACGCCAGCGGCCATCGGCATCTTTGGTCGGCACGCCGAGTTGCTCCGCGCCCGAAATGGTTACGTGCTTGCAATCGGGAGTTGGCTCGATGGTAAGTCCCTCGCCGACAATTTCTCCATTGAGCTCAATGGTTTGGCTCAGCTGGTAAACCCCACCTGTGAGTTGCAAGCGAACCGGCGCGGTGTCGCCGGTGCTTCTCATCTGACGAACCTCCGCGAGGGCTGCCCGCAGCGCGGCTTCGGTCGGTTCGGAAACCAGCTTTGTGGTCTCTGCCTTGGCGGAGCCGAACGATACGAGAGCCGTCAGGCTAAGTAGTAATACGCTAGGAACACTTCGCAGGCGGGACATGGCAGGACCACGTGGGGCTAAAGGCGAATGAGATTGCTGGCAGGCGATCCGCCACCAGGCCAGGCATGGCGGTCAGTATACGCCCGGGACGATCGGCAAGAAAAGCAACGCCCCCAGCCTACCGGCGACACGAAAGTAACTCGATAGCCAGTCGGTGTTCGGCATCCGATCATCAGCTTACCTATCCTGTTCTCCTTCTGTGCGTCGAAGTCCACAGTTCCCCTTAGGGGGCTAATCTACTCGGCTGGGCGCAATAGATTCCCACCGCTGCGCATATAGATTCCCAATTTACCCACCGATGGGAAAATTGAATCTTCGCCCACGCTACAAAACCTGTGGTTTTCGGCTGCGAATAGATTCCCATTTCCAATATCGCATCGAGTGGGAATCTATTTTCACGATGGGTATCAATCGCAAGTCGTTGATGGATAACAAGTTGCATCAACACCTCCTTCGAAAGTGCCCAAAATAGATTCCCACCCATGGGAAACTATTTTGGTTGGATGTTGGGGGTTCGATTTCGGAATGCGGAATGTCTTTTGAGGGAGCTTCCAGCGACCCAGCCCCACCACAGCTTTGACAACCGCGCAGCAGCGAACCTGGGCGCACACGAACCATCGCCTGCGCACTGCTAGTCGTTCGAACTTTTGGATAAGCATCACATAACGCAGCCTCCTTTCACCAAAAAAGCCAACAGCCGATAACTGAAAGCCGATAACCAATTACACATGTTCATTAGAACACCAGTGGTGGCCAATTGCCAGCGAAAAGTGAACCATTTGCGAAACCGTTCCTCGGCGGAAGGGAGTTGCTCCCGTTCTGGCCAGAAATACGATCGCACGATGCACCTATGAAGAGAACGCTCACGCGTGCCCTGCTCTCCCCTGCCCTGGCTTAGTCGGAAGTCCAACGCGCTAGCACCAGATCGTTGTCGGCCGAATAGAGGATGGTCTTCGAGCGATCGGCCGATTGGTAAAGCTGCCACTCCACGGTTGCAGACAAGTTGGTCGCCAGGGTCGAGAACGCAAAGCACTCCCTAACGGCTTCGGCATCCGGAACCAAACTGGTGCCAGCGGTCCAGGTGGCTAGCTCATCTGGGGCGATGTCGGCGGCCACACAGATGTCGTAGTACAGGGGGCCTGGCAGGCGGTCGTTGGAGGGGTCGTGGTAGACGAGTGAGAAGTCGAGGTCGGTGCAAGGCAGCTGGCAAGTTAGGTAAGGAGCCAAGGCCGCCTGCTTCTCGGCGAGTGTTGTCATGGCCGAGCTATTGAGTCGCACGACCGGAGCTTTCTTCGTGCAGCCAGTCAGCGAACAGATTGCTAGCAGCACCAGAAGAGCCATGAATGATGAGCAGCGGATATTCGGCGTCATTAGCACTCCATCGAAGGCGAAGTTGCTAGCTGCATCGCTCGGCCGGAAAAGTCTTCCCATGTTGCCAGTCTTTCCTACGCGGATTCTTAGGTAAATTCGTTGCGATTCGCTCAACTCGCGCTGCACAGTTTGCCGATCTAGTACCGACAGCAGGCGAACCGTTGTGGAAGGACCCCGCGGTTTGCTAGCAGTCTGGCCCCCCGGCAGCAACGCAAGGAAGCGAACATGCACCGCCCGACCGAGATTATTCGATCGATACTCTGCACCTTCGTCATTGTCTCTACACTCTCGTCAGCGAGCAATGTTCTAGCGGAAGATGGTCCGTCGTTGAGCGATCGGCTCTCGCAGCTTCGTAGAAGCTGGACCGGCGAACAACCGCCGGCGGCCGAGCCCGCACCGCAGCCTCAGCAGCAAGCTGGTGGGCGTGACTTGTTCGATGTCCTGCGTGGCAAGCCCGAGCAGCCAGCCGCCCGCGTGGCAAGCGTGCCGGCCCCTAGTCGCCAGCGTGCGGGTAGCGTGCTGAGCAAGCCCCAGCAATCGGCCGTGTACGACATCGGTCCTGCCCTCGGCGGAGCCCCGCTGCGTACGCAGGCCAAGCCTGTGAAGGTGGCCACGCGTCCCGAAACCACCGCTACCCGTCATCACAGCGGCAACGATATTGCCCTGGATCTAATCGGCACGTCGGCAGATTCGAACGACACCAGTGGTGTTTCCACCACTCCGGAACCGGTCGCCAAGAAAGAACCCGTGGTCAGCGAGCCAGTCGCGCCGAAAGTCGACGAAGCTCCGCTCGCCGAGGTGCCTGTAGCCGAAGAACAAACCGAGGAGCCCGAAGAGTCGGGGTTCGCCTCGGCCGACGAAGCCGCTGAACTGGCGCTGAATCCGATTGAGCTTGCTCCGATCGCCCCGCTTGCTCCGACCACCGAGCCACTGTCGCCTAGTACCGAAACGGTTGCGGTGCCTGTGGTGGAGGAATCGGAAGCTCAGGCGGAGACCGAACCATCGGAGTCGCCCGAGCATCTGGCTTTGAACGCTCCCACACCGCAGGTGGTAGGTTCGGCTCAGGACGAGATCGACATCGACGAGTTCGATGCGGAAGCGACCCTGAATGAATGGAGCCAAGCCGCCCCAGCACCACCTGTGGTCGCCCCTGTAGAGCAAGAAGCCGACTCGAACTTTCCGCCGATCGTCGATAACGGAATGGCTCCCAATTCAGCCGACGCGGAGCAAGCGTTTACGGCTGCCCCACCAGCTGCCAGCAACTTGAACCAGCAGCCCTGGAGTACCACCCCGCTGGGAGTGAATACCCAAACGCCGGCTGGGTTGGACAACGAAAACGTATTGGTCAACGAGCAACTGCCGTTGATCGCTTCTCGCGTAGCGGGTCCAAAGACGATTTTGATTGGTCGCGAAGCCACCTATCGCGTGACTTTGGAAAACCGCGGTACGGCGGCTGCTAATCAGCTTTCGACCGAAGTCGTCGCTCCTGAGTGGGCCGACGTGATTCATACCACCGCCTCGGCCGGAACCGTACAACGCGAAGCGAGTGCCAACGGTGGCACCACCCTGCGTTGGGACGTCGCTTCGTTGGCCGAAGGTCGCTCGCAGACACTCAACGTAGTGCTTGTGCCGAAGACCAGCCAGTCGCTCAGCCTGGGTGTGAGCTGGCGTCATGCACCAGTGGCGACCACCACCATGGTCGAGGTGCAAGAGCCGAAGATCGAAATGGCCATCAATGGCCCGAACGAAGTCTACTTTGGTCGTCCGCAGAGTTATCACCTGTCGCTCAGCAATCCAGGAACGGGACCGGCCGAGAACATCGTGGTGCAATTGATGCCTCCCGGAGGTGGCCAGCCAACGAGCAGCTACCGTATCGATCAACTGGCGGCTGGTGAATCGAAGTCGGTCGATATCGAGATCACCGCTCGCGAGCCTGGCGAACTGGCGATTCGTGCGATGGCTGTTGCCGATGGCAACCTGCGTTGCGAAACCGCTCAGTCGATTTTCTGCCGCCATGCGGAACTGAACGTCGACTGGCGTGGACCGAATCGTAAGTACGCTGGTACCGAGGCGGTCTACTACTTCCGGGTTCGCAATCCGGGCACCGCTTCGGCCGATCAAACACAGTTCGTCGTCTCGCTACCTGCTGGTTTTGAGTTCCGCAGTGCCAGTGAAGGACATCAGTTCGATTCGGCGGCTCAACGCGTGATCTGGAACGTCGGCACGCTGCGTCCTGGCGACGATCGTTATCTTGAGTTGCGAGGTGTCGTGAATCAGGCAGGAGCCAACCAGTTTAATCTGTCGGCCTCCAATGGTGCGGGCGACGTACGCGATTCGGTAACCGCCTCGACCGACGTGGTTGCCCTGGCCGACCTGAAGCTCGACATCGTCGATCCCAAGGGACCGGTTCCTGTCGGCACCGAGATCGAATACGCCATTACGGTAACCAACCGCGGCCGTAGTGCTGCCGAGCAGGTGAACATCGTTGGCCTGTTCGCTCAAGGCATCGAACCAGTCGCCGCTCTTGGAGCCGAAGCGACCATCGCCGACGGCCGCGTGGGATTCCGCAGCATCGGCAGCTTGCCCGCTGGACAGCAAGTAACGCTCAAGATTCGTGCTCGGGCTCAGGCGGCTGGCACGCACTTGTTCCGTGCCGAAGTGCTGTGTCGCGACTTGGAGATCAAGCTGGCCGCGGAAGAGACCACGCGGTTCTTCCAGGACGATTCGCAGCCCGCAAACACTCCACTCGAGTCGGCCTCGCGGGCTTCGCGATTCGAGTAATCGACGAGTCACACGCAAATCGCAGGATTTACCAGCAGCGGCCGGGGGGGCTCGCTGCTGGTAAACCTGTGTAATGCCGCAAATCGACACTGGCCAGATCTGGCGTCCGGATATTAGAATTGGGAGGTTGTTATGTTCCTCTCCAATTCCCCGTTCATGGTTCGGTTCTTGGCTATGGCTCGAATGATTTGCCGCTTGCTAGGGACCATTCTGTTGCTGGTGGGTGCCTTCAGTGCATCGGCGCAAGCCCAGCAGCCGCCGAAGGTCACCCTCGAGCGGGCAGAACTCGGCTTTGCCGATCGGTACCGCGTGGGATCCTGGACCCCGCTCCGTTTGACCATCTCGGGCGGCGAGAAAACCGTGACGGCCATCGCTCAAGTGGCGGTGCCCGATAGCGACGGGGTCTACACCAGTGTGAACTCGCTCCCCTTTAGCCTGCCGGCCAAAGGAGTGACCAGCGTTGAATTGCTGGTACGCATCGGGCAGCTTGAGTCGCCGGTCGACGTGACGCTAATCAATCTCGAGCAAGGCCGGCGTTTGGCTTCGCGCAAGTTTTCGCCGAATCGCATGCTTGATAAGGGGGGCGTTGCTCATGGCGATCCCTCGACCACGCGGATGATCGTGGAAGTCGGACCGGTGCCGATCGGCGTAGCTTCGGCCGAAGCGGGAAAATCGAACGAGCTGTACTACACCCAGAATGTGGTGTCGCACATTAGTCAAGTCGAATCGCTGCCGACCCAGTCGATGGCTTACGAGTCGGTCGATACGGTGTTGCTCTCGACGAGCCGCCGCGACGATTGGACCGGCATGCGGGGCGACGATCCTCGCATCCAGGCACTTTCGGATTGGGTTCATAACGGTGGCCGCCTCGTGCTGTTCTGCGGCGAGAACGCCGATCTGGTGCTGGGAGCCAACGGCCCATTAACTCCGTTTGCTCCCGGTCCGTTTGCCGAGATGGTGACGATCGACTCGCTGGCACCGCTGATGAACTACACCGGCAGCAACGAACCACTGCCCGACCGGGGACGCATCAAGCGGGCGATCCCCACGTTCAGCCAAATCGCCGGCGATGTCGATCTGACCTTTGGCAGCCGCGAGAATCCGCTACCGCTGATCATTCGCCGCCGGGTTGGTTTGGGCGAGACCGTTTTCGTGGGACTCGACATCGATATTGCTCCGCTCTACGGTCCCAAGTCTTGGGGCGGTCGCGCTCAACTGCTCGAGAAGATCATCGCCCTGCCCGACGAAAAGCTCGACGACGAAACCAGCGACTATTACTACGACGGCCCAGCCGATGTGGCCCTGGCCATGCAGGAGCAGCTTGACGAACAGCTCGAGAACTCCGGCATTCGCACTCCCTCCTTCCTCGGCATCGCAGCCCTCGTGCTGTTGTACATCGTCGTGATTGGCCCTGGGGATTACTTCCTGGTCAAGCACGTGCTGAAGCGGATGGAGCTCACCTGGATTACGTTCCCGCTGCTCATCATCGGAACGTGTGCGGCCGCCTATTATTATGCCGCCTATCTCAAGGGCGACTCCATGCGGATCAACCAGCTCGAGATTGTCGACGTCGACAATCAAACGGGCATGACGCGTGGCACCATGTGGACTCACCTATTTAGTCCGAGTCCCGATCGATACAACTTCATCCCCGCGGTGAAGAGCCCATCCGGCGAGGCCGACACCACCGCCGAGTCGAACTTGGCCTGGCTTGGTCGCCCCGCAAGCGGCATGGGGGGCATGGCCACCGAGGCCGGCATGCTCGGCGGCCGACCCGATTATGGCTGGGGGACCGACCTCTCGCAGCTTAATGGGGTGCCGATCGAGGTCTGGTCGACCAAAACGTTTATTTCGCGTTGGGAAACCGAGACCGACGATTTGCTTGCGAGCGATTTGATGCGAACTCCCAACAATCTGGTGGAAGGGGAGATTACCAACGCGACTTCGGCGACTCTCGAAGATTGCCGACTCGTCTACGGCAACTGGGCGTGGAAGCTGGGCACTATGAATCCGGGCGACACAGTGAAGGTGGTGTCGACGGGAGCCAGCAACTCGTCGAGCGCCCCGCGTAAGCTGCGAAACATGTACAAGCAAGATCATGGATTCGACGTGGGAGCGAACTCGTACTACGAGAAGCAGTACTTGGTTCACAGTCTCGAACTCCGTGGTCTAGCCGAGATGATGATGTTCTACGACGCACTCGGTGGCCGGCGTTATACCCATCAGTGGATGCGCTACCAGCAATACGTCGACCTGAGCCACGCCCTCGATTCGCAAACCGCCATGCTCATCGGTGCCTGCTCCGCCCCGCGGAGCGAACTGGTGCGACTGAGGGGAGACGAAGCCGAGTCGTTACGCAACGAGAAAGACGTGTACGTGGTGATGTACCGTTACGTGCTGCCGGTCAATACTTCGGGCGAAGCGCCGGAAGAAGAGCCATCGTCCGACGAATAGCAAGCTATCCTCCAACCTTTGTTGCAACTCTCCAGTCCGGAACCCCAACCTGCGTAACTTGCCATGATCGAAATCCGCGGACTAACGAAGAAGTACGGAGAGTTGTTTGCCATCAAGGACATCAACCTCGAACTCTCGCAAGGAGATGTATTCGGGTTTATCGGTCCCAATGGTGCCGGCAAGACAACCACCATGCGTATTCTCGCGACGCTGCTGAACCCCACTTGGGGCGAAGCCTACGTTGCAGGGCATTCGATTTACACGCACCCCAAAGAAATCCGCCGCATTATCGGCTACATGCCCGACTTCTTCGGGGTGTACGACGACATGAAGGTGATCGAGTACCTGGAGTTCTTCGCGGCCGCGTATCGCATCCGAGGTGCCGAACGTCGGAAGATCTGCGAAGGAGTGCTGGAGCTAGTCGACCTTACTTACAAGCGCGAAGCGTTGGTCACCAGCTTGTCACGCGGCATGACGCAACGCCTTGGCTTGGCGCGGGTGTTGTTGCACGATCCGCAGGTGCTGCTGCTCGACGAACCGGCCAGTGGTCTCGATCCGCGTGCGCGTATCGATATTCGCGGGCTGCTAAAAGAGCTGCGAAACATGGGCAAGACCATCATCGTTTCGAGTCACATCCTGCCGGAGTTGGCCGACATCTGCAATAAGATCGGCATCATCGAGAAGGGTGAGTTGATTGTGAATACCGACGTCGAATCGGTGATGAAGCAGGTGCGTCAGCAGCTGGTGCTCAAGATTCGTGTAGCCGAGAACATGGAACAGGCGCTCGAGACTATCCGCTCGCACGCGCTGGTAGAGTCGGCTGAGATTGACGCGCGGGATATTACCGCCACGTTGGTGCCTGAAGCCGAAGATCCTAGCGACCTAGCCGCGACGCTAATCGCCGGTGGCTATCGCCTGACATTGCTGAAGGAAGACGAGATCAATCTCGAGACCGCCTTCATGGCTCTCACGAAGGGCATCACCTCGTAACGCCACTCGCTGGTAACTCAGCGAGGTATTGCAGCCAGCGCACTGCGCGGGAGTGTGACTCGCGGCGCTAAGTAGGGAGCGTCAAGCGCGGCTAGGGGGTAGGTCTTTGCCGTCGTCGTATTCAACGCGGTCTTCATCATGCCATAGCGGCAAACCACGCTGGGCGCGCTCGGCCAGCACATCTAGCTTGGCTTTGGTGCCAGGCATGGCTTTCGTGGCCGAGTATTCGTCGGCATTTAACGGCTGGGGCTCGAAGTCCCACATTCCCTCGCGTATTGCATCAAGCACTGAAACTTGTGACACGACCACATTCCTCCCATGGTAAGAGCCGGATACGTGGTGGCGGATCTCCATCGAATCAACACTCCTGAGCCACGCCCGCCAAACATGTGCTCGTGGAACTTCACCGTGAAAAAGTCGTCGGTGTTCAGCTACTGCGCGAAGTACCACACAAGTCGATTAGATAACGGATGGAAGCACTTGTGTCACCGATTTCCATCCAATGATTAGCCACCGCATGCTACGGATTATCCGAATCGCACTGCCAATGTCAAGAAAATTCGGCGAAATGAGCCTGCCTTTTGCGCATTGGGTGAAAACCGAAATCATAGACGACTTCTGGACTCTATTAGCGGAAAACTTTATCGTGAACAAACCCTTTCGTCAGTCGAGCGGGTTACATCGTTCAGGGGCCTCGCTTTGTTACACGTTCTGGCTCCTCGCGATCTTTTAAATCACGGAGGCACACTGCATGTTACAGCGATTTGTTCTCACCCTACTCATTCTCTCGCTTCCTCTCACCTCGCACGCAACGGATTGGCTTCGTTTTCGTGGCGAATCTGGCGCAGGCGTTAGCGACGATTCTGCTTCGGTGCCGAGCACGTGGAGCGACAGCGAGAACTTGAAATGGAAGTGCGAACTCCCCGGACCAGGATTGTCGAGTCCCATCATCGTCGGCGATAAGGTGTTCGTCACTTGCTGGACCGGATTCGCTGCCGGCGAGGGATCGTCGGACGATCAAAAGGACCTGAAGCGACTGCTGGTTTGTGTCGATCGCGCGACCGGCGCGATTGCCTGGAGCAAGTCGGTCGACGCAGTGCTGCCGGAGGACGACTACCGCGGCATGTTTGCCGAGAACGGCTACGCCTCGCACACTCCGGTGAGCGATGGCAAACACGTCTACTGCTTCTTCGGCAAGTCGGGCGTCGTCGCGTTCGACCTCAATGGCGAGCAGATATGGCAAACCAGCGTCGGGACCGAACTCGATGAGCGTCACTGGGGCTCGGCCTCGAGCCCGATTTTGTTCGAGGACAAAGTGATTGTGACCGCTTCGGCCGAAAGCAAGTCGATTGTGGCCTTGGACAAAGAGACCGGCAAAGAAGTCTGGAGCAAACCAGCCCCCAGCCTGGCCGGCACCTGGGGCACGCCGGTGATGGTGCAGGTCGACGACCAGCGGACCGACATCGTGCTCGCTGTTCCGAACGAAATCTGGGGTCTCAATCCCGAAGATGGTAGCCAAGTATGGCACTGCAGCCTGCCCAATAGTAAGTCCAACTCGTGCACCGCCAGTGTGGTGGTGAGCGACGGAGACGAGAAGATCGCTTACGTACTCGGTGGTCGCGACAGCGGTGCAGTGGCCGTGCGGGTGGGGGGCGAAGGAGACATTACCGAATCCAACTCGCTGTGGACTGGCACCGAGAAGGGCCGCATCAGCACGCCGGTGATTTACAACAATCGACTCTACTGGATTTCGAGCGGAGTGATCACTGTCATCGATGCCACCACACGCGAGCCGATCGACAAGCAACGCTTGGCCGGCGGAGCCACCCAGGGGGGCGGTCGTGGGCCGCGCGGCGATTACTCCTCGCCGATCGTCGCCGATGGCAAGCTCTACTACTTTTCACGTAGCGGAAGCGGTTACGTATTCAAGTTCACCGACGATGGCCTCGAGCAACTGGCAGTGAACAAGTTCGAATCCGACACTGGTGAAATCAGCGCTACGCCTGCGGTGAGCGATGGCCAGCTCTTCATTCGCTCGACGTCCACCCTGTACTGCGTCGAGTAGGCGTTCGCTTAGCTCTTAAACAACAGCAATATAAAAAGAGCCGGTCGAAGTGGTTGCCTTTTCAAGCATCCAATCGACCGGCTCTTGTTGTTTATCGCTGCTAAAGACCTGTGGTCTTACGTGTTACCAGTGTCCGTGGTAATGGTGCGGAACCGGTCCATGGTAACCATGGTAGACGCGAATCACGGGAGCGGGGCGGACATACACCGTGGGGGCTGGTACCACTCGCACGGTCGGCGGCGCCGGATTGATCGGCGTTGCCATCGTCACGCTGGCGGCCCGTTGGGCTTCCATCACCACGCGATCGCTCACGCCGGCCTGCTTGAGGCTGATCAGGCTGTTCGGGCTCATGTCGAACCGGCCACCGCGGGTTTGGATGGTGCTGATGATCAGGTCGTCGCTCAAGCCAGCTTGCGACATCTGAATCAAGTCGTAATTCGATACCGCCCGAGCGGCTACTTGGGCATTGGCGTTGGCCGCCATCGAGGTGCCGACGGCCACTTGTTGCATGTCGGCGTCGTCGCGGGCTTTGCCGAGGGTGTGCCCGGTGAGCGCACCTAGTCCGGCACCAATCAAAGCTCCCCCTTCGGCATTCTTCTTCCCGCCGATCAAAGCACCGGCGATCGCCCCGATGCCAGCACCAGTGATGGTGCCTTCGCGGGTGTCGTTGCGGTAGTAGCTATTGGGGGCCTGATAGTAGTACTCCTGATTCGGGTACTGAGCCAGGGCCGAGGTCATGCTCGACGCCGCTACGGCCACCCCCAGAAGTACTAATGCGGTCTTGGTTTGGAAGCTCGCCACGTTCATGGAACTGTCTCGCGAATAAGTGGAAACCCTATTGAGTCACTACTCATATCGGCCGCTGCGGTTCCGAGCAATAGAGATTCGCCCTCCGGATGCCCGGCTGGTAGCACTTGGGAAAGCTACGGTTTTCCAATCGTCCGAACTGGCTGCGAAAGCGTCCTGCGCGCCCCGATTTTGGCTCCGACCTGGTCAAAATGGCGAAAATAGGACGCGGATTCACTTTTTCTTAACAATTTGCGTGATTGTGGTGCCCTTTCTTCGGTCTTACATCGCATGGACCAAAGAAGCTGCTTGATGCTCCGATTTAACCACACGGAGCGCGGCCCTCACAGCTCACCAAGTAGCCCAGCTTGTCTTCCTTCGAGAATCACCACGCATCAGATTTACGGGACAGTGCATTGCTAGACATTAAAGGAATCATCGAGCAGGCGAACCGCCTATGGTCGACTCGCAGCCGTTCGACTCGGCGGACGAACCGCCACCAATTGCGACGCAACTTGCGCGTCGAAACGCTGGAGCAGCGCCAGTTGCTATCCGGTACCCAGGGCGACTTCAACAACGACGGAGTCGTGAGCCTGGCCGACTACACCGTGTGGCGCGACAATCTCGGGTCGCTTTACACCTCCGACGACTACCAGCTTTGGAAAACCAACTATGGCAAAGTAGTCTCCGAAGAAACTTCGATCGATCTAACTGGCACGTCGGCCACCGTCGACGGCAGCGGAGTCACGGTGGAAGGCTCGGTGATCACCATTACCGAGTCCGGCACCTACAACATCAGTGGTACCCTGACCGATGGCCAGTTGGTCGTCGATACCACCGATACCGAGCTGGTGACACTCGTGTTCAATGGGGTCAGTATCACCTGCAGCGATAACTCGCCGGTCTACGTCGCCAATGCCGAAGACGTTTTGATCAGCCTGGCCGCTGGCACGGTCAACACCCTTACCGACGGCGACGCCTACGATCTCGGCGCCGATACCGAGCCCGATGCGGCGTTGTTCAGTCACGACGATCTCGAGATCACCGGCAGCGGCTCCTTGGTGGTCAATGCCAATTACAGCATGGGCATCGTCAGCAAGGACGACTTCACCATCTCGGGCGGCAACATCAGCATCAATTCCGTGGGCCATGGGATTCGTGGTCGCGACTCGGTAGTCATCGAAGGTGGTACGATCACCATCACCGCCGGCGGCGACGGCATTCAATCCAATAACGACGAAGAGGCCACCGAGGGAACCATCACCATTCTCGGCGGTACGATCGACATCACTGCCGATGGCGAAGGCATTCAGGCCGAAACTACGCTTACCATTGTCGATGGCGACATCACCCTTCTCACCGGCGGCGGCAGCGATGTGTCGTCCGACAGTGGCAAAGGACTCAAAGCCGGCGTGACCCTCGAAATCGAAGGGGGCACGATCGAAGTCGACGCCTCGGACGACGCGCTGCATAGCGACGGCGACCTCTCTATCTCCGGTGGAACCATCACCCTGGCGACCGCCGACGATGGCATCCATGCCGAAGGGCTTATCGCTCTCAGCGGCGGCATGATCACCATCTCCACCAGCTACGAGGGAGTGGAGGCTGCCAACATCACCATCGCGAACACCACGCTCGATGTCACTGCGACCGACGATGGAATCATTGCGAGTACCGATGCGGGAACCACGTCGACCATCGTGATTTCCAGTGGTTCGCTGGTGGTCGAAGCGGGCGGCGACGGCATCTCGGCCGAAGCGAGCCTGATCGTCTCCGGCGGGTTGCTCATCGTTACTACCGGTGGTGGTAGCTCGCAAGGAGTCAGCGAATCGGAGAGCGCCAAGGCGATCAAGTCCGACGCGGTGCTCACCATCAACGGCGGCACCTTTATCATCAACTCGGCCGAAGATGGCCTGCACACCAATACCGTGCTCACCATCAACGGCGGTATCTTTACTATTGCTGCCTACGACGATGGAATCCACGGCGACGAAGAAGTAACCATCAACGATGGCACCATCAACATCACGACCAGCTACGAAGGGATCGAGGCCACCGACATTGTGCTTGCCGGCGGCACGATTCACATCGTCAGTAGCGACGACGGAGTGAACGCTGCGGGGGGAGCCGATAGCTCAGGCGGCACCACTGGTGGTCGTCCCGGCGGCGGTGGTGGCCCAGGTGGCGGAACCACTGGCAGTACCGGAACCATCACCATCACCGGTGGCTACATTGTCGTGAACGCAACCGGCGATGGTATCGATGCGAATGGCAACATCACCATGTCGGCCGGCACCGTGATCGTCAACGGCCCGACCTCCAGCGGTAACGGTCCCCTCGATTTCGATGGCACGTTTGTCATGACCGGTGGGTTCCTGGTTGCCGTAGGTAGCTCGCAAATGGCCCAAGCACCCAGTTCCACCTCCACGCAAGAGTACTTGGCCTTCAGTTACGGTAGTACCCAGGCGGCGGGAACCATGGTGCATATCGAAGATGCGAGCGGCCAAGACATCCTGACCTTTGTACCCGAGAAAGCGTACCAGTCGGTGGTGATCTGTTCGCCGCTGCTGGTTTCGGGATCCACCTACGATGTCTACTCCGGTGGCAGTTCCACGGGAGAGGAAGAAGATGGCCTATACATCGGCGGCCTTTACACATCCGGCACCCTGTTGGGATCCCTCACTGCGTAACGAGCCCCTTGCGTCGCCACCACCCGACGCTTTCCATAAGGTAGCTAGCGAAGCGTCAGGTGGTGGAATTCCAGCAACCCAACTGCACGATGCGGGCAGTTGGGTTGCTTCTTGCGCGGTCCCCTGGTTAAGAGGTGCGTTATTGAGGGCGTCGCTAGAGGGGGTATCAACTTGTTTAATTGGGGGACGTGGTATGGTCTAATGGAGGGTACTTGCATCGCAGAGTCCTGCGCGGTTGCAATGCGACTCTTCTGACCTAAATCAGCACCCGACGATATCGCTTTCGGAGTTTCCCCACCGATGAAATACGCACTGCTTCTTGTCACTTGTCTTGTTGGGTGTGTGTTGGCCGACGTGAGCCTGGCCGATCCTCCAGTTGATGCCCCGCGGATGTACTTTGCCGATAACGTGAGCGGCCGACCTTACTCCAAGGATCCCGCGGTGGTGCGGTTCCAGCAGAAGTACTGGCTCTACTATTCGGTACCGCCTTACGAGGGCAAGCCGACCCAAGGGTGGTCGATCGGCATCGCCACTAGCGAGAATCTCGTCGACTGGACCAAGGTCACTCGGCTCGCCAACACCGGCCCGGCCGAAGCCACCGGCTTCACTGCCCCGGGAGCCATCGTGCTTAATGGCCGCGTCCATTTGTTCTACCAAACCTATGGCAGTGGCCCGCGCGATGCGATCTGTCACGCCTGGTCGGACGATGGCATCCATTTCGAGCGGAACCCCTCGAACCCCATCTTCCGTCCCACCGGCAATTGGAACGTCGGGCGGGCGATTGATGCCGACGTGGTGCCGTTCGGCGATCGGCTGCTGCTGTACTGGGCCACCCGTGATCCCGAGATGAAGATTCAGATGCAAGGCGTTGCCGCCGCGCCGCTCGATAGCGACTTCGGCCGCGACGCTTGGAAGCAATTGAACCTGAAAGGTCCGATTCTAGAGCCAACCGTGCCGACACCTTTGGACGACCCCCATCTCGATCTGGCGTGGGAGCAACAGTGCATCGAAGCGGCCGCCATGGCCAGTCGCGATGGCAAGCTCTACATGTTCTACGCGGGAGCGTACAACAATGCTCCGCAGCAAATTGGGGTCGCAGTGAGCGACGACGGAGTGCACTTCAAGCGGCTTTCGGTCGAACCTCTCCTGCCCTGCGGCCAGCCCGGTAGTTGGAACTCCAGCGAGTCGGGGCATCCCTTCCTGTTCCAGGACGACGACGGCCAGGACTACCTGTTCTATCAGGGGAACAACGACCACGGCAAATCGTGGTACCTGTCGGTCGTGCCGATCGATTGGAAAGCGGGCCGCCCGGTGCTAGCGCCGGAGAAGTTGCCAAAGTAACCCGGCGCAAAGCCAAAGCATCGCATGTAGGAGCGGTCTCCGACCGCGATGGCTTTGGAGTTTTCTAAAGAGTGCTTTTAATTTGGCTTCCAAGGTCGCCGCTTGTGTTCACTGAACCAGTTCGTGCCTGGAGGAAGTGGCCATTTCTTCTTGAACTCAAATCCACCGAGCTGGCATTGGTAGACTCGCTGTACCAAGCGTTCTGAGACGGTCATCACCATTAGATAATCGACTAGTCGAAACACTACGGCATTTTTTAGAAGTGAGTGGCCTTGTTGAACAATTAGTCACAAACCTCCGTAAAAACTAACGTGGAATGGAACCACGTACCTTTTTTACGGAGATCGAACATGGCTACGAAAGAAAAACGAACCTACAAAGTCACGAACTGGAAGGAGTATAACAAGTCGCTCATCGAGCGTGGAAACATCACTATTTGGTTTAGCGACGAGGCGTTGGAGAACTGGGAACATCCTAACGACCAGACAAAAGTCGGTCGCCCTTTTGTCTTCAGCGATACGGCGATCGAGTGCTTGCTGACGATTCGCGAACTGCTGAAACTTCCCTATCGGCAGACTGAGGGATTCGGCCGCTCGCTGGTGGCGATGTTGGGCGTCGAGGCAGCGATTCCCAATTATTCTTCGCTCGCCAAGCGAGCCAGCAAGCTGAATGTTTCGCTCGATATCGCTAACAAGAGGGGCGACATCGATATCGTGGTGGATAGCACCGGCATGAAAGTGTTTGGCGAGGGCGAATGGAAGATGCGGACGCATGGCAAGTCGAAGCGGCGGACATGGCGGAAGCTGCATTTGTCGGTGAATCCTGACACCCGCGAGATTGTGGCGGAGATTTTGACCGAGAACAGTTGCCACGATGCCGATGCGGTTCCCGAAATGCTGGAGCAGGTGGAGCAGCCCGTAAAAAAGTTTCACGGCGACGGTAGTTACGACAAGTGGAAGGTTTATGAAGGGCTGGAATCCGAAGGCATTGAGCCGGTGATTCCGCCGCAGCACAACGCCAAGATCAAACAACATGGCAACTCTGCGGAGGAGCCTTTGCCCCGGGACGAGGCAATTCGTCAGATTCGACGCAAGGGGCGTAGGAGTTGGAAAGAGGAAGTGGGCTATCATCGTAGAAGCTTGGCGGAAACGACCATGTACCGAGTGAAACAAAGCTTTGGGAGCCATCTCAAAAACCGAGTATTCGAAAACCAACAAACGGAAGCCCGCTTGCGCTGTAAAATCATCAATCAATTCACCCAACTCGGGCTTCCACAGTTCGAGTGGAGTTAGTCAACAAGGCCTAACTGAACTACTACCGGCTGGAAGCCGGTAGGTTTGGAAAGAGTTCGTGAGCTACGGACTGAAGTCCTTCACTCACGAAGGCGTTACGCGGAAGTTATCTTCCCCGTCGCTGGGCTCCGTTCCCCGCTGACCCTGGATATACGCGGTGATCGCTTCCTCAGTCACACTTCCGCTAGACGCCACAAAATACCCGCGGGCCCACAAATGACGCCCCCAGTACTGCTTTTGCAGATGCTGGAACTCCATCAGAAGCTTTCGCGAGCTCTTGCCCTTGAGATACTGCATGATCTTGCTGGGCGAGAGATTCGGAGGGCATGACAACAAAACATGCACATGATCGGCCGAAACCGCCCCCTGCAGTATCTCAATATCGTTCGTCCGACACACCTCGCGCACGATTTCACGCACCCGTACCCCGACGTCACCTCTCAGGATCGCCTTGCGGTACTTCGTGACCCACACGAAATGGTATTTCAAATCAAAGCGGCTATGTGCTCCAGTCCGGTAACTATCCATCACAGTAGTATATGAACCTGAAGGTTTCGCCTGAAGGCGAGGGTTCTAACCCCATCGGTTGGATAAAAGAAATCCGCCCCATCCCAGGAAGACTCATCAAAGAAAATACCAACACGCTCTGCGAAACAGTCGTCGGGGGACTCACCTGGCGCCAATGCCCCTTTATTCTCATCAATCGGGCCACAACGCCCTGTAATACTCAAGCCCTTGTATCCGGGGCAGATTTCACCGGCTTTGTTGCGTAAAGCAAGAGGGTAGGTTGACCAGCCAGTAAGGTGATGATTTCGAAAGATTTCTTGAACGCGAGGACTCAAGTAAAACCAAGTCACAGTACGACCACGAGCAATGTCTTCTGGCTCGGGCGTTCCCATCCCCCAGTTGGCACACAAAGGACCTTCCGGCGTCCATTCTCCACGCAGCAGTTCATATTCTGGGGTGTCGTCGGCAAGATCAGCGTAGAAGCACTTATTTCCCATAGGTGCTTGTTGCATGTAGTACAGGTGGTCGAAACCTGGAAAAGTCTTAGTATTGCCAGTCAAAGCCGAACCTCTCTGATAGTTTCTTTCCGAATCCGATGATCTCATCCTGCGATCTTGGTTTATCTAAGAACCCTTCCCATGCCTTCTGGTATTTTCCGCTTGCGGCACGATGGGCGCCTTCCCACTCGATGCTCTGGTTCCCAAACCTGCGGGCAAGCTCGTCGGTGTCCTCACTGGTCCGCAGCCAACCTCCAAGTTCATCAATGAAGAGACTCCAGTCGCTCTGCCAAGGTGCTTCGGTCGATTCGCTCATGCTCTATCCCCAGGGGCCGAATGTGCCATTGTCGATTGCCCCGCCCAATCTGTCCGCGGCACCTTGCAAGAGGTCGGCAACGTCACCATCCGACAACCCACCGGCCCGGACTTAGTCTTCAATCCGACCGAGTTCGTCCAGGACCGCTTTGTTGTACTGAGGGTGACCACCTATGTGGTCTGTCGGGTCAACCAACCGTCCGTTGTTGGCGACATTGATGTCAAACCCACCTCGACGGCCCCGTTCCAACAGATTGCCGAACTTCTTCTCTGCTTCAAGCGGAATCAGGTGGTGAGCGACCTTGCCGGTTCCTTCTTGTCCAAGTGCTTTGCGAAGGGCGGCTCTCGCAGCGTCGTCATTCAGTGCCTTTACTGGGGCACAACCAATATTATGCACCAACGCGCCGTGTTCGGCTACACAGTAAACGTGCTCGCCCTCGACGGTCAGGTTCGCTGGCGCGGTGGGTGCCGGGGGTTCGGTTGAGGCTCTCGACGGTGAGCGGGCAGGCGAAACGCCAAATCTACAAGAGAGGTAATTCGCGTTCAATTCTCTCCACTAACTGCTCCGGCTTGTAGACTTGCGCTTTCTCCAATCCTGCAATTTCTGATGGATCAGCCGGTCGCATTTCACCATGATGATAGATGCGATACTTGCTAGGATTGATAATGTCTTGAATATACCGTGGCGGAGCCCAGGCATCCTCGGAGTCGTCAAAAGGAATATTCCCAATCGTAGGCCAGTTGCCCTTGGTGATTGCAGTATCGAAGCATCCAACAACAAACGCGATTGATAAGTCAACTAACTCTTCGATCCTGACATGGCTTCGAAACTTCCTGGAGAATATTCCGATTGAACTTTCTCTGTAAAGCCGTCCGGCTGCAAAATTGCCATTGCTGAGCGGTATTTCAATAACGTCGCCTATTTTTCCCGCTGTTCTGATCACCTTATCGATCCCCAAACTCGTCTATGGCATCTTGAATGTACTTGTTGCGATTCTTGCTGCGAGGGCTGATTGGTTGTATTTGTTCGGTTGCCACTCCCAATTCTTCAAACTTGTCTTTCAATAGTTGTTCTCGTCCCCGGATAGCACTGCCTAAGTCCGATATTTGATCTAATTCCAAGGGGCCTAGATTGCGATGATGAACAGATTTTCGTTTTGCGAGGATCTGCTCGGCTGTCATATCCACTCCACTAGAACGCCCTGAATACTTCTTTCCTGGATAATCGAGGGCCTCAGCTGTGTAAGCTACGTGTTTGCGAGCACTACAACCATTATTATGCACCAGCGCGCCAAGCGAGGCCACGCGGTAGACGTGTTCTCCCTCGACGGTCAGGTTGTAGACGCGGTGGGTGCCGGGGGCTCGGTTGAGGCTCTCGACGGTGAGCAGGCCGTCGATGCCTTCGAGGGTGTCGCCCCGGTTTAGCTCGGCGGCTGAGACCCAGGCTTGGTCGTCGACGCGGTAGAACTTATGCCAACCGGTGGTGCGGACCGACTCGGCGGCGCCTGCATCGGTAGTAAACGTCAGGTCGAACAGTTCGTGGTGGTATTGTCCGTCGAGGTGCACACATTCCTTTTCGCCTTGGCACTCCCAGCTACCGAATAGCGGAGACGGACTTGATTGCCCCCCGGTGTCGTCTAACCAGGGGAAACTTGCGAGCCGGGGAAGAATCGGCGATCACAAGCGGTTGTTCCCAAACGGGATACATGGCTTGGGAAAAGAACTTTGGCCGAGAAAGCCATATCGCCGCGGGCACCGCGGGCGACCCTGCTCCAGAACTTTTGCTGGAGCGGAAAGAGAAAAAAGTGGAGCCGGCCGGGCTCGAACCGGCGACATCTAGCTTGCAAAGCTAGCGCTCTCCCAACTGAGCTACGGCCCCATGTGAGAAACGGGAGGCCAGGGGTTCGAAGTCAAAATCCTTGCGGGTTTTGGCTACCAACCTCTGGCCTCGAGCCTCTCGGGAGTGGGTGCGCCAAGACTCGAACTTGGGACCTCAGCCTTATCAGGGCTGCGCTCTAACCAACTGAGCTACGCACCCGAGGGTCGACGGGGTTTTAACCGTCGAGTCCAGTATTTTAGGGCGCTGGCGTGGCTTGTCAAAGGGTGCCGGGTGGCATCCGAGGCCTCCAGCGGACAAAATTTGGTGGATTCTCCGGCACAGCCGGACTTGCCAGCATTCCCCAGTACTGACCTAGCAACAGACGCCGAGGTTCGATACTTTATTGCCCCAATCTGGCGGATTCCTGCCGGTAGCTAATCAACCCGTCCACTTTCGAGGAATTTGACGATGTTACATCATCGCCCCTGCCCTTTCCCCACCCTTCTGACGACGATTTCCGCTGCCGTAGCCTTCGTCTGCTGCCCGAGCGTTCGGGCGGCCGTGCCGACCGTGCAGCAGGCCTTGTCGCTCAAACCGATTCAGTCGAATGTCGACTACGACAAGCCATCGGCGGCCGACGCGGGAAACTGCACCATCCAGCCCGGCAAGCAAGATGGCAAGACCGCCTGGATCGTGCTCGACCCGAGCGGCGCCATGCTGCGGTACTTCAAGGACTCGAACGGCGATAACGTGGTCGACCTGTGGTGCTACTACAAGAACGGCCTGGAAGTGTATCGCGACATCGACGCCGACTTCGATGGCAAAGCCGATCAGTACCGTTGGTTCCACACCGGCGGCACTCGCTGGGGTTTGGACAAAGACGAGAATGGCAAAATCGATAGCTGGAAGCAGATCTCGCCTTACGAAGTCGCGGAAGTTGCGATCGAAGCGATCCAGAAGAACGACGCGAACCTGTTCAACACCTTGCTACTCGGCAGCGGCGACGTGAAATCGCTTGGCCTCGGTTCCGAACTCGAACAGCAAGTAACCACCAGCATTCGCGAAGCCGAATCGAAGTTCACCCAGTTCGCCAAGTCGCAAAGCGTGATCAACAAGCAAACGCGCTTCCTCGATTTCGGCGCCGCCCGCCCGGCGTTGGTTCCAGCTGGCACCAACGGTTCGACGAAAGACATCGAAGTCTATGAGAACGCAGCTGCCTTGGTCGAAAACGGCGGCAACCCCGAACAGGTTTACCTGGGCGCGGTCGTGAAAGTCGACAACACCTGGCGTTTGCTAGGCTTGCCGCAGACCGGCGACGCTTCGGCCGTCGCGAGCTTGTTTAACATTCCCTCGGCCGATCCCCTGGGTTCGGTAGCGGCAACCAACGCCCCCACCGAGGAGATGCAAACCCTGATGACCGAACTGGAGAAGCTCGATAGCAACTTCAGCAGCGATCCCAAGCAACAAAACGCCGACATGAAACGGCGGATCGAGATCATGCAGGAACTGGCCAAGATGAGCCCAGCCGGCAACGATCGCGAACAATGGCAACGCCAGTTGGCGGATATGCTGAGCGCTTCGGTTCAGACGCTGCAGTACGACGAAGCCATCGACGACCTGAAGAAGCTCGCCGAGCAGCTCAAGAAGGACAACGCCTCGAAAGAACTGCAAGCGCACGTGGAGTTCCGTCGCCTGTGGTCCGACTACATCAAGGCGGGTAGCGATCCCAAGGCCGACTACACCAAGGTACGTGACAGCTGGGTGGAATCGCTCAAGACCTTTGTGAACGACTATCCGAACTACACCGACACGGCCGAAGCCTTGCTGCAACTCGGCATGGAGCAGGAGTTCGCGGGCGAAGAGAAAGATGCCATCGAATGGTACGGTAAGCTCGCAAAAGACTTCCCCAAAACCGACGCGGGCCAGAAAGCCCAAGGAGCGATTCAACGCATCGACTCCATCGGCAAAGTGTTGCCGCTCTCGGGCAACGCGATTGGTGGCGGCAAGGTCGACCTCACGAGCTATCGTCGCAAGTACGTGCTGATTCACTACTGGGCCACCTGGTGTGAGCCTTGCAAGGAAGACATCGAACAGCTGAAAAAGCTGCACGCGGCCTACGCTCGCCAGGGCTTCGACATCATCGGGGTGAACCTCGATAGCAACGTGAAGCTGGCCGAGCAGTACCTAGCTAGCAATCGCACCCCTTGGAAGCACGTTTACGACGAAGGAGGCCTCGATGGGCGCCTGGCAAACGAGATGGGTGTGATGACTTTGCCGCTGATGATCTTCGTCGACGATGAAGGAAAAGTGGCCAATCGCAACATGCACATCTCGCAGCTTGAAGACGAGCTGAAGCGAGTGATCGGCAAGACTCCGCAAATGAGCCGCCGATAGCATCGGCTGAAAAGCTTCTAGAAAAACGAAAGCCCGCTCGATTCAAAATCGAGCGGGCTTTTTTTATGCCATGACTACAGGCAGCAGTCGCTACCAAGAGTAGCGGCGATTATTGCGGCCACCGATGCCGCAACCAGGGGTGTCGGACTTACGACGTCGGCGGCGACGCAGCGCGTGCACCGAACGTTTCCGCTTGTATTGAATCTGGGTTCCGCAGTGGTAGTTATCGCCAGTCTCAACTTCGTCGATCATGCAGTTTCGCAAAGCGTAGTCGAGGTGTTTGCTGCCGTAGTTCATTAGTCGATCATCCCAAAGTGCAAGTTGCCAATCTTAGGCGAAGCGAGTCCGCCGTCGATGGCGAAGCTCACACTCCGACTGATAGCAATGCAATGCCCGTGCCAGTCGTTAGATTTCAAGTTGGCAATTTCGCAATTGGTGTTTTCGGGCGTTGAAACCGCGATTCGGGCGAAGTTTCTCTCGAAATCCTCCGGCTTTGGTCGAACCACCAAGTCACGCTCCCGACATTTCCTCCCCGTTGTGGTGAGCATGGGATGATTCGCCAAAAACAGCTGGATAGAAGCACGTTTTCGCGGAACGACTTGCTTACGGTCGACTTCCCTAGAAGCTGGCAGAGTGGCCAGGTTTTCAAAAAGCCCTTTGATTCCAGGGCTTTTGAGTTGGGTCACAACAATAGGGAAGCAAATTCACCAAAATGGTGAATCGCTGGGGGGGTGAAACGCGCGTACCGAGGGCGGTGCTGGCTCCATTCGCCTGCCCAAACTTAGCCCCAATTCCACCGACACTACACCGCCCGCTCCAAAGCGGAGCGTCCGTCGTAGGCCGAGGCAAAACACCAAGCCTCTGGGGCTTGGGGATGCGATACGTTGGATCACAATCGTTATAAAAACCCCGTGTACCGAGATTTGCGACTACCTGGAATACCTACTCCAGCAGGGCGAACATGCTGGAAGCGTTCCGTTGGTTCATGTAGCGGATGCCACCCCATTCCGGAGCGACTCAAAGGCCCACCGAACCACAACCAGCTGCCAGCATGGGCTTTCATCGAAGCTGCCGGGCAACCAGTTGACCAAAATCTAAAGCAATCGATGTGCCGAAGTTCCCAGCCGTTGCAAAAAACCGCAAGTCGCTCTGACGTTGACGCTAGGGTGCGTAGACCCTATTCTCCGGCCATCCTCTCCCCTCCTACTTATTGGCATAGAAAGAACCTGCATGGACGCTGTTCTGAATGCTCACCCCGGCGTATGGCTGGCGGTGCATCTGGCTGGAATCATCCTGGCCGTTTCGAGTCGCAATCACCTGAAACCAGTGTGCGCTGTCTGCACGAGTTTCCTGCTCTCGATCACCATGGGCGTCGTGGCCGTGATAGCCGTGGTAGGGTTTTTGTCGCAACAATCGTTCTGGGCCGCCTCGGGATGCACGCTGGGATTGATGGCCGTGGTGGTGTGCATAGAGCGCACTGGTTTCGAGCCCGATCGCCTGCTGCAATCCATCGCTCAGGGCGACGACATTCATCGCTAAGAGCCTCGCGTGCTAGCACTCCGCGCGAAATGACCGGCAAAACCGGAAAAAAACTCCCCTCCGTTAGCATCCGGTGCCGAAACCAATAGCGTCGCATCGTCCTCGCACCTATTTGCGGTGGTCGAGCGTATTACATCGTCTATTGCTCGAGTCCCGACTTTCGGGTCGGGCCGTAGTTAGTACCGCAGAGAGTATTGCTGTACTGACTCACTTGAAACCTAGGAGGGGGAAAATGGGAAGGCGTTCGATTCATCTCGTATGCGCCTGCGCAATGTTGGTGGCATCCGCAACTGCGGTGAAGGCCCAAACGCCGGAAGACACCGCCATGGCGCAGCACGTGGCCCGATCGATTAAAGAGAGTGGCCAACTTCAGAACTATCGTCTCGGTGTGAAATACCAAGACGGTGTCGCCTGGTTGCTGGGCTCGGTTACCAGCGACGAACAGCAGCAAACTGCTGTGAAGCTTGCTCAGAACATCGAAGGTGTCGAGCAAGTCATCTGCAAGCTGGAAGTCGAAGGCATGGCTACCGACCAATTGGTGTCGCCTGCGGCTCAAGTGGTCGAGACTCCTGCACCTGTTCAGGAACGTCTCGCTGCCATGCCAATGCAGCAAGCTCCGATGCAACCTGTTGCTGGTCCGGCCCCTGTGGCCCCACGCCAAATGGCTCAGATGCCTCGTCCGATGGCACCTGGTCAGGCTACCGCGATCCGCACTGCTAGCAACCAGGGCCGTCCGATGCCCGCTAGCTACTGCAACGGCTGCACCAATGGGTACCCAGGTGGTGGCATGTCGCCACAACCTTCGGGTTATGTTCCCAACGGCGGTGCAACTGGCGTAAGCTACGACAACGCTCACATGCCTGGCTACGCCTGGCCGAGCTACGCTGCTTACCCGAACTACGCTGCGGTCACCTACCCCAAGCAGTACTCGCCTACCGCTTGGCCTTACATCGGCCCGTTCTATCCGTATCCCCAGGTTCCCCTGGGATGGCGTAAGGTCACGCTGGAATGGGACGACGGTTGGTGGATGCTGGACTTCAGCCACAGCAAGTGCCAGTAAGCCTAGCGGCATACAGCCAGATAACGTACAAGCTCGGTCCTTCCCTCGCGGAAGGGCCGAGTTTTTTTGTGCGCAATGGAATGCTAGCTACATGCCTGGTTGGAAATTGCAGATTATTTCCAGCAAAATCCAAACAACCCGCAAGATTGACCCAGATTATCTCGATACCTATAGCATGACCTCGTTTCACCACCCTGGTTGAAACGGTCGCTTTTCGCTCCCAACAGCATTCAAGCATTCAAAAGGTTGATCCATGCAACGGACCATCCGCTCATCTCGCCAACATTCCAAGGCCGTTATGCTGGCCACCGCCAGCGTAATCGGTTTCATCTCCTTGACCTCCAGCGGTTGCTTCTGGGGTTTGCAAACATTGGGACCGAGCCTCGGCATGGCTTCGATTCCAGTGCCAATCAGCCCTTACTACCAGAAGAAAAAGGAAGACGAGTTCCATTACAAGGAACGTTACGGTCGTGTGCCAATTCTTGGCCCCAACACGTCGGGTAACGAACCGGTTGCGCTCGATCCTCCGAGCGACGACGAAGTAATGATCGCCATGGAAAAGGCCAATCAGGTTCAAGGCAACCTGCCGTTCCTGTACGAGCGTAATCGCAACAACGTTCGCATCGTGAAAGAGAAGATTGCCGACTACATGGATCCACCACGCGTGTACCCTCTGATCGGCCCTGCTCAACAACATCACGCTCACTATAAGTGCACCATCTACTACACCGACGTACGCAACATTGGCTGGCCTGTGCCTCACCGTCTGGTCGATGAAGATGCTCGCGAAGTGGTTTACGTCGACCACAACCACCTTCACATGGTGGGCAACGTGGAAGATGGCGGTGCTGCCCAGTTCTAACGCGACTTCTCGCCAGAGACTGCTAGGCTGACACAATTGAAAATTACCACTAGCCTCGCCACTCGTTGGTCGAGGCTAGTGCTATGTAAAGCGAGGCTGTAATGCTTGCCACACAAACTGCCACCGAAATCCCTACACAAAGTCTGCTGGATATGGCACTCGCCAGCGGCCTGACGTTGTGGCCGATCGTCGTCGCGTCGTTTGTGATGTTGGTAGTGGTATTTGAGCGATTGGTGAGTCTACGCCGTAAACGGGTGGTGCCGAAACCTTTCATCCACTGCTTTCTTTCGCAAGTGGCCGATGGTTCGCTCGATCGCGACGAAGCCCTGGAGTATTGCGAAGACGACTCGAGCCACATGGCCCGAGTGTTCGCCGCTGGGGTGCGTAAGTGGGGTAAGCCGGCGGTGGAAGTCGAGCAAGCGATTCTCGACGAAGGCGAACGCACCGCGAATATGCTTCGCAAGTACCTGCGGGTGATCAATGGTGTCGCGACCGTAAGTCCACTGCTTGGTTTGCTCGGTACCGTCTGCGGCATGATCAAGGCGTTTAACGCCATTGCCAGCGGCGATGGCATGGGCCGCCCCGAAATGCTTGCCGGCGGCATCAGCGAAGCGTTGCTCTCGACAGCTGCCGCGCTGTTTGTCGCGATTCCGGCTCTGATTCTCTACCTGTACTTCGTTGGTCGAGTCGACACGCTGGTCATGGAGATCGACAACAACGGTCAGCAATTGGTCAACCTGATCTCGGCCGAAACGAATCAAAGCAAAGGTCGCAAGAAAGCCGCTTAATCCATCGAGTCACCTTGCTTACGACTCGCTGTCCGCCGTTCCCATTGCTGTGTGTTCGTGCCATGCCACTTAAAACCACTCAAGACGATCAACTGCAGTTAAACCTGACACCGATGATCGATGTCTTGTTCTTGCTGATCATCTTTTTCATGGTGGCAACCAAATTCACGGAACTCGAACGGAACATCGAAGTCGAACTACCGGAAGTGGCGACCGCTGGCGAACATGAATCGCCGCGCGAACCCCGCACCGTGACCGTGTACGCCGATGGCCGGATTGCCCTCGACGGCGAGTCGCTCAGTCGCGTCGAGTTGGTCGAACGGCTCACAGCAGCCCGGCGTGCCTCGCCCGACGTGGAAGTCATGCTCAACGGCGACGCGAATTGTCCCTTCCAGCATGTGGCCGACACCTTGGCCGCGTGTCACGAATCCGAGATCCATCAAATCGGTATCGCGGTGGAACTGGCCACGGCGATGAGTCAGCCGGCAAACACCCGAAAGTAGCATTCGCCCTTGGCGAACTGCCTGTGAGATTCCAGTGATCACCATCCTACCCATCGCGGCTCTGAATGCCTGGCACATCGTGCTATGGGTGGTGCTGGTCGTGGTGTTTGTGGGATCGCTCTTCGGCCTCCGCACCCGCTGGGCGCGACAACGCCCGATCCTTCGGTGCGTGCTACTCTCTCTGGCTGCCCACGCGGTGCTGATTGGTCTGGCTGCGTTCGTACGCTTTGCGGCCATCCCTCCGGGAGCCGGCAAAGACGAATCTGTGCGGGTGACGATCATCGCCTCGAAGCTGCAACCGTCGATCCTCGCCGAGGAAACGCCCGCTGCGACCGACGAGCTCGCCGAAGAACCTACCGAGGAGCCGATTGCTCCGGTGGTGGAACCGGATGCCGAAGAAGCTCCGCCGGAACCTGAGCCCATATCGGAAGCGGACCCTGAAGCCCCCACCGAGCCGATTCAACCGCCCGACCTGATGCCGCCACCCGACATCGCCGAGCAAGGCGAAGAGATAGCCGAGGTGATGGAAACACCTCCCGCGGTCGAACCAGAAACGCCGCCTGAGACGCCAGCGCCCGAAACACCACCGAGCGAACCGAATCCACCTGCCGAAGTAACGCCGGCCGTGCCGGAAGCCCCCACTCCCGCGGTGGCCGACATCACACCAGCCACGCCGGCGGTGCCTTCGTCGTACGCCGAGCGGATTCGCCCCGATCGTTCGAAGTCGATTCTCGAGCAAGGTGGGAGCCTCGAAACCGAAAACGCCGTTGGCCGTGCCCTGGAATGGCTCGCTCAGGCCCAAGCCCGCGATGGGCGGTGGGACGCCGACCAATGGCGGGCGGGACGCGAGCTTCGCGTGCTGGGTCACGATCGTCACGGAGCCGGCGTGCAGGCCGACACCGGTATCACTGGTCTTGCGCTGCTCACGTTCATGGGCTCGGGACATTCGCACCTGGGTGGTCCCTATCAACACCAGATTGCTGGTGGGTTGGTGTTCCTCATGCGTTCGCAAACCGCCGATGGCTGCTTGGCCGGCGACGCGACGTTCTACGCCCGCACGTATTGCCATTCGATGGCCACGTTTGCCCTGGCCGAGGCCTACGCCATGACCGGCGACAAACGCCTGGAGGCTTCGGTGCGTCGCGGTGTCGACTACCTGCTGCGGACCGAGAACAAGACCTACGGAGGCTGGCGGTACGAACCGAACACCGTCGGCGACGTGAGTCAACTTGGCTGGATCATCATGGCTCTGCGAAGCGCCGAGATGGCCGGCATCGACATCCCCAACGAAACCTGGCAACGTATCGAGTACTTCCTGTCGCGCGTGGTTCGCGGACGAAATGGAGGTCTCGCGGCCTACCGTCCGAACACCGACTGGAGTCGCTCGATGACCGCCGAGGCGATGTACTGTCGGCAGGTCCTTGGCAAGCCGCTCACCGACCTGGCCCAGCTCGAATCGCTCGATGCACTGGCGGCCGAACTGCCCGGCGATGGCATGACCAACTACTACTATTGGTACTACGCTGGTCTCGCATTGCACCATGCTCAGCATGACGGCAACGCTGCCCGCCTAACTTGGAACCGTTGGAACGAGCGGATGAAGCACCAGCTGCTGACCGCCCAGGTGATCGAAGGTTCCGATCAGGGAAGCTGGAACCCTAATACGGTATGGGGAGGTTACGGCGGCCGGGTCTACACCACCGCGATGGCCGCCATGTGTCTGGAAGTCTATTACCGCTACGGCTCTCCCGCAGCAGGCCAAAGCCCCTGGATCGCCACTCGTCCGCGCGGCGAAACCACGCAGAAATAGCCCGAAAGCCGCATCTGCAGGGCGATTGAGCCCCCACACGGGGGAAATCGCGGGAGAAACTCTTGTTTGACTCCCCCTGCCCTAGCAGTAGAATTGATCGTAACCCGTGACTATACTAGGACTTTCCGGCCTGCGGTCGGTTGCCCTCCTACTTGCCGCCCGTCAGCCTCGGGTGAGTGTCCCTCCATACAAGGTGGTTTCAATGTCCGCTATTGGCCCTTGGCAACTCCTGATCGTCTTGGCCGTTGTGCTATTGCTGTTTGGCAATCGTCTTCCGCTGCTTGCTCGCTCGTTGGGGCAAAGCCTTACCGAGTTTAAGAAGGGCGTGAAGGAAATCGACGACAAGTCGGACGAGAAGGAAACCTCGCACTAATCGCCAACGCAAAGTGCTGTTGGCCCCCGATCGTACAAGTTAAATCTGCGGCAAGGATCGATACTCCATGTTTGGCATTGGCAATACCGAGCTCATTATCATCGGCGTCGTGGCACTGCTGCTGTTCGGCAGTCGCCTGCCCGAAGTAGCTCGCTCACTGGGCAAGAGCCTCACTGAATTCAAGAAGGGCGTGCAGGGACTCCAGGATGAGTTCCACGACGCGGCAAGCACCGAGTCGTCGACCCCGAGCATCGACTACGACCAGCAAGAAGCCTCGGCTCCCAAGTTCGAGCCCCCGACCGCTCCCCCGCAGGACGAGAAGGAAAAAGTCGAGGCTGCCCACTAAGGTGGAGCCTCTGGCAAACTCGCCCCGCGGCTGCTAAGATTTACCTTTACGACACGATGTCGTACCCCACTCAAGGGCGGCTAGCTCAGTTGGTTAGAGCGCTGTGTTCACACCGCAGAGGTCACAAGTTCGAATCTTGTGTCGCCCACTCTCTCTAAGTTCTTTGCTGATAAGCCCTTCGAGGCTTCCTTCCGACGGTCGGTCGTGCAGCTACTTTCACGCAAACCTACCCAAATGGGTAGCTTTTGAAGGTAACTGCAATGACAACACCCTCTCCCCGTCTCCCCAAGTATTGCCGCCAGCGTGAGAAGAACCGGCCCGACAGGGCCTACGTTGTCGTCGATGGCAAACGCATCCAGTTAGGCGAACACGGCTCCAAGGACAGCTACCGACGCTATGCTGAAGCGTTGGAATCCGATCCAGAGTCGCCAGCGGTCGAGCTGCCCATCGTCGCGGTTAGTGATCCGACAATGGTGCGGCTGATGGCGGAGTATCTCAAGTTTGCGATCACCCGTTACGGTGGCAACAAGACTTCTGAGGTTACCCACCTGCGCGGCCTGATGAAGCTCCTACGCAAGCGGTATGCGGACGACCTTGCGAAGGACTTCGGCCCCAAGGCCTACAAACTTGTACGACTCGACATGATCGCCGCTAATTGGTCTCGTACCTACATCCGTGACCAGTGCGGTCGGCTCAAACGCATGATCGCCTACGGAGTCGAGGAGGAGCTGCTGCCGGGGGACGCCAAGCATCGACTCGACGCTGTGGGACCACTCCGACGCGGCGAACATGGTGTTCGTGAGACTCCCAAGGTGAAACCAGTGAGCGTCGCGGACCTGCAGGCGACCATTAAGGAGCTGACACCCGTCCGTGCTGACATGGTTAATCTATTGCTGCTAACCGGGATGCGCCCGGGTGAACTGTGCCAGATCGACAAGGAGTTCATCGACATGGCCGGCGACGTCTGGCTGTACCGCCCGCCGACCCATAAGACGCAGCACAAGGACAAAAGCCGGGTTATCCCCATTGGCCCCAAGGCACAAAAGCTACTCACGCCTTATCTGTTTCGCTCCCCATGCTTTCCATGGACCCGCGACAGCCTCCGCAAGTCGATCCGCCGCGCGGCAAAGCGTGCCAAGGTGCCGCACTGGCGAAGTGCCGACGCGCCGACTCGCCGGCCACGGATTCTATTCTTGGCCGATCGGAACATCCTGGCCGACCAGGCATTTAACTCGTTTAGCGCGTTCGACGAAGATGCGCTAGTTCGGATCGATCCTGAGATTATCAAGAAGAAAGGCCGGGTGCCGAAGAATGGCAGCGTGTTCTTCACGATCTTTCAGACGTTTATGACTGGGACTGATGAGTCGGGTGAGTCATCGCCAAACTTTGGGGACTATCCACCTGACTTCTTCGACTTCATTGTGATCGATGAATGCCACCGCGGCGGCGCGAACGACGAAAGCAACTGGAGAGGCATCCTGGAATATTTCTCTCCCGCGGTGCAGCTTGGACTTACAGCCACACCAAAACGAAAAGACAACGCCGATACTTACCGGTATTTTGGCGAACCGGTATATACCTACTCGCTCAAAGAAGGCATCAACGACGGTTACCTGACACCGTTCAAGGTGCGGCAGATTGAGACCACGCTCGACACTTATGTCTACACTTCCGATGACACAATTGTGGAAGGCCAGGTAAAGCAAGGCAAAAGGTATGAGGAAGAGGATTTCAACCGGATCATCGAAATCGATGAGCGAGAGATGCACCGCGTCAAGTTGTTCATGGAGCAAATCGACCAGTCTCAAAAGACTCTGGTGTTCTGCGCAAAGCAAGGGCATGCACTAACCATACGAGACATTATCAACCAGTTGAAGTCGAGCACCCATCCGGACTACTGTGTACGAGTGACAGCCGACGATGGTCCGGAGGGAGAACGCTTTCTGAAGACGTTTCAGGATAACGAAAAAACGATCCCTACTATTCTTACCACTTCGCAAAAGCTCTCTACCGGCGTTGATGAGTGCGTCGTTGTGATTGCAAAGCAACTCACGACGGTGAACAGTCTGCTGATAATGTCGGCGGCAATCCCCCGCGACTCTTTGCCGGTACGCACTCGGCGGATCGCCGGTGAAACGCTTAAAGACCACGGTCATGTACTCGGTATGTTCGAAGCCGGTCAGGCTAGCGATTTTGGCAAGCGTGAGATTTGTGTCGCGGAGCAACTCTTTCACGCGCCGGATCTGTGTTCGTCGTATTTCTTGCTGGGGTGAGTGACCTAGCCACTTGCGAAAGCGTCGCTCGACCACGCTTCGCGACACGTCCAATTGATCGACGAGTTGGCTCATCGATAAACCATGACAAGCAGTGTCGCGAATACAGGCGATTGCCTTGACCACCAGCGGGTCGGCGATGTCTAACGCGTCGGACGAATGGCGCGTGACCACTCCCAATGGAGCAACCAGTTGCCGGGCTGGCGTCTCCTCCCCCCCATCAATGCGTCCAACCAACTGGCGGCTTCGTAGCCTACCGATTCGGCATCGGGCACCACGCTCGACAAGGGTGGATTGCAGAAGTTGCAGAGCAACTCGTTGTTGTCGACTCCGACCACGGCCACTTGCTCTGGCACAAACACGCCTGCGTCCATGCACGCGTTCAGCACATGCTGGCCTCGCACGTCGTTGCATGCCGCTACGCCGAGCGGTTTTGGCAATCTTAGCAGCCACTCGGCAATGCGCTCCTGATCGGCATCCCATTCCGGAGCAGTAGCCCCCCGCCATGCCGATTGATAAACTTCGCACGTGCAGTGATAGTCGTGCAATTGCGACTCGAATCCCTCCAAGCGCTCACTCGACCATTTCTCGTTGACGAAACCACAAAAAGCAAAGTTACGAAAGCCACGCTCGTAAAGATGCTGAGCCGCCGCGCAACCGATCGTACTCATGTCGGACTGGATGTGCGGCAGCCCAAGGTCATCGTACAGATCGTTGAGGTCTACCGTGGGAATGGCCTGCTTCGCAATCGCTTTGGCCAACGCTGGATTGGTCGCCCGACAGATGATGCCATCCCACTGCCGTTTTAGGAGCCACGTCGGAGGGGCTGCCCCGAGTTCCCGCTCGTCCATGTAGGTCGACCACGGGCTGTGCGACCGCTGATGGCGGGCAATGCCAGCGATGATCGCCCGCCCGTAAGTGGTCGCCGATTCCACCAAGATCGCTACTCGCGGTTTCCGTTTCATGTCTTTCCAACAAAGAGCCAGATGTTCGCAACAGAACTCATTTCTCACCAAAGAGGCAAACGGTACCTATCTCAAGACGCCCCCCACCGACACCTCCTACTACACTTACGCTACAGCCATTTTTTCGATTATTCACCAGCAATCTAGCATATATCGCTAAGCAGAAGCACTCGCAATATACCTCAAGCCCGCGACGACGGATCTCATGGCAATCCGCTCGTCATTCAGGGACAATGGTGGGAAAACAGCTTTGTTACCACGTCCTATCAGCTCCTGGAAACGACCATGCGTCGGCGCACGACAGTTCTTCGCTCACTTTGGCAGATACTTCTTTCCGTTTTGCTGGGATCCTGTGTTTCGGTTTTGGCTACGGAGCCCGCGAGCCTGATTCGCATCGACGCCTCGCACGACGTTCGCACCACCACGCCTTGGCTGACGGGCGCCTGCATCGAGGACGTGAACCATGAGATTTATGGCGGTCTCTACAGCCAGATGATTTTTGGCGAGAGCTTTCAGGAGCCGGCCGACATTCCCATCGCAAAGGGATTCACCGCTCATGGTCAAAGCTGGCGAATTGATCGCGACACCATCGGCAGCCCCGTCGGCAACGGTAACAAACTGATTGCCGACCATGTCGAACTGGTCGATGGCAAGGTCAGCGTCGAAGTCCGGTTCGACGACAACTCCGGCGGCAACGCGGGACTCATCGTGCGAACTTCGCAAGCAGGCCCTGGCATCGATCAGTTTTACGGCTACGAAGTCGCGCTCGATCCCGAAAGGCAGATCGTACGCTTGGGTCACCATTGCAATGACTTCACGCTGCTTCAGGATGTCCCTTGCGATATCCCTATCGGCAAGTGGATCAAGCTCGAAACGCGGCTTCGAGGTACTGTTATCGAAGTCTTCGTCGATGGTGATCCGAAGCTTCACTTCACCGACGACTCTGCAGAGGCAATAAAAGCTGGCAGCGTCGGCCTGCGACACTTCCATCGCCGGGCTTCGTATCGCCATTTAGCTTACCAGGATGAGCAGGAACTTCACACGTTACCTTTTGTTGACGCTGTAGACAAAGTGGATGAAGTGAGTCGCATGTGGACTTCGTTCCGCACTCACACAGCTCAAGGCAGGTTTGAGCTCGACTCCGATCGGTTCTTCGTCGGCAGGCAGTCGCAGCAGCTCATCCATGCGGGTGGGGAAGGCGAAGTAGGCCTCTACAATCAGGGACTGAATCGCTGGGGCATGGCATTCCAGTCTGGCCGGCTGTACGAAGGTGTAGTCTATTTTAGATCCGATTCCTCCTGCGAAGTTCATGTATCGCTACAGTCAAAGGAAGGTGATCGTACGCTGGCGGAGACAACCATCTCAGTTTCCTCGAATCAATGGACAAAACACACGTTCTCATTTACTCCCGACGACAGTTGTCGGGACGGGCGTTTCGCCATTTCGTTAACTGCTCCAGGTAAAGTGAACGTCGGCTACGTGTCGCTTCAGCCTGGCGAGTGGAGACGTTTCCACGGCCTGCCGGTCCGCCGCGATGTCGCCGAACTCCTGCAACACCAAGGCATCACCATGCTGCGGTACGGTGGTTCGATGGTGAACACCGACACCTACCGTTGGCAAAACATGATTGGCCCACGGGCGGAGCGGCCCCCCTATCGCGGGCATTGGTACGACTTCTCGACTAATGGCTGGGGCATCTTCGACTTCATGGAGTTCTGCGAGGCGGCCGGCTTCGAATACATTCCGACACTGAGCATGAACGAGACGCCTGAGAGCGTGGCCCAGTTTGCGGAGTACGCCACTGGCGATGCCTCGACAGCTTGGGGTCGCAAGCGGATCGCCAATGGTCACGCACGCCCCTATCACCTTAAGTACCTTCAGCTCGGCAACGAGGAGCGTGTAGACGAACAGTACGCTCAGCGATTCATCGAACGCGCGCAGGCTATCTGGAACGTTCATCCGGAACTCACCTTGGTTGTGGGAGACTTTGTTTACAGTGATGTGATTCATGATTCGCAGCATGTCACCGGCGCGGCTTCCGGCATTACCAACCTGAATGGCCAGCAGCAGATTCTGGAGTTCGCCAAGTCGCAGAACAAGCGAGTCTGGTTCGATTTGCATGTGTGGACCGGCGGGCCGGGCATCGATCGTAGCACCGAGGGCATGCTGTCGTTTATCGACGCCCTCGAAGCCATGCAGACCGGAGCCAACTTCCAAGTGGTGGTCTTTGAGTTGAATGCCAACAACCATTCGCATCGCCGGGCGATCGGCAATGCACTTGCTTTGCACGCGATCGAACAGGATGGCCGCATCCCAGTCACGCTCTCCGCCAACTGCTTGCAGCCCGACGGACAAAACGACAACGGGTGGGATCAAGGTTTGTTGTTTCTGTCTCCTTCAAGTGTATGGTTGCAACCACCGGGCTACGTCACGCAGCTCTTCGCCAAGTACTACCAGCCTCGCTTGCTCAAGTGCACGCCGGAAGGCTCGGCGAGTTCGCTCGCGTGCTCTGCCAGCCTGAGCGAGCAAGGGGATGTACTCTGCTGCCGTGTGATCAATGCAACCGACCAGACGATTCGCACGCAGCTTCGCATCGACGGTTTCCAAAGAACCCAAGCGACCATCGAGGTTGCTCAGCTTGTCGGTCAGTTGGACGACACCAACACCGAAGAGCAGATGAATCGCATTGCCCCAAAGATCCACGAACGGAAACCTCAAGAAGCCAATACAGACCTCCCTGTCACGATTGAGCCTTACTCGATCACGATCTTCAAGTTCCAGTGATAGGCGAGCACAACTCGCATCGGCGGTTGGGGGGTCGGGTTGATCGCTAGCACCTCCTCTCCATCAAGAACACAGTAAGCTACATTACAAGCGTCGAGATCACCCGCACGACGAACAAGGATTCACAGGCGATGACTACTCACTCTTATCTTCAATGGTATTTCCGCAAGCTTCGCACACCGGTACATTTCGATAGCAGCAAAACTTGTCTGCTGATGATCATGTCTGTCTGCCTGGTCTTGCCCTGCCCTGCAACCAGAGCGAATGGTCCGCAACGGGTTGGCGACGATTTGCCACTGGGGAGCGTTACCGTCGACGATGACTTCTGGACTCCCATGATGGAGGTCTGGCAACGAACCACGATACGCGACTGCTTTGCCAAGTTCGAAAACGATGGTGCCTTTCGCAATTTCGAACGCATCCGCGACGGACGTGCCGAGTCGCACGAAAGCGCACCGTGGTTCGATGGGTTGGTGTACGAAATGATTGCCGCCAGCAGCGACTTCCTGGCCCGGCATCCCGATCCGCAGTTGCAGCACCAGCTGGACGAATACGCCAAGCTGATCGCAGCGGCTGCCGAGCGCGACCCCGATGGCTACATCAACACCTACACGCAACTGGAGGATCCCACCAAGCGGTGGGGACGCAATGGGGGGAATCTTCGCTATCAACACGATGTTTACAATATTGGATGTCTCGTCGAAGCAGCGGTTCACCACTACCAGGCGACCGGCGATACTCGCTTGCTGAAGACGGCCACGACACTAGTCGGGCACATGGCCGAGGAGTTCGGCTTTCCTCCCAGGCTCAACGTGATTCCAGGCCACGCCCTGCCCGAGGTCACCCTCGTTTCGCTCTATCAACTGCTGCGCGACGACCCAGCACTTGCGCAGGAAGTATGCGGAGAGGTCGAAGTCGAATCGATCCTGCGCCTTGCTGAGTTCTTCGTCCAGGCTCGCGGTCATTACGAGGGGCGCACCTCGTTGGAGGCCTACGCCCAAGACGCTCGCCCTGTGGCCGAACTGCAAACCATGGAAGGACATGCGGTCCGGGCGACGCTGCTGTGCGCTGGAATGGCCGCCCTCGCCCAGGAACGCCCCGACGGCGTCTATCGAGAGTGCACGCAGCGCTTGTGGCAAAACATGACCACCCGCCGGATGTACATCACCGGCGCGGTGGGAGCGATCGCTCACGACGAACGGTTTGGCGACGATTACGAGCTGCCCAACGATGGCTACATGGAAATCTGCGGCTCGGTCGCGGCCGGTATGTTTCACCACAACATGGGCGTGCTGACCGGCGATGGCAAGTACTACGACGAACTGGAGCGGGTACTCTACAATGGCATTCTCGCGGGCGTGTCGCAGTCGGGCGATCAGTATCTCTACACGAATCCGCTGACCGCGTCGGCTCAGCAACGTCGCTGGCAATGGCACGGCTGCCCCTGCTGTCCTCCGATGTTCCTGAAGATGATGGGCGCCCTTCCTGGATACATCTACTCGACTCGCGACGATGGAGTAGCGGTGAACCTGTTTATCGGCAGCCATGCGTCGCTGCCAATCGGCGATCAGCAGGTCACCATCCACCAGTCGACCGACTACCCCTGGAACGGCAGCATCCATCTTAAGTTGCAGCTCGACTCGCCCAGCGAGTTCACCGTGCGAGTGCGGCTTCCGCAGTGGTGCGATGCTCCTCGTCTGCGGGTGAATGGCAAGCCGGTTGACTCGCCTCGCGTCGAGCAAGGCTATGCGGTGCTCACTCGCCAGTGGTCGACTGGCGACGCCATTCAGCTCGAGCTGCCGCTCGTTCCGCAACTGGTCCACGACAATCCTCTGGTGACCACCAATCAAGGTTACGTGGCCATCGAACGAGGCCCTTTGGTCTATTGCTTGGAGAATTGTGACAACCAGAATCTGCTGAGCCATCTGTACTTCGATCAAGACACCACGTTGCGAGTGGAGTCGCGCGACGACCTGCTCGGCGGCATCGATGCCATTCGCTGCACTGCCAACGTCCGTGGAGTGCCAGCGGAGGCGAGTGAAAGCGACTCGGCGGAAGCGGACCACACCATCGAGGCGTTGGCCATTCCGTTCTACGCCCACTCCAACCGCCAGCCGACCGCTCGCCGTGTCTGGCTGCCCGAGCAACGCCAACTTGCCGAGGCCCAGAAGCCAGCGACCATTGCCAGCCAAGCCGAGTGGACCGCTTCGCACTGCTGGTCTGGCGATACCACGGCCGCGCTCAACGATCAACTCGACGTCGCCGCTTCCGACGACCAAACCACTCCGCGGTTCAGTTGGTGGAACCATCGAGGAACCACCGAGTGGGTGCAGGCCGACTTGGCCGATTCCACCGAAGTGAGCGAAGTGCAAGTCTACTGGTGGGACGATCGACGGCTCGGCGCTCACTGCCGTACTCCCCTTCGCTGGCGCGTACTTACTTTGCAAGAGGGCGAGTGGAAACCGATTGCCGAACAGACCGCGGGAGCCACCGCAATGGATCGCTTCTGCAGTATCACCTTTCCCCGGCAATCGCTCAGCACGCTTCGCATCGAAGTCGAACTGCAGCCTGAATGGTCGGCCGGCATCCTCGAGGTGCAAATCAAGTAACGACACTGGCGGAAAAATACCGGCAACTCAAGGCAGTCCCTCCTCCAAGGCGTCTGGCTCCAAAGAGCCACCACCCACCCAAGAGGCTTGCAATCAGCAGCAGTGTTGATTTTGGTTCGGGAACGCTTAGCACAAAGGTCCGCCCTTCAAAACCAGTGAGACCGAGTATATTGCTGCCCGCCCCCAATCCGTCCTGCACGGTTCCAGAAATCTCGAGTCCGAGATGATCGTTGAATGCCCCAAATTGATCACGAAATAGCGTGCCATCGATATCTAACTGCATATCGCGAAAGTGGGAAGTCGATAGCCCGGTGAACCATTCAATGTTCACGAAGTAGTATTCTTCGTCGGAAGCCATCCGCAGCCGAGCAGTGGTTGGTGTATTGGGCACATTGCTGATGCTATCTGGCGAGTCGTTTCGCAAGTCGAAGCTAAGCATAGCGATTGTTGAACCATCAACGAACGAAGTGACATCGATCTGCTTCGGTTGCCATACAGAAGGATTGGATGAGTTGCTCGCAGTGCCGATCACTTGAAACTCACTCTGAGCCGGAATGATCGCTGCCTGCAGCGCGTTAACCATCAACAGCCAACAAAGTGCCGATACCATCCATCAAATCATAAGTAGACCTTTCGATAAATTTTGGAAGTGATGAAACGTAGCTTAGTTGCTTCTGGGGCGAACGATATTACCCTCAGGGGTGAATTTCAACGCAGCCGATCTGCCCCGAGAGCGTACTGCACTGGATACTGGTTTAGAGTTTGCCTTCGACCGGCTTACGCCATTCCGTTGACCCCTTATAAATGGAAGCGACTGGTCGACCGCCAAACCTTTGGTTACTCTGCATCCTTGTGGCCGAACAACCGCTTCGACATGTCGGCAGAACAGACACGCCTGTCGACCGGGCCGACACCCAATTCGGTTGCCAATCGCCATTTATCGGCAATTGGTTGTTTCGGTGCATGGCACGTAAAATGCCTAAGGTTCCCCCCGCCATCCGGCTTGCGATGCCAGCGACCCCGCATACGCAGGTAACCCGCATCGGCCATCCGCTGCTCCCAGGCTGCCGACACCGGTGCCAATGGTGCTCGCCGCCCCCGCCGCGTGGAGCTGTTGCAAGCGGGTAGCTGTGCCCTATGATGTGAATGACATGAGTGATTTTGATACACAATCCGACTCTCTTTCGATCGACGTTCGTTTCTCGGTGCCGTTGAAGCATCAGATTCGTTTCACCCGCGACGTACTGGGAACCGAACACCACGTGCTGGCCGATTTGCTCGAACCGTCGGGCGACGCGCCGGCGCGGGTTCAGTTTTGGGTCGACGCTCATGTGGCCGAAGCCACGCCTTGGCTGCTCGATAGCCTGCAGCAGTTTGTCACTCGCTACGCCGATCGGCTGCTCCTGGCGAGCGACGTGCAACTCGTCTCCGGCGGCGAAGCCATCAAAAACGACGTTCACCTGCTGCAGCAGATGCTCGGCGAGATGCATCGCGCCGAGCTCGACCGTCGCAGCTACGTTGTCGTCATCGGCGGCGGGGCCGTGCTCGACGCAGTCGGCTTCGCGGCCGCCTTGGCCCATCGCGGCGTGCGACTCGTTCGCTTACCGACCACCACGCTCGCCCAGGCCGACTCCGGCGTGGGGGTGAAAAACGGGGTGAATCTCTACAACACCAAAAACTGGCTCGGCACGTTCGGCGTGCCATGGGCAGTGGTGAACGACGCCCGACTGCTCGAAACGCTCTCCGATCGCGACTTCCGCAGCGGCTTTGCCGAGGCCGTGAAGGTGTCGTTGCTCAAGGATGCTGCGCTGTTCGACGAGCTTTGTCACTCGGCAACGCGGATTCGCCAGCGCGACATGGATGCCTGCTTACCGATCATCCGTCGGTCGGCCGAACTGCACCTCGACCACATCACCCGCGGCGGCGACCCGTTCGAAATGCTCGAAGCCAGGCCGCTCGATTTTGGTCACTGGTCAGCTCACAAGCTCGAAGCGATGTCGAACTTCTCGCTTCGCCATGGCGAAGCGGTCGCCATCGGCGTTGCGATCGATGTCATTTACTCCTCCCTCGCGTTAGGGTTCCCGCGCCGCGACGCTCAGCGGGCGGTCGATAGTTTGTTGGAATTAGGGTTCACGCTCGATCACCAGCAACTCAGCAAGTCGGACCAACTGCTCGCAGGACTCGAAGAGTTCCGCCAGCACCTCGGTGGTCGACTCACACTAACCATGCTCCAGCAAGTCGCCCAACCGGCGAACGTCCACTCGGTCGACCAGCGACAGCTGTTGCAAGCCATCGACGAGTGCCAACGCACTCGGACCTCGACGCCAAGCGTCGCCAGCTAAAGCGACGTACTCCCCCAGGCCCCCTGCCCTCCCCCGGCTCCCCGCATGCCCGGGACCAGCGAGGAATTGATTCCCACCGCCCCCAATAGATTCCCACCGCTGGGCAAATAGATTCCCAATTTACCCATCGATGGGAAAATTGAATCTCCGCCCACTCTACAAAACCAGTGGTTTTCTCTCTCGAATAGATTCCCATTTCCCAAAACGCATCGAGTGGGAATCTATTTTCTCGGTGGGAATCAATCGCAAGTCGTTTGTGGGTAACAAGTTGCATCAACACCTCCGTGATAGTTGCCCAAAATAGATTCCCACCCATGGGAAACTATTTTTGGGGAGGGGGCAGATTGGGGATTTCGGAATGTGGAATGTCATCCTGACGGGAGCTTCAAGCGACCCGAAGAATCTTAGCCTACCGCTTACAGCCTAAAGCCTAAAGCCTAGAGCCCATAAAGCTTCCAGCGACGCAGCCCCATCACCCGCATTTCCCACGCGCGCAGCAGCGAACGCCCCCGCAAGCAACCCTTCGCCTGCGCGTCGAAATTGGCAATCAAGTGAATTCAATAACTGCTAAACCATTCCACCCTCCAACAACGAACCACTGACAACTAACAACGGACAACACACACCTATTCATTAGAACACCACAGGTGGCCAATATCCACCAAAAAACAACAAGAATTGCTCGTGGAAAAAAAAGCCCTCAGATAGGCGACGCCCCCCAGGGGCAGGCGTCGTCCACCACAGAGATTTCAGCGGTGTTGCCCCCCCATCGTACCGCTAGCGCAGCAGGCAACATGAAGCACTACTGGTGATAACTTCAAGCCTAAGCGACTTTTTCGGCGGTAGCAGACTGCAACGATTTTTCAACAAGCTCACTCAGCTCTTGGTTGAGCATCTCTTTGTTGATAGACAAGCGTTCGCTGCACAAGTCGTAATTGTGCATGGCGACCTCTTCGCTCCATTCGAGGGAGGAAAAATCGTCTTCAAAAGTGAAATACCGGAAGCCCTCATAAGCCTCACAACTCTCTTCCACGATCGGAATCGAACCACAGAGAGCCGCTTCGAAGAACCGGTACGACCACACACTCTCGCCCGACGGGCAGAGCGTGAATTGCGATTCCCCAAGAGCCTTGAAATAATCGTGATCCCACGACTTGCCCGGGAACCTTCTCCCTCGATTCGACTGCATCAATACCAGCGGCCCGAACTGCCGGCGATACTCGAAGGGCAGGTTCAGCTTTCTCATCACCTTGTACATGAATCGTCCGACAGCAGAAAAGAGTGCCTCCTGCTTGACGGAACGATCGTCGGTATTCGCTGCCACCCACTTCGCAATAAGCTGTTCTCTTGCAGGAGTGATCAGCCCGGCAAAGCCAACCTGCACACTTCTGTCGGCTGCCCAGAGTCGCTTGCACTTGGCCATGATCGCCCGGGGAAAGATGAGGGGGCGATCGATGCTGCCGACGGAGGTGGTAGGCACTCGATGAGCAAACTTGAGAAACTTCGTAATATCGCAATCGACGGAGCCGACTGCGCGGTCGTTCAGGCGAATCCCGAACACTTTCTCCAGTTCCGTGAACTTATGTAAATCGCTTTCGGGGATGATAATTGGGTAATCCGATTCGACCAGCGCGTGCACGAGACGAATCTGCTGGATTAACGCGAACGGCCAATAGATAGCTAGCTTGATAGAGCTCGGGTCTTGAGGTATATCCACGTTAAGTTGTCCGTTCTTGCCGGCGCCTGGCGTTTAGAGATAGCCGACGTGAGCCCCCCCACGTCCAACAAGCTGGAATGGTCATACAATAACACCGGTTGCGAGCGAATGTGAGTACCTGTGTGAAAAAATTGGTGGCTCGATCATCGACCTTCACACGCCGCTCGATTTGGCCCACGAGCCCGCCACGCAGCGGCCAAAACGCCCGCGATCACCAGCACGATCGACGCCGGTTCTGGGATACCGATGGGATGGTCGAGGGTAAGTTTCCAGGCTTCTCGATTGCCATCGGGGTTGATGCCATGGCCCACGAGTGTCAGGCTGTCGGACGAGATATCAAGGACGAATAGGTCGCCCCAACCGGCTAGATCGCTGGCGAGACCAAACTCGGTTTCTAGCACCCTGTTGAACGAGCGCATGCCATGCGCTTCGTCCCACACAAAAGATTTCTCGATGCGTGGGGGCTGAAAGTCATCAAGCTGGCGAGATACACCAAAGACCAACCGACCATCCGCAGACACCAATTCAGCAGTACTTGCATAGTCGTCTGGATCGAGAGTCCCCAGGGAGAACATGCCGGTTACTTCGCTCCAATAGAAGGCGCGCGATACGCTGTATGATTCTTCGGCAGTTCCAAATCCGACGATTACCGAACCGTCGGCAGAAGCCGAAATTGCTCCACTGGTGAAATCTCCACCTGGTAAGTCTCCTAGTCCGACCATACCGCTCTCAGCAGTCCAGCGGAAGGCTTCCATCGAATCCCCAGAACCAGCTATGCCAACAATCACTTTTCCGTCTGCTGAAATTCCACGCCCATTACAGCCCGTAGGGTTGCCTGGGTTGGCCCCTAAATCGCCATAAAGAGGTTCGATGCCAGTTGCGGCAGACCAACGAAAAGCTATGGATGGGCTACTTCCATAGCTACAGATGCCTGTAATCACGCCTAGATCGTCACTGGCTCCACTAACTATAGTGCTTGGGTGATCTAATAAGTGGCCAAGGGAAGTAAAACCATAGGACGCCGACCAGTAGTAAGCATCCCACTCATGATCTTCAAGGCCATAGGCGCTAACAACGGCCACATCCCCAGTGTTATTGACGGCAATTGCCCGGCGTTCGAATCCATCGTCTTCCAGGCTGTCACGGAGGGCATGGACTTTCGCGGTGCTATCCCACAACACGGCCTCGTAGGACCGATATTGATAGGGCAAAGCGGTTCCTCCGCCTGCAACGATGTTGCCATCGGGCGAAATGCCATAGGCAATGCTACCAAACTCCCCTTGAGGCAGATCGCCAAGGGGAAGAAACGTGGCGGCCAGCGAGGTGTTGCTGCTACAGGCAATCACGAGAGCGACCGCGCAGATCGCCTTGGCTAACAGATGGTGAGTTTTGGAACGCGAGTGGGGGCTCATCAACAGACACGCTCCTCACAAATGACACGCCTGAGGGGGTTGAAAACAACGGGGATCGCTCGGCGAAAATTAGCTAGATTCCCTCCCTACCGCAACCACAATCGACTCGCCCCACGGATGGTGCCTAGAGCGATTACTCTTCCAGAGGAGGAACGTGTGAAGCATTCGCGGGGCATCTCCTTTCGAGCATTCATGTCGGCCGCAGCCCGACGAAACCACAATCGCCAAGACGTAACCATCATCACTCCGCGACGGTTGGTTCCCCCCTGCCCTGTTCACCTTACCCGCGAAACACTGCAAGTTACTTCTCCATAACAGGTTACGTCGAATGGGGCAGGCATGACTGACCTCGGCCTCGGCGGGCCGCTGGGTGCCTCGGGGAATTTTTTCGCCGATTTGGAAACTTGGTTGCACAAATTGGCGTCGCCGGCGCATCATGGGGGGCGTGAGCACAAATTCCGCCTATGTCCACCGTGTGAAGTACCTGACCGACCAACTCGGCGATGCCGGGGTCGACGTGGTGGGGGCGTTGTTTGATTTGACCTCGCAAAGGCTTGTTCGCCTGGCCGTGGCCATCACCCGCAATCAATGCGATGCCGAAGACGCGGTGCAGGCGGTGATGGTCCGCATCGCTACGCGACCTCACCAGTTGCACTCTGCCCGCTGCGCGTGGGCCTACCTGCTGCAAATGGTGCGTCACGAAGCGTTGACCGTGCTGCGGAAACGCAAGCGACTGCGGGGGCTCGGTTCGCTGGCCGATCTGGTGATCCGCCGCCGAGTCGACGAAATCGAACTGCAGGAGACCAACCGCGCGGTCTGGTCGGCACTGCGAACGTTGCCGGCCGAACAGGCGGAGGTCGTCGTGCTGAAGATCTGGGAAGAGATGACCTTCCAGGAGATCGGCGAGATTCTCGAGATCTCTCCCAACACCGCGGCCAGTCGCTACAAGTACGCCCTCAACAAACTATCGGCCAAACTCGCCGGCCGGCGCGAGGAGGTACTGCATGACTAAGCACAACGCTTACGAAGGCGACCCCTCGCTCGAATCGCTTATTCGCTCGGCTGGCGACTACGTGCAGCCTTCCGAAGGCCTCCGCCCGCAAGTGATCGAAGCGGTCCGCGACGCCAAAGGGGATCGCCGGGACCGGTCGCGGGTGATGCACAGCATGATGTTTGCCGCGGCGGTATTTCTGGTTGGTCTCTCGCTACCTTGGTGGCAACCGAACTTTGCGTTGCGCGGTCCCACGTCGATGGACGAGGTGCTGACTTCGGGCAATGGCACCACGAACTATCGCAACAACGACCTTGGCTGGCGGCTGGTCGAGATCTTCACCGACGTTCGCGAGCAGCAGGCCAAATCGCTCAATCAAAAGGCCACCGCTCCGCCGAACGACATCGACTAGCGGTGCCGATAAGCGGTGCTGCGGGTCGTGCGGGCTCTTTCTGGGTCGACTCTGTGACGAGTACCAAAAACGCGGATCTTTTCTAGGCAAATTCACCGCCGCAGTGCATCAGGAATAACAGAAGACGCACCTGACTGGTGCGGTTGTTCCTAGTTTTTGTTGCCGATAGATTCTCATGCCTAACAGCGAATTCGAAGAACTGCTTTCCGTGAACGATCAGATCGCCTCGATGGCCGAACTGGGCGTGCGGTTCGATCTGGGACTCGGCAACTCGGCGCGACAGGTCTCGCTCGAACTACAAGAAATCAACGCCCTGCTCGCCCGCAAGCTGAGCCAAGGGTGCTCGCTCGACGACGCACTGGGCCAGCTGCAGCAAGGCAAGTACCAGCAGTACGCGAGTACCATGCGGTACGCCCTGGCGACTAACGACTGGAACAAGGCGCTCGACCGCTCGCGAACCCTCGTCGAAGCAAGCGAACAGGCTTGGCACTCGGTGTGGTCGGGGCTCGCTTATCCGCTGCTGATCTGCGTGCTGGCTTACCTTGGTCTGGTGGGATTCAGCTTGTACCTGGCTCCCTCGCTGCAGGCAACGTTTGTCGACCTGCGACTGCCGCCGAGCATGGCGGTGCGATGGATGACCTGGCTGAGCGAGCACCTCGCCGCGTGGGCGTGGATACCGCCGATCGTGTTGGTGGCGATTGCTGGATGGTGTCGTTGGAAAGGTTGGACCTCGCAGGCCAGTGGCCGGCAGTTCAAATGGCAGCGACAGGCAAAGTTGGCCAATGTGCTGGGCGACCTGGAGACGAGCCAGTGCGCAGCGGAACAGCGAGAACCGATTGCCAAAGCGGCTTGCAGCGATGCGAATCATCCGCCTGACGAGGGAAGCTCGAAGCAAATGCCGCCGCTTGTGCGGTGGACAACCAGCCTGGCGAGCAGTTCGACGGTCCGCGGCGAACTACTGCATGGCATCGCCGAGGCGTACGACTGTCTCGGCACGATCAAGGCGTTCCAGATCTCGAGGCGGGCGATCCTGATTCCGTTCGTGCTCATCGGCGGTGGTGCTGCCCTGCTGTACGGCCTCGCGTTGTTCGTGCCGATGGTCGAGCTGTTAACCGCGTTTGCCGAAAGCTCGACCACCCGCCCGTTTACTCCCTAACCCCCACGCTGCAATTCCATGCCTCAGTTCCGTTACACCGCGTACGACACCAACCAGCAGACCTTCAGCGGCGAAATTGCCGCTGAGACGGTCCGCGAGGCGGTCGAGGCTTTGGAATCAGAAGGCTACACCCTGCTGTCGATCGAGCAGGCCGACGCAAAGCTTCCGTCAGCGATGCTGACAGGCGACGAGGCCTCCCTCGACCGCACGCCGCCACTCGACACCGCGTTTGAGAAGCTGTTTACGCATAGCGAACTCCTGATTCCCGCGTTCACCGCGTACTGCAGTGAACTACCCGTAGGCAAGTCGCGGCAAGAGCTGGAGCAAGTGATTCACCTGCTCTCGCACAACGAACTCACGCGGGCGATTGCCTCGTTCGATTCTCTGGCAAACGTCTGGGCCCCTTTGCTTAGCGCGGCCGCGGTGCACGACGACGGCGAACTGGTACTCGCGGAGTACTTTCGCCGGACCGAAGAACGACATCAGGTACGCCAGCGGCGGTGGTTGTTCCTGGCTTACCCGATCTTCCTGCTGTTGCTCGCGATGGCACTGATTGTCGCGATGAGCTTCATCGTAATTCCGACGTTCCAAGCCATTTTCCAAGAATTTGGCCTATCGCTGCCGGGCCCCACGCTGCTGGTGATCACAGTCGCTGAATCGATTCGCAACGGCTGGTTGTTGCTCATCGTGTTGGTGCTGGCGATGCTTGTGGTGCTCGGTTTCTTCGCCGCCCGCACGTTGCCGCACTCACTTCGCGAATGGTTTAGTGCGCGACTCCTCGGCCGAGGAACTCAGCTCACGGTTACCGGACAGTTGGCCAGGCATGTCGCCGACCTGCACGAAGCCGGTTTGCCGCTGGCCGAGGCGGTCCGCCAAGCTGCTGGTACGATTCGACACGCGGCCATCTCGCAAACCGCCTCGCTACTCGCCCATCAAATCGCCCTTGGCGATTACATGATCCCCCGCGCGGTCGGCAATACGCTGACTCACTCGCTCACTCACGCGGTATCGTCCGACATGAAACCGCGCAGCCGCATTCAGTTGCTTCGCGAACTGAGTCGCTCGTACGCCGACCAGACGGCCGACCGGCTGTACTGGACCAAGGGAATTGTGTTCGGTCCGCTTGCGATTCTCGTGGTCGGAGCGACCGTAGGCTTCACGGTACTCGCCCTATTTTTGCCATTGGTACGACTGATAGAAGGACTCTCCGGCTGATGCCTTCCTATTTCCCCACCATCGAACGAATCAAGCACACGCTCTGGCCGCAGTTCGTGAGCCGCGCCCAACATCGGACGCTGCTGCGACTGATTGCGACCGCAACGGAGCAAAGATTGCCGCTGGCTCCGCTCGTGCAAGCGCTCGCGCTCGACGAACGAGGTCGGCACAAGCTTCGCTTGCATCGGCTCGCGAAGGTGCTCGACGAAGGAGCGTCGCTGCCCGATGCGCTGGAGCAGGTAGTCGACCTACTGGACGACGAAGACGTGCTGGCGGTGCGATTCGGCTACCAGTCGGGCGCGGTATCGGCGGCGGTCCGCGAGCGACTCGAGGCCGAACCGTTCATGACGCCCCGCGCGAAGGTGGGTATCGGCCGCATCATCTTTTACCTCGGCGTGATGCTGCTCCTGGCCGTGCCAGTGGCGGTGTTCATGCACAGCTCGATTATTCCGGTGCTGATGCAGATTTTCGACGAGTTCAACCAGAAGCATCCTTCCGCCACCGACTTCTTAGCCTTCTCGGCAGATACGGTTGTGAACTTGTGGTGGCTGATCCTGCTAGTGCTCATTCCTGCTATTTGGGTGATGGTATCCGATCGCCGGCGAAGGGCGTTGCGACATAAGCTCGGCGGTAGTTTCTTTCGACTTCTCCGGCAGTGGCGCACCGCGGCGACGCTCGACGAGCTGAGTGTCGCTTCCGAAGCAGGTCGCCCGCTGCCAGGCGTGATATCGACCCTCGCCCGCTACCATTACGATCCGTACCTGCGTCACAAGTTACTGTACGTTCGCAACGAGATGGAACAGGGAGCCGATTTGTGGCCGTCGCTGCTTAACTGCCAGCTCTTGAATGCGACCGAAGCGCGTGCGCTCGAAACGGCCGACAACCTTGGCAATCGCAACTGGGTGCTTCGGCAAATCGCCGACATACGCAAACATTTCGCCCGCCAGAAACTCGAACGCCTGGTTGCCGCTGGCGTACTGCTCGTGGTGTTCGCACTGGGAGCGTTCGTGCTGCTGCATGCATTGGGTATATTCCTGACCCTTTCGTCGTTGTTGGAGACACTTTCGTAACATGTCATTCCTCCCCTCCATCCGCCGACCAACGAGCCTCTCGGGCGAGCGTCATGGCCGCACTGCGCGGCTGGGCCTGAGTACGCTCGAGCTGATCGTCGCGCTGTCGCTGCTCACTACCGCCATGACGGTCGGGACGCAGCTAGTGGTGAAAGCCCGCGACGTGATGGACGATCACCGCGACTACCGCCTGGCGCTCGACGAAGCTGCCAACGTGCTCGATCGGCTGACCATGCTCTCCGAGCAACAACTCACGGAGCAGCTACCGAAAATTGAACCTTCCGATTCTTTGGCAACGCATCTCGACCACGTCGCGATCACCGGCACCGCCGAACCTCAATCGCTCGGCACGCGGGTGACCCTGCGGGTGGAGTGGGGCCCTGCAGAGCAGCAGCCAAAGTGCGTGGTGCTGAGCGGCTGGCATCTGCCCGCGGAAACCACTGCGTCTGACGTGGAGACCACCAGCCCAGGAGGTGCACCATGAACCTGCTTGGACACACTCGCCGCACTGGGCACAGCTTGATCGAGCTGCTAGTGGTCATGTCGATCTCGATAGTTGTCCTCACTTTGGCGGTTACCTTTCTGAGTCGCATGATGCATATCCACAGCCAGTCGTCCAGGTTCCTGCAAGCAGAACGCACCGGCTTGCGACTGTCGCGGCAATTGCGGAGCGATCTGCTGCTCGCCAGTCACGTGGGACTCACCGAACAAGCCGAAGACGATGGACCAATTGGTGTGACCCTCTATGGCATGCAGAATGGCGACCCTAACATCGACTACCACTTTAGCCCCGAGGGGGTGCTGCGAATGACCTCGGTTAGCGATGACAAATACTCGCACGAAAACTATCGGTTGCCGCAGGGTACCCGCTGGCGAGTGCAGTTGCTGTCGGAACCCGATCGTCTAGTCGTCGAGGCCATCAGCGCAGCCGAAGCAAGTTCGTCGGACCGCCGGGCGCCTCCTCCCGCCTGGCGAGTGCCATTCGAACTGCGTGTCGAGCAAGTCGTGGGCCGATTGACATGGGATGACTCCACTGACGACGACGCAGCGGCCGCCCCCCCGGCAGACGATGCCCCAACCGCGGAGAATGAACCACCGCAGGAGGAATCGCCATGAATCTTGTTTTACTCCACCGTGCATTGCCTGCCAGCGTGCATCGGCAACGGCGCGGAACTGCGTTGGTGGTTGCCCTTACTTGCCTGTTGTTGATCAGCATGCTGGTCACGGCCATGTTGCAGGCGGCACTCACTAGTCGACGCCAGCTTCGTACCGAACGCCATGCACGGCAGGCAATGCTTTTGCTGCAAGCGGGGGCCGAGCGGGCCCAACAGCAGTGGACGCTGCAGGAGACCTACGATGGCGAAACACTTCGCATCGAAGTACCTGAGCCGACCGAAACTCAAACTGGCGAGGTGGTCATCGCACGAGTCGCAGCCGATCCACAAACGGCCGATCCACCGACAAAAGGCCACCTGACAATTACCGCCAAGTACCCACTCGAATCGCCTCACTTCGTACAACGTTCCCTCACCATCTCCCTTCCCCAGTCGACGCCTTCGCGTTAATGGAGCCCATGATGACCCTTTCACGCCCTCTATCTCGTCGCTATGGTGCCGGCTTCACGCTTGTTGAGCTGCTGGTGGTCATTGCGATCATCGGTATTCTCGTCGCCCTGTTGTTGCCCGCTGTACAAGCGGCCCGCGAAGCAGCCAGACGCACCAATTGTGTGAACAATCTCACGCAATTAAACCTGGCCGTTCATAACTACGAGTTCACCTTCGAAACGTTGCCTCCAGGTACGATCAATCCCGATGGGCCGATCATCAATCAACCTCAAGGTAACCACACGAGCTGGATTGTGCAGATCCTGCCTTACATTGAGGCAAACACTCTCTCACGGCGGTTCGATAAGTCGCTGGGGGCCTACGCACTAGAGAATGCCGAAGCCCGTGCGTGCCAGATCGAAGCCATCGTGTGCCCCAGCTCACCACTGGAGGTCTACAACGAAGATCAAACGGTCACGCAATCGAGCTACGCGGGCTGTTACCATGATGTAGAAGCCCCCATCGATGTCGACAATCACGGGCTGTTGTTCCTGAACAGCCGGGTACGCTTCGCCGACATCTACGATGGCAGTTCGCACACCATCCTGCTAGCCGAGGCGTTCAACGAGTCAGAGGGTCTTGGTTGGGCGTCGGGCACGCGAGCTACGCTGCGCAACACCTCAGTGATCAACGCCCATCTCGACCGCTTCTTGCCAGATGGCACTCGCAAGGAAAAGAAGGTACTACAGCCGCTCGAGAACGGCGGCTTTGGAAGCTATCATCCCGGCGGCATCAACGTGGCCTTTGCCGATGGCTCGGTCTGCTTCATTTCCGAAGACATCGAGAAGGAACTGCTGCACCAGTATGGTCATCGTGACGATGGCGAACTGATGAAAATCCAATAACAGAACACAGCGAGCCTCACGAAGCGATCGACTTCGTGAGGCTCCTGCTGTTGTTGATGCTGAGACGTTCTGATTAAGGCGACTTCTTTGCGGCCTGAGACTTCAGGTAGTTCTTGAGTCCCCCAGCTGGGACTGCTTCGGGATGCGTATCGAGCATTTTCTTTAGCTCGGCGACGATCTCAGGCTTATCGTCGGCCAGATTGCGAGTCTCCAGGGGATCGGTCTCGTAATCGTACAGCTCGTATTCCGGCGGATCGTTACCACGAAATTGTTTCCACTCTACGAGGCGGTAGCGATGCGTGCGAACCGCCTGACCGATGCGACCACCACCGCGTGGGAACGCGTGATAGGCGTGGTCGCGTACCGCTTGCTCGCTACCTTGCAGGATGCCCGCCAGGCTCTCCCCATCGATCGGCTGAGGTCCTTCCGGTGTCGGTAATCCAGCCAAAGCGGCCAGCGTGGGATAGATATCGACTGTCTCGACCAGAGCGTCGGACTCGCTCCCTGGCCTGGCGACCCCAGGTCCGGCAAAGATGATCGGAATACGATTGGCTTGCTCGTAGTTCGTATGCTTGGTCCACATGCCGTGATCGCCAAGGTGGTAGCCATGGTCGCCCCACAACACAATGATCGTGTTCTCAGCCAGCCCAAGCCGATCGACCTCGTCAATCACGCGGCCCACCTGGGCGTCCATGTAGCTCAAGGCCGAATAGTAGCCTTGCACAAGATTTCGCTCCACCGCCGGGTCGAGCGGTGGGTCCTGGGGAATCGGCTTGTACTGATTGAGCTCGCCATGCTTGTCCTTCGGCGCGTATGAGGGGGCCCCCACCGGGTAGTCTCGCACGGTCGCGATCGGCAAATCAACATCGTCGTATAGCGCCCAGTATTTCTCCGGCGCACAGAACGGCAAGTGAGGCTTCACAAATCCCAAGGCCAGAAAGAAGGGTTGGTCCGATTCCTTGGCTTGCTGCAACCGACGGATTCCCTCGTTAGCAATCCGCCCGTCGGAGTAAGCATCGTCGGGCACGTCGGCCCGTTCCCAAGCAGCCCCGCGAGGCAGTTCGTGAATGCGACCGAGTTCCTGATTGCTGAAGTAGGCTTCTTCGCGGGTAAGCTTCCCCTCGTTACTCTCGGGAAGCGCGTAGTCGATCACTTTCTCGGGAAAGAAAGGAGTACTCCACGACGCGGTATCGTCGGTGTTGCCATGGCCGATGTGAAACACCTTGCCAACGCCCTCGGCCGTGTACCCATGCTTACGGAAGAACTGCGGCATCGTCACCGCATCGGGCACCGCGCGACGGAAGTTCATCGACAGGCCGTACACCCCGAGCGAGGTGGATCGCGAGCCAGTCATCAGGTTGTTTCGCGATGGGGCGCAGACCGCCTGGTTGCAGTAGGCAAAGTTGAACCGCATCCCTCGATCGGCCAGCCGATCGAGATTCGGCGAATGGACCCAATCGGCACCGTAGGCTCCGAACGACGGCTTTAGATCGTCGACCAAAATCAACAATACGTTGGGGGGATCGGCCTTGGCGGGTAAACACGCGCTAAGCATCAGGCCTAACGCAACGCAACTTAGTACTCGGTAGCAACTCATCGTCTTCCGTCTTCTTTATTCGAGTGCGATTTGCATCGCTAGGGTTGTGGGGAGAAATCTTGGGCTTCATCCGGCCCAGGGGAAGCATAGTGGGGATCCTTCGCTACGACGACAGGCACGCCTTGGTCGTCGAGATGAATATCCATCGGTACGATGGTGACCCCTTGTTGGTTAATCGTCTGAGCGGTCTCACTCAGATCGCGACTAGCGATGTCCTTGGTCTCAAGCGGTGGAATGTTGCCGTTGTAGAATGCGGTACACCACCAGCGTCCCTGCTTGTCTTTGAACGGCGTGCCATGGCCCAGGAACCGCCCGGCAAACTGCCGCGGCCCGTAAGGCCCCTCGATCTTGTCGGCTACTGCGTAGTACAGGTTGTAGCTCCCCTTACGCATCTGCCCCGTCGACCAGCCGGTGCCGAACAGAATGTACTTGTCGCCGAGCTTGTACATCAGGCAACCTTCGTGTCCCATCTTGGCGGTATCGCCGGTCGGTCCGATCGCAATCGGCTCTCGCGTAAAGCCCGAGAAATCGTCGTTCAACGGGGCGATCATCGTGGCTCCCCAGATCATCCACCAGGTGCCATCGTCGTCTTTAAACAGCGAGGGATCATGGCGACGCCCGATCTTCGGTCCCATGGGATTCGACCACGGGCCTTTAATATCCTCGCCTTGGGTGAACGACAGGTTTGCTCCATTCACCGGCGAGGGACTCGTATGCACCAACGCCCAGCGACCATCCACGTAATGCAACTCGGGCGCCCATAGACGCCATTGCGACTGGGGAACGTTGGCAAAACGTTTGGGGCGAGCCTTCTTCCAGATGCCATCTTCCAGCGTGAAGGGGGTATCGAGAGATTGCCAGTGAATTAGGTCGGGACTTTGCCAAACCTGGGCCTTCCAGCCAACAATGCTTCCATCGCCCAAACCCGTGTTGTAGGGATCGGTCTTCTGCGCGGGGTCATCTGGCAGCGGAGTGGTGCCCGTGAGCACGTACATACCCGACGGCGACAGCGTGATGAATGGATCGCGAATCCACCCTGCTTTCACAAACAACGCCCGATCGTGACTCTTCAGCCCCGCGGCAATATCGTCCGGCGGCAACGCCGCGGCGGTTTTCACGTGCTGAGGATTATTGCCCTGGTAGTCGGTGGCCAAGTCGCTGATTAAGCGAGTCTCGGCTTCGCGATAGGGACGCCCATCGGGGTGGAACACGTCGTGGAACCAGAGCTTTGGCTCCGCTTCGTATTTGCGTCGCAGCGAGTCTTGGGGATAGATCGTCTGCGTTTTGCCACTCACCAAACCCCAGTTGTACGCGCCGATCTTGTGCTCTTTGAACTGCGGTAGCAGCCCTTGAAAGGTCGAACCGTTGGTACGTGCCATGTACTCGGTGCACATCAGTGGTCGGTCGCAGTGCTGCACCATTTGCTCGATAATCGGCCGAGCATCTTCCGCATTGTGATAGGTATGGAACGTGATGATGTCCGACTGCGATAGCGATAGCGCGTCGATGGCGTCGGGATTCGTGAACCAGCGAGGATTCCCCCACACGCCTGCGGTGAGCGGCTGCGATGGATTCACTTCACGCGCCCAGGCAAAGGTCTTTTTCAGTAGCTCGAAAGTTCGCTCGTGCTTAACACGGGGCTCCAGATCGCGAATCGAAGTGCCTGGCCACTTTCCCTGGTTCGCGTTGTCAGGTTCGTTAAACAGATCCCACACCAACACTCGCGGATCGTCTTTGAAACGGGAAAGGACTCCTTGCACGTAGTCTTGGAGTTCGTCTTGACGCGCGGAGTCGAGCAGAATCTCCTTGCCTGGCGACTGCAGCCATCCCGAGTTATGCACTCGCGGTTGGGGGGCTGGTTGCGGCCCCGCTTTGGGATTGGGAAGCCAGACTCCGTCGAACAACACGAACATCGTGCGGATGCCATGACGGTCGGCGATCTGCAGATACTGATCGATGCGGTCGCAGAATCCATCGGGGTCTTCGCGCCAGGCGATATCGTGCAGGAACACTCGCATGGAGTTCATGCCGATATCGGCGGCCCACCCGAGTTCGCGATCGATGGTCTCAGGATCGAACGTATCGGCCTGCCACATCTCGAGTTGATTGATCGCCGAGGAGGGGGTGAAGTTCGCCCCTACCGGCCATGGCTGAGTGGCGTACCACTGGTTCGCCCGCTCCACCGACCACCGCCCTGCGGTTGGAGCATCGTCCGCAGTGGCCTGACACGACGCCACCGCGAGTACCACTAACACACCGATGGAAACAACTGCTGAATATTCGCGTTGGAAAAGCATAGATCTAGTTTTCGCGAAAAGTAAGCTGGCAAACACATTGGCTGGGGCGCCGGGAATACCGCCGCGCCCAGTTTCTGAAGTCAAAGTCGCTAGCGTTTATCGACAGCAATGTCGAATCGCTTGCAAAGGTAAGCGGAGATCGTAGTGACTTCCTCATCGGTGAGCGCCCGGTTAAACAACAATAGCTCGCCGATATCGCCTCGGAAGATCCCCTGACCAGTTGAAAGAATGGGGTGTCGACCGAGTATTTTCCGGGAGGTAATGGCAATTGGCTCCCGCGCGGCCGACTCGCTACGCTTGCGGCCATTCAAGTAAAGCGTCATCTTCTCGGCCGCTAAGCTATACCGGAAACAAATCACCTGCGGCGCGGCGATCGGCATGCGGTCGAGCACCTCGACTGCCCCTTTGTATATTTCGGTGCGTCCATCGCTGAACCCCGAGAACACCTCGCCACACACGGCGAAGCGCCCGTCGTCGTCGCGATCGCGAAGACAGATTTCAAACACCGAGGGACTCACCAATCCGCCGAACGGAGGAACCACTCGTTGCGGCGGCCCATTGTAATTCAAGATCTGCTGGAAGGCGGGTTTGATTTCGTTGAGCGAGCAGACCACAAATGCGGTTTGTTCGTCGGTGGTATGCAGCGGCGGGGTCACCAAGAACGTGCCCCCTTCGCCAAATCGCACCGCTGGGTGTCCGTGGATGGCATCGGCCACCAACAGTGGTTGATGTTCGGCCGAAGTCTGTAAAGCATCTTCTGGAGTGTTGTTTCCGCGAACCATGAGGTCGCGCCACTGCGAGACTCGATTTTGCTCGTCGACCTCCACCATGCGATCTGCGGCCAGCCATAGCGTAAGATTCTTGCGCACCTGCATGTCAGGTGCGTCGCTATCTAGCAGTTGAGGACGATTGCGCCAGTCGAACTTCGCCTCGTTGGCTTCGAACTCCTGCAGTGTGACACCACCGATGGCAACGCTACAGGCCTGATCGGCTTTGAGCTTCAACGGCTTGCCTTGGAAGGTTCCTCCCGCGTTCACTGCTTGAAAGGCTACCTCGCCTTTGAACACATGGACCTCGGAGCCTCCCGCGTGGTCAACTGCTACACCGAACTCGGTGCCTAGGTCGAGCACGATACCGCTCGGCGTGCCGACCTTGAATCCATAGGTGGCTTCGACCGATACGTTACCAAGCGACAACGAGAATGAATTGGAATCACTGATCTCCAACGTACAAGGGCCCTGGGCGATCACTCGGGCACCATCGTCGAAGATAAGTTCGGCCACACCCTGGTTCAAGGCGACCACATCCCCTTGATGCAGCAGATCGCCATTGACTAATGGATCGGCTTGCCACTCGCATTGGTCCGTTCGTCCCACGTATGCAGATACGAGTGTGGGAACCACAGCCGCATGGGCTGGCTCCTTGCTGCCGACCATCCCGCCTGGGATGCCAGCCACGTTCGAGAAATCGGGCTGCAACCATCTTAGAACACCGATGGTGCTGACCACGGCAATCGATGCTGCCAGCAGCCATCCCATCCAGGGAGCACGGGATCGGGAATCGCGTTTTGGCAGTGTCACCGGAGCCACGACTGGCGGTTCGGCTTCGCGGCGGGTAAACGTAAAATCTCGATCTTTCAGGTCGCTGGAAACCAACAGCAGCTCGGCGAACTCCTGAAGCTCGCCTTCGTCGGCCAGCAATTTTTCTTCCAACTGCGCGCGCTCGTCGGCTGAGAGCTCGCCGTTCAGGTACTTCTCGAGTAATTGGTGTTTTGATTGCATGACTTACGAACTCTGTCCCTGGCCCAGTCGCCTGCGAATGCATTCCTTGAGATTCTCTCGCGCTCGGTGTAACAAAACGCCTACCGACGATTTGGTGATGCCGATTTCTTCGGCAATTTCTGCTTGCGAGAGTTCATCGTGATAAAACAGTTGAATCGCCACCTTCTGATTTGATTTCAAATGTTCGACGCATTGATCGAGTGCCTCGCGGCGAGCCGGAATCTGGGGCAGCAACTGTTCGTAAGCGGTGGCCAATCCCTCCACGAGCTCAGAACTGAACACCCCACGGTCGCTTGATTGCTTGCGATAGTACCGCAGCAACTGCCGACGTGTGACACCGAACACCCAGCTAAGAAAGGGACGTTCGGCATCGTATCGATCCGCACTTTTGACGACAGCGTGGCCAATCTCTTGAACCACATCTTCTACATCGTGTCGATTTCGAATTTCAGCCCGCACAAAAGCAACAACCGCCGGCAATGCAGCCGTCCACATTTGGGCAAGCTCTTCCGCCGTTAGTTGCTTTTCCACATGCAGTCCTCACCTCCGCTTATCTAACCCCACCTTAAGGGCTCTGGAGGCTTCTTATTATAGGAAACCCCGAACAGCTTTGCTGCGGGCCTCTTGCCGCCTCAGGCTTTCGCTACCCGCCTGCTAACCAGCGTCCCAGTGCAGGAGGAGGATGTTCGTTATTGGGTATTTAACAAAACTCGTCTGGAAGCTTACATAAAAGCGAAATAAATCACGTTTTTTGCCCGCTGCCCTTAACCTGGTGGGAAAAGTCAGTTTTTGGCTACTTTTCTGTAAGCTGCGCGGTTCACGGTGGTAACTGCATGATGTTCGCCCGGTTGTAGGAAGCCAGGCGATCGCAACTCGTCACAACTAGTCCTATCAGACATTGGCACCTTCGGTGGTTGGCACAGCACAGCTTGGCAGACCTCGCCTCCACGACCGCAATGCGGCTTCACCGCGTGCGGTTATGCCCAGCGATCTCCTTTTCCGTGGTTAGGAAGCACGTAAACATGAACAGGTTAGTACGAAGAGGCTTCACACTCGTGGAACTTCTAGTGGTCATTGCGATCATTGGAATCCTGGTTGCCTTGCTGTTGCCCGCAGTGCAAGCAGCACGCGAAGCGGCGCGTCGGAGTCAATGCACCAACAACATTAAGCAGCAGATGCTTGGTGTAATGAACTACGAGTCGACGCGCGGTGAGTTGCCCGCCGGCATGGAGATTCATTCGCCGCTCGAAGTGCAGGCCGGCTTCGCCGCGGCCAACAGCACCTGGGGGATTGAGATATTATCGTTCATTGAAGCCTCGAACCTGGGAGACTTGTTCGACTACACGTTGCCGATTAGCGATCCCGTGAACCTGCACTTGATCGACAATCCTATCGGGTTGTTTGTCTGCCCCTCCGACCCGGGGCCGGATGACTATGCTAACACTTCCTTCAATAGCGCAGCCGAAATCACTTCGGTGGCCGACGTCAAACCAGCCCGCGCTTCGTACGTTGGCATTGCAGGACAAGACTTCGATGGCAACTACTGGAGCCGCCCGATCCACGTGATGGATGGCGGGGCCGGCTCGGTGCCGACAGCGGATGCGTCGAACATGAAAAATGCTGCGAAGTGGGCCCGATTCAAGATTCGCAAAGGGGCCCTGCCCTGCGTGACCGAGCCGGTTGGCAAAGCCCACCGAGTGAAGCTCCGTCAGGTGACCGATGGCACCAGTAGCACGGTTGCCATCGCCGAATACCATACGCAAACTCTGTACGGTGGCTTCCGTCCCCCCTCCTGGGGCGACTGGCGGGCCTACTCGAGCATGTCGGATACCACCTACGTGGACGAACGCCGGAGCGTGCCGGTGGCATCGGCCAAACACCCCTACATCTTCGGCCTGCCCGACTTCGAAGCTTGCGTGACTGCCAGTGGTCTTAATCCAGTTTCCTGCGAACGGGCGGTCGCCAGCTTGCATAGCGGTGGCGTCGTGCAGGTTGGACTGCTCGACGGAAGTGTTCGAACGCTCAACAACGATATCGATCCAGTGATCTGGGGCGCCGCTGGCACCATCAGTGGCGGGGAGCTGGTCGATGAATTGTAACCCCCACAGCAAGGACGTGCTTCGCGCGGCCTTCTGCTGGTTGATAACAGGCTATTGCGCGATGCTGGTTGGGTGTGGTTCGTCCGGCTGGCAATACGCGGAGGTCTCGGGTCAAGTGAAGCTCGATGGCCAACCTCTTGCCAATGCGGTGGTGGAGTTCGCCATCCTCACTCCTCCTCCTGAGGGAACCGAGGGAGATCGCTTGCCAGTAGCAAGCGGCCAAACCAACGAGCAAGGCGAGTTCCACCTCGAAACTCTCACTCCCGAGAACGACAAGATCAACGGCGCGGTCGTTGGCAACCATCGCGTGACGATTACCAGCAAGATAGTCGAACGGAACGAATTCGAAGGCGACAAGATACTGCGAAAGGAATTACTCCCCCCCAAATACAACCAAAACAGCGAACTTACTTTCAATGTGCCTACAGGCGGCACCGCTGATTGCGATTTCGAGCTGTCGACCAAGTGACCACTCACAAGGCTTCGACGTACGAATTGCAGGCGGCAACTTTTCCCTACGAGCACACCGATCAGCAGATGGTTTCTCATCGCACCATGAAAGGACGATATCAGCAATGCTAGTGCACCATCTATTCCGTCGATTCTTACTGTTGACCCTACCCTTCCTCAGTCTTCCATCCTTGGCCCAGGCAGACAATTTGTCGAATCTCAGCGACTTTGCGACTTCACTGGTCGCGTTCGGCGGCCCTGCTGATATCGCCGGCGAAAGCGATTTCGGCGCCAACGGTCGGCAGCTAGCCGACGAATTCAATGGCCTCAACGGATTCGACGCTGGCTGGACTATGAATACTACGTTCACTCCAGTTGCAGCCGACTTGGCTACCGGCGAAACGCGACTGCTCATGGAAATCGGCGGTACCAGCAATGGCACGGGGCTATGGCTCCTCGATGGCGTCCCTACGCTCGCCCTTAAAACCGGCGCCGGATTGCCCAGCCCAATCTCAAGCGTCGCCAGCGACGTAAGCCTGGTCGACAATGCGGCGGCCATCTTTAGCAGCTACGGTTCTCTGTCCGCGGGCACGTCGTATTCGATTGCCGCGACCTGGAATGCGAACGACACTTTCACTTTGGCTGTACAAGACAATTCGACCCAACAAGGCGTAGTTCAATCGACGGTCGTCGATGGCACCAGCAGCAGCTACAACTGGTACGGCAATAGCACCTACAACGTAGGCCGCTTGGTTGGCGACCCAGGTAGCTACGGAGGACTGAGCGGAACCGAAGGAACCCCCTTCACAGCGGTCGATGCCGTGAGCATGGATGGAGTCAGCGATTTTTCGAATGGCACCTTCAATGGCTTTGAAACGTTGTTTTGGAACGAACCATCCACGCTGTCGGTTGGTTCGAACCTGGCGGTCCTTACCGCTACGATCGATCTCGAACAAGGCGACATTACCATCTCCAATCCCACGAGTTCGTCGGTCACGATCGATTCGGCGACCCTCATCGGTGGCCAAGGTGGCTTCGACGATGGCAACGGTGCGGTACAACAACTTGTACTTTCGGGTGGCAACCTGGTGACCATCGCCGCGGGGAGTTCGGCCGTGTTGCCGGGCGTCAGTTGGGCGCCGAGTCCCTTCATCGACGCGGGCATCGCCTTGGAGGTAAGTGGAGCAACGACTAATACCATTGTGAATTACACGGGTTCCACTCTACTGTTTGGCGACTACGACGGAAGCGGTGTCGTAGACGCTGGCGATTGGCCCACGCTGCTGGCCTCGATGAACACGAGCGTCGCCGACCTCGATGGTATTGGGCGCTACATGGCAGGAGACCTGACTGGCGATGGACAAGTTGATCGCAACGATTTCCGACTCCTCAAAGAGCTGGCCTCTGGATCGGCGGCTACTAGTGGATCGGCCGATGCAGCCAACGTACCCGAGCCGGCTACCTGGGGTCTTATCGCAGTGGGTATCACCATGTGTCTCTGCACCTATCGTCGTAAATCGGCTGTTTTGGCAACCGCCTGCGTCGCTCTGCTGGCAAGCACCAGCACAACCGCGATGGCGGCAGACATTTACATGGTGAGCAACACCGGCGAAATCCGCACCTTCGATGGCGTCGGCGGCACCAGCGGTTCCGTCGACCAAGTCGGCAATTTTGCCGGTGGCACTCTGGTAAACACGATTGCCGAGTACGGAACCTACCAGGGCTTCACTTCACTACCCAATGGTACCGTTTATGGAGTGAATAGCGCCGGTGGAGTCGACAGCTGGCCAACTCTAGCTGACTTTACCGCCAACACGAACCTTACCACGGTTTCCACCGGCGATCCGTATGGATCCCTGGCAACAGAGTCGCCTCGCTCGGGCATCCATGGTTTTTCCTTCGATGGCAATACCGGAGGACTCTACGTGGTTCTGGAGGGGCCGGATGAGAACGAGGGGGATCTCAAGCAATACTCCACGCTGAAAAACTTCGTCGAGAATAATGGCACAATCTATACCCCGAACGGTTACGCCGGCAACATCATGCTGATGTACTACCCCGACGAAGATGCTCGCTTCACAACCGGCCTGCCAAACGCCGACGCAGGCCCGGGCTCCAACTACTTCCATATCACTGGTGGCGGGCAATTCGAAGGTTGGGAAGGTACTCTAACCCAGTCCGGTTACGGCATGTACGGCGTCGGTGCGACTCCTGGTGGTGATGGCGGCGGTGGCAATCGTTCGTATCAACTTCCAGGCTTCGGTAACGAAGTCATCGGCAGCTTTTCCATCGTTCCAGATACGGAAGAGATGAAACTGCTCGTCGATACTTCGACCGGTGTTGTGAGCCTACAGCGTGCCGCTGCTGGCGATCGCACCATCGATTTCTTACGAGTCAGTAGCCCTGGCAGTGGTTTACTCGGCAGCGGTTATCTTGGCTTAGGTGCGAACGATGAGTTCCCCGCAGGCGATGGCCTGGGAGGCGAAGGTTGGGACCTGGCACCGAGCAACGAAGGCAACATCAGCGATAAACGAGAGTACTTTGCCTTTAACAACGATGGCACGCTGGGTAACTCCACCATCAGCAACAGCGGAGATTCGATCCCCTTGGGCTTGTTCTACGACACCGAGCAGGACTTGCAAGACTTAGTCCTCTACTACGATGTCGTCGACCCGACCACTGGCGAGTTTATCTCGCAGTCAATTATCGGAGGAGTCTACGTCGACTATGTCGAGTCCACCGGACTTCCTGGCGACTATAACAGCGATGGCTCCGTGGATCTGGGCGACTACACTGTCTGGCGCGACAATCTCGGAGCTGATGGAAGCACCCTGGCCAATCGCAGCGTTGCCCTCAATGGATCCGAGATCGGAACGATCGACTACATGGTGTGGAAAGCCAACTTCGGCGCCAGCAGCGGCTCGCTGGCCTCGCTCGACGGTACAGCGGTGCCCGAACCTACCAGCGGCCTCGCTCTGTTGGGTGCAATTGTTTTGGCCGCCTTGGGATATCGCCGAACCTAACAATTGCGAATTTGAGCGATAACTTACGACGGGCAGCCGTAAGTCGAGGCACCTCCGAAACCTCTCTGTTTCGGAGGTGCTTTGTATCATTTGTGTGCAGTACAGTCTAACTTCATGAGAGACAAGAGCTCAACGGAGACACCGCCAGCGGTGAGCAAAGCTACTATGTTACGCGAATCCAACCACCGCCGTACGACCCGCCTGTTGGCGATGGCGTTGCTCTCCTGTGTCATGGGTGAATTCAACCAACCATGCTGGGGGCAGATTCTGGGAGCCAACTTCAATGAACGTCCGAAAGACGTAAACACCTCGCTGTTTGCGGCCAGCGAAAACACCTGGTCACGTGGATTCTACGACGTGCTTGCCATGCGCGGCATCACCTCTCTGGAAACCAACGAGAATGTGCTGGGCCTCCAACGTGCAGCCGACGCGGGCCAGCAAGTGCTGGTGTCGTTCAAGTGGAACTTCAAAGGTTTCGACCGCAACGTACCTGCTCCTGGTTCCGACGACGAACTCGCACTGTTTCAGCGGGCTGTCGAAACGCTGGAGGCCATCGATCGCCCTATCAACGCGATCGTGCTGGGGAACGAGCCGATGTGGGAAACGCATGATTCCGATCTCTCGTTTTCCGGTGGAGTAGTCCCCTACGTCCAGTTCACGGAGCGACTACTGGACTACGTACAAACCGAATATGGTTCGCTTCAAACAGAAGAACCTCGCTACTTCCTCGGATCCCTCAATCGACTCGATCAGACCTCGAACCAAAACAGGGATGTCGTGCAGGAACTGTTCCGCGTGGCTCGCGATAATCCGGCCATTTCCGGCATGGACCTGCATATTCACTTCGGCACCACGGCCGAAGCCCGCGGTATGGCCCAGTTCGCGCGGCAAACGTTGGGAGCGGAAAAGGATCTGCTGGTCACCGAGTTCTCTCCCGTCTGGCGCTACAAGGATCATCTGAACGACGCGATCGGGGCAACCGCCGCCGGCTCGGCCTTCGCCAGTCAGTATGGCTACGCTTCGTCACTGGAGGTTGATGAGTACTTGAAAAACGCATTTGCGAATCAGGTGAGTCGGCAGGAGTGGACCGACTTCATCACGTCGCAACCTTGGTTTAACACCAATCATCTAAGCGACATGCATGGCTTATTCGAGGAGTTTGGCGTATCGATCGCAACACTTGGCTACGCCCAACCTTTGAGCATGCGGGGGCTCGATCCCACAAAACCCAACTACAGTCCATTTCACATTAACTGGCTTTACATCAGCGCCCTGGTCGAAGGCACCACGCTCGAAGCTTATAACGAGCTTTACATGGAAGACTGGCTGCACGAGCAACGTTTTCTAGCCGATCTCGATGACGACTCGCAAATTACGCTCGCCGACTACGACACCATCCGTTCATCGCTACATCAAGACGTCGCGAACCTGTCTTACAATGAGCTTCTGAAGTTGGGTGACCTGAACCTCGATCGGTCTGTCGATTATCTGGATCTTCAGCGTTTCTTCGACTCGTATGCATCAGTAAATGGCGTACGACTTGGCGACCTCAATGGCGACAGCATCGTCGATGTAACCGATTGGCCGTTAATGTTGGCGAATATGAACACCAGCCTAGTCGCTCAGGGCATCGACGAGTCGCTCTGGCAATCAATGGGCGACATCAACCGGTCGGGATGGGTCGACCGCAACGACTTCCGACTATTCAAGAATGCCTACTTGGCAGCTGGTAACCGTCTGGCCTCGCTGGAAGCCGGCGACAGCGAAATAGCAGCACCAGAACCAACTTGCTGCAGCCTGACAGTAGCTGCCTGTGTATGGTTGGGCGGCCGGCACTGGTTCCAATACAGCAAGCGAACAGCGAGCAAAACGAATTCTACCACGACCTACGGGTCGAACGACTCGCACTCGCTGACTGGACGGATTCGAGTTTGGCTAAGTCGCAGCCGCTAGCATTCGGCCAAATCGGCCGTCGCGACGCTCAGTTCGTGGGCAAAGCTCGCCCGATCGTTGCCAGCTTCATCGTCAGGTTCTATCGGCAAGCAAACCGTGAAAGTCGTCCCCTCTCCTTCGGTCGATTCCAGATGCACTTGACCTCCGTGCATCGCGACAATCACGTTGTGGGTAATCGAGAGCCCCTGCCCCGTTCCCTGGCCAACCGCCTTGGTCGTAAAGAAGGGATCGAATACCTTTTGACGAATCGGCTCGGGAATACCACACCCGTTGTCTTTTACTGACACTTCGACTCCATCCTCAGTCAAGGAACTGCGGACCTCGATCTTTCCGACACCATTCTCTCCATAGCGATCGACGATCGCATCGGACGCATTCACGATCAGGTTTAACAGTACCTGGTTCAGTTCGGAAGGATACGCGGGAATCTCTGGCAGCGAGTCGTCCAAGTTCAGGTCGATCTCGGCGTTGTACTTCCAACGATTTCGACTAATCGTCATCGTACTACGAATCGCTTCGTTGATATTCACCATCACCCGGTCTTTGTTCCCAGGATGCGAGAAGCTCTTCATCGCTTTGATGATGTTAACGGTACGCTGAATACCCTCGCGTGATTCATCAATGGCCTCGGCAAACTGCGAACGCACCAAGTTGAAGTCGCACGTTTCTATCATCTCTTCGATTTCTTGCTTCCGTTGCGACCAACTCTTGGGAGTCTCTTCGGTAAGCAGTTCGTTATAGCGATCGATCACCGTACACAAGCCACCTGCTGATTTCTCCAGGAACTCAATGTTGTCGGCAACAAACTGCATCGGGGTATTAATTTCGTGGGCAATTCCGGCGGCTAGCTGTCCAATCGACTCGAGCTTCTGCGATTGAAGCAATTGCCGTTCCAGCGTTTTGTACTCCGTCACGTCACGCATGGTCACCACACCACCCCGATGACCATTGGCAACCAGCGGTGCTGCGTTGACTGACAACATTTTATCGCCCGACTTGCTACGCAGCAGTACTTCTTCGTTGACTACCACGTTACCAGCGATCGCTTTATTGACAGCCAATTCGCTCGTTTCGACAGGTGTTTCGCCGTCGAGATGGCAAATCTGTAGTGTCGACACACAGCTCTCCAAGGTGTTGCCTACTTCCATTGTCACCCCGAGAATCTTCTCCGCTGCTGGATTCGAGCAGAGCAAATGCTTCGAGTCGTCGAAAGCGAGAATGCCATCCCCCACACTCGACATGACTGCGTCGAGGAGCGATTTCTGCTCCTGGGTTTCCTGAAGCAACTGATCTCGGTGCACCGCGGCCTCGCGTTGCTCGGTTACATCAGAGTAGACACCGACCATGCCAACCACGTTGCCATCCTGATCGTAGAAGGGAGCCTTGCTGGTCCAAACAATATGTTCCTTCCCATCACTCGAGGTATGCGTCTCTTCGTGGTTGAGAATCTCGAATCCGAGTTCCATCACTTGCTGGTCACAGAGTCGATAGTGCAGTGCTTCGTCGGTAGTCCAAGGCATCTCAAAGTCGGTGAGACCCTTGATCTCGTCCGAACTCTCCACGCCTGCCATGCGAGCGAACAGGGCATTGCACCCGAGGTAAACCGACTCGCGGTCTTTCCAGAAGATGGCAAGCGGTGCGCTGTCGACAATGGTCTGCAGCATCCGGCGTTCGTAGGCGAGTTCATCGTTTCGCGACTTCAGCTCCTCGGCCAGCCGCAGCTGTTCCTTCTCCGATATCTTTCGACAGGTGATGTCTTCCTTCACTGCAATAAAATGCGTGATCTTGCCAAGTTCGTTCACCAGGGGAGCAATCGTCTGCTGTTCCCAATAGAGCTCTCCAGAACGTTTGCGATTCAGCAACTCGCCGGACCAGTTTTGCCCACTATTGATCTTGCTCCATAGATCTTCGTAGACGCTATCGGGCGTTTCGCCCGACTTGAGTAGGCGAGACGTATTTCCCAATGCTTCCTGAGCCGAGTAGCCAGTCGTGCGGGTGAAATGGGGATTCACATATTCCATCGGCCTTGTTGAACAATTAGTCACAAACCTCCGTAAAAACTAACGTGGAATGGAACCACGTACCTTTTTTACGGAGATCGAACATGGCTACGAAAGAAAAACGAACCTACAAAGTCACGAACTGGAAGGAGTATAACAAGTCGCTCATCGAGCGTGGAAACATCACTATTTGGTTTAGCGACGAGGCGTTGGAGAACTGGGAACATCCTAACGACCAGACAAAAGTCGGTCGCCCTTTTGTCTTCAGCGATACGGCGATCGAGTGCTTGCTGACGATTCGCGAACTGCTGAAACTTCCCTATCGGCAGACTGAGGGATTCGGCCGCTCGCTGGTGGCGATGTTGGGCGTCGAGGCAGCGATTCCCAATTATTCTTCGCTCGCCAAGCGAGCCAGCAAGCTGAATGTTTCGCTCGATATCGCTAACAAGAGGGGCGACATCGATATCGTGGTGGATAGCACCGGCATGAAAGTGTTTGGCGAGGGCGAATGGAAGATGCGGACGCATGGCAAGTCGAAGCGGCGGACATGGCGGAAGCTGCATTTGTCGGTGAATCCTGACACCCGCGAGATTGTGGCGGAGATTTTGACCGAGAACAGTTGCCACGATGCCGATGCGGTTCCCGAAATGCTGGAGCAGGTGGAGCAGCCCGTAAAAAAGTTTCACGGCGACGGTAGTTACGACAAGTGGAAGGTTTATGAAGGGCTGGAATCCGAAGGCATTGAGCCGGTGATTCCGCCGCAGCACAACGCCAAGATCAAACAACATGGCAACTCTGCGGAGGAGCCTTTGCCCCGGGACGAGGCAATTCGTCAGATTCGACGCAAGGGGCGTAGGAGTTGGAAAGAGGAAGTGGGCTATCATCGTAGAAGCTTGGCGGAAACGACCATGTACCGAGTGAAACAAAGCTTTGGGAGCCATCTCAAAAACCGAGTATTCGAAAACCAACAAACGGAAGCCCGCTTGCGCTGTAAAATCATCAATCAATTCACCCAACTCGGGCTTCCACAGTTCGAGTGGAGTTAGTCAACAAGGCCTATTCCATCTCTCCTTTTGCATTCGTAATGACAATGGAGAGCGGACAATGCTCGACCGCCCGAGTCAGTTTATGCAAATCTCTTTCGACCTCGTGAAGCTCTCGACGCTCAAGTTCCAGCTGTTGTTGCAGGCTTTCAACTTCCTCGCTACGTGCCTCTAGCTCGACATGCAGATTGCGTAGGTGAATACCGATTCCCGCAATCAATATCAGAGCACAAATGGCAATAGCAATAACAACCACTAGCAACTAACTCCTAAGCATTGCGAATAGGCCCAGTGCGAACGAGTCGAGACCCGGCACTACTTAGCTGTTGACCTCACCTGCCCACGTCACGAAGAGTGATCGACTGACTCAGCCTGCTCGGAAAGGGATTGGTTTATGTTTGGTTAAGCCAGTTGCAGCTTATTCCCCACCGAAATAACAACACACCTGCCCTTTGGAGCAACACGATGGCACTCCTACTTTCACTTTTCAAATATGGAGTAAAGAAGAGTTGCAGGAGACCGTATTTGGCTATCCAGGGCTTCAATTGCGGTGAAATGTTACCCTGCAATCCAAATAATCGTTAGCGAGCCCTCCTGAAAAAGTCCACCCGGTAGAGCGTATTTGCAACAATACTGCATTGCGACAGCTTGCGGTTTGACTTTTAGGTTTGTCTGATTTTTCAGACAGCGAATCGAAAAGACCGAGTGCCTATTTTTGCAGGAATCGGGCCTGCAATTGCGGACAATGAGCCTCTGCCGTTCGCTTACAATGGTATCGCACCCGCAGCCACATGCGGGTCGATAGCTTGTCTCGATCATAGGATGCCGCAATGCTCGAAATCTCCAGGTGGTTCACTCGCTTTGTCTTGCTAATTGCTGCTACCACGGGCTGGCTAGCGTCAACTCCCAACGTAGCCTTAAGTCAGACGCCAACTGCGACGTCATCAGTTGCGTGGCCCGCGGCTACCACGACCTCGCGTCCTTGGACCCGCTGGTGGTGGCATGGCTCGGCCGTGGACGATGCCAACCTCACGCGACTGCTCGATACCTACCACGAGGCGGGGCTCGGAGGGGTCGAAATCACTTGCATCTACGGAGTGCAGAACAACGACTCGCGGAATCTGGTCTATCGCTCCGACGCCTGGGTCGATGCAGTGCAACACGTGCTTCGCGAGGCAAATCGCTTAGGCATGGGGGTCGATCTCCCCGCCGGCTCTGGCTGGCGGATGGGAGGACCGAACATCACGATGGACCTGGCAAACAGCCGTGTGATCGTCGAGAGCGACCAAGCGGTCGGCGGCAAGACCTTCGTCAAGCGTTTCGCGAAGTCGACTCCCCAGTCGGCCCTCGCCCTTAATGCTGCCGGCGAACAGGTCGACCTTACCGAAAAGATTGCCGATGGCAAGCTTACCTGGCAGGTGCCCGAAGGTGACTGGACCGTCTACAGCCTGGCCTATCGATGGTCGGGCGATCGGGTAAAGCGTCCTGATCCAGGCGGGGAGGGTATCAACATCAATCCATACTGGAAGCATTCCGTCAACGCGTTCCTTACCGACTTTGATAGCACGCTCAATCGCCTGCCAGGTGTGCGGGCGCAGTTTCATGATTCGTTCGAGTACCAGGGCGACTGGCAACCGGAGTTCCTCGATGCGTTTGCCAAGCGACGCGGCTTTCGCCTGGAAGCGCATTTGCCCGCGCTGGCCGGTGAGGGTGACCGCGAGCTGATCGCTCGTGTGAAAAGTGATTACCGTGAGACGATCTCCGACCTGCTGCTCGAAGACTTCATCGGCACCTGGGTCGCCTGGTCGCACCAACACGATCAGCTCGCCCGCAATCAGTCGCATGGTTCCCCAGCGAACTGGCTCGACCTGTACGCCGCTTGCGACATTCCCGAAACCGAGAGCTTCGGACGGGTCGATGGCGGCGATGCCGAGAAGCTGGTGTTCAAGTTCGCTTCGTCGGCGGCCAATGTCACCGGCAAATCGCTCGCTTCGTCGGAAACGGCCACTTGGCTCGGCGAGCACTTCACAGTTGGCCTTAGCGACATCCAGCAAGTCGTCGACAAGCAAATGCTCGGCGGCATCAACCACATCCTCTACCACGGCACCGCCTATTCGCCCGACGACGCGTCCTGGCCTGGCTGGCTGTTCTACGCCTCGACTCAGCTGAACCCGCAGAATCCGATCTGGCACGACTTTCCAGCACTCAACCAGTATGTCACGCGTTGCCAGTCGATGCTCCAGGCGTCGCAGCCCGATAACGAGGTGCTGCTGTACTGGCCGATCTACGACCTCTGGCACGACGCGGATGGCATGCGTCGCGACATCACTGTGCACAACTCGGAGCACTGGCTGCGCGGGCAGCCGATTGGTCATGCGGCTCGCTGGCTGGATGACCAAGGCGTGATGTTCGACTACGTCTCCGACCGACAGCTGGCCAAGTGCTCGGCGACCGATCACAAGACCATCACCACCGCAGGGGGCGAGTACAAGTTGATCGTCATCCCCGAGGCCAAGCACCTGCCGCTGGCGACCCTCGAGCACCTGATCGACCTGGCCGAAGCCGGCGCGACCGTGGCCTTCCGGAAGCACCTGCCCGAGAGCGATTCTGGACTCGCGGGACTCACCCCCAGCCAGCCATGGAAGCAAGCCATCGCGCAAGTCAACCAGCTTGTCAAAGAACAACGCATGATCGTCTGCGACGACCTTCAAATCGCAGCCGAACAGGCGGGGCTGACTGAGGAGTCTGGCTTAAAAACATCTGGCATCGACTTTCTCCGCAAGAAGTATCAAGGAAGCAAATGCTACTTCCTCAAAAACACCACTTCGCAGGCGATCGACCAGTGGACGACGCTTGGCTCCTCGGGCAATTCGGTCGCGATCCTTGATCCGATGACAGGCAACATTGGGCTGGCGGAGAGCAAGTCGCTCGACTCCGGCTCACTCTCGGTACGGCTGCAAATGGCCGCGGGGGGGAGCTTGTTCCTGCTGGTCTCCGACGAACCGCTCAACGCCGAACCATGGCTTTACCATCAGGTGACGGATCAGCCAGTTGCGATAAGCGGCACCTGGCAAATTGAGTTCGTCGAAGGAGGACCTTCGCTGCCAGAGTCGTTTAGTTCCCCTCAACCTGTTCCATGGACGAACGCCCCCGACCAGTCGGCCCAATCGTTTGCCGGTACCGTGCGGTACTCTACGAGTTTCAGCACTCTCAGTAAGAAGCAGTCTCACTACTTGCTCGACCTCGGTAAGGTCGATGGTAGCGCCCGCGTGATGCTCAACGGAGAGCAAGTTGCGACGTTGATTGGTTCTCCTTATCAAGTGATGATCGACACCAAGACCGACCAGGTGAATGAACTACAAATCGAAGTGACCGGCGTAGCCGCGAATCGCATTCGCGACCTCGATCGCCGAGGCGTCGAGTGGCGCATCTTCGAAGACATCAACGTTGTGAATATGAACTACAAACCATTCGATGCGTCCGACTGGCCGGTGCGGCCGCTGGGCCTCAGTGGGCCGGTGACGTTGCAGCCGGTCAAATAGCATTAACAGATTGTATGGCTATGGTTCCTGCGGAGCGGAGTTGAGCGATTCGTCCTTGCCCGCTCCCAGGTAGTAACTCGGATAGCACCCGCGGTTGTAAACCACGTTTTGCCAAACCAGGCCTAGCCGATACTGACGGTCGGCCAGCAGGGTTGGCAAGCGAAGCTCCGTCGGAATCGTCGTCGAGTAAAGCCGTAGCGACTTGCCATCGGGCACCACGAGTAGCAGCTCTTCGCGCCAGTCGCCGAGCAGGTCGCCCACCAGGCAAGGCCCACGGCTCATCGATACCCCTTCGAGTTGCTGCAGCGGTTGCTCTTGCTCGCTGTTCCAATCCCACTTAGAAATCTGCGTGGGGAAGTCCCCGTACGTCCTGCGCAGCCCGCGCCGACCGGCCCGACCGAGCGTGAGCAGTTCGCGAAGCGGGTCGCCATCCCACCAAATGGTCCAACTCGTGTTTCGCGGGGCGCGACCGATCTCAACTCCTTGGCAAGTTCGCAGCCCACCGGGACCACCCCAACATTCGAAACCAACGTACCGAGGATCGATGTCGGCTGCCATGCAAGATGGCACGTCGATCATCGGGCTGTGGCTCCAGAGGATCTCACCAGTCGCGGCGTCGCGGAACGCTGCACCAGGCGTCATGAATCGCTCGACCTGCTCTTCGTTCTCCTGCACGGTGAAGACTTCTTGACCAGGATGGGTGGGGTCGAGGTCGCTCAGGTACATCACATCGCCATGCCTGAGGCCCGACGAGTACAGGCCTTGCCCATTGTCGTCGACTACCATGGCTTGGTACACGATTTCGTCTTTGCCATCGTGATCGACATCGCCGACCGAGAGGTTATGCCCGCCCATGCCGGCATAAGGCGACGCATCGCGAAACGGAGGGTAGCTGCTGCCGGTGTCGAACTTCCACCGCTGGGTGAGTTGGTCGTCGCGCCAGTCCCAAGCGGTCATCACGATGCGACCATACACGCCGCGACACATCACCACGCTGGGATGCGTGCCATCGAGATAGGCGACACAGGCCAAGAACCGATCGCAGCGATTGCCGTAGCTGTCGTTCCCCGCGTTGCCACCGATCCCGCCCCAACCATTAATCGGATCGCGACCAGGCACAAAGTCCACGGTTTTCAGTTCAGCTCCCGTTGGGCCAGCGAAAATCGTGAAGTACTCTGGTCCATCGAGAATCCGACCGTCGCGGTTCGAACCCTCGTCGAGTGTTCGCCAGTCTTTGTCGGCATCGCCAATCACCTGGCCCTGACCGTCGATGGTTCCGTCGGCCGTTTTGCAGGCGATCTCGGCGCAACCATCGCCATCGAGGTCGTACACCATGAACTGCGTGTAGTGCTCGCCTTCGCGAATGTTCTTGCCGAGCGAAATGCGCCACAGATGGGTGCCGTCGAGCTTGTAGGCGTCGAGCACCGGAATGCCAGTGACGCCTGCCGAGCCGTTGTCACGAGCCCGCGAGACCTGATGCAACACGATTTCGAACTCGCCATCACCATCGAGGTCGCCGAGCGAAGCATCGCCAGGGCGGTAACCATCGATCGGCTGGATTGGAATCTCCAGATACCCCGGCGACCATACCTTGGCCACCGGATCGTCGTTTGCGTTGTCGCTGGCTCCCTCTACTCGGACTTGGTATTCGAGACCCTCGGCATCCGGCGCGGACTCATCCACCCAGCAACTCGCTCCCGCGAGCGGCTGGTCGTTGACCTGTTGCCAGGGCTGCTCCGAGGTCCGACGAAACAGGTTGAACTTGGTCGCTTCGACCTCGGTTGGCAGTACGCGCCAACTCACGAACACGCCCCCTTCCGCGCAGCGCACCGCCACAACTCCGCGGGTGAGCGGTTCGTTCGTCGGTTGGGCGCGACAGTCGGCACCGACGATACCGGCCACGAGCACAAGCAGAGCGATGAGATTACGCATGACGAGAAGCCTTCGAGGTTAGGGAGTGGCCACTGGCTCGCCGACCTTCGGCCAACCTTGCTCGGTCCAAGTCATTGGACGAATCTGCAGAATGCGTTGTGCACGTAGGTTTTGCATGTCGTACGTGTGGTGCACCATCCATTGACCTTCGTCGGTAGTGAGCACACAGTTATGCCCCGGCCCACGCCAGCGCTCGCTGCTTTCGATGACCAGCGTGCCGCCACCTTCGAGCATCGGCTTGCCATCGGCATCCACAAACGGCCCGGTTGCCTCGCGACTGCGGCCTACCAACACGCGATACGTGCTGTCGGCTCCATCGCAGCAACTATCCCACGACACAAACAGGTAGTAGTAGCCATCGTGGAAGATCACGTAGGCCGCTTCAATGGCGTGGGCCGGGTGGTTGGGTCGGGCGGCGATCGGTTGAATCTCGGCATCGGGCTTTGGCTTGCCGGTTGCGGGATCGACTTCCACGACCTTCAGCCCGGTCCAGAACGATCCCCAATACAACAGCCAACGCCCTTGCTCGTCGACCAACAAGGCGGGATCAATCGCGTTGAAGTTCGTGGTCTCCGGCGACGACTCAATCACCAACCCGCGATCTTCCCATTTATAGTCGGGGCTTTCGGGATCAATCGCCTTGTTCACCGCCAGGCCGATGACCGAACGCTGGCTGCCGAACGTCGAAACACTGTAGTACATGTAGTACAAGCCGTTGTGATAACTGAGATCGGGGGCCCAGATGCCGTTGCTGCCGGGCACCGCGCGACGCGCCCACTCCGGCACGTTGTTCTCGAACACGCGTCCAAGGTACTTCCACTTCTTCAGGTCGGTGCTCTTGTAGAGCCGCACCCCGCGGCCGGTAGCGACCACGTAGTATTCGGTTTGACCTTGCTTGTTCTCGACCGCCACGATGGTGGGATCGGCCGCGCCGGCCAGGATGCCTTCGCGAGCAAAACGCTGAGCGCTCGCGGTACACGACAGCACACTAGCAAGTAATAGAAGAACGACCTTGGGAACGATACGATTCATGGAAGTACGCCTTGCGGGGAGAGAAAAACCTGTTGTTAGTTTATACCATTTCAGGCACTGGATGGGACCCAACTGCGGTAGTTACGCGGGGTGAGAAACTGCCGGATTAATCCTCCGCTTTGCTACCATCGCCGCACATACGAACGATTTTGGGGTCGAACTGGGCAACTACCTCCACCAAATCTTGCTGGGCGGCCATCACCCGGCGGATGTCCTTGTACACGCCGGGCACTTCGTCGCTGCCGGCTGCGAGCACGGTAATCCCCTTCTTCTCCAGATCCTTCTTCACCGCATTGATGCGAAACGTATCCTTCGCCTGCTTGCGACTCATGCAGCGTCCCGCACCATGCGAGGCGCTTGCTAGGCTGTCGATGTTCCCCTTGCCGCGCACGACGAACGCCGGGTCGGCCATCGAACCGGGGATCACCCCCAGCACGCCGGCCGCGGCAGGCGTAGCACCCTTGCGATGCACGACCACTTCGCGGCGTCCCTTGCCAGGGACCTCGTGGTACTCTTTCCAGGCGAAGTTGTGATGATTCTCGACGCCCGCAATCACCTGGGCGCCGGCCAGCTTTGCCACCAGCCGATGAATCACCGCGTGGTTGGCGGCCGCGTACTCGCCCATCAAGTTCATGGCCGCCCAGTACTCCTGACCTGCTTCGGTGTCGAGCGACAACCACCCGAGATGCCCCAGCTCCTTGCAACCAGGCGGCATCATCCGTTGAGCCATCTGACTGTAGTAGTTGCACACCGCCGCGCCCGCCCCGCGACTTCCGCTATGCGACAGTAAGGCCAGGTACTCGCCGGGGTCGAGGTTCAACTCGTCGTCTCGTTCGGCGAGCGACAACAAACCAAACTCCACGAAGTGATTGCCCGAACCGCTGGTGCCAAGCTGCTTCCAAGCGGTATCTTTCTTCTGATGCGTGATGTAGGTCACTTTCCAGTCGCGATCGAGCACCTCGTGCTGCTGGCGAGGCTTGTGCTCGATGCCCACGCCGAAACGCGTGCCGCCGAGCAAGGCTTCTTCCAACAGATTGCGACGCTTCGCTAGCGAGTCGGCAGGCAAGTCAAGCACCGAGAGCTTCATGCGGCAAGCAATGTCGACTCCCACCGCGTAAGGAATCACCGCGTTCTCGCACGCCAGCACCCCACCGATCGGCAGCCCGTAACCGACGTGGGCGTCGGGCATCAGGGCCGCGCCGACCGCACTGGGCACGCGACACGCCTGCCGCATCTGGGCGTGGGCCGAGTGGTCGATTTCGTCGCCCCAAGTTCGATAGGTGATCGGCTCGGCCTGTGGCTCGATGTCTTTCGTCAGCAGCTCCCGCGCGAACTCGCCCCACACCGAATCGTGCAGATAAGCCTGCGGGCTATCGAGCACGGCAGCCACCAGTTGCTTGGCCTGCTTGCCCTTGAGTCCAAACCCGGTCCCCTGCTGCGCAGCCCGACTAAGCGTTTGCGTGGCGATCTTCACGCAACGCGGCGGCACGCCGAGTTTCTGGAGTTGCTTGCGATTCATGGTTCTGGACAGGGGTTATGGTTTAGGTATCTGAAATGGCTGAATGCTGGTAGCAGCAGGAACAGGCTAGCTGGCGATCGGGTTGCACCCCAGAGGATCGCCGAGCGACAAGTCGCCGGAGCGACTTGTCGATTCAAGACAGGCGACGCAACATGGATGTTCACCCCATTTACTGGTTGTTTACCCCCAATTTCTTTGAGCGAATAGATTCCCATTTGGGAATAAACGATTCGATGGGAATCTATTTTCCCACGACTTACGTCGAGTCACCACTCGCTTCGCACTATGTTTACCGACACTTTTCATCTTACCGTCGACGTAAGTCTGCCAGCGATGCCAGAAATAGATTCCCACATGGGAATCTATTTTTACCAACGTCGCTGCAGCAGACGACTAATATACGCGCGCACACTATCTCACGATTATTTATAGCAGAAGGGGTGGCCATTTGCGAGGAAAATCGGACGAAGAGTGTTTACTTGATACATGGCCCATCGTTCGATGTTTACACAGCCCTAGTATGCTGCGATCTACTTTAGGGAATAATTCTCAAAGATTGCCACGAATGGCGGAGAGAGATATTCTTACGAGCGTGAGAAACAGGGTTTAAGGGGGTTAACGATGACTTACAAATTTACCAATTACATTCGTGTCGCCGCGATCTCTTCAGTTACAACCTTACTGATGGGTGTTTCCGGACAAGTTTCCTCCGCGATGAACGACACCTACTTTTATGGCACTTTCATCGAGAAAGAAACCGCCACGGGGTTTGAATATAGCTACGAACTCTATAACAAAACACTCACGACAACTTATTACGGACTTAGCATCTCTCCGCCCGCATCTAACGACTTCTCAGATATGCACGTATTGCATTCCTTCGAGACCGAAGTCGTTAGATGGGACTTCGATTCCCTAGAAGAGGCTGTAGCATTTGCCGTAGGAAACTGGCAATTCCAAGTCCGCCCCTTCGACAGCACAACGCTTGAATATGCAACTACGCCGATTGAGCTCTCCATTGCCATCGATGCTCTCCCAACAATGACTCTTGATAGGTTTGCCCCCGCAGTTGTCTCGCCAGCAGACGGCAAGTCCATTAGGTCGGGGGATTGGCTAAATATCGATTGGGCATATCCAGATCACCGTGACTCGCGAGCAGCCTATATTCAATCAACATTTATAGTTGATGAAAAGTTATACACCCCTACTCTTCCTGTTGGCATCAGCGGCCATAGTGCTGTGGGCGGAGGCAATTCCCATACGGATACCGAAGGGAAAACCTCCTCCGTCTACCATCGAACGGAATACAACTACGACCAGGGCCACCCGAACTTCAGACAACGGATCACAATCAAAGGCTACGATTTACCGGTAGAAGTTGAAGTAAGCATACAAACTACAAATAGTCTTGGGTACCAATCTAGGTATAGCGAGCAGTACGACCGCACAGTTTATTTCAGCCATAACTATCGATTTGTTCCCCAGTCAAACCTGCACTACTACGTAGTCCCCGAACCCTCCACCGCAGTGCTCGGCCTACTCGCCCTGGCGGCTACCGGGGGAGTTTGGTGGCACCGCCGCAAGTGATCGTGCGAGCAGGCGTTGTGGGGGATGACGCGAGGAGGCGAACCATCGCTCTATTCTCGCTCCCCCCAGCACCGCGCTTCGCCATCTTCGTCGAACTCCACCCGAATCACGTTCGGGCAGCAGCACACCGGGCAATCTTCGACGTATTCCTGGCTGGCTCCCTGCGTAATGTCGACCGGAATCACGATCTCCTCGCCGCAGTTATCGCAGACGTACGACGGGTCGGGACCTAAAGGTTGTGAGTCGGGATACATCAGGCAACAGACCGTGAATGTGGAGGGATGCCAACACCACACGGCAGCACTCGTGCGAGTTACACAACCCTCGACTCACGTGCCGACGACGTGCCTCGCCATTTGCTTACGATCCGGCGATGTGGCAACTAGAGGATCACTCTAGCTTCCCGCTCCTGGTTGCTCAACCAGCGGCGGTAGAAACTCGAAGCAGATCAGCCCTTCCTGGCACTCGATTGATTTGACCCGCGCGGCCTTCTGTTGGGTCTGCGACAGGTGCAAATCGATGTAGGGAGTCGCCGCGGCCAGGTTCAACGTCATCTGATGATCGCTCTGCACCGCGTTTGCTGGTAGGTACTTGGCGATGGTCTTCAGCGGAATCGGCAACTGCCCAATGTGGGCCGAGACAATCTCGAATCGCAAGTCGCCGGTTTCGGTCATCATCGGCTTGAGCGACGCCGAAATCACGCACGACGTGTCGGACGCTTCGACTTGCATGCCGAGGTCGATGCGATCTTGCTGTATCGAAATCCGTGGTACGCCGACCGATTGGTTTCCACTCTTATTGCCGGCCGAAAGCTGGGCGTTGAGTTGCTGCTGCGTGATCCGCACCGAGTAGACATCCTGCTCGGGATTGTAGGCTACCTTCTCTGGAACGTTCGGCACGTTGACCACTTGATTCAGCCCGATCGGCTTCGTCTGCTGACGAGCGAGCGACAACTCGCGCCAGCGGCGGAATTCCTCGTCGCTCTGTCGCATCGCATCGTTGGCCGCCTGGCGATCGGCATCCGTGTACGACTGGTTCTCAAGCGCAGCGTAGAAGCCGGGCTCCTGGAATGCCAGATAACCGCAGACCGAAAGCCCAACGAATACCAACCCAACCACGGCCACCCCACCCAGGAAAAGACGAACGACGATTTTGCGAAGCATGGACAGCGATCCCCTCGGTTCGTGGAACGTTAAAATACGCACAGCAAGCCTAGCTCACACAGCGGCTTCCGGCAGCAAGTTCTCGCTGGATGCGTCGTGCGGAAATTGCGAAGATTAGCGGGCAGAGCACGATAAAACCCGTCGCCTGGCAAAATTCAGCGAACCTCGGCCGCCATGGCTTGTCTAGCTCGGTATCGCGGGGGAGTGAATTTCCCGTGAAGAGCAAAATTCCGCAGTTTATTCGCGCTGCAAAGATTTCGCTCGCCGATTATAGTGAGTGTAGTGGGTCGCACTAACGCAGTGCGACGGACAATTTGGCCCTAGTCGTGATGTCTCTGGCATTCATTGCGGCTCGCGCCAGGTTCTATATAGGAAGGAGGTGGTACTTTGTTCGATAGTTGTTCTAGTAGCCAGCGAGGTGGCTTAACCTGACGATGACCGGCGGGTTGTCCCCACAGGACAGCCACCACCTGCCTTTGAGCGGCTACCGCACCTCGCTAGTTGAGGTCGGTCTCCCTTAAAGCAATTAACGCAAGGCTCGGCTTTACCTACGGGTAGGGTCGAGCCTTGTTTTTTGCGCGCGATGGTTTCAAATAGCGGTATTCGTCGTTCTGTCGCTTGCGCGAAACGCACACAATCGATGGACGCACCTCCCCACTGCAGGAAACCTATGGCCGACGACGACAGCGACCCCCTGGAGCAACAACAAGAGCTTGCCGAGTCGAGCTTGCCGCTGCTGTTCGAAACCTATGACCAGGCGATCGAACGCGGGCTGAAGACTCCCGTGGTGATTCTGGTGGACTGCGAAGACGAAATCGGCGGCCAGATCGCCCGCGCCTGGCTCGGCGACGATGCCGTGGACGATGCGATTGCCAACAACACCGACAGCGAGACCACCGTCTACGCCCGGGCGGAGAGCTGGAAACAGTGCAAGCAGGCGGTGCCCGAAACGTTCGAGTACCTGGCCCCGGTGTTCGCCGAAGGCCCTCCGGACGATGGCTTTCTGGTGGTCAGCGTCACCGCCGGCGGGGCGAGCGCGCTGTCCGTGCCGATGGATGCCCGGGAGTAAACGATGACCGAATACCTAGTAGCCATCGAAGCGGCCAACTTGCTGGTGACTGTCGAAGCCAAGCAAGGCAAATACGGTTTCATGAGGTGGTCACTCATAGAAGCGAGCGATGCCACGCTGGCCGCCAAGCAAGCGCTGAAGGAAGTGACCTCCGACGAGGAACTGTACAAGAAGATCGAAAACGAACCCAACGATTCACCGGCCATGACCGTAAAGGAAGTCGTACTAGTCGAAGGAAGTGATGAAGCCCAACAGGTAGCCGGCACCACCGTGTGGTTCCCGATGGATGCTCGGGAGTAGCCATATATGAGCAGATTTGCAGTCGGATCGAGTTATCTCACCAATCAAGCAACGGAACCGGCATTCCTTGGAGGTGTGGAAGTTAGATTGAAATCGGCAAAGTCGCTCCCTGGAAGAATCATCATTGAAGCGCTTTCTGGCGCTGAGTCAATGGTTTACAGGGACGCGGATGACTTATCCATTCATGAAGAAGGTTTGTTTGTTCAGGCCGTGATCGAAGGTATTAATGATGTCGCACAGGATTATGAAATCCCAATTCGCAACTTCGATATCACTCTGAAAAAACTTTCCTATCATCCAGTAGACTCCGCCCCTTTTGTGTACAAGCAAGCAGGTCGCAGTGCATTGAAATCTGCATACGAAGCTTGGACTAGGAAAGACCTTGAACGTCCAGCTAGTTCCAGAGACACATAAGTCTCCGGCTATGAGATTCCAAACACAACAAACCCCACATTCCCTGATCCCTGAACCCCGACCCCTGTATCCTCCCCATGTACAACATCGTTTATATCCCCGGCGACGGAATTGGCCCTGAAGTTGTGAATGCTGCCATGCGGGTGGTCGATGCCGCGGGTGTCGCATGCAACTGGCAGGAGGCCCACGCGGGGCTCGGCACGTTCGAAGCCACTGGCGACCCGCTGCCCGAGGCGACGCTCGACGCCATTCGCGGCGCGCACGCCACGCTCAAGGGTCCTACGGCCACGGCCAGTGGCGTCGGTTTCCGTAGCGTGAACGTCGCCATGCGTCAGAAACTGCAACTCTACGCCAACTTCCGCCCTGCCCGCTCGATTCCTGGCATCAAGTCGCGGTACGACGACGTCGACCTGATTGTGATTCGCGAAAACACCGAAGGCCTCTACAGCGGCATCGAGCACACCGTGGTGCCAGGCGTGGTGGAGAGCCTGCGAATCATCTCGTCGAAGGCCTCGGAGCGGATTGCCAAGTTCGCGTTTGATACCGCCCGTCGTCAAGGCCGCAAGCGGGTGACTTGCGTTCACAAGGCGAACATTTTGAAGCTGTCCGATGGGTTGTTCCTGGAGTCATGCAAGAAAATCGCCGCTGACTATAGCGACATTGAATTCGACGACTGCATTGTCGACGCGGCCGCGATGAAGTTGGTCATCGACCCGCATCAGTTCGACATGCTGGTCATGGAGAACCTGTTCGGCGACATCCTCAGCGACCTGACCAGCGGCCTGGTCGGTGGTCTTGGTGTAACGCCCAGCGCAAACGTAGGCGACGACGCGGCCGTGTTCGAAGCCGTGCATGGCACCGCGCCCGACATCGCCGGCAAGGGCCTCGCGAACCCCACTGCCCTGGTTCAAAGCGCGGTGCTGATGCTGCGTTTCCTCGGCGAGAAAGAAGCCGCCGACCGCGTGGAAAACGCGATCCGTCAGGTCATCGCCGAAGGCACTTCGCTTACCGGCGACCTCGGTGGCTCGGCCGGCACCGAAGACTACACCAAGGCGATCATCGCCGCGATGGGTTAAGTGTAGCTCATCCGTGTCGGTGTTACTGCTGACTTCAATTCCCCTCTCTCCCAACCTCTCCCCCAAGGGGGAGAGGGATGAGTATTATCTGGTTGCAGCGTTCGTTATTGCAGCTTGAGTACCGAGAAATTGCCGCTGCGGCCTTTGGTATCGGTCCATACTCCGACCTTATCCGTGATGCCCTGGCTCTCGGTCCAGCAAATTTGATAGGTGCAAACGTAGTCGGGCTCGTGTTGCTGTAACAGAAACACATACCCGCCGGATTGGTGAATCAGTTCTCCCTCGAGAATGGCATTTCGCATGGTGCCAGCAACCCGCCCGCTGAAGCGGCCGGTCACTTTGCTACCGACGTGTCGCAGGCGGATTTCGCAGGTTTTTACCTCTCCCGAAAGCTCCTGCCCTACTTGGTCGTCCCAGCTTAGCTGCCAACCGCCATCGAGTGTATATTCGGTAGCTACTGGCACCGTGACTACGTCCATCGGCACCACCACATTGTCCAGCGGTACCTCTGCGGTACCACGTGTGCTGACTGCCGAGTCGACCGGGGGAATAGACAGGGCGACCGCACAGAGAAAAGCCAGTAGGTTCATGGTTCGTCCTCCGAGTTAGGAAAGGGTGAAAACAAGGCGAGCAAAGCCACGAGGGTTTGCTCCCCTACGACGCCGACACCTGGTCAGGAGTTCCCGGTTTTCTGCCATTCGGCTGGCAATGCTGGCAATATATTTGAACCTTTTTGCGAAATGTTCATAGATTCCGAGACCTTTTTGCGGGGTGGATGCGTCTGAGGAGATGGTGGGGGTGTTGTCCCGCGCTTATACTGTGTTCACCGGAAGTGAGCGTCCATGGCAGTCGAATGATTCAGGAGCCTCAGGTGCCTTGCGGAAACTGGCGGAAAGCACTCTCTTTTCCTTTTAAACTGCGAAGGCAATCGCTGCCCTGGCAAGTGATTTTGATCGCTTGCGCACTCGCTTCGATGGCGATCATCTCGCCTGCTACTGCGCAGCCCGTCGAAGAAGACGTGCAGTTTTTTGGATCCGATGAGGAATTCGTGATCCCCTCTCCCAATAGCATGCAGGTCGCTCCCGGCCGGCCGGTGGTGATCGAACACCACATGGAGCAGCCCACCGAGGGCGAAGCAGCTCCCCCCAGCAATCCAGAGGTGCCGAACCAACCGCAGCCTGAAGGGGAGAAAAAGCCGGACGAAGCCGCCCCGGACGGCGACGTAAAGCGTCCCGAGCAACCACCCAAGGTGGCTGATCCCCGCGAGCTGGAGGCCAAGCCTGACTCAAGCGGCAAAGTGTCGTTCAGCTTCAACGGCCAAATGTGGCCCGACGTGCTGCAATGGCTGGCAAACGTGTCGGGCAAGAGCCTCGACTGGACCGAACTACCGGCCGGATATCTCAACCTCACCACGCAGCGGTCGTACACGCTGCCCGAAGCCCGCGACCTGATCAACCGCCAGCTCCACGCCCGCGGCTTTACGATGATCCTCAACGGCGAGGTGCTCAGCATCTTTAAGATCGACAAACTCGATCCGAGCTTGATTCCCCGCGTCGACGAAGAAGATCTATACGACCTGCAGCCGGCCGACTTTGTGAAAATCACCTTCCAGCTTCCCATAGGAATGGAAGTGGCCGCCGCGGCCGAGGACGTGAAGAAGACCGCTGGCGAGCACACGAAGGTCATTCCGCTGCCGTCGACGCGACGCATCTTGCTGATTACCACGGTCGCCCACGCCCGCCTGGTCAGCAGCATCCTGAACGAAGAACGCCTGGCGGTCGACGGTAAAATCGTCCCGGTTGAAATCATCTTGAAGCATCGGCGGGCGGAAAAAATCATCGATATCCTTTACGTGGTACTCGGTCTCGATCCTGCCGGCCGGCCTTCGCAGGAAGAGCTCGCCATGCGGCAGCAAAAAATGCAAATGCTGATGCAGATGCAAGGTCAAGGCAAAGACATTTCGCGGATGCTCAAGCAGGATGGCCCCGACGTTTACCTGGCATACAACTCGCATCGCAACAGCGTGCTGATTAACGCCCCGCCGGAGGTAATTCGCACCATCCGCCACACGATCGAACTGCTCGACGTGCCGGCCGACGGGGGCGATATCGACCTCACTGCCGAACTTGGGCATCGCATCCCCAAAAGTTACAAGCTCGAAACGATCAACCCCACGACGCTGCAAACAACTCTCGAAGAAATCGGTGACCTCAGCCCGCTGACCGAACTGCGAGCCGATAACAAAGCCGATATCCTGTTCGCCCGCGCGACCGAAGCCGACCATGCCAAGATCGAGCAACTCATCAAACAGCTCGACGAAGCAGGCCTGGAGACCATGGTGTTTATGCTGCGAAAGCATCCGGCCGACGCGGTGGCTGGCACACTGCAGACCATGTTCGCTCCCAGCAAGGATGACAAAAAATCCAATAGCAGTCGCTTCCGCAATTGGGACCCGTGGGGATACAACCCATACGAAGAGGAAGAAGAACCACCAGCCGATGTGCGGATTGATGCCGACATCGAGAATAATCGCTTGATCGTGCGGGCGACTCCTGAGCAGTTGCAGCAGATTCGCGATTTTCTGATCCAACTCGGCGAGCCCCTCGACGAGCCCGATCGCCGGGACCATATGCGAGTCGTCGATTCGATGTCGGCCGACGACACCGCCGCGCTGCTGCAACGCCTGCGACGCATCTGGCCGCAAATGAGCGACAACGAACTGCGGATCGAAGGGTATCCGCTCGAAGGAACCACCCAACAAAACACTCCAGCCGACGACTCAACCACCGAGCCTGAAGCCGAACAAGCGATTCCCGTGGAAGAGACCTCCGCGCCCGACCGCGAGGCTCGCAGTAGCAGTGGCAAGTTCCACTTCGCGAACGAGCAAACAACGGCGACCACCCCACCGGAGACGGATGACTCCGAGCCCTTGTCGGAGCCTGAGACCGTACCGATAGAATCGGGAAGACCACCGGTGGTGATTCGCGTGGCGCCAGATGGTCGGTTACTACTGTTTAGCGACGACACGCTCGCCTTGGATGAAGCCGAACGATTGATCGATTCGGTGGCCCCACCGCAAGAGCGTTTCCGCTTGTTCCAAGTAAAGTATGTCACGGCTTACTCCATCTACCTAACGCTAAAGAACCTATACAAAGAAGAAATCGACGGCGACAAAACCGATGGCTATTTCGATCAGTTTCTATGGGAGTACATCCCAGGGCAGCAAAAAAGGTCGAGCCCTCAGATGTCGAAACGCAAACGCTTGAAGCTCGATTGGGATACTGGCAGCAACACAATTTTGGTGGCCAACGCCTCGGAGGATCAGCTTCGCGAAATTGGCACTTTGATCGAAAAGTATGATCGACCAAGCGACGACGAGGACTCGAAGACCCGTCGCACCGCAGCGATCAAGCTCAAGTACTCGCAGGCCAAGGTGGTGGCAGCCGCGCTGAAGGATGTGTATCGCGACCTGCTCAGTTCTCGTGACAAGGAGTTCGAGACCGAGGACAAAAAGGGAGCGGCCACGCAGCGAGAAACCACCACCATCATTCGGTACGGCCAAGGGACCGGCGATTCGGACGATGGCAAAAAGCCAACGCCGGTGAAAGTGGGGTTCCAGGGAGCCCTGTCGATCGGGGTGGATGAAATTTCGAACATCATCATTATTTCCGTGCAGGAAGAACTGTTTGAAAGCGTGTTGCAGATCGTCCAGAGCCTGGACGAAGCCGCAAGTCCGCAAACGACGGTCGCTGTTCACTCGCTCCACAGCGGAATCTCGCCCGAAGCCCTGAAAAAGGCTCTCTCCGAAGCGTTGGGCGATCCCTGGGTTGGTGGAAAGCCCGAGAAACAGCGTACTGAGGGCGATCAGCAGCAGCATCCTGGCCCTGGAAGACCGGGCGGCGAGCACCCGCAACCGGGCGGCGGCCCCCAACCGAGTGAATAGTCGGAGCAGGTTCGACCGATCTACCTTTTGTAGGAGCCGGCGAATCGACTAGAATTGAGTGATCCGCACGCCCTGCCCTGCTCCGACCCCATGCGTTGCCATGTCTGCTGCCAAAGTGATTACAGCCGCTACTCGTCAACGGTTGCAACAACTGTTCGAACACGGCAAGAAGAGTCTGGAAAAAGGCGACCACGAATACGCCCACACGCTGTTCGCCCAGTGCGTTGCCGAAGATCCGACCAATCTGGTCTACCTGCAACACCTGCGATCGAACCTGGCCAAGAAGCATGGCGAGGCGAAGAAGAGTTCGCTGTTTGGCGGATTGAATCGCAAACTCAGCTCCTCCCGCTCGGCACTCGTGAAAGCCAAGACCAAGGGTGAGTGGGAAGCCGCATTCACCGCGGGATGCGAAGCGTTGGACCACGGCCCCAACGACCCTGCGACACTGATCGAACTGGCCGACGCGGTACACACGCTTGGTTCGTCGGAATGCCAACTCTTCTATCTGAAGTGGGCGCTCGACGCGAATCCCAAGCACGAACAAGCCAATCGCGACGCCGCCGACGCCCTGGCGGCCGTTGGGCAATTCGAGCAGGCGATCGTCTGCCTGAAGCGGGTGCTCGAGCTGAAGCCGAACGATAAGGACCTGGAACGCAAGATTTCGCGGATGAGCGTCGAGCAGACCATCCAAAAGGGTGGCTACAACGAAGAACTGCTGCGTCCCGGTGTAAGCCAATCGGCCACGCTCGACGAAAACGCAACTGCGGCCATCAAGGCCAGCCCTGCAGGACCGCATCATGACGAGCCACAAACGCCCGCCGAGCCGGAAGAGACGCCGGAGAGTCGCGAGCAGGACCTGCTTGACCGCATCCGCTTGTATCCCGCGGAGCTGAGCCATTACAAGGACCTGGCCGACCTCTATAACTCGGTCGACCGCCTGAAGGATGCCGAGCGGGTGCTCACGAAGGCGCTGACCGTTTCGCCGGGCGACCTCGATACTCGCGAACGATTGGAAGACACTCGGCTTCGCCGGATGCGGCAGCAGGTCGACGTGGCCAACCGCCGAGCAACGGACGAACCCTCGCCCGAATCGAAGGCGCTGGCCAAGAAGATGCTCGCCCAGGCAAACCAGGTAGAGCTGGAAGTGTATGCCGCCCGGGCGGAGCGGAATCCGGCAAATCTGAACTATCAATTCGAACTCGCAATGCGATTGAAGCGGGCGGGTAAGTTTCGCGAGGCGATCAAGTCGTTCCAGGTGGCCCGCGAGGACACCCGGCGGCTTTCCGATACTCAGCTGCATCTCGGGGAATGCTTCCAGAAAATCGAGCAATTTCGCCTGGCGATGTCGAGCTACGAGGCCGCGGTACAGGCGGCTGGCGACGCGAATCCCGAGCAGCTGAAGCTGGCCCGCTACCGTGCGGGGGTGCTGGCGATGGGGATGGGAGAGCTCGAAAAGGCCGAAAAACACCTTACCGAGATCGCCGCGGCCGATTTTAGCTACCGAGATGTGGCTGACCGGCTGGACAAACTCAGCCAAATGCGAAATACTTAGCGATTCCCCGCGTTTGGAATGCGGGAACTATAGCTGCCTCCTTTCGGTTGCTGCCGCCCCCAAAACCGGCTGGGCGAGCACAGGCCTGGAGAGGGGGTTCTACGAACATTCAAGAGTTTCAACGGTTAACTGAACATGCCTAATTCTGAAAGTGCCAAGAAGCGTCTTCGCCAGAACATTGCTCGCAATGCCCACAATCGTGCCGTGAAGTCGCACGTCCGTGGCCAGATTCGCAAGGTTCGCGAGATGATCGCCACCGGCAACGTGGTGGATAGCGAAGCTGCTTTCCGCGTAGCGACCAAGAAGCTCGACCAAGCTGCTGCCAAGAAGGTGATCCACGCCAACGTAGCCGCTCGCACGAAGAGCCGCCTGTCGAAGGCCATCAAGGCAATCAAGTAAGGTCGTTTGCACCTCGCTTCGGACTCACGCAGCCGGTTCCGCTGCGCGATAGCCGACGAGCTACCTTTCGTCTCCTTTATTCTTAGGCGACGAGGCGTAGCTCGTCGGCTGTTTGTGTTTAGTGTGTTGGAATCAATCTACTTGCCGCAGTGCGGCCGAGTGCAAAGTGGCCGAGCGCGAGCGCCTCGCTAGGGTTACCACTCAATCGAGCAGCCGTCGAACACCGGGCCTTCGACACACGTGCGACGATAGTCCCAGGTGCCATCTTCCTGACGCACCTTGGCGACGCAGCTAAAGCAGATACCGATGCCACAGGCCATCGGCGTTTCGAGCGATACCAGGCAAGGCGTTTCCGCGGCCTGGCAGATTTCGGCCACACGCTCCATCATCACTTCCGGGCCGCAGCAGGCGACCTGCACTCGCTGGCCAGCCGACTCGGCGAGTGCTTGCTCGAGCAACTCAGTAACGAACCCGTGATGGCCGATGCTGCCGTCGTCGCTGGCGATGCGGAGGTCGATGCCAGCGGAGCGAAAGTCGGTTTCGCCGGCCACCAGATCAAGCGAGCGAACTCCATAGAGCAGCGTCACTTTGTCGGGAGCCGACACGGTACGCGGCGGCGAGCCATACCCGCGGATCCCCAGGTGCTCCTTACCGAGCGCGAGCATCGGGGTCTGTCCGATGCCGCCGGCGACCATCAACAGGTGATCGCACTCGGGAATCGTGAATCCGTTGCCAAGTGGGCCCCATACGTCGAGCATCTGGCCCGGCTGGTACTGCGACAAGCGCGAGGTCATTTTGCCGATCACCAGGTACACCACGTCGACGTAGGTGGGCCGGCCCTCCGAGTCGTCCACCGTGTCGTACATGGCAAACGCCCGGCCAAGCAGCGGATCGCCCGAACCGGTGAGTCGCAGCATGAGAAACTGCCCTGGCACCACGGTTTCGGCAATCTGCGGGCATTCGAACCGTACGCGATACGTCCGCGAGGCGAGCTGCACGTTCTCCACAACGGGCACCGTCAGGGCGTTGGCTTCCAGAGCAAATGGCATGTTGGTCGAAGTGGGCTAGGAGGGAAAATCGATGGCTTTGGGCACTGCAGGGCAGCACCGGCGATGGTCTACAGTTTGGCCGCTTTGCGGAGGTCGCGAACTTCGGCCGCGGTGAGTCTACGATACGCCCCGGGTGGCATCTCTGCCAGCCGCACTGGGCCGACCGCAATGCGGACCAGCCGCTGCACTTTGTGGCCCACTTTGGCCAGCATGCGTCGAATCTCGCGGTTGCGACCTTCGTCGAGCACGATCTCGAGTACGGTCGACTGCTTGCGGCTGCTCTTGATCTTGGCCCGCACCACCTTCACCTTGCCTTCGGCAAAGTAAACGCCTTTGCGGAGCTGATCGAGCACCTCGCGATCGGGCACGCCGGCCACCTGCACGTTGTAGGTTTTCTCGACCCCATGACTGGGATGGGTCAGCCGGTTGGCCATTTCGCCATCGTTGGTGACGAGAATCAGCCCTTCGCTGGCCATGTCGAGTCGACCGACGTTGTAGAGTCGCCCCAAGCTCGGCGGCAACAGGTCGATCACCCGCTGGCGCCCCGACGGGTCGTTGGCGGTCGACACCACTCCGGTTGGCTTGTTCACTGCGTAGTAGGCCAGGCGTGGCTTGGGAAGCGGTTCGCCGTCGACGTGAATCGTTTGCGTGGAGGGATCGACCCGGGTACCGAGTTCGGCGACCACCTGACCATCGACCTGCACGCGACCTTCGAGAATCAGCTCCTCGCACTCCCGGCGACTCGCCAGACCGGCTGCGGCGAGCACCTTCTGCAGTCGATCGCCCGGCAAATCGCTCGCCGGCTGCGGGGTACGCTTCCGCTTGGGTGGGCGTGGCTTCTTCGGTGCGCCGGACTTCAGGCCGGGCCCCGACTTGCCGGCCGGCTTCGATTTACCGCCCGGCCCCGGTTTGCTGGCTGGTCCAGATTTGCTGCCAGCACTCTTCTTGGCGGCCGCTTTCTTCGGGCCGCCGGGCTTCGCGGGTCCACGGATGGAGGTGCCCTTCTTGGCAGCCCCCTTACCAGCGGTGGCTTTCTTAGGGGCCCCCTTCTTTTTGGGTGCTCCCTTGCCGCCAGTGCCTTTGCGCGGCGTCCCCGACGGCTTACGACCTTTGGAGGCGGCAGATTTTTGATGTGACTTTTTGGGGGGCATCGTAGGGAACTCAGCGGCCTGAAATTGGTAAACGCTCTATTCTACTCCAGCGCGGGGGGCTTTTGTCAGTGGTCCATCCCGCAATAATGTGGTCTCCACCACGGGGTTCGTCGCAGGCGACCGCCCAGCGGATCTCGGTGGTTCGTTTTGCCCCCAAAACCGCGAAATCGATTCGTGGGGGCAAAACCCTCGGCGGCCAAATGCCAGAGAGGCTCGATTTCGGCGGGCTTTTTGGGGGTTTGTTGTCCATCTCCGAACCATGGCTTGCGAATAGTGCCCCCAGGGGTGGGGGCAAATCAAATGGCCACCACGTTGCGTCCCCAGAGCGGGAGCGTGCTAGCTGGCGAGCGGCACCTTCCAGTAACCACTGACCACCTATACACTACCACAACGAGTGGCCAATTCCCACCTAAATCAACCAAGATATTGAGTCCGATTCTGTCGATTCCCGCCCCCAATTGGTCGAAATAATCAACCAGTTTCCCCCCAAGGTTGCGGGGCGAGTCGCGAATAGTAAGAAAGTGCGGTTTTCGCGCACTTGGATGGAACCTTTCGGTCTGCTGGCATGTCTCAAAGTTAAAACAACCTATGTATCAAATAAGTGCCGTGACTGATCGGCGCGAACGGAGCCTCAAGATGTGTCGCTATAGTTATCAAACCTACAAATCGCACTTTGCCTGCTTTGATTGTCGCAAGACTTTCAAGAAGAAAGCCATGGTCGACTGGGCGGAGCAAAAGGGGCTATCGCGCACCTACCACCAGCTGTTCGTGAACCGTGGCCAGCAACTCGAGAAGGTAGAAGCCCGGCTCGGGATTACCTGGAGCGAGTTCCGCCAGCAGTACTACGACGATGTCAGCACTTGCCCTCAATGCGGAAAGGCGATGGCTGCCATGGGACTCGACTTTCGAGCGCCGAAGAAACAAGACGTCATCGCTTGGGAGGTGGTTCGCGACCTGAACGACCGGGGATTCTCGTTCGCCGGGAGTGGCTGCTCTGTTGGCTACACTCCCCCGCGCCGGCTGCGCCAGGTCGATGCCTTCTTCGCCCGTCACCAGCGGCTCTCCAAGGGACGAAAATTGCTGGACAAGTTCGCCGCCAAGTGAGGCCGGGCGTGCGGCTAGCGATCATCTGTCATCGAATGTTAATCTGCTGGCATTCGCTCCTGGAGACTGCAAATGGTTGTCGTTAGTCCTACCTTTGCCTCGATACTTGGCTGGGTAGTGCTGGCGTCCCTCTGCGGGCTTCCTGCGATGGCTGTCTTGGCACTTCAACGTTCTCCCCAGAAGCATAGCCGCGGACTACGGCTGAAAGATCTGTTGGTGCTCACCGCACTGGTGTGCCTGGCGTGCGGACTGATCCCGGTGGTGACACAACCGTACCGAGTCGCCAGACACACCGGCTATGCGTATGCGTTGGTCGGCACGTGCTGGTGGTTGCTGCTGGCCGCGGCGTTACCAGTAAACCAGGTGATGTCGTGGGGAGCAAAAATGGTGTTTGTCTCCGCGGCAGTGCTGTTCTGTTTCATCGCCCCGCATGTGTTGTTTCTGGAATTGGTGCCGAGCTGGGGTCTGCCAAACAATCTCTCGAATCTGTACGAGTATGCCGCTTCGGCCGGGCTGGCTGCTGTCTACCTGGTAGTTGCCGGGGTCGCCTGGGAGTACTCTGGAGCGGTGAAAGCAGCCAACCAGTCAGGCGTATGAGGCCTCGCGGAAAACAGTCCCGAGCGGGCAGGCGCAACGGTGCCTCATTGCCCCCTGCCCCGACCGGTGCGCATACTAGGAGCTTCACGATTTCCCGCCTCCTGAGCTTCCTGAGTTCCACCGATGAAGTATTCGCTCGCGATTCTGTTTAGTTGGGTCTTTCTGGCATCCGCATCAATGGTTCAGGCCGACGACAATCGGGCGGTGCCGGTGTTCAAAGATGGCGAAGCCCAAGAGGTCGAGGCGTTCAAAGACTCTGACTTTTGGTTGCGACACGACCTGTGGGTGGAGACCGAGTTCGACTCCGACGACGATGGTAAACTCGACCGCATGCACGTAAGTGTAACCCGCCCTCGCCAGACCGAGACCGAAGGGCTGAAGCTACCGGTGGTGTACGTGACGAGCCCCTACTTCGCCGGCACGTCCCCTTCGAACTCGGAACATATGTGGGACCCCCATCAGGAGTTGGGTGCGGATCCGCCAGAACGTAAGCTCTCGCCCGAAGTCGAGCGTCGCGGCATGCGGCCGATCATCTCGAAATCGCACGCGAACGAGTGGGTACCACGCGGTTACATCGTGGTGCATTCGTCGTCGCCTGGCACCGGTTTGTCCGAAGGATGCCCGACCGTCGGCGGCGAGAACGAATCGCTCGCCCCCAAGGCAGTGATCGACTGGCTTTGCGGCCGAGCCAATGGTTACACAACGGTCGATGGGTTCGATCGCGTAACCGCAGGTTGGTGCACTGGCAAGATTGGCATGACCGGCACTTCGTACAATGGCACGCTGCCATTGGCCGCGGCCACCACCGGCGTCGAAGGCCTGGAAGCCATCATCCCCATCGCCCCGAACACGTCGTACTATCACTACTACCGCTCGAACGGCCTGGTGCGTCACCCAGGCGGCTACATGGGCGAAGACATCGACTGCTTGTACGAGTTCATTCACTCCGGCGACGAAGCGATGCGCGAGCACTGCAACGAGTGCATTCGCGAAGAACTGTTCCACATGAACATGGATCGCAAGACCGGCGACTACAACGATTTCTGGGCGAGCCGCGACTACTTGAACAAGATGGACTCGATGAAGTGCGCACTGCTCATGGCCCACGGCTTCAACGACTGGAACGTGGTTCCGGAGCACAGCTTGCGAATCATCGACGCGGCCCGCGACCGCGGGCTGCCGGTGCAGGTCTACTACCACCAAGGGGGCCACGGTGGTCCCCCGCCGATGAAAATGATGAACCGTTGGTTCACTCGCTACCTGCACGGCGTCGAAAACGGAGTAGAGAACGACCCTCGAGCGTGGATTGTCCGCGAGCACGACGATCGCGAGAAGCCGACCCCGTACGAGAGCTACCCGAACCCAGCCGCCAAGATGGTGGAGCTGCACCTGAAGAAGGGTGCCCCCGAGCAAGGGGAACTGCTGCTGAAGGTCAAAGGCAAGCAAGGCAAAGAGAAGCTGATCGACAACTACTCGTTCAACGGCGAGTCGCTCGCCCGCGCTGAGTGGACCGAGCATCGCCTGATCTACTTGACCCCTAAGCTCAAGCAGCCGTTGCACCTGTCGGGCACGGCGACCATCAAAGTGCGGATGGCCTGCGATCGCGAAGCGGCCAACCTCTCGGTATGGGTGGTCTCGCTCCCCTGGGAATCGAACCGCGACCGTCGAATCACCGATAACATCATCACCCGCGGCTGGGCAGATCCTCAGAATCGCCATTCGATCACGGAGAGTGAGCCGCTCGAGCCAGGTAAGTTTGTCGACGTGGAGTTCGCCCTGCAGCCCGACGATCAAGTGATTCCCGCGGGCCAGCAGATCGGCTTGATGATTTTCTCCAGCGACCAGGACTTCACACTCTGGCCGAAGCCGGGTACCGAAATCACCGTGGATCTCGATCGCACGAGCTTCAAGCTGCCAGTGGTCGATGGCAAGCAAGGCTGGCAGCGAGCCTTCAAAGATCCCGAGCCCGAAGAAGCCCCAGCCGAAGAAGCCCCAGCCGAAGAAGCCCCCGCTCAAGAGTAACCCGCGCTGCGTCGAACGCCCTGCGACATCTATCAGACTCAGTGCTTATTGCACTGGTGCGTAAGTCGGTTGCGACTGGATGTAGTTCGCCTGCGGTGCTGGCACCACGAACTGCTTTTGCTGGCGCTCGTACGTGTACTGGCGGGCCCGCTCGACCTCGGGACGCGGCGCCTGGAAATCGCGGGGGCGACCACCCACGATCTCGGGCCCTGCATCCGGCAGCGGATAGGGATCGTAGTAATGATCGGCCTGATACCGCTGATACCCCGCTGGCCCTGGATTGTAGAGCCGCGGCGTGCGAACCGACGGATTGCAACCGACCGCGGTGCCGAGCAGCAACGCTAAGACACCAAGTTTACTGGCCAGCTGATTCATGGTTCCGTCCTTATTCGCAGAGGAAGCTGATGAGGGGCGGGGATTGTACGACCCTCACGGTGACGTGCCAATACGAGCCGGCTCCGTGCCAGCTAGCGCGTCCGTCAGCTAGCATCGGCTTCGCAGCCAGCCGTCCTGAAAAAAGTCGCTAAACCGCCAGTTTCAGGCATCATGGCGGTGATTTCGTTTACGTCGACCTGAACGATTGGTTCGGCCGCAGCACGCGAGTTCTTCGGCGTGCGGTGCTAGCGTGTTCGGAAATCCAGCTTGGGAACCGGCCACATTTGTCTTGCCGAGGAGCTGCGGTTTTTCTACTATCTGGCCGCTTGGTTGCTATCACTCCCGCCTTCACTTGCCCACCAAAATCATCGTGTCCGCATTACGCTGCCTAACACTGCTGATTGTTTGCTCGGGTCTCGCCGGCTGTCGTGCACTGCCATGGTCGGGTTCCGCAGCGTCCGATTCGCCAACGTTGGTTGATCAGCGCTCGGCTTCGACAACCCCGTCGGTACAACAGACCGCCTCGTTCACGGATCCGAATCAACTCGCCTCGGCGGCTTCGGCCACCACGGCCGGTAATAACGTGATCACTCCCGTTGGGGCCGAAGACCTCGATCCCAGCGGAGCGGTGCTGCACGAAATCCAGATCGTTGCAGCGACCGATCCGCACGCGGCCGCCATCATGGTAGCCCGACTGCAGGAAGTAAAACCCTCGCTCCGTGCGCTCACCGCTCAAAACCTGCGGGCGAGCTGGCAAGAACATATTCTGCTGAACCAAAAAGCGGCCGAAGCCTTGGCCGAACAACAAGCGACCGAGGCTCCCATCGTTCACACCGCGGGGCTGCCGATGTCGAGTGCCCCGTCGACCACGTTCGATCCTCCCCCCTACACTGCTCCCGAAGGGGCGGCTCCGCCGGTCGCTCCACTGGCAGCGACTGCTCCGGCGGAAACTCCCGCCGCCCCGGCGGCTGAAACGCCTGCGGCTGCACCAACTCCACCACCAGCACAAACTCCACCAGCGCCGGCCGCCGAGGCACCTGCCCCGGCCGAAACGCCGGCTGCTCCGCCTGTCAAACCACCAGCGGCTGCCGAGCCAGCTCCTGCGGCTGCAGCCGAAGCGGCGAAGCCGGAAGGAGAAGCAGTACAGCAAGCGAGCCACGAAGAAGTAGCCGACGATTCGAAACCAGTCGACGAACCTCGCAACTGGGAAGACGCCCTGGCGGGTGCCATCGAGCAGCTTGCGACCAAAGCGACCGACGATCCTCGCAGCACCGAGGAAGCCTACCAGCACGTGCGACTGCGGCTGATGCACCTGGCCAACGGCGATCGCGACAAGGCGCTCGCCCCGATCCCGGGTCTCACCCCCACCGAACAAGCGTACTGGCAAAGCCAGTTCTTCGCCCTCGCGACGCTGCTCGACTACCAGACCGTGCCCGACGAGCAACGTCGCGCAAGTGCGGCGTCGGAGCAACTCTCCGAAGCGGTTGGCAAGCTGGGAGAACTCTCGAACCTGATCGTTCGCAACGTGACCTTCTGCAACAAGGTGTACGGATTCGGCGATATCGACAAGCCGTTGGAGAACCGATTTACTCCAGGGCAGACCATCCGGCTGTATGCCGAAATCGACAACTTCCGCAGCGAATCGACCGAACGCGGTTATCACACGTCGCTGGCGACCAGCTACGAAGTGCTCGACCAAAGCGGCAATCGCGTGGAAGGGGGCGAGTTCGCCAGTGTGGAAGACTACTGCAACCGCCCACGGCAGGACTTTTACATCGAATACACCATCACCATGCCGAAGCGAATCTACGCCAGCAAGTACCAGCTGCAACTGCAGATTCGCGACCGCCTGAGCGGCAAAATCGGCAAATCGATGGTGGAGTTCGAAATCAAAGAGTAAGCTGCCCGAAGGCGGACTGCGTTACTTCGAGCTATCGGACCAAGGCGAATCCTCGTCGGTGGTCTCCTGCGAAGTCAGCTCGCCGCCCATGGCAAACTTGGCCAGCGTACTCTGATAGCGGGCTTTGCCTTGTTCAACCACCCGGCGGATTTCGCGGGCGTTCTCTTCGCTTTCTTTGCGGAGGTCGGCGATCATCTTCAGCGAGTCGACCTGGTAATCCGAAATCGCCTTTACGAGCTTCTCGAGCGACTGCGGGCTGATGGTCGAGCCGTAACCAGCCTTCAACGCCGCCTTTTCCAGCTCGCGTCCCAAGTCGGCAACGTCCTCCAGGCTCTTGTTCACGCCTTCTTTGAGGGCTTCGGTCGACTGGGTTGCTTCGTGCAGCCCTTGCTGCGAAGTGTAGACCGTGCCGAGGATGGTAAACACGTGCTCGTTGGTCGTGAAGAACGTCACCGCCCGGCGGTACACCTGCTCCTTCACATCGTGCGTCTGGCGGAGCTTGGTAACCAGGGTCTCGCCGACGTCGTAACCGATGGCCAGGTTCTCCGCGACATCTTTGCAGAGCTGGTAGATGCGATCTTCCTTCTTCCAGCGGTCGTGAGCTTCGTCGCGTTCGAGCTCGAGCCGCGAGCGTTGGCTTTCGTCCTCGCCGGTGTAGTCCTGCACCGCTTGCTGGGCCTTGCCCATCGCTTCCTTGGCGGCTTCGAGATTCGGTAGCTGCATTTCGAGCAATTCCCGCGAGAGGATCTCGGCTTCCTTCAAGGCGAAGCGGAAGTCGATGTAACCATCCATGATGATCTCTTCGCGCTCCAGCTGATCCTTCGTGTCTTTGCAAACGTCCTGGTAGACATCCACGATCTTCTCAAAACGATCGTGCGGCGTGCCTCGGCGGATTTTCATCCACAGGTTCGACATCTTCTCGATAAAGCCGATTTTGCCGTCGTCTAGTTGGGCGATCAGCTTCTTCGAGTCTTCGCGAATCGAGTCGAACATCTGGCTGATTTCGAGATACCGATTGCCAACGTTGATATCCTCCACGTTGTCGCGAACTAGCTGGTTGAACTCGCTCATGTGCTTCACCGTGTTGGCGATCGCCAGCGCCCGGGCTTCGTCCACATGGCGGACCTCCTCAAGCAGGCGAATCAGCTCGTTCTGCACGTCTTTTCCGGTCGCCACGCCGAACTTCTCCAGCACCTCCAAGGCACGGTCCATGTATTTCTGGGTAGTCCGCTTGGGGGCCGATTGGGTTTGCTGTGCCGATTCCTGTGCCATCTGCTGAGCCTTTGACGTAAAAGAGTGAAGGATTTCGCGGCGAGAAGCGTGCCGTGCAAGTGTTTCGCCCCACCGGCGGTCCGCTTGGCGTCCGTCCATCAGTAAACAATAATTGTACCGAGCCGACAAGCTTCCCGCCGTGGGTTTCGGCGCATCGCGGCCCGGCCCCCCGGTTCCCCACTCCTTGGTAGCACAGCAGCGGACTTGAGATCTCGCATGAGCAAATCGGCGCAACAATCTGCCCAACCTTCCCAGTTGGATCTCGACGTCGAATCGGCGGAAAGCAAGCTCACGCTCGACGAAATGACCCGCGTGATGGATGTCGCCCGGACGCTTCGCAAGGAGCGGTCGATCGCCCAGCGAGAGCTGAACCGCGAGGATACCATCGTTCTGCTGCGGCAGAAACTCCGCGAAGCGGCCGATCTGGCAGGCGATCCGGTGACCGACGAGCAGATCGAAGTTGCGATCAAGCAGTACTTCGATAATCTGCACGAGTTCGAGACCCCCGAGCCTGGCTTCCAGACGTTTCTGGCCAGCGTGTACGTGCGTCGCTACACGATCACCGCCTGGACCCTGGCCCTGGCGGCCGCAGCCCTGCTGACCTGGGGCATGTGGTTCGGTGGTCTCCTCCCTGGCGACCGCCAGAACGAATTGCGGGCGCAGCAAACCTACAGTCAGACCATCAAAGTCGTAGAGTCGATCGAAACACTCTCGACCAATCCCGAAGTAACGAGCCAGGCCGAAGCAGCCCGCGCCGAAGCGGCCAGCTACCGCGACCGCGGCGAGGTCTCGGCCCTCGAACAACTAAAATCTCGCTTACTGCAGCAAGAATCGGTGCTAAACGCCGAATACCGATTAATGATCCCCAACGATGGCCTGTCGGGCATCGAGCGGTTGGTCGAAGACACCGGCGGCGTCTCCGGCTCGTACGTCATCGTCGAAGCGGTCGACTCCCGGGGGCAGCCGGTTCCGACGCAGGTTCGCAACGCCGAATCGGGGCAGATGGTCACCGTCACGAAATGGGCCGAGCAAGTACCGCTCGAGGTGTTTGAGCAATTGAAAGCAGACAAAGAGGCCGATGGCATTCTCGACTCGCGGGAGTTCGCCGTGAAGCGCCGCGGCGAGCCCGAGCTGGAGATCACGCTGCAGAACGGATCCGGCGTGACATTGGAACGAGGAAGGCAGATCACTCAGTGGTAGGCACCCAAATCACCGGTCGGGATATCCTTCGCGAACTTGAGCGGGCCGTGCAAGACGCCCGTCATCGAGCCGAAGGGGTCCGCGCCGATCTCGACAAACTCGATAAGTTCATGCAGGACGTTATCGAACGCCGGGGCGAGTCGCTCGTCGAACTGGCGCAGCATTACCTGCCCGACATGTCGAGCGAAACCATTGCTAAACAGTTTCGCGAGGTCCGTGGTCATCTCCAACAACTGCTGCACACCAAGCAGCAGCGCGAAAAGGACCTGCAAACCGCCTGGGACGACAACCTCGACCGTCGCGGCAAGCTCGAAACGGAAATCGACCAGCTGACGCATCGACTCGACGAGCTGGCAACCAAACGCGACGAGCTAGAAAAAGTGCTCGCTGAGCGATTGCGGACGCACAGCGAGTTTCAAACGCTCTCGCAACAAGCCTTGGCTGCCGAGACCGAACTAAAGCGCAATGAGCTTCGCGTGGCCGAGATGCGCGACGAAGTCGCTGCGAAGCTTCCCGCGTATCGCAAGAGCCGGATGTTCCAGTACTTGCACCGACGAGGGTTTGGCACCGCGGACTATCGCGGCCGCGGACTCACCCGCCAGCTCGACCGCTGGGTGGCCAAGCTGGTGCACTACAACAAGAACCGCCAGGGCTACGAGTTCCTGCAGAAGACTCCTGAACTCATGGCCGCCGAGGTCGAGCGCCGGCGCGGCGAGTTCACCTCGCTCATGGAACAGATCGAAGCGATCGAGGACCGTCTATCCGACGAAATCGGTTTGACCAACGTCCTACAGCAAGGCACCGAACAGGGCAAACAGCGTGAGCAATGCCTGGTTGAGCTTCGCCAACTGGAGGACGCCCGCACTCAGATTGAGCACGAGATTGCCTCGCTAGAGCAGCGTGAAAACGAGTACTACGAAGCAGGCGTGAATCGGCTGAAGGAGTTTCTCGGGTCGATGGAAGAGACCGCACTGGCGATCCGCACCCGGGCGACTCCGCAAACCACCGACGACAACATTTTTAGCGAGATCCAGCACTGCAACCAGCAACTCCGCGATGCCCGCCAGCAAAGCCATGAAGATCGTGGCAAGCTGGAGGTCTGGCACGAGAAAATCTCGGGGCTCGATCAGGTAATGCGAAAGTTCCGAGCCAGCGAGTTCGACTCGCGGCGGTCGTTCTTCTCGCGGCAACTCGATGTCTCGCGCGAAGTCGATCGATACCTACAAGGCAACAACACCTCGGAAGGCTTGTGGAGCACGGTCCGCCGGTACCAGCAGTTCGTCCGCCCTCGCTACGACGATTCCAGTGATCAATGGAACGACCTGGGGGGCTTGTTCGATAGCGACGTTTCGCACGTGCTGGGGAACGTACTGATCGAAGTGGCCGGCGAAGCCATGCGCCAGGCGGCCAATCGCAGCATGCACCGCCGAGGCCCCGCGCGGCAGCAGCAACGCCGCTCGTCGCACCGCCCACCCCACCGGCGCGGCGGGGGGTTCACCACCGGTCGAGGATTCTAAGCCACCGCTAACCAGCAAGAGAAGCGAGCCAGACTACTCTTCTCCGGAAACCACTTCGGAGAAAGGCTTCTTCCGCCGCGGCATGTAGCGGCACAGTCCGATACCACCGAAGTAGAGAATCACCAGCGGCACCGCCATGAGGATCATACTCTGCGGATCGGCTGGCGTGAGGATCGTAGAGATCACGCAAATCACGACGACCGCAATCTTCCATTGCTTCAAGTAAAGCGGCACATTGAAGATGCCGATGCGTTCGAGGAACAGCATGACCAACGGCAACTGAAAGCCGATGCCGAAACCAATCGGCAGGAACATGATGAAGCTCATCCACTCGTTAATCACCGGATACGGCGCGACGCCAAGCACCTTGTAGAACGAGAACAAGAACTGCAGCACGTAGTAAATCGCCCCGTAGAAGGCCAACGCAGCCCCAGCGAGGAACAGGAGTAGGCTAAATGGCAAAAAGATGTGCACGTATTGCTTTTCGTGCGGATAGAGCCCCGCTGCGACAAATTGCCAGACAAACCAAAACACCGCGGGACTCGAGAACACGATGCCAAGCACAAGCGCGGCCTTGATCCACACCATGAAGCCCTGTGTCACCCCAGTAGCGATGATCTGATTCGCGTTGTCCTCCACTCGCTGCCACTGGGTGATCGGCACTAACTCTTCATCCGACTCGATGCCGAGCTGCTTGGGCTCCATGAACACGATTTTGGGAGCCAACCCCTTCTCTTTACGAATCTTGACCGCTGCGTCGATGTCTTCGGGGATGTCCTCCCCTTTCTTCTTGCGCTCCAGCAACTCCTGCGTGTATCGCTCGGTCGACTCTTCGAGCACGTACTCGTCGATCGCGTCTTGCAGCGGTTCCTTCACTTTACCGACGAACCAACTGGCGAAGTACATGCCGATCAGAAAACCGATGGCAATCGCCAGAATCGACTTGATCAGCGCACTTCGCAATTCCTCCAGGTGTTCCCCGAAGGTCATTTTGCTCTTCTCAAACAGGTCGTCGTGCGCGGGCATCTGCGTTGGGAGGGGGCTCGAAGGTGGGTGCTGGGGCCGATACCAGTTCGGCCCGCGGAGTCCTCTATTCTAACAGCCGGCGGCCACAGGTCCCACTGGCTCCACAGCTCCAGCCTAGGGGAACCCGGCCCCAACTAGCGAAAACACCGAAACTTCCGATAATGATGGCTTGCGATCCGTTTTCCCCTTCCGTCTCTAGCCCGTGTCTGCTGCCATGCTTTATCCCCTACGTTTTCAGCCATTGTTCAAGGAATACCTGTGGGGAGGCCGCCGGCTCGGGACGCTGCTCGCCAAGCCGATCGGCGACGGCCCGACTTACGCCGAAAGCTGGGAAGCGGTCGACCATGGCGACGACCAAAGCGTGGTCGCCGAAGGCCCCCTCGCTGGCCGCACGCTGCACCAGATTGTCGACGAGCATGGCGAAGCCCTCTTCGGCAAGCATTACCCGCAGCCGATCTTCCCGCTGCTCTTCAAGTACCTCGACGCCAAGAAGACGCTTAGCGTGCAGGTACACCCTAACGACGAGCAAGGCGCGAAGCTCGACCCGCCCGACCTCGGTAAGACCGAAGCCTGGGTGGTGCTCGCTTCGGAGCCAGGCAGCCAAATCTACGCCGGACTGAAGCCTGGCACCACTCGCGAGTCGCTGGCCGCCGCCATCGAGTCGGGCACGAGCGACGAATGCCTGCACGCGTTCGAGCCGCAAGTTGGCGACTGCGTATTCATCGAAGCTGGCACCGTACACGCCCTCGGCGAAGGTCTGGTGATCGCCGAGATCCAGCAGGCCAGCAACACGACCTTCCGCTTGTTCGACTGGAACCGGGTCGACGCCGAAGGCAAGTCGCGCCCGCTGCACATCGAAGAGTCGCTGGAAGTCTCCAACTACGCCCGCGGACCAGTCGATCCTCAAACGCCCGAACCCACCGCGGTCGAAGGTGTCGAGCGTCTGGTCGAGTGCGACAAGTTCATCCTCGAGCGGGCGAAGCGTAGCGAATCGCTCGAACTCGATCTGGCCGAACGCTTCCACCTGATCTCGGTACTCGACGGCGACGTCACGCTGACTGCTGGCGACTACACGCTGGAACTCAAGCAGGGCCAAACCGTGCTGGTGCCAGCGGCGTGCGAGAAAATCACGCTCGCTCCTAACCAGCCGAGCACCTGGCTCGACATGTACCTGCCTTAACTCGCGGTCGGCGGCTTACGACCGAGCCATCCGCCGCGGTGAAGCCTCGCCCGACAGGCGGACGATCAAGCGTTCCAGCTCCAAGCGGGCGCCGCTGGGGGTGCTGTTATGCCCTTTCATCGCGAGATCCATCTCTAGCAACCAAGTCGAAAGCTGCATCGCTCGCGGGCGGGCGATCGCTTTCAGTTGGTTGGTGGCCTCGTCGGTTTTGTTTTTCCAGAACCCCGCATTCATCATGATCTGCGGAAAGTAAGGGCGTTTGCCGGCCGCTTCGCCTTGCTCGACTAGTCGGCTGGCCGTGGCAAACTTGCGGAGCGTGTAAGCCACCTGCGCAAGAATCGGAATCGGCTCTTCGCCGGCCGCGAGGAGCCGATCGAGTTGCTTCAAGGCCTCGGCCGCGCGACCTTCGACCATCGCGTCGATCATGTCCCACGTTTGGCGGGTGCGCCAGTCGCCAACGTTGGCTTCCACCAACGGAGCGGTAATCGCGCCGGAGTCGGCCATCAGCGACAGCTTGGCGACCTCCTGGTCCATCAGCCCGAGCGACAGCGGCAACAGGTTGAACAAGCACTCGCACGCCTCGCGCTCGAGCGTCGCCTGATGCACGTGCTTCGCCCGATGGGTCAGCCACTTCTTCGCAGCGGTGATGAACTTCGACTGCCGGCCCCCTTTGTTGTCGGCCGGCACTCCGCAATCGACCGCCAGCCCGACCTTATCCGTGGCCTTGGCCAGGCGGGTGGTCTTCGGCCAGGTTTTCACTTCCAGCACGAGAGTCCGCGTGCCCTGCGGCGAGGCAACCCACGCCTCGAGCTTCTCACGGTACGTGCTGACGAACGGATCGGCCTCTTCAACGATCACCATGTTCGCGTCGTCGCCAAACAAGCTGGCCGTGGTCAACGCATCGTGCACGTCGCGCCACTCCACGTCCTTGCCGGTGTACACGTCGGCCGCCTCGCCCCCCTTGAGCGCCAGCAGCACCTCGCGCCGCAGGTAGTCGTCGTCGCCGTAAACCGCGCACAACGGTCCTCGCTCGGGCAGGGTCTTCGCAGTCAGAAATTCGAGGGAGAGCATGAAGGTTGGGAGTTCGAAGTAGGGTGTTGGGGATTGCCCCTCCAGAGGAGGGGTTTGGTAGGGAGCTGCGGGGGACGAATAGATTCCCATTTCTGGAAAACGCATCCGTTGGGAAACTATTTTGCAGCTCCCTCAGGCGTCGTAAGCCATTACTAGGTAACGCGTTACGACTACCACACCTAGCGACGGAGGCCGAAATAGATTCCCACCCATGGGAATCTATTTTTCGCCCCGAACCCCAGGCGTTCTCACCGGTTCAGGTGACACACGACCTCGATACCACGTCGCCGGCCAAGGTGTCGCACAACGCTCGACACCCCGCCAGCTGGCAGCCCAAGGCGACCCTTATTAGACCAGTTTGCCGCCCGTTTTCAACAACGATTATTGGCCAGTTGGAGCGGACCTAGAGAGAGGATTACCGATCGTCGCCCGCAAGCGTTTCGAAGTCCGCACTGCCTTGTTCGGTGGACCAGCGAAGCCCAAGCGGCCTACGCGTTTCTGAAAAGGTGGAGCCACGGATCGACACGGACGGGCATGGATTTGTGGCGGGCTATCGGTGCTTTATCTGTGAAGTACCATTGCCGCGATAGCCTGCGGGCTTCAACTCGACTTAGGAATCCACAATTTCGGCTCTCACTGGTGCCGGAAGCGTAGAACTGTCACGGTTGCATTCCCGCTGCGCGGCGGGGAGAATGGCGGTTGGCGAGTTGGTGCGGCCCCTTTCTCTTACGTTGATTGAGCCTTTCATGATGTTCCGCGTCGCTTTGTGTGGTCTGTTGGTCAGTACGCTGCTTACTCAAGTTTCCTCGGCGGTTGCCCAGGACGCGGTGCCGGTGATTCTCGCCCATCGAGGGGGGGCCTACGAGTACGAAGAGAACACCATGCAAGGGTTTCGCGCCTGCTACGAGGCGGGCATTCGCGGGTTTGAGACCGACATTCGCATGACCAAGGATGGCGTGCTCGTGATCCTGCACGACGACGACCTGAAACGAACCCACAACGGCACCGGAGCGGTCGAACACATGACCGCCGACGAGCTGAAGCAGATTACCACCAAGCAGGGCCAAGCGTTTTTGTTCCTCGACGAACTGCTCGAGTACTTTGCCGACAAGCCAGGCGTGATGATCGAGCTGGAGATGAAGACCAAGAACCACGATCTGTACCCCGATAGTCGCATCGACGAGTACTGCGTGAAGCTGCACGAAGCGGCCACCCGGCTGCAGCCCGCTGGTTCGAAGTACGTGTTCACTTCGTTCGATAAGCGTCCGCTCAAGGCGATCCGCGGACTCGACGCCGACGCCCGCACGGCGTTTATCAAGAGCGCCCCGCTGACGCCGGAGTTCATCGCCGAGGCCAAGGAACTACAGGCCAACCACATCGCCTGCCGCATCAGCGGCACGTCGCGCGACCTGGTGGAACAGGCCCACGCCGAGGGGTTCCAAGTGAACTGCTGGCCGGGCCGATCGCCGCAAGACTTCTACCTGGCCATCGGCCTGGGAGTCGACGTGCACTGCACCGACATCCCAATGGCGATTCAGAAGGTGAAAGAGGGATTGCCGTGAGGGAGTGAGCTGAGCGGTATTGCGTACTGACCGAAAACCAATCGGACAAGACGTTAGCAACCTCACTCCTCCGCTGGTTCACCGTCTGTTGTTTCTGCCGGGGAATCCTCTGCGAAGCTCTGGCTGTACTCTTCGACGAGTTCTTCATAGTCCGCACGGTTTTCGTAGGTTGGATGGTATTTATCTTGCAGCGTCTTTAACTCTTTAAGCACTTGCTCTGCATTATCGGCTTCAAGCTGCGTTACTGTCGTGTCGACGAGCTGTTGGGATGCATTGCCGAAGTAGGCATTGTCTCCAAGACTCTGCACCCCGCCAACAGCAGAGGCTACCAAGTAACTCATACCAATCGCCCCAATGCCTAACAGAATGCGAGGCCACCGCTTATCTTGAAACTCGCTTACGAACCACAAGATCGGAAGCAAAACAACAGCCACGAGAGGACTTTCGAGCATAGCTATAACCCCCCTGAACGATGAGAACGCTTGAAAAGTGATACTGCTATTGTACCACACATTGGTGCGTCTCCCAGAATGTGGGTGGTGAGAGATACGCTCTCTCGGCGACTCGGATCTACAGCCCCCGCACGGCACCCAACGTGCCGCTTTAGGTCCTCTTATCGCTTCTGTATATCTAACTTCGCTGGTGAAATCGCGGTAATCTCTTCGAACCTGGTGAAGTCAGCATGGTTGAAGCTCAGGATGTGACTGATGCCGTGGCGGACCATGGCGGCAACGAGTCGACAGTCGTGTGCCTTCTTGCCCGCAACCTGATAGGTAGCGACAAGATCCCGCCAGTGGTCGAAGACGGATCGCTCGTCGCGGCGAAGGGGAAAAAGAGAGACCATTCGATCAACTTCAAGATTGGCTCGCTCCGTAGACAAACCCAATCCATTCACTTCAGTTGGACGCGTAGCAACGACCCAGAATTCATAGACAACTTGCGGGACGACACAAAGCTGGTGCCCGACCGCTCTCAACGAATGCATAGCCGATCGAGCGACGCCGCTGTCGGGATGGCTTGGCTGCATGGCACGCAACAACAGATTGGTATCCAGCAGAACAATCATTCCCCTCGCCCGGCGTAGATACCTTCGCGGTCGTCTTCGGCAACGGCCTCGATATCGCCATGGCCTGCTAGCCACTCTTCAAATCGAGCGGACCAGGACTCGTAAGCCTCCGAATCGGTGTCCTGCGACTCGATGCGGTGACGGAGCAAATCAATCGCCTCGTTCATGGCTTCGTCGCGGGTGCGAAATATGCCAGAAGCGACCAACTGCTCGATGTACTGCAAATTATCGTGGCTCATACCTGTGCTCATAATAGAGTCTCCTCTGCACAAGTATAGTCGATGGCGAGTCGCCGGGCGACTCGGATCTACAGCCCCCGCACGGCGCCCAACGTGCCGCTTGGGGTTGGCAGACTGATTTGCACCGGGACTCCTGTTTGGTCGGTCGAAGTGTTGCCAGATAGATCGCGGGTATCGATACGCAGGTACAACTGCTCTGGCAAGTGACGACCGAGACGCCACGAGTATTGCCCGGTGTTGGGCAGCTGATTGGCAATCGAGATCCAAGGGCCCGACGGGCTGCTGCTGTACGACAACAGCACTGCCTCGGTGGGGTCGCCTGGTTGCCAATCGATTTGCAGGCGATCGGCAAACTGGCCGGTCCCCTGCTGGATGCCCGTGAACCGGGCAACCGGTGCCGTCGTGTCGACGCGAACCATCATCTGTGGTTCGTCGCCGGGCCGCGGGCGGACTGGGTCGATTCCGCCCGCGGTGGCCACGACGATGGCCAGGCCGTAGTCACCCGGCTTTGGAACAGCCACAAGTATCGGGCTGCGATTGTCGGTATCGACCGCCAACCGCTGCCAACTTTGGCCGCCATTCTCAGTTCCCCATAACTCCACACGAGTCACGCCCGCAGTACCCGCCATATCGACGTTATAGCCAATCTCGAATTCAGTACGGTTCAGGTACTGGATCGGCAAACTAGTCGAAGGTGCGCGGTTACTCGTGTTAGGCAATCCCATTCCAACACCACCGCTACTCGGCGCGGTGCCTTGCGTATTCCACCCGCCCGAGACCTGGCTCGGCGGATTACCCAGCGGATTACCAAGTGGACTGTTTTGCGGACGACTCAATTCGGGCGGCGATAACCCTAACGAAGTGTTGGTGGTCGCCCCGGCCGCTTGGCTGTCGCTCAAACTCGGAAGTCGGAATGGAGAGTTAGTTGCCACCGATTCGCGAGGCATCAGCGGAGTATTGGTGTTCAGGCTCGGTAGCGACGCCAGGCTATTGCTGCGCGGCGGGGCTCCCGTGTTGGTAGTGATCGATTGGTACGCACTGGCGGGCGGGGCTCCCAAGGGAACCTGCGACTGGCCATCGCTCGGCCAAGTTTCGGCGCGGTGGAGCGGTGGCATTCGCCGAGTGGTATTGGCGAGCTGCGTGTTCGGCACGCCGCCGACTCGCGCTTCGGCCCCTGCTTCTTGCACGTTGCCTGCTTTGTCGCGAACGGCGAGCCTTACGTAAACGGTCGCAGCCGACGTGGGAACTTGCCATTGCACCGAGCCTTGCAGCACGTTCGGCGACGGAGACTGCATTCCATTGAGCGGAACGCTCTGCCATTGCGGACTCTCCGGCAAACGATACTGCATGCTCGCCCGCGGCGGGTCGAAGTTGCTGTCGGTTGCTTGCCAGTTAGCAGTCACCATACCTTCGGGCGTTAAAGCAGCCGTAAGTGACTGGATGGTTGGATTTTGCGTATCGACGATCACCCTTAGCTCGGGTTGATACGGTCCCTCAGGCCAGGCGCGGCCTTGGCTGTCGAACGTGCGAATACTAAACCAGTATTCCCCGTCGCTTGGTGCGTGATAGTTGAATCCCTGCAACTCGGGCTTGGCTTGCGAGATCTCGTTCCAGGTGCGCCCTTGGTCTTGCGACAGGTACAGCTTGACCGCGACCGCATCGCTGGCGGCATTGGTGTTGTCCCATTGGTAGGGAATGACAAACACCTGTTGCGACCAGTAAACGGGATCGGGCAGAGCAGAGGTCTGAGCGTAAGTGAGGGTGCTGTTCGCCAGAGCGGCGAGCACCATCGAGAGCACCAGACGTACGTATAGACAGGTAATTGCGCGCACAGCCAAATCGATTCAAGCCGTTATAAAAACGTCGGCTAGTCCCCCCAACCGACTGGCTGCCGCAACACATCTGGCAGCCCCCCTGCGAAGATGTATCGGTTGAGTAGGGGGTGCGGCTTTGGAAGAATTTTGGGCGCGCGGGGTGCGGTTTCCGTCGCGCGGGTTGCCAGCTGGTTCCCAGGGACAAGAGTGTCGCAGGCGAAACAACCACCGGATGGCCTTCGATAGACAGACTATTTCCGAGGGCAAAAAGCGATATTTCGGGAGTCAAAATAGTTAATATGGACGACGACGGCCGATTTGCCCATAATATTGGGTGGTTGCCGTTTCCGCAGGCGGATCGGCCGCCGCTCGGGGCAAACACCGCCGAACGACGGGACCTGAAGGTGCTGGGAATTGTTGCGTTAACTTGGACGAAGAATGCCTTTGGGTTAGCTACGGCCACTTTGTGGTTCGCGTTGATATTTGCGCTGCTAACCGTGGCTGTGATACTGTTTCGAAGGTATCGAAAACACGGATCGCTGCTGGGAAAGTTGCGCGATAACTCCAGTACTGACGAGGACGACCCCAGTGCACTGCTCACCAAGTTCCGAGATTTGCATTCTCGGGGTACGCTTAGCGATGGTGAATACCGAACAATAAAAGCAAAGCTAGCAACGCAACTTCATAGCGAGCTTGGCAACGACTCGGATCCAAACAAGTCATAACCGCCACGGCCCGCCAGCTTTGCCACGGAACGAGCAAGTTAGCGATAAAAGATAACGACCAGCCAGCCTATATCAATTGACACTCCCGCGGGCATTAAGTGCACCTAGCGCGGTTGTGCCAGGGTCCGCAAAGGAAGTGGCCCAAAGAAGGGAAGGCGGTCGATGAACGGAAACCATCGGTACTGCGTATTGGAGTTCGAACACTGCTCGACAGAGCGTGGACATGGAAGCCTCGCCTCGCGTGAAGTCACAAGCAATCGTCAAGCACTGAGTCCAGCCCTCCCAGCAACGCCTCGTCGGGACGACGAGATGTGGGCTCATAAAAGCAAGACGGACAACGTTTGTGTCATCGAGCGACACCACAGGAAGAACCTGGTTGGCAACCGATCAGGATTACCACCCAGGCACACGAGACGGGGAAGGAGCAATCATGCCCTCAAGCAGGGATCTAACTAGCACACGCCGAGGCGGAACTTCGAAGAAGAACGCCTTTTGTTCGTTTTGTCGTAAGAGCTACCGTGATGTTGGCCCGCTGGTCGAAGGACCAGGCGACGTTTACATCTGCGGGGAATGCATCGAGCTATGCCAAAGCATTCTCGATCAGGAACGCAAACGACGCGGTGGCAGCAAGCAACTGTTCAGCAAGATTCCGTCGCCACGCGAAATCGTGGCCGAACTGGATCATTACGTCATCGGCCAGGAGGCTGCCAAACGCGTGTTGGCCGTCGCTGTCCACAGTCACTACAAGCGACTGATGGTGGCCGACGACGAACACGATATCGAAATCGATAAGTCCAACATCTTGCTGGTTGGCCCCACCGGCTGCGGCAAGACGTTGCTAGCACGCACCCTGGCTCGTACGCTCGACGTGCCGTTCGCCATCGGCGACGCGACCACGCTGACCGAAGCTGGCTACGTGGGCGAGGACGTCGAGAACCTGCTGCTCAAGCTGCTGCACGCAGCCGACTTCGATATCGAAGCCGCCCAGCGGGGTATTCTCTACATCGACGAGATCGACAAGATTGGCAAAACCAGCCAGAACGTGTCGATCACCCGCGACGTGTCGGGCGAGGGTGTTCAGCAAGCACTGCTGAAGATGCTCGAAGGCACCACGGCGAATGTGCCGCCGCAAGGGGGACGCAAGCATCCCGAGCAGCAGTACATTCAGCTCGACACCACCAACATCCTGTTCATCTGTGGTGGTACGTTCTCCGGTATCGAAGACATCGTTCGCAAGCGTCTGGGCTGCCGCAGCATCGGCTTTACGCAAAGCGATGGGGCCGGCCACGAGCTGAGCCTCGGCGATGCACTCTCGGAAGTACAAGCCGACGATCTGGTGGAATTTGGCCTGATCCCCGAGTTGGTAGGCCGTTTGCCAGTGGTCAGCTCGCTGCGTCCACTGCCGGAAGATGCCCTGGTACGCGTGTTAACCGAACCACGAAATGCGTTAACTCGCCAATATCAGCACATCTTTGGCATGGAGGATGCCGATCTCAAGTTTACGGACGAAGCTCTTAAGGCAATTGCCCGCCGAGCTGCCGAACGCGAGACCGGTGCTCGTGGCCTGCGGTCGATTATCGAAACCGTGATGCTCGACATCATGTTCGACCTGCCCGACCAACCTCGCGGACAGCGTTACGTGATCACCGACGATATCGTCGAAGGTCGCGCCAAGTTGTTCGACGATGAGACACCTGTCAACAAGAGTGCATAACCAAAGGCTAAGCGTGGGAAGCGGCCGAACCGCTGCTTCCCGCCAAACGCCATTACAACGTATCCATGGATGGACGACGTTCAAGCCTGGGGCTCCGGCCGCCGGGGGTTAAGTCGCCATCATTATCGAGCCCGGGCAATCGTGCCCGGGCTCTTTTCTTTTGATGAGTGTGGACTGGCTCAGCTCGCCTGCAGCAAGCTGCGGTTACATACCAGGCGGGGTGTGCAATCCAAACATGTTGCCTTCGGTGTCGTAGGCAATGGCAATGAAGCCGTACTGGCCGATGGAGAACTTCGGCTTGAGAATTTTGCCGCCGGCGACTTCCACACGGTCCGCTTCCACCGCGCAGTCTTCGCAAGCGAAGTAGACCATGGTGCTGTTCGCGCCAGCCGTGATGCCTTCCATCTTGCAGAGGGCTCCGCCGGCTCCCATCATGTTCATCTCCATGGGGAAAGCCATCATCTTCAGCTCGTCGCCGGGAGTCTCCAGTTCTTTCAGCTCGATCCCGAGCACTTGCTCGTAGAACTTAGTGGCCCGATCGAGATCATCGACGTAGATTTCAAACCAAATAACAGGATTCATGCTTTGCCTCTGCTCAAGAAGACTAGTGGAGGGGCAGACTCGCCCGGGCCGCATCTTACAATGAGACAGTTAGGTCCGCAATAAAATCTAACGAACAAGATAAGCACGAAAGCATGTCCAGAAACCAAACGAGCTGGCCTACTTGTTCATGCCCCCAGCACCCTCCCGAAGCGTCCGCGTGTCACTGCTGTATTGGCAGCATTTCCGCGAAACTCAGGCACTTACCTGGCTTCCCAGGCAAAGCAATCGTACCCCGTTTTTCTCACGATCGGGTTTTCGAACGCTGGGAACAAACATCGAAAAGTAGATCTACTCGTCTTGCTCCGCAGCTGCTGGCTTCTTGGTTACTGGCAACTGCACCTCGCTCCAGCGCTCGGCGGCGGGCACATCGGGGCCGTTGTAGCCTAGCACGCGGGGATCGCCGGCCGGCTGCCAATCGGTCGACTCGGCGAGCGACTTCTGCAACTGCTGCAAGGCGGTGTCGATCGCTTCGCGGGTGGCGTCACCAGCGATGCCGGTTGCGACAACCGTTACCGGTTTGGCATCCTCCACTGTGATGTTGGCGTACGACTCAGTCGGACCGGTTTGCTTGCTGCGGTACAGGAACGCCATGTTCCAGCCGTCAATCTTCTGGTCGTCGCCTGGCTCGAGCCCCTCGTACTCGATTTCGACCGGGGCGGTCATCGCGATGCCGCGCGACTTGATATGCCCAAACAATGGCCAGAATCCGGTAGCCGAGTTCTTCATGCCGTTGGGCCCCTGCCCTTGCCCTTGCCCGGCAAACGTCGCCCGGCGGACTTCGGGATAGCTCTTCACCTCAACCACCTCGGGCGGCGTTGGTCTCGGGTACCCTTCCGGCAGCGGAGTCGTCACTCGACGCACCTCGTTGCGGTAGAAAGTCGAGCCATCCGGCTGAGGCTCGGCTTCCACCTCCGAGTCGCCCGAGAGACGCTCAATCACGCGACCTTCCTTTGGTGGATCGTCCTTCTCAGGTTCGGCGGCTCTAGCCAAGAAGCTTGTGACGACACCTAGCAACAAAACCGCAGCAGTACGTACCCACATGGTCGCTCTCCCGATAGAAAGAAGTTTGGCATCTACCAGGACTATTGCGACTGCTTGAGAAACGACAAGCTGCGAGCAGTCGCCCGCGGTGCGAACGATCTACGCGTCGGCCGTGGCCAGCTCTTCGTCCTGCGGAGCAGGTTTCTTCAGCGGCTGATTGTCAGCCTGCAGCGACTCGCCGGTGTGCAGATACTGGGCTCCGTTGCCGGGCGCTGTAGAGCGCCGAATCGGCTCGCGACAACCAGCTCTGCGGCGTATCGGCCGGCAGTGCCTCGGCAATGCCGCAACCCGCTAGCAGACCGCGACTCTCCGAGATCTGCTTCCGCAGGCGGGAGCCAAAAATCCGCGCGCCCGAAAGGTTCGTCTTCGGCAACAGCACCGCAAACTCCACGCCGCCTAGGCGAGCAATGTAGTCGGGGTCGCGGGCGCAGCGTTCGACTTCCGCTGCGATTCGCTTCACGAACTCCCGGTGCTCCTCGCTGCCGGGAGCGATGTCGTCGGGCTCTTCGACACTGATCAATGCAATCGAAGCGGGCGTTTTGCCCCGCTCGTGATCGCCGAGGGCCAACTCCAACTGCTCTTCGAGCGCCGGGGTGTTGCCCAAACCAGTGACCGGATCGGTCCGCCCTTCGGTGAAGTTCGAGAGCACTTGCGACTGCTGACGAAGTTCGTCGTAAGCATGCGACAACCGAGAGGCGAGCCGCAACGTCGGCAGGATCACCTGCTCCGACTCGGCCGACAGCATGTGCAATGCAGCACGAGGATCGAACTCCGCAGCCTCGTTCACTTTGCTCTTGAACCGGTCGACGTACGAGCGATGCTCGGCGAGTTGCCGCCGAATTTGCTCGATGGTGTCTTCCATCTGTTTGGCAACACGGGCCGCCCGATGCAGTTCACGTGGTCCTACCGAGCCAAGATTGCCTTCGGGCAGCTGGCGACTGCGACGGCCAAATACATAGCCAATCAAAGCCACCGCCGCCAATCCGGCCGTGGCCGGCAGGCCGATAAGGGCTCCGTTTAACCAATCCCACACTAACATCGTCGGTGAATCTCCCGTTCGCCTATTGTTTGATTGGCACCCACTCGGTGGTGGTGCCTACCTTCCGGCCCGCAATCCACGCATGCAGAGGAAGCCCAATGCGGAGCCAACCGCCAGTACCACCATCCACTCTTCGCGATTGAGAGTGTTGAACCAATGCCAGGTGCCGCTCACGGCGGAGTTGCACCAGGTGCCTAGGGCTTCGGTGATGATTTCCATGGGGATAGCTCTCGCGGTAGGTATACGATTCTTCGCTCAAATTTAGGTCGCGATCGAGGCGACCGTCCTCCGCCCGGGCTGGCTATGGCGAAAACCCCCATGCCCTCCCGGCTGCAATCGCTACAACCGCTCGAACCCCTCCCAGCGGCCGACCAGCCCACGGCGAACCTCCAGGGCCGAGAATGCGTCGTTACAGGCAACTTTCGAGAAAAAAGATGCCAAAACTCGGGAAAACCGGCGGGTGGGTCCTGTTGACGATCCCAAGAAAGGCTGATTAAAATGCTGGGCTCCGGTCGAGAGTAATACTATTACTATCTCGGCCAGCTCCCCGGCTTCGGTCGAGGAACCACACAACTTGGCGCGGTAGCTCAATTGGTTAGAGTCCTGGACTGTCGATCCAGTGGTTGCGGGTTCGAGTCCCGTCCGCGTCGCTTTAGACACCCCGCTTGCAAGCACGACTTCAAGCGGGGTGTTTGCGTTTCTGCACCTCTCCTCTCCGTAAAGCCGACCGCCGCTCCGCCCCCGGGCCGCTACGGGGATCGAGAAGCTTCCTCGCTCCCCGGCATCGAGCTTCGCCGCAACCAGCGACTCCGCCAGAACCGACTCCGCGAGCTTCGCCAAGCGCACTCGAGCGATAGATTCCCAATGTTCCCAACGATGGGAAAATTGAATCTCCACCCGCTCTACAAAACCAGTGGTTTTCGCGCACGAATAGATTCCCATTCCCAATAACGCATCGAGTGGGAATCTATTTCCCCGCTGCGCACTTATCGCAAGTCGTTGGTAGACAATGAGTTGCATCAACACCTCCGCGATAGTTGCCCAAAATAGATTCCCACCCATGGGTAACTATTTTGGAGAGGAGTCAGGAAGCAGGATTCAGGGGACAGGGGAGTTTGGGATTTATGATTTCTGAATGGCCTTGTTGAACAATTAGTCACAAACCTCCGTAAAAACTAACGTGGAATGGAACCACGTACCTTTTTTACGGAGATCGAACATGGCTACGAAAGAAAAACGAACCTACAAAGTCACGAACTGGAAGGAGTATAACAAGTCGCTCATCGAGCGTGGAAACATCACTATTTGGTTTAGCGACGAGGCGTTGGAGAACTGGGAACATCCTAACGACCAGACAAAAGTCGGTCGCCCTTTTGTCTTCAGCGATACGGCGATCGAGTGCTTGCTGACGATTCGCGAACTGCTGAAACTTCCCTATCGGCAGACTGAGGGATTCGGCCGCTCGCTGGTGGCGATGTTGGGCGTCGAGGCAGCGATTCCCAATTATTCTTCGCTCGCCAAGCGAGCCAGCAAGCTGAATGTTTCGCTCGATATCGCTAACAAGAGGGGCGACATCGATATCGTGGTGGATAGCACCGGCATGAAAGTGTTTGGCGAGGGCGAATGGAAGATGCGGACGCATGGCAAGTCGAAGCGGCGGACATGGCGGAAGCTGCATTTGTCGGTGAATCCTGACACCCGCGAGATTGTGGCGGAGATTTTGACCGAGAACAGTTGCCACGATGCCGATGCGGTTCCCGAAATGCTGGAGCAGGTGGAGCAGCCCGTAAAAAAGTTTCACGGCGACGGTAGTTACGACAAGTGGAAGGTTTATGAAGGGCTGGAATCCGAAGGCATTGAGCCGGTGATTCCGCCGCAGCACAACGCCAAGATCAAACAACATGGCAACTCTGCGGAGGAGCCTTTGCCCCGGGACGAGGCAATTCGTCAGATTCGACGCAAGGGGCGTAGGAGTTGGAAAGAGGAAGTGGGCTATCATCGTAGAAGCTTGGCGGAAACGACCATGTACCGAGTGAAACAAAGCTTTGGGAGCCATCTCAAAAACCGAGTATTCGAAAACCAACAAACGGAAGCCCGCTTGCGCTGTAAAATCATCAATCAATTCACCCAACTCGGGCTTCCACAGTTCGAGTGGAGTTAGTCAACAAGGCCCTGGATAACTGTGAACAATGCGATTGGTTTGTAACGCGGACAGTCGCTGTGCTTCGTTGCTCCAAAGGAACAGATAGCCTGAAAAAAGCGGCATCCACGAGTATCTAGGCTTGCCACGTGTGATGGCTTTGGACTTAGTGGCCGGAAGATAATGAGGCACATCAAGTCGACGCAATTCGTCAGCAAGACGTTTCTCTTGTCGAGGTTTCGCGTGCAATAACCACCACGTTCGCTGACTATCTTCCGCTGATGTTTCATGAGCGTATTCTTGGAAAATCGCGCGACGATACTCGCTGTCGAGTAATCCTGCTGGATAGAGATAAGGATTTCTCGTCGTGCGTAACTCGCTGTATTCCCGCTGGGCGCGATCCGTCTCTGAAAGCGCCTCCTCCACATCACCCGCTTGTAGCTCGTGTGCGACCATATCTCCCCCCGGAGAATAAGTAAGCTGTGACTCAACGCTACCTCTCGGTGTCCTTCCGCCTAGTTGGAAGGTTCTCGTACTCAAAGAGCTAGTACGGAAGCTTCCAGTGCGACCTGAGTGGTCTTCATGGAATTACTGGACACCGGCGTTACTGCGGATAGCTGAACGCCAAAATCACGTTATCAGATGGAGTAGGCGCTAGCAAGCACTAATTAACAAAAAAGCGATATGCTTATCTGTTTTGTAGCTCATTGGTTAGTAGAACGAAAACCCCAGTCGATGTGTGCGCTATTCGTAAGTGTACTCACTACCAGGCCAGCAGCCGAATCTCTCGTACTTATCACCCACAACAAGTGTGGGCGATGAGAAGTGACAGAAACAGGTAATGTTCCGTTAGTAGTCGCATTCGCTGGTGTAGCCACATAGTGGTACTGAACTATAGCGAGGGACGAGCCAAAAACGAACGTGAGTTGAAGGTCAATATCATTTGAAGGCGATCGACCGAGCACAGGAGGGTCGCATGTACTTCTGACTTGCATAGCAATCGGTTGCGACTTGGCCTAGAAAGGCGAAATACAAGTGTGTTTGTCTTAATTGAATGGCAGAAATTGGCGAAAGACTATCTTGTGCTATGTCAAGTCTCTTGCGGAAAACCGGCCGGATTTCTATTGCAATATTGGAACGAGGTGGTAGAACTAGCGTTTGATGGTGGACTATTCCTTCTGTAGTTGGAGCGATTCTGTGTTCAGGCGTTGGGACAGTACGACACTCGTTTTCCTGGTGTTTTTGGGAGGATTTACCCTCCTGGCGACCCCAGCATCGGCGAGTATTGTAGTTCCAAAACTCAACGTTTTTGACTTCTCAATCAACTCTGAGAATTGCTCCAAAGGCTGCTCGGCTACATCGGATGCCGAGCGACCAACCAATGAGAACGATCCAAGCTACCAGCTTAAGGAGCTTGGACTTCTTCCTGCGAGCGGCCAAGCTTCAACCACTTCAACTACTGCCTCGACCAGTTCAATTGGCTCGAGCGGCAGCATGGCTTGCGACTCGAACGCTCTCAAGCAGTCGATCGAAATCGATTTTGCCTTGGTGGCGTGGCTCAGCGGCGAAGGACGCTTGAGCTTGCCAATTCCACCACCAAACTCCCTGTTCAGACCACCACGGTTTCAGTGCTCCGCCTAAAGCGGAGTTTAACATTGTGTTGACTGAAATTACTGGTTTTATGAATTCTCTAGGAGTTTGAGATGAACTCTCGTTTACTTTGCGCTGCAGTTGCAGCGCTTGCTATCGGTGTTGTGTCTGCTTCGTCGGCAGATGCCTCGTTCGCTTTGAAGCTGACGAACGGAGCCTCCACTGTCACCATTTACGACAATGCTGCCGGTGATACGATTGGATCACTTGGGGTAATCAACTACTCTGGGGCGATTGGTGATTACACTTTGACTGTAACCTCGACCTACTCCAAGCCTTACGACGGATCGGCAGCTATTCCAGTAATGTCGATGACTGTATCGGCTAAGTACAGTGGTACAGGGAATGGCGACTTGACCGTCGAAATGACGGATACCGATTTCGGCCCAAGCTCGAATCCAATGGGTGCTGACTTGGCAATTAATAGTGCCAAGAGTACCACTGGTGCAGTCACTTACGATGCCTACATTGATTTGGGAAATGGTGAGTTTGTCAAAACCACTCAAATCGGTTCGACTCTCGGTGGCAGTGGTATTTTCGATGCTGAAGGTGCTGGTAGTGTCGCTACCAATGGTGCCTACTCGTTGACGCTTGTCACTACGATTAACAGCACTGCTGCTAATCAGACGTCGAACTTCGACGCAAGCTTTACCGTACCCGAGCCCGCTACGATGGTAGTGTGGTCGGCCCTGGGGTTGGTTGGCTTCGCCGTTTATCGGCGTCGCCAAGCCTAGTTAAGGCTCGATTGTAATAAGCATCAAGGCCGTGGCAGTTCTGCGAAGAACTGTCACGGTTCTTGGTTGCTTTCTACTTATGAATCGACACGCTAGTTGATTTGTAATTGCACAACGCTAGTCACCACGAAAAACATCTACAGTGCGGATATTCTTATGGTTACTTCAGCTTTGATGAGGGCGATTTCAGCTGCGATCGGCGTGTTGCTGATAGTGGTTGCAACACCAGCCTTGGCTTCGCTTCAAATGGGCAGCAAGGTCCATTTCAATGCCAATTTGCCGGGTACGCATGGTGGGCGATTTCTGATCACCGATGGTGGTTCACCAGCAGGTAAATCATTTTCTCCGTTTGAAACATTCTGCGTGGAGATCACTGAGCATGTGTCCAATGGAGCCATCTACTATGTAGCCGGCATCTCTGACACTACGGTGAATGGCGGGAACACGATCACAAATTACATGGCTTGGCTCTACACCGAGTTTCGCAATGGTTCGCTGAGTGGGTTTGACTATAGTGGTTCCGGAACTGCTGCTCGGAATAGCGCAAATGCACTGCAGTATGCTCTGTGGCGCGAAATCGGGCACGACGACACTACAATTCGGAACGCTTTGGGAATCAGTTCCAGCAGTTTAGCAAGTACCTATACTAACCCTTACAATTCTCTAGGTCCCGGTTGGTTAACGGACTACAACGCAGATCCCTCTTGGGACAAATCGTCTGGGTACTTGGGGCAAGTTAGAGTCATGAACTTGACCAACAAGTATGGTACGCAGCAGTATCAGGACCAACTGGTTCTCGTTGTTCCCGAGCCGATGACGGTCTTCGTTTGGACGGGCTTAATAGTGGCCGGAATGGTGATTTACAGCAAGCGGAAAACGCGTGTTCAAATGGCGTGAACATATCATTTGCCACTTACTCGGGACTGTCCTTGGTCAGACAGTTAAGGAAAGCCTCTACGGAAGGCAACCACCACTAAATGCTGGAAAGTTCAACAGAATACGCATACTCACTAAATAAACGACTATTTATACCTGTTATCTGCTAATTCTTCATTTTTCTAGTTCGCCGCCGTCGAGAATGCTCTAAACTTCCGTTAGGGCAGGCATCATATATACATCGACGCTAGAGGCCGACTAGATGCGTCCCTTCACTGCATATGCTCTCTTATTCACGATCGGCCTCGCCATCGTGGCTCTATTGGTCTACGTAGATATGCCTGCGTTACGCATACTCTGCGGTATTTCCCTTTTTGCGGTTGGCATGCTCTCTGGTACAAGAATCACTCACGAGAGGGAACGTGAGTACCAGCTCCACATCCAATCGCTGAACCAGTACCTGGCGGATCAGAATATCGAGCTAGCTGAACTCAATCTGCAGTACTTGCAAGAGAAGCTCCGTTAGAGATGGCCTCATTCACCGCAGGACAAGTGCCTTCAGCGAGTCTGTAACCTCGCACTCTCCGTCCGTTTATCTGGGCGCTTCGACAACCGTAGGAAGTTCTGAATTGCTTCACGACAGAGGATTTCTTGCTCGGCTGCGTTCTATGGCTCGATAAAATGGCGTTCCCCAGGCTCGCTTGGGCGTCGTTTCTCGATTAGCTACAATCGAAGCGTTAGCCAAAGCCCCGCGTATCGTGGGGGGAGTTGGTGTTCGGGCTCTAGTTGACGAGCGGGCCGCGGACTGTTTCGAAACGAGCGTCCTTGGTCGCATCGGACGTGACTGCTAAAGGATGCTATCGATGAAGCCGTGGACTGTTTGGATTGACGTTGGGGGTACCTTTACCGATTGCCTGGCGGTAACTCCTGCAGGTGAAATCCGCACGCACAAGCTTTTGAGTTCCGGCGTCTATAAAGGGGCGGTGGCCGAAGGCTCGACCGCGTGCGTGATTATCGATCCGCAGCGGCAAGCAGATCCCCCTGGCTTCTTTGATGGCTACCTTCTCAAGATCGGCGACCAGCAGGTGCAGGTCGAGTCGTTCGACGCGGAGAAGGGAGAGTCGACTCTCGCGGCTCCGCTGAAAGGTGAACCACGAATCGGCCAGGGGTACGAACTCCACTCCGGGGAGGAAGCCCCCATCGCGGGTACGCGTTGGTTGCTAGGCAAGCGACTCGACGACGAACTTGAGCAGGTCACCATCCGCCTGGGAACCACCAAAGGCACCAACGCGCTGCTCGAGCGGCAAGGCGCGGTAACCGCGTTTGTCACGACTGCGGGGCTGGGCGATGTGCTTCGCATCGGATATCAAACTCGTCCGAAGCTGTTCGACTTGAACATCCGACGCCATGCGGATCTCTATCGCAGTGTGCTAGAGGTCGAGGAACGCATCGGCAGCCAGGGCGAGGTGCTGGCTCCGCTCGACGAATCCCAAGTCCGCCAGCAACTCGTCGAGCTCCAGTCGCAAGGTATCCAGTCGCTTGCGATTTGTTTGATGAATGGCTATCGCAACGAGCAGCACGAACTGGCCATCGAGCGAATCGCCCGTGAATTGGGATTCCACCACATCTCGCGCGGGGTGACCCATTTGCAAAAGCTGGTCTCTCGTGGCCACACTACGGTGGTGGACGCCTACCTGACGCCGGTGATTCGCGACTATCTGCGAGCGATCCATGGCAAGCTCGCTTCGGGTGCTCTCAAGTTGATGACGAGTGCGGGCGGGCTGGTGGATGCCGAGCAGTTCATCGGCAAAGACAGCATCCTCTCCGGTCCGGCCGGCGGCGTGATCGGCTACGCCCACGTGGCGAGCGAAGCGGGCTTTGCCGGAGCGATCGGCTTCGACATGGGCGGTACAAGTACCGATGTTAGTCGTTTCGATGGGCAATACGAGCGCCGTTTCGAGATGGAGGTCACCGATCCAGAGTCGGGCGACGGGGTTCGCATCGTAGCGCCGATGCTGGCGATCGAAACTGTCGCGGCCGGCGGCGGATCGATCTGTTGGTTCGATGGCCAGAAGCTCATGGTCGGCCCGCAAAGCGCGGGCGCGTCGCCGGGGCCTGCTTGTTACGGAGCCGGTGGTCCGCTGGCGGTCACCGATCTCAATGTCTACCTCGGCAAAGTGCTGCCGGAGTATTTTGCCTTTCCGCTCGATCGCTCCGCGGTCGAATCGCGACTGCAGCAGCTTATCGACGAGGTGCAAACCGCGACCGGCCAGACCTACTCACCGGAGGCATTGGCCGCGGGGCTCACCGACATTGCCAATGCTAATATGGCAGCGGCCATCAAGAAAATCTCCATCGCCCGCGGATACGACACCCGCGACTACGTGCTGGTGAGCTTCGGCGGAGCCGGCGCGCAGCATGCGTGTGCGATCGCCCGCGAGCTTGGCATCAAGAAAGTGCTGCAGCATCCCTACGCAGGCATCCTCAGTGCATATGGTATTGGCATGGCCGATGTCAAAAAGTTTGCCGCCCGCGATGTGAGTCAGCCCTACGACGAATTGCAACTCGCAAAACTTGAGGACGTGTTCCAAGAGTTGGAGCAAGACCTCGTGCAGCAAGTGTACGACGAAGGAGTCGCCGCTGCCGACATTGAGCCTGCGGTGCGGATGCTCGACCTTCGCTACTCGGGGCAGGACACCACGATCACGATCCCCTGCCCTGCCGACGGGGATTACGCGCGGGAGTTCGCAAGCATGCACCAGCAGCTGTTCGGATTCCTGTTCGATCGCCCGATAGAGATCTACGCCGCCCGCATCGAAGTCACCGGCAAAGTTGCCAAGCCGAGTTGGCCGGTCACGAAGATTCATAGTGAGCAAACCGCGGTAGCGTCGAATCACACCCAGACCTACTTCGCTGGCGAGTGGCATTGCACCAGTGTGTACCAGCGCGACGATCTGCAGGCGGGGCACGTCTTCTGCGGGCCGGCGATTGTGGTCGAGTCCACCAGTACCGTCGTCATCGAACCAGGCTGGGAGTGCCGAGTCACCGAGCGAAACGACCTGCAGCTGACCGATCTCACCGGCGCGGCGGAGCATTCTGAGTTAAGCCAGGAAGTCGACGCCATTGCCCTCGAGTTGTTTAACAATCGCTTTGCCGCGATCGCCGAACAGATGGGCGTGACGCTGCAGAACACCGCCCTGTCGACCAACATCAAAGAGCGGCTCGACTTCAGTTGTGCCATTTTCGACGCAAATGGCGATTTGGTGGTCAACGCCCCGCACATTCCTGTGCATTTGGGGGCGATGAGCGAGTGCGTGAAGTGCCTGATGGAGGACGTGCCGGCGATGCGCCCGGGCGACGTGTTCGTCACCAACGATCCTTTCCGCGGGGGAAGCCATCTGCCGGATGTTACCGTCGTTACTCCCGTGTTCGATTCCACGGACGAGGGCCAGTCCCAGCGCGTGTTGTTTTTCACTGCTAGTCGGGCGCATCATTCGGAGATTGGTGGAATCACTCCGGGATCGATGCCGCCGTTCTCGCGTAATCTCGCGGAAGAAGGGGTGTTGATCCGACAGTTCCGGTTGGTCGAGAACCAAGCGTCTGGCGAGCAATCGCTGCGAAAGCACCTTGCCGAGGCCCCCTACCCTTCGCGGTCGATCGACGAGAATCTAGCCGATATCCACGCTCAGACCGCTGCGAACCAAAGTGGGGTGCGGCAACTGCTCGCGCTCGTCGAGCGCTACGGGCTCGAGGTCGTACAGAGTTATATGGGGCACATTCAGCGGGTGGCCGAGGCCAAGATGCGGGCCGCGTTGTTGAACGTGCCGGCCGGGGTGCATGCGTTCGCCGATCGCCTCGACGATGGAACGCCGATCGAAGTGAGCATCACGGTTACGCATGGTGCGGACGGTGGTTCGGCCACGGTCGATTTCACCGGTACCGGCCCGGTACTCGAAACGAACTTGAATGCCAACCTGGCGATCGTTGCTAGCGCGGTGCTCTATAGTTTCCGCTGCTTGATTGAAGAAGACATCCCCCTCAACGCCGGCGTACTGGCTCCGATCGACATCGTGGTGCCCGACGATTGCCTGCTCAATCCGCCAGCCAGCGACGATGCCAGTAAGTGCGCAGCGGTGGTCGGTGGCAATGTGGAAACATCGCAGCGCATCGTCGACGTGCTGCTGGGAGCCTTGGGAGTGGTCGCAGCGAGTCAGGGGACGATGAACAATTTCTTGTTCGGCCGCGAAGGGGAGAACGCGTTTGGGTATTACGAGACTATCGGCGGTGGCTCTGGAGCCGGGCCGGAGTTCCATGGTGCCAGCGCGGTGCATACGCACATGACGAACACTTCGCTCACCGACCCCGAAGTGCTCGAAGATCGCTACCCAGTCCGTTTGCAACGGTTTACGATACGCCGCGGGTCGGGGGGAGTGGGCCATCACCATGGCGGCGACGGAATGGTGCGGAGCATCGAGTTTCTCGAACCACTCACTGTTTCGCTGCTCACACAGCGTCGCACGACCTCGCCTTACGGAGTCGCGGGAGGCAAGCCGGGTCGGTCGGGCCGCAACCTTTTGCTGCGAGCCGGTAGCGACCAAGCAGAAGAACTTGATTCTTCTGTGCAATTCACTGCCAACGCAGGCGACGTGCTCACTATCGAGACACCAGGCGGTGGTGGATTCGGAGTGCCCACGGCAACGGCTTCCGACGACTCTGCGTAGTAACCAGTTAGTTCATCGAGCAACTAGGGCTATTGCTGGTGACCGACTCCATGGAAATCGTTGTCACTGGTTTGCCATGCAGCTTCCAGCGCAGTCGCTGAAGATCATCGATCGCGGTCGCATCGGTATCATCAATCCGGTAGAGACCTTCGAGAGCGATGTCGAGTATACGCAGCGTGCGTCGCATCGAACTCGCCGAAGCGCTCATGCCATTTATCGCCGCATCGAAGAAAGCTTCGTGCCAAGCGTTGGGGCGTTTCCACATGTAGGTCAGGTCGGTCAATGTTTGCAGCGAATCTTCATCGTACAAGAGTCCCGTCCAATAAGCGGCGACCATCGGTACCATGCGATCAGCGACCCGATCGTTCGCCCGCACTTCGAGCACTCTCTTGCTGCGAACAGGAGTAAACACCTGGCTAAGATGGTGTTCAGCGTGCTCCGTGTCCGAAGCCTCGTCGTCAGCGAGTGTCTCAAACAGATCGGGAATCGATGCCACCCACGCGGCGTAATGCTCGATGGAAAACTCTTCCGAGAAGGCGACTGCGGGGAGTTGAGTGCGAACCGCATCGAATCGATGCCAGTACAGCGTACGATTCGCCCGGAAGTTGCGAACGCCAGGGCGGCGGTTCGAGAACAACGCGATCGAAGCGGGGATCGCACTCAGGATACCGCGAAACTTGTGCTGCCAGTCCGACTCCGAATGGTAATCGAACGATAGATGGATACCGGCGGTTTGTTGCATTGGGATGAGCCCACGCTCCCCGATCGCCTGATAGTCGTCACGCATGCAGCGGTAACGTTGTTTCGGCGGCCAAGTGTCTTGGCAATCGCGAAGCAAGTCGAGCGCCATGGGGGTCGGGCGGAGACCGACCTGAGGGAGTACCTCGTCGCGGATCGCCCACCACCGCTTCATGGATTGTCGCAATTCGCGAAGACTCGCCGCGGCGGGCGACGACCACTCGAGTTGGCACCCAGGCTCAAGGCTCAGATTGCCTAACTGACTTTCGACGCCGATCACGTGATCGGCTTCTTTGATCAACTCTCCATCCAATCGTTTGCCAAACTGGATGAGGGCTTCCTGCATCGAGCAACCTTCGCCGATAAACGAAGGGCGGGTGTCGATGGGAGTCAGGCAGATGGTTTCAATTTCGATACCAATCCGCGACTTCGCCTGACTGGTAATTCCTTCGTGAATGTAGCTGCTGATTTGTTCTGAGAGTTTCATCAATCCGTCCACTCGCCTTTCCTACTACTTGTTAAAGGGTGTCTCTTTAACCTCCCTCCTCGGGATGCAAGGACTAAGAGCAAAATCGATGCCAGCAGGGAAGGAAAACGGCAGAGATCGCCCCGGCCGTACAAAAACCGCTAGAAAATAGAGTTTTTGCGATGGTGGATGATGCGGGAGAACGCTCCCCTCGCAAAAGTGGTCAGCGACAGATCGGTTCCCAAGAAACCAATTCGTACGCCTGGAGGTATCCACGGCTGGTCGAATCGTGACCACCAGGCTGAAGTTGCAGAAAAACGGAAGACACCGAATTGTTTGGCCGTTTCGTTAGTAGAACTCAGCCAATGGGACTTGGTCGGCATCAACCATCCGCTGATAGCGCCTTTCTACAAACTCGTACGTCTCCTCTCGCGAGACCCGCTCCGTGACTTCGTAGCACGGGTACTTCGCACGGATGTCATCGACGCCATACACCAGGTGCCTGGTGATTTCGAAATGATCTCCAGAAACGGTTGCCTTTGCTTGATCTTGATTTATTCTGAAGGAAAACCACGTCCTCTGGACGTGGTCACAATCAGGTGGCTACGCCGTACTTCCACTTATTAAACAAATGAGCACGCCCTCCGGGCGTACACTTGAAAGCCCCCGGCTCTGCCGGGGGATCATTTACTTCTACCGCCAGCGGAGAGTCAAAGCAGCTGTAAGTCTCGCCGGAGGTCAGAAGGCGGACGTATGCCAAGCCTCCTTGGGGGCTAGTTACCGACAAGTCGTCCAACGCTTCGAGATCGCGATACGACTTGATGCGAACCACTTCCGAATCGCGAATGGCAAAGAGATCGAGAAAGGATATCAAAGGAAAACCAATCGTAGCACCAGAACCAAATACGAATCGCCATTCGCCCGCCAGCCCGCGGGTGTTGGGGGCGTGGTGCTCGAAGATGCTCTGCGGTGTGGGCGGTTGCTCGCGCGGCTCTTCTCTCGCTGTATGCCCGTGATGGATCGTGCATGCTTGTCCTTTTACCGACTCTGGCAAAAGATAGATTAGCTTCTGGGATCCGTGTTTATCGATGCTTTCTTGCGCAACTGCGGTGATGTTGAGCTTGGAGTTGGCGCGAATGGTCTCTGGCAATTCATTCGTCCGGCAACAGAGAATCACCAACGGCTCAGCAATGAATCGATTCGAATGGTCTTTGCCTTTAAAGAAGGCGTAAACCATGCGTGGATCCGAGAACGGAAGGATCCCTGTAGGATTCGGCCCGAACAGGTCACTATTCAGAACATCATTAATCGGCATTCCTATTTCGACGTGCTTCAGCAGTTCTTCAGTCGTCGCTAGCGATGCGATCCAGGCATCGGGAGCCTCCGATTCCTGTGGAGCTAGGGAGGCTTCCGCAGCTGATCCCGCCTCCGATTCGAGTGCGGTCGTGGCGGATGGTTGTGGTGCATCCAGCGGAGCAGGTTCTCTCTCTGGGATGGTGGTTGCTTTCTGGCACCCGGCGCAAACACCTATCAGCAGCAACGCCAAGCTTACGCAAAGTCCATTCATCGTACCCTCGTGCCTGTCCCCTGCGTCGAGCGCAGAATCTGCGAAGGAATTCATTCTACCGTTTACCATCGCGCTGTGGGGGGCAAGTCGTCGTGGAATATCAGACTGAGCGTGGGCAAAAACGGCCATTTTATGCTTGCAATTCAGCGGCAGTGTGTTCTAATGGGAACATGAACAAAAGTATATTAGTTGTGGCTGTGGAGAACAAAGAAATGAAGCGTTGGAGTAGTCTTGTCGATTGTGCCCCCACTACATCTTGGGGTGGGGGCAAAACGAATCCCAGGGCAATTGGAGGGCTCGGCGTAAGTGCTGCTGTTGCAACGGCTTACGCAAATGGGGAGAGTGGATGACTCCCGAATGAAGCCCCCACGAATCGTTTCTTCGATTTTGGGGGTGGGGGCAAAATCGCAAACCGTTTATTCGCAGGTACTTACGAAAAACGGTTTTGCCCCCACTCGTGAAGTGGGGGCAAAACCGCGGTGTGTTACCAGTGCGTTTTGCGTGGGCGCGATTACTCGAGCGATTCGAGCACTGCCTGCGCGGCTTCGCGATTCTCGAGATCCGCGTCCGACTCGGCGGCTTTGGTGAGCGCTTCCTTCAGTGGTTTTGCTGCTGGGCCGAGGTCGCTTGCGGCGACGATCGATTCGCTTCGTTCCAGGAGCGTGTCGCTGGTAATTCCTTCGCTTAGCACCGGCAGCACCGCGGTGACCACGGTTGGGTCGCTTGGTGCGACGCGGGCGAGGGTCCAGGCGGCTGCAAAGCGGTCGAAGCGAGTATCGTCGTTCGCCGGATCGGACGACTTGAGTTTGCCGAGTAAGGCTCCCTTGGCATTTTCGGCCTTGGGACCGATTTCGCGAAGTGCGTACATCGCGCTATGGCGTACTGCGCCGTCCTGCGAGTTGAGCAGCACCGCCAGTTCTTTGGTCGCCGGCGCGGCTTTCGGTCCGATTTGGGCCAGTACGCTGCAAGTGCGTTGGCGAACTAGTGGAGTTGAATCCTGCAAGCTGGCTGCGAGGGCCTCGGTGGCTCCTGCGGCATCGGTTCCGAGCCGGCTAAGGACTTCCAAAGCCAGTGGACGCGACTCGGGGTTGGCCATCGCCCGCGCGGCGTGCGGTACCACGTCGGGGCCGAGCGTTGCCAGGGCGTCGGCAATATGATCGCGGGCTACAGGATTCTTGGCCGCTTTAATCAAGTAAGGAGCAGCAGTGCCTGGAGGAAGATGGAGAGTTACAAGCCCATGGGCAGCCGCTTGGCGAACCGTTGGTTGGTCGCTTTCGAGTCCGCCGACCAGTCGCAGCACGGCCGCGTCGACAAACAATTTGTTATCAGGATGGATCTTTGCCATTGCCCACGAGGCGACCATCGCGGTGAACGGGTCGTCGCTATTGCTGCCAGCGGTGAGCAACTGGTCGGAATCGCTGGCCTCGATGGCACCGAGTGCGTACATGCCGGTGAGTTGGATCGACTTATCGTCCTTCCAGCGGTTCATCACCGCCACGATGGCCGGCTCGGCCGCCGAGGCAGCCGGGCCAATTTCGGCGACTGCGAGCAGCGCTTGCGGAGCCGACTCAACTTTGTCGATCGACTGCAGGTATTCGGCCAGTTCGGGGGTGACCTCGGCCGCATCGGGGCCGAGGTCGGCAATCGCCACACAGGCCCAGAAAGCAGCGTTGGGTTGCTTGAGGGCTTCTTTCAAGAAAGGAACCGCTTTGGGACCCGCTTCCACCATCGCTTCGACCGCGTGGGTGGCAACCGCCTGGTTTTCGCCAGCGAGCACCTTGTTCATGGTGCTCGCTGCCTTGGCGGGATCGACCTCCAGGGCGCGGAGCGCTTTGATGGCCGCGATCGCCACGCGGGCGTTGTCGGACAAAGCCGCGGTGGTCAGCGCATCGACGGTCGCGTCGGACTTGTCGCCGAGGTTCGTGAGCGCGGCAATCGAGTGCAACTGGACGAGCCAGCTATCGTCGGCGACGCCGGCTTGCAGCTTGGCGATGGTCTCAGCATCGTCCAGGCCCAGGCGGCCCGCGACGCGCGCGGCCCGCCAGCGGATGGCGATCGACTTCGAGTCGAGCGCGCGACCAATGCGCCTGGCGGCGCGTTCTTTTACGACGCCTGGACGACTGAGAAGCTGGTCGAGTTGCTCGACGACGGCCGCTTCGCGCGAGGTGAGTTCGGTGGATTCGGTCGATTGGGCTGCAGGAGCATCGGTGGATTGAGCCTGGCTGGCCGCAGCGACTGGCAGCAGCAGAGCGGCCAGTGCCAACACATGGTGAAAACGAATAGCAGACATATTGATGCCTCGAAAGGAAATGAGCGGTGGAATGAACGAGACCAAGAGAACAACGCGAGGGCTAACCCATCATGCTGTCGAGCTCACGATTCAAGCTCAACAGAAAGCGAAGTCCTGCACTCACTGCGGTGGTTGGGTAGTCGTCTTTCACTGCAGTGATGGCCGCTCGCCAGTCTTTGATGAGCTTGGCCGCTTGAGTGTACTCGTCCATGTCGAGGGCTCCGTAGCTGGCGCGTTTGGACATGAGCTTCTCGAGCGGCACCCGGTATTCATCCCACTTCGAGTCGCGAAGCAGCACTGGCCAAGCGATCTCGCCAGTAGCGACGTTGAATTGGTCGTCGGACAGGTTCTTGAGCTTTACCTTGGCCAGGTGCTGCTCGGTCTTCTGACGTCGCTCGTACTGCTCCTGCGCCTGACGGGCCTCGGCGGTGTCGCGTCGCCAGCGGTAGGTATCGACTTGCTTCACACGATTGTCGAGCGCCCGATTGTAGGATTCCTGCATGTTGCGAGAAGCCATGCTGTTGTTCAGATTCGCCTGCCCTTGAGCGCTGATAGCCGCGCCCATGCCTCGCAGGTACCCTTCGGCAGCGGTCGACGAGTGGTATCCATCGCCCCAGCCGCCTCCGTAACCGCCGCCGCCTGCGTACACGTTGTTGGTCGCGGGGCTCGAGCCTTGATAAGGCTGACCGGAAGGAGGTTGAGCGTTGGAATGGTTCACTGAGGTAATCAACAAGACTGCAACCAGGCAGCCTGCAAAGTTTATCCGCGAGCAGAGAGACATCGCACGGCTCCTCACAAGGAAAAGAAAAAAACTCCCAGAGTCGAAAGCCTATTATACCGGGGTGCGGGCGAGCAAAGTAGCAGGCAAAAGTGTGGTAATTCGCGCGAATTTGGGTGCCGTTGTAGGGCGAATACGGGAAAGGCCACTGGTTCTGGCGAGTCGAAACCGCGATTTCTCGCGATCGTCAGCGCTGCTCCGACTCCACCCAAAGCTTCGCCAGATCGGCCGGCGTGCGCTCAAAGAGCTTCATGCAGGCTTGTTCGAAATCCCCCAGCTCGGCCGTGGTGTCGACCAAACGGTCGAAGTTGCCCGGCTTCTCGAGCAAGGCGTCGGTGAATCCGTAGGCCAGCGTGGCAGCCACCTCGGGAGCAATCTTGCCGGTCATGAAGTCGTTGGAGCGAGCCTGCGAGGCCAACGCCGCAGGCAGGTTCTTTTTCCACTCGCGGACCACGGGATCGGTCTTGTGAATCCGCGAGGCGATGGCCCGTCCAGCCCCGGCGGTAAACCATTCCGGCAAGTGGCCTTTGCCGCGGTCGGCGACCCACAGCGTGGCGATCGACTTTGTCAGCTCACGCTCCATATCGCTCTGCTGCGAATCGACGTAATGAATCGCGACATACGGATTCGTCGCATCGAGCTTGGCATGGCTGAACTGGTCGGACGGCAACTGGCGATTCTCGACCATCGTGCCGAACTCGCTGTAATCAATCCGCTTGGCAAACGCGAAAATGGTCACTCGCGCTTCGTTGATCGGATGGTCGACCTTGGGAAACGCCTTGTGGATCTGCTCCGCCTGGGCGTCGGCCGAGGCGAGTACTTTGTCGAGCGCGGCCGAGGGCAAATTGCCGAGCACCAGGAAATCATCTCCGCCCCGGCGGGAGAACTCTTCGTCGGGGATCGCGAGTTGCCAGTAACCTTCGGACGCCTCCTTGCGGGCGGCGGAAATCTCGCCTCGACTCAGTTTGGGAGCCGGCTCGGCGGCCGGCGCGGCTGCTTCCATCGCGTCGGCAGTGGCTGCACCGCCGGACGTTTTGGTGAGCTGGCCGAGCACCTTGGTCGCGTCGTCGCCATCGAACTTGGCACCTTGGTTAATCCAGGTAACCAAGGTGCGCACCTTGGCTGGCGAAACCACGTCGCCGTTGGGTGGCATCCGCCCGCTCACGATTACGTCGATCAATCCGCTTTCGGCGCCCGAGCCGACTTCGATCTGGCCGCTTGTTTTCAACTTGTTGTAGTTGGCAAAGCTCACCCCACCCTGACTGCGAGAAACATGGCAACTGCCGCAGTGTTGGTTGAGGATCGGCACCACGTGGTCGACGAAACTCACCGTGTCGCCATTCGCAGGAGTCACGGGGGTGCCGTTGCCTGCCAGCGAAGGAGGAACTGCCGCCTGAGTCGGCGCGATATCGGTCAGCTCGGGAAGCTTCACGCCGGCCTTGGTAAGCTCGGCGTGCGACTCGGCGAGCTTCTCCTTCGTGCGATCGAAGGTATTGAGCAACCGCTCGTCCAACTCATCGGCCGCAGTGGTGAGTGCCTGCTGGGCTTCGGTGAACGACGCTGCAGCATCTTCCATCCGGCCAGCCTTGGCAAACCGCTCCGCAGCGCGAAGCGAGGTGGATGCTCGCGAAAGCTCTCGTCGTTGTTCGGCCACCGATGCTGCCGAGGCGAGCGAAGGGAGCACAAGCAGCAACAAAGCGCAAACGAAAGCAAGCACGCGACACATACGGGCAGTCCTCAGGGCAGCGGGACAAGTGTTAGAACGAATGCCCGACGCGCACTGCGTGAGCACTACCATTATAACTCAAGGCCCGAAGAGAGAACAAATTTGCCGGTAGCCGCCGAATTCTGGCCAACTGCCGAGGAATTACTCCGCGGCTGCTTCCCCTTCTTCTTCGGCTGCGGGGGTCTCTTCGGTAGCCGGTGCTTTGGCAGCCAACATTTCGAGATTCACCAGCGCGTCGTTAAAGCTGTCGGCCTGCGCGTCATAAGTAGCAGGATCGATCGTGGCATCGGCAGCATGCGAGGGATGCAGCACGTCGAAAACGCTGAGCAATTGCTCAACTGCGGCCTTGGCTGCTTCAAGATCATCACCTTGCAGGCCCGATTCGGTGACCAGTTCATTCAATTGCTTCGATATGGGACTGACTTCATCGTGGAACAAGCCATCCACGGTCTTGATATCACTGTTCTTGTAAGCTTCGGCCAATTCGTCGCGCATCTCTTGGAGTACGGTGACCGCTTCGCCCAGCGAGTGCACTTCGACATGCTTGTGGTCATGGTCGTGCTCTTCGATCGTGGTGGTCGATTCGGTACCCAGGCAGCCAGTGAGCATCAAGCCCGAAGCGATCAAGATTGCCAACAAGGTGCGAGTTCCGGCCATGGGGGATGTTCCTTCAAATGTGGTGCTCAGTGGCACGTAGGGAGTGAGGTAAGACGAGCACAACCGCCCGCTGCAAGCCATTCAAGATACCCGCAACCTCCCAGCGAAGACAAGCATCGCGTCGAAACAATGCCGAATTGCTATAGTGCGGTGATGCTGGCATCGCTCGCAACGTTTCCCATCTTCCCTTCCAGCTTGGCTTTTCCCATGAAACTCGACGACTCGTATCCCTTTTACCTGGCGAATTGCCCCGAATCACCGAATACCGATTTGGAGGTTACCGACAAGTACACCGGCGAGGTCGCTACCCGGGTGCCGCTAGCATCGCCGGAGGATATCGACCGAGCGATTGCGTCGGCTGTCGGGGCGACAAAGCCGATGCGCGAACTGGCCCCCTACGAGCGGCAAGCCGTGCTGAATCATTGCGTCGCGCGGTTCGAGCAGCGGTACGACGAGCTGGCGATGTCGCTCTGCATCGAAGCGGGCAAGCCAATTAAGGACGCCCGCGGCGAGGTGAATCGTTTGATCGATACCTTTCGGATCGCTGCGGAAGAGTCGGTACGCATCACCGGCGAGGTACTCAACCTGGAGATCTCGCCCCGCGCCCGCGGTTACCATGGCATGGTCAAGCCGGTGCCGATCGGGCCCTGTTCGTTTATCTCGCCGTTTAACTTTCCGCTGAATCTGGCAGCCCACAAAATTGCTCCCGCCATCGCGGCTGGCTGTCCGTTCATTCTAAAGCCCGCCAGTTTGACTCCGGTCGGGGCGCTGCTCATCGGCCAAGTGTTGGCCGAAACCGATTTGCCGGCCGGCGCGTTCTCCATTCTTCCTTGCCGTCGCGACGGGGCCGATCTGTTCACCACCGACGAGCGGCTGAAGCTGTTGTCGTTCACCGGCTCGCCGGAGGTTGGTTGGAAACTAAAACAACGCGCCGGGAAGAAGCCGGTGATCCTGGAACTCGGCGGCAACGCGGCGGTGGTGGTCGACGAAGATGCCGACCTGCAAGATGCTGTCGAGCGCATTCTGATTGGGGCGTTCTACCAATCGGGGCAGAGCTGCATTGGAGTGCAACGCATTCTGGTGCACGCTGCGGTGATCGATGCGTTCCGAGAACTGCTGGTCGACGCCACGCGGCAACTCAAAATGGGCGATCCGAAACTCGAGGAGACGTTTATCGGTCCTATGATCACCGCCGACGAAGCCGAGCGGCTGGAGTCGTGGATCGCCCAGGCGGTAGAAGCTGGCGGCAACCTGCTATGCGGTGGCAAACGCGAAGGGGCGATGCTCGAGGCCACCTTGCTTGAGTCGGTCCCGTCGCATCTCGATATCTGTGCCGAAGAGGCCTTTGGTCCCGTCGCGGTGCTGAGCCAGTTCGACGATTTCGATCAGGCGCTCGCGATGGTAAACGATAGCCAGTTCGGTTTGCAGGCTGGCATCTTCACCCGCGATTGGGTGAAGGTGCAGCGGGCGTGGGACGAATTGGAAGTGGGCGGCGTGGTAATCGGCGACATCCCTTCCTGGCGTGTCGACAACATGCCGTATGGCGGGGTGAAAGAGAGCGGACTTGGCCGCGAGGGGGTGCGGTACGCCATCGCGCACATGAGTGAGCCAAGACTGCTGGTGATGCGAACTCCGCCGGGGGAAAAGTGAATGACAAAATGCGCTTCGCGCGGGCAACTTTTTGCTTGCCGAACGAACGTGCCTTGCCTAGAAACATTCGGCGAAAGCGCTTGGGGCACTTTCGCAAGGACATTTCTTGTGCGAGGGCTGCCTTGAACATAGCGATCATCGGATCCGGCATAAGCGGTAACCTCACCGCACGACTCCTGGCATCACGCCATCGGGTCAAGCTATTCGAAGCAGCCAGCTATGCCGGCGGCCATACGAACTCGGTAGATGTTGCGATATCCCGCCAGCCGGTCACGGTCGACACGGGATTCATGGTGTTCAACGAGCGAACCTACCCCAACTTTTGCCGGATGCTCGACCTGCTGAACGTAAAGTCGCAGCCGAGCGACATGAGCTTTAGCGTGCGATGCGACGCGACGAGTCTCGAATACAACGGAAGTAGCGTAAACACGTTGTTCGCGCAGCGAACAAACTTGCTTCGGCCCTGGTTCTACGGTCTGGTGCGAGGCATTTTGCAATTCAACCAAGTTGGAGAAGCCTACGCGAAGCAACTTGACCAGTCGGACGAATCGATCACCTTGGGGGAGTTCCTTGACGAACACCGAGTGAGCGACAAAGTCCGACAGTACTACCTGGTGCCGATGCTGGCCGCCATCTGGTCGGCAGCGCCGGAGGCCATCGAGCAACTCCCCGCCCGCTTTATCCTGGGGTTCATGCACAATCACGGACTCATGCAACTGGCCGATCGCCCTCGATGGCGGACGATCGTCGGAGGAGCCAAGAACTACGTAGCCAAACTGTTAGAGCCCATCAAGGAGCAAGTAAGGCTGTCGACTCCGGTCGAACGAGTCACTCGTCACGAAAGTGGAGTCACCGTACATGCCAAGAATCAACCAGCCGAGGAGTTCGACCAGGTGGTGTTCGCCACTCACGCCGATCAAACGCTTGCCATGCTCTCGGATGCAACCCTAGCCGAGCAACAAATACTAAGTGCCCTCCCCTATCAACCGAATACGGCCATCTTGCATGGCGACACCACGGTGATGCCGACCCGCCCGCGGGCGTGGGCGAGCTGGAACTACCGCATTCCCAAAACGAAGAACCATCAGCCGGCCGCGGCCAGTGTCACCTACGATCTCAATCGCCTTCAGAACCTGCCGACCAACGAGCCGGTGTTCGTGACACTCAATCCGGTAACAGACATTGACGAGAAGAAAATCCACGAGACATTTCAGTACGATCACCCCGCGTATACCCTCGAGAGCGTGCAGGCCCAGCAGCGTTGGCGCGAGATCAATGGCCAGCAGCGCACTTGGTTCTGCGGTGCGTACTGGGGATATGGCTTTCACGAAGATGGGGTAAACAGCGCCCTGCGTGTGGCCGCTGAGTTTGGAGTGACTTTAGACGAGTTGAGAAAACCTGTCGTGGATCAAACAAATTGCGAGCAGCGTGTTGCCGCTGCTGCGAACTGACCTGGGAGCCGATGGAGCAATCATGAACAGTTGCATCTATCGATCTTCGGTGAGTCACCGCCGGCGGACGCCTGTCGAGCATCAGTTTCGCTACCGACTGTTTTGGTTGTATATCGATTTAGAGGAGTGGCCGGTATTGAGCCGCCAGGTTACCGGCCTGAGCGATCGCCGATTCGCGCCTGCAGCACTTTGGCGTAACGATCACCTTGGTGATCGCGATACTCCGTTACAGCAGTCCGTGCGACAGTTGGTGCACGAGCGAACGGGGGCCGATTTAGCAAACGGACCGATTCGATTGCTCACGCAACCGCGGTCGTTGGGGTTCTACTTCAGTCCGCTGAATATGTACTACTGCTTCGACCAGCACGAAACGCTCACTGCTGTCGTAGCGGAAGTGAATAACACCCCGTGGGGCGAGCAGCATTGTTACGTGCTGTGGTCAGACAATCAAACCGCGCCGGGGTGCTATCGCCATGCGAAGACATTCCATGTCTCTCCATTCATGGGCATGGATCAATCGTACGTATGGCAAGTGCAACCGCCCGATGAACAATTTCAATTGCATTTAGCGACCGAACGAAGTGGGCAGGCCTATTTTGATGCGGCCATGAACCTTGAGCGGCGCCCCCTGACCAGCGGGTCGCTGATGCGTCATCTAGCGACGAGTCCCATCAATGCGGGGCGTGTGCTTTCCGCGATTTATTTCGAAGCTTTCCGACTTTGGATGAAGCGATGTCCCTACTTTCCACACCCCAAGAACCAATCTACCGCAACCCCGACCAGTCAGGCGTCGTCGCCGATGAATCCTGCCGGCTGACTCGTTGGAGTCGAAACCTGGTGCTGAAGCGGCTCGACCAACTGCAAGGTGGGCGAATCGTGCTGCACGAAGGCACCAATCGCTACACGCTTGGCCAAGGCGATAGCCATTCGATGGCCGCGGAGATTTACGTGCGTCAGCCGCAGTTCTACCGCCGCGTATTGACCGGAGGGAGCCTGGGGGCCGCCGAGTCGTACATGGATGGCGACTGGGCCACCGACGACCTGCCCGACTTGCTTAGTGTGTTTGCAAAGGATTGGAACGTTTCGTGCGAACTCAACCAAGGCTGGCGGTGGTGGCGCAAACCGCTCGAACGCACTTGGAACTGGCTGCGTCGCAACACACTCGCCGGGAGCCGCAAGAACATTGCGGACCATTACGATCTATCGAACGAGTTCTATGGACTCTGGCTCGATGAGACGATGAACTATTCCTCGGGCGTATTCGACTCGCCCGAGTCGACGCTTGCCGAGGCATCGGTGCGAAAGATGGATGTCGTTAGCCAGCGTCTGGAACTCAAGCCAACCGACCACTTGCTTGAGATCGGCACCGGCTGGGGCGCCCTCGCCCGCCATGCTGCTGAGCAGTATGGCTGCCGAGTGACAACCACCACCATCTCTCAGCAGCAGTACAACTTGGCGCGGGAGCGGTTCGATCGCTCTCCGGCTCGCGGTCGACTCACGCTGCTCGATCACGACTATCGAGAACTGAAAGGCCAATTCGATAAGCTGGTGAGTATCGAAATGATCGAAGCGGTGGGCCATGAGTATCACAAAAACTTTTTCCGGCAATGCAGCGACTTGCTCAAGCCGGGGGGCAAGATGGTGCTGCAAGCCATCACGATTCCAGATCAGCGGTACGACGACTATCGCCGATCGGTCGACTTCATCCAACGCTATATCTTCCCCGGCGGTGCCCTCCCCTCGATGGGAGCCATCCACCGCGCGGTCGGGCAACACACCGCGCTGCTACCGGTGGCCGTGCAAGATTACGGGCTGCACTACGCCCGAACTCTCGAAGCTTGGCGCGAGCGGTTCTTCGACCGCATCCACGAAGTGCGTCGATTGGGCTTCGATGATCGCTTCATTCGGATGTGGGACTACTACCTTTCGTATTGCATCGCGGGCTTCAAAGAACGCCATATCGGTGTCGTGCAAATGGAATTCATCAAGGCTTAGATCGGTCTCACTACCTATTCCCATCGTTCTCTCGTAAGTAAATCGAATCATGCTTACCACTCTAGCCGAAAAACGTTACCTACCCGATCGCGCGATTCGGTATGGCATGCGACGGTTGCTCGCCGAACGCCTGAGGAAGTCACGCCTTGCGGAAGAGAGCACCGCCGATTTTGCAAAATGGCTCCGCGAGGTCGACGAGGTAGCCGTGGCAACCGACCAGGCCAACTCGCAACACTACGAGGTGCCGACCGAGTTCTTCGAGACCGTGCTGGGGCCGCACCTGAAGTACAGTTGTGGCTATTGGGACTCTCCAGAAGTGTCGTTAGGCGAGTCGGAGGCCGCTATGCTGAGCCTCACCTGCCAGCGAGCGCGACTGGTCGACGGGCAGCAGGTGCTCGAACTCGGCTGCGGCTGGGGATCGCTATCGCTCTGGATGGCCGAGCATTACCCGGCAAGCCAGATTACCGCGATGTCGAACTCGGCAACGCAGCGCGAGTACATTCTGCAGCAAGCCGAAGAGCGTGGACTGAATAATCTTGTCGTCCACACCGCAAATATTGCGAGCTTCGAGCCGCCAGGCACTTATGACCGTGTGGTGTCGGTCGAAATGTTCGAACATGTACGGAACTATCAGAATCTGCTAAGTCGGATTCGCAGTTGGTTGAACCCAGGTGGGCAGCTGTTTGTGCATATCTTCTGCCATCGCCAGTTTGCTTACCCGTTTGAGGTCGACGCAGAGCAAGGCAGCGACGCCCAGAACTGGATGACGCAACACTTCTTCACCGGCGGGGTGATGCCCAGTTACGATTTGCTGCGGGAGTTTGCCGACCACATGGTGGTGGACGACTCGTGGTGGATCGACGGAAGGCATTACGCACGCACTTGCGAGACCTGGCTGAAGCAGCTGGATGTGAACCACTCGAAGGCAAAGGCTGCGCTGGCAGAAGGAGACAATCCCGCCCCAGTCACGGTGCAACTACAACGCTGGCGGATGTTCTTCATGGCCTGCGCCGAGCTATTTTCGTACGACGCCGGGCGGCAGTGGGGCGTTGGGCACTATTTGCTGAAACCCCGAGGTTAGCATTGTCGCTGTTTGAACTCATCCAACTCTCGGCAGGCATCGTTGCCGGCTACATACTTTGCTTCTGGCTGGTGAGCGTGCCGCTGCGCAACGTGAGCATTGTCGACATCGGTTGGGGTCCAGGCTTTGCGATCGTCGCGTGGGGGTGCTGGTGGGCGATGCCAGTTCATCAGACGCGTGCGTACGTTCTACTCACGCTCGTGACCTTGTGGGCACTCCGTTTAGGCGTGCACCTAACCGTTCGGAACATTGGAGAAGAAGAGGACCGGCGTTACCAGTCGATGCGGCGAAAGATCGGTCCGCAGTTCTGGTGGGTGAGTCTGCTGACCGTGTTCGCGCTGCAAGGCGTTGTGATGTGGACGGTCGCGCTGCCGGTGGTTGTGGGGCTGGAGAGCAGTTACTGGTTTGGAGACTTGCAACCGCTGCACTGGGGAGGAATTGCGCTCTGGATCGTCGGAATGGGTTTCGAATCGATCGGCGACTGGCAACTCGCCCGCTTCAAAGCGAATACAGAGAATGAATCGCAAGTGTGCGATCAAGGACTATGGCGATACACACGCCACCCGAACTACTTCGGCGACTTCTGCGTGTGGTGGGGACACTGGCTCGTATCGCTCGGCATGTGGACTGACGCCTGGACGGTCGTCAGTCCACTGCTCATGAGCGTATTGCTAATGCGAGTGTCGGGAGTCACCCTGCTGGAGAGTGATATCTCGGATCGCCGGCCCGCGTATGCGGAATACAAGCGACGCACGAGCGCGTTCTTCCCGTGGTTCCCCAAAGCCGAGGTGCCAGGTGACTAACGAACGAGGATCACGCTGGAACGCGATGGGTACCAGCTGAAGGGACGGCCGCCCGGCATTTCCCAACGGGGGCTCGGAACTCCAGCGAACGGAGTGGCGTTCGACAGCGGACGCGAAGCGCTCATGCCGTACCACTTCATCGATTCGATGCGAGCAATCCGCTGATACGCACGGGCTTGGGCCTTTTGCTGGATGATCATCCGGGGGGTAAGTTCCGGCTCGGGGGTCGTTTCGCTATGCCAGCTGGAATCGCTGGGGGACTCTTCCGACATCATATCGAGAGGATTATTCTGAGCAGATGCCAAAGAAGCGAACGTAAAAAGGCCGAGAAGGGCCACGGTTCGGGCAAGATTGGTGATCATGGGTCGAACTCGCATTGGGTAAAGGGTGCCTGCAGGTCTGGTTTCCGAAGGGGAGCAGCGGCTCTCCAGGAGCCTGTGGAGGATGCCGCAGGGGAAAACTCGCCTGTTGCTAGTTCGGCCAAAAGGGCTCGAAACCCTGAGTTTCGTCCGGCAGCCGTTACGACCCGTCTTTTTGTTGGCAAAGTTTGCGGGTTAGGGGAACGCGGCATCCATTTTGCTGCTAGCTACCGGTTTGCGTCGGGGCATACCGCTGTTACTATAAGATCCGTGGGCCGTGCGGCCTCACCGGCAATATTGCCCCCTCGGGGGCGAATACAAGACAACGGCGGATATGTCTGCCGGTTACAACATCCGAGTTTACGGTCCCCAAAATCGTGGGGGGACATCCTTCTGTCTGGAGATTTAACGATGAAGAAGTTTGGCATTCTGATGCTGATGCTCAGCCTGGTTGGCTACTCTGTTGGTTGCGGTGGTACTGAGACTGAGACTACTCCCACCACCCCTGAAGTAACTGAAGGCGAAGCAGCCACCACCGAAGAAGGTGCGACTGACGAAGCTCCCGCCGAAGAAGCACCCGCTGAAGAAGCTGCTGAGTAGTTTCTGCTCAAGCGATCTTGAAAACGACAAAAGGCCAGACGTGGCGAACAGCTACGTCTGGCCTTTTTTATGATCATGGGGAATAAGGATACTTATTTTATATAGCGGGAAAGTTAGACCTAGCATTTGTGGTGTCGTCGAGTCACTCGTCGCTGCGGCCGGCGGGAATCAATACCTCCGCTAGCCCGATATCCATACTGTACCGCGAACCACTCGGCGTAGCGCTCTCGATCGACGTAGGAGGTATTCCGATCGTCGAGCAAATGGCCCAATTCGTGAATCAGGATGTTATTCAGGTAAAAATCACGGATCGCTTCGGCGGTCCACTCCAGAGTCCAGGATTCGCCGTCCTGATGCCAGCGGCCTCCATACATGCGGGCTTCGTTGATGAACGTAGGCTGCGGCGGTTTGGTGAAGCATTCCACCAGCGACTCTTCGAGCGGGTAGAGGTAAAGGGTCGAACCCCATTGCATTCCATAGCACGGGAAACTCTGTTTCTTGCGTGTGATGCGACTGAGTTGTACGACCTCGAGGTCCGAAAGGAACGATGCAGGTAACTCGGATAAGCGTGCGCGGACCTCACTTGGGGTCACCACATGTTGATATCCGTATCCTGGCTCTTGAACGACGACTTTGTAATCGCCTCCTTCGCCATGCGGTTCGTGCCAGTCCTCGGGAGGCGAGAACGGTTCGCGCAGCGTGCTGTGACCGACGTGTGTTCGTCGCGATTTCTGCTGGATACGTTTGGCGTCGCGACTCGCACAGGCAGTGTTGTGTCGTTTAACCAAGCGAACTTGCGTTTTGGCAAGTTGCGAACGGCGGCGGGACATGGTCACCTCGCTTTGGGCATGGTAGGCATGCATGGGAACTCGCTGAAGTGCTCCCGCACTCACTCCATCGCGGCGGTTTTGACCACAAGGTCAGAAAAGGCGAGCTGTAGCTCCGAATCCTGGAGCCGGGGGGGTGGGGGGCTGGTCGTGCCACCCAATTCCATCGTAGGCTGATGCCCAGCGGCCCGGCAAATAGATTCCCCAAGTCTGCATTTGGCCGTACCTTACGAACTGGACAACTTGCCGATCGTCCCGTGCAAACCGGCCAAGCACCCCTCTGTGGCGGGGTGTTTTGGGCAGCAGGAACCCCCCCATGCAGGTGGAATTGTATACCAGACAAGGGTGTCATTTGTGCGATGATGCCGACCGATTACTCCGCTCCTGCGGCCTTGATCCGGTGTTAATCGACATCGATCAACGGCCCGAATTGCTTTCGAAATACACGAATTGCGTGCCTGTGGTGGTGATAGATGGCAAGGTTCGATTCCGTGGCCGCATTGATCGGCGACTACTAGAACGCTTGCTGTGATGTCTGACATGGGATGTTGATGTTAAGCCAATCTCGGTGGTCTGCTGTGAGTGACTTGCTGCCTGATTCTTGCGAAACGCTGATCGTTGGGGCCGGTGTTGTTGGTCTATCGATTGCTTACGAACTCGTTAGCCGCGGAGCGAACGATGTCGTGGTGATCGATCGACAGCCACCTGCGCTTGAGGCCTCGTGGGCTGGTGCTGGTATCTTGCCGCCAGGCTCGTGGTACGACCCACATCCGGCGTTGGAATCATTGGCCGCACTATCCGGACAACTCAACCTTCAATGGAGCACACGGCTTGTTGCGGAAACGGGCATTGATAATCAGCTTCGACCGATCGGCGGTGTGCACCTTGCCAAGACTCCGACGCGCATAGCGGAGCTCGATGCCAAGTTCGCGGAATGGCGCACCCGAGGTTACGAGTCGGATTGCTTGAGTGCCGAAGAACTGGCCAAGCTGGAACCTGGTTTGCATACCACCGATGTGCTCGCTGGCTATTTGGTGCCTGGGGAATCAAAAATCGACAATCGTCTCCATGCGGCCGCCTTGGTGGCGGCTCTCAAGCAGCAGAAGGTACCGGTCTGCTATCCGCAAGCAGCGAAGTCACTCGATCGGGTGGATAATCGACAGGTTGAAGTGCAGTGCGAGTCGAGAACAATAGTGGCCCAGCAGGCAATCATCGCCACTGGGGCTTGGAGTCGCGTGTGGGGCGAGCAGTTGGGAATTCAGCTCCGAGTACGCCCGATTCGTGGCCAGATGCTCGATTTTGAGCCTGGTCTACCCTCGTTGCTCCAGCGCATTGTCCACCACCTCGGGCAGTATCTGGTTCCGCGAGAAGCGGGGCGGTTGATGGTGGGGGCTACCGTGGATGACGTGGGTTTTGATAAGTCGACAAATGCCGCCCAAATTTTGGAATTGGAGGAATTCGCCCGCACTACCTTACCGAGTTTGGTGGGAGTTCCGATCGAAAACACCTGGGCGGGGCTGCGACCGGCGTCGGAAGATGGTTTGCCCTATATCGGGCGGGTGCCTGACGCGCATAATGTGCTTGTAGCAGCGGGCCATTATCGTTCGGGTCTGCAGATGGCAAGTGCGACGGCCGTAGCGGTCGCCGACCTGCTTGCCGGCGAACAACCTCCCATCGACCTTACCCCCTTCTCGCTAAAACGATGACGCTTTATTACGCAGCAGGAAGTCCCGAGGCGGAATTCACCGTCGACGATTGTCGTGAAGCCTTGCGATCGACCTTTGCTCACTTTGGCGATCGACATCAGGTTCTAGCCATCCCGCCCGACTATACGCGGCTCGATAGCCAGGCGGGCATGCTCACCTGCTTGACGCATCAACTGCTTGGTGATCGGCTAGTCGATATCCTGCCAGCGCTCGGAACACACGATCCGATGACACCGCAACAGCTGAGGAGCATGTTTCCGGGGATTCCGACCAAGTTGTTTCGTCCTCACCGCTGGCGGACCGAAGTGACGGAGATAGGTCAGGTACCAGCCGATTTTGTGAGTGAAGCGACCGACGGCATTTACAAAAAGCCGTGGCCAGTCGAGGTGAACGACCTGATCGCGAGCAGGCAACACGACTTATTGTTGTCGTTCGGGCAAGTGGTGCCCCACGAAGTGATTGGCATGGCCAACTACAACAAGAATCTTTTTGTCGGCACCGGCGGAAAGCGAGGTATCAACGAGAGTCACTTCATTGGTGCTGTGTATGGCATGGAACGCATGATGGGCGTCGCTGATACCCCTTTGCGGCGAATCCTGAATTACGCCCAGGATACATTCTGTGGCGATTGGCCACTCGTGTATGTGTTGACCGTGATCGGCGCTAAGCCGGGCGGAGGCCTGGCGATTCGAGGCCTGTTTATCGGGGACGATGTCGAGTGTTTTGAGAGAGCGGCTGAATTATCGGTAAAAGTGAACTTCACCGTACTCGAAACTCCACCCAAGAAGTTCGTGGTGTATCTCGATGAAAGCAAGTTTCACAGTACTTGGTTGGGGAACAAGGCGATCTATCGCACCCGGATGGCGGTGGCCGATGGCGGAGAACTCGTCGTCCTCGGCCCAGGTGTCGGTACGTTTGGTGAAGACCGCCTCATCGATCGACTCATTTATAAATATGGGTACCGAACGACTCCCGAGGTGATGGAAGCGGTGGAGCAGAACGCCGATCTAAGATGCAACTTGGGGGCCGCGGCCCATCTCATTCATGGATCGTCGGAGAATCGCTTTAAGGTGACCTATTGTCCCGGTCATTTGACGAAGGAAGAGATCGAAGCCGTTGGCTATCAGTTTGGCAATCTAGATGAGATGCTGGAGCGGTACGATCCAGAGAAACTCGAGCCTGGCCCGAATGTGGTGGATGGCGAAGATATCTATTTCATTCCCAAACCAGCCTTAGGGCTCTGGGCAAGTGCCGATCGAGTCCCCTAGCGGGCATGGAAGCCAAGTTGTTTGAGTGAACCGACGAGAATTAGGCAGTAAGATTGCGTCCGGACAGTATTGTCCTTAAGCTTATACCGCTAATCACGTCCTTTCTCGCTTCTCATTCACTCATCTGCGGTAGCCGCATGGAAAATGCTCCTGACACTGGTTCCAGTGTTGATCCCCTCTTTGCGTTACGGTTATCGGTGTGCCTGATCGTGGGGGCGGTCATGTGGTTCATGCCTGCTCCCGAGGGGCTGAACCCGGCGGCCTGGCGCACCTTCGCGGTGTTTGTGGCCACGATTCTGAGCTTTCTGCTACGACCATTGCCAATGGGTGCCAGCGTGTTGCTAGGAATGCTGGTGCTGGCCGGCACCGGAACCATCGCCACCACGGCGCAGGACGACTGGATGATCAAACTTGGCTTGCACGAAGACAACCTGGTGCAGGTGTCGCGGTCGCCAAGTCAACCAGCAACGTTGGTCGAGTACCATCCCAACTACGATACGAAGATATTGATCCGCGAAACCCTTGTCGACAAGACCTACAAGCAACGAGCGCAGGAATCGCTTGAGGCGGTGTTAAGCGGTTTTGGTCACACGACAGTATGGCTAGTCGTGGCGGCCTTCTTTATTTCTGGCGCAATGATCCAATCCGGACTAGGGCGGCGGATCGCCTTGATGATGGTGGCCAAGTTGGGTAACACTACTCTCGGCTTAGGGTATGCGCTGGCGGCAGCCGAGTTGGTGCTCGCCCCGTTTGTGCCATCGAACACCGCCCGAGGGGGTGGTTTAATGATGCCGATCGTCGATTCGATGAGCAAGGTATTGGGATCAACACCCAACGAGTCGCCACGCCGCGCGGGCGAGTACTTAGTGCTCTGTGGAGCCCATCTTAACCTTATCACTGCAGCGATGTTTCTAACCGGAATGGCTGCGAATCCCCTGGTTAGCAAGGCTGCCAGTGACATCCTGCAAGTCGAGTTCGGTTGGGGGATGTGGCTGAAAGGAAGCATTGTTCCAGGGCTGATCAGTTTGGGGGTAGTGCCTTGGGTGTTGTACCGCCTGGCACCACCGCAGCTAAGCGATTCGCATGCCGCCCAAGAAGCGGTAGCAAACGAACTGAACGAAATGGGCAAGTGGTCTCGGCATCAGATCATCATGGGCAGTGTGTTGATGGTCATGTTGTTTTTATGGGCGACCGGTCCAATCCAAGAACTGCTACTTGGTGGTAAGCTTCACGCAACCTGGGTAGCGATGAGTGGAGTGCTGACGCTCGTCGTCGCTGGCGTTCTGCCTTACGAGAAGGTGACTGGCAACTCCTCGGCTTGGGATACCTTGCTCTGGTTGGGGGGGCTCGTTGCCATGGCCGATGCTCTCAAGGCAACTCACTTCGTCGATTGGTTTGCAGAGCAAGTGCAGGCCAATCTGGGGGGGATCACCGGCATCATGGCCGCAGTGCTGTTGGCGGTGATCTATTTTTACTCGATGTACGGTTTCAGCATGCTCACCGGGCATATCTTGGCATTTACGGGGGTGTTTTTTGCCGTTGCCGGCGACATGTCGGTCCCCCCATTGGTGATGATCGCTTTGGTGGCCTACTTTTCGAATCTGTGTGGGTGCACCACAAACTACTCGACTGGCCCCGTGGTCATCTACTTTGGACAAGGCTACGTGCCGATTCGTCGCTGGTTCTGGATAGGCTTCGTGATGTCGCTTCTGCACCTGCTGGTATGGCTCGGCCCCGGCCTTTTGTGGTGGAAATTGCTGGGCTGGTGGTAAAACCGGCCCCGGAAGTACGCTGATTGCAGGATCTCTAAAGAAATAAATCGTTACCGACGGAGATCGAATTGTGAGCTATGCTTGTGTTGGGATTGTACCCACTTTTCTGCCACTAGCGAGGTTTTCTGAATGTCCACGCATGCTCGTCAGCACAAGTTCGTCGATAGCAAAGTTCAAGGTCGGTTGGTTGGCCTTTTTGTGCGATGTTGGGCGATGAGCTTGGTGACCGCGGGCATTCTCACTGTGTTGGGGTGGATGTTTATTACGCCCGGATTGGGTGGCTTTATTGGGCCCAACGAGTTCATGTCGAGCATCCTGCCGATGGTGTTGGTGGGAGCGGTCGCTTCGCTGTTGGTGATGCCATTCATGCTATGGAAGATGGTGTGCGATACCAACCGATTTGCTGGTCCTTTGTTGCGATTCCGCCGGCACTTGCGAGAGGCCGCGGACAGTGGCGAGCTCGTTCCGATCGAGTTTCGTGATGAAGACGACTGGCACGATTTAGCGAACGCGTTTAACGATCTCGTTTCTCGCATCAATAGCGAACGCTTGGCCGATACTATGTCGCCAGAGTTTCGCGAACAGCTCGATCGTAGTATTGCTGATTCGATTCACCCACAAAGTGAAGCGGAGTTGTCGGACGAGCACAGCGATGAGCTGGTAGTCGGTGCTTAATGCTGTCCTTTGTGGTATTTCAAAGCACCCATTCTGTCGATAGCGGCCAGCGGTATGGGGACACATCTATATCCATGCAGATGTGTCTATAAAGTCTATGCTTCGGCTGCAGTTTGGATTGGCCGCAATTCTAATAATACCTCCGACCTCACGAGAAGAGTCGACATAGGTTTCATATTAGGGAAAGAAGTTAGCCACTTGTTGCATCTGCAGCGACGTTAACTGCTCCCCTGCCCCACTTTTCCTCGCTGCCGGTGATCCTCACTGCCAGCACCTGCTCCTCGCCTTACATCTTGCTTCGGAGGCCTACCCATGGTTACTGGTCGCCATCGTTTGTCCCTGCGCATCTGGGTTATGGGATTAATTTCAATGGTGGCCAGCGCCGCCGCAGTCGCTGAGGAGGTGCCCAATCCGAATGATGTGATCTACATCGAGGAGCATTGGGAACTTACGGTCGGTGGTCCCGAAATCGACCGCTGTGCTCCGCAGGTCTCTTTGGTCATGTCTCCTACCGGCGGAATGGAAGCCTTGCACTTCGTCTTCTTGCTGAATCATTCGACCTCGCCAACCTTTGTCGCTGGTGGATTGCAGATGCAATGTTGGAACGGAGACGAACTGATCTACACTGCGAACTCGAATAAGACCGACCTTCTGTCGTACGACAACGAAACGGTCTCGTGGGTACAGAAGCTAAGTATTCGCGACAACCGAGTATGTTTTGATGTTGACGATGGAGTCTCCAGTACCTGGGGCAATTTCGGCAACGGAGACGGTCTCATCATGTGGACCGGATACAATATGGAACGCTTAAACGACTACCGTCCTGCCGTCTCGATTGGCGAATCAGGAATCACCTTTGCCGGCAATCGAGTCTCCTCACTAGTACTAAAGAAACTAGTCTGGAAGACGGCCGACGGTACGTCGAACGAACTCGTGGCACCAATTGATATCGATACCGATATCGACCCCTAGTCTCGCTTAGCCACGGTTCTCTATTCCATTCCCACTTGCTTTGGGGACTCTGTTATGTATCTTGGAAATCGCCCTACTCGGTCTCAATACGTGTTCCGCCATCGTCGGGGTGCGTTGACTATTCTCGCGGCTGTTTTTTGCGTGGTGCTGCTCGGCATGGTTGCCTTTGCCGTGGACATCGGCTATGTGCTCTCAAGTAAGGAAGAGATTCAGCGTACCGCGGATGCTTCGGCGCTAGCTGCTGCTTGGGAGTTTATTGACCGCATCAATGAGGGATACGATCCCGCCGACGCACAAACCTACGCTCGTCAAGAAGCAAACACACCGAGTGCTGCCAACTTCGTAGGTACCGTAGCTCCAGCAGTCGACTTGAATCCTAGTAACACCCCGAGTGGTGACCTGGTATTCGGCTATATTTCGGACTTTACCGATCCGAACATTCCCTTTGATACCACGCAGCCGGACCGTTTTAACGCGGTGCGGGTAAAGGTGCGACGCGACGAAAATGTGAATGGCGAGTTGCCGCTGTTTTTCGCTCGGATCTTTGGCAACGAAAGTCAGGCGATCGAGGCCTATGCCACGGCTGCACTCGCTCGGGACGTGGATGGTTTTGAGATTCCTTCCGATGGTAGCTGGGTCGAAATACTCCCCATTGCTCTCGACTACGATACTTGGGTCGATTGGAAGAACGGAGTTACTGGTTCAGATGGCTACACTTACAATAAGGAGACTGGCTCCGTAGCCGCCGGTGGTGATGGTCGTCTGGAAGTAAATCTCTATCCGCAAGGAAACGGCTCGCCTGGTAACCGGGGGATGGTTGACATCGGTAGCAACAACAACAGCACTGCCGACATCGCCCGCCAGATTGTCTACGGTATTTCGCCAGAAGACTTGGCTCACCATGGTGGTAGCCTGGTGTTCGATCAATGTGGCAAGTTGTACTTGAACGGCGATACCGGGATTAGTGCTGGCGTAAAGGATGAACTCGCCAGCATCATCGGTGATCCACGAGTGATTCCGATCTTCGAAGAGGTCAATGGTCCTGGCAATAATGCGATCTATACGATCGTCGCTTGGCAAGGAATCCGTATCATGGATGTCAAGTTGACCGGCCCGATGAGGAAGAAACACGTGACTATCCAAATGGCTCCCGCAGTGGGACGGGGAGTGATTCCTGCGACCACGGTCGGTGGAAGTAGCTACGTGTACTCACCAGTGATTCTCATCGAGTAACGCCTTGAACCAAGGTGCATAGAATCATTTTTTAACAAAGAAGAACAGGGGCGTTCCCATGTTTCGTAGACTTCATCCAACCAGCAACCGCCGCAAGGCTCGCAATCTCACCCGGGCAGTTGCTCTGCAACGCGGCGTAGCAGCAGTTGAGTTTGCTGTGGTCGCACCTGTGTTCTTTCTGATGGTCATCGGTTTTATCGAACTAGGCCGTGGGCTGATGGTGCAGCAAGTACTTACCAATGCTTCACGGGTGGGCGTGCGTGAAGCGATCGGGCTGCATGCTTCCGAAGCGGATTCTAGGACGGCCGCCCAGGAATATGCCGAGGGTGCCTCGGTACCGGGAGTCACCGTGACCATATCCCCTGATCCGGGGGCAGCCTCGGCCGGAACCGAAATCACGGTGAATGTATCCGTGCCTTACACGGAAGTGTCATGGGTCCCTTCCCCTTGGTTTTTGGGGAGTACGACGCTTGAAGCCGAATCGGTTATGCGCAAAGAAGGGTTTGAGTAGCCAACAACCGCTCCATTTCCGCGAGAAGATTGAAAACAGCCGTTGTCGCACTTACAGTTAGACGAGTGGGCAACCTGTAACAGGTCAGCCGATCTGGTTCATTTTTCTCGCGGAATCCTATTATGCACTGGCGGACTATTCGTACTTTATTTCTTTGCAACATACTGTTTTGCCAGCTCACGGTCGTCGCCGTGGCGGAACTTCGCTTGCCATCGCTGTTTACCGATCACATGGTACTGCAGCGGGATGAGCCGGTGCCGGTATGGGGATGGTCGGATCCGCAAGCGACGGTCTATGTCGTCTTTGCAGGGCAGACCAAGACTACCACTGCCGACGAGAATGGTCGCTGGCAAGTAACGCTCGATCCACTCTCGGTCGGCGACCCGCGTTCGCTTGTGGTCGAAGCGAAGCAAGATCGACTGGAAGTGAAGGACGTACTGGTTGGCGAAGTCTGGATTTGCTCCGGGCAATCGAATATGCAGTACGCTCTTGCTGCAAATGCCGATGGCGATCTCGATACCCTACATCTTCCGAACCCCAACCTGCGTTATCTCACGGTAAACGGAGTCGGTACCCAAAAAACCTGTGATGATTTCGACGGTGCCTGGGAAACCGACCAGCCTGGAGTTCGCAAAGAGTTCTCGGCAATCGGGTACCACTTCGGCAACCGTCTGCAAGGAACACTGGGAGTGCCAATCGGCTTGATCGATCACTCGTGGGGAGGATCGTCCTGCGAAGCTTGGGTGCCTCGCGAAGAGCTTAGCGGCAATCCACTCTACGAGCCGCTGCTGAAGCGGTGGGACGACTTGGTAGCAGAATCGGATGAACCTGCGGAGCGAGAAAAGTACGCCCGGATTCATCAGGACTGGAAGAACCGGATGCTAGAAGCTGTGGCCGCTGGCGAGCCGATTCCCAATTGGCAGCGCCCAAGGCATCAATTACTCAGCCAAAAGCGGCCCTCGAATCTCTATCACTCTCGAGTCGAACCACTCATGCCAATGGCTTTTCGTGGTGTGATTTGGTACCAAGGGGAAACGAACGCCAGTCGGGCGGAGCAGTATCGTGAACTGTTCCCGTTGATGATCGATACCTGGCGAGAGCATTGGGGGCAAGGTGAATTCCCCTTCTATTGGGTGCAATTAGCGGACTACCGGGCGGAACGCGAGCACCCCAGCGAAAGCGACTGGGCTGAGCTGCGCGAAGCCCAGACCTTCACACTCGATCGCGTTGCCAACACCGCTCAAGTGGTGATCATTGATGCTGGAGATGGAATCGATGTGCACCCCAGCGATAAGCAACTGGTTGGCGACCGACTGGCTCGCATTGCCCTGACGCGTGACTATGGCATCGAGGTTCCCTATCTCTACCCCCGCTTCGTTTCGATGGAGGTGAAAGAAGGGAGTATCGTGGTCGAGCTAGACAACGTAGGGGGCGGGCTAAAGACGCATGATAAGAAACCAGTACTCGGTTTTGCCATCGCGGGGGAAGAGCGCAATTGGGTGTGGGCCGAGGCCCGTATTACTGGCAACAAGCGGAACAAAGTGGAGGTCTCCAGCGACGAGGTTCCTGAACCGGTCGCGGTGCGATATGCTTGGGCGGATAATCCCGTCTGCAATCTGAACTCATCCCACGATTTGCCGGTTACTCCGTTCCGCACCGACGACTGGCCGATGGTGACTGCGGGCAAGCATTGATTCGACACACTTCAGCAAACAATGAATACTGCTAGGAAAAGTTAGGGAAACAAAAAAGGCGAGCGTGAGGCACTTTGCCTCACGCTCGCTATGCGTCTCGAATCGAATGCCTAGAGGCATGCCGCAACACGCCTGCTTTAGTCGGCCAGCAGTTTTCTCAACACAAACTGCAGAATGCCGCCGTGGCGGTAGTAGTCGAGTTCCACAGGCGTATCGATACGTACTTGCATCGAGAACTCTTTCTGGGAGCCATCGGCAGAAGTCGCGGTGACTGTGAGCTTCTGGCGCGGTTGCAGCGAGTCGTCGAGCGCCGGAATGGCAAATGTTTCCTCGCCGGTGAGCCCCAGAGTTTCCCAGGTGGTGCCAGGTTCGAACTCCAGCGGCAACACACCCATCATCACCAGGTTGGAGCGATGGATTCGCTCGTAACTGGCCGCCAGCACCGCCCGTACACCCAGTAGGAAAGTGCCCTTGGCTGCCCAGTCGCGAGAGCTACCGGTGCCATACTCGCTGCCAGCGACGATCACGAGCGGAGTACCATCGGCCTGGTACTGCATCGAGGCGTCGTAGATCGGCATTACCTCGTTCGACGGCAAGTAGCGGGTGATGCCACCTTCGGTGCCGGGGGCGAGTTGGTTGCGAATGCGAATATTGGCAAGCGTGCCGCGGGTCATCACCCGATCGTTGCCACGACGGCTACCGTAGCTATTAAAGTCGACAGGTTCGACTCCATTTTCGCGAAGGTATTTGCCGGCGGGGCTGTCCTTGGCAATCGACCCTGCAGGCGAAATGTGGTCGGTCGTGACCGAATCTCCTAGCAATGCCAAGCAGCGGGCACCATTGAGCGAGGCAATCGGCTTCACTTCGGGAGTGAGGTCGACCAGGAACGGAGGCTCTTGAATGTAGGTGCTCGTTCCATCCCATTCGTAGATACCACCTTCGCTGGTAGCAATATCGTTCCACTTTTCGTTGGCATTCCAGACTCCGTCGTACTGCTTACGGAACATCTCTGGCAGAACGCAGGACGAGACGACCTCGCGTACTTCTGAGTGGGTTGGCCAAATGTCCTTCAGGAATACCGGCTCACCCTTATCGCTGGTGCCGATCGGATCGTTCACCAAGTCGATATCGGTGGTACCCGCCAAGGCGTATGCCACTACCAACGGGGGGCTCGCTAAATAATTGGCTTTTACGTGCGGATTGATGCGGCCTTCGAAGTTGCGATTGCCCGACAGCACACCCGACACGATGAGGTCGCCCTTCACTACCGCGTCGCTTACCGGTTCCGGCAGCGGACCACTGTTGCCGATACAGGTGGTGCAACCATAGCCAACCGTGAAGAATCCGACCTTGGCCAGTTCTTCGTCGAGGCCCGACTTTTCGAAGTAATCGGTGACCACTCGGCTACCAGGAGCAATGCTTGTTTTTACCCATGGCTTGGCCGCCAGGCCCATGGCAGCGGCTTTCTTGGCCACCAGTCCGGCAGCCACCATCACACTGGGGTTGCTGGTGTTAGTGCAGCTGGTGATGGCAGCGATCACCACGTCGCCGTGGGTCAGGTCGTGAGTGCCAGTGCCCTCGAGTTTGGCCGGTGCGGTGCTCTTGGTGGCTTCCTCTTCCAGGCCGAAACCTTGGGGGCCAACCGGATCGCGAAGCGCCTTACGGAAAGCGGGCTGCATGTCCGATAGGGCGATACGGTCCTGAGGACGCTTGGGGCCTGCAAGCGAGGGCTCGACTGTCGACAAATCGAGTTTGACGACACTTGTAAACGTGGGAACCGGGGCAGCTTCGGTGCGGAACAGCGAGTTGGCCTTCGTGTAGCGCTCGACAAGTTCGATTTCCTCGTCGGTCCGCCCAGTGAGTCGCAGGTATTCCAGCGTTCCATCGTCGATGGGGAAGAAGCCCATCGTGGCACCATATTCGGGGCTCATGTTTGCAATCGTCGCCCTATCAGCAAGCGACATGTTCTTGATACCGTCGCCGAAGAACTCGACAAATTTGCCGACCACCTTCTCCTTGCGGAGGATCTCGGTAACGGTCAGCACCAGGTCGGTGGCCGTCGCCCCAGCGGGCAGGCTGCCGGTGAGTTCCATACCGACAACCTGTGGCATCAGCATGTAGATCGGCTGGCCAAGCATGACGCCTTCGGCTTCGATACCACCAACGCCCCAACCAACAACGCCAAGACCATCGATCATGGTCGTATGGCTATCGGTTCCCACCAGCGAATCGGGTACTGCTACTCCATCGCGGACGAACACGCACTTCGCCAGGTATTCGAGATTCACCTGGTGTACGATACCGGTACCAGGGGGGACCACCCGGAAGTTATCGAACGCTTTTTGTCCCCAGCGAAGGAACTCGTAGCGTTCGCGGTTGCGCTCGAACTCAAGTTCGATATTGAGATCCAAGGCAGTGTTGCCGGCGAAGTAGTCGACCTGTACTGAGTGGTCGATCACCAAGTCGGCCGGGACCAGCGGATTGATTTTGTTGGGATCGCCACCGAGCCGCTGCATGGCCGATCGCATGGCGGCCAAGTCGACCACGGCGGGAACACCCGTGAAGTCCTGCAGCACGACGCGAGCCGGCTTAAACGGGATTTCCACGGCTGCTGAGCCCTTGCTGTCGGCCCAGGCGGCGAGCGCTTTCACGTCGTCCTGAGTCACCACGTAGTCGTCGCAGTTGCGAAGCACGCTCTCCAAGAGCACACGGATGGAATAGGGCAAGGCGTCGACCTTGGTCAGCCCAGCTTCTTCCAGCGCTGCAAGGCGATAGAAATCGGCGGTGCCGTTGCCGGTATCAAACGTACTACGTGCGGAGAAAGCGTCGGACATGTCGGAGCGGGGGGCTTGAGGTTCAATGGAAACGGGAATCAGGCGAATTCTAATCGATTTGCTAGCAAATCGGGAGGGATGCCATCCGACAATCAATCAAGAAGTTTTTTCATAATCGCTATTGGAGAAGGTCGCTGCTAGCACCCATAATCGGCCCAACGCTTCGGGGACAACCACGGACGGACGTTCCCAGTCTGAACAAGGAGGTTCAGAGTTATGTTGCAAGGAATGCAACGAATTAAGGGACTTATTGCCCTTGTTATTTTATGGAGTGGAACCGAGTGTCTGCCAGCCAACGCTGCCGCGGTGGCTAGTAGCCAGCAATTTTATGTTCTTACTTCTAGCAGTCGGTTGGCCGACAAGGTAGTCGAGCGAGCCGAAGAGTACTGCTCCCGGATACGTGCGGAGTGGCTGGGCGGACATCTCCCAGCCACCCGCACGCCCACTTCTATTTACGTAGAAATCGACCCCAAGCGGTCGTTCGCCCGAACTGTGATCGATCCCCTGGGGAAACGGCACATGGTCTGGCTCGTCGGCTCCGAAGAGGCGGTAACTGACTATCTTTTGCACCACGAGTTAGTCCACGTGGTGTTGGGGGCCGAATTTGGCGAGTCTCTGCCGGTTTGGGGCAACGAAGGCATCGCCAGTCGCTACGATAACCAACGCCGTCACGACCTGCGGCAAACCCAGTTAGCCCAGTTCGTCGCGACCGATAGCTGGCCCGATCTGAAAACGCTCTTCGAAAGCCCTGTACGACAGCGATGGCAATACGCATCGGCCGTGAGCGTTAGCGATTACCTAATCGCTCAAGGAGGAGCAGAGAAGTTCGTGAGATTTCTGAACGACAGCTCTACGGACCCCGCCCATTCGCTCAACGAGTATTACGCCATTCAATCGTTCAGCGAGCTGCAGACATCCTGGCAGCAGCATGTACGCGAGTCGTTAGACGAAAAGCGATCTTCCGAAGCGGTGGCTACTCTGCCGACTTCCGCATCACGCTATGCTCGGTAGCGGTATCTTCCAACCGATAGACCAGCTCGAACTGCCCAGTCGCGGAGTTTTCTTTCCACTCCTGGATGCCTTTTAGCGTCGCTTCGGTCTCTCCATCGCGAAGGAACGAAACAGTTCCTACAGGGGCGAGCACGTAGCTATCACCGGTTAGTACGGTCCAAGGAGTGCCATTGATATAGACCACTGCGTTTTGCTCGGTCTCGTTGATGAGTCGCACCTTGCCCTGCAGCATCTGGCCAAGGTTGCTCCGTAGATCCGAGTCTTCGGCCATCGCACCGAGTGCCCGCTCGCCAAACACAGTGGGGTCTTCATTGCGAGCGATCGATTGTTGCAGCGAATAGAGCGTGGCTTTCAGCTCCTCGACTTCAGTTTGCAACGCGACGACACGTTGGGTCAGTTCTTCCACCTTCGCTTCCGCAGGCGTGGCTACCACGCGATCGTTCGCGACGGGTGGTTCCTCGGGGGACGGAGCACTCAGGTCGGGGCCCGATTGCTCTTCCGCTGTGGGCTTGGCTGCAGCTTCGGGGGATTCGTTATTGGGGAACGAGGTTTCCTCCAGTGGTGCTTCGCCAGGTAGCGAACCAGCTGTATCCCCCGACATCTCTTCGGTGGTCGTCTCCGGGGCCGACTCCTCCTGTTGCTTGGCATCAGGCGACGTCGCACCGGCAGCGGCCAAGGAGGGACCGGACGAAAACATATCGCAGCCGGAGGATGTCACAACGGCCAGGCCAAGGAACATTGCAGTAAGGCAGCGGCAAACCATAGCGATACTCCGATCAGGCGAAATCGGTACACGGGGAGAGGGACCTAAAACACGACACACGGCGTGCCTTTCATCATAGGCGCGCCGACCTTTCCATTCTAAGGTGGCTGGCTATTTGACGGGTGTCAACCAGATGCCTGCAGAACCGTGGAAGATTGGCGAAATAGGGTAAAAACTACGGGGAATTTGTGAAAAAAAGAGCTCATGACCAACCAAAGTAGCACTGCTATCGTTCCATTGATAAACTAGAGGTGGAGTTAAGGAACACTTGAGGCAACAATCGAACGGAGCAATCCATGCGCACTCTCTTGGCGTGCCTAATGGCCATGGCCTGTCTAATGGCACCTTCTGCATGCGCTTATGCGGACAATAACGACGTAGCTCAGGAGCAGCAGCCTGCGGAGCAGCCGACGCAGCAACTCACTCCCAGCCAAAAGCGAGCGGTACGCCAATTGGTGGTAAAGTTCCGCCGCGCCCGCCGCGATCAGACAGCCCAGGCGGCTGTGCTGGCCGAGGCCATGCAGTCTAGCCCGCAAGCGGTAGACGACATTCGCGGCATGATCGAAGCCCAGCTCACCCCGGCTGTGAGCAAGTATCGTCAGGACTTTTTCAAGTCGGCGTCGGGCACCGCGGCTCAGAAGTTTGCCAAGGCCGATAAGGCCGAGATCGAGAAACTGCAGACCCAAGTCAATCAATTGCGACTAGATCCGAATCTCTCGAAGGATCAGATCAAGCAACTCGGCGATCCTGCCATGGAGCGACTCGCAGAGATCGCCTTGGTGGATCGCACCGAAGTGCTGGCTTCGAATCGCCGGCTGGTGGAAGAACGTCAGCGACTGCTGCCTGCTGGCAAGTTGTGGGAAGTCGCCAACGGGTACCTCGCTAAATTTACTCCCAAAACCGGTGCGGATGATGCTAGCGAAGGGGATGCGGGCACGACCTTCGATGAATACCTGATTCAAGAGGAAGAAATCGCAGTGCGTTTGGCCTTGCCAATGAGTGACCAGACGCGGGCGATACTAAAAGCCAACGAAACGCTGGCTCGTAAACTCGATCCCGAAGAGTCCAAATGCGTCTTGTCGCTGAACTTGACCCGCATTCTTCTGGGGCTTGAACCACTGTTGATCGATCTGCAACTTACCGAAGCGGCTCGCGACCACTCGCACGATATGCGTGAGCACAATTTCTTTTCGCACGAGTCGCCTATCCCTGGAAAGAAGTCCTTCACCGATCGCGCAGCGCGCTTCGGGGCTAAGGCCTCTGGCGAGAACATCGCTGCTGGTTACGGCACCGGACCATCCGTCAATTTAGGCTGGTTCCATAGCCCAGGGCATCACAAGAACATGCTTAGTGACCACAAGACCGTAGGCGTCGGGCGTGACGGAAAGCACTGGACCCAGCTTTTTGGACGCGGTTAGGCTTGCAGACGGAGTGTGCCATTTAAGCGAGACTATCGAGTAGGAGCTCTAGCCCGACGAAGCAGACTCCCAATCGAGGAGGCCAGCGATGCGCGACAAACCATGGCTGTTGCTCGTAGTAATATACCTGCTGCCTTGCCAAAGCTGGGCAGTCGAGCCTGTATCGCGTGATCAGGCAGTTACCGCGATGAAGCAAGCAGCGACGTACTATCGCGAGCAAGTTGCATCGCATGGAGGGTACGTTTACTACTATTCTCCCGATCTCCTGCAGCGGTGGGGCGAAGGCCCTGCGACGGCCGACCAAATCTGGGTGCAGCCCCCTGGCACACCAACGGTCGGCATGGCCTACTTGCGAGCGTATCGGGCGACGGGGGATCGCTTTTACCTGGAGGCGGCTACCGACACGGCCAAGGCACTTGTCTACGGGCAGCTTCGCTCCGGAGGGTGGACCAACTGCATCGATTTCGATCCCCACGGAAAACGCTTGGCGGAATATCGCAATGGCCATGGGGCGGGTAAAAACTATTCATCGCTCGACGATGGCCAAACACAATCGGCGATCCTGTTCTTGATGCATGTGGATGAAGCGTTGCAATTCAAAAACGAAGCGATTCACGAGTCGGTACAGGTTGCTCTAACCTCGTTGCTTGAAGCCCAGTTCCCGTGTGGAGCATTTCCCCAGGTGTGGCAAGCACCGGTAAGTGAGCAGCCGGTGAAGCGTGCGAATTATCCCGACTATGACTGGCGCACCGAAGGACGCATCAAAGAGTACTGGAATTACTACACGCTTAACGACAATGTGTGTGGGTACGTCGCCGAGGTGCTGATTGCAGCTCATCGGATTTATGGCGACGCAAAGTATCTCGAGGCATTGAAGCAGCTTGGCGATTTCTTGATCCTCGCGCAAATGCCAGCATCCCAGCAAGGTTGGGCGCAGCAGTACAACTACCAGATGCAGCCGATCTGGGCGCGGGCGTTCGAGCCCCCAGGCGTGAGCGGGGATGAGTCGCAGGAGACAATTTCCACGTTGATGGTGATCGCGGAAGCCACTGGAGAGACCAAGTACCTGCAACCGCTCCCCCCTGCCCTGGCGTACCTGGAGCGATCGTTGCTACCCAATGGGCAACTCGCCCGATACTACGAGTTGCAAACGAACCGACCACTCTACATGACCCGTCGAGGCAAGTCGTATCAATTAACCTACGACGATACTAAGCTGCCGAGCCACTACGGTTGGAAAACCGAGTCTCGCTTGCCGGAACTGAAAGCTGAGTTCCAACGCGTTCTGAATGGAACCGCTCGTCGAGTGAGTGCAGTCGATGCCGAGAAGGCTGGATCGGTCGTCGAACAACTCGACGAAAAAGGAAGGTGGCTCACCACTTTCGATGGTGAGCCACTCGTAGGACAGCCAAAGTTTGCATCAGGAGAAAAATACCTGTCGAGCCAGGTGTTCAGCCAGAATCTGGAATTGCTCAGCAGATACGTCGAGCAACTCGCTAATTGATGGCCGGGTTCTTCATTCGATGGGCATCGAGTTCTATGCGCCGGACGCTTTGATGTCGTAGCAAAGCAGAAGGCCTTGGTCGCGAATGTAAAGTTTACCATTCGCAATCACCGGATGGGCCCAGGCGGGAGCATCGGCGCGGTCGGGCTGTTCGAACTCTCCACGAATCAGCAGTTCTTCCGAGCTCGGCTCGATCAGCATCACTTTGCCATTTTCGGTGCGCAGATACAGACGGCCATCGGCGTACGCCAGCGAGCCTTTTGGTGCATCGCGTTCGCGCCAGTGGACGTCGCCAGTCTGGAAATCAAGGCATGCCATGAATCCACCGCCGTTGCCACCGTTGGCTCCGTACAAGCATCCATCGACGACGATCATTCCGCCATGATGGTTCTGCATCTTGTTGGTGAAGTACACTTCGTCGGCAGTAAAGGTGCCATCGTCGTTCTTGCTCAGTTTTACCGCACCACCGCCATTGCCATAGGCCGACGCGGCAAATACCAGCCCATCCTTATAAAGCGGAGTGGAGCAGTTGATGCGATTCGAATTGGCGGGCTTCGCGTATTCCCACAGCAGTTTGCCGTCGTCCGCCGAGACTCCCAGCACGCTTTTTGCCACGAACTGCACGTACTGACGTTCGCCATCTACCTCGATCGCGATGGGGGACGAATAGGCAGCACCCGACGAAGGGCCCCGACCAAAGCCGCCACGACCACGACGCCGACCACCCTCTTCTTCTGCCGGTTGTTCCGGCTTCGGTTCTTCGGCGGGCATCTTGGTGGTCCAGATGGTTTCACCCGATTGCTTGTTGAGAGCGACTACCATGGCATCGGTCGCCCCGGGAGTGCACAGCACCTTCTCGCCATCGACCAGCGGCGACTCGCGGTAGCTCCAAGGAGGAACAATACCGCCGAAGTCTTCGGTCATGCTCCGCTTCCAGACTACTTTGCCACCATCCCGCTCCAGGCAGGCAATGGTTCCTCCCATGCCGACCACGTACAGGTGGTCGCCATCCACAGTGGGGGTGCCACCAGGGCCTTCTTTGGATTGCGGCATGCGTTGTTCCACTGCGGGACCAATGCTGCTTGTCCAAAGCTCCTTGCCATCGGCTTCGGAGAGCGCCCAGACGATCTCCTGCCCGTCGCGATTGCTCATGCCATACAAGCAGCCATCGACGATCGAGGGAGCGCTGTCGCCGCCTCCCAGGTTGTCGACTCGCCAGGCGAGAGCGGGACCGCCTTCGGGCCACTCTTGCAGCAGACCCGACTCGGTCGATTCTGCATCCCGATTGGGGCCTTGCCACTGAGGCCAATCCGTAGCATGTAAAGCGGTAGAAAGGGAAATACCAATAACCAATAATAGCGCGATCAGGACTCTCATGCTCTTCTCGTTCCGTAAGTGCAGAAGTAGGGGCATTCGTCCACTCTCTGCGCAGTGACAGTCCATGGCCAATGGAAGCATCCCTGGCGAAAAAAGTGGTTGGAAAATATCTTAAAGCAGATTGACAGGCCGTCCCTAGAAGAATTCTGCAAAATAGTTGCACAATTCTCCAGTCGTGTCGGCTCCGTTATTCGTAGTGCTACTCCGCACTTGCATGGGGCGGTGTATCGCTCATCTGGAGTTCAAGCACTCCACCCTTCGCAACATCGGCATGCTGCAACTGATAACCGTCGAGCGGAGTACCATTGATCGTTGCTTTCTCGATGTACTTGTTGTTGCGAGAATTATCGTGCGCGACGATGCGGAACGTCTTTCCGTTGGGAAGTAGAATCTCCACCTCGTCGAAAATAGGACTGCCGAGATCGTACTCGGGTAGACCTGGTGTGACGGGGTAGAAACCCATCATCGAGAAGACAACCCAGGCCGACATGCCACCGCCATCCTCGTCGCCGGGCACGCCGTGAATGGTATCGGTGAACCACGACTCGAGGATGCTGCGAATGCGCTTTTGGGTTTTCCACGGGGCACCCACGCGATTATACACATAGGGGGTGCTGAAGCTGGGCTCGTTGCCGGCCACGAATTGGCCAATCAGCCCTGTCGAGTCGGGGAACTTGCCCCAAAAGTCGTACTTGGAGCGTCCTAAACCTTCGCGGAACAACTGATCGAGTTTGGCTTCGGTCGCCGCAGGGCCGCCCATCAAGTCGATGAGACCATCGAAGTCGTGCAGTACGTCCCAATTATAGGTGTAGGCATTGTTTTCGTCGTAGTAGTCACGACCACCCATGCCGCCATCGAACTTGGGATCCATTGGTTCGATCCAACTTCCGTCGGCATGCTTGGGCCACATGAACCCTTTGTCAGCGTTCCAGAGATTCTTGTAGAAATCCGCCCGCTTGCTGAACAACTCGTAGTCTTCTTGCTTACCAAGCTCCTCGGCCAGTTGGGCGATGCACCAGTCGTCGTAGGAATTGCCGAGGGTAACCGCCACTGCTTGGCGTTTCTCCCAACCATGCACGGCTGGTTCGGTTTCCTTCTCTCCAGGACGCAATGCGGGGAAGTAGCCATGCTCGTGGTAGAAGTCATCGAGCGAACACTTGGGGCCGTTCCGCCATGGCAGTAGAGTGGCCTCCAGCGAGTTCTTGCAGAGCCCTTCGTAGGCGGTTGGGAGGTCGAAGTTATCGACCCCCTTCACCCAGGCGTCGGCAATCCAGGCTGCCGCGTGGTTGCCATTCATGCAAGCGTGGTCGCCCCACAGTACAGCGAACGAAGGCATCCAACCCGATTGTTCGTACATGCGAACGTAGCTCTGGATCTTGTTGCCCTGCATTTCAGGCGAGAGCAGCGTGTGAAGCGGTTCGAGGGCGCGGAATGTGTCCCAGATCCAGTTGTCGACGTAGAACGGTCGGTCATCTTCATGCACTTTGTGGTCGTAGGCACTGTAGTACTTGCCATCTTCGGTAATGCAGATCATTCGCTCGTAGCAGCGGTAAAGCGAAGTGTAGAACACTCGCTTCTGAGCATCGGTACCACCCTTTACGCGAATCCGCCCCAGCACCTCATTCCATTGCTGCTTGCCATTGTCGCGAAGCGTGTCGAAGGCAGTCTCGCTTACTTCGTTCTTGTAGTTACTCTCGGCCTGGTCGACGCTGATGAACGAGACCGCATAGCGAAGTTCGATGGTCTTGGCTTCGGCGGTCACCTTGATGTGTTTGCGATCTCCCCCATCAACATCCATCGCGACAGGCTGGCTCCACTTGGCGTACAGATAGGCTTTCATGCCATCGAAGTTTTCTTCGCCAACGACAGTCTGGTCGTCCAGAGTTTTGAGATATCCTTGATGCCGATTCGAGAAGTTGATCAGCATTTTCTCGTTGGGGAACGTGAATCGGAACACGCCACCACGCTCGGCGGGAGTGAACTCGGTGACGATCCATGAATCGTCGAATCGAACGCTATAGTAGTAAGGAGTCGTGGTTTCTTGGTCCCACGGGGCGTGGCTCTCGTCGCCCGGCATGATCGAGAAGAGTTCGCCAAGTCGGTGGGAGATCAGCGTGAGTGGAAACGACTCGATGGTGTCATCCAAGACGTCGTTGCGCATCGGATAGACCCGTACCATGCTGTTCGGCAACTGCACCGTGGGACGGGTTGGTTGCAGCAGTTGGCCAACACCACCGATCGTGGGATCAACCCATTCAACGGGTTCGCGTCCAAGAGCGGGAAGAGCAATGGTGGATAGAAATAGAACTACGAGGGTGCGCCACGCGATCATCGAATCGACTGCCTATAAGGGGTGCGGAGTTGATAATACTAGATACAACTGGCCGGGGGGCACTTGGGGCAGTGAGTGACCGTGACCTGCTCAAGTCAGTATCATACCACGGATGCCCGCCTTGGTGAGAGGTGTATCGGGCGGCCGCAGGATGGAAAAACCAATCGTTGTCTGATCGTTTGTGGTGGCTTGGAGTCGCTGTCAGCTAAGTGGGGGATGCTGTCACCAGCGATGGGCCGAATTGAGCGATGGAGGGGGGGAGGGACAAATCGACTAGGCAATTGCGAAGTGAACCAATCTTGGACCTTGAGCGGCGAATAGCTTCGGCCAGTTGTTGGAAGCGATGGGTACGCCGCGAACTGTGCGCCGCACGCGGTAGTAGATGAAAACGAAGAATCACGATTCAGGAAAATCGGAATCCTAGGTTCGTAAGATGACGAAGCATCGAAATCTCATTGCCTTCACGGCAATCCATGTGCTGGCGCTCGCGATTAGTTGTAGATATCAAAACTTAATCTGACACTAACCAAGGTTTGAGGTTAGAGTACCGGCTGCAATCATTGCTTGAACGAGCGCAGCGAGTGATAGCAGTGATTGCAGCCGGCGGCCGCCTCATTTCCCCCAAGGAGTGTCCGAGATGAGTAACGATCAGAAAATCATCAAGAACAAGCTGGGCCTGCTGAAACTCGCTGAGCGGCTGGGCAACGTCTCCGAAGCGTGTAAAGTGTTTGGCTACTCGCGAGATAGCTTCTATCGCTTCAAAGAGTTGTACGACAACGGCGGTGAGGAGGCCCTCAAGGAGATCTCGCGGAAGAAGCCCGTCGTCAAGAATCGTGTGGCCGCGGAGGTCGAAGAAGCGGTGGTCGAAATGGCCTTCGAACAACCGGCCTATGGCCAGGTCCGTGTGAGCAACGAACTGAAGAAACGGGGCATCCTGATCTCGTCAGGTGGTGTCCGTAGCGTCTGGTTGCGGCATGAGCTGGAGACGTTCAAGAAGCGGCTGAAGGCTCTGGAGGCCAAAGTGGCTCAAGATGGTATTATCCTTACCGAATCCCAGGTCGTGGCCCTGGAGAAAGCGAAGCTGGAGAAGGAAGCTCATGGTGAAATCGAAACCGAGCATCCCGGTTACCTGGTGGCGCAGGACACGTTCTACGTCGGCACCATCAAGGGCGTCGGGCGAATCTATCAGCAGACGGTGATCGACACCTACTCGCGAGTTGCGTTTGCCAAGCTGTACGATCGCAAGAATGCGTTGGTCGCGGCCGATATGTTAAACGATCAGGTGATTCCATTCTTCGAAGCAGAGGACGTGCCGGTACTGCGCATGCTCACCGATCGTGGCACCGAGTACTGTGGCAGCCGTGAACATCACGAGTACCAACTGTACCTGGCGATCGAGAACATCGATCACTCGAAGACCAGGGCCAAGCGGCCACAATCCAACGGCATCTGTGAACGATTCCACAAAACCATGCTGCAGGAGTTTTACCAGGTCGCATTCCGCAAGAAGATGTTCAGCTCGATCGAGGAGCTGCAAACAGATCTTGACCAGTGGATGAAGAGCTATAACCACGAGCGACCGCACAGCGGTCGCTACTGTTACGGCAAAACGCCAATGGAAACCTTCGAAGATGCCAAATCGATCGTCAACGAAAAGCGACTGGACAAGAACTTGCAACTGGTCGCTAACTAGATTGTCTGTCAGATTAAGTGTTGGTTACTACAGATTAGTACCTATATCGCTTCGATTGAAATTGAGTCGATACTGCTCAGTGGTATCATTTGCTCCATCACGGGCATCGTATTGACGGTGGCTGCCGCCAGGAGTGGCCGACTGGTGGAGTCCTTGGCCGCCATGATGACTCCTGTCATTGCCGTATCGCTCTTTGTACTCGAAGCAATGTTTCTTCATCTGGGACCTAATCGGGCTGCTTATCCATTTTGCATTGTGTTTATTGTCAACCAGACGATTACCACAATCGTGCTTTTGATTGAACTAAACCTTCTGCTGCAACCAAGTGGCCAACCGCGATTTCAAGTCACTCTCAAAACACTCCTGGTATTGATGACAAGTTTTGCCTTGTTTTCAGGAGTCGCACGATTCTTGTTGCGCAGGGAGCATAACTGGATCATGCTCGTAGCATTGGGATTGCTAGGGCTTACGCTCGTCGGGCTTGCAAGTGTTGGGTACGAAGCGTTTACAAAAAGCACTTCTAACGAAGAAGCAAATCCCGAGGATGTAGAAGAACAGCAACAAGCCGGCGATTAATGCCCGTTGAGCATCTCTTGACGATACCGCGACATCACATCGCTACGAAGTAGCAATCCTACCAGGCGACGATTAGCACCCTTGCCGACCTCAACAGGCAACGTTTCGACATCTCTTGTGCCAAAGTCGCGTAACGCTTCGATGAGGTTTTCGGAGGGCTCCACCGAGATCGGCGCGCGAAGCGCGATATCTTCGGCGTTCACCAGGTGTGGCGAGATGTCGCTATCGAGCACTCGGTGTAGATCTTCCGCGCGGATGATGCCGATGAGTTTGCCTTCTTCGTCGTTGACGGGAAGGCTCTCAATATCGGGGTTTTCGCGGGCAATTCTTACGATTTCGGGTACCGTGTCGGTGTGCTTGAGCGATGGGAAAACACGGACCATCACGTCGCGGACCATGATGTGATCGAGCGCGTGCAAGTCGTGACCGCGAGCAATTATATCGCCCCGGCGGGTCAGCTTCTTGTAGTAGATGCTGTCGGGTTCCATCATGCTGGCGACAAGGCTCGACAATCCGGCTGCCGCCATGATGGGCAGAATAATCTCGTATCGGCCGGTCATCTCATACACAATTAAGATTGCTGAGAGCGTACCGTGCGTAGTACCTGCGACGACGGCCCCCATGCCGACAATGGCATACATACCGGGCGAGGGGGTGTACTCGGGGAGGATCCACTGCATGACAATGCCGATGCAGGCACCCAGCGTCGCACCGATGTACAGGGACGGCGCAAACACACCGCCCGATCCACCACCGCCGAGCGTAAGGCTGGTGACTAGCGGCTTCAGGAACACCAGCGGCAACAACCAAATGAACTCTTGAATCATCTGATTGGGGGCGACAAGTACTTGTTTATCGGGTGTGTAGTGAGGCAGATCTGGATCAACCCCTGCTTTCGTCGGCTGCAAATGTAATGCATGATCCACCACCCCGTAGCCTACCCCTAACAGCGGAGGCATCGGTTGCTCACCCTCTGCCATTTCGGTCGCACGAACATCCGATAAATGAGGTGGGACATGGGGATACAACACGCCCGCGGCACCGATCAGAAGACCAATGACGATGGCACGTTTCCACCAAACCGGCAGCCATTCGCGGCATACATCTTCGATCCAGTACAGAAGTTTGATGAAGCCAACGGCCACCAATCCGGCGATGAGCCCAAGCAACAAGAACGAAGGTAACTGCAGCCAGGCGCCGCCGAAGTCGTAATTCAGATCCTGAAAGGCGGGCTCGAAGCGGTGTTCGCCGACATGCACTTGAACGATATCAGCGATCACGCAAGCGATCACAATCGGCGTGAGCGACTGCACAGCGAAGTCGCCGAGGATAATCTCGCTGGCAAAAATCACTCCCGCCAGTGGAGCATGGAAGGTAGCGCTGATGCCTGCGCCTGCACCGGCGGCAACAAGCAACTTGATATTGCGGGCCGAGAGCCGAAACTTCTGCCCAAAAACGCTCCCAAGCGTCGCCCCGATCTGCACGATAGGCCCTTCGCGGCCCACGGCTCCACCCATACCGATGGTGAGCCCGCTGGCAATGACTTTGATGAACCCCACGCGAGGGGGGATCACTCCGTCGTGTCGAGCAACAGAGCAGATAACTTCCGGCACGCCATGGCTTTGAGCCGCAGGAGCCCACCGTCGTGTAATGGCAGCCACGGCCAGAATACCAATGGCCGGACTCACTAGCACTGCCAAGCCCCACCATTGGGATTCTGACATGCGGTTAACAGCGCCGCCGTAGGTGTGGCTGGTAACAAATTCGATGATGAACGTGAATATCACGGCACCATAGCCAGCCAGCAAACCGCAAAATGCGGCTAAGAAAACTAATAACGCTTGTCCCTCAATCGCCCCTCGATGGCTTAAGGAGGTCCACCAGGTGCGAACTTGATTGAACAATTGGCTGGCAATCTGTGTCATGTTGGAAAAATGGGTAAGACATCGTGTCTGTTGGTCGGCGCAAATGCCCGTTTGGGCCCTAAACTACCGTGGCTACGGGCGTTACAATCATGACGCGTTGGCATTACATCTCCCTACCTATCTACCTTACCACCGCGATGAGCACTCGAAATTACAATTTTTCCGCCGGCCCCGCCACGCTCCCCCTGAGCGTTTTGGAGAAGATTCAGTCAGAAATGCTCTCACTTCCCGGTGTGGGAGCGAGCGTCATCGAAATAAGCCACCGAAGTGGTCCCTTTTTGGAGATCGCTGGAGCGGCTGAGGCGAACCTGCGTAAATTGATGCAGATTCCCGACGATTACGCTGTTTTGTTCCTGCAAGGCGGTAGCCGACTGCAGTTCTCCATGGTGCCGATGAATCTGCTGACCGACGAAAAGAAGTCGGCCGATTACATCATCACCGGAAGTTGGGGCAAAAATGCGTCGCAGGAAGCCGTAAAAGAAGGTGGTGTCCGCAAAGCCTGGGATGGTAGCGATACCAGCTACACCCGTTTGCCGGCGGCCAGCGAGTTGGATCTCGATTCGAACGCTGCGTTTGTGCACATTACTTCGAACGAGACAATTCAAGGTGTGCAATTCGCTGCAGAGCCGGAAGTTGGCGACGTTCCACTGGTGTGTGATGCTTCGAGCGACGTGATGCACAAACCGGTTGATATCAAGAAATACGGCCTGATCTACGCTTGTGCCCAGAAAAATGCTGGACCGGCTGGTCTGACCGTCGTGATTATGCGGAAAGATCTGCTAGAACGTTCGAAAGATAGCTTGCCTGGCTATCTCAATTACAAGACGCACGCCGATGCCGACTCGATGTGGAACACACCTGCCACGTTTGGCATTTACGTGTTGAAGCTGGTGACTGACTGGTTGATCGACGAAATCGGCGGCCTGGAAAAAATGCACGAGCAAAATAAGCTCAAGGCGGCCATGCTGTACGAAGTGCTCGACGCGTATCCCGAGTTCTACCAAGGCCATGCTGCGGTCGATTGTCGCTCGTTGATGAACGTGACATTCCGGTTGCCTTCTGACGAACTAAGTGCCGAGTTCATTAGTGCGGCGAAGGCTCAGCAACTCACCGACCTGAAGGGGCATCGCTCGGTAGGCGGTATCCGTGCTTCGATTTACAACGCCATGCCGGTGGCTGGTGTAGAAACGTTGCGCGACTTCATGAAGGATTTCGCCAGCAAAAAGGCGTAGTGACAGCGTTTGCTTCCTCCCTCTATTCCCTCCCCCTCTACTCCCAGCTTGAATCCAATGCCCAGCGTTATCGTACTCGACAAATTGGCACAGGAAGGCCTCGACATGCTCGAAGCTGCGCCTGGCATTACCTACGAAGTGATCACCGGTCTGAAAGGCGAAGAGCTTCGCGAGGCTCTGAACCGATTCGATGGAGCGATCTGTCGCAGTGGAGTGAAGATTACGCCCGAATCCCTTGAAGGCAACCGCCAGCTCAAAGCGGTGGTTCGAGCGGGGGTGGGAACTGACAACATCGACAAAGCGGCTGCTACCAGAGCCGGCATCGTGGTCATGAATACCCCGGCCGGTAACACCCTTAGTACGGCCGAGCATACGGTCGCGCTGATGTTGGCCCTCTCGCGGAATGTCGCGCCCGCTTACCAGAGCCTAATCGAAGGGCGTTGGGACCGCGGCAAGTTTATGGGTACTCAGGTAGCCGGTAAAACGCTTGGTGTGATTGGTCTTGGACGCATTGGCTTGGCAGTGGCCGAGCGGGCGCAGGGGCTCGAGATGAACATCCTGGGGTACGACCCGTTCATGACCGAAGAGCGCGCCCAGTCGCTGGGGATCGAACTGGTGAAGACCGTGGATGAGATACTGCCTCGCATCGACTATCTCACGGTTCATACTCCACTGACCGAAGAGACTCGCAATCTGGTCGATATGGAGCAGCTCGAGATCATCAAGCCCGGCGCTCGCCTCATCAACTGCGCTCGCGGCGGCATCTACAACGAAGCGGCTCTGGCGGCCGGCCTGGAATCGGGCAAGCTGGCCGGTGTGGCCCTGGATGTCTATCCCGAGGAGCCTTGTACCGAGAATCCGCTGTTTGGCATGCCCGGCGTCGTTTGCACTCCTCACTTGGGTGCGAGCACCGAAGAGGCTCAAACTTCGGTGGCCACCGAAGCGGTGGAGTTGCTCACCGCCTTCTTGACGACGGGTGCTATTCGCCACGCGGTGAATGTTACCCCGCTCGATCCGAAGACCCTCGAATCGCTCCGCGGCTATCTCGATGTGGCCTATCGATTGGGACGTTTGGCTGCTTGCGTTCAACCCAGCGGGCTCTCCTCGTGTCATCTGATGTACCGTGGCGAGATTGCTGGCAAGGACACCAAGCTGCTGACTTCGGCCTTCTCGGCCGGTCTGCTCGAAGGAGCCATGGACGAGCCAGTGAATCTGGTAAACGCCGAAGTGGTGTTGCACGACCGCGGGATCGAGCTTGTCGAAGAGTCGAACAGCGACATGGGAGCCTTTCGGGCATCGATGTCGCTGGAACTCTTCGCTGGCGATAGGTGCCAAAAGTTTACCGGTGCTCTGTTCGGTAAAGAAATGCCACGTTTGGTGGCTGTCGACGGGCAACGCCTCGAAGCTTACCTGGATGGTTCGATGCTCATCTTCCACCATCACGACCTACCGGGCGTGATTGGTTCGGTGGGGACCATTTTCGGCGAGCATGGGGTGAACATTGCCCAGATGGCAGTCGGTCGTACTGCACCCGGCGGTCAGGCCGTTGGTGTGCTGAATCTCGACGGGGCTCCCTCCGACGAAGCGATTGCCGCCATCGAAGCACTTCCGCAAGTCACGTGTGCCAAGGCGGTGAATCTACCTGCTGCCGGCGAGTTGCCTCACTGGTTGAGCTAGTCGTCCGGTAACGCCCAAAAGTGTGATCGTTCACAGAGGCTATCCTTTGTACGCTCGTTCGGCGTGAGAGACTGCGCAAATGGTATGCGCCTGCCGTAAGGGGCGACGCTGCTGTGCAGAGTAAGACGCCGTGTCCCCTGATCATGCTGCTGGGGGCCTCAGGGAGTGGTGCCTATTCTGGAAGTTTCTCTGGTTCCGTTTGAACCGATAAGCGTTCACATGCGACCCTACTCCAGATGAACACAAGTGACCGAATTAACGACGAACTACTCGTGATTCGGGCTCAGCAAGGTTCGGAGCAAGCGGTAACCGAACTGGTCGAGCGGTGGCAACACCGACTATGGCGATTTGCCTGGCGTATGACTGACGACGAGCAGGCGGCCTGGGACGTACTCCAGGAAGCTTGGATTGTCATGAGTCGCACGATCGGCCAGTTGGAGGTGCCCGCTGCTTTTCCTGCCTGGGCCTATCGAATCACCAGCAACAAGGCGCGGGATTGGATCCGCCGGCGCCAGACGCGTCGTCGCGCCGATCACATTTACAGTTCATCGCGAACAGAAGTTGATCCCGATCCAGTGGATCGGATCGATCAGTTCGAAGACTTAACTCAAGCCTTGGCCGCTTTGCCGGGCAGCGACCGCGCAATCTTGTCGTTGTACTACGAAGATGGGTTCAGCGTTTCGCAGATTGCCAACATTTTGGAAGTCGCCGCTGGCACGGTGAAATCAAGACTACATTACGCCCGACGCCGACTGCGTCGTTCTCTTAGCGAGGTGCATGATGAGTGAGCATGACGATACCCTGCGACAAGCGTTGATGGAAAATAGCCAATTGCGGGAAGAACGAGAAGCTACATTGCGCGAAGCAGCCACCCAAGAATACGCAGGCCACGTTCGCAAAGTGGAACGCATCTATTGGGTATACGCGATCATCTGTGTTGCCCTGGGAGTAGCCGCGATCAACTTCTTCGCGAGAAGCTACGACATGAAGACTTTGATTGGTTGTGCGGTGGGCATTCTGGTGCTCTACGAAACCACGGTGCTAATGAAGTTGTGGTACGCGACTAGTCGCCTGAAAATGGATGTACTTAAGGAAATGAAACTCCTTCGGCTCGAGATGGCTCGCTTGCAGCAGGCGTCTGGAATCGAGCATCCGATGGACCCACAAACGAAGTACGAACCGACTCGCGGTGCTTCGCCATGGGAACGCCGAGTTTGGATTATCGGTTGCGTAATGGTGGCCATGGTAGTATCGACTTGGACATCACAGGCATGGCAGTTAGGCGGCGGAGAAATCAAGAGTATTGCAACGGTTACGCTATCCCCCGATGGAACCGCCGAGAAACGCATTGAGTCGGTTCGGCAATATAGCAGTTACTATCGACCGACCAGCTTTACCATTTATACGCCCGAAACCAGTCAGTTACGGGTCGTCGACATCAATGGCAACGACCTGCCAATCACCACTTCGGCCATGCATGGTCAGCGTCGGTGCGAAGTCACACTAACCGATGCGGCATTTGTCGACGGGGCGGTTCGCTACACGGAGATAGTCACTACTCCCCAGGCGGCAACCCTCGATGATGGAGTGTGGACCTACACCGATGGGATCCGGCATGCTGGTGGGGACCGCGATTACTCCATAACCATCCTCACCCCCGTTGGAGCCACGGAGGTGTCGACCGATCCTCAAGTAAGTCTCGAGGTAAATGGTCAACAGCGAACCAAAGCTGTTTTTGCAGGCATTGCGGAGGATGATCGCCAGTATCTGTTCCACGTCAAATACCGACTACCTGGTGGTGAGTCAGAATAAATCGGGGTGGAAAAAATAGCTCGACTGCCAGAGGGGACGCATTTACAATGGATGCGGTCCATCCCGTAATCTACTTAGCGTAACCTCTGGCATTTCTTATGGCTTTCGGTCCGTACATGTTGTTTGTGCTGATTGCAGGTGCCATGGTGCTTTACGCGATATGGACCTCGGCTAATCCGAGCTGGCCAATTCGCATCGTGGTTACCACGGAAGGGATGGTGGAATGCCGTGGGCTTCCCCGACAGCGGGTGCCACGGTTTGCCGAGTTCTTTGAGCAGCACGTGCAGGCGGAGCCAAAGTTGGTGGTGTTGGCTTGCCGAGACGCAGGGGGAGGCCTTCGTACCAGTTTCCGGGGACACATCGACGCCGGAACGAAGCAACGCATCCGCAACTACATGCTGGCCGAGCTGTAATCTCGCTGTCCTTCTGGGCCCTTCTGGTTGCTGGCGACAACTCCCCTGTGCGACCCGCACTTTCGTTACCGGTGGCCCTGTGGCCCTGGTTTTCCCAGCCCGCAAGAATTCTCAGGTAAAATTCTGGCACGTGGCAACCGATGGCTAATATTTGTAAGCCCAAAGGGCCGCAGCTTCCAACTAGCAACGCTGTTCCAGCTCGGATTTGTCCAGGCCGCGCAATCGTTGTCGGAACGCCCCTTAAGGCAGCACCCCGCCCTCCTTCTGTAAGCCACCGCGACCGGAGCCACCCGCCATGCTCGAAACCGTCCACGAAGTCCCACAGCTGATTGCCCGCATTTCTGCAGCCCTCGAATCGAGTCCCTACATTTCGCCTGGAAAGGTTCGTGTTGAGTCGGGCGAGGAAGGCGAGGTTCGGCTGCATGGTCGGGTGCAGACCTTTTTTGAGAAGCAAATGGCTCAAGAGTCGATTCGCCATCTCGCTGGCGAGAGCCGCATCCACAACATGGTAGAAGTTACTTGGTAGGTAGCTCGCCTTGCATCGCTCGGGTGTTTTCAAGCCGCACTGGGCGTGCCTGCTTAACGTGGGTAGTTCCGCGAAAGCGTAGGTTGGTGCTATCATCATAAGGTACGCGAGTGTTCTCCTCGTGTTGATGGCACCACCCCACTGCGGCTTTGATTCATGCTACGCACCCTGGCACGCTGGCTCGGCCTCACAGACGATCGCGCCGAACGTCTTCCCCACGTGACTCGGGAATGGCGCGAGATGCTGCGTCGCCATATCTGGCAGTATCAGTACCTCAGCAGTCGTCATCGCCTGCGGGTGGATGAAGTCGTTTGCCGCATGGTCGGAGAACACCGCTGGACCGGAGGTTCCGGTTATGAGGTGACCGACGAGATGCGAGTGGTTATTTCTGGCATCGTCGGGCTGATGTCGCTTGGTCTCGATGAGCCCTATACGTTCCCGCGGGTGCCGGAGATTATTCTCTATCCCAAGGGGTTTTTTGCCACGAGCGAGCAGATGTCGGCCTGGAGTTCCCATCCCGTGCTCGGCTCGAACCTCAATCAGCCCCGCTTGGGAGAAGCCTGGCAGTGGGGTCCCATCGTGCTGGCCTGGGATCGCATCGTCGATCCTTTCGACAACAGTGGTTGGCACGTTAACGTGGTGATTCATGAGTTTACGCATCACCTCGACGGCTTGGATGGCGATATGGAGGGAATGCCTCCGCTGGAGTCTTCGGAGCTCGAGCACGAATGGCACCGAGTCACCGAGCTCGATTACTTGCAGCTGGTAGGCGAAGCCAGGCGAGGAGAGCAAGGGCTGCTGAGCCATTACGGGGCGACGAACCGTGCAGAGTTTTTCGCGGTCGCCAGCGAGGTGTTCTTTGATCACCCGCACGATCTTCGCGACGAGCATCCCCATCTATACGAAGTGCTAGCGAAGTTCTTTCGGCAAAGCCCTGCCGATTTCCTGCCGCGCGACGCTCAGCCGCCAATTCATCGACGTGGCCGCACCGCCTGGCGTCGACCTCGCAGGTACCGGCCCGCTCCACAGCTCGAGATCGATCCCTTCGTACGAGGGCTTTCACAATATCAGGAGCAAGATTACCGCGGTGCGGTGGCCTCATTCAGCGAGGTGATTTCCAGCGATCCCGAAGATGGCGAAGCGTACACATCGCGAGGACTCGCGTATCTCGGACTTCAGCAATGGAACGAAGCACTAAGCGATGCCAATCAGGCTCTAGAGTTTGACGATAGCGACTACGACGCGCAGCTAGTACGAGGCTGTGCCTTGGTGCGATGCGGAGAACTGAAGCCCGGCATCCAATGCCTGCGGTACGCGGTGGAGCATACGAATTCATCTCTCGCCAACGCCCACTTAGGGTGGGCTTATCTCAAGCAGAACGAACCTCGTAAGGCCCTGCACCATCTTTCTCTTGCCCACGCGATCGAGCCGTACGATGCGCAAACCTTGCGATGGCGGGCGGAAGCTCATCTTCAAATGGGCGATGAGAAGCAAGCGGAAGACGATCGTCAGCGGGCCGACCGGCTCGACCCGACGGATTAGGGAATCGACAACGATTAAACAAAGGACTTAGCGATGGAACTCAAACCACACTTGCTGTTCATGCTCGAAGCTGCACGCACTAATACGTTGCAGCAACTTGAGACACTGACAAAGCCAGAGGAGTGGTTCTACCAACCAACCGCAGGGGCGAACCATCCGCTCTGGATCATGGGACACCTGGCCATGGCCGATAATCGCTTCGCCTGGAGATTCCGCGAAGCAACCGACTATAAGCCAGAAGGATACGCCGAATTGTTCTGGATCGGCACCAGCCCGGTCAGTGATGCCAGCTTGTATCCCGCCGTCGAAGAGGTGCGGAATTACCTGGACGACCGCCGGAGCAACCTGCTTTCGGTGGTCGAGGGACTCACGGAGGAAGAAATCGCCGCGCCGATGCCGCCGCTGGAGGGGAACCACCCGATGAACAGTGTTCCGTGTCACGGATCGTGGTTGTATTATGCAGCCATGCACGAAATGGTGCATGCGGGGCAACTAACTGTCTGCCGTCGTGGACTCGGCCAAAGCCCGCTGCGATAGGGCAAAACGTGCGAATGGTGGGCAGAGTCGCCTCGACGGAGTAAGCTGGTAGGAGTTCCCCCTGCCCTTCCCCGCCTAGCCGCGATGCCTGTGCCTGCCTACTGCCAACCATCCGCCTACCAGGCTCTACGAGACGAAATTGCAACCATGGAGACCCCGGTCGGCCTGGTGCGCGCTGCATGCGCGATCGCCGCCCACGAAGCGGGGGTGCTTGAGACCGTCCGGACGCTGGAATCGCTCAACGCGCTAGTACGCACGGTGGAGCATCGCTCGCCGAGCAAGTCGCAAGACGCGTTGATCGCTAACTTGCACGACGTGCTGTTCGACGTCATTCAGCTCACCGGCAACGTAGACGACTATTGCAATCCTGAGAATAGTTATCTGCCGAATGTCGTCACAAGTCGACGAGGCTTGCCGATCACCCTGTCGCTGGTCTACTACTACGTGGCCTGCGAACTGGGCCTTGTCGCCCACGGGGTGAACTCGCCAGGGCATTTTATGGTGGCTGTCGAAACCACCGAGGGGGACCAGCCGACGCTAATGTTCGTCGACCCGTTCTATGGGGGCTCGCTACTGTCGCTCCCCGAGGCGTTTGAGCGGATTATGCAAGCGACGGGGAAGTTCATCGAGCCCGATCCTCGGTTGCTGGCTCCGGCAAGCCATCAGGACTGGCTGCGACGTATTATTCTGAATCTCATTGCTATCTTTGCTCGCAACGGCCGTGAGCGAGATCTCCATGCCATGCAAGAAATGCTGAGTCTGGTGGAGGGGAACCATGTGGAATAAACCGATTCGACCATGCGTGTTTGGCTGTTGGCTGATTGCGATGCTAATCTCAGCCACATGTTGGGCGGATGTTGTGGTGATTGCTAACCGCACTGACCGAAGGATTCCGATCGAGATCAAGTTGCCTGGCGGGGATCCTTGGCAAGTCACGCTTACTCCAGGGGAGTCTCGTCCCATCTTTGCGGACACCACGAGTACGGTCTCCTTAAACACTGGCGAAGCCATCGCTCAGTACAACCTGCAGCCTGGTGCGGTCTACTTTATTGGCGCCCGCGACAACGGTACCATCGACCTGCAGCGGATCGGACTCGGCGACGATTCCGCCTTTCTCGCGGGACTGCCAGGCTCGGCGGCAACCACGCCCGCCGCGACTATTCCGGTGAAGATACTCGTCGACGACGAGGAGATCACCCGTCGCTCGGTATGGGAAGCAACACTCCGCAAACGCGTCGAAGCTGCCTCGAAGATCCTGCATCGCCATGCGATGGTGAAGCTCAACGTTGTGGCGGTCGATACCTGGGACTCGAACGATACCGAAAACAACTTCACCAACAGTCTCAATGAGTTCGAAGAGGAGGTTGACCCTTTCCCTGGCCAGCTCGCGATTGGATTCAGCAGCCAGTACGAAATCAAGAAGGGACGCATCCACATGGGCGGAACCCATGGTGCCCTGCGACCGCACATTTTGCTTCGGGAGTGGTCGCATCTTTCGACGGAGAATGAGAAACTGGAACTACTACTCCACGAACTCGGGCACTACCTTGGGGCCGCTCATAGCCCCGAGCCCGATAGCGCCATGCGGCCGGTGCTGGGCGATGGTCAGGCGCGACGGGCTGGATATGTCATTCGTTACGACCCGGTGAATACGCTCATCATGTCGATGGTCGGCGAGGAAGTGCGTCGCCGACGAGTCGAGAGCTTCGAGGAGATGGCACCTGCGACGCAGCGACGTCTAAAGTCAATCTACAAGATTCTTGGTTACGCCAAACCCGAAGATCCGGCCGCTGGCGTACTTTCCAGGCAACTGCGCGCCCGACGTGACGACGATCCCACAACAGCGGCTACCAGAAAAGTGTTGAGCGAAATGACCCAGTTCGCCCGCACGAATCAAAGTCTGTATCCTGCCGACTCCGGGCGTCCTGGGCCCTGGCGGGTAGAGGGGGAAGAGCTGTTCAATCAACTGGTCCGGTCCGCGGCGAAAGCAGCCACCGAAGTACCCGAGGAACAGCAGGTCAAATCGTTTCTCATGGGCATCGGTATCGGCATTGGCGACCCGCAAGAACAATCTCGCCGGCTAACTGCCATCGATCGGCTGGTCAATATAATCGACACGCCAGCCGATCGGTCGATCCGCAAGTCCTATATCGGGCAGCCAACCGTGCAGAAACGGAACGACTTGGCGCGGCACTTCTCGGTGGCTGCGATGCTCGTAGCCAGTGGTGGTAAAGACTCGGCCGAAGCGATCAGTATGGCCAAGGAGCTGGTCGATTCGAACCGCGGAACCGGTTTCAGCTTTGCCGATCTGGCGGCCGACAAGTCGGGCATCTACCTGGCTCAGCAGCTAATGGATGGCAAATTGAAACTCAGTGATGTCGCCAACAACTTTGAGGCGAAGAACTACATCGTTTCTGTCGCCGGCTTCCCTGAAGGAATGACGACCATGCAGTTTATCCAGCAATTTGGTGGTCAGAACGACGATCGTTTTAAGCAAATGCAGGAGAGAATCGAGACCGGCATTCAGGGACTCCCCGCTTACAAAGCTGGCGCAAAACCGTAGCCCAACCGCCAATCAAGCATCCAAAATTGGCACTTTCTACGGCAACAGGCAGGTTTGCGATCCGCGCATCGAGGCACGAAAGTTTTTTCTGCCGTTTTTCCTGCTTTTCTGATCATATTACGCCCCCCTCGTGGCAATTCCTTTAGCGGAAACTCTCGGCCGTGCTAGAGACGGCCGATGGGGCCTTGCTGGCGATCTCAGACGAGGTCGTTGCCTCATTCTTATCTTCTTGTCTTGTTTAGCAACGTGGAGGGACTAATGCGACTCTGTTTCACTCTGCTTGCCATCGGCTTGATGGCGGGTTTTTCAACCTTACAGGCGGGGACCATTGTGCCCGACTTGAGCGACTCCGATGCGTCGCTCGTCTATTCCGACACTGTTGTCGGCTCGACCATTGCCAATTATTTCGCTCCTACGCTGGCCGATGGCGTAACCCTGGCGGCAAAACTGACGCCGACCCAGGTCGATATCGACATGCCTGCTGAATCGGCGGTCGCAGTAATCGAAACCGGTGGCACGACCAGCGGTTCCGGCATCTGGCTGCTCGGCGGAGAGTATTGGTTCCTCACCAGCAATGGCAATGCAGGGGCGTTGCCGGCCGACGCCGATGGCGGCGACAGTGGCATCGGCGTGTCTCTCGGTTCTGCGGTTCCTGGTCAAGAGAACTTGGTGTGGGCATCGTTCGACGGAGCCAACGGGGGGCTTAAAGGAAGCGTGAATGGCGTGGTCACCGAATACCCGCTGGCCAATGTCGGTGGTGGTTGGAATTGGGGCGGCAACAAGAGCGTCTCGTTCGGCGAACCCGATCCGACTCTCACTGGTGCCAACTATGGCTGGCGCGGCGGCTTGGTCGACAACCTTACCTCTCCAGCTCTGTACGATACCAATAGTGCGGTGAGCCTGGATGGCACGGTTGCATTGGGCCAGATCTACAACACTGTTAGCGCCACGCCGGTTTCGGTGCCTGAGCCCAGCAGTCTGCTGATCGCGGGCTTGATGGCCGCTGGTCTGATCGCTTACCGTCGCTCTTAAGCTTCGAGCACGACCAAAAAACTTCGACTGGAAAACCACAACGGGCGTCGTAACGCGATTATGCGTTACGACGCCCGTTTTAATTTTTGCGGGTTCGTCGTCCGATGGAGCGTTTATCGCTGCACGCGGGCCGACCCCCCTTGGGCCAAGGCTTCGACTTCGTCCAAGCGAGCCATCGATACGTCGCCGGTGAAGGTGGTTAGCAACGCCCCATGGGCCCAGCCGAGTCGCAAGCAATCTTCAGGATGGCGGCCATCGAGCAGGCCGTAAATCAGGCCCGATGCGAAACCGTCGCCCCCACCGATGCGATCGACCACGTCGAGTTGCATCGGCTTCATCGGATTACCAATCAGCTTTGGCGAATCAGCCGATTTGGGATCGTAGCTGTCGATTTCTTGCGGGAACTTGGCACCGTCGTACCAGAGCACGGCCGACCAATTATGGCGGTTCGTCGACTGCACTTCACGAAGCGTCGTGGCTACCACTTTCACGTTCGGGTAGTCGGCCTTCACCCGTTCGATCATGGAGAAGAACGCCTTGGGATCGAGCTTTGAATGCTGCTCGACATCCTGCCCCTCGTAACCGAGGCCCTTTTGCAGATCCTCTTCGTTGCCTATCAGCACGTCGACGTTCTTCACGATGTCGCGGTTCATCGCGATGCCCTTCTCTTCCCCGCCAGGCAGGGTCTTCCAGAGCTTCGCCCGGTAGTTCAAGTCGAACGAGGTAACCGCGCCGGCCGCTTTGGCGGCCTGCATGCCTTCGAGAATCAGGTCGGAAGTCTTCTCGCCGATCGCTGCGTAAATGCCACCCGAGTGGAACCAGCGGATACCGCGGGCAAAGATGGCATTCCAGTCGAAGTCGCCTGGACCAAGCTGGGCGGCTGCTTCATTCGCGCGATTGTAATACACCACCGGCGGGCGGACGCCGAGACCGCGGTCACTATATACTGTTGCGATGTTTGGCCCACGGACTCCATCGTGCTTCATGTGCTTGTAGAGCGGGGTCACTCCCATCTCACGCACGCGGGCTTGTACCAACTCGCCGATGCCGTAGTCGACCATCGCAGTGGCGATCGCGGTCCGCTGACCGAAACAACTCGCCAGGTTCGCTGCGACGTTGTACTCACCACCCGAGACGTGAATCTCAAAGTTCCGAGCCCGGCGAAACGGTGTCGTTCCCGGATCCAATCGATGCACCAAGGCACCGAGCGAGAGCAAATCGAATTCACATTGATCGGCGGGGAGCAGATTCAGGACAGCCATAGGATCCAAGCGATAGTGGGAGTTGAATTGTCAAAGCCGCATTATCGCAGGCAGTGACCGAGTGTCAAAACCCAGATACCCTCAATTCCCTCTGTTTTATAGGCATGAATGCGGCCATCAGCTCCGATAAACGCAAAGCCAGTTTCCGATTTTGAAACGCCGGCTGTAAACTTATCGCGAACCGTGGTGATACGAAGCACTGCCTATCAACCATTCGGCAGATTCACGGCCGCTTCCTGTCCACTCGTGCTGATCGCACGCAAGCGGCTGGGTTGTTTGCCACCGACCATCTCACGAATCTGCTCAAAGGTTAGTTCCAGCTTCTTCGGCGGCCGGCGGGCGTCCTGTTCTTCATGATGATGGATGTCGCCGCCGACGTGGATACCAACCCAGGGGATTCCCGACTTGCAAGTGATGGTCACTCCGGTGTCGGTGAGTTGAATGTCGGGCCGAGTTGAAGCACCTGTGGGGCGATCGAGTTGAAACCAGGGGCTCCAACGCAAGTACGATGCGCTGACAGGTGCGAAGTAGGCTTCTTGATTCGGCCGAAAGTAAATCGGCTGACCATTGGTACCGCTCACTGGATCGCAATAGGTAAAGCAACGATTAAAGTGATCGAATCCGCGAGTCATGATGTCGTAGCGATCGGTCGTATGCGGCAATCCAAACGTATGTCCCATCTCGTGTAGCGTTGCACCGATGGTGGTCGACGAAAGTCCCCAGTAGGTGCTGCGGCCGACGCTATCGTCGTGCACCTGTGTGGAATCGAAACGCGATTCGTCGAGGAACGTATCGGCTGCGCTGCCGATGCTTGTGGGCCACGAGAAGACTGAAGCACTGCCAAAAAGTCCGAGATTTCCACCGCCTAGCGCGGTATGCGATTTCAACTGGCCGGTGGCTGGATCCTTGCGAGTATACGCGGCTAAAACGCAGTTTTTGGCCAGCGGATCGGGGTGCTCTTCGTCGATCCAGCGATAGACGTCGCGCCACCAGAACTGGTCGTCGGGCATCGCGTGGTACTCTTCCATTGTACGACCACCTGCCCAGGTATGAACGATCACTTTGCCATCGCGATCGCGCTCGAGTCGGAAGGTTCGATGTCCATAGCCGAGTTGATTCATCCGCTCGGCAGTGAAACATTGCATCAATAGGGCTGCAGTGCGTAGCCGATTCTCATAGTCTTGCGGGGTATCGCTGGTGGGAGTCGCGTAGGTGGTATCGCCCGATTTGTCGGTCATCCAAATCAGCCGCACGTAGTGGGGATTGGTTTGCAGTTGGTACTTCAACACAAACTCGAGCGGTTCGGTTTGCTGCTCTGTCGATAGCCGGATTCGGTTCCGTCCTTTGCCAAGTTCCACGAGTGCGCGAAACTTACCTTCGTGCTGCACCACCCGCACCGGTTCGGCGTACTCGGGGGCGTTGAGGTTCTCGATGGTAAGCGGTCCAGCGTCGCTCGGAATCGTCCCTTCTAGCAGCACGACCGAATAGCGAACTGTCGATCCCGACTCGTGGTTGGTGACCGCAATCGTGCTGTCGGCCAGGGCCGCTGGGGTGGCGGCCGACAAACAGAGGAATAACAGCAGAGTCAGGCTAGAGGGCATTTTCACCACGGGGGCCTTTCGCATACGGAGGGAGGGGGGACGGTGGGCAGACTTTACGTAGCAAAGCACCACTTCTTTGCAACAACACGGACCGTTAAGCCTCGCCATATTGACCTAAGCACCAATAATGCTGATCATCGTTGTACGCTCGAACTACGCAAACCGTTATGCCGTCTCTCCTTTTATACCAAAAAGGATCACTCGATGTCCGATTTATGTGATTTTGGCCTCATCGGCCTCGCCGTGATGGGGGAAAACCTGGCTCTAAATGTTGAGAGCCGTGGCTACAAAGTAGCCGTCTACAACCGCACCACGAGTAAGGTCGACGACTTCATCGAAGGCCGAGCGGCCGGCAAGCAGTTCGTCGGATGCCACACCGTGGAGGAGATGGTGAAAGCCCTCAAGCCGCCCCGTAAGGTGATGATGCTGGTGAAAGCCGGCCCGGCGGTCGATGCTTTGATCGAACAACTGATCCCGCTGCTCGATAAGGGCGACGTCATCATCGATGGCGGCAACACCTACTACGCCGATACCGAGCGACGCACCAAGTATGTTGAAGAGCAAGGTCTGCTCTACTGCGGCACCGGCGTGTCCGGCGGCGAAGAGGGAGCACTCAAAGGCCCCAGCATGATGCCCGGCGGCACGCCGGAATCCTGGGAGCACGTGAAGCCAATCTTCCAGGCGATTGCCGCCAAGGTGGGCCCCAACGGCGACATCCCCTGCTGCGAATGGGTCGGCCCCCGCGGCGCTGGTCACTACGTGAAGATGGTGCACAACGGCATCGAATACGGCGACATGCAGCTCATCTGCGAGGCGTACTTCCTGCTTAAGGAAGCGATCGGCCTGACGAACGACGAACTGTACGACGTGTTTGCCGAATGGAACAAAGGGGAGCTCGATAGCTACCTCATCGAAATCACTCGCGACATCTTCAGCGTCAAGGACGAAGAGACGGGTGAGTTCATGGTCGATAAAGTACTCGACCGTGCGGGTGCCAAAGGCACCGGCAAATGGATGAGCCAACTCGCCCTCGACCTCGGCGTGCCTAGCACACTGGTGACCGAAGCGGTTTACGCCCGCTGCCTGTCGGCCCTTAAGGACGAACGTGTCCGCGCCAGCAAGGTTCTCAAGGGCCCGCATGGCGAACACCTGAACGGCAAAAAGTACGAGGGCGATAAGAAGGAGTTCATCGAGCAGGTACGGCAAGCGTTGTACGCGTCGAAGATCGTGAGCTACGCCCAGGGCTTCGTGCAACTCCAGGCCGCTGCGGCCGAGCACGATTGGCCGCTGAACTACGGCGACTGCGCCATGCTCTGGCGCGGTGGTTGCATCATCCGTGCGGTATTCCTCGATCGCATCAAGGAAGCGTTCGATAAAGACGCGAATCTCGAAAACCTGCTGCTGGCTCCCTACTTTGCCGAGGCCGTCGATAAGGCCCAGGACGCCTGGCGCCACGTCGTGGCCACCGCGGCCACGATCGGCATTCCTGTGCCGGCGTTCGCTACTGCCCTGGCTTACTACGATGGATACCGCCGGGCCGATTTGCCAGCAAACCTGTTGCAAGCCCAACGCGACTACTTCGGCGCCCACACCTACGAGCGCACCGACAAGCCGCGGGGCGAGATGTTCCACACCGAGTGGTTGGATTTGCGTAAAACGCCCGAGTAAAAACAGAATCGCCGAATAAAACCCCCGCGACACAGCGAACCGTAAGCAGCCAGGGGATGAAAGTACTGTAAAAGGGACTTTCAAATGGCCTTCAAAGCTTTCTGTGTGCTGCTTGGTATCGGAGTGTTCGCGTGGGGGACTGTTCGGCTGCTGCGGCCGCAGTCGTACGATTTCCGTTTCGGTCGTCATGGATTGTGGGTCGATAGCCAGTACTACTACTGGCATCAGTTGCTAGCGGTGACCCATTATCACGACCAGCAAACGCTGCTGATCAAAGTGGAGCGTACGGACGAGGTGCCGCTGGCGGTGGCCGTCGACCTGAAGAACACACGCTTCGAACGACTGAGCACCGACCAACTTCGTGAGCAGTTCACCAAACGCGTGGAGCGGTTGAGTTGGAAATCGGTGTGAGCCGTAAGCTCTGGTGCCTCACTCGAAGAGTGCGAATCGTTTGCTAAACAAGTCATAACAGACATCCTCGGTGAACTCCGTGTTCTCTGTGGTTAAAACCAACACTCACTCCCCAACAGGCAGAACCATGACCTACTTAGAAAAACTCTTTAGCTTCGAAGGCCAGGTGGCCGTGGTGATTGGTGGAACCGGCGTGCTCTGCGGCGAGATGGCTGCGGGCTTGGCCAAGGCCGGCGCACACGTTGTGGTGGCAGGCCGTAGCGAGGAGCGCGGCATGGCTCGGGTCGAGGCCATCGCCTCGGCTGGGGGTAAGGCGTCGTTCGCTGCGGTCGACGCGATGAGCAAGGAATCGATCCAAGAGCTGTGCGACAAGGTGGTGAAAGACCAAGGCCAGGTCGATGCGGTCATCAACGGCGCCGGCGTGAACTCCGCAACCCCCTATTTTAACATCGAGGAAGACGAGTTCGACCGCATCATCAAGAGCAACCTCGGCGGTACCCACTACTCGTGCCAGGTGTTCGGCAAGCAAATGATCGACTCCGGCCGCGGCGGGTCGATTTTGAACATCGGTAGCGTCACCAGTTTCTTGCCGTTGTCGAAGGTCTTCTCGTACGCAGCCAGCAAAGCCGCAGTGCTGAACCTCACGCAAAACGTCGCTCGTGAGTTCGCCACCCAAGGCGTGCGGGTGAATTGCCTCTGTCCGGGGTTCTTCCCCGCGGAGCAAAACCGTAAAATCTTGAGCGAGGATCGCGTCGCCGATATCATGCGGCACACTCCAATGAAACGTTTCGGCGAGCCAGAAGAGTTGATGGGTGCTACACTACTGCTGTTGCACCGCACCGCTGGTAGTTTCATCACCGGCGAAGCGGTTTACGTCGACGGCGGTTTTACGTCCATGACCATTTAGCAAAGGGGAACCAGCTGCAGCGAAAGGCCATCGTCTGCGACATCGCAGCCGAGTCCGTCTCTCCCTCGCAAAGTTCCCCTTTCCGCAATTCCCCGCTCAATATGCCCCACACCATCGTAATTTTCGGCGCTTCTGGCGATCTGACGAAGCGCAAGTTGGTTCCCGCGTTGTATCAACTGCATCGCAAGGGGCGGCTTCCCGAAGAGACGCGCGTAGTGGGGTTCTCGCGGACTGAATTCTCGCACGACCAGTGGCGTGAGGCGCTCACCGAGAGCACCGAGAAGTTCGCCGGCAAGAAGTTCGAACGCGAAACGTGGGATGAGTTTGCCAAGAGCATTTACTACCACCCGGGCGATATTGGTAATCGCGACGATTTTGTTACGCTAAGCGAGTTTCTCGACGAACTCGAGGGCAAAGTCGAGAGCGAGCGGGTGTACTATCTGTCGACCGCTCCCCGTTTCTACGGGCCGGCCGCCGAGATGCTCGGCGCGGTCGGGCTGTCGATGGAAAACAACGGCCCCCGCCGAATCGTGATCGAAAAGCCGTTCGGCACCGATGGCGAAAGCGCCAGCAAGCTGAACGACGTGGTCCATAGCGTGTTCAACGAACAGCAGGTGTACCGCATCGATCACTATCTCGGTAAAGAGACCGTGCAGAACCTGATGATCCTGCGGTTTGCGAATTCCATCTTCGAACCGATCTGGAACCGCAACTACATCGATCATGTCCAAATCACCGTGGCCGAAGAAGTCGACATCGGCAGCCGCGCAGGCTACTACGAAACTTCGGGCATCATCCGCGATATGTTCCAGAATCACATTCTGCAACTGCTGATGATCACTGCCATGGAAGCACCCATTCGGTACGCGGCCGATCCGGTTCGCGACGAGAAGGTCAAGGTGCTGCACGCAGTGCGACCGATGACCGAAGAGATGCTCACCGCCGATACGTTTCGTGGGCAGTACGATGGCTACCTGAACGAGAAGGACGTGGCCTCCGACAGCCAAACCGCCACGTTCGCGGCGATGAAGTTGTGGATCGACAACTGGCGCTGGCAAGGCGTGCCGTTCTACCTGCGGAGCGGCAAAGCGATGAGCTGCCGCACCACGCAGATCGTGATCCAGTTCCGCGAGCCGCCGCACATGCTGTTTGATTCGTGCAAGACTCGGCGGTGCGAATCGAATCGCCTAGTCATCCAAGTGCAGCCGGCCGAAGGCATTCAGATGCACTTCCAAACCAAGGTGCCGGACGCAGGCATGCGGATGCGCCAGACCGATCTCGATTTCCGCTACGATCGCGAGTTCCATGGCGTGATGCCCGAAGCGTACGAGCGGCTGCTGCTCGATGCGTTGGAAGGCGACGCCAGTCTGTTTGCTCGTGCCGACGAAGTGGAAGCCGCCTGGGCGATTTGCGACCCGATTCTCAACCATTGGGCCACCAAGAGCCAGCCGCCGGTCTACACGTACGAACGCGGTTTCTGGGGGCCGATGGAGTCGACCGAGTGGATGCGAGAAACCGGCCGCGAGTGGTTCGACACTTGTCCGGTGCTGCAGTAAATGCCGGTTTCGTAATCGTCCCGGTTTAGCAGGTAACTCGGCGACGCTGCGCGCAACCGACAAGCACCATTAGGCCGAATGCCAGGACCAGCGACGAAGGCTCCGGCACCGCTGTCATCCGCCCGCCGGCGAGCTTTGATTCGCCGAAGTGTTGCTTCCACACCTCGTACTGGCCCAGTCCAATGGTGGATGTCAGCGTGTCGTTAGGGAGCGTGCCGGCTGCGGCCCCGAAATTGTCGCGCCAGACAACGTAGTCGGCCAGGTCGACGAGGCCATCGTTGTTGAAGTCGCCAGGCTGTAGCGCGGCATTCGCGGTGTCGAGCAGCGCCCGGGCGACCGCGGCTTGTTCGTTAAGGTGCCACTCGGTGAGCGTCTCGGTCAGCGGACCACCCCGCCCCCAGAATAGCTCGTAGTGTCCGTTCTCGTCCTGCTTGTTGTCGTGCAGCCATTGCATGGCTCCCTGCACCTTGGTGAGCCAGTAGGGATTGTTCTCGGTCAGGTACAAATCGTTGAGGGCTTCGACGAGCTCGAACGCCCAGTAGCCTTCGTCTCCCATCGCTCCGGTGGAGGAGTCAAAAAACCGCGTGAGCGAAGCCGAGGCAACTACCTTGGCATCTCGCAGGTACGCGCGAGAACCGGTCGCGTGGAACAACTCCAGATTGGCCGAGATGCCGATGCCAGTTGCATTGACGATATCGACTCCGCGAGCTTCCATTGCGTCGATGTTGTAGCCTTGGTGGTAGGTTCCACTGCTAAGCTGCACGTGAGTGTTGGCCCACTCCACTAAACGCTCGGCATCTTCCAGGTAGTCGGACTCGCCGGTGATCTGGTAGAGCATGGCTCCCGCGCGGGCGGCTTGCAGCGTCGACACGGTGTCTTTGGATTCCTGCGAGCCTTCGCGAAAGTAAATGCCGCCGCCGGCGCGGTCGTCTTCGCCCGACAGTACAAAGTCGTAGGTCTCGATTGCCCGATACAAGTAGACCGCCTCGCCGGTCAGCTGGTAGGCTTCCGCCAGCGATACCACCAAGTGTCCATTGTCGTCGTAAAATCGCTCGGCCCCGCACCCGAGCGGTAGCCGTTGCTCCAGTATTCACGACGAAGCTGATCGGAGTACGCCCGCAGCACCGGCTCGTAGGTCGTAGGATCGAGCTGGGTGAGCGAGTTGAGCATGCGAAACTGCGTGTTCGCGGGCCATACAAACGACGAACCATAGATCCCACCGGTCTGGTTGCCGGAGAGGGTTGCCGTTTCGGCGTACAGACTCGAGCGATTGATGCGCAGCGTCGACTCGATTTCGCTGGCGACTTCGCGACCCCAGTCAAGCAAGTCGTCGGCTTCCACCGCTATGGCTGGCGGAGTTATTAGCCAGCAAGTAAATACGAAGAACCAGACGAGCTGGTAAGCGCGTGCCATCGGTGCCATCTCTCTGTCCGTGCCTGAGGACTGGAGGAAGCTCGCAACGATCAGCGGGGCCGGCCTCAGGCGTGTAACTGCTATTCTACCTCGCCTGTAGAGTCGACACAATAAATGGCCATGCGCACGGGTAGCCGAAGCAGCGTGCGACATCGCGGGTTGCTAGGCTGCTTGGCGGGATTCGCGATCGCTGGGCGAGTCGGTACTAAAACCCAGTTCCGCCCGGGCTTGCTCGTTCAGCCGGTCCATCGCCGCTTGGGCCTTGTCGACATACTCGCGAAGCTCGTCGGTCGACAAACCGTCGGGCACGTAGATCGGCTCTCCGGCAATCAGTACGATGGTGGAGAATGGCTTGGGGATAATCAGGTCCGACCAGCTTCCCTTCCATCGCCAGCACCGGGAGCAATCGAAGGCGGTTGGCACAATCGCCCGCCCGCTGCGCGAAGCGAGATAGACGATGCCCATGCTCATCTTGCGGTTCGGGCCGCGTGGTCCGTCGGGGGTGATCACCAGATGGCGGGTGCCGGTCGCGTCGAGCAGTCGGCGAATGGCACCAGTGCTGATGCGATTGGTCGAGCCCCGCACTGCTGGCACGTTGCGCCAACGAATCACTTGGGCGACGAACGAGCCATCGGAGTGCTGGCTAGTGAGCGCGGTAGTGCAGCGATGCTTGCCGCCGAACACCGGCATCACCATCGTGTCGTGCCACACCGAATACAAATACCGCTCCTGCAAATCCTTCGCGTAAGGATTTGTGTTCGGCGTACCGGTAATCAGTCGGTGCCGTAGCGTTCGAAACAGCAACCATAAGGCCGAAGCGAACAGAAAGCCACCGATCGAAGTGAGTAGTGAGGATTTGATTCTCAGTGGAATATCTCGGCCGTAGGAGGGAGCGAACGGCCGCAAAACTACACTTCCCGCACAATGATAGCAATATCAATTGGCCGGTTAAGGGGAATTGCTAGCAACCTCGGTCGCGGGGCAGCAGAGGCTCTCCCGGCTCTGCCATTGGTGGTAGATACCACGCATCAAGAGCGCGCAGTCAAACTCAGTCGAGCCAGGGGGAAATCGCTGCTCGTCCTCGAAAAAGCTGCTCTCTACGCGCTCGACCGCTAGCGGTTCGACCTGCCAGTTACTGCACCGCAGCTCAAGCCCGTCGTACTGGCCGGTGGTCGCGGTGTCGGAATACCCCAGTGATCCTGCTTCGAAGAAGGCCGAAGCCGCCTCGAGGTCCTGGAACACCGATTCGGCGGGCAGCTCGCGAACCACTCGTCCGACCACGGCCACATGGGCTGCGTGGTCGTCGCTGGTGAACTCCACCGAAAAGTGGTCGCTCGACTCCTGCACGCGAAAGCTGCCATGGTGATGAATGCCGGGAAACAAGGTTCCCCCCGCCCAGGCGTTGAGTCGCGAGTCGGTATCGCGGCGGGGTATGTAGACCCCCTGCTGGGTTTGGCCATTGAGGTCCCACTCGACCGCGATGCGATGGGCCGCGTTCTCGGAGCGGATGCCGACCGGCAACCGGAGAAACGCGGGTCGGATTTGCTTCAAGCGGATCAGGCAGATGCCGCCGATCGCGTAGCCATCGACCAGCTGAGGGCGAAACGGCGGCGGCAACACCCGCTGCATCACTGCCGGATCGCAGCGATAATTGGCTAAAATCCGCCGGTCGATGATGCCTTGGATCGTTGGGATTCGCATAAAGCAGCTGAGCCAATGGGTTCAAAGGGCTTGATTCGCGGAGTACCGAGCGAGGGGCTCGCCAGCCTGTCGCCTGCTCCGGCGACCGCCGGGGATGCGGTGACCGCAAGTTGCCTGCCGATCTCCCATTTTAACGGACATCCGCCACTCGGTGTGGTAGCAAATTAGCCGTAGAAATTGGCCACCTCTCACGGTCTAATAGAGGTTTGGCCTACGAACCGCGACGACAGCTTGGTGGTCGCCCGGCAGCGTCGGCCGACGATAGTTTCCCACCGGTGGGAATCTATTCGAGCCCGTTTCGCACTACTTACGTCGACCGATTATGAAAAAACGGCTGTTATACAAGCTCTGTTTTTACTTCGCCGTGTCGTAAGTGGAGGAAAAAATAGATTCCCAACGGATCGTGTTTTGCGAAATGGGAATCTATTCGCTCTGACGCATCTCACCTAAATAGCCCAATATCATGTTTTCCGGTATCGTTCAAAGCCTGGCCGAAGTTGCTGATCTTATCTCCGAACCTGGCGGAGTCCGCCTGGTGGTGCGTGAACCCGAAATCGCCGCGGCCATGCAGATCGGCGGGAGCGTCGCCAACAATGGCTGCTGCCTGACCGTGGTCGAAATCGCTGGCGACTGCCTCAGCTTTCAGGCGGGCGAAGAGACCTTGTCGCGGACCAATCTCGGCCAGCTCAACCCTGGCGATCGGCTGAACCTGGAGACCTCGCTCCGCATGGGCGACGAACTCGGCGGCCACTTGGTGACCGGCCACATCGATGGCCTCGGCACGCTCGACGAGCGGATCGACGACGCGGAGTGGTGCACCATGTGGATTCGCGTGCCGAAGCGACTCACTCGCCAGATGGCCAGCAAAGGCTCGGTGGCCGTCGACGGCGTGAGCCTCACGCTGGTCGACGTCGAGGAAGAGCGGTTTAGCATCGCCCTGATTCCGCATACGCTATCGGTCACCACGCTTGGCCTGCGCAACGTCGGCGACACGGTGAACATCGAGACCGACGTGCTAGCCAAGTACGTCGAACGTCAGCTGGAAGGACAGCAACTGCTGCCCCCGAAGGCCGACGCCTGATCGAACGCGGCCGACAGTTTGCCTACTTCTCGCTCCCCTGCCCTCTCCCCCCACCGACGGTACCAACCACTCGATGTCTGAACGCCAAACCAAATCGTTCCTGATGCAGCGGCTCCGCGAAATCGGCGTGCAGCCCGCTTCGCGGCATGGACAGAACTTTCTGATCGATCTCAACTTGGTGGAGATGATCGTTAGTTCTGGCGACCTTGGGCCGAACGACGTGGTGCTGGAGATCGGCACCGGCACCGGTTCGCTTACCGCACTGATGGCCCAGCAGGCGGCCGAAGTGGTGACCGTGGAGATCGATGGCCATTTGTATGAGCTGGCCAGCGAGCAATTGCTCGACTTCGACAACGTGACGATGCTGCAACTCGACGCGCTGAAGAACAAGAACCGCTTTAATCCGCAGGTGATGGAAGTCGTAGGAGAGCGGCTGGAAGAAGCCCCCGGTCGCCAGCTAAAGCTGGTCGCAAACCTGCCCTACAACGTGGCGACGCCGATTCTGTCGAACTTGCTCACCTGCGAACACACGCCGCACTCGATGGTGGCCACCATCCAAAAGGAACTGGCCGAACGCATCGTGGCCCAGCCGTGGTCGAAAGACTATAGCGCGCTGAGCGTGTGGATGCAGAGCCAGTGCGATTGCGAGATTGTGCGGGTGATGCCGCCGTCGGTGTTCTGGCCCCGTCCGAAGGTCGACTCGGCGATCATTCGCATCGTGGTGAATCCGGAGAAGCGAGAAGCGATTCCCGACCGCATGTACTTTCATCAGTTCGTGAAATCGATCTTCTTGCACCGCCGCAAATTCCTGCGAGCCAACGTGACTTCGGCCATGAAGAAATTCCTGAGCAAGGAGCAGGTGGACGAGGTGCTGGAGCAAATGAACTTTGGTCCCGACACCCGCACTGAGCAACTCGACGTGGATACGTTGCTGACGTTTACGGAGAAAATTCGCGCCTTAGCGCCTGACTGGAGTCTATAGCTTGTGGGTTGCCTGCGCGAGTGACGCTGGCAACCATTGGTTGGTCCTTTCCCTACGTGAAATTATGTTACAATCCCCATCGGTTTGGGGCAGGAACAACAAGGAGAACTCACGAACATGGCTTTTATCGAAATGACGGGCGAGACGCTCGATCGCATCATTGAGTCCGACGAGCTGCATCATGAGAACCTGGGGGAAGCAGGCGTTGAGAACGGGACCATCGTTCGCGTGAATCGCGAAGGGGATATCGAAGTTCGCCGCCGCGAGGGGTGGGATGTCATCGGCGGTTTGCTCGGCGAGTTCGAGGATCGATTAAAGGCCGAAACCGGGCTCGATTGGGCCTGACGCGGCAATTTTGGGGAACTATTACTCGGCGTGCCGCGTCTAAGAGGAAGTGCCAAAACCGCCCGTACTGTCCTCGAGGAAAATGCCGATGCAACGCCCTCCCCTGTTGTTCCGCGTGTTTGCCGTGATTTCGGCGGTCGTGCTCATGGCCGCCTTCGTGTGGTGGAGGTCCCAAAGCTACACCGACGCGAGCAACACGCCCGACGACAATCGGCCCGAAATGAGGATGTCGAGTTCCAAGTCGCTAACGATCTCGGCCGGAGAGTTCGGGGAATCCCCGCCCGAGCCAGCGAACCAGCCCGCTGAAGCAGAGCAACCGCACACGCTCACTCCAAAAGAACTGAGCGCTTACAGTAGCAAAAGTGGGGTTCCGCTAATCGAGTCGAAAGCGATCGATGTCGAATCGCTCGGCAACAAGGGTAAGCTCGGTCCGCCGGACGAGAGCTTAGCACCTCCTCTGTTTACCCCAAATGCCCTTGGTGGGCGAGCGGATGAATCCGAACTAGGACCCCCTCCTGCGATCGACTCGACGCTGCCAGGTACCAAGTCGTTCATCCCGCTGATTGACCTTCGGTCGGAGCCCGGCAACATGCCTAAGGCGAAGACTGCGGGTGGGAAAGGCATGTAGCATGGGATGGCTAAATGCTTGGTCGATGCTGCTATCGGCAGCGGTAAGCTTTCTGTTCTTGGCCTGTCTGTTCCGCCCGCTCGAAATGGCGTTCCCCGCCAAAGCGTCGCAGCGGTTTTTCCGGCCCGACTGGTGGACCGATTTATGCTTCTTCCTCGGCCAGTACCTGCTGTGGAGCGGACTGGTGTTATGGGTATTGGGGTATGTGAACTTGTGGATCGACAGTCTAGTGCCGGGCGGATTCCGCTCGGCAATCGGCGCTCAGCCTGTCTGGCTGCAAGCGGTCGAAGCAGTGCTGCTGAGTGATGTGCTGATTTACTGGGCGCATCGCTGGCAGCATTCGAATGCGTTCCTGTGGCGGTTTCATTCGGTGCACCATACCGCCGAGCATCTCGATTGGTTGGCCGCCCACCGCGAGCACCCGCTCGACTCCATCTACACGATCGGGCTGATCAACCTACCTGCGGTGATCCTCGGCTTTTCGCTTAACGCGATCGCGGCCTTGGTCGTGTTCCGAGGGATCTGGGCTATTTACATTCACTCGAATGTGCGGTTGCCGCTCGGGCCGCTACGCATGTTAATCGGCGCGCCGGAACTGCATCACTGGCACCACGCGAAGGATCGCCGGGCGGGCAACTACGCGAACGTCAGCCCGCTGATGGACATCGTATTTGGTACCTACACCTGTCCCGATCATGAGCCGGAAGAGTTCGGAGTCGAGGAGCCCTCGCCGACCAGCTATTTGGGGCACCTGGTGGTACCGCTGCTGCCGAAGCAACGGAAGCCGCAACCACCGGAGGAACCTGCGAATGATCCTTCAGCGATCCGTTGATTCACTGGCTGAATCACTCCCGGTGTCAGTCGCTGGAGCAATCGGCACCCGAATCTGCCCACGAACTTGGACGAAAGGAACCTTACCGGTGCCGAGCATTTGACGCACCTCACGTTGCGTAAGACCTTGCCGGCGTGCGTAGGCCTCGATGGTCAGGGTACCCCGTAGGGAGTCGTCGCGAGGCGGTGGTGGGGTTCGCATCGGAGCGGACATCGGGCGGAACTCGCACAATTAGGAGGACTGGGGGACTTCGGTCGTGCCGTTTGTCGCAATTATAACCGGCCGGCCGGCTGGCCAAACCCCGGAACCCTCCGGGTGGGACTACGCAAAACTCCGCTGGCTGGTAGGTTAAGGGTAGCCATTCCCCCATACTTTCGTTGGATCTTCCAAATGACACGGACAGCTTCGATCAATCGCAAGACAGGCGAAACCAATATCCAGCTCGAATTCGACCTGGATGGAACCGGCGTCGCCGATGTCGCGACCGGGGTTGGCTTTCTGGATCACATGCTGACGCTCTTCGCCAAGCATGCGGTGATTGATCTCAAGGTGCGAGCCCAGGGCGATTTGGACGTCGACCAGCATCACACCGTGGAAGACGTTGGCATTTGCCTGGGACAGGCCATCGACGAGGCGGTTGGCAACAAGCAAGGCATCCGCCGGTACGGGCATTTCACCTTGCCGATGGACGAGACCTTAGCGACCGTAGCCCTCGATTTGAGTGGTCGCCATTATCTGGTGTATAACGCGCCGACCCCATCGCAGAAGATCGGTACCTTCGACGCGGAGTTGCTGGAAGAGTTCTGGCAGGCGGTGTCGTTCAACGCCCAGTGCAACTTGCATGTCATGCTGCACTACGGCCGCAACAGCCATCACATTGCCGAGGCGGTGTTCAAAGCCGCCGCGCGGGCGTTACGCATGGCAGTAGAATACGATCCCCGGTGCCCGGGCGTGCCGAGCACCAAGGGAACGTTAGATAGCTAGTTTGATTACTCCGTACCGAAGTGGTCACCGTAATCAGCAATTGCAGCCTGGATGACCTTGTCGGCGTGTTCGCGACCGTACGGGGCATCGATGTGAACGCGATCCTCGTCCGGCGAAAGCATCTTATAGGTGCTGAAGTAATGCCGGAGTCGGTCGACGAGCACCTCTGGCAGTTGCGAAACGTCGTTCACCCCTAGCCAGGCAGCATCGCCATCTAGTACAGCGATGATTTTGTCGTCGGCTTCCTCGTTGTCACGCATTGGCAGTCCGCCCACCACGCGAGCAGTGAGGATGACCTCGGACAGCGAAATCGGCCGTTCGCTAATCACGCAGATGTCGAGCGGATCGCCATCGCCGGCTTCTGCGCCCGGCATCAGGTCGCGGACGCGATTGCCGCAGTACGTGCCAGGAATGAAACCATACAGCGTTGGACAAAACGACGACGTACGATTCGGACGATCGACGCGAAGATAACCGGTCTTCTTGTCGAGTTCGTACTTCACCCGGTCGAAGGGAGTCAATTCAATGTAGGCGTTCACCACCTCCGGTGGATTGGGACCAACATCCAGGCCGTGCCAGGGGTGAGGACGCCACCGATAAAATGGTTCAGGAAAGCCCATGCTGATTACCTAGGAAACGGAGGGAATCGAATGCCTGCGACTGCGATGGAACCGAGTGGTGGTTAGACCAACGAGAGGTCTTCTTCGTTCACGTAGGTTTCCAGGAACCGAGTGAGCAGTTGGAAGTCGCAGTTGTTTTCGATGTATCGAACCACGGTTACCAACGTCTTCGGATCGACCAGTTCTTCGAACGGCACGTAGTGCAATTGCAACTGACCCGAAACCGAAACCATCACGCCGTTCAGCTTCTGTTCAACCAGAGCACGGAACGCACCAACGCCGAGCTGGCTACCGAGCATGACGTCGAACGCGTGCGGCACGGCACAACGAGCTTCGTAGCCCAGCTGCAGCGGTGTGACCTTACGCTTGCTCTTGGTCTGCCGTTCATACTCTTCGGCAATCAAGCGGCTGAAAATGGTGTGCAAACTGATAGCCGAGATATTAATGTGGCCATGGTCGTCGCGACCGACACCTTCGAGGAACGAGTAAGGCATCAGCTCGGCAAGGCCTTCGGCAATGACGATGACGCCATACTTCTTGCCTTCGCGTTCGCGAGTGATCATGGTCAACACGATCCTCTTGATCACCTTGTCGAGGTCCATGACTTCGCGAGTCGACTTCTCGCCGGTCTTGGGATTGGTGACCTCTTCGCTGGTGCGGTACTTGCCGCGAATGTCTTCCACACTGATCACCAAGCTCGCTTCGCCGGCAATGGCAACACCATAAGCCAACCAACCAGCACTGCGACCCATCGACTCAACAAGGAAGTAGCTCTTGTTGGCTTCGGCATCGGCCAACAGGTTGCGAACTTCGCGAGCGAGGAAGTCGACCGCTGTAAAGTAGCCGAAGGTGAAATCGATACCGCGGTAGTCGTTATCGATCGTCTTGGGCAGGTGAACCACAGGGATGCGAGGGGCATCCTCAGGCAGCGTGTCCTGGTACATCTTGAACTTGTTGGCGGTCTTCAGCGTGTCGTCACCACCAATGGAGATCAGGGCTTCGACGCCGATCGACCGAAGGCCTTCGTAAGTAGCCTTGAGCGGAGCCGAGCGTTCGGGGTCGGTCAGGTGCTCAGGCGACGAAACCATTTTGCCAGGGTTTGTGCGAGCGGTGCCGATCATGATGCCCTGCTTGCTGCGAGTGCGGCTAAGCGTGGGGTGATCAATCACGATGTAATCTTGACCTTCTTCGAGCGGCTTCGACGGATCGAAATCGGCCAGGCTCGAGTAGCCGTGCTTCATGCCGATGACTTCCGCACCGTGTCGCAGAAACGAAACAGCGGCAGCGGAAATCACTGCATTAGCGGCGGGGGCTGGGCCACCGGCGAACAGGATCGCCACGCGGCGAAAATTGCTTTGTTCCGAATAAGGACGAGTGAGAGATTCGGGCATGGTTCTTCAAAGTCGTAAGAGTGTGAGAAAATAATCAACGCCGCCTTGGCGGCATTGTACCGCGTGAAGGTTAGCCCAATAAAGGGCCCGCCGGGCGTTGGTGTGAACCGTTAAAGATTCGTGAAGGTGCGTTCGACGAACGTCGTGTCGATGCGACCTTCAACAAAAGCCGTGTGGCTTAAAATCTCATGGTGCAGCTTGGCTGTGGTCTTAATGCCATCGACACGCAATTCGGACAAAGCACGCTTCATACATGCAATGGCCTCCTGACGGGTCGGTTGGTGGACCAGCAGTTTTCCGATCATCGAGTCATAATGTGGCGGCACCGTGTAGCCACTGTGCGCATGCGAGTCCCAGCGGACTCCAAATCCACCAGGAGCGATCAGGCGTTCGATCTTGCCAGGCGATGGCTGGAAATTGCGATCGGGATCTTCCGCGTTGATGCGGCATTCGATCGAAGCGCCGCGCTGCACTACGTCGTCTTGCGTAAATGGCAGCGGCTCGCCCGACGCAACGAGAATTTGCGTTTTAATCAAGTCGATGCCTGTGACCAGTTCGGTAACTGGGTGTTCCACTTGAATGCGGGCGTTTACTTCGATGAAGTAATAGTTGCCTTCGCCATCGACGATGAACTCGACCGTCGCTGCGTTAGTGTAGTTGGCAGTTGCGATCAATCGCCGTGCGGCTTCGCACATCTCTTCACGCGTCTCGTTCGAGATGCTTGTGCTCGGGCTCTCTTCGATCAGCTTCTGATGGCGACGTTGAACCGAGCAGTCGCGTTCCCACAGATGCGCGACGTTGCCGTGGTTGTCGGCGATCACCTGCACTTCCACATGGCGTGGTTGGCCGATGTATTTTTCGAGATAGACATCGCCGTTGCCGAACGCGGCTTGGGCTTCGGCCTGAGCTTGCTGCAGGGCCGATTTGAGAGACAGATCGTTCGCGGCGACTCGCATGCCGCGACCTCCACCGCCTGCGACTGCTTTGATCAGCACGGGGAAGCCAACCTCGTGCGCGAATCGCATGGCTTCATCTTCACTTTGGATCACCCCTTCGCTACCAGGCACGACCGGTACATTGGCTCGGCGGGCCAAATCGCGGGCGGCGTTCTTATCGCCGAGTTGCGACATTGCTTCGGGCATCGGACCGATGAAGTCGATATTGCAGCTGCGACACACTTCGTTGAAGTGAGCGTTCTCGGCCAAGAATCCGTAGCCGGGGTGAATCGCTTGTACGTTGCCGACCTCGGCTGCACTGATGACGCTGGCGATCTTAAGGTAGCTATCGGCCGACTTCGCAGGGCCAATGCAAAAAGCTTCGTCCGCCAAGTCCAGGTAGTGAGCCCCTTCGTCGCCCGCGCTGTAAACAGCAACGGTTTCGATGCCCAGTTCTCGACACGCACGGATAATCCGCAGTGCGATTTCACCTCGGTTGGCAACAAGAATACGTTGATACATCGCGGCGATCGGAGTAGAGAAAGTAAGTGGATAAAAGCGTTAGCTACGCAGCCAGTGGGGGCGGATGCGTCTACTCGACCTTGAACAATGGCTGGCCGTATTCCACCGCGTCGCCCGATTCAACGAGCACAGCGGTGATCTTGCCAGCACATTCGGCGGGAACTTCGTTGAATACCTTCATGGCTTCCACTATGCACACGGTGGTGTCGGGACCAATCTGGTCGCCCACCTTCACGAATGGTGCGGCATCGGGACTCGGCGAGGCGTAGAACGTACCGACGATGGGGCTCTTGATCACTTTGCCAGTGATCTCTGCTGCTGCGGGAGCAGCCGCAGGGGCGTCGGCCGGCGCGGCCGGGGCCGCGGCAGCAGGTGCGGCCATCATCTGCGGAGCCGGCATCGCGCTCACGATGGTGTCACCACCCTTACGCAGGCAAATCCGCTGATCGGCCTGTCGGAGATCGATCTCCGACAGATCGTGTTCATTCATCAATTCCACGAGGCGACGAACTCGGCGGACGTCGAAAACGTCGCTGTTGGCGTGATTACCAGAACCTTCTTTTCCCATGTCTTGCTCCACCGCCCTGGCCGACTATCAAAGGTCGACACAACGTTTATCTAGTTGGTTAACTCAAGCAGCAGTCTTCGAGCTGCTTGGGAACATCAGTCAATACTTCATGGCCGGCCTTGGTGACCAGCACATCGTCTTCAATTCGAATACCACCCCACTCAGGGAGGTAGATACCTGGCTCGACGGTCACGATCATGCCTGGTTCCAGCAGCACTTCGCCCTGGTTACTTCCCAGGCGAGGGGCTTCGTGAATCTCCAAGCCGGTTCCGTGGCCGAGTCCGTGCCCAAAGTACTTGCCGTATCCAGCGGCATCAATATGGTCGCGGGCGACCTTGTCGATCTCTGCACAAGAGGCACCCGGCTTGATGGCTTCGATCGCCTTAAGTTGTGCTTCCAAAACCACTTGGTACACTTTTTTGAATTTGGGCGAGAGTCTACCGGTGACCACCATACGCGTCAAGTCGCTGAGGTACAGCCCCGAGTTGGCTCCCCAGTCAATCAAGGTGAAATCGCTCTCACTCACCCGCTTGTCGGTCGGTTGAGCATGTGGCAATGCGGCTCGCTGCCCCACGGCCACGATCACGGGGAAACTAAGCCCTTTGGCCCCAAATCGGCGGGCCTGGTATTCCAGTTCGGCGGCAATCTCTTTTTCGGTCGACTCCTGGCGAATCAGCGCGCGGGCGGCCATAAAGGCCTTGGCTGCCTGCTGGCACGCCAGGCGTGTGGCGTCGATTTCGCTCTTGTCTTTGACCGTCCGCAATTCTTCCACCAGCCCGTTTGTCACCACAAAACTGACGTCGGGTACATGCTCTGCAACCGCCTGTTGGGTTGCAATGGTCATCGACGCCCCTTCGATTCCCAGCCGCTCGATGCCTTTCTCGACAATCAGTTCGCCTACGGTTGGCAGCATCTGTTGCCCGGGGCCGCGGATGACCAATGGAAGGTCCGGGCATTCATCGGCCAAATGCAGCGTGAACCGCTGGTCGGTAATCAGGGTTTCGTCGTCTTGCGTGACCAGCAGGTAGCTATCTTCACCGGTGAAACCCGACAAATAGGTCGCGTTATAATGATTGGTGACCAGCAGTGCGTCCGTGCCAGCCTTGCGGAGCAGTTTTCGCAGTTTTTTAAGACGTGGAGCGCTGTTGGACATAGGTCGAGGCTGGCAAGTGGCAATATGGATCGAAAAACTGGCGGTCCGACGGTACGATCACCGCTGGGGCAATAGACCGGTCGTGACAAAGCTTCAATATCGGGGCCTGAGGCACTATTGGCAAGGTGCCCGATCCCTTCCGGATAGGGGAATAATGACCTATTCGGCATGTGAGAAGGCTTTGATGAGACCCAAGCTACTGGGAATCGCGGTTGGATGCTAGCGAGTGGGCATCGACGAGCTTTCGCTATACATTATCTCTGTATTTGAATCGGCACCCTCTAACGCTGAGCCCTGTCTATGTTCCAAGTGACACGAGAAATCGACTTCTGCTACGGCCACCGCCTGTTGAATTACGACGGAAAATGCAAGCATTTGCACGGCCATAATGGCAAAGCGATTATTACGATCGAAGCTCCGACTCTGGATGATCGGGGCATGGTGCTCGATTTTTCCGACATCAAGCAGGTGGTGGCGACCTGGATCGATGAGAATCTGGATCACCGCATGATCCTGTGCAAAGACGATCCGGTGGTTCCGGTGCTGCAAGAGATGGGCGAGCCGCTCTACCTGATCGACGAAAACCCCACCGCAGAAAATATTGCCAAAGTCATCTACGAGAAGACCGCCGAGGCTGGATTCCCTATTTTAGAGGCACGGCTGTGGGAAACCCCAAAGTGTTTTGCCTCGTACCGTGCGTAATTTAGCGCACACTGCTATATGCTGGCATCGAAGAAGCTGAAATAATGGGATTTACTGGTCGAGTCTAACGATTAGACCGATCATACCAATGAGGGCCCGCAGGTCGGCTGCGCAAGGGTTCTACACTTACAATACGACTGCCGCCGTCACTATCGAGAAAGGATGCTCGAACGTGTCACGCATAGCTTCATTTTCCGACTGGCTAATCCGCTCCCCTCTAATCTGGGGTGGCATGGCCTGTATGGGCTTCTACGCTCTGCTGCAACAAAACTGGATTAATAGCGACCTGTTGGATCGCTATCTCGCGAGCCACTGGATCGAAGTGGCGACCATGTCGCTGGCCTGTATCGCCTTTGCTGCGCTCGCAATTCGGGTGCTGGGGCTCGTGCCGGAAGCGGTGGTCATGGAACGCGATCTGCTCGAGAAACCGGTCGCCGGAGGCCAGCCAACGAGCGAGGCCCCACGATTGCTCAAGAAGCTCGATCAGGTTCCCTACACCTACCAAAACACGTATCTGATCCGACGCTTGCGTGCCGCGATCGACTACGTTCATCGCAAAGACTCAGCAGAGACCCTGGAGCGCCAACTGCATCACTTGGAAGAAGTCGACCTCGACCGGATGTCGAGTGGTTATTCCCTGGTGCGGGTCATTCTGTGGGCGGTTCCCAGCTTTGGTTTTCTTGGCACCGTGCTCGGTATCGGTGCTGCGATTGGCCATCTCTCGTTCGATGGCGACAACATCGTGAAGTCGCTAGAGCAAGTGATTCCGCCGCTCACTTCGGCCTTTGATACCACCGCATTGTCGCTGGCTTTGTCGCTTCCTCTGATGTTCTGCAAGTTTCTGGTGGAGCGTTACGAATCGAAGCTCTTGGAGCAAGTGGATCAACGTACGGAAGAAGAAATGGTAGGCCGTTTCTTTGAGTACGGTTCGGCGAGCGATCCTCAGGTGGCCGCGGTTCGTCGGATGGCTGAGCAGGTGATTCGCACGGTGGAATCGATGACCGTACGCCAGGCGCAGGTGCTGCAGGAGACGGTTGAGAAGAGCCAACGCCACTGGGCTGATATTACTGCTGCAACGGGACAATTGCTGAACGAGTCGTTGGAAACCACGCTTCACGACAGCTTGGAACGTCACGCTCAGGCGATTACCAGTTCTTCCGCGCAACAGTCGCAAGCCCTGGAAAAATTGCTTCGCACCCAGTTGGCGGCGATGGATTCGTCGACGGAGAAGAACATTGCCCTGCTGAACGACGGTGTTAGCCGCAATGTGAACGCCATTGAGAATGGTGTGGTGAATCGACTGGGAATGCTCGACGACGTATTCGCCCAGCAGGTCGAGTCGCTGCAGTTGCTCATTGCCGAGCAGGTCAAGACGCTGCAAGACATCGTGACTCAGCAAGTCGATGTGTTGGGGCTGTCGGTGCAGTCGCAAGCCGAATCGGTGCAGCAGAATACCACGGAACTGATCGGTCGCCTGCGAGATGGCTTGGAACGCATGGCTGAACTGCTGGTGGAAGCCCTGCAGAAGCATGGTGAAACATTGACCCATAGCGAACAGTCCTTGGCGCAAGAGAATCGCCAGCATCTGGCAGAAGTCGAAGCCGCCCTTGGCGAAGCCATGGTGCTTTCGGCCGACCGTCAGGAGAAGCTGGTCAAGCAAAGCGAAAATATGCTTCGCGAAATGCAGCAGGCCCTGGTCAGTGCGGCGGGTGCTACGGTGGAACAGCAAGAGCAGCTGGTGCGTCAGGGCGATATTCTGCTGAAAGTGGTAGACGCCACCGGGCAGGTAAAGCAACTGGAAGAAACGCTCAACCAGAATCTTTCCACGTTAGGACGTACGCACAACTTCGAAGAGACCCTTTTGAGCCTTTCGGCCGCTATTCAGCTGCTGAGTGCCAAGATGGGCCGCGAAGGGGGAACTGTGCATCATGTAGACTTCGATTCGCCCCGCACTGGCAGCACTAGCAATAACGCCGCATGAGCCGCGCATCACGACGCGACAACTCGACGGACTCGTCGCTGTTCCCCTTCCTAGCTGTGCTGCTTTGCACCATGGGGGTGCTGGTGGTGCTGCTGTCGGTCATGGCAAGCGTGCAGCTCGATCAGGCAAAGGAGCGTGTTGCTGGAGAAGAAGCCGAAGCCCAACACGTTGCTGAGCAATTCGAGAGTGAAGAGCAAATCGCTCTTCGTGCCAAGTTGGAGAAGTTGAAGTCGCGGGCGGACGAGGTCGATGAGTTTCGCACGAAGACCAAAGAGCTTCTTTCCGACAAGCAGAAACAACTTGCTCAGGTTGAGGAGAATGTTCGCCGCAGACAAGAGGAATTAGGGTTGCTGCGTCGGCAAATTGAGGAGATGCAGGCGCTCGATTCGGGAGCCACCGACAACCTGGAAGAAGCACGTTTTGAGCTGCAACGTCAGCGCGAGTTAATCGCCCAGACGGAGCGCGAAATTGAGCAACTGAAGCAAGGGGTGAAGAATAGCGAAAAGAACTTCGCCATCGTCCCTTACAACGGCGATAGCGGTGTCCGAAGACAGCCGATTTATATCGAGTGTCGTCGCGATCGAGTCATCTTCCAGCCGGAAGGTATCGAGCTCACAGCCGAGGATTTCAACAGCGAGTTCGTAAGCGGGAGTCCGCTGCCATCTGCCATTCGTGCAGCGCAAAGCTACTATCAAAAGAATGGGCTAGCCAGTGATGTGCTGCCCTACCCGTTGGTGATCGTTCGTCCCGACGCGACCAGAGCCATGTTTGTGGTACTGACCCTTCTGGAAGAGTTGGATCAAGAGTTCGGGTACGAGATCGTCGAGCAGGATTGGGAAGTTGACTTCAGTGCTGCAGATCCCGGTCTAACGGATGAGATTGGCGCAGCAGTCGACCTGGCACGGAAACGTATGGCGAGGCGGAGAGAGGGAGCTCCACGCAACTACGGCGAAGGCGCCGTCGCTTCGCTGGCTCCCAGTGAGAGTATTATCGATCGCATCCAGCAGGGCCGCTTAGTCGGGCAAGGAATCATCGGGGCTGGCGGCCAGAGTCCAGTTGGCGGTGCACCGCAGTCTTCGGGCATCAACCCTAACTTATTAGCGCAAGCCATTGAGCAAGGGGGGACGCCGAATAGCAGCACCCCAGGCGGGACTGGCGGCACCGGTGGAAGCTGGTCGCCGTTCAATGCTCAGTCTGGGGCACAGGCTGCGAACGCCCCTCAGGCAGCGTATCGCACACTCGGCCAAGGCAGTCCGGCTTCTGCTCCCATGGGGGCTGCGAAAGCAGCCATGGAGGGCTCCTCCGCCACGGCTAGTGGTGGTGACCAAAACCAAGCCATGGAGGCTGCCATGGCCGCAGCGATGGCAGACGCAGCAACAAACAATAAATCGGGAGCTGCTGAAAGCAATGGACAGAGTCAAGCGGGCTCAAACGGAGCGTCGGGCAGTAATGCTGAAGGTTCCGCGGCCGGCAACAGCTCGATCGCCGGAGGGAGTGCAGCAGACGGTTCCGAGTCGGCCTATGTTCCCAATAGTCGACAGCAGGGGTCTAGTGGGTCCGGAGTAGCGGTGACGCGCACGATTCGCATGCAAGTTAGCGCAAGACAATTGGTGGTGATCTCAAGCAAATTGTCGCCGGGAGCAACCGACCGCACCATACCGCTGGATGCTAATCCCCGTTTGGCCGCGACCAGCATTGCCAAGGCTATTAGCGACGAAGTGGCCGATTGGGGCATGGCCGGTCAGGGGACCTACTGGAAGCCGGTGCTGAAGATGACCGTCACGCCGGATGGCAGTCAGATGGCCGCAAGTCTGGCCCGCGCCCTGCGACAAGGTGGTATCGAGGTACAGATCGCTGCGACGAACCAATCGACTTCTATCAGGTAGCATCTATGGCACGCCGCAGAAATGACGATCAGGCAGGCAGCAACGGTGTTGAAGATTCGTTCCTCGACATCGTGGCCAACATCGTAGGTATTCTCATTCTATTAGTGTTGGTGGTCGGCGTGCGTGCGGCCAGCCAGCCTCAGCATGCTTCGGAAACGGTAGCCGAAACTCAGCAAGAGCCTGTGGAGTTACTAGAGGAAGAACAGGTTGAGGAAATTGAGAAGGAGGTAGCAGCTTCTGCCCGTGAAGTGGCGGATTTAGCACAGTCGCTCGCGAAGGTGGATCAGCAGCTTGAAACCAGCGAAGATGAGCGGTTGCTCGTTACTACCTATGCGATCGCGCTGGAGCAAGAGTACGAAAAGCACAAGCAACAACTGGATGAGCAAAGCGCGGAACGCCTCGAAATTCGAGAGGAACTAGCTGCCCTCGACTCCAAAGCGCATCAGCTGATGTTGAAAAAAGTGGGCCTGACCACGGCATCTATGCAACCAGCGACTCTGGTGAATACCCCCACTCCTATCGTGCGCCGCAATATCGAAGAGACCGTCCACCTACGGCTCGGCGAGGGACGCATTGCTGTTGCCCCGCTAGATAAGCTTGTCAAAATGCTTGAATCGGTCTCTCCCCAAACGCGCTTGCGCGATCTCAATCGTGGAAATGGTGTTGCGCGTATCGGGCCTGCCGATGGATTCGAGCTGTTGTACGCAGTGCAGCAAGCCTTCAGTGATGTTAGTCCAATGGGAACTCGCACCACCCAGCACGAGGTGTTTGCAGAACTTCGCCCACTCTTTACACCCATAGGGGTAGAAGCCGAGCAAGCGCTCCAGCCAGGAGACCTAATCGACCAAGCCCTCCGCCCGTACAGCGCGCACAACACGGCAGTTGTGTTGTGGGTGCTGCCGGATGGGATTAAGGACTACCGCAAGATCGTCAGCGCGGTGCGCGAACGAGGCTATGCGGTGGATGTGCGACTTCTGCTGGAAGGAACTCACATTGCCATCGGTACTAGTGGTCGCAAGACGGCGGCCCAGTAACTGATGGATTTGCGGTCGGAGCCTCCTGATTCAAGCATTCTTGATCAGAATCTTCCGTCTTAGGTTCCAACAAATCGGCGATCGTTGTTTGCGATAGCTCGCGTTGCACAATGCCGGCAACGCTATTCATGCGTTGCGACATTTTGCTTCGCGCGTGATCACTTAACGAAGGAAGTGGTGGAATACTGGGAATGATCGGGCGATCAAATGCCTCGTAGACATCCAGCAGGGTAATCTCATCGGCTGACTTAGCCAGAATGTATCCACCATCGACCCCTCGGATCGATTTGAGCAAGTCGTTCTTTACCAATGCGCGGAGAATCTGTAGCAGAAATCGTTCTGGCATCTGGCCCTGACGAGCCAGCAGATTACACGGAATCGGTAACTTCGAGTCGGCTGTAGCCAACTGTACGAGCGCTTGAATGGCGTAAGCCATGGATCTCGAAACTCTCATCGCAACCTCCTTCGTCCAGCAGTAGTACGGAATGCGAGCTGAACCGCTGCCCCCCCCAGGCCTGTTGCCGCCTTACTCCATGGTATCGATTCGTTCAAATCGTAAGGCGTTTGGAAAAGTGAGTTGAATGCTAATTTCCTACTCAGCACTCAATCATGACATAGTATACGGGTAATCGTTGAAAACGCCGATTCACTTTACCGCATTTTTCTCAGAATCGATCCGGAAAGTAATAAAAAAACTACTGAAGAGCGTAGTGAATAGGTAAAAACTGCAGTCGTGGATATACTCTAGTATCGTACTGAAGTATAAGCCTTCGTTGCTTGTTGCGAGTCGACATTCTGAGCTGTCTTCTTAAGACTGAGTCGCAACTAGCTTTATTAGTTCTTCTTTTCAGTAGCTACCGAAGTCTTGGTGTCGCTCTGTTGCATTGATTGATCAAACATTGCGCGCAAGAGGACAATTCCTGCCCCGACAACAAGTAGTGAATCTGCAATATTGAAGTTGGGCCAGCGATAGTTGGGGCCCCACTGCAGAAGTATCCAGTCGCGCACCGCGTAAGCTGTTTCACTTTGGCGTGCGGGGTCGAAGAACCACGTCTCACCATGCAATGCGACGCGGTCGTAAAGATTGCCAAGGATGCCGGCCATCACGAAACCAAGCGCCAGAGTAATCCAAAAGTCACACGCAGCACCATAACGGAACAACCACACAGGTAATCCTGCTGCAGCGACGATGCCGAATATTGCAAACAGCCACACATAGCCCTGACCAAGACCGAACAAAGCGCCTTCGTTCAGGCTCAATTGAACTCCAGCATAGTCGGGCAGTACCCACCAGATGACACCAGCGCGTAGATCGCTCTGGCTAAAGAAAAACCACTTGCTCCACAAATCGGCGATGAGTCCAACAATTGCAGGCAGAACGAACAGTGCAATTCTTGAGCGTGGGTACTCCCCCCCCTGCTCTGTCGCTTGGGGAGCAGAGTATGGAGAAGATTCCGCCTTGTTTGTCGAGTTGGACATCCGATGTCCTCAGGTGAGACACTTATTGAGTCGAGCAGGCGATTCTACACCATGCCTGCGAATCGATGGAGTCCAATCGCTACGGCCCAACAAAGCCTACGATTCGAACTTCTCGGCACATTTGATACACATCGGAGCGAACGGGATGGCATTCAGGCGTGTCTTTGGGATCACGCCATCGCATTCCACGCACTTGCCGAAGGTCCCTTGGTCGACACGACTGATCGCGGCGTCGATCTGTTGCAACGTATCTTCTTCCGTAGCAACCAGACTGAGGGTGAACTCCTGCTCGTAGTTTTCACTTCCAAGCTCAGCCATATGAATCGGCATCGAGGAGTTATCGCCTTCCAGACCAGATTTTCGCAGAGCAGCGTCAGCCATCGCCGAAACATCGCCACGCAGGCGAGCACGAAGTGCAAGGAGGCGTTGCTTGTAAACCTGCATGTCGGCTTTCTTCATCAAGAATCTCCAGTGGTAATCGCCTGGCTACCTTCCGGGGCTCAAAGAGGAGTAGATTACAGATTCTCCATGCTAACCGGAAAACCGTTACAAGTCTACGAAATGACCCCCTCCGGATAGGGATAGCATCTTAGTTGCCTAGTGCTAGATAGAACACTACAATTGTGTTAACTTGTTTACCTGTTTTAAGTTAGGGCGATTCGAAATGCTTCGATCAGCCCTCCGCAAAGGGGTTAATCACCACTGTGCGGCCCGCAATTTATCGCCAGGAGCCAGCCGCCGTGTCGACTGTCGCTACCAAGACCGACCTTGCCTATCAGCAGTGCATCATGCCTCATTGTGGCGAGACCTACGACGTGGGCGAGGTGCGCACTAGTTGCGACAAATGCGGCTCACTGCTCGATATCGTCTACCAGTGGGATTCGCTGCCGGTTCCCAAAAAGCTTCGTGAGTTCGAGGCAAAATGGATGCGACGGAACGAACCGCTCTGTCGTAGTGGCGTGTGGCGGTTTCACGAACTTTTGCCGTTTGCCGATCCCGAAAAGGTAGTCACCATCGGCGAAGGGCAAACCCCGCTGATGGCCTCCGAAGGAGTCGGCTCGTTTGTCGGCATGAAGCCTGGACAGTTGTTTCTTGAATACGAGGGTATGAACCCCTCGGGCAGCTTCAAAGACAATGGCATGACCGCCGCATTCACGCACGCCCACACCATTGGCGCTAAGCGGGCGGCTTGTGCTTCGACGGGCAACACGAGTGCGTCACTCGCCCTCTACTGCTGCGTTAGCAAGCTGATGCAGGCGGTAATCTTCATCGGCTCCGGCAAAATCAGTTACGGTAAATTGTCGCAAGCGCTCGACTACGGCGCCCTCACCATTCAGATTGCCGGCGACTTCGACGACGCCATGCAGCGAGTGCGCGAGATCAGCAGTCGGCTGGGAATCTATCTGGTCAACAGCGTGAATCCCTTCCGGCTCGAAGGCCAGAAGACCATCATGTTCCGGGTACTCGAGAGCCTGAACTGGGAAGTGCCCGATTGGATCGTCGTACCCGGTGGCAATCTTGGTAACAGCAGTTCGTTTGCCAAGGCGTTCCACGAACTCAAAGAGCTTGGCTTAGTCGATCGCATCCCGCGTCTGGCGATTATTAACGCTAAGGGAGCTGATACGCTCTACGAGTTGGTCGAAAATCGCGGGCTTCGCTGGAACCAAGGGAAGCCAAACTCGGAGGTGATGGATACCTACTACGCGGAACTCGACGCGGCTCACCTGCGAGCCGATACGATTGCCAGCGCAATCGAAATCAATCGCCCGGTGAATTTGTTCAAATGCCTGCGTGGATTGGAGTGCATGGATGGCGTGGTGCGAGAAGTCACCGACCAACAGATACTCGATGCCAAGGCCCAAGTCGGCATGAGTGGTTTGGGGTGCGAGCCCGCCAGTGCGGCCAGCGTGGCCGGAGCGAAAATGCTGCGGGAAGAAGGCATCATCGATCCCAGTGAACGCGTGGTATGCATTCTCACCGGGCATCAACTCAAAGATCCCACAGCGACGGTTGCTTATCATACGAGTGACCAGAAGGAATTCGACCGCGTGTTAGGCAGCCGCGGCGTAAGTCGTGCGGCCTTCGCTAACCGTGCGGTTCAGGTAGAAAACGATCTGGACGCGATCGTGCGATCCATTCAACTCAACAGCTAGAAAACAAGCAAGCTTGATGACAACAAAAGTAGCCATCCACGGAGCGGGTGGGCGGATGGGACATCGACTCATCGCCCTGGGTACAGCAGCCGACGGTATCGACGTGGTTGCCGCGATCGATTCGGGAAAGAACCCCAAGTGCGGCCAAGACGCCGGAACGCTGGCGGGCGTCGGCGACATTGGTGTTCCGCTTTCTGCCGAGTGGCCCGAGGCGGTTGATGCGGTGATCGACTTCTCGGTGCCCGAAGCGACCGACGCCCTGATCGCTGAGTGTGTTGCCCGAGGGTTTCCGTTGGTGTTTGCGACAACCGGACTCAGTCCGCAGCAGGAAGCAGCGATTGCCGAGGCCAGCCAGACGATTCCGATTGTCAAGGCGGCCAGCATGAGCACCGCGGTGAACCTGACCATGAAGCTCACGGAAATCGCTGCAACCGCGCTGAAGGATCATCCCACCGGGGCGGATGTCGAAATCTTGGAACGCCATCATCGTTTCAAAGAAGACTCGCCCAGCGGCACCGCCCTGGCGTTCGGGAAGATCGTATCGCAAGCGATGGGCCAATCGAACGAGCAGCATGGTCGCTCGGGCCGTCCAGGGGCGAGACCCCACGACGAGATTGGCTACCATGCGATCCGTACCGGCGACAATCCTGGCGAACACACCATCGTGTTCGGCTTGCTCGGCGAGACGATCGAATTGCGAGTTGCCGCGACGAATCGCGACTGCTACGCCCAGGGAGCCTTCCAGGCAGCCGCTTGGCTCAAGGGCAAAGCCGCCGGCCTGTACAATATGCAGGATGTGCTGGGACTCAACTCGATTGGTGCCTAACCAGCTGACACGATATGGCGAAGTGCGACGAAGGCTATTTGTGCGAGGTTTGTGGCAACGATGTCGCCAAGATCACGGATAGCGATCTGTACTTGCGTTACGTGATCGGGCTGATTGATCCCGAAGTGCTGCACACGCAGCAGGAGCGGCACCTGCGGTGCAATCCCACGTTGGCCCAGTTTATCGTTCACCCCGATTTTGAACCGGTCGTCGTGGAAGGGGATTTTGATAAACGCCTGCTCGACGAAGCGTTCGCTTTGGAAAGAGAACGCTTGGTAACTCGCGGATGGGAGCGGTTGCGAGAGGTCATCAAACTCGACCTGCCGATCATCAAATATCCGTTGCCAGAAGTGTTGGAACGGATTGAGCATCGAGCTGGATTTCCCGAGCGCGACAGGTGACCTTGCCCCAGATTCGTTGGGCGGTCCATAATCGCCGGTATGAACACCGACCAGCCAACTGAAGATAATCCCTACTCAGCACCTCAGGCGAGCGACCCTGCGCCTTCGAGTCCCGCGGCCGCAGAGGGGACCCACTCACACGCTAACCAGCCCGAGTTGCTTGCCGATCGTTGTTTCTGGGGGATGGCAATCACTCAGTTCATGGGGGCATTCAACGACAATCTGTTCAAGCAGTTGTTGCTGTTGCTGGCCACTCCCACGCTGGTGAAGAATGCTGTCGACACTAGCGGCGATCGCCAGGCGGAAGCCACGATTGTGTTTGCGGCCTCGTTCCTTATTTTTTCAGGCGTCGCTGGCTGGCTTGCGGACCGCACGAGCAAACGATCGCTGATCATCGCTTCGAAGGTGGCCGAAGTCGTGGTGATGGTCGCCGGCATGGTTGGCTTTTTCTATTACAACGTGATCGGCTTCAATGGCATGCTCGTCGTGCTATTTCTGATGGGCGTGCAAAGTGCTTTTTTTGGACCACCGAAGTATGGCATTCTGCCCGAAGCGATACGGGCCCGGGATTTGCCTCGCGCAAATGGCATCTTTTTGATGTTTACGTTCATCGCCATCATCTTTGGGATGGGGCTCGCCGGATTGCTGATCCAAGAAGGAGTTCCCCGCGAGCAGGCGGCCGCCGGCGTCTGGCGAGGCTCTGGCATCTGCGTCGGCATTGCCGTGATCGGCACGCTCACCTCGCTAATGGTCTGGCGCGTCCCTGCTGCGACACCCGGCACTCCTTTAAGAATGCAAGACCTCTTCGTGCCTGGCGACATTGTTCGTTTGGTGCTGCGGAATCGTCAGATCATGCTCGCGCTGTTGGTGACCAGCACCTTCTGGATGCTAGGAAGCGTGGTGCAGCAAGGGGTGAATTCCCTGGGCAAGACACAGCTCGGGCTGAATAACACCTGGACCAGTGTGTTGGCCGCAATGATGGCTGTTGGTATTCCCATCGGGTGCGTCGTCGGCGGGCTGCTGTCGAAGAACAGCATTAACCCTCGCGTGGTCTCGACCGGGGCCATCGGGATGGTGGTTTGCTTGATCCTGCTCGCCATTCCCGGCGGACCTAAACATCACCTGCTGGGCTTTGCAGGCAGTATTCCAGTGTTGGTACTGCTAGGGTTCTTTACCGGCATGTTCGTCGTGCCGATTCAGGTATCGCTGCAGGTGCTGCCGCCGCCGGAAGATAAAGGGCGGATGATTGCAGTGATGAACCAATGCAATTTCATCGGCATCATCCTGGGTGGAGTGATCTTTATGATCGTCATCAAGGTGCTCGAAGCAGCCGACTGGCCACGTAACTTAACGTTTGTGGTGACCGCCTTGATGATGTTGCCGATTGCCCTGTTCTACCGACCAGAAGAGCGGCAACTTAGCGACGATTGAGCGGGGAGGAAACAAAGGCTATTCGGTGCCCTCTTCCGCTTCTTCGGGAGCTTTTGCTGCATCCGCGTTTTCTGCTGCCTGCTCCTCGGCGGCTTCTACTGCAGGTGGAACAGCGGCTTCTTCGTCGGAAGTATCGTTCTCTTCAGTCGTCTCAGCAGCTTCTTCGGCATCCGACTCTTCGGGATCAGGGAACGTATCGCTCAGCGTTTGTCGAGCGGTTTCGGAATCGAAGGTGGCTTGGTCGTAGACCACCAATACCTTCTTGGCTGCCGCATCTGCCTTGACTTCCTTCACCCCTTCCATGTCCAGCAGCATTCTGCAGGCCGACTGCGAGCAGGCTACGCAATGCAGTCCTGGCACATCGAACTCCACGGTGGGCAGTTCCTGCTTGTTGAAATCGGCCAGCGTTGGTTTTGCATCTGCCGAAGCGAGGGCCATGGTCTCGCTTACTTTAACAATTCTACCCGACTTGGAATCTCGGCTGGACGACGTTGGATTCATCTCCTGACAACCAACCATCGCGGCCAACAATGCTATTGCTAGAAACGTGCGCATGTGAACTATTCCTTCGGACTGACGGAAAACGGTGCTGATAATCCCAGCGTGAACGAAGCGATCGGAGCCTTAGTTCGCTTCGATCTGAACCAGTTGTTCACCGTCGGGAAGCTCGCCAGCATTGGCCATGTTCTGAATATCTTGGGTGATCTTCATCGAGCAATACTTCGGACCACACATGCTGCAGAACTGAGCACTCTTGAAGGTGTCTTGCGGCAACGTTTGGTCGTGGTAAGCACGGGCGGTTTCGGGATCGAGTGCCAAGCGGAACTGTTCGTTCCAGTCGAACTCGAAGCGTGCTTTCGACAAGGCGTCGTCACGATCGCGGGCACCGGGGCGATGGCGAGCGATGTCGGCCGCATGGGCGGCAATCTTGTAAGCAACCATCCCCTGCTTTACGTCCTCGGGTTCTGGCAGTCCCAGGTGTTCCTTGGGTGTCACGTAGCACAGCATCGCAGCACCCGACCAGCCAGCGATCGCAGCACCGATGCCGCTGGTAATGTGGTCGTAGCCAGGGGCAATGTCGGTAACGAGTGGGCCCAACACATAGAAGGGAGCCCCATCGCATACTTCGATTTGCCGTTCGATGTTCATCTGAATCTGATCCATCGGCACGTGACCAGGGCCTTCGACCATGACCTGCGTGCCACGTTCGCGGCCCCGCATGGTCAGCTCACCGAGCACGTCGAGCTCAGCAAATTGAGCGGTGTCGCTGGCATCGGCAATGCTGCCAGGACGCAAACCATCGCCCAGGCTCCAGGTGACATCGTACTGACGCATGATGTCGCAAAGGTCGTCGAACGACTCGTAGAGCGGGTTCTGCTTGCGATGGGCCATCATCCACTTTGCAATCAGCGAACCACCTCGACTAACGATGCCGGTTACCCGATTCATCGCGTACGTGAGGTGCTCGATTTTCACGCCGCAGTGCACGGTCATGTAGTCGACACCTTGTTTGGCCTGGTGTTCGACCATGTCGAGGAAGTTCTGCGGCTTCATCTCTTCGATTTCGCCGCCGAGCTCTTCGAGCATCTGGTAGATGGGCACCGTGCCGATCGGCACAGGCGAGGCAGCGATAATCGCTTTGCGAATCTCGTCGATGTTCTTGCCGGTCGAGAGATCCATGACCGTGTCGGCCCCGTAGTGGACCGCCAGGTGGAGTTTTTCGATCTCGCCTTCAATGCAACTCGTCACGGCCGAATTGCCGATGTTCGCATTGACTTTGCACTTTGCCGCGATGCCGATGCCCATCGGCTCGAGTCGACCCGCCAAATGCACGGTGTTGGCCGGAATCACCATCCGACCTGCCGCGGTTTCGTCGCGGATGAGTTCCGCTGCGACATTCTCTTTGCGGGCGACATACTCCATTTCGGGGGTGATATCCCCGCGACGAGCAAACTCTAACTGGGTAATCGGATCGGGCATTTCGGCTGATGGCTCCTATCAAAGCAACGCTACGCCGGCAACGCATCAAGGCGTAACTACTATTTATTCATGGATTTATAACATCGTAACGCTCTATCATCTACTGTCAACGAAGCAGAGGTAGGCGAACTCTGCTACGGGCTGTTGCCAGGCTAACTGTTCTGGTGCAGAATATTTCGTTTCTGTCATCTGAAGGAGTCAGCTTGCAATGCCAGGACGCATGATTGCCATCGGCGATATTCATGGTTGCGCCGCGGCATTCAACGGCTTGCTTACGCTCATCGAGCCTGCGGCCGACGATACCCTAATTGTACTTGGCGATTGCATCGATCGGGGACCCGATAGCCGGGGTGTGATCGACCGCATGATTGAGCTCGAAGATCAATGCACCGTGGTGCCGATTCTTGGAAACCACGAAGAAATGCTGCTGGCGGCAGTCGATCGCCCGAATACCACCGAACCCTGGCGGCATGTTGGAGGTCAGCAGACGCTGGAATCGTACAACATTGCCGAGGCCCAGCAGCTGCCGCGCGACCACCTACTCTATCTTCGCACCTGGGGAGATTATTGGTCGACTAGCTCTTACTTCTTCGCCCACGGTAATTACGATCCCAAAATGCCGCTTCGCAAGCAGGAGTGGGGATACCAGCGGTGGCAATCGCTTCGCGAACGGCTTCCCGACCCCCACAAGAGTGGCAAGACGGCCGTCGTCGGACACACCGCACAGAAAAAAGGGGACGTTCTGGACCTCGACTATCTGGTTTGCATCGACACCTATTGCTGCGGCGGAAAGTACCTCACTGCTTACGACACGACCAACAACAGGTTCCACCAGGTCGATCCCCGCGGAAACCCGCGGTAAAGTGCAGCCAGCAGGCCGGTTTTGTCCTCACAATTGACACCACTCCAACCTGAGAAATTACCTAAGCTCAAAATAGTCGCCAACTTAGGTCTCGCACTTTATACTGAGGATCTCGGGATCGGCTTCCATTCGAGTTCCTCCAGTTTCGCATCCGTATGACGTTTCCATCAGTTCGCAATCGCCTGATCCTCATTGCGCTATTCGCTTGTTGCGGTTCCTTTTGCAGAGCCGCCAGCGCGGAATTGGCGGCCACCATTCGTTTGACGACTGGTGAGTTTCGCTTGTCGAATATCGGCGAGACCGACATCAGCTTGGTAGGCTACAGCATCGAAATGTCGACGCCCGAGCTGCTGGCCGACCAGTGGTTGCCCGTCACTGGGCGGCTGGACTCCAGCGTTACCGGGGACGGATCTTTCGATGCCGCGAGTCCCTGGTTTGTGTTGGCTCCCCTGGAAACTCCCCCGACCTTGGTGGACGAATTGTCGGAAGCCACCGCACTGGGTTCGGGAGGATTGATGGCCGCCGGCGACATTTTGTATCTCGGGAATGTGTGGGATACGAACACAACGCCAGATGTTGCAGTCACCGTATTCGATGGCACTGCAGCTGAGCTGATCAGTGTGACTTTCGTACCGGGCGGCGACTACAACGAGGATGGCCTTGTCGACCTGCTGGATTACGACCTTTGGAAATCGGAATTCGGTTCGAGCGGCATCGGTTTGCTCGCCGATGGCAATGCGGATGGGCAGGTGGATCTGTCGGACTACACCGTGTGGCGCGACAACCTTGGTGCGACGGCTCTTTCGGCAGTGCCTACCTTGGCCGCAAGCATCGTGAGCGTGCCCGAGCCTGCTGCCATCGTGCTGCTGGCAGTTGGTAGCCTAGCTGTATTCACTGCTCGCCGCCGCTATCTGGCTGGCTAACGCTCGTTGAGGTTGGCCGGAACCTGCTCTCCTGGTTCCCCATCGCTTCCCGTGAACTGCAGGTAAACGGTATCGTCGGCATCAGCGACTGCTTTGTAGAACGCATCCGGCGTGGTGACTCGTTGCTCTGCGACGTGGCTGACGAACATGCCCGGCTTGATGCCTGCTGAATCGGCCGCGCTGCCTGGATCGACCTCCACAATGGCCACGCAGCCTTCGGGATCGATCAACGCCTGCATGGTTGCCCGGTTCAGCAACGCCTGAGGTAAAGCGGTGGAGTAATCGACTTTCATCCCCCGCCAAGATCGCTGGCCTTGGGTGACGACTTTCTCGCCGGGGACGTAGAGTTTCCAAAGCGAGATGGAAGAGTCGAACGCCTCGCCGTTGCGAAAGTACTTCACTTGCACAGGCTTCCCGGGAGGGAGCGTGCTAACGATCAGCTGCAGGTCGGGGACATCGCGAATTGGTTGGCTATCGATTTCCGCAATCCGATCTCCCGGGCGGATACCGGCGGTGAACGCGGCGCTTCCGCGAACCACGCTAGACACTAGCGCACCCGAGGGTTGGGAAGAACCCGCTGGCGGCGGAGCGGCTCCAGAGAGGGAGAGCCCCAGCAGTCCGTATTCGACTTCCTGGCCGGTTTTCAGTACGTCGACAATACGGCGAATGGGAGCCGACATGGGAATCGCATAGCCTGCAGGGGACTCGTGCCCTGGAAGGGTGCCGGTGTGCGTGGTGATGCCAACCAGTTTGCCCGAAAGGTCGACGACCGCACCGCCGTTGCTGGTCCAGTTCAGCTTGGCGTCGGTTTGAATGAGCGTTCCCAAATGATGCAGGGTGGTCGCGTAGTCGAGTCCGCTCTCGCTGTGGGTGTTATTCAAGTTCGTCGAAGGAGTCGCTCGCTGGGCCAGGTTCGTCACTGAGCCCCAACTTGCGGTAGCCTGACCGCTGGCGATGATGGCTTCGGGGTTCCCCAGGGTGACGATGAAATGCCCCTTCCGCAAACCTTCGGCATTGCCTATCTCGATGGCGGTGAGTTTGGTCGCTTTGACCTGCAAGATCGCCAAGCCGCTACGAGGATCGGCGGCTTTGATCACTGCTGGTAGCAGTTGTCCATCGGTCGTGGTGACGAGATGACGTTCCCCAGGGCGGATACTCAAATACTGCGTGAGAATCAGCCCCGACGGGTCGATCACCACCCCTACCCCGCTGGAGGTGAACTCCGAGTTGGCGCCGTCGTACAGCGCGGCCGGCAATGGGGTGAGCATTTGCAGCGGGGAAACAGCCTGAGGCTGGTCGCCTGCAGGGGCCCGGCTGATGGCTACCACGCAAGGTTCCACGCGTGCAATGACGTTTGCCAAGGTCTCCTGCAGAGCGAGCACCGCTGCTGCAGGAGGCTGGGTATCCGAGGGCTGAGCATGCACTACCGCCGGCGCGGCGAGAAGGATTCCCATCAACGCCAGCGGTAAGCTTGCTCGATACATCATTTGCAGGCCAATCACGTGCAATTCCCTTTGGGCACCACGGAGCGGGCGACTATTCGTCGTCGGAATAGTCCTCTTCCGCGTCTTCCGAAACGGCCGAGTCGCTTTTGACGGCCAGAAGGTCATCAAAGCCCCCCGCCTGAAGAATCTTATCCTTGATTTCCTCGGTGATATCGGAATTCTCCTTGAGGAAAGCCCGGGCCTTTTCCTTGCCCTGTCCAAGCTGCATGTCGCCGTAGCGGAACCATGCGCCGGTGCGGGCAACGATTTTCTGCTCCATGCCGAGATCCAAAATGTCGCCTTCGTAACTGATGCCATCTTTGTGCATCATGTCGAATTCGGCCACTCGGAACGGCGGAGCTACCTTGTTTTTCACCACCTTGGTGCGGACTCGCTGGCCAACCACTTCTTCCCCGTCCTTAAGTTGCCCGATCTTGCGGACATCGATACGGCAGGAAGAGTAGAATTTGAGCGCCCGACCACCGGGAGTGGTTTCGGGGCTGCCGAACATGACGCCGATCTTCTCGCGGATCTGATTGATGAAGATCACGGAGGTTTTCGCCTTGGCGATCGCGGCGGTCAGCTTTCGCATCGACTGGCTCATCAAACGAGCCTGCAAACCAACGTGGGAGTCGCCGATTTCGCCGTCGAGTTCCTTCTTGGGAACCAGGGCGGCTACCGAGTCGACCACGATCACGTCGACCGCGTTACTCTTAATAAGCATTTCGGTGATATGCATTGCCTCTTCGCCGTGGCCCGGTTGGCTGACGAGCAAGGTTTCGAGGTCGACCCCCAGTTTCTTGGCCCAACTCGGGTCCAGGGCGTGCTCGGCATCGATAAACGCGGCGATACCACCCGCTTTCTGGGCGGCGGCAACCACATGCAGGGCGAGCGTGGTTTTACCGCTCGATTCGGGGCCAAACACCTCGATAATACGTCCGCGGGGGATTCCCTGGCCGCCGAGAGCGATGTCGAGCGACAGGCTCCCGGTCGGGATGCCTTCGATCCGGCGGTCGGCTTCGATGCCGAGCGGCATAATTGCCCCATCGCCAAACTGCTTTTCGATCGCAGCGACGGTGTTTTTGAGGTCGGGGCTGTTTTCCAGCATGGCTAGCTTGGGAGTCTTGGCCTTGCTGTCGGCCTTACTGGATTTCTTACTTTGCGATTTCTTGGCCATAGTGTTCTTCGGGGTTGCGGTGGCGACCATACGTCCGCTCCTTTTATCTATTACAGGTTGGGTATTACGCAAGAGATGGCGGGACAATCAGTCAGGCCCCCCACCGCGTTCTGTCATGTACGTACGAATACCATACTGATGTTCACTGTCGGATGCAAGTCTTTTTTTCGGCGAGTTTTTTGCCTGAAACAGCCAGTTTTTGCCCTCCTGGCCAATTTTCAGTGAGATAAACTGGGCGAAATATGCTGGTCGCACCCGTTGGGGAGACTTTTGATGGTCCGCTGCTTTTCCGAGTACTCGCCCGATTTCTGCTGTTCACTAGACCACGCGGAGTACCCCATGTAGGGGGTGTGGCTGTTCCCTTTTTTGCCTTTCCTAGGCTGAAATCTGGCTAAAAAGGGGTGCATTGATCCATCCATGCGGTGGGGAGCCCCCAGGGGACCGGCGCTCGTCGGCGACCCTATTACGCAAGCTGGGCCGGGCCAGGTCCGAGAAGTCGGAGAGAATCTTGCCACTCGTCTCGGGCTGGCAACTTGGGAATCCACGGCGACGAATCAGCGCGTATAGCGGACTTTTTGCTAGGAATTGGCCACAGGACGTGTTCTAATGAGCAGGTGTTTAAGGCTGTTGGCTTCTAGGTGTAAGGAGGTTTGAGATGTAATGCTTGTTTTCATGCCAGACGACTAGCAACACGCAGGCAAGTGGTTGCTTGCGGGGCGTTCGCTGCTGCGCGCGTTGGTAAAGCGGTGGTGGGGCTGCGTCGCTGGAAGCTCCTGGACCCACCCTACTACCCTTTCTAACTCCCAACTTCCAACCCCTAACTCCCAACCCAAAATAGATTCCCACCCATGGGAATCTATTTTGGGCAACTATCGCGGAGCTGTCGATGCAACTCATTACTGGTAAACGACTTGCGAGTGTTACCCGCCGCGAAAATAGATTCCCACTCGATGCGTTTTGGGGAATGGGAATCTATTCGCAGTCGAAAACCACTGGTTTTATAGCGTGGGCACAGATTCAATTTTCCCATCGGTGGGAAAATTGGGAATCTATTCGTGAACGGTGGGAATCTATCCCGTCCGAGTCTGGAAGCGAAAGGTATTGGTCGGATTGGGTGAGCAGCTGGAAAGGTTAGCTTGAATAGGATAGTAATTGCCGACTGACGTCCTACTTAAGATGGGCAGTGCTTTGGAGCAGTCGAACGAACGCGAGCAAGTTCACTCGGCTGTGTCCCTTACTTGATAATTCGAGAACGCAAATGGATTCAGAAGAGAGTTTAAGCATGGCAGCCAAGGAGCCTTTGGCCGAAATCGATTTCTCTAGATATCGCACCGAAGACCTGGTGGACCAATTGGTGGAACTAATCAGCGTGCCCGGGGCTATTCGAAAAGTGTTGAAGACGATCGGCTGGGTCCTTTTGCTGGCAACCATTGCTTGTGGACTGATGCGTAGCTATGCCGAACTGTCGCTTCTGCCTTGGCTGGTCTGCAGCGTGTACGCGTTGCTGGCGGCCGTGGTGTTTGGAGGTGCGCTGGGAGTGCTCCGAGTGATTCGCGCAGGGCTGAAGAACATACAGGGCATCTTGGTATGTAGTCTCGATGTCACCCGCAAGGCTGCTGACGACTACCAGAAGCTTGGCAATGCCGAAGTACGTTTGCCCAGTGGGAGCGAACTTTTACTACAGGTCGAGCGCAAAGTGATCGATCCGGCGCTCCAGCGGGCGGTGCGGTCGGCATTTGGCCGGTTGGGGGGCCCGATCTCGTGGGCTTACCGGCGGACGATTGGGTCGGCGGTCTCGAGCCTGGTAACTCGACTCGGCAAAAGCAAGTCGCCTGAAGAGAGGGAAAACGAAGCGACCCGCTCGACGCTTCGTGCTCTCGCAGGGCTAAATCAGTACTCCGCGCGCATCGAGTCGTTTGCCAATTCGGCGACTGAAATGGTCGAACGACTGGGCCAGCGGCTTCGGTTCTACGCGATGTTTCCCTTGTGGGCGCTCTATGCAGTAGTATTAGGGATAGCATCGGTGCCTGTGGTCGTGATTTTGTACCTAGGAGCTCAATGATGATTCGTACCAAGTTGCAAGTACTTATCGCCCTCCCGTTTCTGATCGTTACGTTGTTGCCTGCCGCTCGTGGGGACAATGGCAGCGGCTACGTGTGGTTGGAGGCCGAAAAGGCAACGAACAAGCGAGTGACTTACAACAATTGGTACGACGACGTGAAAAAGGATTCTCTTTCGGGGGGAAGCTGGCTCACGAATTTCGATAACAACAAACAGGGAACCGCCGAGCTGCACTTCTCGATCGACAAAGCTGGGGACTATACCTTCTGGCTCCGCGCGAATCCGGTGAAGTCGCATTTGTCTTACCAAATCGACGATGGCGATTGGCAAGATGTAGATTTCTCACTCGATACTCGAGGGCAGATGAACATTGCCAGCAACGATCAACCCGATTTGCGATTTATCGCTTGGGTGAAAATCGGCAACGTAGAACTCTCCGAAGGTCAGCACTCGTTGGCCTTACGCATGGATAGCGAACTCTCCAACCATGGTGGTATCGACTGCGCCGTGTTTACTTCGGTGCCGTTCATTCCCAGTGGCATCACTAAGCCTGTGGCGATGGACGGCCCTGCGGAACCCGATGAGTGGTTTCCGGTGATGATGGATGTCGATCCGTTGTCGCCGAAGTCGATTATCGACGTGAGCGCGCTGATCGATGCTCCTGCTGGTAAGCACGGGTTTCTCAAACGCGATAAAGATGCGATGCGATTTGAGAACGATCAGCAGCCGAGCAAGTTCTGGGGAGTAGGTGCTCATCCGCTGGGGAATACCCCAGAGCAAATGGACGCAACCGCTGCTTGGTTCCGCAAGCATGGAATCAACATGGTTAGGCAGCATACCGTGATCAATGCGGTCGGGTTGTTTGACGATCAAGGGAAGCTCGATCCAGAGAGGGTCGATCGTTACGACCGGTGGTTTGCAGCACTTAAGCAACAGGGGATTTATAGCACGTGGTCGGTGGTCTACCCGCATCATGGGGTATTCCTGCGTTCGGAAGATCTTGATGATGATCTGTTTGCTGAATTGGATGCCGAAGACGCGTCGCGCGACGGTACAAAAGAGCCCATCGTATCGAACGATTACATCAACATTGATCGACGCATCCAAGACGTGGCCTGGAAGTATTTTGAGGCGATGCTGAATCACAAGAATCCCTATACCGGGCTGGCCTATAAAGACGATCCGGCGCTAGCCGTAATGGAAGTGCAGAATGAAAGTAACGTGTTCTTCTACACGTTTAATTCGCTCGTGCAGGATGGCAAGATGCCAGGGCTATCGCGCGACATGCGGAAACGTTTTCATGATTTCGTGATCAAGAAATACGGGTCGCAGGAGGATGCGGTCAAGACTTGGGGTCGTAGCATGAAGGGAGATGACTGGCAGCAGGGCGAACTCGAACTCATGGGCGCCTACCATTGGGGTAGCGATGGGCCGCTGTACGAGTACGCGGGGCAAGATCGCCGATGTGGTGATTACATCGAGTTCCTCACCGATGTTCAGCGCGAGTACTACGAGCGCCGCATTCAGCAGATGCGCGATGCGGGCTTCCAAGGAGTCACGGTTACCACCGCTTGGCGATCAGGAGGGCCTGGGGCGAGTCTTGCTAATCTGTACTGCGATGCTGCGGGCGATAGCATCGATCGGCATAACTATTTCGGTGGCGGCGAAGGTGGCCATCGCATCATGCAAGGCAACGTGAATACGAAGACCCACTTGGGAGATCCCGGGCTGGGGTTGCTTTCGGTGGGGATGTTTCAAGTGGGAGACCACCCGTTTTCGTACAGTGAGTGGTCGCATATGCCGCCGAACCCCTGGAAGGCGGAAGCAGCGCCGCTGGTCGCTTTCTATGGTCTTGGGCTGCAGGGATGGGATGCTAGTTATCACTTCATGATGAACGACACACGCATCGGCGATGGTTGGCCGAAGCAAAGCAAGTACGTAACGAACACGCCGCACTACATTGGTCAGTTCCCTGCTCTGGCGTTTGCGATCTACAACGGACATATCGCCCAAGCCGATACGATTGCCTTGCGAAGGGCGACCAGCGAGGAGATGTTCGCTGGGCGCGATGTGCTGGGGCAATCGCTGGCTGGTGGGGAACACGACGCAAAAGAGCTAGTCGGCAAGGGAGTGACCCCGCCTGCAGCGCTAGCCGCGGGACGAGTGACCATTGAGTTTGAGGAAGGGGAGTCGGAGATCTCCGGATTCGAGTCGTTGCACGACGTGGAAGCGAAGACGATTCGTTCGACCACCGGGGAACTCGTCTGGCGATATGGGGAGCGAATCGTCGAGGTCCGCTCGCCGAAAACGCAGGGAGTGATCGGATTCGCCGAGAACCAGGTGATTCGCTTGCCATCGGTAGCGGTGAAGACTTCGACTCCGTTTGTGTCGCTGCTGTTCACTCCGCTGGACAATGCGGAGCTGAAAGACTCGAAGCATATTCTGATTACCGCGATGGCTCGCGAGAAACAAACCGGCAGCGAGTTCAACGACGATTGGTCGCAACTCATCAACGAGGGCCGTCCGCCGCTGTTGATGGAGCCTGTGCAATCGCTGGTGTTGATCGCGGGCGATAAGCCGAAGAGTGTGCGCCCTGTGGATTTGTACGGGGTTCCTCGCGACGAATTGTTGCCGGTGAATGAGAATGGCACGTTCAAGATCGATGGCACCTGGCGCACTTACTATTACGAAGTGATTCGTTAGCGATGCTCCGAGGGAGGGATATTGGAGACCAGCAGGGGCAGAATAACTATCCGCAGAAGCTGGCAGATTTTTTGGAGATATCAGAACCATACTGGGGTATTGGGCGTACCAAGAGTCGGAACGAGAATAGGCGAGGCCTACTGTAGATTCACTACCTGCCCCCCTGCCCCGCCTGCCATGAAATCACCGATGCCCTTTCTCTCCCAAAAACTGGGAGAGCTCGACCGCCTATTGCGCGGCGACGCGACCCGCCCTTCGCAACTTACTAGCGACCAGCTTCAGATCTCCGCTCGCGGTTTAGCGATCGTAGCCTTGATTCTGTCGATGTTTTACGGCCTGTGCATGGGGTCGTACTCGCTACTGAAAACGCCAACTCACGGAATAGACGATCCTTTCGGCCCGTACTTACAAGTGTTGGCATCGATGATCAAAGTGCCAGCGCTGTTTGGACTTACATTGATTATCACGCTTCCGTCGCTGTATGTATTTAATGCGCTGGTCGGCTCACGGCTATCACTGCTCGGCATGATGCGTCTGCTGGTGGCTTCGCTTTCAATCAACATCACCGTGCTGGCTGCGATGGGAACGATTGTCGCGTTCTTCTCGCTGACGACGACCAGCTACTCGTTCATCTTGCTGTTGAATGTGGCTGTGTTTACGGTATCGGGCGTCTTGGGGTTGCTGTTTCTGCTGCAAACTCTCCATCGCCTGAGCGTGGTGAACTCCATCAGCAAGCTTACCGCGTTTAGCAGTCCCAGCCCGTTTGTGAATGTTATTGAAGAGCAGTCTCAAGACGAGTCTGAACTCGAGACACCTTCCGAGGAAGCTGCGACAGAACCAAGTAACAAGATCGACGATAGCGCACTCGACATGCCTGAAGGCCAAACCTTAGGGCATCATACGCAGATTGTGTTTCGTTGTTGGATTGTGCTGTTCTCGTTGGTGGGTGCCCAAATGGGATGGGTGTTGCGCCCCTTTATCGGCTCACCCGATATGCCGTTCACGTTCTTTCGGGCGCGGGAATCGAACTTCTTTACGGAAGTATTCCATACGTTGGTGAACTTCGTGCTAGGTGGTGGTTGATGTTCTCGGTACCCTTGATCTTCAAGCAGGTCCACCGACCCATCGCCCGCCTGATTCACAACGCCAACGATGTGCTTCGACGGGCCGAGTGGACCACCGACGCGGAACGTTGGCAAACCGCCCTGCCCCGGCTGGTGGTCTGCATCGTTGTGTTTGCTTTCGTCTTTGGCGCGTCGATGGGCTCCTACCGAGGTTTCACCGGGCAGTCGCAGTGGCTTCTACAGATGACCTACTCGGCGATCAAAGTGCCGATCTTGCTATGCGGGTCGTTTGCGTTGACGTTGCCACCCTTCTTTGTGTTCAGTAGCCTGGTCGGCTTGCGGGCTGGATTTGGTCCGATGGTACGAGCGTTGGCTGCAGCTCAAGCGGGGTTGGCGGTGACGTTGTCGTCGCTCGCGCCGCTAACACTAGTGGTGTATGCCTCGACGACGGAATACGACATCGCACTATTGAGCAGCGCTCTACTGTTTGGCGTCGCTGGCATTGCCGGGCAAGCGATTCTGCGTTGGCACTGTCGCCCGCTGATTGCCAGCAATCCGCGCTGGCGCAAACTGCTGGTGCTGTGGGCGACGGTTTACGCACTGGTTGCCATTCAGTTGGCGTGGCTCTTGCGGCCGTTTTTCGGTGCGCCGAATGTGCCGGTCACGTTCTTCCGCCCGCAGGCGTGGGATAATGCCTACGTGATGATGCTAAGACTGGTTTGGCGAACGTTATTCGAATAAACCGCTCCACCGAACAGGCCTAGGTGTAGATTACCTCAACTGGAACTCGCGAATGCAAGGAGTAAAGGTCGTTTCGGCGGTCTTGCAGTGGTTTGACGCTACCGAGATCTCGCTGCACAGCGAGATCGTTGAGGTCCAGTTCTGCAATGACGACCGTTTCACAGTTAGGATCGGCCTCGGCCATAATGCCGTCTTTGGGAAATGCCACGTCGCAAGGCGTACAAACGGCTGCCTGACCATAATTTACCAGAAAACTACGAACCTGAGGCAAATTGCCAACGCAACCGGCAATCACCACATAGATGACGTTCTCGATGGCTCTCGCTTGAGCACAGTAGCGAATGCGATGGTAGCTTTTGCGTTCGTCGGTAGCAAACGGAACAAACAGCACGTCGATGCCGGCTACTGTGAGTAGACGCGCTAGCTCGGGGAACTCCACATCGTAGCAAATCAAAATACCAATGCGTCCCATCGGAGTATCGAACACACGAAGCTTATCGCCAGGTTGAATATCGTAATAGTGTCGCTCGACCGAGGTGATGTGAATTTTTTCTTGTGTATAGACTTTGCCAGCCGGAGTGAATAAATGAGCAATGTTTCGCAGTTCGCCGTCTACATCAACAGGGTGTGAGCCGGCAATGATATGAAGTCCATGTTTCGTTGCTTGTTCAGTAAACAGTTCCAGGTATTTCTCGTGATATCTGGCTACCTCGCGTACCGCATGTAGCGAGTCCATATCGGGGGGGAGCATGCTGAAAAGTTGAGCGGTAAACAACTCGGGAAGCAAAAGAAAATGGCAATGGTATTCGTCGGCTGTTTCGGCAAAAAACTCTACTTGCATCACCAGCTGCTCCCAGCTTGTGATCGGCCGAATTTCGTACTGTGCCGCGCAGACACGCATTTTTCGCACCGGTCGGTTAATGGGCGAAGCCGCGATCATCCGCTTGGCAGGATCAAACGCTTTGTTTTCAAACTCCAGATAGGTCGCGTAGTTCATGCTTTCGCCATCGCTCAGGTAGGCATAGTGCACGCTCTTCACGTCATAGCCAGCCTTTAAGTGAGCCGATAAAGCCATGTCCTTCAGTTGGCCCGCTTTGACCAATTCGATGTATCTTTGTGGCGATAGCTTTTTCGAGTGTTCGGCGTAGCCTGGAATTCGCCCACCGGCTACCATACGACGCAGGTTCAAACGCTTGAGTAGTGTTTTTCGTCGTTGATAGAGCTTGCCGGCAACTCCCTGTCCACGATAGTCGGGATGAACGGCGATGTCGGAGCCATACAATGTATCGCCACTGGGATCGTGGGTGCTGAACGTGCCGCAACCGGTGATCTCGTTGTAGGAGTACCAAGGGGAATCGTCATCCAGCAGCACGATCAGCGACGTAGAATACCCGGCTATTTTCCCATCGATCTCGGCCAGAAACTGTCCCTCAGGGAACGTGTCGAGTTGCATCTCGAGCTTACGTGAGTCGCTTAAGCTATCACGGTCAATGTGAGGATACGCAGCATTTTGACACTCCACGATGCTGGGGATATCCGATTTTTTCCATCGTCGAACCTTGATATTTGAAGATGTTTTGGCCATTTACTATCGCAGACCTGTGGTTTCTGGAGATCAATCAAAAGCAAGCATTGTATGCGTTATTGGCAAGAAGCGTGAAGTTCAAAGTTCGCTTAGATGTTCTGCAACATTCTCGGTGGGCAGCACCTAGTCAGTTGGGAAGGCTAGCCATTGCTTGAAAACATCTGTTGATTTCAGCCTTGGATCAATGAGATGATCGTGCAGGTGTAACCACAATGCGGGGAAGATTATCATTTCAAGCAATTACTTCTGTCACTAGCTGAGAGTAGCGAAGAATCCACTCGCCTAGGTGACTGTTGTAAGGTAGTCGTGAGTAGTTTCGGCGACACCTAAAACCAGCCAGGTAGCCGAAAAATAAGTAGCTAGCGATCAGGAAAACTTGAGAAAGGACATGATTCTTGTACAAATCGCCTTTGGTCGAGTGGAGAAGAATCCGCTATAATTTACGACCATTTATAGGGCATTTGTCCGCTTGTTTTAGCTTGTTTTGCATCGCTGTTAACTGAGAGCCCGCCGTGTCGCCCGATATTGATCCGATTCTTCGTGACTGGGAATTCCTGCCAGACGATGTCACGGTTCGTTCCATTACGACTGAAGCCGGGGAAGAACGGATTCAGCTTCGCCTGGAGCTTGGAATTCTTCAAATGTACGTCGATGGCCGCCCGGATGGAAAGAGAATTCACGATTGCGAATCGTGGCTCGAGTATCACCAAAAACAACAGCTAGCTCATGACCAACAGAATCCCGATTCTGCGAGGTACTTGCTTCAACCCGAAGACTGTGCTGAACTACTGCGAGAAGGCGTGCAGTATTATCATCGATATTTGAGTTTTTGGCATTTGGGACGTTATGAACTGTGTGCACGCGATACCACACGCAACCTCCAGTTGTTTGCATTTGTGAGAAACCATGCAAAGCATGATCGCGACAAACTACAGTTTGACCAATGGCGTCCTTATGTCACCATGATGCATGCCCGTGCTGTCGCCACCCCACTGGCGGATTTGGAAGAGTGGGAAGCAGCGATCCATGTGATCGACTCGGGTATTCGTGGGCTGGAGGAGTTTCTCGTGGACTACGGGCAGGAGGAACACGCCGATCGGTTGAGCGAATTGCAGTTCTTACGACGGTGGAGAAAAGACCTACTTTCTAAGAGTGGAGAAGAAAGCGACGAGGACGAATCGGGAGACCCAGTCGACCAAATCCGCCAGCAACTTGAGCAGGCGATTGCCGAGGAACGCTATGAGGAAGCTGCAGAATTAAGAGACCAATTGCGGCAATTGCAGGATCCTCGCCCTCCCCATCTGCCGTAGTGCGCACAGCAAACATCGAATCACGCAGAAGTTCCATTTCGATCTTATGTGACGCTTCTGTTCTGGACGTTTAGATAGCAGAATAGTAGTGAAAAGCATCGATTCGTGTTTTTTGGTTGAGACTAGCTGTTATTTTTCTAACATTTAGGTTTAATTGCTCTAATAGTATCACGTATCGCACGCAGCCAGGCTTTACTGGACCCTCTCATTCAAGGCAGATTCTGCAACAGGAGGTTTAGGCCCATGCCAGAGCGAAGTTCCTTAGAGTTTGAAAGGCAATCTGTCGCGACTATGGTAAACGCTGATTCTATTGCTCCGGAATTGCTCGCTGAGCGGTTGCTCAACCACATCGTTGAGTACGAAAGCTGTGCCATTGCCTATTCTGGCGGTGTTGATAGTGCTGTGGTAGCAATCGCTGCCAAGATTGCTCTCGGTGAACAGGCCATTGCTATTACTGGTGTTAGTCCTTCTCTGGCCGAAGAACAACTTGCTAATGCACGCGAAGTTGCATCAAAGATCGGCATCGAACATGTCGAAGTATCGACTTCAGAGATTAACGACCCGGCCTACGTTGCCAATGCTCCCGATCGGTGTTTTCACTGTAAGTCAGAGCTTTACCGCGTGATGGGAGCTTACGCTGAAGCTCATGGAATAAAGACTCTAGTGAATGGAACCATTCTAGAAGATCTTGGGGACTATCGCCCTGGCCTTGTTGCTGCCGGAATGGCCACGGTGCGCAGCCCGCTGGCGGAGTGTAAGCTCGACAAGAATGCCGTGCGAGCATTGGCGCAGTACTGGAACTTGGAGGTATGGGATAAACCGTCCAGCCCATGCTTGGCTAGTCGAATTGCCTATGGACAGGAGGTAACTCCTGAGCGACTCAAAATGATAGACAAGGCTGAACAAATCCTACATCAACTTGGCTTGCGTGAGTGCCGAGTGCGTTACCACGAAGGTGACCTCGCACGCATTGAAGTACCTACAGATGCGATTGCTGAGTTGTGCGAGCGAGAACTCATGGAATGGCTGGTACAAGAGTTTACCGAAATCGGATTCCGCTACGTTTCCCTTGATTTGGCGGGTTTTCGATCAGGGAGCCTCAATCTAGGACTCCCCGTTTTGCAATAGTAGCAAGGTGCCGTTGGCATCTCCCCCCTCAGGTGGATAGAATAGTGCGAATAGCACTGCCTCAAATTCCCCACCACTCTTGTTTTCCCTCCCTATGAAACTCATCCTTGCCATTATTCAGCCGAGCAAACTGGAAGACGTAAAAGCCGAACTTTCTGAGGTGGAAGTAGTACGGCTTACGATCATGGATGTGCAGGGATTCGGGCGGCAAAAAGGGCAAACGGAAGTCTATCGCGGCCACGAGATTTCGGTGAACTTGCTCCGCAAGGTGCAACTGCAAATCGCCGTGAACGAAGACTTCGTGGAGCCAACCATCAACGCCATTATTCGTGGTGGGCGTACCGGCGAAACTGGCGAGATCGGTGATGGCAAGATTTTCGTTTTGCCGATGGATGATTGCATCCGAATTCGCACGGGGGAACGAGGCCCCGAGGCCATTTAGGCCGGCCTTGGATTACGCGGCGTCTAGTTTCGCACTTTGATCCGGAAACTGCCTGGTAAGTCTTCTTCGGTAGCAACGAAGATGTAACCTCCGCCACAGCCGCTGGTAATGCGGCCGTATCCTTGGTTGTTGTACGAATTCAGGATGCTGTCGATCTCAGGATTCGTCGTTTCTGGCAATAAGTCACGCCAGGCATCGTGGGTTGCCGTCATGCTTTTGCCAAAAGCTCGGATGTCCTGCTGCACAATTGCTTCGTAGCACCGTCGACCTGCATTCCCGAGTCGTCGAACGATTTCAGGCAGCAAATGCCGTTGTCTCAGGGGATCGTAGCCGTCCGGACGTTCAAAGAGGGGGACAATAGCCAGCGATTGCTCCAACCAATCACAAACCTCCTGGCTTCGGCACGTTTCAATATGGTGTGGCCAGTATTCTCCATCGTAGTCGAGTCGATTTATGCCAGCGTGGGTGAGCCCGATCGCGTCTTGGCTTCCGGCCACGTACTGGGTGCCGGGAGGGTTCTCGTAACCAAACAGCAAGCGAGCCAGTTCGCCATGATCATCTGTCGTGGTCCCCATCGCAGCAAGCTTCTGCCAGTGTTGGCGCGTGCTGGTGGCCATGCCGCTGCGGAGGCTGAAGTCCACCGTCGGTTCAATCTGAACCACGACGGCCGAGCCGGGGGCGATTTCGCTGACCCACGGCTGATCGATCCAGCCGCCAGCCAGGCAAAGCCGGTATGGCAGGTTCAGCGTCGCCTTGATGCCGCTTGATGAGCGTGCCGGCAGACCTTCCTTCGGGGTGCGTGGTAGCTCGACAAACTCTACTCCAAGTTCTTCGCACAGCGCCCGTTTCGCTGGAGTGGAGCCATCTTCGTTGACCACAAAGTAGTCGGGCTTTAGTTCGCGTAAGTCGGGCTCGAAGTCGAGCATCCCGCTGCCCGATGATACTCTGGCGTGAGAGACGTGGGAGATCGACTGCACGATGTAGAGTCGCTCGTCCTGGCTGAATTTGGGAGCATGCCCCTTGAGCAAGCGGATGTTGTCATCTGAGCCGATGCAAACGTGGAGTTCGCCGTACTTGGCTGCGGTTTCGAAGAAGGCGACGTGGCCTGCATGAAGCAAGTCGTAACAGCCGCTCACTAACACTTTTTTAGGCATGGTGAAAGCTCGGACGAGAGTGAAACTGCCGATACTCCAAGATACCCAGCATACGCCGCAGCGCAAACAGTCCGCACTGTTTGCTGTGAGAACGCGAGATCAGATAAGCAGCAACGAATCGACGACTACTTGCTGGCCAAGCGTTTTTGGGCGCGGGCCTGCAGGATCAGGCGGTCGCGAATGGCCATTTCTTCGTCATTCGAAGGTTTGCGAGCAATGGCGTCGACAAGCTGTTCGTCAGCGCCTACCAGATCGATTTGATCGGTGGCCAGTGCCCGATTCGTGAGAATCGAGACCACGTTGTCCTGTACTTGGACAAACCCACCATCCACGTAGTAGACGGTGGTTTCGCCGCCGAATCGAAAGCGAAGTGGTCCATATCCCAAACGCCCGATCATGGGAGCATGCAAACGGCCGATACCTTTCTCGCCATCAAACAACGGAACAGCCACAAACTCAGCCGTAACGTCCAGTACGGTCGTTTCGGGAGTGACTACTACCAGTCTTAAGTCGTTTGAGCTATTTGACAGATCAGCCATCTGAGCACCTTATCCTATCGTTTACTTCTGCGACTTCTTCCACTGCTCTTCTGCTTGTTCAATTGGGCCGACATACATGAAGGATTCTTCGGACAAGTGATCCCATTTACCGTCGCAGATCTCTTCGAAGCTACGAATGGTGTCGTCGATGGTGGTGAACTCACCCGACTTACCGGTAAATACCTCAGCGACGTAGAACGGTTGCGACAGGAATCGCTCGATACGGCGGGCGCGATGCACCACTTGGCGATCTTCTTCGGAGAGTTCTTCGACACCGAGAATCGCGATGATATCTTGCAGTTCGCGATAACGTTGCAGGGTGGTTTGCACGCGACGGGCACAGTTGTAGTGGCGGTCGCCAACGTACTGAGGGTCGAGAATACGGCTCGAAGAAGCCAGCGGATCCACGGCCGGATAAATACCCTTTTCCGAGATCGAACGTTCCAGGTAGATGAACGCGTCGAGCTGACCGAACGCAGTTGCAGGGGCCGGGTCGGTGGGATCGTCCGCAGGGACGTAAACCGCTTGCACCGAGGTAATAGCACCCTTGCTGGTCGAAGCAATACGTTCCTGCAAGGCACCCATTTCGCTGGCCAGGGTCGGTTGGTAACCCACGGCCGAAGGCATACGTCCGAGCAGCGCGGATACTTCGCTACCCGCTTGCGAGAAGCGGAAGATGTTGTCGACGAACAGCAGCGTGTCGGCGCCCGACTTGTCGCGGAAGTATTCGGCCATGGTCAGTGCCGAGAGGGCAACGCGAAGACGCGATCCTGGCGGCTCGTTCATCTGACCGAAAACCATGCAGGTTTGGTCAATCACGCTCTTGCCGGTGTTACCAATCTTGGCTTCCTGCATTTCGAGCCACAGGTCGGTACCCTCACGGGTGCGTTCGCCCACGCCGGCGAACACCGAGTAACCACCATGCTGGGTGGCGATACGAGCAATCAGCTCGGTGAGAATAACGGTCTTACCCAGACCAGCACCACCGAACAGACCTGCCTTACCACCACGCACGAAGGGGGTGAGCAAGTCGATCACTTTAATACCGGTTTCAAACACCTCGGTCTTGGTAGCGAGGTCTTTCAGCTCAGGGGCTTCGCGGTGAATGGGCCAGATTTCGTCGGCCGCCACTTCGCCACGGCCATCGACAGGCTCGCCAAGCACGTTGAACACGCGGCCGAGGGTGGCTTCGCCTACGGGAACGCTCACAGGCTTTCCGGTGTCGACGCATTCTTGGCCACGAATCAGGCCGTCGGTCGATCCCAGTGCGATGCACCGAACGCGGCCACCACCGAGGTGCTGTTGCACTTCGCCGGTGAGGTTGATCTTTACACCTTTGTTATCGGCTTCGATCTTCAAGGCGTTGTAGATGGCCGGCAGCTTATCTTCATCGAACTCCACGTCGAAGGTCGAACCGATAACCTGAGTGATGTGACCGATGTTTCCCGTGGCTGTGGACATAATGCTTTTTGTTAGTTAGCAGAAGTAAAATGTGATTTGTATTGTGGACTGATGGGGGGTGACCGGGGCTTAGCTCAGGGCTTCGACGCCGCCGATTAGGTCCATCAGTTCCGAAGTAATTCGACCCTGGCGGGCGCGGTTGTATTGCATGCTGAGCTGTTTGATCAGTTCGCCAGCATTCTCGGTGGCTCCCTTCATCGCAACCATGCGGGAGATTTGCTCGCTTACGGCCGTGTCGAGGAAGCACTTGAACAGCTTAATGCGGAAGCTCGTGGGTACGACTTCTTCCAAGATACTCTCGGGCGAGGGAAGGAAATCGTAGAGCGTCGAGCTGGCTGCTTCCGCGGGTTCGTCGCCGCCGGTTTCGAGTCCCCCCAGTGGAAGGAGCGTTTCGATGGTGACGACTTGCTTCGAGGCGCTCTCGAACGAGGTGTACACCACGTCCAAGCGATCGAGCTTGCCAGCTGCGTACTCCTCGAGGTAGCGATTGGCAATCATCTCGACTTCGTCGTAGCTCGGGCGATCCTCGAACTGCGTGTAGCTTTGAGCCAGGTCGATGCGGGCCTGTTTGAAGCCGTTCATCCCACGCTTGCCGCTGACCTCGACACGCACGTTGCTGATCTGTTCTTTCAGCAATTTGTAGTGTTGCACACCCGCGCGGGTAACGTTGCCGTTGAAGCCGCCGCAGAACCCTCGATTGGCCGACAGCACCAGAATCGCAGCGTTCTTGGTCTCTTCCCGCTGCTCGAGCAAGGGATGTTCGACCGACACACCAGCGTTCACGAGATCCCGAACCAGCTTCATGATCTGGTTAGTGTAGGCCGTGGCGGCGTGAGCGCGGTCCATCGCTTTGCGGAACCGGGCCGTCGCGATCAATTCCATGGTCCGCGTAATCTTGCGGATGTTCTTGATCGACTTGCGCCGTTTGTCGAGTTCGCGAGGGTTAGCCATGAATCAAAGTAGGGTTGCGGTTGAGGTTGCCGAGTCGAGAGAGGTAGCAAAGCGAGCCTTTCCGTTTGGGTTAGGCGTGCTTCGACTCCCACTGTCCTTGGAACTCTTTGATCGATGCTTCGATCATCTCGACAATGTCGTCGTCCATCGCTTGACGCTCGACCAGAGCATTGCGAACCTCTGGCTTCTGGTCGCTCATGAACTTGACGAAGTCGTTTTCCCAATCGGCAACGAGATTCACATCGATCTTGTCGAGGTGCCCCTTCGTGCCTGCGTAAATGACGAGCACTTCGTCAATCACGTTCATCGGTTGGTACTGACCCTGCTTTAGCAGTTCGACCATGCGATAGCCGCGGTCGAGACGGGCTTGAGTGGCGGGGTCGAGTTCGGTACCGAGCTGGGCGAACGCTTCGAGTTCGCGGAAGGCGGCCAAGTCGAGACGCAGACCGCCGGCCACTTTCTTCATGGCCTTGATCTGAGCAGCACCACCCACACGAGACACCGAAATACCAGCGTTCATAGCAGGCTTCACGCCAGCAAAGAACAGGTCGGGTTGCAGGTAGATCTGACCGTCGGTGATCGAAATCACGTTCGTTGGAATATAGGCCGACACTTCGCCTTCGAGCGTTTCGATAATCGGCAGCGAGGTCAGCGAACCACCACCCAGGGCATCCGACAGCTTGGCCGAACGTTCCAGCAAACGGCTGTGGCAGTAGAACACGTCGCCTGGGAACGCTTCGCGTCCGGGGGGACGACGCATGAGCAACGAAAGCTGACGGTAAGCAACCGCCTGCTTGCTGAGGTCGTCGTAAACAATCAAAGCGTGCTGGCCGTCGAACATGTATTCTTCGGCCATCGCGGTGCCCGAGTAAGGGGCAATGTATTGCAGCGGGGCAGGATCGCTTGCACCAGCGACAATCACGGTGGTGTAGTCCATCGCACCCGATTCGCGGAGCTTCTCGATCACGCCGGCGACGGTCGACTCTTTCTGACCAACAGCAACGTAGAAGCACTTCACGCCGCTGTCGCGTTGGTTGATGATGGCGTCGATCGCCACGGCGGTCTTGCCGGTCTTGCGGTCGCCGATGATCAACTCACGTTGACCACGACCAATCGGGGTCATGGCGTCGATCGCTTTGATACCGGTTTGCATCGGCTCGCACACGGGCTGACGCTCAGCAACACCAGTGGCAATCACTTCCACAGGGCGACGCTTGGTGGTGTTGATCGGTCCCTTGCCGTCGAGCGGGTTTCCCAACGGATCGACCACCCGGCCGAGCAGTCCATCGCCGACGGGGACGCTCAGCAGTTGACCTGTACTGCGAACTTCTTCTCCCTCGGAGATGTCCAAATAGTTTCCGAGAATAATCACACCAACCGAGTTTTCTTCGAGGTTGAAGGCAAGTCCGTTCACCCCATTTTGAAACTCGACCATTTCGCCAGCCATCACGCCGCTCAGGCCATAGACCTGGGCGATACCGTCGCCCACTTCCAGCACACGGCCGACGTCGCGAACATCGAGCTGCGAGTCGTAGTTGGCAATCTGTGCCTTAATGACTGACGCGATTTCGTCACTATTGAATTTCATCTTTGGGAGGCTCCAGCATTCGCTTGACGCAAATGGAAGTTATGGTCGTTGATTATGTTATAGGACTGCCGAGCTGCAAGGTTCGCAGCCGGCTTAGTCCGCAGCAAACCGCTGAGGATTGGTTTCGATGGCTTCAATCGCATGCTCAAGCATATGGTGGCGAGCACGTTCGAGCGTGGTTCGTACTGAACCATCGAAAACCGTGTCGCCAATCTGAACGATCAATCCACCGATCAAAGAGGGATCGATATGAACATGGAATTCCGCCTCCATGCCAAATCGATTCTTCAATACTTCACTGAGGTCGGCCTGCTGTTTCGCGTCGAGTGCTTGCGGCACATAAACACGAACTTCGTGGCGGCCGATGGTTTCCCCGTAGAGCTTGTGAATGGCGTGCAGCACCGTGTGCAACGAGCCGTTGCGGTGGTTCTGCGATAGGGTCTTCAGTAGATTCACGACAGGTGCCGATGCCCGGCCCCCCAGGACACCATCAATCAACTTCACTCTCTCGTCGTGCGAGAGAAAGTCGGAAGTCAGGTGATAGTTAAACTCGGGGAACTTCTTGAGCACATCGGTCACCAGCGAATCTAACTCTTCAACCAGGGCGGCCTGGTCCATCGATTCGGTAGCCGACAGAAACGCCTTGGCGTACGTGCGGGCGAGTTGCTCCTGGCCAACGTCCACGATGGCTTCGGCACTTTCGATGTTTGTTGAGTAGGGTGAAGACATCACCAGTTCACTTGGTAACAAGGAAGCCAGCCAGCAGCCAGCAGTTCAATCCATCTAGTTATTGCTAGGCGACGTATTGGCCAGCTTGGTAGTTGCTTCGCGAACCAGTTCGGCCTGTTGATCGGTCGAAAGGTTCTGGGCAATTACCTTGCCGGCCAAGTCGACCGCCAAGTTGGCGCTGGTTTCGGCCAGCGTTCGTACGGCACTGTCGCGGGCTTGTTCGATGTCGCGAACAGCTCGATCGTGACGCGATTTAGCCGCAGCTTCCGCTTCGCTGAGAATCTGCGACTTCGTGGCTTCCGCATCACGGCGAGCCTCTTCCAACATCTCGCGAACTTCTTCCTTGGCAGTAGCCAGGCGGGCTTCGTGTGCTGCGAGCAACCCTTTCGCTTCCTCGTGCTTGGCTTCTGCAGCAGCGATGTTGTCGGCTACGGCCTTTTCACGAGCATCAAGTGCTTCGGTGATAGGGCCCCAGGCAAACTTCCATAGCACTGCCAGCAATACCGCGAAGATAATCGCCGTATAGATAGCCAAGTCGGGGTCGAACACGAGCGGGTTAAGCACCGGTTCGGGCGCTTCGCCGTGCGTGGTCGCCTCGTGCGAAGCGGCCGATGCCGCTTCGTCGGAGGGGTGCTCGGCACCAATTGCCAGGCTGGCAGCGCCAGTCACAGCGACCAGCATGCAGCCCAGCATTAGCCACCGGACAAACGGTTGCAACGCAGACATAGTTATCCCTTCAAACATGCGTTGTAGGTCTCGCAGGTGAGAACGTACCAGACGCAGTTAGGCCAACAGACAGACCACCAAGGCGAAGAAGCCGGCACCTTCGATCAGAGCGGCGGCAATAATCATGGCAGTTTGGATGTTGCCAGCGACTTCGGGCTGACGCGACATGCCTTCGACAGCCTGGCCACCGATGCGACCGATACCGAAGCCAACACCGAGCAGCACGATACCAGCACCAATGCCAGCACCAAGCTTATTCAGCATCAGGCCTTCAGCTGCGACTTCCTCTTCAACCACCGGAGTTTCGGCGTCGGTTGTTTCTTCAGTCAGGGTGGTGGTTTCGGTTTCCTCACCATCGCCTTGAGCGAAAGCGGGGGCTGCTACCAGACCGAGCATTGCCAGCAACATCATCATGCGAAGCGTTTTAGCCACGTTAGGAATCTCCTGTAAAACTTGTGTTCGTGTCGCATACAGTGCGACTAGTGTGGATGAACGGCGGCGCCGATAAACAGCGACGCAAGGAAGACAAAAACGTATGCCTGCAAAAAGGCGACGAATAACTCAAGCAAACTTATGGCGGTGGCTCCCAGAATACTGGCAGGCATCACACCCCAGAAAAACAGTGTATTAGCAGTGGCCGCAATGAACGCCACGATCACAGCCAGCACGATATGACCGGCAAACATGTTCGCTAACAAACGAATGGAAAGCACCGCGTGTTTGACGCACAAGCCAAGCATTTCGATCAGGAAGATGCCGAACTTCATCGGTGGTCCAATCGGCCCTGGTAGATCCATGTGTGGCACTTGAGATTTAAGAAATCCCATGAAGCCAAACTTCTGGATACCAGTACCAACGGTGACGATGAATGTCATCAACGCTAGTGCAGCGGTCACGGCAAACGCTCCGGTGGGCGACCCCATCCAAGGGATCATTCCCAGCAGGTTGCAGCCGAGGATGAAAAAGAACATCGTTAGCAGAAATGGCACGTAACGATCTGCATCGTCTTTGCCGATGCAGGGGCGGGCAACATTATCGCGGATGAACAAAATCATCGCTTCGAGCATGTTCCACAGGCGGCCTTTGGGGAGTCCCCCGTAGCGAATCTTGGTCGCGAGTCCAATGAAGAAGATCGCGATTAGCACTGCAGCAATCAACTCGAGCACCATGAACTTGGTGAGTTTCAGGTCGAGCGGGAACACAATGCTGTCGAGCATCGCGTTGCCCGACTTCATCTCCCATAATGGCTGATGAAGATTGAAGGGCTGCGGGATATCGAAGTGACCGTGATGTGCAGGTGCGAACGCGCGCGGAAAGTGGAACGAGTCCGCATCTTGGACGTGTTCGAACAGTGTTTCCGGGCTGAGCGGGTCGTGACTGGCCATAAGGTCGAATTCGGTCCGGGAGGTGCAACTCCGTTTGCCTCAGACGCTATTTGTCTGACGGTTTGCTCGGTTTGGTTGGGATGCTTCCGATTGCTCCCACCGTGCCGGCATAGATGGTCAGGAACTGAAACGGAAGGAAGTACAGCAGGTAGGTGTTGTCTAGTAAGTGTCTTCTCGTAATCGCTAACGCCAACAAAAAGCTAACTGGTAGTGCCATCCGCAAGCATGTTTCAAGCAACATGCGGTTGAGCGGTTGTTGTTTCCATCGGGCAAGGCTAACCGTGGCGATGCAGGCCGCTGTGGTAAACAACGACACTCCAACACCGGCAAGCATGGCGCGCCCGGCAATGGCATCCCCTCTCCAGGTGCCAATCGGCAGCAACACGGCGAGTATCGCCAGGCAGCCAACCAGCCAAACCACCGCACTACGAGGCATGGTGCCACTTCAGGGACTAACGTTTCTGTTTGCGTTCAGTTGCCGACGCTCGGGTAACAGTCAGTAAGTGCCACATGCCCAAGGCCAGGCCACCGCTGAACCCTACCACCGTAAACAACGGGGTGGTCTCCAGCTTCCCATCTAACCAAAGTCCCCCCACTCCGGGGAGTACCATCTCCAGCGAGACAGTCAGTACTCGGCTAGCCCACAGGTAGGCGACTACCATTGGAGAGCTGGGAAGGGAGTCGTCTGGTTCTTCGGAGGGCTCGTGGGAGTGCTCTTCGACCGTAAACCACCTTCAGCAAACAACTTGCAGTTATTGAGGTGGGTCACCTGTTAAGGTGAATCAGCCCCAAGTCCTTGTGTGCAAGCAGTTTAAATGTGGTGAAATAAAGCGTCAACGCCCGGAGGGTCCTATTTGTGAATTTTTTCACAAATACCTTTTTCTATTCCTAAGGTGTTTGGAAATAATCACTTAGGGCGATTGACGAATGTCCAGATGGAGGCCTGCAAATGCGAGTTGCCGCGGTCTGTGGAGCACTCACAGTCCCGGAAATTGGTAGCTGAGTCACCCCTCGCAGCGACCTGCTCTGCTAGCGGAAAAGTTTTTGTAAAGCTATATGCTGCAACGTGTTATGACGACAGTTGCGATCGATTTTCTTGTGTTTTACCGCATATTCGGATAATATGAGAAGTACACGGCGGAGGGATTCTTACTCGTCCGATGGAAGGCCACTCTCTAACACTTAGGCATCCAGTCGTTGCGGTGGTGACTGGCGTGCATGGCGGATTGGGGGCTTTGCTTGGGGACGTGTCCCACGCCGGTGTTACCCGCATCCACTTCACCGTCCCACCTATCGCGTGACTACGGGCCTGCTACCTACCCGCCCTATTCACGCTCAGCTTAAGCGAGCAAGGCAGATATGACCGCAGCGACATTACGCACTTACACGTGCAAGGATCTCGCCCAGATGGCTAAAAAGGAAGGAGTCACGGGCTGGCACTCCATGCGTAAAGAGGAACTGATCGATGCACTCGCCAAGGCAGCCCGCCGACGGAAGCGGCGCGGCGAGGAGCTTGAGCCTCCGACGCCTAAGAAGAGTAGTACCAATGGAGCAATGGCCGCGCGGCTAACACCCGCTCAGCGGCGGGCGAAATCGCGAATCGAAGCCCTTCGTTCGCGACTTTCGAACATGAAAAACATCTCTGGCGACCGAGAGCAAAACGGACAAGAAGAAGACCGAGTTGTCTTGATGGTTCGCGATGCTTATTGGTTGCAAGCCCACTGGGAAGTTCGCCCGTCGAGCGTGGAACGTGCTCGGACCGCCTTAGGACACAACTGGCACGGCGCCAAACCCACCCTGCGTGTCTACCGGGTGTTGGAAGATGGCAGCTCGGCGCTCTATCGCGAGGTAGAGATCCACGGCGGCGTGAATCACTGGTATATCGATGTCGATGAACCACCAAGTCAATTCCGTGCCGAACTCGGCTACCGCGGCGACAACGAAACATTCTACTGTCTGTGCCGTAGCAGCAAGGTGGCCACTCCGGTACCTGGCTCGGCCGACGCAGTGAATGGCAGTTGGGGAGACGTGGCTGAGAATGCCGATCGCATCTTCGCTATGAGCGGCGGCTACTCCGCCGAAGGTACCAGCATGGAGCTGCAGCAGTTGCTTGAAGAGCGACTACAGCGCCGAATGGGACGCCCCACCGAAACCCGTTTCGGCAACGGTGCCAACGGCATGCAAGGCGATCGCGAAGAGCTGAGTTTCGCAATTGACGCCGAACTCGTCATCTACGGGGCGACCACTCCGCGCGCGCATGTAACCGTGGAAGGTGAGCCGGTAAAGCTCCGTCCCGATGGAACATTTGCCGTGCGGATGCACCTGCCCGATCGTCGGCAAGTAGTGCCGGTCGTGGCTTCCGACCCCGATGGGGTCGAGCAGCGGACGATCATTCTTGGTGTGGAACGTAATACCAAGGAATTGGAGCCAGTGGTGCGTGACGCGACCAAGTCGAATCCCTATAGCTAAGCAGTCTTCGCATCTAACTTCGACGTGCTATGACAGCGGAATGGTCGCCAAGGCGGCGTATTCCGGGCCTTCGCGGCGAAGTCGGCTAGCGTACACGATAAGTTCTTCTACTGTTTGACTGCCTCCTTCGAAGTCGGTGAGCTTGGCAAGATCTTCTGCCAAGGCCACCGACTCGGCGGGGCGCAGTGACCGCCCTGCCCTGCCGAGGGTCAAATGCGGCACGTACTTGCGCGTTTCGCCTCGGAAGCCAAGCGGGCGAAGTTGCTCTTCGAGTTTCGCGTGCAGGTCGACTAACCCGTCGCCCCCTTCTCCGGCACCGAGCCAAAGCGTGCGCGGTCGGCTGTTCGACGGAAAAGCTCCGACCCCTTCAGCAATCATGCTAAAGGCCTCTACTTCACCGGCCGCGCGTTCCGCAGCCTTGCAAACGTCATACACTTCCTGGTCGTCCAATTCGCCGAGGAAGTGGAGCGTCCAATGCAAATTGGAACGCTCCACCCACTTTACGTTGTCGGCCAGGCGGCGCAATCGCATCAACGCTCGCTCTGCCCGCTCAACGACTTCGGGACCTGGAGCGACCGCGATAAACGTTCGGACTTTTGCCATCGGTTCGGTGTTTCAAGCATGACGACGCCATTGAGCTGCGATGATGCATCGCGCCCAAACCGCCGCAGAGGAGAGTTGCCAGGCGAGTCGCTAGAAGCTCAGCATCTTCTCGAACTCGACCATTCGACGATCGATATCTTCGCGAGTGATCTGTTGCATCCGTTCCAGGCCGAATCCTTCGACATTGAAGCTCGCGGTCAAGGTACCATAGGCCATGGCCCGCTTGAGAGTCGATGGATCGAAGTTGTCTTGCTCGGTCAGGTAGCCCATCATGCCGCCAGCGAAACTGTCGCCTGCACCGGTGGGATCGACCACGTCGGGCGTGGGGTAGGCGGGCATCACGTAGGTTTCGTGTTCGCTGAAGAACATCGCTCCGTGCTCGCCCTTCTTGATGACCACGAATTTCGGACCCATTGCGCGGACCTTATGGCCTGCTTCTACCAGGTTTTCGGTGCCTGTGATCAGCTTTGCTTCGCTGTCGTTTAGCACCAACCCGTCGAGTTCTTGCAGCAAGGCGTCGAGGTCGTCGCGTTGGGTTTGAATCCACAGGTCCATCGTGTCGGCTACGGCCAAGCGTCGGCCTGGCACCTGGCTCAGCACTTTCATCTGTACGCCGGGCACACCGTTGGCTAGGAACACGTATTTTGCGTTGCGATAGGCTTCTGGCAACACGGGATCAAACTCACCGAACACGTTGAGCTCGACCTCCAGGGTCTCGCGGTCGTTCATGTTGGGTTCGTAGCGACCTGTCCAGGTGAAGGTCTTGCCGCCAGATACCTGCGACAGTCCAGTGACATCGACGCCGCGATTCGAGAGCAATTCGGTATGCTCTGCGGGCCAGTCTTCGCCTACTACTCCGACCAGGCGGACCGTGGTAAAGAAGCTCGCTGCGTAGGAAAAGTGCGTAGCGGAACCTCCCAGGCAGTTGTCCCGGCGGGCTGTGGGGGTCTCGATATTATCAATGGCAACGGAACCAACAACAACTAAAGGCATAAGTAATCTCTCGGCTTACGGTGAATTCTGATGGCGAACCAACCAGTATGTCCGAATCGCCAGTTGGCTTAAAGCCCCATGCCGAACGGGTGCTATTGGTTTGCAGTGGAGATCTGCTTCCTGAAACCACTTCGTGAGCTTAGGGGGCGTTAACCTGTTCGCCGCCAGACTTGGTGAGGATTGCCTTGAAGAATTCGGTATCGATCATTTCGTCGATGGCGGAAACGTGACCATCGCAAAACGCGGCGAGAAATACGCCCGGACGCAAGCCGATCAGCCCCTTCAGCGGATTCTCTGTGTCGTACGACCAGTCCGCTGGTTTCGTCCAGGTGACTGCTGCCTCGTCGGAAGTTTCGAGCAGAATCACAGTCATGGAAGTGCCATCCGATACGTCCCTGGTCCGCGTTGCCTTCTGCGTTCCATCAAACACAAACCCTTCCCCAACAGGTGCAACGTAGTTCGTCTTTCCTTTTGAGGGATCGAGGATGGAACTGGGGCTGGAAAACACTGCGGGCATCAGCGGAATCAGCTGCTTGTTGTGATCGCTATCCCATGGCTCATCCAGGTGGAATTGTTGGTAAAGGCCATCTCCCCCCTCAAGGTAAGGAAGAATCGCTACCCGCCAGCTCAATAGAGGTTTGCCCTCTTGGCTGTAGATCGCGTGGGCCGGATATTCTTTTCTGACGCTCTCGTAGTTCAACAGAGCCAGGTCGAGTTGCTTGAGGTTGTTCATCGAAGCGTTGCGACGTGCGGCTTCACGACCGGCTTGCACCGCTGGTAGCAGCAAGGCGACGAGAATGCCAATCACCGCGACCGCGCCGACCTGGGCTCCGCCGGCCTGCTGCGAGTCGAACATCATAAACGTGTTGCCCTGTTGCTTGGGCTGGAACAAATCAAGGTACACCCCAGAGACTCGCTCGGTGTAGTCGGCCATGGCCGATTGAACCGGATCGCCGCTCTGACGCATTTGGGCAAGCGAGTCTTGCATTTCGGCGAGCATTTGAGCTTTGATTTGTTCTTTACCCTCAGCGAGCAACTGGCTGACTTGCGAGGCCTCGGTCTCGGATGCCGCGTGAAAGGCAAGTCGCGATGGCAAGCTGCCATCGAGGGTGGCTGTTAATTCGCCCGATTGCAGCAACATGGGAATGTTGAAGAACTTCTGCAGTTCTGGAGGCACTTGCGACGCCGCTTGGAACATGCCGAGGCTGATCAGCGGCCGCAGGCCTTCCATATCGACCGCCACGTACAGGTCGTCGTTCGTTGTATGCCCAGCGAGTAGCTTCGTGAGCACCGTATCTTCTTTCTCCACGTTGGGATCCATCAACTTGAGTAACATCCCATGCGAGGCCGCAATGAGCGTCGTTTCCTTAAGCACGATGAAGCAGGGACCAGCAGGATCGATGCTCACCAGGCACTTGCGCCCGAGAATCTCGCCGGGCTCCGTATGTTCGGTGATTTCGGGAGCTAGCTTTTCCAGATCCCATGGCTGGTCGGCTTTGAGGAACAGGGCGTAGAAGAACTGGGGGCCGAGCGGGGGCTCGATCACGCATACCGCCTGTTCAATGTGGGCAGCGTCCATGCCTAGGTATTTCTCGCCAGCCGCCTTGGCGACTTCGATCGGCAGCAACGCGTTCGCAGGGTTCTTCAGCATCTGCTGAGGGCGAAGCGAAACAGCCGCAACGGACTTGTTCGAGACAAACGAACGGCTGATGACTGGCTGCTGAGCTTTGAGTGCTGCGGTAGGGGCCAGAAACATGGCCGCGGCCAACAGAATGCAAGTAGGGCGAAAACGCATGAGTATGCTCCCCAATGATCGGTGCGAAAATTCCCTGCGTCAGGCAGGGATAGCCGTAAGCCTAATGCAGGTGGGTTGTGTCTGTCAAACTTTGGCTGTGGTTCGTGTGCTTACTCCATACTAGCGATCACGACCGTGTACTGAACCACCCATAAAACTGCGGTTACGAGTACGTGGGAAATCAATAAACATACGACCCCGCTGCCTGTGAATAATGCTCCCAGTACAACGACGGCCAGTGTCGCCACGGCGAACACCGCGATCAGTCCGCGGCGAAACGCTCGGAGCTGGTCGCGTTGCGAGGCCCAATCCATCAGGCCGAGGAACATGCCGAGCAGCGTAGGCGTCATTACGTAAATGATGGCGATGGTAAACACCCCCACCCATCGGGCGAGGGTCGCCAGCATGGCAACCACGACCATGAGCACAAGTAGTACTGCGATGCTGAATTGCGGTCGCATAGCAATGTGCTTGGACGTTTACTATTTGTTTTTGGCTTTGCCCCAGGTGTCGCGAAGCGTAACCGTGCGGTTAAACACCGGCTTGTTGGGGAGCGAGTCGACCGAGTCGACCACGAAGTAACCCAAACGCTCGAACTGGAACGACTCGCCCGCCGAGGCCTCGGCCAGCGCCGGTTCCACCTTGGCGGTGACGATCTCTAGCGAGTTAGGATTCAGGTTGTCGAGGAACGTGCCACCTTCCGGAGCATCGTCGGGGCTCTCGACCGCGAACAGGTGATCGTACAGTCGCACCTGGGCCTCGATGGCCTCGCCCGCGTCGACCCAATGGATGGTGCCCTTCACCTTTTTGCCATCGTGCGTGGCGGTCGTGTCGGGATTAAACGAGCACTTAAGCTCGACCGCGTTACCATCAGCGTCTTTAACGACTTCGTCGCATACCGCAATGCCTGCGCCACGCAAGCGAACCGCCCCGCCCGGCTTCAGGCGGAAAAACTTCTTCGGAGCGTCTTCCATGAAGTCGTCGGCTTCGATGAAGATCTCGCGACTCATGGTCACATCGCGAGTGCCAAAGTCGGGCTTTTGTGGATGGTTTGCCAAGTGGCAGGTGTGCGAACTCGAAGGCTGCACATTGGTGAGCACTACTCGCAACGGGCGTAGCACTGCCATGCGGCGCGGTGCCCGCTCGTTCAGGTCCTCCCGAATGGCATCCTCGAGCCAAGCCATATCGATGGTGCTGTTGAACTTGGCCACGCCGATGCGTTCGCAGAACGCCCGCATCGCCTCGGGGGTGTACCCCCGGCGGCGCAGCCCGCGAATGGTGAGCATGCGAGGATCGTCCCAGCCGGCGACATGCTTCTCCTGCACAAGCTGCAGCAGCTTCCGCTTGCTCATCACCGCGTAGCTCAGGTTCAGCCGAGCGAACTCAATTTGACGCGGGCGATGCACGTCGAGTTTCTCGAGGAACCAATCGTACAGCGGGCGATGGTTCTCGAACTCGAGCGTGCAAATCGAATGGGTAATGCCTTCGATCGAATCGCTCTGTCCGTGGGTGTAGTCGTACGAAGGATAAATGCACCACTTGTCGCCGGTGCGATGATGGTGGGCATGCTTCACCCGATACATCACGGGGTCGCGAAGGTTCAGGTTGGGCGAAGCCATGTCGATCTTTGCGCGGAGCGTCCGCGAGCCATCTTCGAACTCCCCGGCCTTCATCCGCTGGAACAGATCGAGATTCTCTTCCACGGTTCGTTCGCGGTAAGGACTGTTCTTGCCAGGCTCGGTGAGGGTGCCGCGATACTCGCGCATTTCTTCCGCGTTCAAGTCGCAGACGTAGGCCTTGCCGGCTTTCACGAGCTGAACCGCCCATTCATAAAGCTGGTCGAAGTAGTCCGAAGCGAAGAACAAACGATCTTCCCACTCGCCGCCCAGCCAGCGCACATCGTCGATGATCGAGTCGACGTATTCCTGCTCTTCCTTCGTGGGATTTGTGTCGTCGAACCGCAGGTTGAACTTGCCGTTGTATTCCTGCGACAGGCCGAAGTTCAGGCAGATGCTTTTCGCATGGCCGATATGCAAATAGCCGTTTGGCTCGGGAGGGAACCGTGTATGGACCACGGTATCCGGATTGCGGGCGCGATCGGCATCGATAATCTGCTGAATGAAATTCCGCGAGGTGCGAGGGGTGGATTCGTCGGAGGGGCTGGCGGGCATGGGGAGGTTTTCCTGACGGGCAGACGCCTGGGTGATTCGGGGACCGCTTCTTCCGTGCGGTTCGCAACTAAATGTATCAAAACGACCCTAGATGGAGTACGGGAGTTCGTCGCACGAAGGGGCGATTTCAGTAGTAATGGGTAAATCGTAGGTTGTTTCATGGCAGCTGCGGGCAATAATACCTCGAAGGGATGTACCACGACGGCATCCGATGTTCCGCGATGAATTGCGAAATCCCAGTTTCCAATCCATAAGAGTAGGAGTTTGATGATGCGTGCGTTTATTTGTGTTGCGGTTTTGCTGCTGGGATCGTTGTGGGCTGCTAGTGCTTCGCAGGCTCAGGTGGTCGCTCATTCGGTGTACTACCCCGCTCCAGCGGTGGTGGTTCCCGCAACTTATACCCAAACCACGGTCTACCGTCCGGTGCTCCGACCGTTTTCTCCAGTCGTAAGAACGGTTCAGCGACCTGCTTACGTCGCTCCCCAGCCGGCCGTCGTCGCACGCCCGGTGGTGCCGACCTACGCGTCGCCGGTACCGACGGTGACCACCACTCGTTATCGCCCCATCCTCGGCGGCACGGTCACTCGCACGTGGGTGCCGTGATTGCTGCGAATTCGGCCACCTGCCGCTCGGCTGGTCGTCGACCTTTCGCTGTTTGACTGTCTCTCGCGATTGGCAAGTCACACCCTGTGCGTGACCAACACCCAAGGTGTTCCCATGCAACGCATACGTATTGTTAAAGGCGATATTACTACTCTTAAAGTCGACGCGGTTGTGAACGCCGCCAATGAGCGGATGCTCGGCGGCGGCGGTGTCGACGGCGCGATCCACCAGGCGGCCGGGCCTAAGCTGCTTGCAGCGTGCGAGCAGGTGCCGACCGTGGCGCCGGAGGTCCGCTGCCCCACTGGCGAGGCCCGGATTACTCCCGGTTTCAATCTGCCCGCAAATTGGGTGATCCACACGGTCGGTCCCGTGTGGCACGGTGGGCAGCAAGGCGAGGCGGGTAAATTGGCGAAGTGCTATCAAAGTTGTTTGAGTCTGGCATTTGAGCACGACATTCGGTCGGTCGCTTTTCCGGCAATCAGTTGCGGCGTCTATCGTTTTCCTCCACAGCAAGCTGCCGAGATTGCTCGCCGCGAGACGGAGAAGTTTCTCGCGAAGAATGATTCGGTTGATGAAGTCCTGTTTGTCGCGTTTGAGCCCAGTATGGTGGAAGTGATGGAGCAGGTGGCGGAGAGCAGCAATCTTTAGCGAGGCTCGTCAGGCGGCTTCGCGAGTTTCTTCGTCGTTGCTAATGGGTGGGGGAGTTTGTCGCGCGGCCCAGTAGGCCAGGCGTTTGGCTTCTTTTCGTTTGCGGCCAATGTGCAAAGCAAAGTCGACCAGTCCAGGAGCAAACCGCTTCAGCACGCAGAGCGTCTTGGCGATCGGTTCGACCACCACGACGCGACGATTGCGGCGGATGCCTTTAATCGCTGCCTTGGCGACTTGCTCGGCGGTGGTGGTCGTCCAACGCGGTGGATTCTTATGATCCTGCACCGTCTTCGACAGCGCGGTATCAAACAGGTTGGTCCGCACCAAACCGGGGCACAGCGCGGTGACACCGAGGCCTTGCGGGCCGTATTCGCTGCGTAGCGATTCGGTATAGCCGACCAGGCCGAACTTCGCCGCGTTGTAGGCGCACACCTTTGGCAGGCCGACCAATCCCATAATGCTGCACACGTTCAAAATGTGCGTATCAGGACGCGAAAGTAGCATCGGCAGCAACTCTTGCGTCAGCCGAATATGGGACAGCATGTTGATCGAAATCACCCGATCGAAATGCTCGAGGCTCATCCGATCGGTCGGACCGTAGTAGGCGATCCCCGCGTTGTTGACTAGCAGGTCGACACCGCCGGGCAGGTGCTCGGCCGCTCGGGCGAGGGCCGAGACCGACTCGGTGATCGATGCATCGTACTGCTGAGTCGCGATACTCACTCCCGCGTCGGCAGCGATCCTGGCGGTCTCGGCCATGCCAGGTTCATCGCGATCGGCCAGCAGTAAGTGCATCCCCTGATCGGCAAGTCGCAGCGCCAGCTCCCGGCCAATGCCGGAAGCCGCGCCGGTAACGAGTGCACGTTTGCCTTTCAGGATTTTCATAACGCCAGGCGCTCCAGCAAGGGTTAGCTCGTAGGCAACCTCGCCATCGCCGGTAGACGATAGCCAGGGTTAAGCCGCGGGACGCAGTACCTCGGTTACTGCGCCGTCGCGTTCCAGCTCGTGGGCCGGAATCGTGCGGCTGAGTCGGTAGTTGTCTTCGCCTCGCAGCAAGGCAACGCCCCACTTGTCGAGGTGGTACTTACCGCCGTTGTAAACGCTGCGGTAATACTTCTTATCGGTGTAAACCGGTACGCTCGTCGGAATCACCCGCATGTTGAACGCCAGGCGATGCTTATCGGTGGTGTTCGGGCCCGATCCGTGGATGCAGCGTTCGGTGAAGATCATGAACTGACCTGGTTTCACCGGTACCTCCACCGAGCGGGCTTCCTCTTCTGGGGTGTATTCCAAGCTAAAATCAGCCTCGTAAAATCCTTCGTTGCCGCCGAACTTGATCGGGCGAATCGAGTTGTGCGTGCCCGGCATGAACCGCAAGCAACCGTTGTCGTGGTGCGTATTGTCTACGGCTACCCAGACGGTCAGCTGGAAAATGTCGCTCAGGTTCGGCGGGAAAATCGCCGGGTCCTGGTAGTCTTCTACCATGAACGTGCTAGCTTGGTGCCATTGGATCGTCGGGGAACCGGGGCCCTTATAGAAAATCTGCGACCGCCAAGTCAACAGATCTGGTCCCAGGATCTGAGCGCATCGCTCGGTAATCGCCGGGTGCTTCAGATAGTTCCACATTCTCGGCATCTCGAAATGTCGATCCCGAGGAGTCTTGAACCCGTAGGTCTCGCTGTTGGTGTTCTCGATCGCTAGCAGATCCTGCTTGAAGCTCAGCATCTGCTCGGGCGTGAACGCATCGAATGGACCCAGGTAGCCGTTGGTGTAGAACGACTTGAGCTGATCGTGACTCAGGCGGTACTCCGGAGCCACCTCGGCCTTGGGCTCGATATGTTTCGGCATCTGGAAGTAGCAAGGCTGATCGATAAACGCCTTGAGCACCCGCGATTTGAGGATCATCGAGAACATCTCGTAGTCCCAGTTGCGAACGATGCTCTTGAAGTCGCGTGGCAAGACGCCGCGCGGGAGTCCGAGTGCTTTCCACGCACACAGGCCGGCCAGGCCACCCATGATCGGCAAGCGTTGCCACATGGGACGCAGTTTGGGCTTCATATTCATCGTGTCTGCTCCGGATAAGGGGGCGAGTGCTATCGAAGCACTGCCGATGGGTAAATGCGTAGACGAGGGAGGGCTTAACGCCTGTGGTGAATTTATCGGCTGGCAAAGTGGACGACCTTAGCAACAACCTCCCAAAGATTTCGAGAGTAGTTTTTGCCTGCGCTGATCTATTGCCCCCAAAACGCCAGAATCGATTCGTGGGGGCAAAACCCTCTTGGGGCCTCACTGCTCGAGGGGCGTTTTGCTCGGTGTTTTTAGAGGTTTTGGCTGCTGGCATCGGTGGGCTCCAGATGATTTCGCCCCACCCCCACTGCAGGTGGGGGCATAATCGCCGGCCAAACGAATGAGTGGGATGGCCAGAGCAAGCGACAGGTTGGCGATGGGAGAGTAAGAGGAGTGTGTTCAGGTGTATAGTTTTAGTCCCCATTGGACCACGATAGGTGTCCATTTTCAAGGGAAAAATGGACAATTGAAGGCCTGGGGGGTGACGCTCTTGAGCCGCCAGCTGGACACCCGGCGCCCGATTTGACATCCAGCCCGGCTGCTAGCTTAATAGAGGTTTGGGTTTTCATTGCACCAGGGACGTACCGCTATGCCTATCAAGTTTCACTGCCCGCATTGTCGTGCTTCGATCAAGGCCCCCGAGACTCACCTCGGAGCAACGCTCCCCTGCCCGAGGTGTGGGCAGCCAGTAGTGGTGGCCGCGGAATCGGCGGAAGAGCCCCCGCCGGTGGTGAAGCCATCGACGCAGGAGCCGTCGGTGGAAGAAGTGCCGCAGATCGTTACCAAGCCACCCAAGGGCAAGCCAGCATCGCCGCCCCCTGCCCCCCCAGCGCCGGCTAGCGCCCCGCCTGTAGCCGCGGCGGCTCCGCCAGTAGCGGCTGCTCCACCAACGGTTGATCCACCAGAAGAGCCGGTGGAGACCAATGCATTTGAACCACCGCAAGCAGTGGTAACCAATGTCCGCGATGTGAAATTGGAGAACGTGCGGATCGTCGATGTCCGATTGTCATTCGGCACCGTGTTTCGCTTTGCCGTGCAGTTCTTCTTGGCGAACTTGCTGCTCAGCATGGCGCTTGGCGGGGTGATGTTCCTGCTATCGCTCCTGCTGACAGCGATCGGTTTGAGCTTGCTCGGGGGTGGTGCCCCTTAGGTGTAGCGATCGCTCATGGACGAGGGGGAGATAAAAAGACACCCCAGCTTGGGCGGTTCAGGCGGTGAAACCCCCCAAGCCTTACGGGGCGTCCTTCTGGGAAGCTTCGTCGCAATCGCGGGACAAGTCGCGGGCGACTGGTTGGCGAGCAACGCCCAACCGTAATAAGCGATGAGAGTGATCGAGAGCGGCAACAATGGGAAAGTCCCCTTCGCGAGGCAGGCCGTTCGCTCGCGGAAAGGTCAGGCGGTAACCCTTTCCGCGAGCGACGAAGGCCAATGTTTGCCGTTGTGTAGGAGTGACTGTTGGCGTGAGTTGCACCAGCGATGGGAATCTCGGCGGTTGAGTATCTCGTAAACTGCAAGCGGTCGGCGAAATACTCCCAAACAGTGCGAAGCTGGGAGAAACAGCCCCCGAACCCGGACAGGCCAGGCGGTTTACCTGTCCGGGTTCGGTGTGGGCCTGCTAGTGAGCGTTGATTCTCCACGGTATATAAAAGCCCATCAGCCCGGGCAGGCCAGGCGGTTTACCTGTCCGGGCTGATAAGGCCAGCTTGGTCTGGTCGACCACCTGTCGGTCGTTGAATTGTTTAAGGCGGGCCTTGGTCCGAACGAGCCAGGCGGTAAACTCGTTCGGACCTTGTAGGCCAGCTTGGCTGGGTGGCACAGCTCCGGATCAGGTGAGCCAGGCGGTTTACTCACCTGATCCGATGGAGCCAGCTTGGTTTGTCTCACGCCCGCCGGTCGTTGATTCGTTTTAAAGCGGGCCTTGGTTCGAACGAGCCAGGCGGTAAACTCGTTCGAACCTTGTAGGCCAGCTTGGCTGGGTTAAGCCCGGCCCTGACTCGGACAGGCCAGGCGGTTTACCTGTCCGAGTCGTAGAGGCCAGCTTGGTTTGGTTAAGTTGCCTCTTCACTGTTCCGGCCGATTTCAGGCCTCAGATTCGGGCAGGCCAGGCGGTGTACCTGCCCGAATCGGTGGAGGCCAGCTTGGTTCACGTCGCTCCATCCAGCTTGATTCGTCTAAGGCGGGCCTTGGTTCGAACGGGCCAGGCGGTTTACCCGTTCGAACCAATGAGGCCAGCTTGGTTTGGCTGTGGTCGCCAAAAGTTGTGTATCGAAGTTGCGAAGGCGGGCCTTGGTTCGGACGGGCCAGGCGGTTTACCCGTCCGAACCAATGAGGCCAGCTTGGTCTAGGTGACCACCCGAGGTCGTTGTGTCGTTGTCTTGTGTTAAGTCCGGCCCTGACTCGGACAGGCCAGGCGGTGTACCTGTCCGAGTCGTGTAGGCCAGCTTGGCTTGCTAAAGCCCGGCCTCAGTTCGAGTGAGCCAGGCGGTAAACTCACTCGAACTTGTGGAGGCCAGCTTGGTCTGGTCGACCACCTGTCGGTCGTTGATTCGTTTTAAGGCGGGCCTTGGTTCGAACGAGTCAGGCGGTAAACTCGTTCGAACCTTGTAGGCCAGCTTGGCTTGTTAAAGCCCGGCCTCAGTTCGAGTGAGCCAGGCGGTAAACTCACTCGAACTTGTGGAGGCCAGCTTGGTCTGGTTGACCGCCTGTCGGTCGTTGATTCGTTTTAAAGCGGGCCTTGGTCCGAACGAGCCAGGCGGTAAACTCGTTCGAACCTTGTAGGCCAGCTTGGCTTGGTTAAGCCCGGCCTCAGTTCGAGTGAGCCAGGCGGTAAACTCACTCGAACTTGTGGAGGCCAGCTTGGTCTGGTCGACCACCTGTCGGTCGTTGATTTGGTTTTAAGGCGGGCCTTGGTCCGAACGAGCCAGGCGGTAAACTCGTTCGAACCTTGTAGGCCAGCTTGGCTTGGTTAAGCCCGGCCTCAGTTCGAGTGAGCCAGGCGGTAAACTCACTCGAACTTGTGGAGGCCAGCTTGGTCTGGTCGACCGCCCGTTGGTCGTTGTTCGGTTTTAAGGCGGGCCTGACTCGGACAGGCCAGGCGGTTTACCTGTCCGAGTCATGAAGGCCAGCTTGGTTTGGTTCCGCCTGCGTCGCGTTTGTATCTTGAAAGGCGGGCCTTGGTTCGGGTGGGCCAGGCGGTTTACCCACCCGAACCAGTGTGGCCAGCTTTGGAGGAACTACAATTTAGTGGCTGCCGTAGGCTTGCATGCCATGCTCACTGATATCGAGACCAGCTTGCTCTTCCTCAGCCGTGACTCGCAGGATGCCAGCCGCTTTGAGGATGGTGAACAAGATGAACATGGTTACAAAGGACCAACCGCAGATCACTGCAGTGCTAAAGGCTTGAACACCAAGGCTGCCGTGGCCGAAGACACCGATGGCCAAGCAACCCCACATGCCGCAGAGACCGTGAACAGGCCAGGCACCGACAGGATCGTCGATCTTAAGCTTGTCGAGCATCATGATGCCGAGGATCACGAGGACACCAGCGATGCCACCAACCAGCATGGCTTGCCAGTCGGTCATGCAGTCGCAGCAGGCGGTGATGCCGACCAGACCGCCGAGGATGCCGTTGAGGCCCATCGACAGGTCGGGCTTGCCGAACATTACCCAGCTCAGCAGGGTCGCTACCAAACCACCCGCACCAGCGGCCAGAGTAGTAGTCACTGCACAGTGCATGGTCATGTCGATATCGCCAGTGCCTTGGAAGGCCAGTTGGCTACCGGGGTTAAAGCCGTACCAACCGAACCACAGGATGAACACACCGAGGCCAGCCAGTGTGATGTTGTGACCAGGGACCGGAACCGATTTGCCATCGACAAAGCGTCCGATACGCGGGCCGAGCACCAAGGCACCAGCCAGACCAGCAAAGCCACCCACACCATGCACCACAGCCGATCCAGCGAAATCGGCAAAACCCATTTGGTCGAGCCAACCACCGCCCCACTTCCACATACCGCTTACGGGGTACACAAAAGCGGTCAAAATCGCACTGTAAATCAGGTAAGCACCAACCTTCATGCGACCAGCTACAGCACCCGAAACAATCGTGGCTGCCGTCGCTGCAAAAACAGCTTGGAAGAACCAGTCGGTTTCAGGGCTGAATGTACGACCGGGATCCAGTTTGTAATCATTCAGACCAATGCCGCCGAAGGCTCCATACTTGTTGGCTTCCTTCACTTCAGCAATCTGCTCATCCGTCATATCAGCGAACTGATCTGTGAACTTCGCATAATTGAATGGGTACATTATCCCGAAACCAATTGTGAAGAACAGCAGAACGCCGATACAAATATCCATCGAGTTCTTGAACAAGATGTTGATTGCATTCTTCGACGAGTTGAAACCGCATTCGACCATCGCGAAACCGGCTTGCATGAAGAACACCAGCACGGCAGCAATAAACAACACGGCGTTGTCTAAAGCGTAACCAACTCCAAGGTCTTCTGCAGGAGCTTCATCTTCCGGGGCCGCGTCGTCGGCGGTAGTCTCGGCCGATTCGGCAGCAGGAGTCTCTGCATCACCTTCTTGCGCCCAGCTAATGCTGGGGGCAGCTACAAGAGCAAGCACGCTGGCGAGCATAAGCACGCCGGCAACTCGCTGAAAACTGAGCCAATTCATCAATTCGCACCTTTGATAAGTCAGAAGGAAATCAAAGCTCGGCGGGCTGTCATTCACTGTTCCACCCACAGCCTGCTGAGCCGCTGTCCCCGTTGGACAGTCTTGGTCTCGAGCAACCTTGGAATCACGATCTCTCGCGCCGGCCTGCTGCTCGAAGCTTGATTTGCTAGCGATCCATCGGAAATGCAACGACCGTGCCAGTTGTTCGTGAGGCACCTGCCCTATGTGCTGTAAGTGCTTGCAGTAAAAGAAGTTATAAAATATCTAAAGTTTCTTTCGCTCCCTGCCGAGGCACGCCTGCCTGCGATCTGTGCACTGATTGCGGGCAGAGTGGGCCGAGATTTCAGGCAGGTGGATAACCGGTAGATTCCGGATATGCGGCGGAAGATAGACAGATGCCTAGAATCGCAGCATGCGAGCGCGAGAAGTGCGCAGTAAGGCATCTGTCGATGGCAAGATTGATTGCGCCAGCCAGAGTGGCTTAGCCGCCGAGTTCTTCGTCGAACATCTCGTCGACGAACTTATCGGGATTGAACAGCACCAGGTCCTCGTGCTGCTCGCCGAAGCCGATGTATTTGACCGGCAAGCCAATCTGCTGGCGGATGGCCACCACGACGCCACCCTTGGCGGTGCCGTCGAGCTTGGCCAGCACGATGCCGGTGCAGCCGGCCGCTTCGGCGAAGTTGTTGGCCTGGCTGATGCCGTTCTGCCCGGTGGTCGCATCGAGCACCAGCAGGGCTTCGTGCGGGGCCTCGGGGATTTGCTTGCGGATCGAGTCGCGGATCTTCGTCAGCTCGCTCATCAGGTTCTTCTGCGTTTGCAGGCGACCTGCGGTGTCGACAATGCAGACCTCGATGTTGTTATTCAGGGCGTATTCCACCGCCTGGTAGGCTACCGTGGCCGGGTGCGAGCCCTCGGGCCCTTTCACGCACTCCACGCCTAGGCGGTCGGCCCAGATGCCAAGCTGCTCGACAGCCGCCGCGCGGAAGGTGTCGCCCGCTCCGAGCACGACCGACTTGCCCTGCCCTTTGAACATGCAGGCGAGCTTGGCGATCGAGGTGGTCTTGCCCGCCCCGTTCACGCCGCACACCATGATCACGGTCGGGCCGCTGGCCGCGTAGGTAATCGGCGATTCGTCCTGCGCCATCAGCTCTTTGAGCTTGGTTTTCAGCACGTCAATCACATCGGTCATGTGTACCACGCGGCCCCGCATATTCTTGGCCACCTCGGCCACGAGTTCCTCGGTGGGGTCGTAACCCATGTCGGTCTTGAACAGGATCGCCCGCAGGTCGTCGAGGAAGTCCTCGTCGATCAGCCGTCCTTCGCTCTTGAACAGGTCGCGAACGTCGGTGTTGAGGACCTGGCTGGTCTTCTTGAGGCCTTGGCGGATGCGATCGAAGAGACCCATGGGGGCGTGCCTGCGGTTGGAGGGCGGAAATATTGCGGGGAGCCCCTCGATTCTAAAGGGGACGGGCGGCAGCGAAAAGGCGGACCATCGGCGGCCGGAGTTACTCGGCCGGCTTGTCGCTCGGCTGCGAGTTGGCGGTGACCGAGCCTTTGCCGGTGCGGACTTTGTCGAGGATGCCGTTGACGAACTGGGCCGAGTTGGCGTTGCCGAACCGTTTGGCCAGCTCGACCGCCTCGTTAATCACGACGCGATAAGGCGTTTCGGTGTACAGCAGCTCGTAAGCTCCCAGACGCAGTACGTTGCGATCGGTCGACGCCATGCGACCGACGGTCCAGTTCTGGGCCACGTTGTTCAGCTGGTCGTCGATTTCCCTTTGTCTACGCCGGACGCCGAGGATCAGCGACAGGCAAAAGTCCTCCATTTTCTCCGATTTCAGCCGCGATTGCACGAAGCTGGTGAGCGCCTCGGCGGTGTCGCGCGGATTCACATCGTCCTCGAACAGGATCTGCAGGGCGACTTCGCGGGCACGGCTACGACGGGAGGGCATGGCGGAGGGGCAACGCGGTTAGGCGTCGGCATGGGAGCGTGGGAAAACAGTCTATTATGGACTAGCAACGCCGATTCGAGAAGGACTTGAATCGGCCGGTTTTGCGTTACTCGCCGGCTTCGAGCAGGCCGACGTCGAGCGCCCCGAGCAGACCAATCATCTGCAGCGCTGCCTCGGCACACTCGCTACCTTTGTTGCCGACGTTGCCGCCGGAGCGGTGGATGGCCTGCTCGAGCGAATTGCAGGTAAGCACCCCGAATAGCACGGGCAGGTCGAATTCCAGGGCGATATCGAGCATCGCCAGGCTCACGCCGCGGTTGATGTGCTGATCGTGCGAGGTCTCGCCGCGGATGACCGCCCCCAGGCAGATAACTGCTGCGTAGTTGCCGGTCTCGGCCAGCCGCATGGCCACGAGGGGAATCTCCCACGCGCCTGGCACCCAGGCGACGTCGATCTGGTTGTCGGCGATGCCCTGCTCGGTGAGCGTGCCGACTGCCCCATCGAGCAGTTTCTGGGTGATGTTTTTGTTCCACTCGGCGACAACAATCGCGACGCGGGCGTCGGCCGGTGGTTGGGCGGGCTGAATGATATTCGGCATGTGCAAGCTGGCTGTAACGGGGATAGTGGGATCGCAAACTCCCATTGTCGCCAATTGTCAGCCGCCGAGAAGGGGCAGCGCGCCGGCCACGTGCCCTGCCCCATCTACGTCATAAGACTGTTCATTTGTTAGATCGCCTGTTAACCCTTGCGGAACAGGAAGACTTCGTTCGTAGATGCGAACGAAAGTTGATGCTCGATGATCTTCTCAGGGCCAAAGTCCTGCGCGCGTATCACCTTGCTAGAGAATCCGGCCTGGTGGAAGCGATCGACAATGTCCATGCCGTACAAGCGGACGTGATCGGGCTGGTAGAACACCCGCAGGCGGTCGGCTTCGCTTTGGATCGAGAAGTCCTCGTAGGTCTCTTCCCGCCAGATCGGCACCTGCACGAAAGCAACTCCCCCGGGCTTGAGAACACGAAACATTTCAGCAATGGCCAGATCGTCGCGCTCCACGTGTTCCAGCACGTGTGAAATCCAAATGAGTGTCTTGCTATTGTCCTCAAGTTCCAGTGCGGTGACATCCATTTTAGCCATCGCATTGTTGTAGTAATCGATGCTCAGGTAGTCGCCCGCCTTGCTCCGCAGGAAGTGCTCGATCTGTTTCTCGGGAGCCACGTGCAGCACTTGCGAGTAGTCGAGATCGGGTTGCGAAGTAGCGGTCAGATAGGCCAAGCGATGGCGCTCGAGCGACCGACAGTTCGGGCAACTGCTATCGAAGCGAATTTTGTTCTGTGCGCCGCCGTAGGTGAATTGTCTCCCAGTCCACGAGCAGAGCGGACAGGTGCGTTTGCTCGCGGGACCTTTGCCGAGAATCGTCTTCAGAAAGTGTTTGAAATTCGCTGCTGCCATTCGAGTTTTCCGGTCAACAATCGTGCTGGATGAATAATGGAGTAGAACTTGCAACCGTTTGGCGAAGGATGCCGCGATGCCATTGGCAATGTTGGGCGAACCAAGGCTGGGAAAGTTCAATACTAGCAGTCGTTTCAGCCGGTGTCACGCTCCAGGAGAGTGGTTCCATACGGTCGCAGACAAATCGCCCCCATCAGACGATACGGCCGGCTTTTTCCGCCGTTGCAAGTGCTTTAGCCCGGATAATCGGTGAATTGGACTTGGCTGCCGATTGGATTGGCAGCGGCAAGCCAGCCGTGCACACTTCGCCTGAGAACCGGTTTAGGAACCTTAATGGCCTTGTTGACTAACTCCACTCGAACTGTGGAAGCCCGAGTTGGGTGAATTGATTGATGATTTTACAGCGCAAGCGGGCTTCCGTTTGTTGGTTTTCGAATACTCGGTTTTTGAGATGGCTCCCAAAGCTTTGTTTCACTCGGTACATGGTCGTTTCCGCCAAGCTTCTACGATGATAGCCCACTTCCTCTTTCCAACTCCTACGCCCCTTGCGTCGAATCTGACGAATTGCCTCGTCCCGGGGCAAAGGCTCCTCCGCAGAGTTGCCATGTTGTTTGATCTTGGCGTTGTGCTGCGGCGGAATCACCGGCTCAATGCCTTCGGATTCCAGCCCTTCATAAACCTTCCACTTGTCGTAACTACCGTCGCCGTGAAACTTTTTTACGGGCTGCTCCACCTGCTCCAGCATTTCGGGAACCGCATCGGCATCGTGGCAACTGTTCTCGGTCAAAATCTCCGCCACAATCTCGCGGGTGTCAGGATTCACCGACAAATGCAGCTTCCGCCATGTCCGCCGCTTCGACTTGCCATGCGTCCGCATCTTCCATTCGCCCTCGCCAAACACTTTCATGCCGGTGCTATCCACCACGATATCGATGTCGCCCCTCTTGTTAGCGATATCGAGCGAAACATTCAGCTTGCTGGCTCGCTTGGCGAGCGAAGAATAATTGGGAATCGCTGCCTCGACGCCCAACATCGCCACCAGCGAGCGGCCGAATCCCTCAGTCTGCCGATAGGGAAGTTTCAGCAGTTCGCGAATCGTCAGCAAGCACTCGATCGCCGTATCGCTGAAGACAAAAGGGCGACCGACTTTTGTCTGGTCGTTAGGATGTTCCCAGTTCTCCAACGCCTCGTCGCTAAACCAAATAGTGATGTTTCCACGCTCGATGAGCGACTTGTTATACTCCTTCCAGTTCGTGACTTTGTAGGTTCGTTTTTCTTTCGTAGCCATGTTCGATCTCCGTAAAAAAGGTACGTGGTTCCATTCCACGTTAGTTTTTACGGAGGTTTGTGACTAATTGTTCAACAAGGCCAACCTTAATTGTCATCAGATGGTCTTGCTAGAAGCGACTAGGAACTGACCATCGCAAGACATCACGACTAGCAGAAATCCACCAGTCTAACTCCATTCCCCGCTACTCCTCGTGTTAAAGAGGAGTAGCAAGTCGGTAATCAGTTGCATCCCCACAATCATGGTTTGCGACTATACTGAACGGGTCCAATGCCGATCGCCCGCACCCTCTTTTAGGAGTGCGACCCCAGGGGGCTAATACCATGCTTTTCCGAACCGTCGCTTTGCTCTTAGCATCGTTCGCAATACCACTGCTGTCGCAAGCAGAGATAACGTGGAGCGGGGATATCGATCCGAGTGATCCGACAACGTGGGGGAGCAATGATATTGCATACATCGGCGGAGTTGGAGAAGGAACGATTGCTGTCGATGGCGGGAGTGAATTATTCTCGCATGATTCCTATCTCGGCTTAGAGCTTGGTTCCATGGGTACAGTAGTCATTTCTGGGGACGGTTCTCAATGGACCAATGCCGAGCGGTTTGTTGTTGGAATCTATGGAGACGGGGAGCTCCGAGTAAACTCAGGAGGAGAATTCTACAGTGAATATAGCTCTCTGGGGTCTCATCCCGGATCCTCAGGAGCAGTAACGATCTCTGGGGCTGACTCTATCTTTACGACTCATAGTTTTTCGGTAGGTGAATCTGGAAGCGGTGCTCTGCTGGTTGAGGAAGGGGGGAAGGTTGTTAGTGATTTCGTAGAAATTGGATGGACACCTACCTCCTCAGGCACGGCAACCATCACCGGCGTCGGTTCGCAGTTGATAACGACTTCACTGAGGGTTGGGAATGGCCAGATTGACAATGGCTCACGGCCTTGTTGAACAATTAGTCACAAACCTCCGTAAAAACTAACGTGGAATGGAACCACGTACCTTTTTTACGGAGATCGAACATGGCTACGAAAGAAAAACGAACCTACAAAGTCACGAACTGGAAGGAGTATAACAAGTCGCTCATCGAGCGTGGAAACATCACTATTTGGTTTAGCGACGAGGCGTTGGAGAACTGGGAACATCCTAACGACCAGACAAAAGTCGGTCGCCCTTTTGTCTTCAGCGATACGGCGATCGAGTGCTTGCTGACGATTCGCGAACTGCTGAAACTTCCCTATCGGCAGACTGAGGGATTCGGCCGCTCGCTGGTGGCGATGTTGGGCGTCGAGGCAGCGATTCCCAATTATTCTTCGCTCGCCAAGCGAGCCAGCAAGCTGAATGTTTCGCTCGATATCGCTAACAAGAGGGGCGACATCGATATCGTGGTGGATAGCACCGGCATGAAAGTGTTTGGCGAGGGCGAATGGAAGATGCGGACGCATGGCAAGTCGAAGCGGCGGACATGGCGGAAGCTGCATTTGTCGGTGAATCCTGACACCCGCGAGATTGTGGCGGAGATTTTGACCGAGAACAGTTGCCACGATGCCGATGCGGTTCCCGAAATGCTGGAGCAGGTGGAGCAGCCCGTAAAAAAGTTTCACGGCGACGGTAGTTACGACAAGTGGAAGGTTTATGAAGGGCTGGAATCCGAAGGCATTGAGCCGGTGATTCCGCCGCAGCACAACGCCAAGATCAAACAACATGGCAACTCTGCGGAGGAGCCTTTGCCCCGGGACGAGGCAATTCGTCAGATTCGACGCAAGGGGCGTAGGAGTTGGAAAGAGGAAGTGGGCTATCATCGTAGAAGCTTGGCGGAAACGACCATGTACCGAGTGAAACAAAGCTTTGGGAGCCATCTCAAAAACCGAGTATTCGAAAACCAACAAACGGAAGCCCGCTTGCGCTGTAAAATCATCAATCAATTCACCCAACTCGGGCTTCCACAGTTCGAGTGGAGTTAGTCAACAAGGCCATGGCTCACTGACAGTCGCACATGGAGGGGTGGTTACAACCGGCAGATTGCAAGCTTCCTTGGACGACCTCTATGGCGATGGCACCATTCACGTAAGCTCAAGCGTCTTGCTTGATGCTAATTTGAGGTATGACGCTTCAAGTGGTAACGAGATAATCACAAGTTTCGGTTCAGGTGGTTTGCTCAACATAGCGGTCGGTAATCGACTAGATTTAGGCTGGAGATCCCACGGTAGTTTAGAGATTGTCGAGGGAGCAATACTAACTAGTGGCGCCAGCGATTTAGGCCGAAACATAAACACCAGTGGCACAGTGAATGTTAGTGGCCCTAACTCTCAGTGGACTATAAGTAGTTTACTGTCCATCGGCGGCAATGGTACTGGAGCACTCACCGTGGAGGATGGAGGAGTGGTCACCACACGCAGTTTGCAAGCTTCGCTTGACGACCTGCACGGTGATGGCACGGTCAACGTGACTGATGGTGCCTTGCTTGATGCTACCTTGGACTTCAACACCTCGACGGGAACGAAGCAGGAGTTTCGCTTTGGTTCAGGTGGTACGCTGTTTCTCGAAACCGGCTCCGATATCTTAGGGGTGGGGTACAAATCCAATGGAAGTTTATCAATATCCGACGGCATTGCCATCTCTAGCGATAGGGGCTATCTAGGGCTCTTGCCTGGCTCTGCTGGTTCGGCAGTGGTAACAGAACCTGGTTCCGAATGGTCGCTAACTGACAGTCTTGCAGTCGGTGTCTCTGGTAATGGCTCTCTCCTCATCGATGCAGGGGGAGAGGTTAGTAATAGCTCTGGTACCATTGGATCTTCTGAAGGTTCAATCGGTACGGTAACGGTTACTGGCCCCGGCTCCAGATGGGACAACAGCTTTGGCCTTTGGGTCGGCTCTTATGGGAGTGGAAGCCTTCGAGTAGAAGACGGAGGGCAGGTCACCAGTTGGTTTTCGAACATTGGCAATGAGGAGGGAGCTACCGGAGTGGTCACCATCACTGGTATTGGCTCGCAGTGGACGAACGATTCTGATCTCCACGTTGGACGTAGTGGACATGGATCCCTGACAGTTGAAGATGGAGGGCAAGTAATTACCAAAGTACTCTATGCATCTTTGGATGACCTTCATGGAAATGGTAGCATTACCGCGACTGAGGGAGCGGTACTTGATGCCGACTTGTACCTTAGTGCGTCGAGTGGAAACGTGATCACCACCACCTTTGGTGCTGGTGGTACTTTAGTCATCGAAACTAGTCGTAGTGTGTTTGGGGTGGGATGCAAAGACAAGGGAACTGTAATCATATCCGACGGAACCGAAATCTCTAGTGACAGAGGCTATCTTGGGTATATGCCTGGATCCGATGGTGCAGCAACAGTAACTGGATCTGGATCGAAATGGACTTCCAATGCACTTTGGATAGGTCGCGGCGGTAATGGATCATTACTTGTAGAAGCGGGAGGGCAAGTTGATTCTTCTTCAGGTTACTTGACAGGCTCTTCATGTGCAGCAACCATCACTGGAGCAGGTTCTCTATGGAGCGCTAGTTCAAGGCTTGAAGTTGGTGGGTCTAATGAAGCAACCCTTTTGGTGCAAGATGGGGGGCAGGTTCATAGTGGCTACAGCGTGATTGGGAACAGCCGTGATTCCACAGGCCTAGCAATTGTCACTGGTAACGATTCCCAGTGGATTGCAGGCTCTTTAAGCGTTGGTGCGTATGGCAATGGAACACTATTGGTAGAAGATGGCGGTCAGGTCTCCAGCAATTTTTCCATAACCCTAGGCGAGTCTCTCGGTTCGACGGGACACACAACCATCTCAGGTCCTGGTTCGCAATTGACCATTGGCAGCAATCTCTACGTTGGTAGATCTGGAACTGGAGTACTAACTGTCGACAACGGAGGGCAAGTTGTTGCCAATACTCTCTATGCTGCGATAGAAGATCTGCATGGCGATGGTACGATTGCTGCGACCAATGGAGCCGTTCTCGACGCTGATATACAAATTGACGCGACTAGCGGTTCCACTCAGGAGTTTGAATTTGGATCGGGAGGTACACTGACAGTCGCATTGCAAGGATATACGTTGGGTGTGGGGAGTCAGAAGCAAGGCAGCTTGACAATTTCTAATGGAGCGGTAGTAGCGAATGGATCTGGACACCTCGGCTACCACCATGGCTCCGATGGATCAGCAATCATTACTGGTGCCGGGTCGGTATGGGATCTCCGCAGTTTTCTTACCATTGGTCGCCAAGGAGACGGATCGATGCTGGTCGAAGCGGGAGGCGAAATCCGCAGTAATATTGCTCGTTTAGGTTTAGAATCGGGGGCTTCGGGTACGGTGTCTGTTACGGGCGCGGAATCGTTGTGGACCAGCAGTTCCATAACTATCGGTAGCGCGGGGAGCGGATCGCTGACGGTCGAAAACGGAGGGCAAGTTATTACGAGTTCGCTCTCTATCGGTAGTGCGGGGAGCGGATCGCTCACGGTAGAAACCGGAGGGCAAGTTATCACGGGTTCGCTCTCTGCATCGCTAAACGATCTTCATGGAGATGGCTCCATTATCGCAACCACTGGGGCCGTTCTTGATGCCGATATTCGTTTCGATTCTACGAGCGGAACAACAAGAGAGTACAGTTTCGGCACTGGCGGCACCTTGACTGTTCAGTGGGACGGTGGACCTCTAGGAGTGGGCAATAAAGAAGAAGGGAGTCTGGTAATTACCGATGGGATTATGATGTCCAGTTCCGGCGGTATACTGGGACGCAGTTACGGCTCTACTGGTACTGCTATTGTCAGTGGAGCAGGTACTCAATGGAACAGCGTCATTGGCACCATTGTTGTCGGTGCGAACGGTAGTGGGGCACTTATGGTGGAAGCAGCAGGAGCAGTCAACGCACTACATGGCAATGTCGGGGAGAGGCGTTATTCGAGGGGATCGGCAACCATTTCCGGTGTCGGCTCCTTGTGGGATAGCTATGACCTTAATATCGGTGTTAGTGGTGACGGGGCATTCGCAATAGAGACGGGTGGTCAGGCTCGCAGTGTATTGGCCACTTTAGGAACCAATTCTGATTCTACTGGTGTAGCAGTTGTTAGTGGTGCAGACTCTGTATGGAGTATCGACAATTCCCTAGTACGTCGTCCCGGAAGTCATTTCCTATAGAGTTCAGGGAAGACGCGTTTGGCGTCTTTTCGATGGAAGGTCCAATTGATTTTGATTTTCTTCCGATTGCGGTCGCGTGAACAGTGGGAGAGTTCGCTTTGAACCTTGTCGAGCGAAGCCAACCGACGTCCCAGGCATTGTCGCTGTATGGCCGAGATTTCGATCTCGGCCATGTTGAGCCAACTGGCATGCTTGGGGGTAAAATGCCACACAATCCGCTCCAGCATTGGCCGAGCCGCCTCCTCGCCAAAGGTTTCGATCAACGACTTCTCGTTGTGCGTGTTGAGGTTGTCCATCACCAGATGAACCCGCTCTGCGTCGGGATAGCGCTTCAAGAGGTCGCGGACGAACCGGGCGAAGTCGGCTCGCTTGCGGTGACGCTTGGCCTGAACGAATCGCTTGCCCGCCTTCGGCTCGACCGCCACGAACACGCTGCAGGTTCCGCAGCGGCGGTACTCGTAGTCCTGCTTCGCGATCTTGCCGGGTGCCGCGGGCTCGGGCGGCCGCGCGTCGTCGACCCTCTGATAGGGCTGCTCGTCGAGGCAGACGACCGGCTCGTTCGGGTCGAGCGGCTTCTCGTACTGCTCGAGGACGTCCTCCATCCGCTCACAGAACTCGTCGTTCAGCTTGGGCACGCACCAAGTTTTTTTCGCCACGGCTTCAGGTCGTGTTCCTTGAGCCACAGCGAGACCTCCGTCACGCTGAGCGAATCGACGAAGCCTTCCTTCACCGCGTGCTCGCACAACAATTCCAGCGTCCAGCGAGCCCGTCCCTCGGGCGGCTCGCTGCACGCCAGGGCGATTACCTGTTGCTGCTGCCGCTTGGTGAACTCTGGGGGGCGGCCCGAGCGAGGCGCATCGTACACCGCCCGCTGGACGCCCTCTTCGCAGAACCGCTTTCGGACGGCTCGGACGTTGCGCGTCGTGCAGCCCACATGCTCGGCGATCTCTTCGTCGGTGCATCCCGAGTCCGATTTCAATAATATCTGGCAGCGACGCACCACTTGCGCCGCGCGGGCGCCTGAGCGTGCTAGCTGCTCCAAACCTCCACGGGCCTGGTGGTCCAGGCAAACAATGTGCTTTTTCATTCCGCAGCATATAGCAGCGGAATGGATTTCAGGAAAGACGTACTAGTCATCGGACAATCTGGTAGTGGTGCCTTGCAAATTGTGGCAGGGGGAGAAGTTCGCGCAGATTATTCCCTGTTAGGGAAATATTATGGCAGTTCCGGCACGGCTACGGTGACGGGAGCCGGCTCAAAATGGGTTCTCACCAAGAACGACACGGTTGGCAATGATAATACTGGCCTCCTGCGACTGGGATACAACGCAACTCTGCATATCTCAAACCAGGGATTAGTTGCCCCTGAAGGTGGTCTAAGCATCGGTACATACAATAGCGAGGAAGCCTACGTCTCCATTACCACCGGTGGCCAGCTTGCCCTCTTCGGTGAGGCCGATGACTCCATCGACGAGTTCCTCGATCTGGTCGCAGGCACCGACGCCATTCGTTACTGGTCTACCGAACTCAACGATTGGGCGCACATAACCGAAGCTACTTATGGCGACGACTACACGCTGGAGTACTTGACCTCCGGCGGGCTCGCTGGCTACACCGTGCTGACCGTCGGGACGCCTACGACGCCGGGCGATTTCAATGGCGATGGACTCGTGAACCTGGCCGACTATACCGTGTGGCGCGACCATTTCGGGGCGACCGACGAGTCGTCCATTGGCTTTGCTGGTGACGGGCTCGCGGGCGTCGATCTCGCCGACTACGACTTATGGAAGGCCAATTTCGCTGCGGGCGACTCAGGCAACATCCCCCCTGCCCTGGTACCCGAGCCGAGTGCGATGCTGCTATCTCTAGCCGCCTTGCTGGGCTGGGGTGGACTGGCTCGTCGAGTTTGAGAACAAGCTTTTTAGAGTTGCATTGGTAGACGCAAAGCTGGTCGGTTCCGTGCACTTGGTTTTGTACTCGCATAAAAAAACGCAGGTGCTGGCGACTCTTTGATCACCAGCACCTGCGGTGCGATTAATATTAGCACCCCTGACGAGGTGTGTTTGTTAGAGACGCTTAAGCCTCTTTCATGCTCATCAAGAACTCGGCGTTGGTCTTCGTCTTGCGAAGCCGATCGGTGAGCAGTTGCATCGCGTCGGGTGGGTTCATTTCGCTGAGCACTCGGCGGAGCATCGACACGCGACGATACTCTTCGGGGTCCATCAGCATTTCTTCGCGGCGAGTACCGCTGCGATCGATGTCGATGGCCGGCCAGATTCGCTTGTCGACCAGGCTACGGTCGAGCACGATTTCCTGGTTGCCGGTTCCCTTGAACTCTTCGAAAATCACCTCGTCCATGCGGCTGCCGGTGTCGATCAGCGCGGTCGCGACAATCGTCAGCGAGCCACCCTCTTCGACCTTGCGGGCGGAGCCGAAGAACTTCTTCGGACGCTGCATGGCGTTCGCATCGATACCGCCGGACAGGATCTTACCCGAGTTCGGGCACTCGGAGTTCCACGCCCGGGCCAGGCGAGTGATGGAGTCGAGGAAGATCACAACGTCGCGGCCGTACTCGACCATCCGCTTCGCCTTCTCGATCACCATTTCGGAGACCTGGATATGGCGGGCAGCGGCCTCGTCGAACGTGCTGGAAATCACTTCGCAGTTCGGGCCTTTGACCTCGCGCTCCATGTCGGTCACTTCCTCGGGGCGTTCGTCGATCAATAGCATGATGACGTAAGCCTCGGGGTAGTTCGCCAGCACGCTCTTGGCCATCTTCTGAAGCAGGATGGTTTTACCTGCTCGCGGCGGGCTGACGATCAACCCACGTTGGCCAAAGCCGATCGGCACTACCATATCGACCACACGCATGTCGATTTGGTCGCCACCGGTCTCCATGGTGATCCGTTCATCGGGATGCACCGGAGTAAGGTCGTCGAACGAAACCTTGCGGCTCAGTAGGTTGGGATCCTCGCCATTGATGGACTCGACCCGCAACAAGGCGAAGTAACGTTCGTTCTCCTTCGGTGGGCGGATGGTGCCACACACGGTGGCTCCGTCCTTCAGGCCGAAGCGACGAATCTGACTAGGAGAAACATAAATGTCGTCGGGACACGACAGGTAGTGGTAGTCGGGGCTTCGCAAGAATCCAAACCCATCGGGCAGGATTTCAAGCGTGCCTTGTCCGACCATCATGCCTTGCAGCTTCACGCGTTCCTTGAGAATGCGGAAGATGAGGTCCTGCTTTTTGAGACCCGTGATGTCCTTTACCTGCTCGCGCTCTGCGGTGGCGATGAGCTCGGGCATCGACATTTGCTGCAGCTCGGCCACGTAGACGTTGCTGTCGAGCTTATCACCCTTGGCGATAGAGGCTCCTGCTCGACGGACGCGTTCAGCGGCCTTATCGAGCTCTTCGGCGATGGTTAGAGGTTCTTCGCGATCGAGTTTAGCGAGTAGTTCGGGATCGATGTGGTGTCCATTAGTACCACTGTGACGCTTCCTGCGATGGGACGTGTGAGCACGGTCGCTCCGCGCTCCACGGCCAGACGTTTCGGCCATGATGACGATGCTCCTGGAGAAGGATGTTGTTCCGGTTTGGCTACGCACAGAGGGCGCGGCCGGTGGGGGGATAAAGGGAAAAGTGACGGATGGGGGAAAGACGCGACTCGTACCGCCGTTGAGTCGTTTACTATTATTGCAGAAAGTAAGCTAAAAGGGAAAGTGAAATCTGGCACAAACTGGAAGGTACTTCGAAAATTCATAATCGGCACAACCAGGATGCCACATTCATATTCTTGCTTAATCTCCTAATTGGGGAACCACGACCTCGTTCCAAAAGATGGCAACCTGCTCGCGGGTCTCTGCAAGGGTGCCGCTGTTCTCGATGGCCACATCGGCCCGGTGACGCTTAGTTGCTAGGGGTAATTGGGCATCTTCCCGGCGGTTGAGTTCGTCGACCGACCAGCCTCGGCGAGCCGCATTCTCGATCCGCCGTTCGTCCGACGCCTTGACCATCAGTACCATGTCGCATTCAGTATCCCACCCTGCTTCGAGCAGCAGCGGCGCGTCGATAATGAATACATTATGGCCTTGGATCGCGAGTTGATCGCGATGCTCCTCAAGCAACAACCGGGTTCTCGGGTGGACTACCGACTCCAGGTACTTACGCTCTTCAACCGCTTGGGTCGACTTGCCAAACACCTGACGGGCGATAGCCGAACGGTTGATGCTCTCATCGGGGTACAGGATGCCAGGTCCCCAGCGATTGACCAGCAGCGTGCGGACTTCCGGGCTGTTGAGCACCTCGTGGGCTACTTTATCGGCATTGAGAACCACTGCTCCGCAGTCTGCTAGCATTTCTGCGACGGTCGACTTACCGCTGGCGATGCCGCCGATGAGTCCAATAGTGAGCATGAGATGAGTTTCTTTAGTGGTAAGTATGAGTGCAACAAATTGGCCTTCGGCGGTCCGAGACGGCTATTCGCAGTTGGCCCAGTTGGTTCCTGATTTAAGATCGACATCCAGCGGTACGCGAAGTTCAGCAACCTGCGACATTTCGTCGACTACCAGCTTCCGCAGGGTTTCCAGTTCCTGGTCGGGGCAGTCGAACACCAGTTCGTCATGGATCTGGAGCAGCATCTTCGACTCGAGACCTTCCTCCTGCAGCCGACGGTGAATCGCCAGCATGGCGAGCTTAATAAGATCGGCCGCGGTACCCTGAATCACGGTGTTCACAGCGGTGCGTTCGGGAAGATTTAACTGCAGCGGGGCTGGTCGGGTTTCGAACAAAGCATCTTTGGGCTTCGTGGGGGGGCGGATGCCGGCGATCTGGCGCCGGCGGCCAAGCAACGTTTTCACGTAACCATCGCGGCGGCAGTCGGCCAGCGTCTGGTGCATGAACTGCTCGACCCCTGGGTAACGGGCGAAGTACTCGTTGATAAACCTCGCGGCTTCTTCTTTGCTGATGCCTAGCGATTTGGCGAGGCCAAACGGACTCTGGCCGTAGATGATGCCGAAGTTCACCGCCTTCGCCCCGCGGCGCATCTCGCTGGTGACTTCGTCCATGCCGACGCCGTTTACCTGGCTGGCGACCAGGGTGTGGATGTCCTGCCCCTCGGCAAACGCCTGGCACAGGGTTTCGTCTTCGGAGAAGTGGGCGAGCACCCGTAGTTCGATTTGCGAGTAGTCGGCCGCCAGTAGCGACCAGCCTTCGCCAGCCGAAGTGAAGGCCGAGCGAATCTTCCGGCCCGCTTCGGTACGGATGGGGATGTTCTGTAGATTCGGATCGCTGGAGCTAAGCCGGCCGGTGGCGGCGACCACCTGGTTAAACGAGGCGTGCACTCGGCCCGTTTCCGGATGGACCATGGTCGGCAGTGCGTCGACGTAGGTGCCTTTGAGTTTGGCGTAGCCACGTTGCTCGATGATTTTGGCCGGCAGCGGGTGACGGCTCGCCAGTTCTTCCAGCACGCTGGCGTCGGTACTGGGCCCAGTTTTCGTCTTCTTGATGACCGGCAGCCCTAGTTCGGTAAACAGAACTTCGGCAAGTTGCTTCGGCGAAGCAATATTAAACGGATGGCCCGCCAGCTCTTCGATCTCCTCTTCGAGCCGTTGCAGTTCTTCGCCAAACTCAGCACTCAAGGCTTCGAGACGCGGTACATCGACGCGAATGCCGTTGTACTCCAGTTCGGCAAGCGCCTCGATCAGCGGCACTTCGAGCTGACTATTGAGTTCATCGAGTTCGTCTTCGACCAGCCGGTCCTCGAGCATCGGCATCAGCCGCAGCGGGATGTCGGCGTCTTCGGCCGCGTAATGTCCGATGGCCGACACTGGCACCTCGTCCATCCGCTTCTGATTCTTCCCTTTGCCGATCAGAGCGTCGATCTTTGTGGTCTGGTGATTCAGGTACTTCTTGGCTAGATCGTCGAGATTGTGAGTCCGCTCCCCTGCATCGAGCAGGTAACTGGCAACCATGGTGTCGAACGCGATCCCGCGGAGCTGCACTCCTGCGGTGCGAAGCACGATTTGATCGTACTTGAGGTTCTGCCCCAGCTTACGCAGCGCCGGGTCTTCGAACACGGGTCGCAGGCAAGCGAGCACCGCTTCGGCGTCGAGTTTCAGATCGCCTTCGGGGCTGCGAACCGGGATGTAATAAGCCTCGCCGGCGGTCCAGGCCAGCGAGATACCAACCAGCTCGGCTTCGCGGGGATTCACGCTGGTGGTTTCGGTATCGACCGAAAGCCAGTCGGCGGACTTCATTTGTTCCACCAACTCGGCGAGTCGCTCCATGGACTCGACTACTTCGTAGCTGGATTCGAGTTTCTCGGGTGGTTTGGCATCGGCCAACGCCATCGCCCGCTCGCCGAGCGCCCGGAAGCCGAATTCGCCGCAGAGCTCCGCGATACGAGCCCCGTCGTAATTGCCCGGCCGAGCGAGCTGCCAGTCGATTTCGATCGGCACCGCCGAATCGAGTCGCACCAGGTCGCGCGACATGCGGGCGTCGTCGGCGTATTCTTGTAGATTCTGGCTCCGCTTGGCCCCTTTCACGTTGGCCGCGTTGGCCAGCACCGCGTCGAGGTCGCCGTAGGTTTCGAGCAACTCGCGGGCGATCTTTGGCCCAATAAGCGGCACGCCAGGCACGCAGTCGATCTTATCGCCAACGAGGGATTGAAAATCGACAACCTGATCAGGGCGAATCCCCCAGTCGGCGTACAACTCGGAAGAGCCGAACTCCTCGTCCTTGCGGATGTTGTAGATGGCCACATGCTTGGTAATCAGCTGGCGACAGTCTTTGTCGCCGGTCACCAGCAGACAGCGAACCTGCCGCTCGTCGCATTCGCGGGCCAGCGTGGCGAGAATATCGTCGGCCTCGTACCCCGGTTTACCGATGACCGGCACGCCGATGGCATGGAGCATCTGCTCGATCTTCGGAATTTGCGTCACCAGGTCGGCTGGCATCTCGCCCCGGTCGGCCTTGTACCCGTCGTACAGGTCATGCCGGAAGGTTGGCCCCGGCATGTCGAAGGCCGCAATCAAATAATTTGGGGTATGCTTTTCTATCAGGAATAAGATGTCTCGCAGGAACCCAAACACGGCCGAAACTGGCTCGCCGCGGGGGCTGGTCATCTCGCCAATCGCGTGAAAAACCTGGAAAATCAGGGAGTGAGCGTCGACCACGTAGACCGTATCGCCTGGCACCGGCTCGGCAGATGCGGTCATTTGTAGGGGTTCGGATTGCAGGGGGTCATGCCCCGGTAGGTTCCTTTGTTTCATCCGTTCCGTTATATGCGTTTCGTTGACATGCGTTAATCCCCTAAGTAAATTGGACTTAGGTCGAATTCCCTTCGGCCGCACCGGAACAGTTCCCGATTCAAATCGCCGGGCGGGCGCACCTTCCCCATCCCACCTTTTCCGTTCGCCCCGCTCACCTTCGACGTAACTCACCAAGGGTATTTGCATGGCCGCCCGTCAGGATCAGACGCTGCAAATCGCGCTCATCGTTTTCGCCATTTTCTTTGTGGTATTTGCTGCTCTCACTTATTGGTTTTGGAAGCAGTGGAGCGATGCCGAGCAACGCTTAACCGCCTCGCAGCAGGAAGTGCAGACCCAACGCTCCACGGCTGGCAATCTGCAAGCCGACAACGAGACTCTGCGTAAGCAGATGGGCTTCGATCCGTTCGCTGAACAAGGGGTTGTGGATGAGCAGTTCCAGGGCGACGTCGACCAAATGCTGGGTACCCTGCCTGAGGCCAAGCGGAACTATCGCGACGGCCTGAAGCAGATGTATCTCGAAAACCAGCAGCTCGCCAGCTCGCAGGAAGTCGACAAGAAGAAGATCAAAGATCTGGAAACCAAGCTGCGGGAAGTAGAAACCGGACATCAGGCTCAGATTACTCGTCTCGAAGCCGACAAGGCCAAGATCGAGCAAGATGCGGCCACCCAGCGTAACCAGTTCACGCAAGCCCGTGCGGAGCTCGATCAGAGCAAAAAAGAGCTAGCCAGCCAAATCACCGAGATGGAAGCCGCCTTCGACAAGAAGGAGACCGATCTCCAGGGTCAAATCGATACGCTAAGCCAAGAGGCTCGTACGCTAGAGAAGACAATCAACAAGCTACAAGACATGCTGGCCAAGCAAGATCCTTCGTTCGAAGTGGCCGATGGCCAGATTACCTGGGTCAACCAGGCGAACAACACGGTTTGGATCAATCTGGGCCCAGCCGACGCTTTGCGTCGTCAGGTGACCTTTAGCGTGTTCGATCCCAATGAAACCGACGCCGGCAAGGCTGCCAAGAAAGGCAGCGTGGAAGTGTTGCGGATGCTCAGCGATCACATGGCCGAGTGCCGCGTGACCGACGACGATCCTCGCGACCCGATCATGCCTGGCGACAACATTTACAGCCAAGTGTGGCACCGTGGCAAGCCACAGCATTTTGCTCTGACTGGCCTGATCGATCTCGACAGCGATGGTCGTAGCGATCTGCAGCTTGCCAAGGACCTGATCGAACTGAACGGTGGCGTCCTCGATGCAGCTCCGAATGCCGAAACCGGCAAGATGGAAGGCGAAATGAGTGTCGAGACTCGCTACCTGGTCTACGGTGAACGTTCCGATAAGACGAACGACGCCGCACTGCGTAAGACCTGGGACGACATGCACGCCGACGCCAGTTCGCTGGGTATCGAGTTGATTTCGGTCACCGACTTCATGAACCAAATGGGTTACAAGCCGGAAGATCGTACCGTGAATCTAGGAAGCAACGTCAATGCGAACGACTTCCGTCCACGGGCTGCACCCGCTCGCGGCGACCTTCGCCCACGGGCCAGCTACGGTCAGTAATCCACCGATCGAACTCTCGCGTAGAGCTAGAGCTCCCGTTAGTGCTCGTCGTCATCAGGCTCACCGAAGGTGACTGTGACCTCGGGTGGGACTCCTGTGGCCATGTCGGCCGGCAGGAAGATCTTCACGTTGCTCCTGGTGCCGCCGATAAAGTCGCCTGGCTGCAGCTTGTCGAGCCCATCGAATAGCTTGAACTTCAGTCGCTCGAAGGCTCGCTGATCTCTCGGCTTGGCCGATTGAAGATGCGCCCGGTTAAACAACTCGGGACGCAGAAACACGTCGGCAGGGTTTTCCAGATTGGCCGCATCGGATATTTCGAGCAGCAATCGTCGCTCACGGCGGCTTAGTTGATGGGCATGGCACAAGTCGACGAATAAGTGCCACGGTTCATTGCTCATGCGCCGCGATTCCTGGCGGAGATGCAACCATCGCAAGAGCATGATGAACAGCACGGCCGTCACTAGGATGCCGGCCATGGATCCCAGGTCGCCCCAGTGGAATATGATCTGGTCGCCGGTGAATCGATTGCCAAGGCTCTCCCAGGCATCGCGCTGGGCAACAACGGGGTAAAGCATGCTCATGATTCTGGCCCTTTCGCCATGCTATGTAGGCTATCCCAAGTCCGCAGTGCCTGAGTCGCCCGATTTCGAACCAGTGCATTGGCGTCTTTCATGGCCGCCTCGATGGCCTCGCGAGCATCGTCGCTCGGTGATCGAGCCAACGTGAGCGCGGCTTCGGCTCGCACGGCAGCATCCTGATGGCCCGTCTGTTTGGTAATGGTGGGTATCAGGTCATCCACGGCTCCCATGGCCGATGCCATTTGCATGCCGCGGAGCTTGCGACTCAGCGAAGCGGCGGTGATTTCGTGCCGCAACTGTTCGATGGCAGTCGCGTCGGTCTCGAGCACAATACAACCGAGCTCCTTGCGAGACCCTGTGTCCATTTCGTCGAACTGGCTTACGTATCGCATGAACGTGAAGTCGCTCAGGCCATCTTTCGCGATCTTGCGAACCGTTTGATCGGTGTGCTCCAGTAGCGAAGCGAGTTCTTTGACCGCGCTCTCCGAGCCAGTGCGTCGTAGCGCTCGGCCGGCGGCAGCAATGATCTGCGGATCGCTATCCGAAAGCAGTTTCTCCAGCGTCGCACGGGCTTCGGGCAGTTCGATCCTTCCAATTGAATTACAGCAGACAAGTCGAGCCAGTGGAGCCCCGTTGGTAAGCATGACTTGGAAGATGTTCAGCTTGATACGACGAGAGAGTCGTGAAGCGGAGAGCATCTCGAGCGCCACCGCTTGTGCTTGAGGCGGCAACGTAAACCAATCCTCTTCCGGCTTTTCAAGCAAGCGAATCCGTTTGAGCCGCTTTACGTTGTCGCGCACTCGGCTACTGATGGGATAGGTAATGGCTTGCAAAAAGAGCGAACGAAAATGCTCGTCGGTGCGATCGACCGCGATCTCAAGCAGTTCGATTGGCGATTGCGGATCCTCAAATAGCTTAGCCAATAGCTCGATGGCTCCAATGGAGGGGCTATCGCGAAGCATCGTCATCAGCGAATCGTGCGCGGGATGCTCAGGATCGGTCAGCAGTTGTGTGAGTGTATGGTTGCCAGGCGTGGTGATCAGCAGGAATGCTTCCAGTAACTCGGTGCGACGGTGTTCCTGGAACTGATCAACAGCCTTGGCCAGCGACGTAAGCGCCCAACGCCGGGCGAACGAGGGATCTCGCCCACCAGGTGCCCGGCGATACGCAACAATCTGGCTATGCAGTGCGCGGGCCAGTGTGAGCGCGGTAGACGACATGACGTCGCCGCCGGGATGATCAGGGTCGCAAGCGGCGGTAACAACAGCCGGAAACTCGTCGAACGCCAGGTTGGAAGTGATGAAGTAGCAAGCTGCGCGGGTCGACTCGATGTCGTGCTCGGCAATCATCTTGCGAAGCGTGGTTTGCAGCTTGCGTGGCAAATCGTCGAGCGCGGCGAGTTCGTCGCGTGAAAGCATGGGGATGATTTCGAGCAGTCGGCGCTGGCTCAATTCGTCGCTGCGTCGCGCAAATGCGGCAATCGCACCATTGCGAACCGCAGGCGAGATTTCTTCGATGCTGTGCACCAACACATCGGCCGCCGACTGGTTCGGCGTCCGAGAGAGTGTAGAGAGGGTTAGTTGAAAACCGGATACTGGCATGGCCTGGCGCTAAAGAGGATGGATCCGTGCGAACGAGACGACAATGGAAGCATACCTTTTTGTCTGCGTCGGGTGCTGAACGATCGGAGATTGAAGTGCGGTACGGTTTTCCGGGTTATATCGCCCCGAGAAGGCGACGCCGGTTGCAATGCCTGCTCCAGGCGGAGAAACTGAAATAATCCGAATTCCAGGTGGAGTCCCTACGATGAATACCAAACGCACAGCCGAACAAGTACTCGACGAAGAGTTCCTGCTGCTCCGCTCCAAGATTTTGGAGGTCGCAGCAGGCTTGGATCGCATCGAACGCGCTACGCTGCCAGCGGCCGACGAAGCCAGGCTAAGTAAGTTGTTTGCTGCGGTGGAAACGCTACTTCGTCCCGGAACACAGCGGGCGGAGCAAGTGCAATTGCTGTTCAGTCGCGCTTACGAAAATCACTGGCGCACCGATATGGAGCTATAAGCTTCGCCTACTGTCGTGGTCGTTGCGCTTAGCGTTGAACGCCCTGCCTGCTCTCTTTATTGCCTCGAACATTACCCCGACGCCTTCACTCCCCTGCCCTATCATGCAGTACATCGATCCGCATATTCACATGGTCTCCCGGACGACCGACGACTACGAAACGCTAGCCAAGATGGGGTGCGTAGCCGTGAGCGAACCTGCGTTCTGGGCCGGTTTCGATCGAGGAAGTGTCGACGGGTTTCGCGACTACTTCGAGCAGCTTACCACCTTCGAACGCAAACGCGCTAGTTGGTATGGCATTCAGCATTACACCTGGTTGTGCATCAATGCCAAAGAGGCCGAAAACGTGTCGCTTTCGCGTGAAGTGATCGACATGATCCCTGAGTTCCTCGACCGTCCGGGAGTGCTCGGCATCGGCGAAATCGGTCTCAATAAGAACACGCGGAACGAAGCCACGGTGTTTCTGGAACACATCGATCTGGCGATGGAAACCAACGAGCAGATCCTGATCCACACGCCTCACCTGGAAGACAAATACCAGGGGACGCGAATGATTATCGACATGCTCACCAGCGATGCGCGGATTGATCGCTCACGGGTGCTGGTGGACCACGTCGAAGAGCATACCGTGCGACTGGTGCTTGAGGAGGGATTCTGGGCCGGCATGACTCTCTACCCAGTAAGCAAGTGCACTCCGGATCGGGCGGTCGACATGGTCGAGCTTTACGGCCCCGAGCGGTTGCTCGTGAACTCGGCGGGCGACTGGGGCCCTTCGAAACCGACGGCCGTTCCCGACTTCATCATGGCCATGCGGAAGCGAGGCCATAGCGAGGCCCTCATCCGGCAAGTTACTTACGAGAATCCGCTGAAATTCTTCCGCCAAAGTCGCAAGTTCGACTACCAGCCAGCGAACTGAACAGTGTAGATTCACCGTTCGTTGTGCACCGGCCCACTTGGGCTGGTGGTGATGGATTGTGATTCTTTGCTACTTCATCCTCGGTTCGCGCTGTATGGCCTCCCCATTATTCGAGACCCAAAGCCCAATGCCCGCGAAGCCGCGGGTGCAATTCGATTTGGTGGGCGACGAACTTCATTTGAATTGGCGGACCCCAAAGTTAGGGGTGTCGCTGTTCTTGCTTCTCTGGCTCACCGGTTGGACGGTCGGCTGTGTGTTCTTGATTCACACGTTGCTAACCGACTTTGAATGGTTCATGGTGCTGTTCTCCATTCCGTTCTTCGTCGCGTGGTTCGCAGTGGCTGGCATCACCGCTTATCTATTGTTTGGTCGGCATCAGCTAGCACTAGGCCAACACAGCCTGCGTCACACTTCTTGGGCGGTGATTCGCGTAGGCACTCGCGAGATCCCCATTGACGAAGTGCTCCGTGCGTTCGTCGACGAAGAAGTGAGCCATAGTCAGAACGATGTGCCGGTGTGGCACAACTTTATTCGCGTCGATACGCTCGGCAAGCCGGTAAAGTTTGCCAAAGGAATCAAGGAAGACGAAGCAGCCTGGCTGGCCGAGACCATCAACATGTGCCTCGACCAGATGGCCCCGAACCGTGCGGCTCTTAAGCTTGCGGATAACGATGGCGATCCGGTGGAGAGTGACCGCTTTGAGTACTTTTCAACCGACTCCCCAGACGGAGAGGACGACGAGCCGTATGAGGATATTGGAACAGAGCCGACCGTGTTTGTTCCCACCAATAACCGGTGGAGCAAGCCTTCGGATTCTGTTTGGCACCAGGAAGCGGAGGGACGCTCCGTGGTGTTCCGCTCTCGCGGACAGTGGTCATTCGTGGCGATCGCCATGACGACTGGCATCACCCTCTTCTGGAACGGCATCGTCAGCGTGTTTGTCGTGGAACTGTTTAAGAACTTCGAGTGGTTTTTGGCGATCTTTCTGATCCCATTCGAAGTCATCGGGCTTTGCATGTTCGGAGCCTGGTTGGCCGCACTCACCGCACCTGCGTGGGGTAGCGAATACCGCTTTCGACCGGGCCGAATCGAAAGCTGCTGGTGGGGGCCTTTCTTCCGCTGGCCCAAAACCATCGAATTCCAACAACTGGACCACCTAGAGATACGTCGCGCGAAGCGAGCAAACCCGTCGAATCCCAATCCTCAAGTCACCCCGTTGGGAGGAAGCAAGGGAGAGTACTCGCTGGTAATGATTGATACCGACAATGTGATTCTTCTGGAAATCAAAAGCCTCACGCGCGGCGAGGCTCTCTGGATGGCCGACAAGCTGATGTTCGAATTGCCCGATATGTTCCCACGAGATCGCTGAGCTCGATTTCGGGATCTGTGAGCTATTGCGCTACCCTGCTCCGAACTGGTTGAGCACGATGCTGGCCACATCGGTGTCGGCCATGGTTTGCTCCACGAACACTCCCCGCTGGCTGCTTAGGAGAACGCCTTGCTGCGACTCCTGACGCACCGGCGCACCATGTGAGCCGCGCACCAGGTCCGCATTGAGCGGTATGCCCTTGGTCGATGGATCGAAGAATAACTCAACCGGGTCGTAACCAGGTTTGCGATGAATGTCCATCTTGCGAGCGTAAGTGGGGGCCATCGCGTCGTCGAGCCACCAGTAGTAGGCTTGCCAGCTGTTGGGCTCGCTCACCAGCACAAGATCGCCGCTCCGGGTATGTTGCAGTTCGTAGCGGTCGAGCTGATCGTGCGTTAGTACCTCGGCGATGCCCGGTTCGCCTCGGAATCGATCCACTAGTTCGCCGATTCTCGACTTGCAGTGGTCCTGGACGAACACATGCGAATGTTGATGGTCGGCCAGAGCAAACGCACCGCTCGCGGCTATATCGACTTGCTCTGTCCCTTCCAGCTGTTGGAACTCCAGCATTCCCAACTCTCGCAGGATGCGGTTGGGATAGGTCACATGATCGACCGGCGAGATCACGTACTCACTGGCAACAAGCCAAAGCAGCGACTTGCCGGCGTGGATGCGTTCGAACTCGGTGATCAAACGCCCGAGTTCGTTATCGAGTTCCACCAACGCGGCCATGGCTTCGGGGGACTGCGGACCACATTTCTGTGTCATGTAGTCGAGGTGCGGCAGGTAGATGTACCAGAAATTCGGTTGATGGCGCTCGGCCGTCCAGATCGACGACGAGACGATCCAGGCCGACGACGGAATGCCAGCCAACGGGCCCCAGAAGTGCTTTAGCGGGAAGTGGCCGAACGCGTCGCGGAGGTCGCCGTACAGCATTTCGGGACGAGTGTAGCACCAGAGCGATTCGGAGCCATCGGGATTGTGAATCGGGGCGAATGTGCAGATGTAGTCGGCACCACACCCCTTGTTATTCAAAGCAAACCACATGGCCGAGGTGAGGTTCGCGTCATGCTCGTGCAGCAAGTCCCAGAGCTGAGGGCGGTGGATCACACTGTTCCAGCAGGTCCAGAGTTCGACTTGCCCTTGCTTGTCTTCGCTGCCGGCTGGCGCGGCGGTCTCCGGCGAATCTCCTCGCCAGAAAAATCCGTTGGCCACCACCCCATGCTCTGCCGGAGGAAGCCCGGTCGTCATATTTGCCTGAACCGCACAGGTGACTCCGGGAAAACTGGCGACCAGTGGAGCGCGATCGCCCGCTTCGACGAGTCGCTTGAGATTCGGCATGCGAGCCACATCGCTCGGTGCTAATCCAGGAATCGAGAGCAGTACTACATGATCAGAATACATCGGCTTACATCACGGGTTGAAGGATTCCGAAGGCAAGTTCCACAGGCATCAAGTCATCTTGAACATCTGCGAAAGCTGCATCGCCGGGGCGACGAGCGCCAGCACGGCGCACGCCCAGTAAGGATCGGCGTAGCCCAAGCTAATCGCCGCGTCGATCGTAATGAGCGAGAGAATCGCGTTGCCAACCGCTCGCTGCATGTTACGCGGAGTTGGCTGCAGGATCGCCACGACCATGCGTCGCAAGATGGTTCCAGCGACAACGAACCACAGAATGAACCACCCAGTCGAATCGATTCGAAAACCATGGACCGCCGGAGCGTCGCTCCAAGGCATCGTGGCCAATAGCACCATGGCGGCAAGTACCGTGAGGCTTCCCATCACCAAGGTGCGTCGTTTGCCTTCGCCGGCTTCGTCACGAGCGAACCAGGTAACTCCAATGATGTAGAGACCAATCGCAAAGGCAGGAAGTAGGTTGAGGCTCGCGATTTCGGGTAGCCTCCACTCTGTTGGCAGACCTACGAGGCTCATGCCCAGAAGTACGTTGAATACTCGGCACATACCCATCGCAAAAGGCCCGAGCCAGGTTTGTTTCAACCCGGCATCGTAGCCGATGATGGCAAGGCTCAGGCAGATGGCCATCGCGATTGGAAGATAGGACTGCACGTAAAAAGTAACTAGCCCTGCAGCGATCAGCCCAGCAACGAGTAGTCCCCAGCCGAGGATTTTCGCAGAAGTGAGCGACACACGCCCGCTGGGAATCGGACGACCAGGACGCTCCACTGCATCGATCTGATGATCGAACACGTCGTTCAAAACCATGCCGGCCAGGTACATCAGCGCGCTGGCGAGCGAAATGCCAACGGCCGACCACCCCGGCAAGTATCCCGTGGTCAGGATCATTCCCATCCAAACGTTGGATACCGAGGTAAACACATTTGCGACGCGCATCAGTTCAGCGTAGCTGCGCAGTGTGGTAAACGGCATGGTCACCTACTTGGCTAGTTTCGCGTCGAGATATCGAAACGCCTCGCGGGCTGCTTCATCGGGATTATCCATGTATGGATAGAGTTCCACAGTAAGCCAACCGTCGTATCCGGTGTCGCGAATGGCAGCGAGCGTTGCATCGAAATCGATGGCTCCGTGACCTGGAATGAGATGCTGATGCTTGCGCGATGCGGCAATATCTTCCAGGTGGTAGTGCACGGTGTAAGGGGCCATTTTCTCGACCCAGTCCTGAGGATCCTCCCCCACGCAGTACGCATGACCGATATCGAAGTTCAACCCGACGTAAGGCGAATCGAGACGATCGGCAAACTCAAGGTATTCGTTAAAACGTTCGATTAGTAGCTCTGGCTCTGGCTCAATCAACAGCGGCATCGCCAGATCGGCAGCCACTTCCAGGCAGGGCATCAACTCTTCATAGAAAATATCGAACCCTTCGGCGCGAGTTTGTCCCTCGGCGAGTAGTCCCCCTGGTTCGGTAGTGATATGTGGAGCCCCTAGCTCCGAAGCCAGCAGCAGCGACCGCTTGGTATGCTCGCGACGAATCGCCCGGTAATGGGGATCGGGATCAGTCCAGCCGGGATGCCAATACGGTTGGCGAGGGTCGGCCACGGCATTCATCATGAATGCGTTGATGTTCGAGATTTCCAGGCCATGTTCTTCCAGTGCTCGACGAAGGGAGTCGATTTGCTCAGGCAATAATCCGGCTGGCCAGGCGTGAGGCACATCGGCCAGGATTTCGATGCCGGTGTATCCGAAAGATGCGATACGGCGAATCGTCTCTTCGACAGAATGCTGAAGATACGCATTAGAGCTAAAGGCTAGTTTCATAGGTCTCCAGCGCGGTTCGCTACGATCGCAATACGCTTCTCACCGACTCGTGTCAGCAGTAGCGTCGCCCGATTATCGCCTTCGAGTTTGAGTTCTCGACGTAGCTGTTCAGGGTTGAGATCGACCGCGCGGTGTTTGATTTCTAGTTGCCCGACGTTCCGTACACGCAGGTAGCGGGCGAGTTTCTTGGTATTTAGTGGTAGTACTTCTTGCACTTCGAACCGGCTGGTCGCTGGTTCGTCGACTAACGTGGTACCAGTAAGGTAACCGCTGGTCGAGGCAAAACTCCACCACTGGTGTTCTTGAGCCAATTCGCTGGCCAGTCCGCTGGCAAGCACCGCCGCATCGGGCTCGTAAACGTAGTGTTCAATTGTCTCGTCGGCTGGCATGGGGGAGTCGCCGGAGCCAACCAAGGTACGGACCACGGTAGTTTCGTGATCGGCTGCTTTGACCATGGTGGCCCGTCGTTGGCCGTGGCTTTCGGTTAGCTCACCATGCCAGACCACCAGTTGGCGACACTCTCCGTCGCGGCTGATCCATTCTAATTCACCAGCCTCAGCCCAGCGAGGTGGCACTTCGCAGGCCGGCGCCAGCTTGATAGCCGCGTGGGGATTGTAGGTGAGCATCGTGTCGATGGCCACGTCGGAGGGTTCCTGGAACTCAGCGTGCGTGGTCCGCTTACCCCCCGCCCTGCGATCCGGATCGATGTGCCAAGCCCCGTAGCTGCCGAGTGCTAATTCAGTAACATCGCCTACTCGGACTACCGTAGGGGTTACGTCTTCGGGATACGCTTCGGCGAGGTTGCGAGCCGCGTACTTCACTAGTTCCGGCGAGCGGTCGCAGAGCGTCAACTTATTGGCCACCTGCAACAGACCGAGCGCGTCGCCACCGATTCCGCAACAGAGATCCGCAACGTGACCGCGATCGGCAAATCTCGCCGCCTTGTATTGGGCGATCCACTGGTCGGTCGCCTGCTCGAACGAGGTGCGCGTGAAGAACATTTTCTCCGCAGCGGTGAACTTCTGGAGTGCGCGTTGGCGCAGTTCTGCTAGTTCGAGTACCCCGTGGGTCTGCTCTTGGGTCAGCGATTCGCGAAGCTTCGTCGTGAGTTGCAGTGAAGAGAGCTCCGCCGAACTGGCCAAAGCAAGCCACTTGTCGCCATTGCCGCGCAGCAGCCAGTCGTTGAGGTTCAGGTCGGCAGGTTTGGACATGGTCGGGCCGCAGGGTCTACCTAATTGGGCGAAGCGTGTTATCTGGGCTGGCGACTGAAGTCGGTTCTAACTGTTGCAAGGACGAGCGGCGACAAAGCAAAGGCGGTTGCCCGCCGGTGCCGATGAGGAGAACAGCGCCCTCATAAGATGCGCGAAAATCCTGACAGATGGAATGCGAGTTTTCAGTCATGCCCCCCCGCCCTGTTATGTTAGCCGGTTTGCTTGGAGCAGCGGTAGGTGTGCCCTACGTTGTCGACCAGGCAGATACCTGGAATGTTGCACCGCAGGCGGCCACCGCGCCGGGAGAACCGCAACTTTCGGCTCCAGTGGCCGCACCCGCCATCACGGTATCGGACGTCGCCATGCCCAACAGCCCTGGCGACCAGTTCTACGTAAGCCGCGCGCCGTTAGAGGGATTGCCGACTTATTCTTTGGCCGAAGTCCTACGGATCGACGTCAACAAAGAGTGGGTGTATCACCGGTGGGCTCGCAAGTCGACCGGCCTGTCCGATGTCGATTTGTTTGGCATTCGCGTTCCCTTGGTCAGCGGTACCCGCATGACCGATGTCGCTGGTTCGTTGACTTATTACTTCAATCGCACCGGGCAAGCCGACAAGATCCGGTTGGTCGGCAAGACCGCCGATACCACGGAGCTGGTGAACCTGTTAGTGCAGCGATACGGGTTCCGTCCGGCACCACCTCGCGTGGCCGGCGAGCAACTCTATCAGGTGAGAGAAAACAACCAGGTGCTGAGCGAACTAAGAACCTGGCCCGAATCGGTACTGTGGGCCACTTCGCCGCACGATAGTTTCTCGTTGGAGTTAGAGATCAACCGCCCTGGTTCTGGCCGCTACGTGAAGTATCCTTTGCCGCAGTTGGCCGCGGTAGAGAAACCAGCCACTTCGCCCCCGCCGCCAGGATTGTTGGGTGAGGAGGCCAAGGGACCACCGCAACCGGTGCTCCCTGCCGAGTCGGTGGTGCCATCTACCGAAAACGGAACCGCCAGTTCGAACGCGGCGAAGTCGTCCGCCCCGAAAGATGCCTCGGCTCCCAAGAAGCAGCCGGTCCCGCAGTTGCGTTGGCCGAGCTAACACCTTTCGATAAGTTCGGCTATGCTGCATGGCATGAGTAAAGTCCTTATTCGACCATGTCCGGCTGACTTGCATCGCGATGCACTGCGAATGGTGCTGGGATCGGTCGATCCCGAGCAGCGCGGCAGTATCATCGAATTGCTGCGTCCACTAGCGAGCGAAGGATTCGACGTCTTCGCGGGGTTGGTGATTGCCGAACAAGCCAGCGAACTGCTTGGCAGCATCTGGCTGCAGCCACAAGTCGGGCGCACCGCGACGCTCTGGCCGGCGGCCGTCGCGGAGCACGCCCCTGCGGGAGTCTCTCAACGTTTGGCCGAGGCCGCCTTACAGCAAGCGGCTGTGCTTCCGGTCTCTCTGGTGCAAACCTTATTGCACCGTAGCGACGAACCATTTACTAAGGTTCTCGAGTCGGTCGGTTTTTCGCATCTAGCCGACCTTTGTTATCTACTGCTCACGGTGCCGCCGCGGTGCGAGCCGGTGGTAGAACCCGCCCTGGAGTTCGTTCCCAGCAGCAGCGATCCCGCGCTGCTCGAACAGCTTACCACCGCTACCTATCGTGAAACGCTCGATTGCCCCGATCTCGAGGGGCGGCGGAACATCGCCGATGTGATGGACGGCTATCGCACGATCGGCGTGCACGATCCGAATCTCTGGAGCATCGTGCACTGGCACGGTCAACCAGTTGGGGTGTTGCTGATGGCTCCCTACCCCGAGGCCAACCAATGGGAACTGGTGTACATGGGAGTGATTCCCGAAGCACGAGGGCAAGCGATCGGGGGAAAGATTCTGGCCGAGCTGAAGTGTCGAGCAAGTCGCGCGGGAGTCGATCACATTGTGCTGGCCGCCGACGCAGCAAATCATCCCGCGCTGGCCATGTACAGCCAAGCCGGTTACACCGAATGGACCCGACGTGTAGCCTATGTCAAAAGTGTCGACGGCCTGTAAAGCGTGCAGTCCGCACAAGATACGCAAGGCGGTGAATTCTTACTGCGCGGGCATTTATCTGCGAAATACTTTGGCCAGGTCGAGCTCACACAAGTTATCCACAAGTGAGCACCGCTAGTAGAAAAAAAATCTGGCCCCTCGACATGGCGAATACTCTGTTAAAACTCGATGAATTTCAGCAGCGCTTCGCGCGTTCGGAGTTCGACTTCAGTTCGTCTAATGTCAACCCTTTGACTTGAGTGCTAGCAGTCGTAGAATCGTCGACTCGGGTGACAAACGAATCATGGCCAATGGGGTATCTAACCTTACCCCTGGCCTTAAAACTCCTTTCTTACGGGGCGGAGTACGATACTCAGTGGCCACGCCGCATCGATGCTGCGACATGCAAGTCGTGGTGATCGAAGGATGAGTATTGCCTTGTAGGAAAGCTAGGGATATCGAACAAGGACGGAACATCATGGAAGGTCCTGGCGAAGGCGTCGGGCTGCGTGACCAATTGGCCGATCATGTCGGCCGTGATCGGTTTGATCTATGGGTTGCCGACGACACAAAGATTTCGCTTACCGATTCCGGTAACATCGACATGCTGTTCGCATCGGGCTTCCTGTGCGACGCTGCGCGACGAAATCTGAATCGCGATCTGATGGAAGCCGCACGCCGACTCGTTGGCGGCGATGCCCGGGTGGTGTTGCGTGTCGATGAGACCGCCGTAGCGACTCCAGTAAGGCCGAAGATGGCTCCGCAACCCGTCGCGAAGCCAGAGCCCAAGCTCCGCGTACACGAGCCCTCCGAAGCTGCAGAGGCTCAACCAGCATCCACTCCGCCAGCCGCCGAACCTTCCACCGCAGGAACCTTCGCTTCGTTGGTGGTGGGACGCTCGAACGAGCTGGCAGTGCGGGCTGGCGTGCAACTGGCCGCTGGGAACCATGTCGGTGGTCCGCTAGTGATCTGGGGCCCTCCCGGCACCGGCAAGTCGCATCTTCTGGCATCCATCAAGCATGCTTACCGTCATAAGTTCCGCCGCGCACGCGTGCTCTCGCTCACGGCCGAGCAGTTTGTCGGCACCTACGTAGAAGCCCTTCGTGGCAGCGGCTTGCCGAGCTTTCGTCAAAAATGTCGCGGCGCGAATCTGCTGTTGATCGACGACCTGCACTTCATGGCCGGCAAGCGGGCCACCCTTGAAGAATTACAACACACCATCGATAGCGTTACCGCTGCGGGTGGGCAGGTCGTGATCGCTAGTTGCCAGGAGCCTGGCAACATTGCCAAGCTCGGCGACGAGTTGCTCTCGCGTCTGCGTGCGGGATTGGTTTGCGAAGTCACTGCGGCCGACTACACCACGCGGCTCGAAATCGCTCGCCGCCGTTGCCATGCGATCGGGTTGCCAATTGAGGAAGCCGCCCTGCAGCGTCTGGCAGGCAGCGTCACGAGCGGTGCTCGCGAGCTGCTGGGAGCCGTCGAACGCTTGCGGGCTCGTCATGAGTTGCTCGGCGAGGCCGTTGATCTGAACCTGATTGAAGACATCGCCGGCGAGATTAACCATCAAACGACCCGCTGCGTCGCGATGGACGACATTCAACGCGTGGTGTGTGACCACTTTGGCATCGCCGCCAAGACGCTTCGCTCGTCGAGCCGCTTGAAGTCGGTCACCGAACCGCGAATGCTTGCCATGTGGCTCGCCCGCAAGTACACCCGCGCCGGCTGGCGCGAGATCGGCGAGTACTTCGGCGGCCGTCGACACAGCACGGTCATCTCAGCTCATCGCCGTATTGAATCGCAAATGGGGCAATCGACTCGCGTCCCTTCCAGCAGCGGCAAGGCGAACCTGGAAGAAACCGTAGTGGCTATTGAATCGAAGTTGCGTTTGGCCTAAGTCGCGATGCTGTTAAGCAGCTTGCACCCCTTATCCAGCGATTGCTCATCGCTACCAGCTTGTTCTTTAGGTTGCCCTATTTCACTCTTGGGGCAGGCCCTGAAAAGTGCCACGGTATCAGTCCGATCACAAACAGTACCATCTGGCTCACGATGAACCACCACAGGTAGAACGCCAGGTCCGGGCGGAAGGCATACGCGTGCAGTCCCACGCTCAGTTGGTTGACGCCAAACCAGCTCCACGCGGTCACGATGTTGCCCAGGATGGTCAGCAGTGCGAGTCCGCGAGGGCCAATCATTCTGTCCCAGCGGGCGTGCAAAGCAACCGCGTTCCAAAGCACAATTAACAGGGCGCCGTTTTCCTTGGGATCCCAGCCCCAGAAACGTCCCCACGAATCGTCGGCCCACAGTCCGCCGAGCACGGTACCGATGAAGCTGAACAGGATGGCAAAGCAGAGCGAGCCATACATCATCCCGTAAATCTGCCGGCGTTCCTTCTCGCTGAACATGTTGAGCACCTGCACGCCGATGACGTACACGATGCCAAAACAGCCAGCCAGCATGGTGGTCGCGTAGCCAATGTTAATCGACAGCACGTGGGTGGTCAGCCAAAATTGCGTATCGAGCACCGCCTGCATCACGGTAAAGGTATCTTCGTCCAAACCAAGGTAGTGGGCGATCAACAGCGTGGTGAAGCCCACCGCCGAAGCCACAAAGCTGCCGAATCCGAGCTTGAAGATCGACTCGAAAACCAGCATCAACAGCACCATTACCCAACCAATACAGATCGCGGTCGTATACAAGTTGGTGATCGGTGGTCGATCGGAGATATACACCCGCGCGGCAATGGCCAGCGTGTGGAAGACCAGCGTGACCGCGACAATCGCAATCGCACTGCGCCCGAGTGTCTTGGGGAGCACCAGCCAGGAGGAAGCCGAAAGAATCATCGCTACCAGATACATGATCGCGGCGTAAAAGAACGGGGCTACCCCGTTGAACCACGCTTCGAACGCAATGCGGTCGGAGTCGAGTTTTTCGACGGTCTTCATCTTCGAGACCTGCAGCGAGTTTTCCGGAGCGTTGAGTTCTGCCTCGTATGCCTTCGCATACAGGTGGTACTGATCGATTGCCTCGAGGAACTTCTCAGGCCGGTCCTGATACCATTCGATCATCGCAGCGGCCAGTGGTCGCGCAGGGACGTTCGTCTGACGCTGTTCCGCGGCCGACATCAAATAGTCGAGGGTGCCTTCGAAAACAGTTTGCCACTCCCCATCAACACTCGTCGGCACCACCGCGCGGACCTTGGGTCCCTGTTGCAAGGATTTAAAGGTCTCTCTGTCGGACTCCATCGACTGAGTCATCGGTACGGAGTAAGCATTCTGGACCTTGCGATACGCCAGCAGTTTATCCATGAGCTCCATGATGTCGTTCTGATAGAGCGAACGGAACTGAGGGTCTACCTGGTCGGCCTCTCGCGCTTGGGCGATCAATTTGTCGAGGTTCTGACGGATCTCGCTTGCCGAGTAACGATAGAATCCAGGCCGCGCATCGAGTCCGAGGGTAGAGAGCAATTCGGGGTTCACGATGCGGAATACGTAGTATTTGTCGGCGACCTCTTTGCCGGTTGCCACGTCGAGGAGCCACTGCGTTGCACTAATGCGATCGCGCTTGTTTTCCAACGAAACGCTGGCTTCCTGACGCTGGCAGAACCACTGCAGCATGTTGCGGGCTACGGTGTCGAAAGGCTTCACGCGGGCTTCGTCGAGCACGGGCAGCGTCGCTACCGATTGCAGCGAGATGCCATTGGCCTCAGGTTCTTTCGGACGAGCCAGACCTACGTAGATCGCCAGCGTCAACGTCCCCACGATTACTGGTACCACGATTTCGGAACGCAGCCACTGGCCGCTGAACGTTTCGGTAGGTTCCGGTGTGGTTTGATTCAATTCGCGTAGTCGGCGATTGAGGAATCGTAACAGGATGATTCCAAAGTGCACCAGCATGCCGACACCCACTGCAGCGCAAGCGATGTACGGCACCATCCAACCCTCGTTTTCCACCACCTGCAAGATGGTTGTCTTCTCCGTCCATTGATCGAAACCAGTCTGGTAGAAGGTTTCGCCACGATAGCGGAGCGGGTTATTCATGAAGATGTGGAAGTCGATCACGCTACCGGTTTCGTGATCGGTAAGGGTCACATCGGCCGAGTAGTTCTTCGCTTTACTACTACCGGCGAACTTATCGAACGAAAAATCGCGAAGTGCGATATCGTAAGGTTTGTAGATACGCTTGTATCGCATTGAGATCGCCAGCGGAGTATCGCTGCCTTCGACGACCTGTTCGCCAGAACCAGTGGGGTAGCCCGCCCAGCTTTGGAACATTGGGCCGAACAACATGGTCGGCTCTTTGTCGAAGAACAGAGTCACCAGGTACTGGCCGAGAGACTCTTGCGACTTCTTGTCGAGCAACTCGATGTAGGCCCCGGGGAAGACTTGCTGCGGATTCACCTCGGCCGACTTGGCCTCGATCGTACGCGCGGCTCCACGCAACGGAGACTCGCCGGTGGGAGGAGCCTGGGGGGCGATGGTCATGTTGGGGAAGTACTCCACCACCTTCACGTCGACTGGCAGTTCGTCGCTACGGATCACCCGGTCTTCGGAATCGGCCGAGGCTTCAGCCGCTTTGGCGATTAGCTCGCCTGGGATCACGGTCACGTGATCCGTCTCCTCGGAACTGCGATCGATGATGGCCAGCTCCGTTTCGCGGTCGTCGTACACCCAATTGGCCGAGCCCCCCTCGGGGATGATCATCTTGGCTTCGACATTGGTTTCGGCCACGTAGAACTCATGAGCCATGAGCATCGCAATGCCGATGTGCAGCAGAATGACTCCACTACGTTTGTCGAACAGCAACGCCAGCGCGGCCAGCAGCAGGCTGCCTGCGACCGAAGCTTGCAGCCCTTGCCATACGATGCGCATGCCGGCATCGGGGATGCGCATCTCAGGGTTTACGAACAAGTAAATCGCTGCCGCGAGCATCGCTACGTTGAGCGCGGCCAAGGTGAACCACTCCGGCTTACGGATCTTTCCCCAAGCGAGCGAAAGCAAGTAGGCGGCGCCCAAGACCAAGCCGGCATAGGCTCCCCGGCAGAGATTCCACAGGTTCGCGGAAAACTCCGAGGTCAAACTCGCCTCGTACGCCGAATCGAGTGCGCGGGAGATCACCAGCCAGGTAGCAAGCGTTCCCAAGGCTAGGACCAACAGAGCAGCAGCTAACCGAGTTCCGCGGGCGCGTACTTTGTAACGAAGCGTATGGGCGGCAAGCAGGTTGATTGCCATGGCTCCGCCGATCAGGTACCCGCCGGGAAAGAGGAAATGCCCAGTCCAATCAAGCTTGTTCGGCTTGAACACGCCGAGCAGAGTGGGGATGATCTGCAACTCAATCTTGGCAAACCAAACGCGGAAGTACCCTTCGTTCACGACTTTCCAGATGTCGTTTTCCTTCTGAGCGAGCGTGCCTGCCATGACGAGCATCATGAGCAACACGAGGAGCACGACGGTTAGCTTAAGAGAAGCTAAGCACTTCCAGAGCAACAACAGAGGACTCTGCTCCCCTGGTTTATGTGGTGGGGTGCCGTTGGAGGTGACGCGAGGATTATTTTCGATGACTTCTGCAGTGGCCATTTATTCGCCCTTCCCTTCTTCCATGCTTGGACTAGCGATTTCAACTGCTGCCAGAAGTTGATCGTAGGCTTCGCGGTTGGCGTCCACCGCTTCAGGTGTACCGGTGAGTTGAAAGAACCAAGCGTGTCCATCTTTCACGACCATGGCAGCCAGCATCCGCTCACTGTTGTCGTCTCGATTGATGGTGGCCAGCCAACCTTGGGTACCGCTGATTTCGATGCGTTCAGTCTCTTGCTCAATTTGGTCTTGGGTGACCTCGCCGAGCCCTAGTTGACCACGCCAGCGATTGAGGTTGAAGAGCGGGTCGCCCATCATGCCAAAAGCAGCAAAGTCGGAGAGCTTCACCGTGGCTTGCAGGTCGCCTTCGCCAACTAAGTAGCTTCGACTACCCATGCTACCTCGATCGCTAAGCTGCCAATCGTCGGGAATGGTGACCTTCAGCTCAGGCTTCGCTGTAGGCCTGTCGGGGGGCGACGTCGCAGGTGGAGCCGAGGTGGCTGGAGGAGCCATGCCCGACGCTCCTTGGGCAAATGGGGCGAACGGGGCCGACATGCCAGAGCCGGACGAGTTGCCAGTGGCGTCGAACATCCAGACCTTTTCTCCGGCAACCGTGATGGTTTCCATGCCGGCTGCGGAGTCGACCTTCTCCACCGGGGAAAGCCCGAGCTGTCCCCGCCAGCGGTTGAGGTTCATTAGCAGGTAGGCATCCACATCGCTGCCGTCATAGCCTAGTTTGCTGATGGCGATTTCTAGCGGCGGATCTCCTTCCGGCAGCACAATAGTTGCTTCGCGAAACTGTGTCGGTGGCTTGGTTTGCCAGCCTTCGGGGACTGTCCAGCGAATCGCCCCTGGATCGTCTTCCGGCAGGGTGATCTGGTCGACGAATCCGCGCAGTTTGCCTGCCGCTTCGGCGATGGCATCCGGCGAGCCGGTGGTCTTTACGAACCACGCGTTGTCGCCTCGCAAGAAAGTAGCCACTAGCATGCGCTGCGGCGTAGGCGAAGCAGCCATCGGCATTTGCGGCATCGTCGGAACACTAGTCACCGGCTGCTCTGCTTCGCGAGCAACATCGTAACTAGTGATTTCAGGCGCCTTGTCGCAACCCATTAAAGGGATACACAGCAGGCAGACAGTTAGCGCAAAGAGAGTACAAGCTGGCCGAAAAGGCATGGCATCACCGGATGGGAGGCACAAGGTGGGCGTACACAGCGGGATCCAATATCCCAGTGTGCGTTTTCGGCATTATAGTGCCGCCACCGCGCGCAAGTACACCCGCGTTCGGATGGGTGCGACCGATTGTCGCACCCGATGGAAGTCGCCGGCCTAGGGGAATAGGAATCCGCTTAGGCTATCGATCAACGAACTGTTGACCGCATACGGTTCTTCCCAACTCCACATGCTACGAACCACATCCAGGGCCATCATGCCACACAAGCTGAGCAGCACCAGGCACATGGTGAGGAACACCACCTGCCAGCCAGTGAACTGGACTTCGGCCTTGGGCACGACGGCCGTTTGCGAGAAACCCGCTCCAGCCGGCATCGCCGCCGCGCCCATGCCAGCAGCGGCGTCGTCGCCACCGCCGCCGAGCAGGTCGTCGGCTTCCTGGTTCTCTTCAAAGGCATCCAGAGCGATCACCTGCGAGCTGTCGTCTTCGTCGTCGGCCCCGGCGTCTTCTTCCATCGGCGTTAGCTCAAAGTCGCCCATCGGTTCGTCGGACACCAAACCGGAGGCTTCGCCGAAGTCGATGCCGCTGCCGATGGACGAGCCAGCCAGATCGAGGGCCGCGTCGTCGAGAGACAAACCGCTGTCGGCTGGCGACAAATTGATCCCGCTGTCGGCAGCCGACAGAGTTACATCGCTGCCATCGCCGAGTACGAAATCATCGTCGTCGTCGTCATCGTCGCTGTCCAATTCCAGAGCTGACAAACCCGACAAGCCAACATCGCCGGAGGGGGAATCGTCGAGGCTGAGCTCGGAGCCCGATTTATCGCCATCGAGTCCCGACAGACCGATATCGGAACCTACTAACCCGTAATCGTCGTCTAAATCGAGATCCAAGTCGCTGGTTTCAGCCGCTTTTTGCTGAGCCTGGTTACTGGCGGCAGCAGCTTGAGCGGCCGCGACGTCTTCAGGACTCAGAATGCGGCTCGATTCGGCTTCGAGGTCGATTTCGAGCTCTTCAATGTTATCGAAAGCACTATCAGAAGCTTCGCCCACTGGCAAATCGCCAGTACCTTGGTTGGAATCGAGATCTTCCAAGTCAGCGAGCTGGACATCGCTTTTTGCCGCGTCGGAATCGCTAGCCAGTTCAAGATCAAGGGCGTCATCCAGATCCGAGCGACCAATAATAGTGCTTGGCGGACGGTCGGGCGAGTCGCCGAGTTCGGACTCGCTGAGCAGGATCGATTCGGGATCGTCGCCGGAGTCGAGTTCCAAGTCGAGGATGTCGTCTTCCTCATCCACGGGGGGCTTCGGAGGATTGCTCGAGACCTGTGTCGGAGGAGCAGGCGACTCGTCGTCGAGATTCAAAGTGACGTCGGCCGAGCTGCCGGTGGTCAGGTCGAGTTCCAACTCGTCATCGTCTTCGAGTTGAATGTCGCTGAAAGAGGGATCGTTGGTGGTCAGCTCCATGTCGTCGGCAATCGAATCGCTGCCGTCGCTGCTGTCGTCCAACCCAAGATCATCGCCAAGCGTCAGGTCGTCGAAATCAAGATTGATTCCCGAGTCTTCCGCATCGAGCTGAGGGATGCCTTCGGCCTGCATCCGTTCGATTTCCTCTTTACGGAACTTCCAACTGCTCCCGTCGCGATAGGCACGTAGTTTACCTTGCTCACGCAGAGCGTTTAGTTGATCGGGGCTAATGTTGAGCTGCTGAGCAGCGTCGTCCATTGTGACGAACTTAGGATCCATGGCGTTTCTCTAGGGGTTGCCTCTTCGATCACGGCCATGGCTTCGCTGGTTGCTACTAGTGACCAGCGGCGCCTTCCAGACCGTTTTTGATTTCTTGTGGCAAGGGTGCCTTGCCTTGAAAGTGCAGCATCTGCAAATCCCATTGGATTTGGCGAATGCTTTTGAGTTCTATTTCTCCACTGTTCCTGTCCACGTGATATACACCGAGCACTTGTTGCTGCGGATCGTACACCACGGCCGTTATTGGTTCGCCCGGCTGCGACACGACTTGCAGACAGCCAGGTGGTAGTTCGTTGCTAGGTAATTTGGGTGCAGTACGCTCGGCATTGGTTGCTTGACCAAATGCACCACCTAACCACGATCCAGCTACCACTACGCACAAGGCGACAAAAAGTGCCGAACGTCGACTATCGCTCATCGCTACTCCTCCATGAACGGGCGAAGACCGGTTCCTGCGTCACCGGACAGCCCGCACAATAGTCGAGCTGGCCGCAAACGGCAATTCCTACCCCCTTATTCTAAACAACCACCCTTCTGGATCAAGCTAAATACCAGCAGCATATGGAGTTGGGACACGATTGAACGATCTGCAAAATCCCCCCAATAGGACCGTCGGCGTCACTTTTTGTGAGTTAAACGGATTGATCAGCCGTCGCGTCGTCAGGTGACGAGCTATGCGTCGCGCAAGGGAACAGAACACAAGGCGTTCAGTATCGAAACCGGGTTGCCCTCCCCTGCTGCTTTCGAGTCGTTCGGACCTGCATCTATCCGCAGGTGGTCGAGTCTTGCCACCTCTCTGGGCGGGATAGATTCCCACCGCTACGCAAATAGATTCCCAACTTACCCACCGATGGGAAAATTGAATCGGCGCCCAATCTACAAAACCAGTGGTTTTCGCACCCGAATAGATTCCCATTCCCCAAAACGCATCGAGTGGGAATCTATTTTCGCAGTGGGAATCAATTGTAAGTCGTTGATAGGTAATAAGTTGCATCAACACCTCCGCGATAGTTGCCCAAAATAGATTCCCACCCATGGGAAACTATTTTGGGGAGGAGTCAGGGATCAGGATTCGGGGACCAGGGAAAGTGGGATTTCGGAATGCGGAATGCGGAATGCCATCTTGAAGGAGCTTCCAGCGACGCAGTCCCACCAGCGCATTACCGACACGCGCAGCAGCGAACGCCCACGCAGGCAACCAATCGCTTGCGTGTCGCTAAAAGTCTGACATGAAAACAAGCACTACATCTCAGTCACCTCCGATCACTAAAAAGCCAACAGCCGATAGCTGATAGCCGACAGCCAAAATACCTGTTCATTAGAGCACCGGTGGTGGCCAGTTTTCAGCAAATTATGGGCCTTTTTAGAAGCTGTTTCTCACTGCGAGCCTCCGGCGAGAGCTTTGACCGGGCTTTCATTTTGAGCCTGCCAGCTAGTTCCGTACCCGGGCGGTGAGGAGTCTCCTTCGTCCTGGCCAGAGGTGAGCGCTCGAATTACCTATAGCAGCGACGCTCTTACCCAGGGGATGGCCTACCCTTTTCGGCAGTTCGTGGTACGCTGACGCCATGGACCGCACAAATGAAAACCAAGCCCGACTCGATTGGGCCCTCGAAATCGCCTGCGAGGCGGGAAACGTCACTCTGCAGCACTTTCGGCAACCGACGCTGGAGGTTGAACGCAAAGGGGATGACTCGCCGGTTACGATCGCCGATAAAGCCGCCGAAAACCTGCTGCGGGAGCGAATTTCTGAGCGATTTCCCGACGACGCCATCATTGGCGAAGAGCATGGCCAAACAGCCGGAACATCGGGGTTCACTTGGGTGCTCGATCCGATCGACGGAACCAAGAGCTTTATTCACGGCATTCCGCTCTACGCCACGCTAATCGGCGTGCTGTATGGCGATCCGGCAGATGCCAGCTCAGGAACCCCCGAAGTGGGGGTGATACGTGCTCCTGCGCTCGACGAGATCGCCTACGCCCGACGTGGCGGTGGCGCCTGGCATCAACGCGGTTCAGAGGCACCGCAGCAAGCAAAAGTCGCTCAAAAAACCGAGCTTTCCGACGCTTTGATGCTTACCAGCGAAGTCGGCAGCTTCCGTAAACGGAAGTCGGGCCAAGGCATGGCCGCTTACTTAGAGTTGGATGAGAAGGTCCGCTTGGCTCGCACTTGGGGCGACGCGTATGGCTACCTGATGGTCGCAACTGGCCAGGCCGACGTGATGTTCGACCCCGAGATGAATCTATGGGACGCCGCCGCGCTGCAACCCGTGATCGAGGAAGCAGGCGGCGTGTTCAACGACTGGCAAGGCACACCCACAGTTCACAGCGGCGAAGCGGTAGCCGCTAACGCATCGCTGATGCCGGCTGTTCTAGAAAGCCTTAAAGGCAGGTAGTGCACCTCGCCGCATGCCTGGGCAACATTATTCTGCCCAGGGCTGCGGTTTTAGCGGCGTCTCAACTCAAGTGACTCTTAGCGTCCGTCGGCTGCAGATCGTTCCGACATGGCATCTTCACGTTGCTGCACGGCTTCGGCCTGTTTCTCTTCGTCGGTCTTCTCTGGCTTCGAACTGCAACCAACAAACGTGGTGAGCGTAAGGGCGACGGTCAAGAAAGCGGTAATGAACTTGGTCATGTTTCGTCTCTGTGGGCGAAAGTGATTGAATCTAAGAAAACTTGCGTACCAAGACTTACAGGAGTCTTGGTACGCAAGAACTGAGTTTAGAGATAGATCTGGGCGTTAAAGCCTAGCGACGACCACCACCGCCACCGCGATCGACTTCTTCTGGATTACCAGCGCGGGTGCCGTAGTCGAGCCAAACATCGAGATCGATGTCTTCCTGGATGGTTTGCACCGAACCGTCGCACAACACCATGTTGATCACACCCATGTGATGGCTACTCGGTGGCGATACCAAGTCCCACCAGCTCTGAGCACCTTGTCGCATGCAAGGGGTGTTGGGAGGCAAAATGTGGTTGAACCAGTTACGCCACATGGTGCCTTCTTGCCAAGGGTAGCCACGCCAGCGCCAGTCGGAATACTGCTTGCCTTGCCAGTCGTTCGACATCAGCGAGGTGCGAGCCGCTTCGACGTTGGTCACAGGAGCCGAAGGCATGACAAAGCAGTCACGCAGCGGATCGACCGCTTCGCCGGTATTGGCTAAACCGTTGAGAACCTCAGCAAATGCAGAGGTATTGCTGAGTCCGTCGATGATTCGGCGAACTTCCAACGGACGCAACCGAGGATAGGTACTGCCGTAGGAGCCAGTGACACGGTCGGGACCGAATACACCGTCCCACTTACGCGACAACTTTACCCAACCGCCAGCGTTGGCATGGTAGTTGGTCCAGCCCATGGTGGTTCCCAGGCCATCTTTGCTGAGCGAGTCGCTCGGGCAAATCAGCATGCCGAGTTCGTTCGCCGAAATGGCTTCGTTGTGTGGACTCCAGGGATCGCTCTCCCCCGGATCATCATCAATCACGAATGCATCCGCAATCTGATTCTGTTCCATATATGGAAGGAGCAGAGCGTGGGCCGACCAGTAACCGGGCGAGTTACCGATGGTACCCAACGAGCCGGCCGGGTATTCGCCCTTGGCCGATTCGTAGTTAAGCAGTGAGAGCCCTAGCTGCTTTAGGTTGTTCGCACATTGCATTCGGCGGGCTGATTCCCGCGCGGATTGAACCGCGGGCAATAGCAGTGCCACCAAAATGCCAATAATGGCGATGACAACCAAGAGTTCGACGAGTGTAAAACCGATACGTTGGCGACGCGCGAAAAGAGTTTTTGACACAGGATATTTCTCTGGATTGAAAGGAACGCCTGTCCTCTTCTTGTTTCCCCTATATAGACGATTGATGCGTAAACGTCCAAGCGTTACACAAAAGCTCGCCAATTTTTTTCAACTTCTTCGATTCCATTTCTCAAAATGGCTAGAAACTCGGTAATTACTACAGTTTTCCATTTATCCGATTCCCAATAGTTTTTGTTGGCCAATCTGGCGGTTAACCGTCGCTTGGGAAGATGGGTAAAGGCGGCCCTGGTGCTGTTCCGCTCTCAGGCAAAAGTGGACCTCGAGGGCCAACCCCGCATTGCATATCTCGTTACCACCTGTATACTTACGAGCTTACCAACTCCTGCATATCGCAGTCGACTAAGACGTTATCGAGAGATTCAAGTCATGGCTAAGCAATGCGAAGTTTGCGGCAAGGGGCCGCAGATGGGCAATCAAGTCACCATCCGTGGTAAGAAAAAGTACCTGGGCGGTGTCGGTACCAAGGTGACCGGCATTACTCGCCGGCAGTTCAAGCCGAACCTGCAAAAGGTGAAGGTCGCCGCTGAGGATGGCAAGAGCGTGCACAAATGGGTCTGCACCCAGTGCATTCGTGGTGGTGCTATCCGCAAGGTGGTGCAAATAGCTCCGTTTACCGTTCCCGCCAAGTAGTTGCTGACCTCTGGTTGACAGCTAAATCTACCTTGCTACGGTTTCCATGTCGCTCACTGCTGCCGATGTCGAAAAAGTCGCGCTGCTCAGCCGGTTGATGCTATCGCCGGAAGAGTTGCAGTCGCTGACTAGCGAAATGGCTAGCATCGTGGAGTACGTGGACCAATTGGCAGAGGTCGACACTTCCGATGTCGAACCGATGGCTCACGCGGTGGAAATGCACAACGTGACCAAGGACGATGCGGTTGCCCAGAGCCTCTCTCGGGAGCAAGCGTTAGCCACTGCTCCCAAGCATAATAACGAAGGCTATTTGGTACCGGCTGTTCTGGGCGACTAGACGGTTCCTGCGCCTAATCCGAACTCGCAGCCACACGGTATCATGTCTCTTACCTCGCTATCCGCCGTCGAGCAAAGCCGGAAGCTACAGGCAGGCGAGGTATCGGCCGTTGATTTGGCGCGAGCCTATCTCGATCGGATCGACGAGCACAATCCGGGCGTTGGTGCTTTCTTGCGCTACGACGCCGAGCGAGCGCTTACCGCTGCTCGCCATATCGACGAGCGGCGTAAAGCTGGCGAACCGCTCGGTCCGCTGGCTGGAGTGCCAGTCGCGGTGAAGGACATTCTGGCCGAGCAAGGCGAACGGACTACTTGTGCGTCGCGGATGCTCGAAGAGTTCCGGGCCCCTTACGACTCCACGGTCATCGCTCGACTAAAGGCCGCCGACGCGGTGCTGCTCGGGCGTTTGAACATGGATGAGTTCGCCATGGGGGGCTCGACCGAGAACTCAGCCCTCGGCAAAACAAGCAATCCCTGGGATCTCAAGTGCTCGCCAGGTGGTTCGAGTGGTGGTTCAGCCGCTGCGGTGGCCGCTGATTTTGCCCCGCTCACTATTGGCACCGACACCGGGGGGTCGATCCGCCAGCCAGCAGCATTCTGCGGCATCACCGGCATGAAACCCACCTACGGGCGGGTCAGCCGCTTTGGGCTGGTTGCCTTTGCGAGTAGTCTTGATCAAGTCGGACCGATGGCCCGCTCGGCGGAAGACTTGGCTTTGCTCTACGGAGCGATCGCCGGCCACGATCCACAGGATTCCACCTCGCTGAATCAACCGATCGGCGATCTGTCGACCATCAGCCAGCCGCTGAAGGGCCTGCGCATCGGCTATGCCAAAGAGCATTTTGCCGCTGGGCTTGATGGCGAAGTCGACGAAGCGGTTCGCACCGCACTCAAAGTGTACGAAGCGCTCGGCGCCACGTTGGTCGAGGTGTCGCTGCCCCACAGCAAATATGCGGTGGCCACTTACTATGTGATTGCCCCCTGTGAAGCTTCGAGTAACCTCGCGCGTTACGATGGTGTGCACTACGGCTACCGTTCGGATGTGGCAAAAATCACCGCCGAGCTCTCCGCTCAACGTGCTGCGTTAGAGGAAGCCGGCGAGCGTCGCGCGGCCGAAGATCTCGATACTCCGTTGGTGCGAATGTATCGCCAGAGCCGCAGCGAGGCCTTCGGCCCCGAAGTCAAACGGCGGATCATGCTCGGCACCTACGCCTTGAGCGCCGGGTATTACGACGCCTATTACTTGAAGGCCCTCAAAGTGCGGCGATTGATTCGCCAGGACTTTGATAAGGTCTTCGAGCAGGTCGACGTGCTGGCAGGTCCCACGACCGCGACGCCAGCTTTTGAGTTGGGTTCGCTGGTCGACGACCCGTTGGCCATGTACCTGGTCGACCTTTATACCGTCAGCGCCAACCTGGCCGGCGTGCCTGCGATGAGCCTGCCTTGCGGGTTCTCCAAGAGTGGACTCCCCATTGGTCTGCAGTTGCAGGCCAAACCACTGGCGGAAGAAACACTGCTGCGGGCCGCATACATGTATCAGAACGAAACCGAGTGGCACTTGCAGAGGCCAGCGCTGTAGCCAACCCGCGCTCGACCGCCTACGACTCCATAAACATGCCCGATTACACCACGATCATCGGCCTGGAAGTTCACGTGCAGCTTGCCACGAAGAGCAAGCTGTTCTGCCGGTGTAGTACGCAGTTCGGAGCCGAGCCCAATACGCAGACCTGCCCCGTCTGCATCGGCATGCCTGGTTCGTTGCCAGTGATGAATCGCGAAGCACTGAACCTCGCGCTGAAAACAGCAGTCGCCCTGAACTGCACGATTCCACCGATGACCAAGTGGGATCGCAAACAGTATTACTATCCCGATTTGCCCAAGGGGTATCAGATCTCGCAGTACGACATGCCGATGTCGGAACATGGATTTCTGGAGATCGCCGACTCGAAGGATCGCTTCGAAACCAAACAAGTTCGCATCCTGCGGGCTCACTTGGAAGAAGACGCCGGCAAGAGCGTGCACGACGAAGTCGCGGGCCGCGCAGACAGCATGATCGACCTGAATCGTACCGGCACTCCCCTGCTGGAGATCGTGAGCGAGCCCGACATGCGATCCGGACTGGAAGCCCGCGCGTATCTCGACGAACTCAAGTTGCTGCTGACCTACATCGGTGTGTCCGACTGCAACATGCAGGAAGGCAGCTTGCGTGTGGATGCAAACGTGAACTTGCACATCGCAGCATCCGACGGCAAGATCGCCACGCCGATTGTCGAAATCAAGAACATGAACAGCTTCCGGGCGGTCGAGCGAGCCATCGATTACGAAGCCCGCCGGCAGTACGATGTCTGGCAAGAGACCGGCGCGAAAATCGGCGACGTGCCGAAGCAAACTCGCGGGTGGGACGACAACGCGGGCGTCACACGTGGTCAGCGTAGCAAAGAAGAATCGAGCGACTATCGCTACTTCCCCGATCCCGATCTGGTGCCGGTGAAATTCAGCGAAGCCGAAGTGCAAACCGCCCGCGAATCGTTGGGCGAACTGCCGGCCGCTCTCCGGAGTCGCTTGCAGGCGGAGCATGCCCTATCGGTCTACGACTCGGAAGTGCTGGTCAATCAAGGTGTCGATGTGGTTGCCTACTACCTGGCTGCGGTCGAGGTGGCCGGCGACGGCAAGGCGGTCTGCAACTGGGTATCGCAAGATGTACTGCGAGTGCTGAAGGAAAGCGAAGCGAACATTGCCGACTTTGGCATCTCAGCCAAGTCGCTTGGGGAGTTCGTCGGTAAGCTAAAGGCAGGCGATTTGCCCAGCGCCCGCGGACGAGAAGTATTCGACGTGATGCTCGAAGAAGGAATCGACGTCGATCAGGCCATGCAAAAACTTGGCATCGAGGAAATCGACGAATCGGAACTCGTTGGCATCTGCCAGTCGCTTCTCGAGAAGAATCCGAAAATTGTAGAAGACGTAAAAGGTGGCAAGCAGCAGGCCGTCGGTGCGTTGATCGGTCAGGCGAAGAAGCAAAACCCCAATGCCGATCCCGGGCGAGTACGGCAGATTTGCCTCGATCTAATCGCCCAAATGTAAGGGCCAGGGGTCACCCTCCCATGAACCATCGCCCAATCGTGACTCTGACCACTGATTTCGGCGAAGGAAGCCGATACGTCGGCGCCATGAAGGGGGCCCTGCTCGCGGTCTGCCCCGAGCTGACGATAGTCGACATCAGTCATGCGGTGCCGCACCAAAACGTCTTGCAGGCGGCGATTACCTTGGTGGAATCGACTCCTTACTTTCCACCACAGACCATCCACGTGGCGGTCATCGATCCAGGTGTCGGCACCAATCGCCGCATCCTCTACGCCGAAATCGATGGGCAGCGATATATCGGTCCCGACAACGGAATCTTCACTTGCTTGGCGGACCGTGCGAAACCAAGTACGATGCGCAGTGTTGAAAACACTAAACTGTGGCGCTGCGGCGTTTCGTCGACCTTTCACGGACGCGACATCATGGCCCCGGTTGCCGCCCACCTGGCGGCCGGTGTTGAGCCAGCCGAAGTGGGCCCTGAGATCGACGACTTCATACGGATACCCTTACCGCAGGCGGAACGAGTGGCAAATAAAATCGAAGGCGAGGTGACCGAGGTCGATAGTTTCGGAAACCTGATAACGAACATCACAACCGAGATGCTGGCCGATGTTCCCCGCGGCGAAGAGACTCGCATCTGCTGCGACGGGCACGAAACCATGGGCATTTTCGCCGCCTACGGCGATCAACCCCCAATGACGCTCATCGCTTTGGTTGGCTCCGGCGATAAGCTCGAGCTCGCCATCGTTGACGATTCGGCCAAAATCATGCTGGGAGTCACCGTGGGTACCCCACTAACCGTGGAATGGTAAAGAGAGGGACGACCGATGACGGAAGAGATGGCCCGTAATCTGTTCATTGCCATAATGATGGTCGGTGGTCTCGTATGGTTGGTTGCTCTTTCGCTGGCATTGAGGATTGGCAAATCTCCAACCGTCGCTCCCGATTTTGATTGGGAGCATCCTGACCAACCGCACCCTAGTGAGGATTCGGGATCCATCACGGTGCCAGGAAACACGCACGATGCTTCGACTCGTTTAGCCCGGGCAATCCTTCAGGCTAATCAACAATTTGATGGGGTTGCGTACCGCATTGTCGAGCGGAGCGACCGTCAGCTCCTTATTGAAAAAGTCGGGAGCTATTCCCAGTTTTCCCCCCATCAGCATGGCGGGGCTTACTTTTCGGGGGCCGAGTTTACGTTTGCCACCACCCGCAGCAATCAGGTAGAGGTGACTTACCAGCTCGACTTCACCAACTTCGCCCGCCGGCAACGGACGATCGCCTTGGCCCTGATTCTCGGCTTAGGTTTACCGGTGCTTGCCCTTGCTGGACTTCTGATCTGGAACCTCGTGATTTTCAACCCGCAGCCGGGCGCGCGGTGGCAGGTGATGCAGACGCTTCAGATCGTACACGTGCTGTGGCCGCCGTTCCTGCCGATTGGCATCTATAACTTTGGGCGGCGAAGCGCTAAGATCTGGGTAGAGAATGTACTTGCCTCGTTACAGATCGTCGACCTTCCGCAAACCGCATGATGTCTCCTACCCCCAGCCAGGATCAGCTCGAAACCTGGGACCGCACGCATTATTGGCACGCCTTCACGCAGATGGAGGAGTACGAGCCGCTCATCATTGAGCGTGCCGAAGGTGTCTGGCTCTACGATATCAAAGGCCGTCGACTGCTTGATGGAGCCAGTAGCATGTGGTGCAACGTGCATGGGCACAACCATCCCGTGATGAACAAGGCGATCGAAAAGCAACTGCACCGAGTGTGCCATGCTACGTCGCTGGGGATGAGTTGCGACGTCACGATCGAACTCTCGAAGCGGCTGATCGACGTCACGCCGGGTGGGCTCGAGCATGTGTTCTTCTCCAGCGATGGATCGAGCGCGAACGAAGTGGCCTTGAAGGCTGCGTTTCAATACTGGCGGCAATGCGACACCCCCCAGCCGCAGAAAACCAAATACCTCGCGTTCGGGCAGGCGTATCATGGGGATACCCTAGGGGCTGCGAGTGTGGGTGGCATCGGCAAGTTTCATGATATCTTCCAACCTTTGCTCTTTGAAGTAATCCGCACCGCCTCGCCCGACGTTCGGCGATTGCCCCCTGGCGTCACGGGCGAAGCTGCCGCACAGTACTTCCTCGACGAAGTCGAAACCGTACTCCAAGCGAATGCCGACGAGCTGGCGGCCATCGTCATCGAGCCGCTCGTGCAAGGCGCGGCGGGTATGGCGATGCAGCCGCTCGGTTTTGTCCGCGGACTGCGGCAGCTGGCCACGCAGTACAACGTGCTGCTGATTGTCGACGAAGTCGCCACTGGTTTTGGCCGCACCGGTTCGATGTTCGCCTGCGACAGCGAACAGATCTCGCCCGACTTTCTTACCCTCGGTAAAGGGCTGACTGGCGGGTACTTGCCGATGGCGGCCACGTTGACTTCGAACAAAATCTGGAGGACCTTTCTCGGCGATGCTGCGTCGGGGCGGGCGTTGTATCACGGTCATACTTATAGTGGCAATCCTTTGTCGGCTGCTGCTGCGATGGCTTGCCTCGACTTGTTCGAAGCAGAGCAAACGCTCGAGCAGTTGCCTGCCAAGATCGAGCATCTCGGCGACCGGCTCAGCACGCTAGCCGAGCATCCACACGTGATCAATGCTCGGCAACGCGGCATGGTTGTTGCCCTCGACCTGGTGGCCGACAAGCAAACAGGCCAGGCTTTTGGTCCGGAGCAACGAGTCGGCCAGCGACTCGCTGCCGAGGCTTTGAATCGCGGCGTTTGGCTGCGGGCGCGTCCGGATATGGCTTACACGTTGCCGCCGCTGGCGATTTCGCATGATGAAATCGACCTGCTGATGGACGCCATGGCCGCGGGCATCGATGCGGCTACCAGTTAGTCCTCCTCTGCTTCCATGCCGAGTGCTCGCATCTTGCGATACAGATTCGAGCGATGAACCCCCAGCAGCTTTGCCGCTTCGGTTACGTTGCCGCGAACCTGTTCGATGGTGCGGCGGATGTAATCCGACTGAAAGTCGTGCGTCGCTTCGGCGAGCGGCAACCCGGTTTCGACACCAGGACCGCTAGCGGCGCCAGGCGAAAGCGTGAACGCCAGGTCTTCGGCTTCCACTTTGTCGCCAGCTGCCAGATAGGCAACCCGTTCCATCAGATTGCGAAGTTCGCGAACGTTGCCCGGCCAGCGATGCGCGACCAAACGCTTCTTTGCCGCCGCGGTAAGCCGTGGTGGTTTGCGTCCTTGTTTCTGACAGAGCTGACGTAGAAAAAAGTCGGCCAGCAGAATGATGTCGTCGCCACGTTCGCGAAGCGGTGGCAATTCGAGCGTCACCACGTTCAGGCGGAAGTACAGGTCTTCGCGAAACTTCTTCTCGCGGACGAGTTCCGCCAGATTCTGATTGGTCGCTGCGACGACGCGCACATCGGTCGAAATGGTCTCGTGTCCACCGACTCGCACCACTTCCTTCTGTTCCAGCGCCCGCAATAGTTTGGCTTGTCCCCCAAGGCTCATGTCGCCAATTTCGTCGAGGAACAACGTACCGCCCGACGCGACTTCAAACTTACCAGCGCGCGACTCGGTCGCTCCGGTGAAGGCTCCCTTTTCGTGTCCGAACAGCTCGCTCTCCAGCAGTGTTTCGGTGAGCGCGGCGCAGTTCACTGCGATCAGTGGTTCGCTTCGGCGAGGGCTGCGGTAGTGCAGCGACTGGGCGACTACCTCCTTGCCGGTGCCGTTCTCACCGAGCACGAGCACCGCGAGATCGGCCGCCGCCACTTTGGCCACAGTGGATCGTAACGCCTCGATGGCGGGGCACTCGCCGATCATCTGAACCTTGTCGGCCGCTTCGTCGACCAGCAATTGATGGCGAACGAGCAGTTGCTCCCACTGCTGCGTGTTGTCGAGCGACACTGCTGCGTAAGCGGCAAGCTCCGTAAGCCCTGTCAGGTCGTCGGCGGTGAAGTTTCCCGCGCGTTTATTTAGCACCTCGAACGCACCGAGCGTCTCTTTGTCGGGCGAAAGGAGCGGAACGCACAAGATGGTTTCGGTGGTGTAGCCCGACTCCTTATCGACTTGGCTATGAATCACCGCGCGATCGTCGGTGCGATCGACCCGCTCAGGCTGACCGCTTTGGACCACGCGGCCGACGACGCCGGCGGTGTCGGGCACGCGAAGCTCGTTGTTCTCCATGCCCAGCGCGGGCCGGCCCACCAGGGTGCGATGAGGCCGATCCCACAGGAAGATCGTCGCTCGATCGCAATCGAACAGTTCGGTCGCCGCTTCGGCCATGCGGTTAAGCAGCGTCTCGGTGTTGTCGGTTTGCGCCCATTGATGGGTGATTTCGAGCAGAGCCTGCAAGCGTCGCGCGTGCCGACTTTCGCGACGGCGACTCCGCATCAAGCTGCAGGCTGCGGAGATGCCGGAAGCGAGTGAAGTCCAATCGAACTCGGCGGTGCCTGAGATCATGAGCACCGTGGGCGAGCTATTCGGCTCTTTGAACAGATCGAGCGGAACCGCCCGCCATTCTCCCGCGGTGCAGACGTTGCCCGAGTCGAGTGCCTCGGCGGCCAGCTCGGTCTGTAGTTGACCGGCCGGGTGTCCGGCGCTGGCGGTTACGACCCACTCGGGCGGTTGCGAAGCCACGAGCGCCGCGATTTTGACACCTGGTAGTTCTACAAACCGCCGGACGATGACCTGATGCAACGCCGTTTCGTCGGCGCAGCCAAGTAAATCCGCGAGCAGTATCGAAAAATCAAATGCCATCATCAGTGGTACAGATCCGCCTTTTTTAAGGTTCTCGCCTGCAGTGTATCAGTTTGACCACACGAGCATACTCGAATGTTCGCAATTGCGCAACCATTGAGCGCTGTAATTCTGATACTATCATGCTCGGAAATCTCTTCAAATCAAATGCTCCCGGGGCTTTACGACAAAGCTGCAAGGCTGGTAGGTTGTAGCGTTTTGGCGGCCGAGACGGCCGAATGGAACGATTTCCCCTGCCATTCTCTGAGCCCCGAGGAAGTGAAATGTTCGAAGGAAAACGCGGCCTGATCACCGGCGTCTTTAACAAGCAATCCATTGCTTGGGCGATTGCCGAACGCATTATGCAGAATGGCGGCGTTTGTGGTTTTTCGTACATGCCCGACAAGCCAGATGATGAGCGCAAGAAGAACCTGAATCGCATTCAAAAGCTCACCGATGGGCTTGAGAATGTCGCCTTCCTGCAGCCGATGGATGCGACGAAGGACGATCAGATCGAAGCAGTGATGGACACCTGCAAAGAGAAATTCGGTCAACTTGATTTCGTGCTTCATTCGATTGCTTATGCTCCTCCAGAGGATCTCAAAGGTTCGACCATCGACACCAGCCGCGAAGGCTTCAAGATGGCGATGGAGATCAGTGCTTATAGTTTGCTCGCGATTTCAAAGGCGGCTCAGCCATTGCTCAAGGAAGGCTCGACCATCCTGACTCTCACCTACTTCGGCGGTGAGAAGGCGGTGCCGGGCTACAACATCATGGGCGTCTGCAAGGCGGCTTTGGATTCGATTGTTAAGTACCTGGCTTTCGATTTGGGTGCGGATGGTGTTCGTGTAAATGCACTAAGCGCCGGGCCGATCCAGACCGTTAGCGGCCGGGGTGCCGGGGTCGACGAAATGCTCGGCCTGTACGAGGGAGTCGCTCCCTTAGGGCGGAACGTCACTCACGACGAGACCGGCAAAAGCGGTGCGTTCCTACTCTCGGAGATGTCGAGCGGCATCACCGGCGAAATCCTGCATCTCGATAGCGGATACAATATGATGGGTTCGCCCGGTCGATTGCTCGATCGGTTTCGCAAGCAATAACTAAGCCTGCTTCAGCTCGGCTTGCAGTTTTGCCGCAGTACATGCCAGATCAGTCATCGATGTGCTGTACCGCGTACAAGATAAGTTGGGTTGTAACTCAACCGGAATGGCCTGACCGCCGACGATCCAGCGGGTAATCTCCGCAGTGGGATCAAGCAGCTTTTCATTTGCTTGCTCGATGAACCTTTCGGGGTGATCGATGTGGGTCAGGCTGAGTAGTGATAGTTGCGGAGCGTGATGCTCTACCGCATCGCGAATCTCTTCCAGCGGAAGTGCGATACCGAGGATTTTGGCGTCCCAGCCTTTCTCTCGCAGCACGAGTTCCACGAGTCGGGCGGGGAGTTCCGAGTGATCCCCCGAGGGGGTCGTGATCAATGCCTTAGGGGCACCGGCTATTGCAAGCGGTAACATGCGACGCAAGTTGTGCAGTGTCGCGACCGCGATCTCGCACGCCCGACGTTCTTGATGCACGCTTAGTTCGCCCCGCTCCCAGCGATGGCCAAGCTCGTGGAACACCGGTGCGATCACGAAATCGGCCAGCTCCACGATGGAATGCCCTGCGTGGTACAGCGGTTCGATAATCGCCTGACTGGCTCCTTCGTCGCCAGCGGTCAGGGCTTCTAGCAGCGGCTCGTGAACATCCTTCAGCTCGCACTTGGCACTCTTCGCAGCCAGGCCGAGCACTTCAGGGCGGATGATGCGGTAACCCTGTTCGCGGGCGAGTCGCACCACGGCCGAGAGGGCCAGTTTGCGGTGGCCACCTGCGGTTTTTACGGCTTCGACTTTGCCGCAATCCACCCATCGTTTGACCGAAGATTCACCAACGCCAAGCGCTCGGGCGACTTGCTTGGGCGTAAATTTTCGTTCCATCGGCATGGCAGTACTTCAACTCGCTTGTCGATGCGGTTCGATCTTCAGAACCGCAGGTTTGGCAGGTGTCTACCTATTCTTCTATCGAGTGCTGACGGTCGATTTATTGTCCTTTTATGAATCAGATGCCTCCCCCCTCTTGGGAGGGGAGAGGCGTCTGGAGAAGTCCTAATCTAGCGACATGGTCACGGTCTTCACCTCAGTGTAGGCTGCCAGTCCGGCTTCGCCCAACTCTCGGCCAATTCCGCTTTGCTTAAAGCCGCCAAACGGAGCACCGGCATCAAAAACATCGTAACAATTCACCCAAACGGTTCCGGCTCGAACCTGGTCGGCGAACCGGTGGGCCTTCGCAACGTCGCGAGTCCAAACCGCCGCGGCCAGCCCGAAGTTCGTGTTGTTCGCCCGCCGTACCAGCTCGTCGACGTCACTGAACTTCAGCACACTGAGCACCGGACCAAAAATTTCGTCGCGGGCAATCCGCATGTCGTCGGTCACGCCAGCAAATAAGGTGGGCTCCACGTAGTAACCGCGGTCGCCCAGGCGGTTGCCGCCGGTCACGCAGCTGGCTCCATCTTGTTTGCCGTAGTCGACGTACTGCAGCACCTTATCGAGCTGCGCCTGATCGACCTGCGGACCTTGCCGAGTTGCAGGATCGAACGGGTCGCCGACCACGTGCTCGCGGTTGCGGCTGGCAATACGATCGACCACTTCGTCGTACACGCTGTCTTCCACAAACAATCGGCTACCAGCGCAGCAACATTGCCCTTGATTGAAATAAAGCGCGAAGTGGGCACCAGCGATGGCCGCGTCGAGATCCGCATCGGCGAAGATCACGTTCGGGCTTTTGCCGCCGAGTTCGAAGGTGAGCCGCTTCATCGTTTCGGTCGCCGCGCGCTGAATGATCTTGGCCGTGGCCAACTCGCCGGTGAAGGCAATCTTGTCGACGCCGGGATGTTCGACCAAGGCGGCGCCGGCCGTGGGACCGTAGCCCGGCACCACATTAATCACCCCGTCGGGGATACCCGCCTGCTGGGCGAGGTGGGCCATTCGCAAACAAGTAAGCGGAGTTTGCTCGGCTGGCTTCATCACAATCGTGCAACCGGCCGCGAGGGCGGGGCCCCACTTCCAAGCGGCCATCAGTGCGGGGAAATTCCAAGGGATAATCTGCCCGACCACGCCGACCGGCTCACGCTTGGTGTAGCAGAAGTAGTCGCCGCGGATGGGGATCGTCGCCCCGTGGATCTTGTCGGCCCAGCCGGCGTAGTAACGCAGGCAGTCGACCACCAGCGGCAGGTCGGCGTTGCGGGCGTCGCTAATCGGTTTGCCATTGTCGAGCGTTTCGAGCGCGGCGAGTTCGTCGATTTCGCTCTCGATCAAATCAGCCAGCCGATTCATCAACAGGCTGCGATCACGGGCGTCGAGCTTCGACCACTCTCCGCCGTCGAACTGCGCGCGGGCGGCATCCACCGCCGCGTCGATGTCGGCCTTGTCGCCTTCGGCCACTTGGCAGATCACTTCCTCGGTCGCCGGGTTAATGGTATCGAAAGTCTTTCCGCTCACCGACGAGGTCCACTTACCGCCGATAAAGCACTCGGTATGGCGGATTGGGGGAGCCGATAAGACTTGGGGAACAACCGTAGCCATCCTAATTACCTCCTGTGGTTGAAAAGCGGCACAGCGAAGTGCGCCGGATAAGTCCAAGGAATTGTAGCCAATCAGGTCCTGAATGTCCCGTTTGTAGTTGGAAGCAGCCAAGTTTCGCGAGATAAAGCCCCCAATAGCCCGAAAACGATTCGTGGGGGCTTTATTCCTTCTGTAGTGCCCCCAGTCGCGTGAAAAAGTGCCGTGAATTTCGGGTAGAATCAGCCATGGGTGGGGCGAAACGCTCCGCAAAGTTCCCCCAGCCGTGAAAGTGGGGGCAAAACCGTCGTCAGCCAGTCAGAGTGATCCGGCAAGAGTGAGAGGACTCGATCGATGAAACGGAAGCGAAGTGTGGCGGATGCGTATCGGAAAGCAACCTGTTTAAGTAAGGAAAGTGGTGGGTAAGTCGATACATCTATTAGAACAAAACGGGCGCCATTTACCACTAAAAACTCTCTAGAATCGCCTGCGGGTTATACTGTACATTTGTTTTGAAAGAAAAGCTTGACACATGCTATGGCCACTGATGTTTCCCATGCGACTCACGTTCGTTGTGCTCGTGGCATTGGTGTGTCTGGCCACGATGTTTGCTCCGCGGTGGAATCGGAAACGAAAGTCGATGTTTTCGCTGGCGGTCGCTGTGGCCTGCGTCGCGTTCATTCCCTCGTGCGTGCTGATCCAAGTCGCCATCGACAAAGTGCGGTTTGGAGAGTTTGAATACTCGTCGGCCGCCGACATTCACGATCGACGTGTCGATGGCTGGATGCCCAGGCAGGCCAGCAACATACGCTTGTTCAAACACGCGGGAGGGTTCCAGGCCAAGTATCAGATAGAGCAAGCGGAACTGGAAGCCTTTATCGATCGGGAGTGGAAGGAGTGGGGAAGATACTCCGTGGTTTCAAGAAGCGACATAGAGCAAGGGAGATTTGTGAGCACGATGCGAGAGGATTTCCGCTACCCTCCGGAAACCGGCAGCGACACTCCTTTGAAAACCTATTCAAGCCCAGTTGCCGCCGACGGTGCTGGATTCACCATTTGGTACGACCCCGAGACAGCAACCGCTTATCAGGAAGCTGGTTATTGGTAGTGGGGGCCGACATTAATTGTGGATCCCCATCACTTTCTGAGGAGAATCAGCGATGCAGTACGATACCGACAAAGTAGACGAGGCGGTGTTGGGGTTGTTGCTGCTGGGGACGAGTGGTCGCCAAAGGCTGGCTCGAACCGCCGGATCGCAATGCGATGACGCTGACCTTCACCGAGCCGGGCTTGTCGCACGCACGGGATGTGTTTGACCGCCTGTTTGGGAAAGCCGCCTCGTAACTTGCCGCCGATTATGGCAAGATTGGCCCCAGAGCGACGAATACTGCTTGCTGGCCTAGGTTGCCAGGTTGATAGATCGACTTTGGGAGAGGGTGTTCATGGCGAGGAAGAAGGATAGCAAGTTTGGAGCCATTCTGGCGGGGCCGGCAATTGTTTGCGTGGGGGTGCTTGCCCTTTGGGAGAACGAGGGGCGATTCGATTTTCATAAGGCCGCGCGACAGGCCACGGTGGTCGCCGACCCCGCCGAGGCGAGTCAGCACGACACCTTTGCTCTGACCGGCCAGTTGGAAACGAAGATGCCGATCCAGGGGTACTACGTCGAAGGTTTCACCGGCTACTATCGGGTCGATCGCAATGCAGAGATCTACTGTTGGGATCGCGACGAAGATAGCGATGGCGACGTGACCTGGCGGGAGAAGTGGATGTCGAGCGTCGATAATAATTCGCGGAATAGCGGCATCAAAAAGACTTTGAAGAGCGACCATTTGTTTCCCCCCAGGTACGAATTGGGCGACCTGCTTATCAGCGCAGAAGATATTCATCTGGTCGACGATCGCGAGCCGATCGCCGCGGGGAGGTTGGCGATGACCGACGCTGCCAAGTCGGCCCGGTTGCGCATCGATACCCAGTGCTTTTATAAAGGCAAAGGTCGACTCTCATCGCCGGAATTGGGGGACGAGCGGATTGAGTACTACGGAATACCTAACTCGCCGACCGCCAGTTACTTCGGCGCGGTTCGTGGCGATATGGCCTGGGGCAAGCAATACGAGGTTTCGCAGAGCTTTCTCTCGGGCATCATCCAGAACGATGGCATGCTGCATCACCTGGCGAATGGCGATCGCGAGGTGGCCTTAGCTACCATCAAAGGGTACCTCGCGAAGCTGCTGTGGTTCACCCGCCTGGGCGGGACCGTGGCGATCATCGTTGGCATGCTCATCACCGTGAGCCCGTTCGTCGGTTTGCTAAGGGGGGTGCCAGTGCTGGGGCCGCTGGTCGAGTGGGGAGCGTTTCTCATCAGCGTGGTGCTTGGCTTAACGCTGGCCGGCACGGTGATCGCAGCCTCGTACATTGCCCATCATCCACTGCTCGTCGCGTTGCCGCTGGTGCTGGTAGGCGTAGGCATCTACTACCTGAGAAGGCGATCGCAAGCAACCAAGGAGAACGTACAGACCGCCTTATCGGAGTACCAGCAGAAGCACGCCGCTTCGGCAGACGAAGAGGGATTCGATATCGACATCAACTCGCGTGGCTGGAGCGCCGGCTTCGCCGAGCAGACGTTCGAAAAGCTGGTGGCCATGGCGTCGCTGCATGGGCTTGGGCGGAAGGAAACCAAGTTTCTTGAGCAATGGGGCGAGTCGAATGGCATCGCCAAATCACGGGTCGACCAGATGATTGCCACTGCCCCGCAGGAGGTGGATGCGGTGGAGATCGATACCCGCAACGACATGATTCTGCTGGTGTGCGTCGCCTTGGCCGATGGCATGCTATCGGGCCGGGAGCACTCGGCGCTCAAGTCGATTGCCAAGCGGGTGGATATGGAACCGGCGGTGCTGAACGAGATTATTGCTGGCGTCGAAGCGGGAACGCTCCGCCCGGCGTAAGATGAATTCAGGGCTTTTTATGCCAAAGTTCGCTGAGAACGGGCAAAATCGCTCTGGGTGATTCCCCGCCAGATGTGGTAAGGTGTCGCACGTCGAAAGGATACTCGACCGATGCTAGCAGCCGCTGTGCATCGCTTTAAGCCACCCACCGCGAACCTGGAGAGCAGCATGGAAGCTCGCTCGAAGTCGGCCGCTTTGCCGACTGTCGTACTCGCCCTGTTTGTTGTTTGGTCGTTGACGCTCGATGTCGAGGCGGCTCGCTATCAAACCACTAACTTCGATGTCGTGGCTCCCACTGGCGAATTAGCCCAGGAAATCGGCAATGCAGCCGAGCACTGGCGGAAGACCTTGGCAGTTCAATGGATTGGCAAAGAGATGCCCCCTTGGTCGCGCAAGTGCCCGATTAAGGCCGAAGTGGCTCCTCACCTTGGTGCGGGTGGTGTGACCACCTTTGTGTTCGACCGCGGCGAGGTGTTCGACTGGAACATGACCATCACTGGATCGCGCGAGCGAGTGCTCGATTCGGTGCTTCCTCACGAGATCACGCACACGATCTTCGCCTGCCATTTCCGCCAACCCCTGCCCCGCTGGGCCGATGAAGGGGCTTGCACCACGGTGGAGCATCCGAGCGAAATCGCCAAGCAGGAACGCCTGCTGATTCAATTTCTGCAAACCGGCAAAGGCATTCCCTTTGGGCAGATGTTTGCCATGAAGGAATACCCCCGCGACGTGCTACCGCTGTACGCTCAAGGGCACTCGCTTACTCGCTACCTGATTGGCAAGCATGGCCAGCCTGAGTTCTTGAAGTTCGTAGCCGACGGCATGACCGACGAAAACTGGCCGCGTGCGGTTCGCGAGCACTACGGGCATCAGAGTCTGCTGGCGTTGCAGAACGAATGGCTCGAATGGGTGAAGCAAGGCCGCCCGGTGCTGCCCGGCGAGCATCGCGGATCCGACGTACAACTAGCGGGGCATGAAGCACCAGTGTCGTTGCCGCCGCGGAAGGAAATCACCCCGCTGGCCAGCACCAATCACGAATCGGCCTACTCGCGGAACGTGCGTCAGCAAGGTAGCAAAGCAATGCGAGCCGATACGAACTCGGCGAACACTGTCTGGCGCTAAGGCACCAACAGGTGCTTGGCGACGTGGTAGAACACCGGCGCGGCAAAGCAGATGGCGTCGATGCGGTCGAGCACACCGCCATGGCCTTCTACTAAGGTCCCAAAATCGCGGACTCCACGGTCGCGTTTGATGGCCGACATGGTCATCGACCCGGCAAAGCCCATCACCGCGATCACCATGCTCACCAGCGCGGTGTGCCAAAGCTCGTTGAAGGGTTTGAACGCCATGTGATAGGTCATGCCGACCAACGCGGTACTGGCCGCTCCGCCGAGCATGCCTTCCCAAGTCTTGGTGCCATTGATGTTGGCCGAGATCACGTTGCGGCCGTAGAGACGGTCGCCGATGAACTGCAGCCCTTCGCTCACGAGCGACATGAGCACCAGGAAGAACAGCAGCCGCGAACGATCGGCGTACTCGCCGTACTCCAGGTCGAGCAGCGCGGGGGCGAAGCCCAAGCAATACACGCACACCAACAGGCCCGATTGAATCTTGGCCACTCGCTCCAGGAATCGTTTGGTATCGCCGGCAATCGCGATGCGAAGCGGGATAAACAAGAACCCGTAAACCGGGATCAACACGCTATAGCTGTCGTACAGGTTCATCCACACCAGGATGTAATGCAGTGGGGTGAACAGGAAGAACACCCAGAACAGCGCGCGGTGATCCCCTTGCCGAGTCGGCGTGAGGGTAATGAATTCGCGGAGTGCCCAAAAGCTAATTAGCCCGAACAGCAGGATGGTGACCCCGGGGCTGAGGAACGCGACCGAGAGCAGACAGCAGATGATCCACCATGCGCGCAGCCGGGCGTTGAACGCGTTGACCGCTGCGGGGTTGAGGCCCAGCTGTGGCTGCCGCGCAAGGAGCTGCCCAATCACGGTCACGGCCGTGAGGAGCATGACAATGGTGCCGGCAAGCGCCCAGTTAAGTTGAATTGGTGTCATAGGAATTATTCGCAGGGCGAAGTAGCGACTGCGGTTAACTGTCTTTCTCTCGCGCCCGCAGATTCATGACCGCTTCGCGGGCTCGGGCCAGGAACTCCACCTTGGTTTCGCCGGCTTCGAGCCACATCGGTGGGCCAAAGGTTACTGACGACAATAGCGGGACCGGCAGGAATTCTCCACGGGGGAGAATGCGATTCATGTTGTCGATGTATACGGGGATCAGCTCCAGGTCGGGACGTTTCTTCGCCAGGTAGTACAAACCGCTTTTGAACGAGCCAACCGTCTCGCCGGACGAGCGGCCCCCCTCGGGGAAAATAATCACCGAGTAGGTGCGGCCGATCTCCCGGATCATGATGTCGACGGGGCTCTGATGCACTTTGATCTCCTTGCGGTCGATCAGCATCGCATTGTACACCTTCGCGATGTAGGGCCGTATCCGCCCCTTGCCCCAGTAGTCCTTCGCCGCGGCTGGGCGGGTGAGCTTACGCACATCATGCGGCAATGCTGACCAGACGAGTATCACATCCAAGTGACTCGTATGGTTGGCAAAATAGACCCGCTGGCACGTGTCGGGCTGGCTGTCCACCCACCGCACACTCGCGCCGCTCAACAGGCGGGCGGTCGTTGTCAGGATGGTTTCGGTGATCATTCCGGTTCAGTCAGCAGTGGCGGGCTCGGATCGTAGGACGAGGCATTATTATGATTGCGCCCGGGGAACGACGCGAGTGGCATCGGGGCGGTTGACAGCACGGTTTTCGGGCCGGGACGGAGCCGAAATCTCCCTATACCGCCACGCACGGCTCGGCAGGGGCTTCGGTGGCCGACGGGGCGTGGATGCCGGTTTTCTCGGTATAAATGCGCCACAACAGCTGTTCGTACCCCTCGACCATCACCTCCAGCGACCAGCGACTCTCCACCATTTGGCGGGCGGCCGCTCCCAATTCTTGGCGAAGTAGCGGGGTGTTCATCAGCGTGAGAACCCGCTCCGAAAGCACCTCGGCGTCGCCCGCGGGGGCTAGGTATCCGGTTTTTCCTTCGACCACCGATTCGCTGACCGATCCCACGTTGCTGGCCACGGTCGGGGTGCCAGTGCTCATCGCCTCGAGAATCGAGACCGGATTCGCTTCGTTGTGCGAAGTCAAAACGTTCACGTCGGCCAGGTTCAACAGCGAGGGAATATCGCTGCGGGTGCCGAGAAAGCGTACCGAGTCGCCGAGTTCGAGTTGCTCGGCTCGCTCTTTCAGTTGCACTCGCTGAGGACCATCGCCAACCACCAGGAACACGGCCTCAGGAATCTGTTTGGTGACGCGCGCAGCGACTTCGAGATAAAGTTCGTGATTTTTCTCGGGACGCAGTGCGGCAACAATGATGCCGACTGGCGACGTCGCAGGAATGCCCAGTTCGCTTCGTAGTTGATTGGTTTCGGCGCCTGGGGCGAACCGCGCGGTGTCGACTCCGTTGGGAATCACCACCACTTTCGAGGCGGGGAACTTTTCGCCTTCGATCAAGTGCCGCCCGTGGGGGGCGGCCACTGCGATGAACGCATCGGTCAGCGGGGTGAGCAAGCGGTTGAGCCGCCCTACCCCGTCGGGCCAGCCGGTGCTGTGCAGCGCACTACAGACCACCGGCACTCCAGCGCGTTTGGCAGCCAATCGGCCCCAGAACATCTTATCGCCAGCGCCGACGGTCACCACCGCGTCGATTTGCCGCTCGCGTAGCAAGCGAGTCATTCGGTTCAGTACCAACACATCGAGCTTATGATGAATCAGCCCCGAGTGCACCGGTACCTCGGCGGCCATCTCGTCTCCAAGCGGCCCAGGTTGTTTCAAGCAGCATATCTCAGGAGCAATCTTGGAGCGATCCAGCCGGCGGATCAGGTTCACCAGCAATGTTTCGGCACCGCCGACCGGCATCGAGGTCACACAGAACAGCGTGCGTAGCGGGGCGGCATCTGTGGTCGATGGTTCAGGCATGTTCCATTCCTTCGCGATTCAAAGATTGTTTCGAGTTGGGAAGCCACCGCCCGAGTTTGCTGTGGAGTAGCTCGACTACGAGTCGTCGCTCTTCGTGCGAGAAGATCAGAGGGGTCGAGAATATCAGCATGCCAATCAACGATCCCGACGAGAGGGCCAGCGGCAGGCCTTGCGTGAGACCAAGCGGCACGATGGCGACCACCAGCGTGCGACGACATCCTTCCATGCCGAGTCGGCAATTGACCACCATTTGTGAGACAAAGGCGGTCATTGTCGACAGCGCGGTGGCCATTACCGCGCCTTGGAGTCCCAGGATTGGCAGCAGCAATAAGTTGAGCATTACGTTGGTGCCCAGACCAATCGCCAGCGGTATTGTCGCGCGGCGGGTCTTCTCTGCACACCACACATAAGTCTGAGCGACCAAGAGCAGACCGAACCACACGCACGAGGCTAGCGCCCATGGCAGCACGTGTAGGCCTTGGTTGTATTTATCGGCAAACGCCATGTGGAACAGCCAGGGAGCAATGAGCAGCACACCGATGCCGGCCAAAAACATGCCTAACCCAGCGAGCTTGAGAATCATGTTCAAGCGAGTCGAAACGCCGTGCTGGTCCCCTTCTTCCCAGTGGTGACTCAGATGCGGAGTGATGGCACCCACCAGCAGGTTGGCAACCGAAACCAGCAGCATCGGCAGCAGCATGCTTGTATGATAATGCCCGACCAGGCCCAATGCGTCTTCGGCCGGTAGTCCGCTGTAATGTACGAGCATGTAGCGATCGATGATCGCAAACAGATTCGACAGCAGATTGGTCACCCACACCCAAACCGCAAATCGCAGCAGTGGTGGCCAGAAGTCGCGATGCGTCTCGGCCATCGTTTCCGGAGTGGTTTGCCAATGACAGCGTTGCGACCAAATGAGGACCAGCACTGCTGAGATTAAGCAGGCCACACCGTATCCGACGATAACACTCGCCGCGTCGTTTCGCCAGTTGAGCAGCAAGCTAATCGAAATCGCTGCAAAAAGCATGCTCTGGACGAATTGCATGGCCGATACCACGCGGAACACACGTAGGCCAGCGAATACCGCTTCGAGAAAGTGATGCAGGATCACTGCCGCCAAGGTGCAGGTAACCAGCACAATGAGCCATTGCTCGTTACTATCACCATACACAAGGTAGGCAAAGCCTTTGCGACCAATCAGCAAAGCAGCAATCGCTATTCCAGCCAGACTTGCTGTCCACAGTGAGGTCCGCAAGAGAAACGAGTTTAACTGGCCCCGTTGCCGATAGCGTTCGAGGTAACGTCCAAACGAGCCCGGTAGACCAAGCACGGCAACCGGCGCAGCGAGCAACAAGAATCCGTACGACATATCCCAGAGGCCGAGGGCGTCGGGATCGAGCCATCGGCAGAACAGCAAGCCACGTCCAAAGCCAATGCTGCGTTGCACGACATTCACCACCAGCAGCACCACGACGCTCGTTAGCAGCGTATCAGGGCGCATAGGGCCAGCGGTTTTGCGATTGGCAGTGGCCATGCTCAGCCCCTTTCTCCCACGATGCATTCCTGCCGTTCGTGGACTTGAGGCATAGCAGTCAATTCGGGATCGAAGGATGGGCTACGGAATACCTTCATCGCATCGACACTGAGCCAATGCTTGAAGCGGACGAACTCGGGGTCGCCGTGGAAGCGTTCCAAATGAAACGAGTCGCTGCCGGGGAAGTTGTACCCCCCGTAGGCGGAGCACACGCCCGCAAATCCGGCCTGTTGGGCTACTTGAAACGCTTCGCCGCTAAGATGTTGAGGCTGACCGTAAGGAAAGGCAAAATAGCGGACTTCGCGACCAAGCATGAGTTCGAGATCTTGCTTAGAGCCCACGATCTCGTGCTGGAGTTGCTGCGAATCGAGTTCCGCAACGTTCGCGTGCGATCGGGTGTGGGCGCCGATTTCGATACCGGCTTCCGCGAGCCGACGAATATCGTCCACGGTGTTCGGAGCCAATGGCTGACCAAGTTCCACATCGTGCGGAAACGGCTTTCCGTTACGGATATAGTCGGTCGAAACAAAATAGGTGACCGGGATCTTGCGTTCCAGAAGCAATGGTAACGCAAAGTTCATATTATCCGCGTAGCCGTCGTCGAAGGTCACCACCGCCGTGGGGCGGCGGTTCTTGCCTCGCTCGATGCGATATTGGGCCTCAGCCATTGACACTAGATCGAATCGTTGGCTAAGCCAGTCGATTTGTTCGGCGAACGATTGGGTACTGATCGTCCAAGGATTCGGAACATCGTCGGCAACACGATGATAGAACACGACCTGTACGGGCTCGTGCCGGCGGTAGCGACGGACCTGTTCCATGGTCCAGCGAACTGGAGTCGAAACCGTATAGTACGTATTGAGTAGCCAGCGTCTGGCCATCGACATTTGCATGGCTCGACCCTTAGCTTCCGTGAGATGTCGAGAGTCCATCCGCAGGACCATTTACCAAGGGCCGCAAGCGAGCCTTCAGTGAGCTGGCCAACGATTCCGCAAAGTCGGCGGTCTGTGCCAGCCAGTTCGTGGCATGCGACGGCGCAAGCACGCGAAGGTGGTAGGTCGGTCGAGCGGTGGCTCGCCAGTGGGCCTTGTAGGGTTCGTTGCCGCGGAGCAGATCGAAGTGAACGGCGCCCGATCGGATCGCGGCCTGAATCGAGGCCATCAGCGATAGTCGGCCAGGTTGCTCGTCCTGTTGTTCCGGTGCAAAACCACCTTGGTAAGCGTACACGCTGGCGTTTCCGGCGAATTGATACTCGGCCGAGATAGGCTCGCCATCCAAACGAAGCAGGCCTAGTCGCAGACGACCTGCTCGCAGAAGTTGCTCCGCAAAGTCGTGGTGGAAGGCCGCAAACCGTTCGGAGGCAAAGCTGCCAGGCTCGCCCAGGCTTTCGCGGCGACGTTGGTGCAGATCGACGAAAACCGGCCAAGTGTCTCTAAGTTGCTGTGGTGTTTGCACCTGTTGCCAGTGAGCTCGATCGGACTGGAGTACACGATGATCCAGCTTTCGAAGTTGTTTGCGATGCGACTTGGAGAGCATCGCCAGAAAGCCTTCCCAACTGTCGGGCAGGTCGATGCTCCAGCAGTTGCCTTCGGCGCGGCAAGTAGTGGTGCAGCCAACCGCAGCGAGTCGATCGGCCAGCATGTTCATGGTGACGTCGGAGTCATCGATGCTTTCGAGTTCGAGACGATTCCACTCGTCGCTGGCGCGCAGGTGTTGGGAAAGTGCTTCGACCACGGCGACCTGATCTCGCTCACGGCACAAGACACTCAAGTGGTCGCTGCAGACCTCTCCGCTACCAAGCCAGCGGACCACCCGCCCACGGGTGCGCGATTGCTCCACGTACCACGGTGCGATGGCCAGTGGTTGCTGGTGGTGCTGCACGACGAGCACGTATAGCTGTTGCTTGGTCGATCCGTCGCCGGCCCCGTAATGCTTCCACCAGGTTGCCAGCCAGTCGAAGGAACGAAAAGGCACACCGCCGTCGAGCACGTTCCACGAAGCACGCAAGTCTTCGAGCGCAGCAAGAGTGGTGATGGATTGTACCTGAACGCTCAAGGTAGCCTCGTCGACTAAGCAGCAATAGCAGCAGGGAGGGATCAACTAGTAAGGAAGTGTGCCTTGCGACTTTGATGGCTTCAAACCACTCTTGGTGGGTTTCCGGATACTCTGGTTGTAATGGCTGCTGGCGGTGTTGAGTTTCGGCAACACGTTGATTCTCGGCAACACCCGACAGCAAGGTTCAAAAGCAAGAAAGCTCAGCTTTTCCGGTGTTTATGCGCGTTCTGGGCGATTGGCACAGTGGTTGCCTTCTGTTTGGCCGTCTCGCCTTTGCTCGCTTGAATCCTCTTCGGAACAGAACCTACCATGACGCGTCCAGTCGCCTCGAGTCTTTCGCCTCGCCAGTTTGTTGAGTTGCTGGTGGAATATCGCAAGCTGTGGTTGGTGCCGATGGTGGTGGCCACGGTGCTGGCAATCGGCTACTCAGTGGTGATGCCGCGCAATTGGAAGGCCACCCAAGGCTTGCTGGTTCGCCCCGAAGTCGCTGGACTCGGCAACGACCGTCTTGGTAAGTTTGGCGACCTATCGGAAATGAAGACCTTGCAGGAAACGTTGCTCGAACTGGCACGGAGCAAGTCGGTTGTCACCAAAGTACTGCAGGAAGTTGGACCTCCCGCGAATTGGAAGAAGAACAAAGCATGGCCCACCGCGCAGGACGTGGTCGACTTTCGCGATGCGATGGTCATGAACCCTCCCGGTGGTGCTGAGTTCGGTAAGACCGAAGTGTTTTACCTCGGCGTGCTCGACCAAGATCCCGAACGGGCCGCTGACCTCACGTCGAGTCTGGCTGCTGCCCTGGAGCAACGCACCCAGGAAATCCGTCAGGGGCAGGCCGACAGCATGATTGCCGAACTGGCCAACGGGGTGTCGCAAGCGGTCGAAACACTCACGCTGAAAACCAACGAGCTTTCGGAGTTCGAAGGAAGCGTGGGTGCCGACCTGAATGATCTACGGAACCTGCTGAATCCCATCGGTGGAGCCAGCGAAAGTTCGCAGGACAATCTGGCCATTCAGGCCGAATTGCGGGCGATTCGCTCGGAACGTGAGCAAAACGAGAAGCTGCTGGAAGTGCTGCAAAAAGCCCAGAAAGACCCGCAAATGTTGGTTGCCACGCCTGCTACGCTGCTTGCTTCGCAGCCAGCCGTGGATCGCCTGAAGCAAGGGGTGATCGACGCTCAGCTGAATACCGCCCGGTTGTTGGGTACCTTGGCTCCCGCCCATCCTTATGTGCTTGCCGCTCAAGAGGCCGAATCGCATGTTCGCGAGCAACTGCACCGCGAACTGGCAACTGCCATCCAAGGCTTGCAAATCGAACTCGAAGTCAGCCAACAACGTCAGGCTGCCCTCAAGCAGCAGCTTGTGGAGAATCAGGATCGTCAGCGGGGGCTTGCTCGCCATCGTGCGGTCTATGCCCAACTGGTAGCGGCTGTGGATAATCAAACTCAGTTGGTCGATGCTGCTCAAACCCGTCTGGCTGAAGCCCAGAGCCATCTGGCTGGGGCCCAGTCGGCTAGTCTGCTGTCGCGAATCGACCACGTGGAATCGGGTATCAAGCCGGTTGGACCAGGTCGGGCGACCGTGGTTGGTGTTGGTGGTCTACTGGGTTTGATGTTGGGTCTTGGCATTGTGTTCGTCAAACATGGTCCCCGCCCAATGGACGTAGCCGAGCTGGAGGCGACTCCCGCAACAGTTGCAGGTCGCACCGAGTTTGGCTTTGCCTCGCCCCGCTCGCATCGTTTCACCTTAAGCGAAGCAATTGCCACTGGCTACGAAGCTCGCGAAACCGCAGGTGCCCACTAAGAGCGATACGATCGATTCGACCCTGCCGAGTCGATCCGTGAGCTACAGTTTAGGAATCGAGGTCATGCTCGCTAAAGTGCTTCTTCTCTGGTTCGACTTATCCAATGGCTCTTATCATCGTGTTCGCCGTGTTGGTTGCCCTGTTGTGGGGAGCCATTGCCTTTCGCCGGTTTACGCCGGTGGGAGTGGCTGTAGCGACGGTAGCTATTGGCTACGTGCTGGGCTATGAGTTCTGGCACCTGCACCTAGGACCGCTGCCGCTAACAGTCGACCGACTGCTATTGGGTGTGTTAGTGGCCGCCCTGGCGATGTTCGCCTGGCAGCGAAAGCTGGTGCATTGGACTCCGCTGACCGTCGACTGGGCGATCTTTACTTTGTTGGGCTGGCTGACTGTAAGTTGCGTCTTGGCGAACGTCGGCAGCGACGCCGATCTGCCGGTATCGCCATTCTTTCGCTTGCTGTTTAGTTTCTGGACTCCCACGCTGCTCTACCTGGCGGTGCGAATCGCCCCTCCCTCGACTCGTACTACCACCTACGTGCTCGCAGCGTTTGCAGCACTGGGTACCTACCTGGCGGTGACCGCCTGTGCCGAAATCACGCAGCAGTGGTGGGCGGTGTTTCCGAAGTACATTACCGATCCGGAACTCGGCACGCACTTTGGCCGCGCCCGTGGTCCTGCCTTGAACTCAGTGAGTCTGGGGAACTACCTTTGCTTGTGCTTCTGGGCCACCTGGACCCTCCGCCCCCGCGTTCGGCGATCGCTTCAATTAGTGCTGTTGGGATGCATGGGCCTGATGGTGCTCGGCATCCTATTCACCTACACCCGCAGTGTGTGGATGGGCTTCGCCCTCAGTGCGTTCGTGATGCTCATCGCCCATACTCCTCGTGAGTATCGCTGGCCGGTTGCGATCGGTTCGTCCGTTTGCGGAGCGTTGCTGCTGATGGTCGCCTGGTCGTTCGTGTTGTACCTGAACCGCGAAGACTCGGGCTCGGTGTCCGAACACTCCGTCGAGCAGCGCACCTCGTTCGCGTATGTTTCCTGGAAGATGTGGTGCGATGAACCTCTGGCAGGCGTCGGCTTTGGACGGTTCTTCGACAAGAAGCTGCCGTACCTGTCGGACCGACACCAGTCGTTCGAACTCGAATCGATTCGCAATCTGCACCATCACAACACGTTTCTCGGCCTGGTGGTCGAAACCGGATTGGCTGGCTTGGCCGCTTACTTGGCAATGCTAGTTGGGTGGATCTGGATTGGTTACCGCATGACGTTCGACGAATCGAACTCTCCAGCAATGCGACAGATGGGACGACTGTTGTTGGCGGTGCTTTGTGTTTATTTGCCGTCGGCACTGTTTCACGATCTGACCCACATTTTCCAGGACCAGACGTTCTTGTTCCTGATTGCAGGCCTTGCCTTGGCCGTGGCCGAACAGCATAGCCCGGTAGCGCAGCCGGCAACCATGCCGAACCGCGTTGGCTTTAGCTCCTTCACTACGACTTCGCACTCGAAAACGGGATTTCACGCACCATGACCGCTGTTAGCTGCCCCGTACCAGTCGCTCAGAAGCCCGTTGTACAGCTCTTCGGCATGCAGATCGACCGAGTTGATCTGCAGCAAGCGACTGCGCAAGTGATGGACTGGTGCGAGTCTCCGACCTCGATAAATTGTCGCTACGTAGTGACCCCGAATGTCGACCATGCGGTGCTGCTCAGCCATCACGAAGGTCTGCAGAACGCTTACAAGTCGGCCGCGATGGTCTTGGCCGACGGGGCGCCGATTGTTGCTGCATCTCGCCTGCTGGGGCGGCCGCTGCCCGAACGCGTGGCCGGGAGCGACTTGGTACCGAGCGTGTTAGCCGCTGCGGCTGCTGGTTCGCAGCCCTTGCGAGTGTTTTTATTGGGGGCAGGACCCGGAGTGGCGGAACGCGCCGCGGAAGCTATCCATCAGAAATACAACAACGTGCAGGTAGTCGGCACCCATTGCCCTCCCCTTGGATTCGAACACAACTCGGCAGCCAATCAAGCGGCCCTCGATGCGGTCTCCGCCCAGCCGGTGGATCTGCTGGTGGTTGGTCTGGGGGCTCCGAAACAAGAGCTGTGGGTCGCCAAGCATTACCAGCAGCTCAACGCCAAGGTGGCACTTTGTGCGGGGGCGACGATCGATTTCCTGGCCGGCGAGAAGCAGCGGTCGCCAGTCTGGATGCGGCGCACCGGTCTCGAGTGGGTGCACCGCCTGGCTAGCGAGCCCCGTCGGTTGGCAACCCGATACCTTCGCGATGCCATCGTCTTTCCGCAACTAGTTTGGCGGGAATGGCGGGCCGCCTAGCCCTGGCACCATCTTTGCCCGCTACGTTTGGCTCTCTATACTCGTCTGAATGACGAATCGTGTAATCATCGTGTTGATGGTCGACGGCCTGCGAGCGCGGGCTTTAGGTGCGTATGGGAATACGTGGTACTCCACCCCTTCGCTCGACGCACTGGCCAGCGAGGCCACGCTTTTCGACCGTGTACTGGCCGAGTCGAACCAACTAGGCGACGTGTACGACTCGATCTGGACCGGGCAGCATCGCTTGTCGCCTGCGACTACCGAGTCTATGCATTTGATCGAACAACTGCGGAGCGAAGGTTACCTGTGCCATCTGGTGACCGATGAGCCAGAACTGGCCGAGCGGGAGGACCTTGATCATTTCGACGAAGCCATCGTGCTGAACCCTGCTCCTGCGGAAGAAGCCGACGACGTGATGGACTGCGGGCTGGCTTCCACCTTGGTCGCGGCCGCCGATCAACTCGGCGAGTGGTCGGCCGAGTACGAACAGCCGCGGCTGCTCTGGATTCATCTTCGCGGGTTACTCTCCCCGTGGGATGCCCCGCGAGAGCTGGCTGAAAGCTTGCTGGGCGAGGAAGATCCTCCGCTCGAGTCCTCGGTCGAAGTGCCAGAGCAGGCGGTTGCCGATTCCGACGAAGCTGCCGATTTGGTGCTGCATACCGCAGTGCGATACGCCGGCCAAGTCATGGCGCTCGACGCGGCGGTGGGAGCGGTCGACTCGCTGGTGGCCGAACTCTGGCCCGAAACACCGGTGGAGTTCGTGCTAGCAGGTACGCGGGGCTACGCCCTCGGCGAGCACGGTTGGCTCGGCATCGACGCCGCGGCTGCACACCGCGAACTGTTTCAGGTGCCTTTGATCATACGTGGCTCTCAGGTCGCCGCGATGCGTCGCGAATCGGCGTTGCTGCAATCGAGCGATCTCTATGCGTTATTGCTGGAGTTGTCCAAATCGGGCAGTTTGCCTACTTTGTCGCGGGAACAAGCGAGCGGTTGCACGAACGATTCCCGTTTTGTCGAAACGAACGAGTGGTCCTACGTGGCTGGCTGGCCTGCCGAAGGGGAAATTTCGGGGGAACTCTACGTGCATCCCGACGATCAATGGCAGGCAAACAATGTCACGACAATTTGCACCGACGAGTCGGCAGTGCTAGCATCGCTGCTCACTGAAACAGCCGATAAGTAAAGCAATCACTATAGCGTTGCTCGGCGAGCGCAACTACAATTCTGCCAATTAGTTAGTGCATGTCAGCCGACGACGGCTGGCGATGACTTCAGATTACCCTTCGGCGGACAAGGATGTCCGGTGACCAACAACCTTTCCACTAAACAGTGGTCGCCAGGAAGGTGGCCGTGGTTAGTGCTAGCCATCTTGGGCTACGCACTGGTGGTTGTTGCGCCTGCTAGGGCCGAAGATTCCACGTTGCGTCTGCGAATTGCTTGGGGTGGTTCCAAGCCAATTCAATGGGCTGCACGCATGTCGGTAAACGGCGGCACGCTTACGGACATGTCGCTGCTAGGGCGCGAAGCCGACACGCCAGGAAGTCTGTGGATCGATGCTGGTACCGTGTTGGTCGCCCAGCCCCGAGCTCGCACGTTCGATGGCTGTGACATTACCGTTCACTCGGCGATGACCGGTGCGATACGACTCGAGTTTCGGGCAGCCGGCGACTCCGAGTCGACCACAGTCGAGATTCCCCTCAGCGAGTTGATGACCACCGCTCATCGCTCCGCGTTGCCTGCCGCCGACGATCAATCCGCGGCGACTTTACTCGTGCACCGGGTATCGGACGATGCGCTGCGAATCGATCTGGACCGCGACGACCTGATCTTCACACCCGGCGAGAATCTTGAGTTTGATATGACCCCCGTCGTGCCTGGATTGGAAGCGGGCAGCGCGATCGACTTGGCCGTGGCCGTGTTCTCGGGCCGCGGGGGGCATCAAGAGTGGAGTATTAACTCGCGGAAAACGCTCCCCACGCAAGGAGAGCTCCGCCTGCCGATTTCGATTCCGCTGCCGGAGAAAGAGGGCGTTTATACGGTTCGCCTGACCATCAGTACTCCTCCAGGTAATCGGGCGAAGTTCTGGGAATCCTCGACCGCCGAGAAACTAGCCGAACGCACGTTCCAGGTGGTGGTGCTCGAGCCGAACGCGCCGATTCACTACCGCGATGCGGAGTGGAAAACGACGCTGGAGATCGATCCAGCGAATCCCAAGTGGTACGACCGCCTGCCCGACTGGACTCGACTCGACCGACTGGCGAAATGGACGGTCGCGCCGATGGGGAGCGAAACCTCGGGGACCGCCACGATGCACGATCGACAGCTGGTTGAGCTTTCTGCCAGCCGCGCAACGCATCCCACTTGGCAAGCTTATCCGCTGCCCGCTGCGGAGATTGGTCTTCCGCACGTCGTGGAGGTCGATTTGCCAGGCGATTTTGCCCAAGAGCTGGCGATTCGCATCTACGAGCCCGATGCGGATGGCAAATTGGTGCCGCTGGGGCCTGCGACCGCAATCGTGGTCGATGCATCCACACTGCCAGGCACCGAGACTTTTGTCAGTCATCGCTGCTTGTTCTATCCGCGAACCAAGTCGCCCGTAGCGGTGGTGCAGAATCTCTCGAACGAAAACAAAGCCCGCTTCGGCCGCATTCGTCTGCGATCGGTGCATGGCTCGCGGGATGGCGATCTGGCGATTGCGTACAACGAACGCCCAATTGCCGCCTACTTCGACTGGAACGAATTGCTCGAACACACGAGTGCCAGAACGCCCGCCGCCGATGGCCGGCCTGCGGTCGACGACTGGCAAACCTTCTATCTGCTCGCCGAACGTTTGGCCGCGTCGCTCGAGCTATCGGGCTACAACATGGCGGTGGTAAATGTCTGGCGCGATGGCGGAGCGGCTTTCGACGCGGGCGACTATCCCACGACCCCGGTCATGAACTTTAGCCGGCTCAACACCGGAGCGACCGATCTGCCGCCGATCGATCCCCTGGATCTAATGCTGCGTATCTGTTCGCGACGCGGGCTGCGGATGGTACCGAGCATTCGGTTCAATTCGTCTTTGGTCGATGTGAATCGGATGATGCGTACTCCACAAAAACAGAAGTGGACTATTGAGAATTACCCGGTGTGGACCGATCTCGCAGGGCGTCCTCGAACTACCATCACCCAGCACCAACGTGGTAGCACTCCGCACTACTACACTGCCCATCCTAAAGTCGCCGAGGAGGTGCAAGGCATCGTCGATCGCCTGATCGTTTCCTGCTCAGGCCACGCCGCGTTTGCTGGGGTATCGCTCGAACTATCGGCCGACAGCTATCTAGCATTCCCGCCAAGCGAATATGGAGTAACTCCTACGCGTCTGGCGAATGTCGCTGCTCGCATGAAAGTGAACTCCGAAGTACTCAACAATTGGATCCAGAATCCACATCAGATGCTCGACGATGCGTCTGCGCGACGTGTCTGGCACCGCGAACGAGCGCTCGCGACCACGTCCCTGCTGGGATCGATCGCTACGAATCTGTACTCGAATAATCCCGAGGCGTCTCTTTGGTTGTTGACTGCGGAGATGTTCGATACCAATGAGTTTTCGCTCCGCCCGCAGTTTGCCCCTCGCCCGCTGGACGAATTGTATCTGGAGCGGGGAGTTGACCTGGCGCAGCTCGAATCGGCCATCGGGGCTGAGGTCGTCTTGCCGCAGTTCGACGTCACCGGTAGTCCTTTGGCCGATGCCGCACGTCCGATGGAACTTAGTCAACGGACCGCCAATAGCGCAGGCGATGCGCTAGCGATGTGGCAACTTGGGCGAAAGATACCTGCGATCGAGAACTCGGCATTCGCTGCCGCATCGGCCGCTGGTCGATTGGCCCCGGTTGCGAATCCCAAGCAAGTTGGCGCGGGACTCACTTCCAACACGTATCGCGGTAGCACCGGTCCTCTTATGGTCGGTGGAACTGCCGGCCCTGCAAATCTTGCTGATGACCAACAACGATTGTTATTGCGGTTACTGGCCAACATTCCGCGTGGGGCGGAACCGGTCGGCAAGTCGATTATCGAGCAACCCGTGTCGGTGCAAGCCTATCGACTCGGCGAAGAGTTGATCATGACCGTGGCCAACGATTCCCCCTGGTCGGTTCAGGCCAAGATTACGTTGAATGTCTCGGCACGGACCACGGCCGCGCAGATTAAGTCCGGCGAGAAGGCGATGCCTGTGGTGTCGTACGCCGAGGGTCTTAGCGCCTGGCCGGTGAAACTGTCTCCCTACGAAGTGCAGGTTCATCGATTTGCCAAGAACGAGGTGGCCGCCACCGGTGTGGTGGTGCAGCTCGATCCAAGTGTGGCCAAGCAACTTGCCAAGCAATGCGAATTGCTGGAGCGTCGCGATCTGAATCCCTCGCAAAGGCCGCTCTACGCCGAGGTGCTGAACCCCTCGTTTGAAAAGGTAGATGAACAGAGTCAGGCATTGAATTGGCTGTCGGCCCCGACCGTGATGGGGGGATTAGATGGCGAGCGCGCCGCGCAATTGAAGTCCGACGGGCCCTCCACCAACATAAGCACTCCCCCCTTCAAGACTCCCGCGACAGGGCAAGCCGCTTTGACCGCTCATTTGAAAGTGGTGGATCTATCGGAGGACGCAGAATTGCGTTTATTCGTGGAGCAAGTCGATTCGCGTGCTCCACCATCGTGCATTCGGTTGTCTGCAGCACGCTTGTTCGAGGACCAGAAATCGCAGTCGTGGAACGCCTACCAGTTTGGGGTGGAGGATTTGCCGTTCGACTCGTCGGCCAAACTACGCATTCGGTTCGAGTTAATCGGCAAGGGAGAAGTGCTGATCGACAAGGTCGAAGTGCACGACCTCGTTTATCCGTTGAGAATCTACCCTGAGTCGGATCAGCAAGTCCTGGCGCTCGTGCAGCATGTGCGGCGTACGCGTCAGGCGCTCGACGCTCACCAGTATCGCGACTGCCTGAACCTGCTGAACTCGTACTGGTCGCAATTTGTGATTGAGTACCTGCCAGAAACCAAGCTGGTTCCTGCCGAGACCGTTGCGCCGGCCGCACCGACGAAACCAGTATCCGAATCGACATCGACTCCCAAGTTGTCGGATCGAGTACGCGACTGGTTCCGATTCTAAGACTCGAGTTAGCGAACAGCCAGGCTCGCTGCAGCGAGTGAAGCCTCGTCCATCACAGGGGCTGGCTCGTCTACTTCGGGATACAGCCCTGGAGCATCGGTTGCGTACCATTGCTCAAGCACCTGCCGCCAGGCACCTGGTTGTTTGACTTCGCAGAAGGCCTTGCGGACTTCCAGTGGGCTCGGGTGCAGCACCGAGTACTTGATGGCAAACTTTCGCATGGTGGGCAAACAACGGTCTTCGCCATACGAGAGTTCTGCTAACCGATAATGCTCTGCAATCACATCGCGTTGTTCGAACACGGTTGGGGGTGCGGGAAGCGGTTGTCCGGCTGCCAAGGCGCGGGCTTGGGAGAAGATCCACGGATTGCCAATTGCCCCTCGGGCGACCGTGACTCCGTCCACTCCAGTGTAGGCGAGCATGTCGAGGCACGACTGGGCGGTGAACAGATCACCGCTTCCGAGTACAACTCGCTCGCCGGCATGCTGCTTGAGCTCGCGAAGGAAATCCCACCGCGATGGGCCAATGTAACGCTGCATGACCGTGCGGCCGTGCACCGTGATGGCGGCCACCCCGCGCTCGTAGGCTCCATCGAAGATGGTGTAGAATTGATCGCGACTCTCGGCGGTGTCGTCGATGCCGCGACGCATCTTCACGGTCACTGGAATGTGATCGGGGACCGCTTCGCGGACGCGGGAGACGATTTCGAGGGCAATCTCGGGCTGGCTCAGGTGAAAACCACCCCGGCACCGCCCCAGCACTTTTTTCACCGGGCAGCCGAAGTTGATATCGATCACGTCGAATCCGGCCGCTACCAGACGTAGTGCGGCGGGGCCGAACTGCTCGGGCTCAGCCCCCATCAACTGTCCCGCAACGGGGTGCTCCTCGTCGGCGATATGCAGGAAATGGCTCGTGCGTTTTCGCTCTTTGAGAGCGACCAGGAACTGGTCGAGCATCACCTCACAAAGGGTGTAGGGAGCCCCAAAACGGCGGGCGAGCACCCGCATCGGCGAGTCGCTATAGCCAGACAAAGCCGCCTGCACGACCGGGAAATCGAGCTCGATGGGACCAATACGTAAAGTGGGTAACGGTTGCTTCATGGGGCTCAATTTTTCGCATCCGAGTCGGGCGGGTCAACCGGCCTCGGTGAATTGTCGAGTTGAGAGAGGGAATGCCGTATTTCGGCAATCACGTCGGCATCGTCTTCCATGTTCAACCGCTCCGACAACGGCTGCACGGCGGCCGACGTATAGTGGCCCAACGCCCAGGCCGAGGCCCCGCGGACCAGGGGCTCGACGTCGTGGAGTCCCTTCAGCAAAGCGGGCATCGCTGCCGGCGTGGGCCGGTTGCCGAGCACAATGGCAGCGTTGCGAAGAATGCCGCGCCGTTTCGGGCGCCAGAGTGGTGTCTTGCGAAACCGGTCGCGAAACGCCTGCTCATCCAAGTCAAACAACACAGTTAGCTCGAGTGGGTTTAGCTCGGGCGAGGGGGCGAAGGTGGTTTCCGACGACACCGGAGCTTTGCGATTCCATGGGCAAACGTCCTGACAAAGGTCGCATCCCAACATCCATTCTCCCACACCGGGACGCAGGTCGAGAGGAATCGGATCGCGAAGCTCAATCGTTAGATAGCTGATACAGCGTGAGGCATCCAGCACGTGCGGTTCGGGAAACGCGTCGGTCGGGCAAACGTCTAAGCAGGCGGTACAGGTTCCGCAGTGGTCGGTTGCGGGTTGTTCGCTGACTTCGACCTCCAGATCGGTAAGCACCGCAGCCAGGAAGAACCAGCTACCTTGCGGACGATTCAGCAGCAGCGTGTGCTTGCCAATCCAGCCGAGACCAGCCAACTGGGCGTACTCTCGCTCGAGCAGTGGAGCGGTATCGACCACGCCGCGTAACTGCGCGTCGGGATACTGCTGGCGGATCGTCGCCATGAGTTGCTTGAGCCGAGCGTGGATGATGTCGTGGTAATCTACAGGCCCCCACGCGTAGCGGCTGACTCGCCCGTGACCTGCGGGAACCTCGGCCGGAGGCTCGGTGCGATAGTCGAGCGTGAGCATCACAAGGCTTCTCACCCCCTCTAGCACCGAGCAGGGATGATGGTACGCTGCGCGGCGATCCTCCAGGTAGCTCATGGTGCCGGCAAAACCGGACTCGAGCCAGGCGTCGAGCTTGCTCGTACCGAGAGCGGTGACTGCCGGGGCGACGCCGACCGACGAGAAACCGCAAGCGATCGCCTGCTCTTTAATCCAGGTTGTCAGCTCTTGTTTTTGCACCAATGGAGCCTAGGTCGAGGCCGTTACAATCGGAATAGCCGGTGTTTTTTCGGCGAAATGGTAAATCTTGTTGCGAGAAAGCGGGGGCGTGATTAGCGTGGAATTTGTATCGTCGCACAAACAACCGATCGCTACTTATACCCCCTGAGAGATTTCTACCATGTTAGTACGTACTCTTCTTGCCGCAATGGTTTTTGGCTTGGTCGCTGTGACTAGCCCGATGGCTCAGGCCGAGGAACCATGTGGCATGGGCCTCTCTGGTGGCTACGGATACGACTGGGGCTACGGCATTGGTATCGGCGGCTTGTACAACGGCCTCGATCGCTACACCGACTATCGGGTGCCCTATTTCGCCGCCCATCCGCCGGTGTACTACAGCCACCCAGTACCACGTACCTACGGCCATTCGCCATTTGCCTATCCACCGCATTTCCGCACTCCGGATATCTCCTTCGAAGTGGCTCCTGTCACGATTACGAATCCTTACGTGCCGTCGAGCGAAAAGCCGGCCAGTGTTGAGCGGGCGAGCGACTCGGATGAAACTGTCGCCGCTCCCGTGGCTTCCGATCCTTTGGTGATCGTGAATCCCTACGTAACCCCCTCGACCTACGCCAACGCTGCTCGCTAGCAACTAGCGTATAGAACGAGTGTTCCTACAGACGCGTGAAGCAGCTTGACGCTGGGAGTCGGCCGTTTCACGCGTCTCTTTTTGCGCCGATTTCGCTCAAGAAATCGACCTGGACATCCGACGGCAATTCCGCGATGCTCCGCGGGTCGCTAGTGATGCAGGCAGGAAGCCTGGCTAGCACTGGCGAATAGGGTTCAAGGATCGAGCCCTCTTGTCCCTTCCACTCGACGATGACCGCACATGGCAGAAAGGATGCTGCCCATGGCCGCCGAGCCGTATTTACTCAGGCCGCTTTGCATCAATACTTCGTGTTTTCCCACCGTAGCAACGCTGTTGCTAGCAATGGTGCTGCTTGGCACCACTGGTTGTAAAAACACGCCTAGCTCACTACCCAGCCCCTTTCTTGCCGATCGAGTACCTCCGCCTGACTCCCGTATTCCTGCACCTGGTACGGCTGATCCCTACTATCAAGGGGGAGCGGTAACACCGCTGCCATCGACTCAGCCGATGGTGCAACCATTCCCAGGCACGCAGCCCATGACGCAGCCGGTGCCGGCTACCATGCAGCCTGGGGTTCAACCCTTGGGTGCGCTGACACCGAGCCAGGATATCACCCCACTACCAGCCAACGATGCGGTAGCCGAGTTCAGCGCACCGGCCAGCAGCCATAGCTTTGCTGGTGAAGAAGTCGCGGTGAGCATCCCCTCCGATGAGCAAGCGATGCGATTTGCCATGGTTCCCGAACCGGCGCAACCATCCGCAGCTCAGGCAGCCAATGCCCCGGTTGCGAACTTGGCCATGCAAACGGGGCCAGCCCCCACGACCACGGCTACCGTGCTCCACGATTCGACCGCGGCGAACTCTACGCCCACCACTGCTCCCACGATTACCAACTGGCCACCAGCGGTGAATTCCACCAGCCCTTCGAGTTCGCTGACGGATAGCGGAGTGTCGGGGAATGCTTCCGGTTTGTTCCGTGATCCCACGGTGCCGACCCAGGCTCCCGAACTGTATCAGGAACAGACTCCCCAGCCGATCCAGCAAACCACGGTGCCACGCGTACGAGTACCTGGTGCTGCCGAGCGGATTCGCGAAGAAGTGGTGCCTGGCAACGTGAATACCACCAGCTATCAGGTCGGTTTCGCTGGCGGGGGCAACAGCACTACCATGGCCATTCCACCTTCGGGTATCGCGATCCCAGCAACGTTTGCACCTGAAGGTTCGACCAACTCAATACCTTCTGGTGATGGGTTCCGGACTCGAGGCACTTCGCATCAGCAGGCCTCGCCAAACCAAGGGCCAACCACGCTGATGGTCACTCCGGGCTGAGTGCAACTAGTTGATTCGGTGGAGGATGGTCTTCCCTTCGACAAGCCAAAAAAACTGCGGTCTGTGACCGTCGAATGACCTCGCGTCCGCGATAATCGACACAATCCTCCCTGAGCGACAGGCGAACCATGGGGTACACTGTAGCAATCGCCTAGCCCCTCCCCCTTCGTAAGTTTCAGCCGCCGTGTCGACGATTCCACAAGGACTGTCCCGCAAGATTCAAGCCGTGGCTGGTGGGCCGACGCATCGCCGGCTCGCCAAGTGGGCATCCTACGTACCGGCCATCGGGGCGTTGGAACCTGCGTTGCAGGAACTCAGTGCTTACGATCTACGAAAAGAGAGTCTCTCGCTTCGCTATCGGGCGCGTAGTGGTGAGCCGCTCGATCGGTTATTGATCGAGGCTTTCGCACTGGTTCGCGAAGCGGGCCGGCGAACACTCGGCATGCGACACTTCGACGTTCAGCTGCTCGGCGGGGCCGCAGTGCATCATCGCTCGATTGCCGAAATGCAAACCGGTGAAGGTAAAACGCTTACTGCGACCCTACCGATGTATCTGGCCGCCTTGGAAGGCAAAGGGGCGCATCTGGCCACGGTCAACGATTACCTGGCCAAACGCGATGCCGATCTGATGAAGCCGATCTACGAGGCCCTTGGCTTGTCCGTAGGTGTGATACAAGGCCAACAGCCTCAGGCGGATCGTCGTAAGGCGTATCATTGCGACGTCACCTACGGAACGTCGAATGAGATGGGCTTCGACTTCCTGCGCGACCGCTTGCTGAAGCGACGGATCGACGAGGGGCATCGCGATCTGTTTGGCGAAATGCTTGGTGGTCAGGCGTCGCACAACGAGAAGCCAGTGCAACGCGACTTACACTACATGCTCGTCGACGAAGCGGATAGTATTCTCATCGACGAAGCCCGGACCCCGCTGATTATCAGTGCTCTGCCTGGCGAAGACGAGAAGATCGCTGCCGAAGCTTACTCGTGGGCGGCCGAAGTCGCTCCCAAGTTCATTGAGGACGAGCATTACGAGTATGAACACAAAGAGAAGCGAGTCGATCTGGTGTTGGAGGGACGACAACTCGTTCGCGAATTGCCCAAACCTTCGGCCACCGACAAATTGCCGCTCTCGACGATTTATGAATACATCGAACGAGCCATCAAGGTCGGCCGCGAGATGATCCTCGACCGGCACTACGTCGTGCGAGATGGCGAGATCGTGATTGTCGACGAGTTCACCGGGCGTCTAGCCGAAGGGCGTAAATGGCGAGCCGGCATTCACCAGGCGATCGAGGCCAAGGAAGGGGTCGAAGTGACGTTCGAAACCAATCAGGCCGCCCGCATCACGATTCAAGATCTCTTTCTGCGCTACGCCCGCCTTACTGGTATGACAGGCACCGCCCGGTCGAGCGCCCGCGAGTTGCGTAAGATCTACAAAACATACGTGGTGCCGATTCCGACAAACCGCCCCCCGATTCGCCAGCAATTGCCAACCCAGGTGTATGGAACCGCCGAGGCTAAATGGCACGCGATTGTCGACGACGTGATGGCCGAGCATCAAAAGGGTCGCCCGGTGCTCGTCGGTACCCGGTCGATCGATAAAAGCGAAATCCTCTCGCGTCTGTTGGAGGCCAAAGGCCTGGTGCACACCGTGCTCAACGCCCGGTACATCGCCCGCGAAGCCGAAATCGTTGCCGAAGCGGGGCAGCACGGAAAGATCACGGTAGCCACAAACATGGCGGGACGTGGTACCGACATCAAGCTTGGGCCTGGGGTCGAGGAAATCGGCGGCCTGCATGTGGTTTGTACCGAACTACACGAATCGCAACGTATCGACCGCCAGTTGATCGGTCGCTGCGGCCGCCAAGGCGATCCCGGCACCTATCGCCAGTTTCTTTCTCTCGACGACGAAATTCTGCTGCTCGGCTTTGGCCCCAAGAAAGCCAAACGGCTTCTGGAGCTAGGCGCCCGCTCCGAAGGTGCGCTGAGCGGTTACGAGGGTGCATTTCGCCGCGCCCAGCAAAAGGTCGAACGAAAGCACTTCCGCGACCGAAAAGTGATGCTGTATTTCGAGAAGGAACGCCAAAAAATGCAGCGTCAGATGAGTCAGGATCCCTATTTGGATACCGCTGGTTAGTGCCAACTCCGCGTCCATGCCCTTATTTGGCGATTCTTCATCACGCCCTCGCCTACCAATCGGTCGGAACCGCAATTTTGATAACGGTCGGACAAATTCTGAGTTGCGAGCTAGCCATCGCTGCGGAATTGCGGTTAGACTAGTACGTCGTCCCGGAAGTCATTTCCTATAGAGTTCAGGGAAGACGCGTTTGGCGTCTTTTCGATGGAAGGTCCAATTGATTTTGATTTTCTTCCGATTGCGGTCGCGTGAACAGTGGGAGAGTTCGCTTTGAACCTTGTCGAGCGAAGCCAACCGACGTCCCAGGCATTGTCGCTGTATGGCCGAGATTTCGATCTCGGCCATGTTGAGCCAACTGGCATGCTTGGGGGTAAAATGCCACACAATCCGCTCCAGCATTGGCCGAGCCGCCTCCTCGCCAAAGGTTTCGATCAACGACTTCTCGTTGTGCGTGTTGAGGTTGTCCATCACCAGATGAACCCGCTCTGCGTCGGGATAGCGCTTCAAGAGGTCGCGGACGAACCGGGCGAAGTCGGCTCGCTTGCGGTGACGCTTGGCCTGAACGAATCGCTTGCCCGCCTTCGGCTCGACCGCCACGAACACGCTGCAGGTTCCGCAGCGGCGGTACTCGTAGTCCTGCTTCGCGATCTTGCCGGGTGCCGCGGGCTCGGGCGGCCGCGCGTCGTCGACCCTCTGATAGGGCTGCTCGTCGAGGCAGACGACCGGCTCGTTCGGGTCGAGCGGCTTCTCGTACTGCTCGAGGACGTCCTCCATCCGCTCACAGAACTCGTCGTTCAGCTTGGGCACGCACCAAGTTTTTTTCGCCACGGCTTCAGGTCGTGTTCCTTGAGCCACAGCGAGACCTCCGTCACGCTGAGCGAATCGACGAAGCCTTCCTTCACCGCGTGCTCGCACAACAATTCCAGCGTCCAGCGAGCCCGTCCCTCGGGCGGCTCGCTGCACGCCAGGGCGATTACCTGTTGCTGCTGCCGCTTGGTGAACTCTGGGGGGCGGCCCGAGCGAGGCGCATCGTACACCGCCCGCTGGACGCCCTCTTCGCAGAACCGCTTTCGGACGGCTCGGACGTTGCGCGTCGTGCAGCCCACATGCTCGGCGATCTCTTCGTCGGTGCATCCCGAGTCCGATTTCAATAATATCTGGCAGCGACGCACCACTTGCGCCGCGCGGGCGCCTGAGCGTGCTAGCTGCTCCAAACCTCCACGGGCCTGGTGGTCCAGGCAAACAATGTGCTTTTTCATTCCGCAGCATATAGCAGCGGAATGGATTTCAGGAAAGACGTACTAGGTCCCCGCAACCAATACCCCCGAGCCACGATTGATGGGAAAGTTTTCCGACCGAACGTGGCTCGTTGCCTATCATCACGCAAAATCCCACTGCTGGACAATCCTCCCAGGAGCCCATGGCTATGCGCATCACCGGATATCTGGTTTTGATCTTTGCCGCGTTGCTCGCTCCGGTGCATGCCACCGAGGTGACCGACGCGATTGAGATTGTACGAACCGCTTCGCCGACCACCGCTACGAGCGACGAGATACGCGCCGCCTGGAAAACTCTGGCCGATGCCGAAGTGGATGAGATTCCCACCATGCTTCGCGGCATGGGTAGCGCAAATCCAGCAGTCGAAAACTGGTTGCGAACTGCGGTCGATGCGGTGTTCGAACGAGCCTTGGCATCCAAATCCGAACTACCGAAGGCTGCCCTGGTCGACTTGCTCGCAGACACGCAGGCCGCGCCGCGTGGGCGTCGGACAGCTTACGAGTTGCTGGAGCAGATCGACCCACCCAAAGCTCAAGAGTTGCTCGTGAACATGATGGAAGACCCCAGCCTGGAGATTCGCTACGACTCAGTAGCCGCCAATCTGGAACTCGCCGATGCCGCCGAAGGCGAGGCGAAACAACAGCAGCTTCACAGAATACTCGGTTCAGCTCGCGACCTCGAACAGATCGAGCAATGCATCACCTCCCTGGAGGAGTTCGGCGAAGAAATTGATCTGGCTGCGCATCTAGGCTACATCAAGTCGTGGCGACTCTGCGGGGTATTCGACAACAGTTCTCAGGGGGGATTCGCTGTGGTTTATCCTCCCGAGCAGACGATTGATTTCGCCGCGAGTTACGAGGGCAAAGAAGAGACCGCCCAATGGCAAAGCGAGTCGATCTCTACCGACGACAGCATGGGCAAAGTCGATCTCAACGATCTGATCGGCCCCGAAAAGGGGGCGGCTGCTTACGCTTATACCGAAATCGAAGTTGCCGAAATGACTCCGATTCAAGTGCGTTACATCAGCCCGAATGCCACCAAGCTGTGGGTGAACGGTCAACTGGTTGCTTCGAACGAAGTCTACCACGGCGGCACTGCCATCGATCAGTACATCGTGGATGTCACGCTCCAAGCGGGCGTGAACAAGCTGTTGATCAAAGTTTGCCAAAACGAACAAACCGACGCCTGGGCGCAAGTGTGGGAGTTTCAACTTCGCCTGACCGACCAACTGGGCGGCGCCATCGACTTCACCCCGATTAAGCAATAAGGTAGATCCACTATGAGCCTAAGAATCTTCTTGATTGCCTGGATGTGTGCCTCGATGGCTTCGGCTGCCGAATGGAGTGGGTTTCGTGGCCCGCAAGGCAGCAGTACCGCCAGCGACAGTACGACTTTGCCCGATAGTTTCGATACCGAGTCGGGAGAGAACATCGCCTGGCGTTGCAAACTGCCAGGACGCGGGGTCAGCGGTCCCGTGGTTGCTAACGGTAAAGTACTCGTCACCGCTTCGAGTGGCAAAGAACGTAACCGACTGCATGTAGCAGCGATTGATGAGCAAACCGGCACCCTGTTGTGGCATCGCCAATTTTGGTCGACCGGGCGCAACCATTGCCATCCATCGTCGGCCAACGCGGCGCCGACTCCCGCGACCGATGGCGAGCGGCTGTATGCGTTTTACTCGTCTAACGATTTGGCGTGTTTCGATCTCGAAGGAAACATGCTCTGGTTCCGTGGACTAACGCTCGATCACCCTGGAGTCGGCAACGATGTCGGCATGGCTTCGTCGCCGGTAGTTACGGGCGATGTCGTGGTGGTGCAGTGTGAGTGTCAGGCGAACTCGTTTGTGGCGGCCTACGACCGCCTGACCGGCGAAGAAAAATGGAGCCTCGAGCGTCCCCCATCTCCGAACTGGGCTTCGCCAGTCGCACTGGAAATCGAAACCCCCGGCGAGGGCAAAGTGCCCGCCGTCGTGCTGCAGTGCGGCCGCAATCTTGCCGCCTACCGTGCTGATAATGGGGCGATGTTGTGGGACGTGAAGATTTCGTGCGGCGCGATTCCTTCCGCCTCGGGACGCGACGGAGTGCTGTATGTTCCCACGAATCGCGGCATCGCAGCCGTGGCGACCAAAGTCGATCAGCCTGGCGACCGCATCCTCTGGACGGAAGATAACCTAAAATGCGGCAATCCCAGCCCCATTGTTACCAGCGACGCACTGCTGGTGGTTAACAGTGCCGGAGTACTGACGAGTGCATCGCTCGAAGATGGCTCGACCGATTGGAAAAAACGCCTCGGTGGTCGATACTGGGCGACTCCCGTGGTTGCCGGCAACCGATTGTATGCGATGACCGACACCGGCGAGGCCATTATTTTCGACCTGGACAACGAGAAAGTGCTCGCGAAATGTTCGCTCGGCGCAGACGAACAAGTTTCGGGCTCGCCGGCCGTTGTCGATGGGGCTTTGTTTGTTCGTAGCCACGACTACCTTTGGAAGATTGCCCAGAACTCTTCGGAGTAGACTATAGTTAATCCATGTCCGATTCCATCACCATCGCCCCCGCGGTCGGCCCGCTACAGGCCGAAGTTCGTCCTCCTGGTTCCAAGAGTATCACCAACCGAGCCTTGGTCTGTGCTGCGCTTGCTAAAGGTGCTTCGACCCTGACCGGTGCACTGGTGAGTGACGACACCCAGGTGATGATCGAATCACTTGGGCGGTTAGGTATTTCCGTTGCCCTTTCCGACAACGGCACCACCCTGCGGGTCGATGGAAGCGGCGGCAAGATTCCCGCCGCAGAAGCGGAGCTGTTTATCGGCAACAGCGGAACCACCATTCGGTTTCTTACCGCCATGGTGTCGCTCGGTCAGGGAACCTATCGCCTGGATGGAGTTCCTCGGATGCGCGAGCGCCCGATCGGCGACCTGGTGAACGCCCTCGCCCAGCTTAGAGTCGAAGCCAGTTGCGAGTCGCCCGGCGGTTGCCCCCCGGTGTTGGTAAAGGCAACCGGTCTACCGGGAGGTTCCGCGTCGGTCCGCGGCAATATTTCGAGCCAGTATCTCAGCGGTTTGTTGATGGCCATTCCCTCGGCCGCTGGCCCCGTGGAACTAGCGATTCAAGGCGAGCTCGTCTCGCAACCCTACGTGCAGATGACTTTGGAAGTGATGCGTTCGTTTGGTGTCGAACTCACTGCGCGGGAAGATCTATCGCAGTTCACCTCGCCTGGTGGGCAGATCTATCAAGCATGCGATTATGCCATCGAGCCCGACGCATCGGCTGCTAGTTACTTCTGGGCCGCCGCAGCGATTGTCGGCGGATCGGTCACTGTGGCCGGACTCTCCACCGAAAGCTTGCAAGGCGATGTTGCCATTGTCGACTTGCTCGAACAGATGGGCTGCCAGGTCGATCGGCACTCCGACCGAATCACCGTGACCGGTGGCAAGCTAAAAGGTATCTCGGCCAATATGAATGCCGTGAGTGATATGGTGCAGACCATCGCTGCAGTCGCCTTGTTTGCCGAAGGCCCCACCGAGATCACTGGTGTTGCCCACAATCGGCACAAGGAAACCGATCGCATCGGCGCTCTAGCCACGGAGCTTCGCAAGCTGGGAGCCGAAGTCGACGAACTGGAAGATGGACTCCGCATCACGCCCGGCCCGCTACGCCCCGCCAGTGTGGAGACCTATGATGATCACCGGATGGCGATGAGTTTGTCGCTGGTCGGTCTCAAACAACCTGGGATCGAGATTCTTGATCCCGGCTGCACGTCGAAAACGTATCCAGAGTTCTTCGACGACATGAAAAAAGCGACCAGCCGTAGCTAGTCGCTTTTTGTAATGATGTTGGGCTCAGATTGGCCTTCAACCAATCGTTTGATTCTCGGCGGCACGCGCTAGGCAGATGCCGCTTTGGCGAATCAACTCGTCGGCACGTTGAAGTACCGACATGCTCGTGTCGTCGTGCAGATCACCCGTCGAATGATCTACGGCCGCGAACTTAGCCCCGCAATGCTGACAAACAACATTCTTTCCAAGGTACTCGATTCTGACTTGCAGTTTTCTCCCGCAAGTTGAGCACTCCTGTACGAAGTACGTGCTGTTGGGCATGGCATGGCTCCTGGAGGTTATTAAGTTACGTCGCCTTACGTGAACCTGAGACGTCCAAGTTAGCGTTGCTAGTCTTGAATTGCAAACGGTCGAGGCTCTCCACAAAGCCCAGAAACGGACCTATTGTGTGAAGTAACCTATTGTGTTCGAAGAACTTATGGATTTCCATAAATCTTCGGGGATTCAGAAAAAAGGGTGTTACCCCCCCCTGCGGATGGGTGCATCCCCATTAATCTGAAACTGTAGTAATAGACGCGACGCTTGGCAAATGGTTCGGGGTTTCATGATTTGTGAACTAAGCTTGCGTGATCCGTCAGTAAGTTTGTGAAGTTTCGCTGCATCGTTCTCGTCGCCCACGGTCGAATCGATTAGACTTGTATCCGTCAGGCGATTGATCGCACTCCTAGCTCTACAATTAGGAGACCGAAATTGGGAAACAAAGTGTACATCGGAGTGGTGCTCCTCCTGTGGGGATCGAGCATGACTTGGCTCGTGGGGTCGAAGATTTTGCCCCCATTTCTGCATGGAGAGCCGCCGAAAACGGCAATTAAGTCGGGGGAACCCGTTTGCTGGAAGGTTTGCGTTGGCCAACAACACATCGGATGGGCGGTCAGCCAGGCGGTTCCAGGAGCCGAAGGCACCACCGAACTACATAGCCGCGTCAAGCTCGAGCAGGTTCCGCTGTCGCGAATGGCTCCCCGCTGGATGGCTACGGTGATCGACAACATTGGTCCCCTGCAGCTCGATATGCGGTCGCGAACCACGCTCGATTCCCTCGGCAACCTTTCCCAATTCGACGTAAGTGTAGAGCTGAACGACCTCCCCTCGGCCATTCTCATGCGGGGCGTGATCGAAGAAGGCTTCATCCGCCTGCGTCTGCAATACGGCGAAGTGGTCCACCGGATGAATTACCCCTGGCCGGAGCATGCCATGCTCGGCAGCAAATTGACCCCCGACGACAAGCTATTGTCGGTTTATCCAGGTCGCCGCTGGCAAAAAGAGATCTATAACCCCTTCGGCGGTCCCCAAGGCGCGATTGAGATGATCGAAGCCGAGGTCACCGGCGAGGAGTCCATTCTGGTCGACGAAGAAGTTATTCCCACCCGGCGCATCGAATATCGATCGCTCGACTCCACTGGCGTCTCTGCCGATGATCGCCGTCGCTCGACCGTCTGGGTCAATATGGAGGGATCGGTCGTTCGGGAAGAGATCGTACTGATGGACGTCATGCTGCGTTTCGAACGCCAGTCGCCCGAGCGTGCCAAGCGTAAAGCGGAACAACTGCTCGAACTCGATCAGTACGCCACGCTGAGCACTCCCGAGCCACTCCCCTCGCCCGAAATGCGAGAATAGGCTATCAATGGGGTTTTGGTGGTAATAGCGATGCGATTGCCACACGGCAGAGATCTCGTTGACCTTCCTGAATTTACTGCTTCGTTGAAATCGCTTGATGGCCTCTATTGTAACATTCCAAGCCGTCGGGCGTGACTACGGAACAAAGCGAGCGGTCGACGACCTGAATCTCGATCTGCAAACAGGAGAGCTGTTTGCGCTGCTCGGCCATAACGGTGCCGGCAAGACCACCACGATCAAAATGCTGGTTGGCCTGCTGCGTCCGCAAACCGGCACCGTGACCGTCGGCGGGTACGACTTGGTGAAAGACACTCGTGACGCAGTGAGTTTGCTCGGTTACGTTCCCGATCAGCCTTACTTGTACGACAAGCTGTCGGGTCGAGAGTTCCTGGATTTCATCGCCGGCATGTACGGCTACGATGCTAAGCAATCGCGGACGTTGATCGAACGCGAGATCGAGCGATTTGGCCTCGCCAGTTTTGTCGACGACTTATGCGAGAGCTATTCGCATGGCATGAAGCAGCGGACCGTTTTTGCCGCAGCCATGCTTCATAATCCCAGCGTGCTGGTGATCGACGAACCGCTCGTAGGACTCGACCCGCAAAGCATCCGGTTAGTGAAAGACCTGCTTCGCACCGAAGTTTCGCAAGGACTCTGCGTGTTCATGTCGACCCACACCCTTGCAGCCGCGGAGGAAATTGCCGACCGCATCGGTGTGATGCGGCAAAGCAAACTGTTGTTCACTGGTACCGTCGACGAACTTCGCGACCAGGTGCCAAGCGAGCAGAAATCGCTGGAATCGCTCTACTTGCATTTGATGAACAGCACCGACGACCAACCATTCGGAAAGTCGACGGACGCGGCCGCTGAGCCAGGGGAGAATATCTGATGGACACCGGTGATCCGGCCCTGATGCTCCCCAATCATACCGTCTCCGACGAACGCGAAGCGCAGCTGTTCTGGCGTATGCGGATTCGGATGTTTCGCTCCACGATGCTCAAACTTTACCGCTCCGCCCGCCTGCGCAGCTCGCTGGTGGTTGCCTTGAGCATTCTGTTTTGGAGCGGTTTGTTCGTCCTGTTCTACGAAGCATTTGTATTTGTTCGCGACAATGTCGGCGGGGCGGGCGACCCGTATCACGCGCAGACATTCAAATTGGTGTTTCACCTGTTCTTCGCTTCGCTGAATGTGATGCTCGTGTTTTCGTCGGGCATCATCTTGTATGGCATGCTGTTCCGCTCACCGGAGACCAAGCTGCTGCTCACGATGCCAGCCCGCGACGAGCGGATAACGTTGCATAAGTTTCAAGAAGCGCTTACCTACAGTTGTTGGGGTTTCATCTTGCTGGCCAGCCCGATGATGCTGGCCTACGGAATCGTCATGCATGTACCTTGGTACTACTACGCGTTGATGGTTCCGATGATGGTGTCGTTTGTGTACATCCCCTGCAGCGTGGGGGCGATTTGCTGCCTGCTGCTGGTGAGCAAGTTTCCTAAACTCAAGGTGGCCATCGTCGCCAGCGTTGCGATGGCCAGCGTGCTGCTGGCCGCCCGGGCGGTTTGGACCACGGTTAACGCTCCTCAGATTCAGCTTTTTGGCAACGAGTGGTTTCAGCAGACCCTGCATCGGTTTCGTTTTACCCAGCTCGAGTGGCTCCCCAGTTCGTGGTTGAGCAATGGTTTGCTCGAAGCGGGGCGTCGGCAACCAATCACGGCCGAGACCACTGGTTTCGATCTGCCGATCGTGCAGAGCTGTTTGTATCTGTCGGTGCTCATCATGAATGCCATGGTGTGTCATCTGCTGGTGATCAAAGCGGGTAAGGCCTGGCTTCGCAGTGCGTACAGCACCATTGAATGCACTCCCAAGCAAAAACGGCAAATCCGCGTTGCTCTGACCGATCAGATTCTCAATGCATTGCTCATCTGGTTTCCGCAACCGGTGCGATTGCTGTTGATCAAAGACTGGCGTCTGCTGCGGCGCGATCCATTGCAGTGGTCGCAGTTCTTGATCTTCTTTGGCCTGCTGGGGTTGTACTTTCTGAATCTCGACCGCTTCCGGTCGCAAGGCAACGATATCAGTTACATTTCGTGGGTGAATATGGTCAGCTTCCTGAACCTGGCGGTCGTGGGGCTGATTCTGTCGACCTTCACCACGCGGTTTATCTTTCCCATGATCAGCCTCGAGGGGCAACGCTTCTGGGTGTTGGGATTGCTGCCGTTGCCGCGCGAAACGATCTTGTGGAGCAAGTTTGTGTTCGCCAGTCTCGGTTCTTGGTTGCCTTGTGGTTTGCTGATTCTGGCGAGTGACTTGATGCTTCAAATCGAGGCCCTCGTCGTGGGTGTCCACCAATTCACCTGCTTACTTCTTTGTTTAGGACTGGCGGCGATTGCCGTGGGGTTGGGGGCCATCATGCCCGACTTCCACGAGTCGTCTCCATCGAAAATCGCCGCTGGTTTCGGCGGTACATTGAACCTGGTGTTAAGTGCGGTGTATATCATCCTGATCGTGGTTTGCACCGCCCTGCCCTGCCATTTCTACCTGATTGCCGGACGGGGCAAGTTTGGCGAGACCTTCCTGCACCCCGACCAATGGCGTCATTGGCTGTTGTGGGGAACCGGTGCTGCGGTGGTGATTGCTGGCGTTGCGACCGTGGTTCCCCTTGCGATGGGACTTCGGGCTTTCCGCAAACTCGAGCTGGAATAGCGTAGGCTATCGAGCTACCGGCACTGACGATTCTGCCCCAGCCCGCTATACTTCTTGCATGAGTACGCCAACGGACAGCGAAACGGTACTACGGATTGGAGCGGTCAAGTACCTGAACTCCAAGCCGTTGGTTCATGGACTGTCCGAAGCCCTCCCCACGGCCGATGTCATCTACGACCTGCCGAGCCGCTTGGCCGACCAGCTCAAGGCTGGCACGATTCACGTCGCGTTGGTGCCGATTGTCGAGTACCTGCGGCAACCGAAGTTCCGCCTGGTGTCGAACGCTTGTGTCGGCTGTCGCGGCCCGGTGCTGAGCGTGAAAGTCTACTTCCGTACCGCTCCCGAGCAGGTCAAAACTCTGGCCCTCGATGAGGGATCGCGGACGAGCGCGGCCTTGGCCCAGGTGCTGCTTTACCAACACGCCGGAGTACGTCCGCAGCTTCAGCCGCTTCCGATCGGCGACCGCCTGGAGGACTCCTCGGCCGACGCAGTGCTGCTGATCGGCGATCGAGCGATGTATCCCCCATCACAGGAATTTCACGCGGTCTGGGACCTTGGCGAGCAGTGGTGCCAGCAGACTGGGCTGCCATTCGTATTTGCCGCCTGGGTCGCCGGTCCTGAGATGCCTTATGATGTGGGGCGTTTGGCCACGGTGCTCGAGCAAGTTCGCGACCAGGGCCTGGCGGCCGTCGACACGATTGCCACCCGCGAATCCACCAAGCTCGGCATCGAGCGAGAATTAGCGTACCATTACCTGTCGGAGAACTTGCACTTTCGCATGGGACCTGCCGAGCAACAAGGCATCGAGCAGTACGCCCGGCGGTGTGTCGAGTTGAAGTTGATCGACGAACCGGTTCCACCCCATCGTTTCCGTTACCATAGCGAATATGATGATTGCACAACCCACTGATAACTCGGCGAGCCCATCGGATTACGACCTCATGGAGAAGGCAGTTGCCGGCGAGCGACTGACTTACGAAGAAGGTCTGCAATTGATGCAGTGCAACGACCTCGCTGCGTTGGGTCGCGCGGCCGACGCGGTGACCCGCCGGCTGCATCCCGAGTCGTACCGTACCTACAACATCGACCGCAACATCAACTACACGAACATCTGCACCGCGGTCTGCGACTTCTGCGCATTCTATCGCGGCCCGAAGTCGGATGAGGGATACGTGTTGCCGATCGAAGAGATCCTGGACAAGGTGAAAGAGACCGTCGAGATCGGCGGCGACCAAATCCTGTTGCAAGGTGGTTTGCATCACGAGTTCAAACTGGAGTGGTACGAGGATATGCTGCGGGCGATCAAGTCGCAGTTTCCTCAGGTGAACATCCATGGCTTCAGCCCTCCGGAGATTTATCACTTCACCAAAATGTCGAAGCTGCCGCTTGAGACCGTGCTCACACGTCTCCGCGACGCCGGGCTCGGCAGCATGCCAGGCGGCGGGGCCGAGATCCTGGTCGACCGTGTTCGCAAGGAAATCACCCGCGGCAAGGTGCTGACCGACGATTGGCTGAACGTGATGCGCGTCTGGCATCAACTCGGCGGTCGTAGCTCGGCGACCATGATGTTTGGTCACGTCGAAACGCTGGCCGAGCGAGTGGAGCACCTGGAACGCCTGCGTCAGGTGCAGGACGAAACCCAAGGGTTCACCGCTTACATCTGCTGGACTTTCCAGCCTGACAATACTGATATGTCTCATATTCCGACCGTGGGTCCTTTCGACTACCTGCGGACGACTGCAGTCAGCCGGTTGTATCTTGATAATTTCACCAATATTCAAGCGAGCTGGGTTACTCAAGGCCTCAAGATCGGTCAGCTCGCCATGCTGCACGGTGCGAACGACATGGGCAGCCTGATGATCGAGGAAAACGTGGTTGCCCAGGCAGGCACCGTGCACTTCCTCACGCTCGACGACATCCGCTCGGCGATCACCGAGCTTGGCTACCAGCCGCGGCAGCGAAACGTGTTTTACCAGCTGATCGACAAGGAAATCGAGTCAATCATTGCAACCGATAAAACCGACACCAACAGCTTGCCAATCGTAAGCTAAGTTCACTTAGTCAACGTACTGCAAAGTTGCCTGTTTAGTTCGCCCTCCTCGTATTGCCATCTCGACGAATGATCGAAGTCATCGGCCTATCCAAGGTATATGAAGACCTGAAGCTTGGGCCACGCGTCGCGCTCGATCGTCTGAGTTTCTCGGCCGAACCCGGCGAGGTGTTTGGTTTGCTTGGCCCTAACGGAGCCGGCAAGACAACCGCCCTTCGGATTCTGGCGACACTTATCAAACCCACTAGTGGAACCGCCCGCATCAATGGGTTTGATTGCGAAACCCAGCCCGAGTTGGTCCGCCATCAAATCGGCTACATCTCGGCCAACGCGGCCATGTACGATCGCATGACCGCCTGGGAAATGGTCGAGTACTTTGGCAAGCTGCATCACCTGGATCCTGAACTGCTCGCCGAGCGAATGCACCGCTTGTTCGATCGGCTGAAAATGAACGAAATACGCGACGTGCTCGGCGGCAAAATGTCGACCGGCATGAAGCAAAAGGTCGCGATCGCCCGCGCGATGGTGCACGAACCACCGGTGCTGATCTTCGACGAAGCAACCAATGGGCTCGACGTACTCGTCGCCCGCTCGCTGCTCGATACGGTTCGCGACCTCCGCGACCAAGGGAAATGCATCATCTTCTCGTCGCACATCATGCGCGAAGTCGAGCGTCTGTGCACACGCATCGTGATCTTGCATCATGGGCGGATCCTCGCCGAGGGGTCTTTGCAGGATTTACATCGCGAGCATGGCCACGACGACATCGAAGAAGTGTTTCTCGACCTCATTAGTAAAGAGGAACAACGCCAGGCTGAGCAGGCGCAAGGCGATTCGGCTGCCATGGAGGCCCTCCGTTGAATTGGGACAATGTAAAACTCGTCTGGCAGCGGGAGATCCGCGACCAACTCCGCGACCGCCGCACGTTGTTTGTCATCTGTGTGCTGCCGCTGATGATTTATCCGATGATCGGCGTCACGTTCAGTCGGATGAGTCAGTTCGTGCGTCAGCACGATGCTACGGTCACCGTGGTGGGGTACGAACAGCTGGCCGACCGCAGCGAGTACCCTGCGTTGGTGTCGGAGGGCAAGTTTGCGACCGAGTTGTTCGACAACCCGAAAGAAGCCGATCGCATCAAGGTGCACCCGCTGAATAACTCGGAGAACGCGCTGGCCGATGCCCGGCAGTTGCTCGAATCGGGATCCACCGACTTGGTGGTCCACTTCCCCGATGGTTTTGCCGCCCGGCTCGACCAGCTTCGCGAAGCGACGGAAAAGGCCGACCCAACCGCCACGTTGTCGAGCGTTGGCGATCCACCGAATCCTAAGCTGTACTACAACACCGAAGATGCCTCGCAGGTGGCTCGCGGCCGCGTGCAGATGCTGCTCGCCCGCTGGCAAGGCAAGATTGTGCAGAGCAATCTCGCGGCAGGTCGCTTGCCGCTCGATGTGACCCGGCCGTTCGAAGTGAAGGCCGAAAACGTGGCCCCCGAGGCGACGCAGCAAGCGTCGTTCTGGGCGAAGTTGCTGCCGTTTATTGTGTTCATCTGCGCTTTGACCGGGGCGTTCTATCCCGCGGTCGACTTGTGCGCCGGCGAAAAGGAACGCGGCACCCTCGAAACCCTGCTCACGAGCCCCGCGGCTCGCAACGAGATCGTCGGCGGCAAGTTGCTCACGGTCATTACCTTTAGTATCGGTAGCGCGCTCTGCAACCTGGCGAGCATGGCATTCACCAGTCAGATTATCATTAATCAGCTCAATCAAATTGCTCCAGCCGGCGAGATGCCGCTTGCTGCTCCTTCGCTGGTGAGTATTGGTTGGTTGTTGGTCGCTTTGGTTCCCATGTCGGTCGTGTTTAGCGCGGCCAGCCTGGCTTTGGCTTCGCTCGCGGGAAGCACCAAAGAGGGCCAGTATTATCTGATGCCGCTGTTCCTGGTTTGCATGCCATTGATGTTGCTGCCGATGATGCCGGGCGTGGAACTCACCCTGGCGACCAGCATGGTGCCGATCAGCGGAATGGTGCTGCTGATGCAAGCTGCGATGGAAGGCAAGCTGCTGCTGGCTGCCACCTACGTGCTGCCGGTGTTGGTGGTGACTTTCGGTTGCTGTGCATTGGCCATCCGCTGGGCGATCGATCAGTTCAATCAAGAGTCGGTGCTGTTCCGCGATGCGGAGAACTTCGACCTCATCACCTGGGTGCGGTACTCCTATCGTCATCGTCCTGAGACCCCCAAGTTGGGGGCAGCGGTGGCCTTGATTAGCTTGATACTCATGGCTCAGTTCCTTTCGCAAAGCGTCGCGATCGATCTTCAGGCCCCCGGTGGGTTTGAAAAAATCCTGCTTTTGAGCCAGCTGCTCTGTATTCTGCTGCCGACTTTAGTGGTCGCTTATCTGAGTTCCAGCTCGCTTCGTAGTACTTTTCTGCTAAAGAATCCGATTCCGTGGAAGTCGATCGTGATTGCTGGCTTGCTAGCGGTCGCGATGGTGCCGCTCGGCACCGCCTTAATGGAGTTGATTGTCTACTTTGTGCCGGTCTCCTCGGAGCTGATGGACCTTATTGCGAAGCTCGGAAATATCGAGGGCGGCCCCGGGATGTCGGTGGGCAAGGTGCTGCTGCTCATGGCCGTTATGCCTGCAATTATCGAGGAATTTGCCTTCCGCGGGGTGATTCTGTCGGGTTTTCGGAATCGGCTACCAGCAGTTTGGGCGGTCGTTCTCACGGCCATTTCCTTCGGGGTTGTGCACGCAACTGCTTTGCAGCAAACGATTTCCGCCGGATTCCTCGGGCTGGTGCTGGGGTATATTGCTGTAAAATCAAAACAAATTACGCCTTGTATCGCGTTTCATATGGGGTACAACGGGTTGCAGTTGTTGCGAACGATCTTCGCTAGCGACCTGGACAAGCAACCATGGGCACACTGGGTGTTCCGGCAGACGGATTCCCCGGTCGTTGGTCTGAGTTTTACCCCTTGGGTGCTTGTACTCATGGCCCTGGCGGCGATCGCTCTCCTTTGGCAATTCGGACATCACCACCGCCAGTCGGCGGGAACGCTCGGATTGCAGGATAGCGGTAGTTCGCCTATGCCAACTGCTGCGCCCGCCGAGGAGTCGGGGGCGTAACCCCCAATTCGAAGGCGTGTAGAGTAGATGATCCGACATTCTGTAATGGAGAGAACGGCCACGGCGATCCGTGCCCGTATTGTGTTCCCTGTCGCTGCTCCCCCGATGTTCGACGGTGTCGTCCACATCGAGGGAGGCAAGGTCGTGCAAGTCAGTGCGAAACCTCCGGCCGGCGTGCCGATCACCGATTTGGGTGATGTGGCCCTGTTCCCCGGTATGGTGAATGCCCATACGCACCTCGATCTGTCGGATCGAAAGCACCGTATCGGCCGTGCTGGCAACAAAATGTCCGACTGGGTTCGCCAGGTCATCAACGAGCGAACCACTCCGAAAAAGAAGCTGGTTGCGGTTGGCAACGGTGCAGCCCAGTCGATTCGCCACGGTGTAACCACCCTGGCCGACATCGCTACGTACGACCCGTTGGAACTGTCGACCAACGAGTGCGGTCCTCGCTCCGTGCGGTTCCACGAAGTTATCGGTTTCTCCCAGGCCCGGGCACCATCGGCCCACTCCGGCATGGTCAAGAAGCTCAAGCGAAGCAAAGCCGAAGGCATGCCCGAGCTCGAGGGCGTCATCATGGAAGGCGTTGCTCCGCACGCCCCCTACACGGTGTCGCCGCCGTTGCTGCGGAACCTGGTGAACACGGCCGCCGAATGGAACGTGCCGGTCGCTTTCCACCTGGCCGAATCGCAGGAAGAACTCGATTTTCTCACCACCGGTGCTGGCGGATTCCAGGAAATCCTCGAAGAACGCAGCATGTGGGATCCATGGGCCGTGCCACGCGGGTCGGTGCCGCTGGACTACCTGCGTATTCTCACCCGCGCCCACAAGGCCCTGGTGATCCACGGCAACTACCTGGAACGCAAAGAGCTGGCCTTCCTGGCTCGCCACCGCGATTCGATGTCGATGGTCTATTGCCCGCGGACTCACAACTACTTCCAGCACGCACCTTACCCGCTGGAAGTGGCCCTGCAGCTTGGCGTCCGCGTGGCGCTCGGTACCGATAGCCTGGCGTCGAACCCCGACCTGAGCATCCTGAACGAGATGCGAATCGCAGCGGCCCGCCATCCTCGCGTGCCGACCGAAACCATCCTCGAAATGGGCACGCTGGCTGCCGCCCACGCGATGGGGCTGGGCCATCTGGTCGGAGCCTTGTCGCCGGGACGTTACGCCGACATGACCGCGGTGCCAATCCCCGACGGAGTGCCCGATGCTCACCAGGACATCCTGCACGCAGTACTCGGCGACACCACCCCGCCCTGCCAAACCTGGCTGTCCGGCGAGACCGTCGACGGTTAATCGCGGTCGCATACGAACCACCCTTCCAGGGGGCTGGGCCATCCGTGGTCTGGCCCCCTTTTTCATGCGCCAGCGGCACTCTCAAACTCTCCCCCTCCACCTCGGTCACTCTCCCCTCTCAGGAGCAGGTTTAGGGTGGGGGCAGCGGGATATCATTCTGCCCCCAATGTGCGGAAATCGATTCGTGGGGGCTTTATTCTCGTCGCGTCCGGGCCGAAGAAATCGCTCTTCCACTAGTTTTCCAGGTGCTTTTTCACCTAGCCGCCCATCCTTCGCGAGCCGTTTCGCCCCACCCCGCTCGTGAGTGGGGGCAATTCGAAATCCTCTCCCCCTCCAGGGACAACGGAGCGCGGACCTTTGTGGTGAGATTTTGGATCGCGGTAACTCGTCGAACTCCTGCAGGATCACCACGTTGTATCTCCTCTTGCACTGACGGGAAGTATACATGTGTTTACTACTCTTTATAGCAAATGCAGTGTCCATTTTCGACAAGAAAAGGGAACAATGGCTCGAAACTTCCCCCTGCCCTGTCTTCTCCACCCGGGTTTGGTTTAAGTCCGCCATGCCAGGAGTCGATAATTTTACCCGGGTGATATGGACGCCCATTTATACCCGGGTACAATTGCGTCGCCGGTGCAGCACACCAGCTCGGCGATCGAACGTAAGAAGGAGTAAACCATGGCGGATGAAGAGAACACGTACACCTCGTTTAAGGGGTATCAGCGAGTCGCCTCGGGCGATTTGTCGAGCATGTTGCTCGAGACCAAGGAGCACATCGAGACTAGCGGAGAAGAATCGCTGCTGATATTCGAGGACACCACCGGACGGCAGGTGGAATTCGACTTCCGCGGCACCGCCGACGAAGTCCTCGAACGCCACGGCGCGGCCAAGCCCCGCGTCGGCCCGGGCCGCCCCAAGTTGGGAGTCACCGCCCGCGAGGTTACCCTTTTGCCACGGCAGTGGGATTGGCTCGAGCAGCAACCCAAAGGCATCTCGGCCACGCTTCGCAAGCTGGTGGACGAAGCTCGCAAGCAAGAGCCCAATCGCGAGCGGGCGCGGCGACTTCGCGACGCGGCGGGCAAGTTCATGTGGGCAATGGCCGGCAACCTGCCCGACTTCGAAGAAGCCTCGCGGGCGCTGTACGCCAACGACTTCAGCAGTCTGCAAGCGAAGATCAGTGACTGGCCAACCGACATCCGCGAACATATTACCCGGTTGCTCGATCAGTGCGCTGAATTGCAGGAAGCGGCTGGTGAGTAATGAATGAGCAATTCGAGTTTCGGGCTCATCAGTGACGTTGCCTCAAGCCGAGCCTGTGTGGTCTATTCGGTAATCGCCCCGACATTCCTTTCCCCCCCAATGGCTAAACCGATGTCCGCTTACCAAGTGAGCAAGCTTGAGTGGCTCGTGGTGCTGGTGATTGTTGGGGGATGATTGTTCTGGCAGTCCCGGCTCCGCACCATCGCGAAACTCACAGTATGTCATGCGACCAGTGCGGCTGTTGCCGGATCGTGATACGCGAGTATCGCTGGTGGAAATTCGCCTCCGAGCGAACCGAAGCGGTAGAAACCTATCGTACTAGCGACGAACATGTGCACGACTGGTGGCTGTACGGCTCGTCGTACGTGTCGTGGAACAAACAGTGGGCGGGCAGCAACGCTAGCCGTATCGCGACGGTCGGCTCGTTTGGCAACCTTGATGGCACCACTGCCTTGCTCAGGTGGTGACTTCGACCGTCAGTGACTGCTGCTCGTGGTGGATCGCGTCCGCCCGCTCGAGCGCGGCGTGGATATGGGGGCAGACGTTCTCGCGGCCGATGTGGGCGAGCACGTGCGCTTGCTGTATGCGGAGCGCGGGCTGCTCGCGGGCGCCGCAGAGCACCAGTTGCCGTCCCGACGCATGGAGTTTATCGGCTAGATCTTCGAGTGTCAGCAGACCGGTCGCGTCGATGGCGGTCATGTTCCGCAGTCGTAGCACGACGATCGGAGCAAAGGTCTCGAGGTGATCGAACAACTCGGTCAGCTTGTCGGTGGTGCCGAACAAGAACGGCCCGTGAATCCGCAGAATGGTCACGTAGTCGGGTATCTGTTTGTCCCGCAAACTGTGCAGGCGACCATCTTCCACGTACTCGCCGGTGACCTTGGTCACGGTGGTGGTCATCGACACCTTGCGAATGAACAGCAGGCCAGCCAGCACCATGCCGACTTGCACCGCGACCGTGAGGTCGGCGAACACGGTGAGCAGCAGCGTGACCAGCCAAACGCTGATGTCGGCCTTCGACATCTTGAGCAGCTTGGGAATCTCGTGCCATTCGCCCATGTTGTAAGCGACCATCAGCAGGATCGCCGCCAGCACCGCCAGCGGAATGTACGAAGCCAGCGGGGCGGCGAACAGCAGCACCGAAAGTACGACCAAGGCATGGATCATGCCGGAGACCGGGGTTCGCGCGCCGGAGCGTACATTGGTGGCCGTGCGGGCGATGGCCCCCGTCGCGGGCAATCCGCCGAACAGCGGTGAAGCGATGTTCGCCAGGCCTTGGGCGACAAGTTCGACATTGGGATTGTGTTTGTCGCCGCTCATGCGATCGGCCACCACGGCTGACAGTAGCGATTCGAGCGCCCCGAGCATCGCCACGGTAAACGCGGGCACCAGCAGCGGGCCAATCATCGACGTATGGAATTCCGGTAGTGCAAACGTGGGGAGTCCGCTGGGGATGCCGCCGAATCGCGAGCCAATGGTCTCCACCGGGATGCCTAGGAGCCATACAACCACGGTGCCAAGCAGCATGGCAACAATTGCCCCGGGGACGCGTTTTACGTACTTGCGACAGAGCACCACCACGAGCAAGGCAACGCTAGCCACCAAGGTGGCCGATAGCGAAAGACTCGATAAATTGGCGGCCAGCACCCGCATGCGGTCGAGGAACTCGCCGGGGACGTTTTCGATTTGCAGCCCAAAGAAGTCCTTGATCTGCGTGCTAGCGATGAGAATGGCGATGCCATTGGTGAAGCCGATGACCACCGGGCGAGGGATAAACCGCACTGCGGCGCCGAGTCCGGTGATGCCGAGCGCGACGAGCATCAGCCCGGCCATGATCGTACAGACGAACAGCCCGTTGAGCCCATGGTCGGCGACGATGCCGAACACGACCACCACAAAAGCCCCGGTGGGCCCGCCGATTTGCACGCGAGAACCACCGAGCGCCGAGATCAAAAAGCCAGCAACGACCGCGCAGTAGATACCGACTTCGGGGGCCACGCCCGACGAAATGGCAAACGCCATCGCTAGCGGCAACGCAACCAACCCGACCGTAGCGCCTGCTAGCAGGTCGGCCAAAAAAGCCCGCGAATCGTAACCCCGCAGACAATCGATCAGTTTGGGGCGAAGGTTCTTATTCAACTCAGATTCCTCTATGGAGAGTGCCTTAGCGGGATCACTCCCTGAATTTCGGCAGAACGGACCGTCGGCAATAGTTGCCTCTATCCGAAGGGCTGTCGCGGTGAAGGTGGGCAAAAGGCCATCGGCCTGGCGGGAATTGGCACGAGTGAACACACCACTCGTAGCAAGTCTACATCGTCGCTTGTTTGCGGGAGAAAAGATAGCGCCCGACGCCAGTTACTCGCTGTGTCTGGCGAGCAGGTAACCGAATCGGCTATCGATTTACCGCCCGTTACCGCGATCGGCCTGGTTGCTTCGCTGGGGAGAGTTCCAGAGCTTGGCCATGGCCTGCACCACGTCGGCTGGCAACTTGGTCTCGATCACCAGCGTCGAATCGTGCGTGGTAGCGGTCACCACCAAGTCGGTCGGGCTGGCGAACTCCTGCGGAGTCCAGCCACGGATACCTTCTTCAAACTCTTTGCGTTTGCAGTCGTTAAACCAGTCTTGCAACGCGGCGGGATTGAGCGTGACCGACCAGGTTGCTTCCCGCGTTGCCGTCGGCTTCTCGGAATCGAGCTTGGCGATCAGTTCGTCGCGAAGCTTGTCGGGCAGGTCGGTAAACAACACCCGCGACTCATCGAGCGGCAAGACGTCGATCGCCCACACGCCGTTGCGGCCGTACAAGCGGTCCATCACCTTGCGAACGTCGGGCGTGTTGGCCTCGCGAAAGGCATCGGACAGATCGACCGTGTACCGCCGGCCCTGGCGCTCGCCCACTTTGAGCGGCTCGCTACCGAGGTAGAAATCGACTTGCCGTTGCGACAGTTCGATCATCCGGTTCCAGTCTTTTATCGCTTCGTCGACCGATTCGAGCAGTTTAGCCGCATCGCTGGTGTTCACCAGCATGGCCGAGTTGCTCATCACCGGGTAATCGTCGGTCGGGGCGATCATCATGGCTTGCACCCCTTGGATCTGGTCGCTCACTTTGGTGACCGACTCGCGATAGCCACGGAACTCCTGCGGACGAAGGTAATTGATGCCGAAGTCGTAGGAGGTGACTTCGAACCGATCGAGATAGAGCTGCACGAAGTCGGCTGTCCAAGGCGATCCCCAAGGGCCTTCACCGCTGGTGATAATGCGCTGCGAGCCGAGCACCAGCGGCGAGCGTTTCCACTCGGCGGCGGGGAACTCCACCTCGCCCGCCCGCTGGGTCACGTAGCGGAGGGCGACCGATTGGTCGTCGTCGATGTCGGCCGTGAGCACCATGACCTCGCAGCTTTCGCACAGATGGTTGATCGCGCCGCTGTAGATGCGAATCAACGACTCGACTTGCTGCCAGTCGGTCCAATCGATGGAACGTCGTTGTAGTTGACGATAGCGGGTCGCTTTCTGGTACGGCGATTCGGAGCGTGCTAAGGCAATGGCCTTGAGCTGTACGACTCCGGTGCGGGTAGCGATGACACTGGCCAGTTCGGAGCCGACGAGCTTTTGCAGTTCGGCCGACTGTTCGGCTGGCATCGGGTTGAGGTGGGTGAAGTCGTCGAACGGGTTGGTCACCAGCGCCCAGTTGCCGCGCGAGGTAGCCATGAGCTCTTCGCCAGCCAGGGTGAGCGGAGTGACTTCGATGCCGGCATCGCCATCTCCAGCGTAAACGAAGGTCTTGTAGTCGGTAACCGGCAGCAGGAGGAAGGGAACGAACTGCTCGCCATCGAGCTGCATCATCCCGAGCACGAATTCGCCGGAGCTGTCGACACCATCAAAGCTGGCGGCCAACTGGCCGAGCGGCGGCAGCGGCCAAGCAAACTCCTTGGCCAGCGGCACGACCTTCTGGTCGAGCTCGTCGAGCTGCGCAACGCGCAGGGCCACCATGGTCGAGGCCGGGAGCTGCGCGAGTACCGATGTTGATTCGCCGGCCATCGCAACACCGGCGTTGGGTGCGAAACCGAACGAACCAGCGATCACGGCGACACACAGTAAACGAATCAACATGCCAGGCTCCTTTGCATACGGGATTCCACAGTCCTTGGCCGAGTCCGGAGGTCCAAGGAGGATCGGGCATGCTGCCCTGGTACTATTGTGTACTGTTTGGGCCGATCAGGCTAGCTGATTCTTGGCGGCTTCGACCACCGCAGCGGTGGTAATACCGCGATCCTCGTAGACCAAGCTGTACGGAGCCGAGGCACCAAAGTCGTTCATGCCGATAAAAGTGCCCTCGAAACCGAGGTATCGGTCCCAGCCCTGGCGAATGCCCGCTTCGACGCCCACCCGGTTTTTCACCGCGGCCGGCAGCACACTTTCTCGATAAGCAGCGTCCTGCTGCTCGAACAGTTCGAACGATGGCATGCTCACTACCCGAGCGGCGACGCCATCGGCGGTGAGTTGCTCGTAGGCTTCCACGGCGAGCGAAAGTTCGCTGCCCGTGGCGATCAGAATCACGTCGGGCTTGCCACTTTTGGCGTCGGCCAGCACGTAGCCACCTTTGGCCGTTCCAGCGGCCGGGGCAAACTTCTCGCGGCAGAGCGTCGGCAGGTTCTGACGAGTCAATACAAGAGCGACCGGCTGGGTTTTGCTGGTGACAGCCACCTTCCAGGCCTCGACGCACTCGTTCGCGTCGCCAGGACGCAGGACGATAAGGTGTGGAATGCCTCGCGCGGCCGAGAGTTGCTCGACCGGTTGGTGAGTGGGACCATCTTCGCCGACACCGATCGAGTCGTGGGTGAACACGTATACGAGCGGCAACCCCATGATCGAGCTCAACCGCATCGACGGACGCAGGTAGTCGCTGAACACGAAGAACGTGGCGACGTAGGTCCGCAGACCAGCGAGGGCCATGCCGTTGCCGGCGGCGGCCATCGCGTGTTCGCGAATACCAAAGTGCAGGTTGCGGCCCGCGTAGCTCTTGGGACCGAAGTCGCCGGCGTCGGTGAGGTTGGTGTTGTTCGAAGGAGCCAAGTCGGCCGAACCGCCGATGAGCCAAGGCAGGTTCGGCGCGAGGGCGTTGAGTGTCTTGCCCGACGAGCTTCGGGTGGCCATGCCTTTTTCGTCGGCCGGGAAGACCGGCAGGTCCTTATCCCAACCCGCAGGCAGCTCGCCGGCGAGGATCGCATCGAGTTCGCCCGCCAGGTCGGCGTATTGCTTGCGATAGTCGGCCAGCAGCGCTTCCCACTTCTCGCGAGCTTCTGCTCCGCGGGCACCAAGAGTCGCGGTGAAATGCTCCTCGACTCCATCGGGCACGTAGAATTTCTCGTTCGGCCAGCCATAGTTCTTTTTGGTGCCGGCGATTTCTTCCTCGCCGAGCGGGGCGCCGTGGGCACCGTGGGTGCCGGCCTTATTGGGAGCACCGAAGCCGATCACGCTCTTCACGATAATTAGCGTGGGACCGTGCGTGTCTTGCTTGAAGAGTTCAATCGCTTTGGATAGCGCCGACAGGTCGTTCGCATCGTCGACCCGGCAGACCGTCCAGCCGAGGCCCTCGAACCGCTTGGCGACGTCTTCGCTAAACGCCAGGCTCGTATCGCCTTCGATGGTGATTTCGTTGTCGTCGTAAATCCAGCAGACGTTGTCGAGCTTCAAGTGCCCAGCGAGCGAAGCGGCTTCGCAGGCAACGCCTTCCATCAGATCGCCGTCGCTGCACTGCACGTAGATTTTGTAATCGAATAGGTCGAAACCATCCTTATTATAACGCGACGCGAGCCACTTTTGGGCCATCGCCATGCCGACGCTATTTGCACACCCCTGGCCGAGTGGGCCGGTGGTGGTTTCGACCCCCGCGGTGTGCTTGTACTCAGGGTGACCGGGAGTCTTGCTGCCGAACTGGCGGAACTGCTTGAGATCGTCGACCGTCAGCGATTTCTTGCCAGTCGATTTGCCGCTGGCATCCACTTCGTGCACGCCGGCCAGATGGATCATCGAGTAGATCAACATCGAAGCATGCCCGCACGAGAGCACGTAGCGATCGCGATTGGGCCACAGCGGGGCGGCGGGATCGTACGTCATTTGGTTGGCCCAAACCTCGTAAGCAATAGGGGCCAGAGCCATCGGCGTACCAGGGTGACCGCTATTGGCGGCCTGCACGGCATCCATCGAGAGCGTGCGAATGGTGTTGATGGCGAGTTGATCGATCGATTCGGTGGCTGTGGACATATCGAACGGCTATACGAGGAAAATGGGTCGAAAGTATTCGCCGGTAGTCTATCGGCATTTCACGCAAAGTGTCAACGAACCGCGGGGGCAGGCACCGAATCGTGCAATACCGATTCCCTTGCCTGCAATCACCAACTTCTCGACATTCGCTGAACGTTAAGGTTGCTCCTCCGCTTTCCAACCACCTTGGGCGGCGGCCTGGTCGGCGATCTTTAGTGCCTGGTTCAGGCTATCAATCATGCGTTGGGTGGAGTCGAGCGCCTTGCGCATGGCAAGCTCTCCCTCGGCACGCTGCTGGTCCGTTAGATCAGTACGCTGCAAGGCATCTGCCTGCGCCTGGTCGAACGCCTGCTGCATCTTGGCAAACAGTTCTTCGGCCTGCTCGCGAGCAGCAGCCGCGCGTAGCGAATCGTTTTGGGCGTCGTTCAGCGAGATGGCTTTGCTCCGTAGGTTAAGGGCCAGACGAGGGCGATTAGGCAAACGTGGTCACAATTTTCAAGCGATCGGGCTCGATCGCTCAACACATCGACAGCACTTGGACAACTATACGCGGATTGGCAAAAACCGGAACCACGATGTTAGGATCGCTGTATCGACGAGCCGAACCACGGACAGGTTTTCCAAAACGCGTTCGGCGATGATGCACTCCCCAGGATGGATAAGTCTGCGGTGGACCGCAGTGCAACACGTGTGCGAGACGCGACAAACCTGCATGTTGATATTAAAATAATGTAGAGATTTGTCGCCAGCCTATCTACCCTGGTAATAGTAGCTTTTCTTATCGCGATCGAGGAACAGAAACCGTGTCTTTATATTCCGCCCGCTCGGCCTTCATGGATCTGGGGCGGGTTCTTATTGTAGGTCTGCTGTGCGGCGTTGCTGCTCCAGCGCTGGCGGCGAACGATGTAGCCGGCACTCTGTTCACGCTTACCAACTCCACGACCGCCCCGAATGGCGCCTGGAGTTGGTTTCAGGACGAACGGGTGGTGATCGACGACAGCGATCCCAACAACACCCTGCTCATGGCCAGCAGCGTGTCGGCAGGCAGCGGATCGGAGAGCGGCGACATCGACCTGTTGTGGATGAATCTCGATACCCAACAGCAAGGCGAGTACGAACTGCACAACCAGTTTCAACAGGACGATCACGACTCGGCCGCTATCTACGTTCGCCCCGATGGTCGCTACTTGGCGATGTACGCAGGGCATTTTCTCGATGGTCTCACGCGGTGGCGCGTCTCGACCAATCCCCACGATCCCACGAGTTGGGGCGCGGAGCAAACGCTCAATAATGGGGATGCGTCGACCTACAACAACATCTACTACTTGCCGAATGACAACAACGGAGCCGGAAGGACCTACAACTTTACCCGCACCGACAACTGGGACCCCAACGTACAGATCTCCGACGACGATGGCTCGACCTGGACCGAAGTCGGCAAGCTGCTAACGCAAGGCACCACCGGCGACCGCCCCTACGTGCGGTACGGATCGGATGGCAACAAGATACACTTCATCACGACCGAAGAGCATCCGCGTCAAAACCAGAACAGCGTTTATCATGGCTACGTTCGGGATGGAGTGCTTTACAGTACCGCCGGCGAGGTGATCGATAGCAACCTGTTCGACGCCAGCGGAGCGGCTCCTGCTGCGTTGACTCCGGTGTTCACCAATGGCTCGGAGTTCGACGGGGTCACACTCACCCGGGCGTGGACCATCGATATGGAGGTCGATAACACCGGCAATCCGGTCGGTATCCTCTCGGCCAGGGTGAACGATAGCAACCAGGACCACCGATTCCTCTACGCCCGCTTCGATGGCATCGAGTGGCAGGTGCATCAAATGGCGGCCGCTGGCGGCTACCTGTATAGCTCCGAGGACGACTACACCGGGCTGGCTTCGGTCGATCCCGATAATCCCAACGTGGTATATATGTCGTCCGACATCGATCCCCGTTCGGGAAGCACGACCAACAAGTACGAGCTCTACAAAGGAGTGACCGACGATTTCGGCGCTTCGTGGACCTGGTCGGCCATAACCGAAAACTCCACCATCGATAACGTCCGCCCGGTGGTTGCCGATTGGAATGGCAACGAGACCGCGGTAACCTGGATGCGTGGTACCTACACGACCTACGCCGACTGGAATACCGAAATCGTCGGCGTGCAGCTTTCGGCCACCGATGCCAAATCGCTGCTCTGGCGGGGCGATGCCAGCCAGGCGACCCTTTGGGACCTTAACACCACGGCCAATTGGGACTCCGGCGGCGACATTCACGACGTTTATCTCGAGGGAGCCGAGGTAGCTTTCGGCGACTCGGCTAGTTCGACCACGGTGCATCTCGCGAGCAACGTGTCGCCGATGGGAGTCGCATTTAACAACAGCTCGCAGGCCTACACCCTGACCGGCTCCGGCGGTATCGGTGGCTCCGGCCGGTTGCGAGTGATCGGCGGCGGCACCGTGACCCTGGCCAATGGCGACAACAGCTACACCGGCCCCACCGAGATCGCCCGCGGCACGCTCGCCATATCGGGCGAGGCCAAGTTGTCGGGCAGTTCGCACATCCACGTGATGGAGCAAGGAGTGTTCGATACCACGGCCGTCGTTGGCGACGCCTACGTGCTCGACGCCCAGCAGTTGACGATCGAGGGAAACGTGCAAGGCAACGTGGCGGCTACCAACGCGTCGACCGTTCACCTGCAGGCGGCCCACTCGCTCACCGGCAACCTTTCGGTCGCAAGCGGCTCGCTGACCACCGGCACCGGAACGATCACCGGCCATCTCGTCGCTCGCGAGGGAGGAACCATTCAGATCGGGGGCCAAGGAATGCCTGCGCTGCAAACCAATCAGCTGGTAGATAATTTCGATAGCTATAACAACTCGACGACCACTACCATCGGCGCGAACAGCAGCGGCGATGCAACCAACGGAGTCTGGCTCGGCGTGTTCGATGGCACCGGTGCGGCAAACGTGGTCGACGAATCGGGCAGCAATCAATCGCTCGATGTGTTTGGCATTCCCGATCAAGGCTCCGGCGGCTGGCGCGGTGCCCAAACCGATCTGACGTCCAGCTTCGATACCGACATGAGCGTGGCCGATCAATCCAACACGACTTTGTTCTTTCAGTTCAAAGCAGTGAGCAATACCGGCACCTTCGATACGATGTTCGGACTGACCGACAGTACCGCGAACCTCGATCTCAACGATGCATGGTCCGATTTCGCAGTGATGCCCTTCCTGGCGGGGGGAGGAGTCGGTGCGGCCGATTTCAAGGCGACCACCGAGTTGGGCGACCAGATTGCCATCGAAAACGTGGTCGGCGACCAATGGTACAACGTCTGGATGGTGGTCGACACCACCGATAACTTGTTCGACATTTACGTGTCGACCGGCACCGACGACGGAGTGCTGGCGATCGAGAACGCCATTTTCCGTAATGGATTGGGCAATGCCGATCTCACCAGCTTTGGCATCGCGGGACGCGAAGCGGGGCACGTAAGGATCGACAATCTCTATCGTTCCGACGGGGTCTCGATCACCAATCCGCTCTCTTCGCCAAGCGTGACGCAATTCGTCGGCGAAACGCTGCTCGTGACCGGCGATCTCACCCTCGAGACCGGCGGTACCGTCGTGTTCGACATCGCTACGTCTGGCAGCAACGACAAACTCGCGGTCGGCGGCAACCTGAACGCTGGCGGAACGCTCACTCTGGTGCACGACGCAGCGGCCCCTGCTCTGGCAGCGGGCGACGCGTTCGACCTGCTCGACTTCGCCACGCTCGACGGGGTATTCGACGAGCTTTCGCTACCGACGCTCAACGCCAGCCTGCGTTGGAACACCTCGCGACTGCTGACCGAAGGCATCTTGAGTGTCGAAGCCGGTCTGGTGGGCGACTTCAACAGCGATGGTATCGTGAACTTGGCCGACTACACGGTATGGCGCGATACGCTCGGCTCCGTCGGTGGCGGTTTGGCAGCCGATGCGAATGCCGACCTGCGAATCGATATGGATGACTACCTGGCATGGAAGGCCAACTTCGGAGCCACGATGCCCGCCCCACGGTTCGACCAGTCGCAGGTGCCCGAGCCAAGTGCCTGGCTGTTAGCGATTTCGCTGGTCGGTGTCAGCTGGCGAGCGATCCGCGGATAGATCGTTTCTAACGTTGCCATTCCGGCCAGTTGATTGTGAGCTGCGGAAGAAACGACTTCCACGCAAGAACTTGGACGTGTAACTTGCACTAGCGGCATTCGATGCGGCGGCCTTCGCGATGGCTTTGTTGCGCGGCCAGCACGATGGTCATCGCGCGGTACGCATCCTCGAGGCTGGCGGTCTTTAGCAGCAAGCTGGCGACCTGACGATGGAAGTGCAGCAGCAGTTGTTCGCCGACCGGGCGTTCCGATTCAAGCGACTCCATGTGCTGACCCGCTGAGTCGAACCAGACCAGCGACGAAGGCAAATCGACAAAAGCAATGCCTCGTTCGCAGACCACCTGCAGGTCGGCCGGCCGACGGAATGCAGTGGCTTCGGCCCATTTTTGTCGCACGTAGCTGCCACAGGCGATCTGCGCCTGCGGGCTCGAGGTGGCTCCCTGCGGCTTTTCGAAATCGAGCACCATCAGCAAATAGTCATCCGGCGAGCCGAGCGTTTCGGCCGAGTGGGTCAGTCCGGTCACGGTTTTGGGTTCGGCCCCAACCAGATAGCGACACCAGTCGACCATCTCGATCGTCTGACGCATGTGCAGCGTCGACGCGCAACCATTGTTTCCGTTTTGCTGATTGCTGCAGGGATCTTCGGCCGTGTTTCGCTGATTGCAGAATAGTAGTCTCGGCGGGCCGAGTTTCGTGGCCATCAGCTCCTGCAGGCGGACCGTTGCCGGGGCGAGCCGGCAGGGAAACTCGGCCATGAAGGCGATGCCCGCTTCGCGAACCGTATTGCGGAGCGTGGCTGCTTCGTCGGCACTGATATCGAGCGAGGCTCCACAGTACACCGCCTTGCCCGCTTCGCAGGCGGCCAGAATCGGCAGCGAGCCGAACCAGCGGGCGGAGAGCAGCAGCACCGCGTCGATATCCTGAGCAAATGCGACCTCGCGGAAGCCATCGGCCGAGCGGGCGCGAAACTCGTGGGCCAGTTGTTGGGCTCGATGGGCCACCGGATCGCAAACCGCGCGTACCTCGAACCGATCGCCCAGCGCCCGCAATGCAGGCAGATGGCGCGAGGTCCAACTGTTACCCATCCCGATCAGACCAAGCCGAAGTTTCAACGCGGCTCCTCACGTTGCAAGTTAGGAAAGCAATCGCCAATAGCAGGCCGCATGCCATCGCGGCCAGTGGTATTAAAATGCAGAATCCGCCCGCCCAGGTAGAGGTTCGCGGTGCAAACCCTCGGATTATTAGTTTCGCAAGTATACCCCATAACCGGGCTGACAAGAAACAGAACTTGCCCTGCCGGGACTGAGAATCCCGCAAGCGTGTCCCTCAGTCAAACGACGGCAGGGCACGCTGGGGTGGCTACTTGCCGTCAATTATCGTGCGAACGGCAGGATCCTTAAGTTCGGCCTGCACCTGGGGAAGCTCTTTGCTAGCAGGCCCCAGCTTGCCACGACGAATGGCCAAGCGGCTGGCCACGTCGGTGCTCATGTTCTCCGACTCGGGCTCCCAGAAACGTTGGATCAGCTCGGTGGAGAGCGGCTGGTAGGAGCGGACCAGACGGATTCCGACGCCATTGGCCGGGTAATCGGTGTACCACCAAGGGCTCAGCGGGGCGCAAGGGTCGTTGGCCTTCCAGTTCAGCTCTTCGGAATAGAAACGCGAGGTCACGCGGCAATCCTCGGCGACTGAGTCGTACAACCCACCACGGCAGACCCGCGAGTCGTTGGTTTCGGCCCAGCGAATGGCTTCTTCCCAGCTCAGTACTGGCTTGTCGGGCCGCTCGAGATCTTCGTCATACTCGTCGATCACCCATTCGGCGACGTTGCCGATCATGTCGTGCAGGCCATACTCGTTGGCCTGCTTCTCACCAACCACGTGAGGCTCCCAATCGGCGGTGTCATCGTACCAGGCGACGTCGTCGAGAGACTCCACCTCGTTGCTTTCGCTTCCACCGCGGGCGGCGAACTCCCACTCGGCTTCGGTCGGCAATCGGTACTGCGCGCCGGTCGTGCGGCTGAGCCACTTGGTAAACTGCTTGGCCGCGTATGGGGTCATGGTCGTCGCCGGCATGTCCGGATCTTCGCCAAACTCGTAGGTGGTGCTCGGATCGTACAGCGGGGTGGGAGCGGTGATTCCGTCGAGATCGCTCACCTTGGCCCCTACGGCCTTGGCCAACGCGGGAAGCTTAGCTACCGCGGCTTTCGCGGCTTCGGCTTCGGCGGGGTCCGTCGAAGCGAGCTTCGACTTCAAGATCTCAAGCTCTGCGAACACATCGTTGAGTTGCATGTACTCCCAGTAGGCCTTCCAGGTAAGTTCGTGCTTAGCAACCCAGTACGGCGGCAGCGACACGCGAACCGCTTCGAGCTCCAGGTCGCCGCGGTCTTCTTCGTCGGCCGAGCTGCCGAAGGTGAACTCGCCGCCTGGGACGGGAACCATTTCGATTTCAATGTCGGTACCGACGATCTTCTCGGCGTAAGGCACCATGTACCCTTCGTCGACTTTCACGAAGGGACCCTCGGCAGGCTGGTCGGCCACGATGCCACGGGGCAGGTCGTCGGCCATCGAAGGGGTAGCTATCGAAACAATCGCCAGTAACGCTAATGCGTAACGCATCGCAACCTCAATGTGGGGGTAATGCAGTTCGTCGTGCAGAAACATAGGTTCCACGCCATGCGGAACACGGCAAGCTATTTTATCCTCGCCTCGCTGGGCGAAGCAAATACCTGCATGCGAGTCAGTGTTTCCGTGACTTTTTCCATGGGTAAGCCTACCACATTCGACTCGCTACCATGCTCAATATGAATCCAGCCAAGGCGGTCTTGATAGCCGAAACCGCCCGCTTTTCCCTCCCAAGCCCCCGAAGCCAAATAGTCGTCGATCGCGTCGTCGCTAATATCGTCCATGCGGAGCGTGGTCGCGACCACCGATACCTCGGTAGTGCCCTGCTGGTCGGCGTCGGCCAGCGGCAGGCGCCACAGGCAGATTCCGGTGAGCACATGGTGCTGACGCCCACGCATCAGCTCTAACATCTGCCGGGCGTGGTCTTCGTTGGCCGGCTTGCCGAGAATCTGCCCCTGGCACTCGGCCACAGTATCGGCAGCGAGCAGCACCACGTCGCGCTCCCGCGGTTCGGCCAGCAGTTGCTTGACGACGTCGGTCGCCTTGCGCATGGCCAGCTCGTGTACCAGCTCGGCTGGTCCGCCAGAGCTGCACATGCCGCATTCGACGCTCGGATCGGGCGACATGACGCGGAACTGGTAGCCGGCCTCGCGCATCAGCTCCTGACGTCGGGGCGAGCTACTGGCCAGGATTAATTCGGGTTGCGTGTTCATGAAATTCGCCTGTGTTGCGTGGAACTCGCGAAACTGTCATTCTAAAAGTCTGAGCCGACAAACCTGCCGCCAGCCTTGCCTTGGCACTGTAACACCGAGACGCCGCCCGCCCATGCTTTCTGTACTGTACGAAGATAATCATTTACTGGTGGTCAATAAACCGCCGGGGCTGCCAACCATGGGCGTGGCCGAGCACAAACCGAGCTTGCTCGCAGAAGCTCGCGAGTACATCCGTCAAAAGTACCAGAAGCCGGGCAATGTGTATCTGGGCGTCGTCAGTCGGCTCGATGCCCCCGTGACCGGCGTGCTGCTGATCGCCCGCACGTCGAAAGCGGCCTCGCGGTTGACCGAAGCCTTTCGCACCCGAGCGGTCGACAAGACCTACCTCGCCCTGGTGGCTGGTCATCCGTCCCCCGACCAGGGCGAACTGGAGCACTACCTCCGCAAAGATGAGCGCCATCGCAAGATGCACACCACCACCGAGACTGCCGAAGGGGCGCAGCTCGCCCGGTTGCATTATCAGGTGCTAGCGGAGCAACGCGACACATCACTTGTACAGGTGACACTCCTTACCGGGCGGAAGCATCAGATCCGCGTTCAGTTCGCCAAACAGGGCCATCCCATTGTCGGCGATCGCAAATATGGCTCGACGATGCCCTTCGCCCAAGGCATCGCCCTGCATTCGTATCGCCTGCGTTTTACCCATCCGGTACAGAAGGAACCGATGGAAATCTCCGCCCCGCTTCCCGAGTGGTGGCCACCGCTGCCCGACTGTCTGTAGCCGCTCTGCGAACCGTCAAAAGTGGTTGGCGCGGGCATTTGCCGCAAGGTAGACTGGAACCGCTGTTCTGCCGCCCGACGATTTTGCCACTGGTCGGTCTGCTTCTCTGGAATTCGTCGGCTGTTATTGTTTGCCCATGCCTGCTCCTGCCAAGTCTGTATTGCTCGAGGCCGCCGCTGCTAGCGGATTGGTTTCGCCGGAGCAATTGCACATGGCGTGGGTCTCGGCGTGCGACGATGGCGACGAAACCCGCGTGAGCATTCGCGAGGTGTCCGACGAAGCGATCGGCCGCCGATTGATCGAGCTAAATTTGCTCAATCCTTGGCAGGTCGAGCAGCTCAAACTTGGACGCACGAAGTTCTCGCTGGGGCCGTATCGCATTCTCGATGCCATCGGTCGCGGCGGCATGGGACACGTGTTCAAAGCCGAACACGAAATCCTTGGCCGCATCGAAGCACTCAAGGTGCTGCCGCGCAAGAAGACCACGGCCGACACGATTAGCAAGTTCCGCCATGAGATTCGCATCCAGGCGCAGCTCGACCATCCGAATTTGGTGCGGGTGCATTACGCCGACCGCGAAGGGGACACCTACTTTTTCGTTACCGAGTTCGTGCCTGGATCCGACCTGCGAAAACTCATCCGCCGTCTCGGGCCGGTAAGCTATCAGGCGGCCGCGCTCATTCTTCAACAAGCGGCCGAAGGCTTGGAGCACGCCCATCGCCGAGGTCTGGTACATCGCGACATCAAACCGGGCAACATCCTGGTCACGCCCGACTCGGTCGTAAAGCTGATCGACTTGGGACTCGCCTGGTACTTGGAGGCCGACATTCACGCGGCCAAGCAAGGCGATCGCCTGAAGATCGTCGGCACGGCCGACTACCTGGCCCCCGAAACCATCCGCGAGCCCGGGCGAATCGTGCCGGTGAGCGATGTCTACTCCATGGGCTGCACGCTCTACTACGCGGTTACCGGCAAAGTGCCTTTCCCCGGTGGCAACCCGGCTGAGAAGATGCAGCGACACCTAAACGAAACGCCGCTGCCGCCGCAGCAGTTGCAGCCCGACCTGCCAAAGGCGTTCGTCGAACTCGTCGCGCAGATGATGTCGAAAGATCCCAAACAGCGTCCCCCTTCCGCAGGTGCGGTTGCCGAAAAGCTAAGGCAGTTTGCCACCGAGCAGGCGATTACCGAGGTGCGAACCGCGGTGCACACCGTGTCGACGCAGCCTCGCGAGCAGCGCCACAACCACGAATCGCCGAGCCCTCACCTCGAGGATACGCTGACGTACGAGGACGACCCGATCGGCGACTTGCAGCAAGGATCGCAAGGGACTGCGCCGATCGATCCGGCCGCCGACGAAACCACGCCCGACGCTCCCACTCAAATCCCCAAGATCGAAGAACGCCCGGTCGAAGTGGGAATCAACCGCATGGTGATTGCCAGCGTCGTGCTCGGCGGGGTCACCTTAGTGGGGGTCGTGGGAGCGATTCTCTGGGAAATCTTCAGCTGAGCGACGCCCGGTTGGCTTTTAGGTTAGACCGCCTTACTGCTGACGGGCGGCGAACACCCCGTAGCAGTAGCTGGCCGGTACTCCCCACGCATCGGTCAGATATCGCTGCTGACAGGTCTCGATCAATGTCAGCAGCTCACCACGAGTCAAAGGCTGAGCCCCTTGCGACAAGGGACCTCCCGTGAAGCCTTGCGCACGAATCGAAGCAAAGAACTCGCGGGCGGTCGCGTAGTACTCCATCGCTTCGTGGACTTCTTGATGCTCTATCGCAAAGCCGGCGTTCGTCATCGCGTGCAGCAATTCGTCGGCCAGTGGCAACGACTGGCTCGGTAGTTTGTCGGCAAACAATTCGCGACGCAATTGATGCAACTCACCGAGGGTGCCTTGCAGCATCGCAGTCATGCAGGTCCATCCATCAGGCGTGAGCATCGCTTTCAGGTTTGCCATCAAATGGTCGTAAGGTCGCAACCACTGCAGCGACGAGCTACTGACGATCAAGTCAAAAGGCTCCGGCGACTGGTACTGCAGGGCATCGTCCACGTGCAGCTCGACGTTTGGGCAATCGCTGAGGAACTCGGTCGCCACGTGAACCATGCCGGGCGATAGGTCGATGCCGATGACATGCGCATCGGGAAATCGGTTCGCCATAATGCGGGTGAGAAAGCCAGTGCCACAAGCGAGATCAAGCACTCGAGCGGGGGCGAGTTGCTGTTGGTCGATCGCTTCGGCCAGCTTTTCGGCAGCAGCGCGCTGCACCAAGGCTAGCTCGTGATACGCTTGGGCGCCACGAGAAAAATGCCGTTCAATGGAGCGGTTGCTCGCCATCCTCCAGAAAGCCTCGAATCTGTTCTGCTACTGCCGCGGGGTATTGCTCGCACAGGCCGTGCGTGCCGTCCGGGTAAAGTTCTAGTTTAACTTGCGAAAGGTGTTCTTGCAGATACCCCGCCGCTCGAGAATCGACCACGCGGTCTGCGGATCCATGCAGCAAAAGCATTGGTTGTGGAATGCCGCTCAGCTGGCTCCGCAAATCGGCTTGCTGCAAGTACCGAAGCCCATGCTGTAAGCGGGCTACGTCGAGCTGCAGCATCGCGCCCACCTTCGTGGCAAGTTGCTGTTTATCGATCGCCCGGCGGTAGACGTTGCGCAGGAACAGCTCGCAGGTTCGCTTATGTGCGTCGTTGAGTCCGGCGATCATTTCGGCCACAGAATCTTCGGTTACTCCTGCTTCGTACAGTCCAACCTCATCTTTCCGCTGGCAAAACGACGCGCATCCCCCAACGAGCACGAGCCGCTCAACATGGTCGGCATACGTGTTGGCGGCCTCCAAGGCGACCATCGCCCCCATCGACCAGCCGACGAGCATCACCGGCTCGGCCTTCAGATACTGCTCGTGCAATTGTTCGGCGTAGAGACTCACCGCAGTGGGAGGTAATCGGTCGTCGAGCGGGCGCGACGAGGTCTGCCAGCTCTCGGCCAACTGGTACACGCTGGTGGTTTGAACCTCAGCTACCACGGAAAGCTCGTTCGCCAATTCGGCCAGCGGCTCGGAGGTTTGCCCCCATCCACTTATCAGTACGATGTTCGGATTGCTCATTCGATCAGCCCTAACTGGCGGGCTTCGTGGCCTACCTGCTCGGCGGTGCTTGTGAGCAACGCTTCGTGATGGGCGAGCGTAATCGAGAACCGCAGCCGCGCGGTACCTTCGGGAACCGTCGGTGGACGAATCGCTTTGACGAACGTGCCTGCTGTCTGCAAGCGTTCGGCCAAAGCCAAGGCGAGTTCGTTGTCGCCGACCATGACCGGCACAATCTGACTGGTCGAAGGCCCGACGGTGAGACCTTGCTTTTCAAGCTCCGTGCGAAAGTGATCGGCCAGCGCCAGTAGCTGGGGGCCAAACTCAGGGTGGGCTTTCATCAACCGCAGCGACTCGCCGGCCGCCAGCAACACGCCGGGCGGCAGACCCGTGTTGTAAATAAATGGCCGCGCGCGATTCACTACCAGTCGCCGCAATAACTCGGAGCCCGCGACGATACCGCCGTAGCTACCGAACGACTTGCTGAGGGTGCCGGTGAGGATGCCAACTTGATCGGTGATGCCCAGTTCGGCCGCAACGCCCTGCCCTGCGGGACCAAACACGCCGAGCGCGTGGGCTTCGTCCACGAGCAATTCGGCATCGAACTTGGCCGCGAGCGGGGCAATCGCTTCGAGCGGCGCTCGATCGCCATCCATGCTGTAGATCGACTCGACCACCACCAGCCATCGCTCGTCGGGCTGGCGATTCGCCGAGCGTTTCGTGAGCAACTGCTCCAGGTGATCGAGGTCGTTATGACGAAACCGCTGATGCTGGGCCATGCTCAACTGGATGCCATCAATCAAGCTGGCGTGCACCAAGCGATCGGCAAATACTGTGTCGCTCCGTCGCAACCAGGCGGTGAGGATCGACACGTTCGCCAGATAACCGGCTCCGCAAATAACCGCCGCTGGTTTGTCGAGGTATTCGGCAAGCTGCTGTTCGAATTGCTGATGGACCTCGGTGGTGCCTGAGACAAGGCGGCTGGCTCCACTCCCCGCGGCGGTCGCCTGCTGCTGAGCTTGAAGCACCGCAGGATGGGCGGAGAGATTGAGATAGTCGTTCGATGAAAAGTTAGCGGCCGTCGCCTTGCTGGGGGGATAGACCTCGGTCCGGCGCTCAAGCCCCGCAGCGGTGAGCTTCTCTAGTTGATCTAAAATCCACTTTTCGGATCGCACTTTTCCGCCCACCATCGTCGACTTCTAGGCACACAACGCCGGTAATCGGCCCTTCCTTAAACATAGGAAGCCTGGGGGGATGGCGATAGCGGCCCAGCAAGGTGGCCAAAAATAATGCTTGCAACTGTAGGCCGTCGTGATCTAATAGATATGTTCGCATGTACACATAAGGAGCCAGGATCGAATGAATTCATTTTGTGACCTTTGGAAGCCTCCAGTCGTTGAAGATGGCAGCAGTCCGAATTTCGGACAACTGCAGCCGACTCTACGGCTCGTGTGATAGAACCATGCGCGTTCGCGTCGGCTTCCTGATCCGCCTAACCACCCTAGTTGGGGCTTTATTGACTGTGGTACCCCCCACTCCCACTCAAAAGACCCTTGATATGCAGGCATTACGTAATGCCCGAGGGTACAAAGCAAGGTTGTTTTGCCCCCACGGATGTTTTATTGGGGACAAACCGTTTTGCCCCCAAATTGGCCCCTTTGGGTGTGCTGGCAAAATGCGTGGACACCCACCGCGCGTGATCCCTTCGCAATTTTTAGCCTTTATGGATGAGGGGGTCACAATTCCAGCTAGACAGGTTTGTTTCGAGCAAAGTAAAATGAGTGAACGCGGCGAGTATGGAAGCTGTCTTGTTGACGCACGGAGTGGCCTTACGCCCAAGCCTAGTTTCTGTACTTCAGGTTCTGGCGCTGCGACTTATCAGGCGGAGTATTAGACAACTTATGGATTCCAGCACCACCATTTTGCAGTCCGCGATGACGGTTGGGCCTGCACATGCAAAGCCCGGACAAGAAGTGGACGAGATTTTTCGTTCGTATAACGAACTCATTGGACGCAGCAAATTAGGTTGGACCGAACACCTTCGGCTCAACCGTCTGCTCGGTACGGGTGGCCAAGGACAGGTCTATCTGAGCGAGCGTCGTGGCTCCGATGGTTTCACGTTGCCGGTAGCCCTCAAGTTCTTCTCGCCCGAGCGATACGAGTGCGAACGGGACTACGTGGAAGCGATGCGTCGCATGGCCCAGGTTGGTTGCCATGTGTCGAAGATCCAGCACGATAATCTGCTCGACGTTTACAACTTCATCGAACGTAACCGGGTCCGCATTCTCGAGATGGAGTGGGTCGATGGTTACGACCTCGACATCCTGCTGACCCCTGCGATGCTCGAACGGGCACGCCAGCGGGTGGAGTGGGATCGCTGGGAGTACATCAACAATGTGATCGTGACCCGCGGGCCGGTCCGTCCGCGGCTGAAGCCAGGCATGGCGGTCGCGGTGCTGCACGAAGTGCTGGCCGGTCTGGCCGCGTTGCATCGCGAAGGCATCGTCCACGGCGACATCAAGCCATCGAATATCATGATCAAGCGGACTGGTAACGCAAAGATCATCGACATCGGCTCGGCCGTGGAACTCGATAATCTTCCCCCCCAACGTACCTGTACCCCGCAGTATGCCGCGCCGGAGATTCTGGAACGCGAAGCGGTATCGCCCCGTAGCGACCTAGCAAGTGTCGGTTACGTGCTGGTCGAGCTGCTCTCGGGCCGCCCGCTGTTCGCAGGCATTCGCGACTACGCTTCGATGCTCGAAGCCAAGCGGACGTTGCCGCAGCGACTCGAGAAGATCGTTCCGCCGGAAGTGCGACATAGCGAATTGTTAATGGCGATTTGCCGACGACTGACTTCGCCCGACCCGCTTTTGCGATATGATAGTGCCGAAGAGGCCATTACGTCCGACGACGGGATCGCCGAGTTCGAGCGAACCCTTGTGCGTGGTGACTTGGCCAGCGAGTACGAGAACGAACTTCGCGTATGGCTTGAGGAGCTTGATTGAAGCTCCGCGGGCGATCGACGAAGTGCGTTACCTACGCCTGTTGCCGAGCAATAGGCTCGACGACGGAAGGAGCCCGATAATGCGAAGCTTTTGGACAATCTGTGCTGCGTGTGCCTGTTTGCTGGCGACCACCACCTGGAGTTCTGCGCAAGATACCGCAGGCAGCGGAGCTGGCGAGATTAGCTTACCGCCGATGGAAGGCTTCTCCGGCGGCAGCGGCGACTCGCTGTTGCCGAGCATCGATACGAACTTCGGCATGGGCGGCCTCGACGTGCCTCCGATTTCGGGCTCAAACCCTGCTGGTGGGGCTGCGTCGCAACCGCCCGCCACGACTCGCCCGACCGCAGCGAATCCCAATACGGCTGGCAATCCTGGAGCGGGAGCAGGCGGCGGAGCAGCCAATCCACTGCGTCAGAACCCGCCAGCGTCGGCCCCCACAGGGCGGGCACCCGCGTCGCGTCCGGCAGCGAATCCGAACCCACCGAGCCGCTACGCAACGCCGGCCGGGGCTGCGTCGCTCGATAGCATCAATCTCGATAGCTCTTCCACAGGGACGACTTCCAGCTCGAGTGTGCAAGTGAAGTACGCGGAAAGCTTGATTAAGGACGCGCTCAAGCGGCCAGCGAACTCGCAACTGACCGGCGTGCCGGTGACTCTGCAGGACGTGATCGAAGCAAGCAACTCCCGCGAAACCCAGTCGGAGAGCATTGCTGCTTACTGGGATCTTTGCAGTTCGGTCTCCGATTACTACCTGAGCTTGTTCGAGCAAACCGAACTGGAGCGACTCGCGCAGTCGACTCAAGCGGGGGCTCCGCTGGCCGAGGCGCGCCGTCTAACGGAGACTCGCCGCGAATCGGCGTTGTCAGCAGCTCGGGCGACCCAGTTGCGACTCGCCGCGATGATGCATCGCGACATGAACTCGCTGCCGCTTCCTGGCGACCTGCCGCTGGTTGGCGAGTACAGCACACGCTACGAGCAGACTTTCGCTGGTGGCGGATCGCCGGAAGCCGCGGAGCTGAACCGGTTGCTGCCGTTGCGACATGCCGAGTTGATTTACGCCGCCGAAGGGGTAGCCGAAGCCGAAGACTGGTACGTGACCGTAGCCTCGCGCCCGGCAAACGACCAAGGCGAGGGCATCGTGAAATCGCTCAAACTACTGGCCTACAGCCGGCGGGCGTTTGTGCAGATCACTCGTGACTACAACAAGCGGATCACCCGCTATACCGAGCTGGCCCGCCCTGGCAATCTGCGTTCGGAACGCCTGGTGGCCATGCTAATTAAGACCGAGCTGACCACGGCCAGTCGCTCTGCAGCACCACAGCTGCCTGCCGATAATCGCCGATCGGAAACGAGTCCTCAGCCCACGTTCCGCGAGCCGTCGCAAGATCCTTCGATGGATCTCTCCCCCACGTTCGACTCGGGCGTGGTCCCCACCGGCGACGAGCAAGATCCGGCGAATCCCGAGCAGGGAGTGGTTCCCGCAGGGGGAGCCCAAGCCATGCCCAGTCAGTTGGAGCCGGGCGAATCGTCGGTGCTTCTCCGCAATACGACGCTGCCGGATCTCGCGAATTAGGCTGAACTTAAGTAACCTGAGGGGTATGAGTTTCGATACTACCACTACCAATAGCGATTCCCCCAAGCCGTTGGCGGCCCCCATTTGGATCGGCGATCTGAAGATCGACCCGCCGATTCTGGCGGCACCGATGGCGGGCTTCACGAACTACCCGTTCCGCCAAATTGTTCGAGAGTTCGGCGGAGCCGGCCTGATTGCGACTGAAATGGTCAACGCTAAGGGCTTTGTGTGGCTCGACGAGCAGGAGGCCACTCATCCCGACCGGCTGTGGGGCGTCGCCGACGAACCCCGCCCGCTGGCGGTGCAGATCTGGGACAACGATCCCCCAACGCTTGCGAAAGTCGGTCATCGGCTGGCCACCGAGTATGGTGTAAGCGTCGTGGACATCAATTTTGGCTGCCCAGTACGCCAGGTCACTCAGAAGGCCCATAGCGGCTCGTACCTACTTAGCCAGCCCGAGCGGATGGGGCAGATCATCGAGCAGGTGGTCGCCGCTTGTCATCCGACGCCGGTAACGGCCAAGATTCGCCTCGGCTGCACCCGCGACAAGATCAACGCGATCGACATCGCCCAGGTGGTCGAGGGGGCCGGTGCGGCCGCGTTAACGGTGCATGGTCGTACTGCGGCCGATATGTTCCGCGGTGAAGCCGACTGGGACAAAATATCGGCGATCAAGCCGTATCTCAAGCGAATTCCGCTGATCGGCAACGGCGACCTCGACACCGCTGCGAAGGTGGTCAGCGCGTTCGAGCGATACGATATCGACGCGGTGATGATCGCCCGCGCGTGTTTGAACAAGCCGTGGCTCTTCGCCCATGCGGCTGCCGCGCTGCGCGGCGAGCCAGTGCCCGAAGAGCCGACGCTCAGCGAGCAGCGTGAGTTGATGCTGCATCATTACCGCTTGGTCTGCGAGCGATTCGGGCCCGAGAAGGGTACCGTGCTAATGCGTAAGTTCGCGTGCTGCTACGCCCAAGGCCGCCGCGGCGCCCGCGACTTCCGCAAACACGTCGCCCGGGTCACCACGCCCGAAGAGTTTCAGGCGGTGGTGACGGAGTTCTTTCCGCGCGATCTGGTCGACGCGATGGCCAGCTAGTTGGCCCCACGCGGTTTGCCGTGATGCTCTTCGCTGGCGAAGCCACCCGTTTTCAGCGTGGTCCAGTAGTCGTCGAGCAAGCGTTTTACTTTACCGCTAAGCAGGAACAAGCCGAGCATGTTGGGGAAGGCCATTGAGAGAATCATCAGATCGCTGAAGTCGAGCACGTTCGTTGCCTTGATCACTGATCCGAGCAGCACCGCGAACAAGAACGCGATGCGGTAAGCCAGCGACCACTTGCGACCGAACAGGAAGGTAAAGCATCGTTCACCATAGTACGACCAGGAGATCATGGTCGAGTAGGCGAATAGCACGACCGCTACGGTAAGCACGTAGGGGAACCATGAGATCACTTGCTCAAACGCCATGCTGGTGAGGCCCGCTCCGTCGTTCGCAGCAATCGCCTCGGCAGCTTTGGGATACTGCTCAGCATCGTAAACGCCCGAGATGATGATGACCAAGCCGGTCATCGTGCAGACGACGATGGTATCGATAAAGGGTTCGAGCAAGGCGACAACACCTTCGCGGATGGGGTGGTCAGTCTTCGCTGCCGAGTGGGCAATCGCCGCCGAACCAACGCCCGCCTCGTTGGAGAACGAGGAACGCTTGATGCCGATGACCATCACGCCGAGCATGCCACCAAAGGCACTCTTGAGCTCGAAGGCCTCGCTGAAAATATGCTGGAAAGCCCATGGAATACGATCGTAGTGCTGAAACAACACCGCCAGCGAGGCAAGCACATAGACACCGCACATAAGCGGTACAATCTTCTCGGCGGTCGCAGCGATTCGGCGAATGCCGCCGATGATCACGATACCCACGGCGACCACCATGACCAAACCGTAGATCCAGCCATACTGGTCGACGATCGACAATTGCGACTTCACCAGGTTCATCGATTGATTGACCTGGAACGCACAGCCACCGCCGAACGAGGCGCCGATGCACAACAGGGCAAAAACGATCGACAGCACTTTGCCGAGCGCACCGAGTCCCATCTCGCTTAGACCAACATCCAAATAACGCATTGGGCCGCCTGACACGTGGCCATCGGGCTCCACCTTGCGGTAAGCCTGGCCGAGCGTGCACTCGACGAACTTGCTGGTCATACCGAAGAAGCCCGCTGCAATCATCCAGAACAAAGCCCCAGGGCCGCCGGTACCAACCGCGATGGCGACACCTGCGATGTTGCCCAAACCCACGGTTGCCGACAAAGCGGAGGTGAGTGCTTGGAAGTGGGTGACTTCGCCCGGATCGTCGGGATCGTCATAGTCGCCCTTGGTGACTCGAATCGCGTGCCCGAATGCCCGCAGGTTGATAAACCCCATGCGGAAGGTCAGGAAGATGGCCCCACCGGCCAGCCAAACCACAACAAACGGCACCGAAGTTCCTAGCCAATTAGAAGTGCCAAAGTCGTAAAACAGGACCGCCACCATATAACTGACAAGAACTCCAAAGAATTGGTCGATTTGGCGTTCGAGCTTGCGAATCCACCCCTCTTCTGGGGTATCCTCTGAGTCGGTTGGTTCAGAGCTGGTTTCAGCAATGTCGGTGTCGGCTGATTCGGCCGTGGTGCCAGGCTCGGCATCCTGAGCCCAGGCGGTAGTGGAGGTGGTTGCCGCTACCACGAGCAGGAAAAGAGCCAGAAAAAAGGGCCAAAAGGCGTACTTACGCAAGAACATCGCTGAATCCGGTAAGGGTGTGATTATTCGCCTGTTGAATAATGCGAGCCAAGCTCGCCCGCCAAAACCTGATACGTGGAAACCCGAAACGTGTTACGGGTCACGCATAAAATCATTGGGGTAAGATAGGCCTTATAGTCAATAAACCGTTACGGTTCAATAGTTTGCGGCGATAGAAGACATTCAGGGCTATTTTTCAAACCCCTTCTTGTCAATAATAGGTAAAGCCTTACCATATAAGCAGTAACGCATGGAATGCTACCAATATTGGGTAGCGTCGCCTCTATCCCCCCGGTCGATTGGGTATGTCTGCAACCGTTTTCGATTCTGACGACGCCCTGCTCAACTTGCTACGCAAGCGTGGCAGTGTTGAGATCACCGAACTGGTCGACGCCCTCGGCGTCACGGCCACGGCGGTGCGGCAGCGGCTGACGCGATTGATGGACGATGGTCTCATCACTCGCGAAGAGTCCGAGCGGCGAGGTCGTGGACGTCCGCGTCACTCGTACCAGCTGACCGAAAAGGGAAGGCGAACCAGCGGAAACAACTACGCCGATTTGGTCGACGTGCTCTGGGCGGAGATTCGTGCTATCGAAGATCCGGAAATCCAGGCCGGGTTGCTCAAGCGGATTGCGACTCAACTAGCATCGCGGGCCGGCGAATTGTCGGGCGCAACGCTGGGAGAGAAGATGCAAAATCTCGCTCAGATGATGCAGCAACGGCGGATTCCTTTTGAAGTCGAAATGAAATCGGATGAGCTGCCAGTGCTCACGGCCATGGCCTGTCCCTATCCTGAACTCGTGGAGCAGGACAAGAGCATCTGTGCAATGGAACGAATGCTTTTTTCCGAGGTGCTTGGTGAATCGCTCAAGCTCTCCGGGTGCCGCCCTCAAGGCGACAGTTGCTGTTCGTTCGAACCGAGTCGTGCAGGCGACGACTCTCTAAGCGATCCACTGCCCGAAGAGAACTAACTACAGGTCGCCAGACTGCTGGTTACCACCGACACCAAGACAAAAGATACAACCGAAGATACTGCAATGCACGAGCCATGGATTGAAGGCCGTTTTGAGGAAGGCGTTGTTACCACCACGGTGGAGCAAGCCATTAACTGGGCGCGTCAGTCGAGCATTTGGCCGATGACGTTCGGCCTGGCCTGTTGTGCCATTGAAATGATGGCTGCGGGTGCGGGCCGGTTCGATATGGACCGCTTCGGCGCTGGGGCGTTTCGTGCGACCCCGCGTCAAGCCGACCTGATGATCGTAGCAGGAACCGTGACTTACAAAATGGCCAGTCGAGTCCGCCGACTCTATAACTTGATGCCCGATCCCAAGTTCGTGATTGCCATGGGAGCGTGCACCGTGGGTGGTGGTCCTTACTTCAAGTATGGATACCACGTTGTGAAGGGGGTCGACCTGGTGGTGCCGGTCGATGTGTACGTGCCAGGCTGCCCTCCCCGCCCCGAGGCCTTGCTCGAAGGGCTCATGCGGATCCAAGACAAGATCAACGGTCACCGAATCGCCAAGAACGGTTCGGGCAAGCTGAACGACGAATTGCCGATTCCTCACCACTCGGGTTACGTCAGCGCTCCTGCCGACGGCGAGCCGATGCGTGAGCATCAAAAAGTCACCAGCTAGCCGATCGAATCTATCTAATTACGTTTGCACATTCTTATTCTTACTACCTACGCACCGAAGCGAAACTTCGAAAGACAAAGACTTTTATGAGTGAAACGCTGAAAATTACCGATTTGCATGTTGCCGTTGAGGGTAAGCCGATCCTGCGAGGTGTGAACCTGACGATTCAGCGTGGCGAAACCCACGCGTTGATGGGCCCCAATGGTTCGGGCAAGAGCACGCTTGGTAACGCCATCATGGGGCACCCCAGTTACGAAGTAACCGGTGGCTCGATTGAAATTGATGGCGCAGATCTCCTGGAAATGGATGCCTCGGAGCGTGCCCGCGCTGGTGTGTTCATGGCCTTCCAACGCCCGATGTCGATACCCGGCGTGAAGATGGCCGACTTCCTGCGTCACGCGGCTACCAACGTTCGCAATCCGAACCGCAAGGAAGGCGAAGACCTGATCCCGATGCGTGAGTTTCGCCGGGAACTGAAAGACAAGATGTCGCAGCTTCGCATGGACGAAGAGTTCGCGCGTCGCTATGTGAACGATGGCTTCTCCGGCGGCGAGATGAAGCGTGCTGAGATTCTGCAGCTGGCGATGCTGCGTCCCAAGTTTGCCATTCTCGACGAGACTGATAGCGGTCTGGATGTCGACGCGGTGAAGCTCGCCAGCCAAAGTATCGCCGAGATTGGCGGTGCCGAGATGGGCATCCTGATCATTACCCACCACGACAAGCTGCTGGAAAACAACACGCCCAATTTCACCCACGTGATGATGGGTGGCCGGATCGTCGAAACCGGCGGCGTGGAACTCGCTCGCGAATTGTACACCGAGGGTTACGATCGGATTCGTGCTGCTTACCCCGAAGCGGCTGCCCTCGATGCCGAGTTGTCCGAAGAGCAGGCCACGGCCTAATCTCAACGCCCTTGTTTTTTGGTCATACCTATTAGGTGGTGAAGTGCCCTCGCGGCCTTTCACCTGCTTCCCTACCTAGACTATTCGGCGACCCAAACGCCAAGCGAAAGACAGATTATGTCCACAGACGTAGCTACCCCCATCGAACAGCCTGTGATTGGCGAAATTAATAAGTACGACTTCATCACGCAAACCACCGGAGTGTTTAAGGCTCGCAAGGGTCTTGATCGTGAAGTGGTCGAGCAAATCTCGGCGCTCAAGAACGAGCCCGACTGGATGCGGAAGTTCCGCCTCGACTCGCTCGATATTTTCGAGTCGAAGCCGATGCCGAATTGGGGTGGCAACATCAAACTCGACTTCCAAGATGTCTATTACTACCTGAAGCCGACCGATGGGCAAGGCAAGACCTGGGACGACGTTCCTCAAGAAATCAAAGACACGTTCGATAAGCTCGGCATTCCCGAAGCGGAACGCAAGTTCCTGGCTGGCGTGAAAGCCCAGTTTGAGAGCGAAGTGGTTTACGGCTCGTTGCAGGAAGACCTCGCTAAGAAGGGCGTGATCTTCACCGACACCGATACCGCAGTTCGGGAGCATCCCGAGTTACTACGCGAGTACTTCGGCAAGATCATTCCGCCGGAAGACAACAAGTTCGCCGCGCTCAACTCGGCCGTATGGTCAGGCGGTTCGTTCATCTATGTTCCTCCCGGAGTGAAGATCGACTTCCCGCTTCAGGCTTACTTCCGCATTAATGCCGAGAGCATGGGCCAGTTCGAGCGGACGCTGATCATCGTCGACGAAGGGGCCGAGGTGCACTACGTGGAAGGTTGCACCGCGCCGATGTACTCGACCGAAAGTCTGCACTCGGCCGTGGTCGAGATCATGGTGAAGAAGAATGGTCGCTGCCGTTACACGACCATTCAGAACTGGGCCAACAACATCTACAACCTGGTCACCAAGCGGGCCATGGCCTATGAAAACGCGTTGATGGAATGGATCGACGGCAACCTCGGTAGCCAGCTGACCATGAAGTACCCTGCGGTCTACATGATGGAGCCCGGTGCTCGCGGCGAGATCCTCTCGATCGCGTTTGCTTCCAAGGGGCAGCATCAGGACGCGGGTGCCAAGCTCGTGCACTGTGCTCCAAACACCTCGGGCCGAATCATTTCGAAGAGTATCAGCAAGAACGGCGGCCGCAGCAGCTATCGCGGTCTCTGCAAAGTCGAAGATGGAGCGATCAACTCCAAGAGCAACGTGGTTTGCGACGCGTTGATTCTCGATCCCGACAGCCGCAGCGATACCTATCCCTACATTGAAGTCGAAGAACAGCAAGTTCAGATCGAGCACGAAGCAAGCGTTTCGCGCATCGGCGAAGAGCAACTGTTCTACCTGATGAGCCGTGGTTTGACCGAAGCGGAAGCAAGCTCGATGATCGTTAGTGGCTTTATCGAGCCGTTGATCAAGGAACTGCCGATGGAGTACGCAGTGGAAATGAACCGCCTGATCGAACTGCAAATGGAAGGCAGTGTGGGCTAATCGCACCTGCTTCGCGAATCCCTCCTGCACTTGGCGTTACGTGGTTTAGTCGTGCTACCGTTGGTTCGTTGATAGACGATCCCCTGCAGTGCCAACCGCTCTCTGCCACCGATCCAGACAACCCACCTAACGAAGGTTTCACCAGACACGAATGACTGCTGCATTGGAAATCCAAGGTTTTACCAAGACTGACTTCGAGGCGTTCCTCGCGGCTCGCCCCAACGAACCGGCCTGGCTGGTCGACATGCGTCGCCAGGCTTGGGATCGTTTTGAGCAGCTCGACTGGCCTGCCCGCAACGATGAAGAGTGGATGCGTACCGATATTCGCATGTTCCACTTGAACAAGTTTGCGTTGCCGATCGAGCCGACCGAAGCCCCATCGCTGAATCCCGGCTTGCTGACGCACGACGTCGACCTGGGGGGGCAGCTGGTTGGTTATAACAGCCAGGCCGCGAGTGATTCGTTGTCGGACTCGCTCGCCAGTACTGGTGTGCTGTTCGGTAGCCTCGATCGTCTGGTGTGCGAGTACGCCGATTTGCTGCGGCCGTTCTTCGAACGTCACGTGGTCGATCCCGCCAAGGATAAGTTCGCTGCCTTGCACGCAGCCTGCTGGAGCGGCGGCACGCTGCTTTACGTGCCGAAGGGAGTCGCTATTTCGGAACCGCTACACGCCCTGTCCGCACTCGGCGATGGCGGCACCGACCTTTCCAAGACTTTGGTGATTCTTGACGACGGTGCCGAAGCAACACTGCTGACCGAAACCGCCAGTACCTCCCCGACCGCGGGCGGATTACACTGCGGTTCGATCGAGCTGATCGTGGAGCCCAACGCCAAGCTGCGATATGTGAATTTGCAGAACTGGTCGCACAATGTCTGGCATTTCGCCCATCAACGAGCGACGGTCGATCGCAATGGTTCGCTACAGTGGACCATCGGCGCGCTCGGCAGCAAGCTGGCCAAGGTGAACCAGCAAGTTGCCCTGACCGGCCCCGATGCCGATATTCAGGTCAACGGCGTTATGTTCACTGAGGGACGTCAGCACCTGTCGTACAATACCCATCAGCATCACATGGCTCCGTACTGCCGCAGCGACTTGCTTTACAAGTCGGCTCTGCAAGACCGCTCGCGTACTGTCTGGCGTGGCATGATCAAGGTCGATGTTGCGGCTCAACGCACCGACGCTTACCAACGCAACGACAACCTGATGCTGGCTTCGACCGCCCGCGCCGACTCGATTCCGGGGCTGGAGATCGAAGCCGACGACGTCCGTTGCACCCATGGTAGCACCTCGGGTCGTGTGGATGAGCAGCAGGTGTTCTACGCGATGACTCGCGGCTACACCCGCACCGAAGCGATTCGCTTGATCGTAGCTGGCTTCTTCCAACAAGTGTTCGATCGGATTACGATTGAGTCGGTTCGTAATGCCTTGGGCGACGCCATTGCACGGCGGGTGCAAGACTTGGACAGTGCTGCCGCGCCGCAGCTTGAAGGATAGCACTCGATGTCAGACTTTGTTTCGGTAGCCAGCGTGGATAGTTTCGCCGATCCCGATCGGCAGTTGGTAGAAGTTGACGATCAACTGGTCGTGTTGGTGCACGCGGGTGGCAACTTTTTTGCCCTCGACGATGTTTGCACCCACGACGGTGGTCCGCTGAGCGATGGGGCCATCGACCCGGAAGGTTGCACGATTGCCTGCCCACGCCATGGAGCGAAGTTCGACCTAGCCACGGGGGCGGCGAAAACCATGCCGGCCACCAAAGCCACGAAAGCACACGAAGTGAAAGTGGAAGGTGGCCAAGTTTACGTACGCTTGGCAGATTAGTTTGCCCAGGTCAGTTGTGGCAGCAATCCCTCTGCTAGCGGGGCGTCGCTAGACCACTCCATCCACAACTCAATTCACCGGTGCGGAAGCAAACGAGCACCGCAATTCATCAGGATCTATCATGCCGATTGCCGAAGACCTTATCCGCGAATCGCTGAAGCAAGTGATCGACCCCGAATTGTTCGTCAACATCGTAGACCTGGGGCTGATTTACGAGATTAAGCAAGACGAGCAGGAAGACGGCACCAACCATGTAACTGTCGACATGACGATGACGAGTCCGGCCTGCCCGGCGGGGCCGCAGCTCATGGCTCAGTCGAAAGATGCGGTCGAGAAACTTGATGGCGTCGACGAAGTTGAAATCAAGCTCGTGATGACTCCTCCTTGGACTCAAGACCGCATGACCGAAGACGCCCGCGATCAACTCGGCATTTTCTAGATTCGAGCCACGACGTTGAACCTCTTTATCTACGAATGGGTATGCGGCGGGGGATATCTCGACCGCTTGGGTTCTGCCCCGGATTCCCTGCAGCGCGAAGCGTGGGCGATGCTCTCGGCCCTGGTGGCCGACTTTGCTGCACTCGACGGCTGCCAAGTTGCAACGCTCGTCGAGCAAGCGTACGCCGAAGGTATCGACGCGAAGGTCGAAGTCCGCCTTGCCGACTCCGAGAGAGCTCGCAAGTCGCAGTTTGGCAAACTGGTTCGCCAGGCCGATTACACAGTGATCGTCGCCCCCGAGTTCGAAGGTATCCTTTTAGGACTGGCTGGGCGAGTCGAGAGACTTGGCGGTCGACTATTAAGCCCCGATGCAGCATTTGTCGAAATCGCCAGCGACAAGCAGTCGACCTACGAACGGCTCTACAAACCTCGCATCGCTACGCCCCGCGGGTCGGTGTTGATGTCGGGTGAGCGGTTCGGCGACGGAATGCCCTACCCGATCGTGGTAAAACCGATTGATGGTTGCGGATCGCTCGGCGTCGTGCGACACGACGGTCCCGGTGCTTGCCCGCTGGAATCGGCCGCTTACCGGTGGGAGGAGTTTGCCGAGGGACTTCCCGTGAGCGTTGCCTTTCTCTGCAGCGGAGAGCATCGTTTGACGCTCGAACCTTGCGTGCAGCGGCTCAACCAACCGACCGACTTCACCTACCTCGGCGGGGAGCTTCCGCTCTCGCCTGAACAGTCGCAACGCGCCCACACGTTGGCCGCCCAGGCGATGGATGCGCTACCTACGACCACTGGCTACGTAGGAGTCGATCTGGTGCTGGGAGACGCCCCAGATGGCTCCGACGATAAGGTGATCGAGATTAACCCGCGTTACACGACCTCGTACATTGGACTCCGCGCGGCAACAGAAGCGAATCTGGCGGCCACGTTGCTATCGCTGGTTACCGACGGCGCGGCCGCGGAACCAACCTTCGACAAAGCAGTGGCCTGGAACGCGGATGGCACACTTACCTCGGTAGAGAGCGCGGATCGATGACAGGGTGGCTCGGTATCGATGTTGGGGGAGCCAACCTGAAAGTGGCCGACGGCTCGGAGTTTGCCCATCACCAGCCCTTTGCCCTTTGGCAACGGCCCGACGAACTGGCAGAGGCCCTCACGGGGCTATTGCAACAGAGCCCCGCTTGCGAGGCCATCTGCGCGACGATGACAGGCGAGCTGGCCGACTGCTACGAAACAAAACGCGATGGGGTGCTGCACATTACCAACGCCCTCTCCGAAGCGGCCGGCGACCGCCGACTAGTAATCTACGCGGTGGATGGTAGTTTTCAATCTTCGGCCAGCACCTTCATCAATCCGCTCCGCGCGGCCGCCAGTAACTGGCACGCTCTCGCCCGGTTTGCGTCGCGGTTCCTGCCCAATTCCACGGGGCTGGTGATCGATATCGGTTCGACCACGGCCGACATCATTCCCGTGATCGCAGGAGAGGTAGCCAGCCAGTCGCAAACCGATTTCGATCGGCTCGTCGCTGGCGAGCTGGTGTATACCGGGGCGAGTCGCACGCCGGTGGCCACCATCGTGAGCTCGCTACCTTACCGTGGTTTGCAGGTGCCGGTCGCGGCCGAGTTCTTTTCCACCACCGGCGACGTGCAAGCGATCCTTGGCTATCCGCTGCCCGACGATGCGGAGTCGGCCGATGGTCGTGGCTTCTCGCAACAGGAATGTATCGATCGGCTCGCACGGCAAATCTGTGTCGATCGCGAGTCGTTTAATCTGGAAGATGCGATCACCGCCTGCCAATACATTCTTCCGCACCAACTGTTCCCACTGGAGATGGCCGCACTTCGAGTGCTTCGCTCGTTCCCCTCAGGGGAGGTTCCCGTCATCATTTCCGGCTCCGGCGAGTCGCTCGCCCGGCAGTTGGTCGCCCGACTTCCGCGTACCACGCTGGTCGGTTCCCTTGGCGAACAGATTGGCGAGGTGCCGAGCAGCTGCGCGGCGGCGGTGGCCGTCGCCCGCTTGGCGATGGAGCAATTTTCGTGATCGTTAATCCGGCTCTCGAGGTCGTCAAACTGGGGGGAAGCCTGCTCGCCCGCCCCGACCTCGTGCCGGCGGTGCGGGCCTGGCTGGCAGATAATCAAGATCGTCCGGTCGTGTTTGTGGTCGGCGGCGGATCGCTGGTCGACCACCTGCGTGAGGTCTGCCGCACGATGCCGGTCGACGACCACACTGCCCACTGGCTGGCGATCGACGCCATGGAGCTGTCGGCACACTGGCTGGCTTGGCGAATCCCCGAGCTGGCCACGGTTGCTCACTACGACAAGGCGGCTGCAATAAAAGACACGTGCCGCACATCCGTGATGCTTTGCGGCTTGTTTTTAAGGGAAAACGAACCACTTCTTCCTGGCACCCGGTTGCCGATTGGCTGGCAGGTGACCAGCGATTCCATCGCCGCTCGGCTGGCGGTCTGCCTGGGAGCGAGTCGGCTGACCCTCATCAAATCTCGCGCGGCCACCGCGGCCGAGTCGACCGACTGGCATCAGGCCACCCGCAGTGGGCTGGTCGATGCGTTCTTCCCGTCGCTGGTCGGCGAGCTGACCGAAGTTCGGGTGGTTACGATCTAACCGATTGTGCCTTCGATTCCCACTTCGTTTGTTGACACCACCCCTGTCCGGCAAGTACGATGGATGCTTCTACGGAACTCCCCGCCTACGGTCCCCTTCCTTGCCTGGCGGGTACAACTCGGAATAACTCCCGTCGTCCTCTGCGTACTTCTCGTTGAGAAGGATCGCGGTGGTCCGACCACCTAGCCGTTGTATAACGGTCCCACCTAAAAGGAGAAGGAGTTCGACGCGTGTCTTCATCGCTAGACTCAAAGTACGCTGGAACGATTTCCAGCCCACGGAAGATTGCTCTACTTTCGTTGACAACCCTACTGGCAATCGTGTTCGTGCACGCGCCGGCCTTGGGGTACGACAAAGAAAGTCCCGAAGTGCGGGCAATGGTCGATAAGGGCAAGGCCTATCTCGAGAAGCACTCGGAGGACCCCCGGCTGGGAGCCAAGTGCCTGGTGGCCATCGTCTTCATTAAGGAGGGCGAGAAAGACCACGCTCTGGTAAAAATCGCCCTGGATGCCTGTCGCGAAGCGGCCGCCAAGAACGAACCCGAAGACGTTTACTCCAACGGCCTGGCAATCATCTTTCTGGCCGCGCTCGATGCCAAGGCTCATCGCAATCAGTTGCAGTTCTTTCTGAACGCGATGCAGCGTCGCCAAAAACCTCATGGTGGTTGGGGCTACGACGTCAAGCCGACCGGTGATACCTCGCAGTCGCAGTACGGCTGCCTTGGCTCTTGGGAAGCTTTTCAAAAAGGCATGCCGATCAACGTGGGCTCCATCGATGGCGTCGCCAATTGGTTGATCAACACCCAAGACCCCAGCGGTGCCTGGGGATATCAGGGCAAAGTTGGCTCGCCCGACAAACTGGAGGAACAGGAAGAAATCACCTGCTCAATGGTAGCTGCTGCCATGGGTAGTATCCTGATCTGCGCCGACCTGGTCGGTATTCTCAAGCCGCACGCGGCCGAGGAACTTGAAGACCAACTGCCGACTGGTTTTACCGTGAGTAGTGATCGTGACAATAATCGTCCGCGATTAGGTGGCTCGAGCATCAACCCTCGACAACTCCTGCTCGCTGTCCAACGAGGCAATGCCTGGATGGACAAGAACTACGAAGTCGAGATCAAGCAATACACGTCGTATTACATGTATGCCCTCGAGCGTTACAAATCGCTGGCGGCGATTCTCGATGGCAACATCGTTGACCAACCGGTCTGGTACAACAATGGCGTCGAGTACCTGATGAAGACGCAAAGCTCGCGTGGCAGCTGGGATACCGGTTGCGGCGAGCAGTGCGATACTGCGTTTTCTATCCTGTTTTTGATCCGCTCGATGGAATCGGAACTCAATAGCCTTGAAGGTTCGGCCATCGCTGGTCGTGGCGTTCCCGTTAACATCAGTAATCTGAAAGTAAGTGGCAACGACCTGGTGGCTCAGCAGGCGCAGACCGAGATCGACGAAATCATCGGCGATTTGGACGACGAAAAGCTCGCCAAGCTCGAAGGCGTGATCAACGGTTCCGGTACCCTGAACATCGGCAATGTCGATGAAAAGAGCATCCGCCGGCTGAAACAGGTCGTCCGCAGCGGCGAACCGGCCGCCCGAATCGTGGCAGTAAAAGCGCTGGCCCAGACTGGCGATTTCGACCACGTTCCTACCCTGCTCTACGCACTGGCCGACACCGACAAAACCCTGGCACGCACCGCTCGCGATGGGCTGCGGTTCGTTAGCCGCCGATTCGAGGGCTTTGGCCTTAAGGACAACTTTAGCCGCGCCGAACAGTTGGAAGCGGTCGACAAGTGGGTGAAATGGTATTCCGGGGTTCGTCCCGATGTACCGGTTGTACTGGAGTAGCCCCCGCCCTGCCCCCTTTGCCCTAGTTATTATTTCAACCCCAAATATACTGGGGTTACCTCCCTCCCCCCTCAACCAGGAAGGCTTGAACCATGAGTGCTGCAAACAGTCCCGGGACTGCGGCCGCCGGTAAGCATTACCGCCTGCAAGTGAACTCGTTCGACCGAGTTTCGAGCTTGCTGGTATCGCTGCTGGTGTTGGTGGGGACCACCGTTGCGGTGATGGTGATCATCTTTGTCTTTCGCCGGTTCAGCCCCGATATGACTCAGGCTGTCGTAATTCCGGTTTCCAAAGCCCGCGGCGAACCGCCAAAGGGATATGCCGAAGACCTGGAACCACCAGGGCTCGAGGATGCTCCGACCGACATGCCGCCGGAGCTGCAGGAGACTCTCAAAGAGCTGACCAACGCGATTAGTTCGAAAACCGCCATGATTTCGAACGACACCTTCCGTGCCGACAAGCAAGCTGGCTACGGTACTGGTAAAGGTCATAAGGACTACGACGGCACCGGCGGCGAAGGTGGTAACGACCCGCCGAAGGAAATGCGGTTCGACGCCAGTTCCGAAACCGACTACGCACGGATGATCGACTACTTCGGCGGCGAACTGGCTGTGATTGTGCCGCGGGAAAAGAAGATCTACTACGCCAAGAATCTGGCGAACGCCAGGCCAACCACACGTGTTGGCACGCCAGTTGAAGAAAACAAAGCGAATCGTTTCCGCTTCCTAGCGAGCGGTCCTCCGCTACAGCCCCTGGAAGTCAAACTCGCCCGCAAAGCAAACATCATGAAGGCGAATGCCATCGTGGTGGTGTTCTATCCCGAAGAGTTTGCCACCAAGATCTACACGATTGAGCAAGCGGAAATGCGGAAGAACGGACACAAGTCGATCGACGAGATCGATCGCACGATTATTCGCGTGTCCAAGCAAGGTAGCGATTACAACTTGAATGTCGAAAAGCAAACTTACTTTTAGTTCACTCCTACTTTAGAGATTCGATGGACGTCCTATTTAATGTTGTTGGCATCGTCGTGTACGTCGCCTTGGCGCTGCTCGCGCTGTGGGGTGCCTTCTGTGCCGTGATTGTTTGGCGACGCGTAGGCCAGGTTCGCTTTAGCGACGAAGAGGAACAAGAAGAGTTCCTCACCGAACTCGATGGCACCCTCGGCCAAGGCAACTACGCAGAAGCGGTCGCCTTGTGCGAAGAAGATCGTCGGGCGCTGCCACAGCTGGCCTTGTTCTCGATCGAGAACCGCGAGATCGGCATCGGCAAACTCCAACGCCGGTTGTGGGAACGCTTCCAGCAAGACGTGCTCTCCGATATTGAGCATCGCTTGAGCTGGGTGGCCACCGTGGTGAAGAGTGCCCCGATGGTCGGGTTGTTCGGTACCGTGCTTGGTATGATGGGTGCTTTCCGTAGCATCGCAACCAGCGAAGGTGGTGCCGACCCCACAACGATGGCCGGTAACATCATGCTCGCCCTGATCACCACCGCGTGTGGTCTGGCGATCGCGGTGCCGCTGTTGATTGTCACCAATAGCATCGTGGTTCGCATTCGCAAAATGGAAGACCTGGTTGGTCTTGGTATCGGTCGACTGATCGAAACGCTGAAACTCGCTTTCGGTCGTTCGCGTTAGTCGCTTGATTTGCCACTGCCCAACTTCGCTCCCCTACCCCCACCGATTCGGCTATGTCCATTAACGATAAACTCGACTCCGTCGTCATGAAGCGTGCCGACGACTCGGTTATCATGACTGAGGAGGACGACGATTTTGCTCGTCCTGAACGTCCGGCGCGCGATGCCGACGACCTGGACATGGATATCACGCCGATGATCGACATCACCTTTCTGTTGTTGATCTTCTTCCTGGTGTCGTCGACCCCTGACCAATCAACCCCTATCAAGCTGCCGCAGGCCAAGCATGGTAGTTCGGTGAGTCAGCGGTTCTCCACCATGATTTATGTGGGCCAAGGGGGCATCGATTCGGCGCCGGTCTTCAAAGGGGATGCCAACAACCCGACCGAAGAGTTCTCGCGCGACGCCGAGCGTCGTGAAGAACAAATCGGCGAGTACATTCGCGCCGGGCTGGCCGAAGACAAACTCGATGTTGTGATCAAAGCCGATCGAACCGTGCCTTGCGGCAGTATCGACGGAGTGCTCAAAGCGGTGTCGAAGGTGGAAAAAATAAAACTCCATCTCGGTGTGCTGGAGCCCAATTCGTAAACGGCGCCGGGGTGAGTAGGTCTTGGGGCAGGGACCTACTCACCTCGGTTGCTAACCCATTCAAACGCCCCGTTCATCGCTGTTACCCCTGCTACGATCCATGTCCACCGACCTTCATGATGACGATGCCGCAGCCGAGGCCTTCACGCCGCCCGCGCCCAAAAAGCGTACGGACGACGAGTTGGACATGACGCCGATGGTGGACGTGACCTTCCTGCTGCTGATTTTCTTCATGGTCACCGCGGCCTTCGCCATCCAGAAGGTGCTGGAAGTGCCGCCGGTGAACGACGACGAAGTGTCGGCGATTCCAGTTGACGATATCGAGAAGGATTCGATCGTTGTGAAGATCGACGCCGACAACATCTTCTGGATCAGTGCTCCCATCTGGCCCGACAGCGAAGAGAAAGCGATCACGTCGATCGATATGCGAGCCAAGGTGCGCCAGGCAAAGGATGGCGATTCGAACGGCCCTGGCCCAACCAAAATGATGGTGCAAGCGCACGAAGAAGCGGTGTACGAGAAACTGGTAGACGCGATCGATGCCGGTTCCGCGGCCGAGATTAACGAAATAAGCGTGGCAGTGGTCGAGGACGAAGATTTCTGACCCCTCGCCAGGCTCCCCCATTCATTCGTATTGACATAGACCCCGAAGATTAGATGACAGCCGCAGAGTTAATCGACACGCTGGAAGCCAAAGAGCTACTGCCCAAGGAAACGGCAGACAAGCTTCGTAAGAAGATTGCCAAGAGCAGCAAGCCCCTCACAGCAAAATCGCTGGCTCGGTTTCTGATTGAAAAGGGACATCTCTCCAAGCAAGACGTGGTGGAAGCCCTGGCCGCAGGCGGCGAAGTGAAGCTTCCCCCGCCCGAGCCCTCCAGCACTGGCGAGCCTTCCGGCGTCGACCTGCCGATGGAAGATCTGCAGGACCTGAGTAGCTCGTCGGAGTGGACCATGGATGGCGAAAGCGGTGCCTTCGCCGAGCCGACCGGCGGCGCCATGGAAGCTGCTGAGCCCACTTCGAAGAAGAAACGCAAGAAGAGCAAAAAAGGCAACGAATGGGACTCGCCACTATTGCTGATCGGCGGCGGTAGCCTGGTATTCATGGTCGTCGTGGGATTATTGATCTACTGGATCATGTTCGCGGAAAACGCCGACAACATTCTTGGTGCTGCTCGCGACGACATGGAAGCTGGCTCGTATGGAAATGCGATCGCCAACTACGAGAAGTTTGTCGAGAGCTACCAGAGCAACGCGGAGTACAGCACCGCGCGGGTAGAACTGGCGATGGCCCGCATTCGCCAGCGTCTAGAAACCAGCGACGAAAAGGATGCGTTTGAAGTAGCCGAGAAGGAACTGAACGCCATCGGCAGTGAACCCGATTTCCATGTCGCCGAGGAGGACCTTAGCGCCCTGCTCCCGCGCATCGCTCGAGGGTTGGCCGACAAAGCCGAAGCGAGCAAAGACCCGGCAGTGACCGACGACTTGGCCGCCCGCGCGACTCGTGCGTTGGAGATGGCCAACAACACCAAGTACATCCCCAAGTCGCGTCGCGACAACACCGAACTTGAAGAGATTCTCGCGACGCTTGACACGATTGCCAAGCGTCAGCAGTCGCTTTCCGACTTGGCAGCTGCCCTTAAGCAGATTGAAGAACTCAACGGCCAGGGCGATGCTTCGGCTGCTTTTGCGGTGCAGGAAGAACTGGTCGACAAGCATCCCACGCTGCTCAACAACCAAGAGCTGCTGAAGGCATTGCAAAGCATCTCGGAAACCGAACAGAAGAACATTAGCTACGTCGAAGAGCCGGTTGATGCCTCGACCAGCGAACGCGACAACAATGTGGTGGCAACGCTTGCCGTAGCGAACCGCCGAATCACTGGCACGTCGCCGGCAACAGGGGCCGTTTGCGTCGTGGTCGACGGAGCCGCTTATGGCATCGACTCCAGCACAGGCAACGTGCTCTGGCGTCGCTACACAGGGCCATCCACGTCGCCCCAGGAAGCACTGAGCATCGAGAGTGACGTGATCCTGATCGACTGGCGGATGCCCGAGCCCAACAAGGTGCAGCAATCGCTAGTGCGAGTGAACGCTGAAACGGGACAACTCGTTTGGCGGTTGGAACTCGACGATCAAGTCGCCGCACCGACGCTGGCGGGCAATCGTTTGCTGCTTGCCGGAGCCTCTGGCAAGTTGCATGTGGTCGACGCCAAGAGTGGTGCTCGCGCGGGCTACGTGCAGTTCTCGCAACCACTCACAACGACTCCTACGTTCGACCCGAATAAAGGTGTCGTTTACCTGACTGGCGAGCGATCCAGTTTCTACAGCGTTTCGATCAACGACATGAGTTGCCTCGGTGTGTACTTCACCAAGCACGCCCGCGGCAGCATCGTGGCTCCCCCAGTGGTCGCCATCGACAAAGTCGTGGTGGTCGAAAACGATGGCGCCGATACCTCGAAGGTGCTCTTGTTCTCGACAACGGCTAACGGAGCCATCGATAAACAACTCGGCGCACAGCGTCTTACTGGCCGTGTAGTCACTCAGCCGTTAGTCGACGGTCGCCGAATCACATTCATCACCGACCGTGGGCAAATCGCTGTCTACGAGGTGAGTGTCGGTGCCGATGGGGATGCTCTAACGCTGGTCGCCCAGAAGTCGGATCGTAGTGCTCAGCCCCGTGTTAGTTTTGGACATATGCTCGATGGCCACGTCTGGGTTGCCGAGAGTTCACTCGTAAAGTACGCCATCTCTCCGACTGGTAATCGATTGAATGCGGTCGGTTTGAAGAACGATTACAACCGCTCGCAGTACGTCACCCCGCTCGCGGTACGCGGCGACGTGGTGATTCACACGCGTGGTCGCCGCCGTAAGGCAGGCTTCACCGTGACTGCCTCGAACAGCAGCGATGGCAGCCCTTACTGGGAAACCGATATCGCGACTCCTGCAGCCGGCAATCCGCTGGCGAGCGCCAATCCCTTGGCTTTGCTCGAAGCCGATGCGAATGGCAAGGTCTACCGATTTGATCCCGAGGCCATCAAGACTCGCGTGCAGAACGACTCGCTCGAGAATCCGTTGGGCAATTCCGACGAAACGGTCTACAGCTATTCGAACCTGCTAGCCGACGGGGCTGCCGTGTTTGCGGCTGAGGATGCCGCGCACGTGTTGTTGTATTCTCCGAGTGCACCGAAGCCACTCTCGAAGATCGACCTGGCTGCTCCCCTGGCAGCAAGCCCCACGACCTTTGGTAAAGGCTGGGTGGCTCCGCTGAAAGTTGGGCAGGTGTTTGTGCTCGATGCCGAGTCCGGTAAACCAATCGCCGCCCCGTTCCAGCCGACCCTCGAAGCAGGACGCACCCTGCATTGGAAACCTGCCAGCGTCTACGACCAGGATCGTCTGCTAATCACCGACGGAGCGACCAAACTCTACATGCTTGAAGTCGGCGACGATGGGGCTCCCGCGCTTACCGCCGCGAGCGAAGCAACACTCAATCTCACCCCGCTCAGTACCGGCTTCACCGTGGCGGGCGACGTCGCCGTGGCGATTGCCGCTAATGGCCAACTTTCCATCTACAAACTGCCAGAACTCGAACCGCTGCAAAGCGTGAACCCTGGCGGCCGCGTTGTGTGGGGCCCCCATGCCGCTGGCGAAACCGTGGTGCTGGCAACCGCTAAGTCGTTGACAGCCATCGACAGCTCTGGCGCCGCAACCTGGCAGGTTCCCTTGGAAACCGGTGCTTTGGCCGGCACACCGCTGACTGATGGCGGCTCGATGATCGTTGCCGCCCAGGATGGCACGATCCTGCGAATCAACCTTGCCGATGGCAGTATTGCTGGTCGGGCCGATGCCGGCGAGCCCATCGCTGCTGGTCCGGTGAAGCTGGGCAACCGCTTGGTCGTCTCCGCCCGTGATGGTTCCCTGTTGGTTGTCGACGCTCCCTAATGTTTTCTCCGCAGTTAAGCAATCGAATGATGTCCGCTTCGCCACGCCCTGTCGCCTTCCGCTTGTTCCACCTGATGCTGGTGGTGCTTACGGTAGCCACTTGCGCGGAAACCCTTGCTCAGAACAAGGACGAAGGGCCGCTCTACATGCGGACCCCGTTCGACCGCATCGTTATGAAGTCGGGGCAAAAGGTTAACGTCCAGAAGTTGCGACTCCCCTGGGGCGGACGCACGGTGCCAGCTACGCTGCCCGCGGCGGGAACCTTCAAGGCCCGGCTGCTTGAAGGTCCGAATACCCTATCGGAATATGACATCTCCTGGTCGCAAGTCGCCCGCATCGATCTGTTTGAAGACATGATCATGCAAGAAGGTGTGCAACTGACCAAAGATAAGAAGTTCGACGACGCCTTCCCCTACTTTGCTTACCTATTGAAGGAAGCACCTCAAACTCGCGGACTCGATCAGGCAATCAGCACCTACCTGCAAACCAATGCCCTCGCTGCTTACGATCAGCATGAGTTCGATCGCGCTTTGGCGATTCTCGGCAGCCTGTACGAACGCACGCCGAACTCCCGTGGGTTGTCCGGCGCGGTTGATACCGTTGCGAGCAAAATCATCGAGCAGTACCTGGCCGAGAAAAATTACAAAGCGGCTCGATTGACCCTCGATGTAGTCGACCATACGTTTCGCGGGTTAGACATCAAAGTCGTCAATCAATGGCGGGGTAACTTCAAGCAAACCGCTTCGTCGCAGTTGAAGGAAGCCGAACGGCTGATCAACGCCCGCCAGTACCTTGAAGCTCGGCAGGCCATCGCCGAAGCAGTCGGCGTATGGCCCGAACAACCAGGTATTGTCGAAATGCAGGAACGCCTGCAACGCGAGCATCCCATTGTCACGCTCGGCGTGCTCCAGCGTTCCCCCAGTAAGCCCACGCACCGACTCGATAGCTTCGCGTCCACCCGCGCGGCTTCGCTCATCGCTCCCACATTGGTGGAACTGCGAGGCTACACTTCTGAAGGTGGTGAGTACGTTTCGTCGGTAGGACAAGTAGAACTTTCCGATACGGGCCAGGAACTAACCGTTCAGTTTGTCGACGCTCCCTCGGGCAATCCGGTGGAGACTGGTTTGGCAGCGTCGGCTTTTGCTCGCAAACTGATCGAAGTGACCAATCCCGCCAGCGACGAGTACGACGAAGCCCTCGGCACGGTCATCGTCGAGGTGTCTGTCGAGTATCCCAATCTCGTCCACATCAAGTTAAGCCACTCGCATGTGCGTCCTGAGGCGTTGCTCACGCTGCCAATGTCGCCTGCTGTAGGGCAATTAAGCGATCGCGGCATTTTCTCCATTTCGGAGCAAAACAACGAATTGACTCGATTCGTAGCCGACCCCGATCACCGCGGGGCGATTGCCGAACTCCATGAAGTCGCCTTCGCCGACGACGAAGACCTGGTAACTGCGGTTTCGCTAGGCACGGTCGACGTGATTGACCGCGTGCCGCCATGGCAACTCCCACGTCTTCGGGCAAACAAGCAGGTAGTGATCGGCACCTATAAGCTACCAACCATACACGTGCTGATACCTACAGGGCGGTCGCCAATTACCAGCCAGCGCGAGTTCCGCCGCGCCCTGTGTTATGGTATCGACAACGAAACAATCATTCGCGACGTGCTACTCGCCGGCAACGATGTTCCTGGTTTTCAGCCGGTAAGTGGCCCCTTTCCGGCCGGTTTGAACACAGTTGATCCCATTCGTTACGGCTACAACGGTCAAGTGAAGCCTCGGAAGTACGATCCCTACATGGCCATTGTGCTGTCGTCCGCAGCATGGTCGAACGTGCAAAAGTCGCAAGGCATTAAAGAGCCCAATCCCGACACGCCGTTGCCTAAACTCAAGCTTGGGCACTCCTCCGACGCGGTAGCTCGCACTGCTTGCAACGAGATCGTGAAGTACCTTGAACCACTTGGCATTTCGGTCGAGCTCGTCGAACTCTCCACCGAGGAGATGCTTATGGCCGACGACCTGGTCGACCTCAAGTACGTGGAATTGGAAACTTGGGAACCCGTGGTCGACGCTCGTCGGCTGCTCGGGGCCAATGGCCTGCTCGGCGAAGCGAGCGATTACATGATGCTTTCGCTCGACCGACTCGATCAGGCCGAAAACTGGAACCAGGTACGCAACGAACTATTCAACATTCATGATGTTGCCAGCACCGACCTGCCGGTGATTCCACTCTGGCAAACAGTTAACTATTTCGCCTACCGTAGCGCCCTGACAGGCATATCGGCCGAGCCGGTTCACCTGTTCCAAGATGTCGCCAAGTGGCAACTCGAGATTCGCCCGCAACGCTAGTAATGCTCCGCTCTATTAAGTCAACTTGTACTTACCTCGCCTCATCGCTCGCTATGCGTGTGCTGATTGGCTGGTTCGCCCTGTCTACCATTTCGTGGGGGGCATCGGTCGACCGTTACTGGGATATCACCCCCTACAACATCCAAATACTTGTCGACTGCCGTTTGTCGGAGACCTGGAATCGCCAGCTTGAGCAGAGTTTACCGGTCTATCTGAAATCGCGTGGCCGGGTTTCGATGGGACCGCTTTGGAAGATTACCATCGCCCAACTGCCCGACGATGTGGCCATCTCGAACGACTCGAACCTTGCGGTCTTCTCCGACAAGGCGATCAAGTCCGTTCGCACCGATTTCGACAAACTGATCGTCGTATCACTTTGTGAGACCACCACCGGGTACACGGCCAACGCCCAGGAATACGACTGCCTGCTAGAAACTTGGAGTCAAATCTGGACTCTTGAAACCCGCAATCAGGCGGAGCTGCAAGAGTTGGCGTTCGACGCCACACTGCAAGCTTTCTCGCCGATGGCTACGTTTAAAGTCATTCGCGAGACACCCACCAAAGTGGAGATGAGCATGAAAGGTTCGCGATTGCCGCGCCCTGAACACACGCTCCCACTGCTGGAGGAAGGACAAGTCTTCCGCCCTGTGCTCCGCCGTGTTGATCGCACCGGCCAGCCGGTCGAAAACGGGATTCAGCCTGTCCCCTGGACCTACTTGTCGACCAACGCCTTGGATGGCGAGACCACCACGGCCGACATCGTCAGCCATACCCCCATCCCCATGGGCGTTCGCCAGCGTGGCCGTGTCGATCAGGTCGCTGCCTTCGTGCGTCCTGGCAATCGAGAAACCCGTCTGAAGCTCTACTCACGCGATGAGCAACAAGATCCCTTGGCTGGTTTCCGTGTCTATCAGCGAGACGCGGGCGCTGAAAAAGGAGAGTTCATCGGCAAGACTACCGACGATGGGACGATCGTCGTCCACCATGGCGAAACGCCGATTCAGGTCGCCTTCGTCCAAAGCAGCGGGCAATGGATCGCAAAGATCCCGCTTGTGCCTGGAGCCGATGGAATCATCGAAGCCCCCGTGCTCGACGATAGCAAGCGGCAAGAAGCCGAGGCCAAACTGGTTGGCATCCGCGAGCAATTGATCGACTACGTCGCCCAGCGAAACATTTATGCTTCGCGTGCCCGGATGAAGATCAAGGCCAAGGACTTCACCGAAGCCAACCGCCTGATTGTCATGCTCGAGAATATACCTTCCGCGACCGCGTTCGATCAGCAACACCTCCGCCCATCCGAGCAGTACATCACCAGCAAAGATCCGCAAGTTCAAAAGCGGATCACCACGCTCTTCAGCAACACCCGCGACGTGCTGGCCCAGTTCCTGGCCCCCGGCCTGGCCCAGCAGCTCAAGCGAGAGCTCGCCGAAGCCAACGCAGCGGCCCAGTAAAAGCCGCCCTGTTTTACGCAATTGCGTCAATCGACGTCTCCTCCCACGGCCTGAAGCGGCCGGTTTCGCCGCTACCAGACCACCCACTTGTCACTGACGCAGATTAACGTAAGCTTATATCTACCACTACCAAGCCGGAGTGGCGGAATTGGCAGACGCGCTGGATTCAAAATCCAGTGCCCGCAAGGGCGTGAGGGTTCGAGTCCCTCCTCCGGTACTCTCTCAAACGCAAGGACTTAGGGCGGTTTATCCCTGAGTCCTTTCTTATGCCCATAAGGGATTCGTGGTAAATCAGAGTCGGCTTTGGATTCGTACTGCCCTTGCATCACTGGCTCGCCTGCTTTCTCAAATCTGATCCAGGACAATGGTCTGCCATTGCTTCTTAGGAAGTAGATCCACCTCAACAACTGAGGGATCGTTTCTCGAGCATGTCTACCCCAGGATGGTTGACTGGCTGTGGTCCGCGAGCGGGAATGTTCACCTCTGGCAAACTGGTGTAATTGGTCCAGATCCACATTCCTTTGTAAGCGAATGCTCAGGACCTCCATGGACAGATTACGAAGTTGCTCCAAGCCATCAACCGATGCTTTGTAATAGCCCGCACTCTGCTGCCGTAGCATAGATAGGGGAATGAATCACTTCACCATGGCTCTTATGTGCCTTCACAATCAGACTAATTGGACAGTGGTGAGAGATGGTATTCGTCTGGCAGTGTTGTACCGAAGACAAGGATGATTAGTTCTTAGTTGGGAAGCACGAGTTGCCATGAGGCTCATTCGATTATCACTATCGCTAACTGTATTCGTCAGCACACTCTTTGGTGCAGCGCAGACTTGGTCGGGGGACATCCACTCCTTCCCCCAACAAGGCATGCTCTTGGCACAACCTCTCTCGGTGGCGGTAGCCTCTTCGCGAGCCCCTGCAGCAGAAGACAAAAGCATCGCTTCCGATGGTTACTTCCCAACTGCACCTGTCGACGATGAACCTGATTCCAACTCATTGAACGACGAGTCGACGCTCGAAGAGCCGACAGATGAAACTCTGCCGCGGTTGAACTTGTTCGACGATCGGTTGCATCAACTGGGACCAGTAGTGGGCGAGTTCGCCTATACAGGTGAGTTCTTCAATAATGCACGCGGAGGTCTAAGCACGAAGTCCGCTACCCGATATCGCGGGAATCTCGACTTGATTCTCGACTTTGACCTAGAGCAAATCGCTGGATTGTCCGGCGGTACATTTTTTCTCTACGGCCAGCAAGGGCACGGCAGTGGTATCACTGAAGACTTCGTGGGGGACTTTCAAACAATCAGCAATATCGACGCCGGCGATTTTTCGCAAGTGAGCGAATACTGGTAGTTACAGCCATTGGCCGAAGGTTTAATCACCTTCAAGTTTGGAAAACAGGATGGCAATGCCGACTTTTGTGCCCTCGATTCGGCGGCCAGTTTCATTGGATCGTCGTTCGGCTTGATTCCGAACGTACCGCTGCCAACCTTTCCCGATCCGGCGATGGGAGCAGCCGTGTACTTGACGCCCAATGATGCCTGGTGGATTGGCGCAGCGGTGTTTGATGGCTGTTCCAATGGACGAACCTGGGGGTGGTCCGACTTGGGGTGTGAGGGATCGCTAAGCATAGTCGAGGCGATCTATCGTCCTGCATTTGCCAGCGGTTCGCTGCCCGGCGGCTATCATGTTGGTCTGTGGTATCACAGTGGTGAGGTTAGCAACATAGGTACGGGGGAACCCCACGCGGGCAACTATGGCCTATTCACTGCTGGCGAACAACTCCTCTGGAAAGAGCATGACAGTCCGGAGGACGACCAGGGCTTGGCCCTATTCGGTCAGTTTGGCTGGGCCCCTGAAGAGTACAACGACGTGACGCAGTACTACGGCGGCGGCTTGCTTTACAAAGGACTGTTCAAGGGCCGCGACAATGACTACGTTGGCTTCGGTATTGCCCACGCGTGCTTCAGCACTGCACTGACCAGTCCGCTCATCATCAGCCGTCAAACGGTTTATCGAGGTAGAACCCACACCTTCCTGAGCCCAATGGGAAGTGAAGATTCAGACATGAGCGAAACCGCCTTGGAGTGGTTCTATCTCTATGAGGCGACCCCCTGGCTGCAGTTGCAGCCCGACCTGCAATATATCGTCACCCCAGGAGGGAGCGGTCGCGATGCGCTCGTCGTTGGTCTTCGCTTCCAATGCATGCTGTAATCGCACGCGCTGCTTCGATAGCACACCTTACCGATATTGGTATTGCTGGCGAGGTTGCACACTCTGTGGCTCGACAGTGTGTCGCGTGGATCGACCAGAGCGAGTCGATCGATAGTTCAATTGTCCCTGGCGTGCGCGGTGATACCAACGAGCGGCTACACAACTGCTCTGCAAAGTAGAGTCGGCACTAACGGTGGAAGGAGCATTGCCGATCAGCAGCACTCCGTTGCAAGCGATCAATGCCGTTAATACGAGAAAGAGACGTAGACGACGTTTCATCTGTGGTGACTCCGCTAGAGAGACAAGAATTCTAACCCAAGCTGTTGTAGTTCATCCTAATCAAGCAACAGATATCTTCAACTGGTTGTATTGCATCGATTAGCCGGCTTGGATGGCCGAGCGGTGAGATTTTCGAGCAGATCAGGGTCTCTCTCGGTTCTAGGGAAATGAGTGTCCGCGCAAGCATCGCAATTACGTATTCCACCTCTCTAGTCGACGCCTTTATCAGGCAGAATAACAGGGGTCTCTCGCTGGATTATCGACAACACTTTTTGCTTGCAAATGGCCACTTATGGTGGTCTAATGAACAGGTGCAATGTGTGTTGGTTTTGTATCGATGGGAGGTTAGCGAGATGTGATGGTTTTTGACAATTCAAACGTGTCGCAGTGCGCAGGCGAATGGTTGGTTGCGTAGGTGTTCGCTGCTGCGCGGGTGTCAAAGCTGCAGGCTAGATCCTTCGGGTGCTGGAAGCTGCTCCCGTCAGGATGACATTCCGCAATCTGCAATCACAAATCTCCAATCGGCCCCCTCCCAGAATAGTTTCCCACCCATGGGAATCTATTTTTGGCAACTATCGTGGAGGTGTTGATGTAAGTGCATGCCTACAAACGACTTGTGATAAGTGCGCAGCGGGAAAATAGTTTCCCATCCGATGCGTTTTGGGAAATGGGAATCTATTCGCACTCGAATACCACTGGTTTTATAGAGTTGCGCGAGATTCAATTCTCCCATCGGTGGGTAAATTGGGAATCTATTTCATCGGCTGCAGCAGGGGGCGTTGCAAAGACCGACGATTGAGAATAATCGCCTGCCAGCAGGTGGTTACTCGGACAGGATCTCTTCGAATGTTTCCTTGCCGATTGGGTATTGCGACCAGGTTTCGTAGTCGAAGTGCCACCACTCGTAGCGGAAGACTTTAAAGCCTTGGTCTTCCATCATGTTGCGGAGCAACCGCCGATGCCATCGCTGGCGGGCGGTGCCGCCTGGGTAGAGGGGGTACGAGCGTTCGGAGAACTCGTCGTAGAGCGACGTCATATCGATTGGCTCGCCGGTTTGCAGATCATACAGCGTGAGGTCAACCGCACAGCCACGGTTGTGTCGCGAGCCGTAATCCGGATCGGCGACGAACCTGCGCAGATGAGCCGGCGTGCCATCCCAGAACATTTTCGTCACCACCCAAGGGCGGTACGCGTCGTGAATCAACAACCCGTAACCAGAAGCTTCCAACTGTTCTTGTGCGGCCGCAGTGGCCTCGGCCGCGGGGCGCTGCATCATTGCATGGGCCGACGTGTAGAACGGCGTGCCCATGAAGTTGCGTGTGGTTGCGTAGCGAATGTCGAGATGAATGCCGGGCGCGAGCTTGTCGAGTTCCACCAGATCGAACTCGCGGAGTTTGCGAGGTTCGCGGGGCGGATCAGCCGCGGCGGCCATCCGTCGGAGTTCTTCAACTGGCTTGGTTGGCTTCAGTTCGAAGTGCTGCTGCAGACTCTCGCCAACCAGCAAGCGTTTGAAGTCGACGCACGCAGCTTCGACCGATTCAATCTCCCCCTCCTCGTTTCGCTCGAAAACAAGCTGCTCACCCTCGTAAAGTCCTCCCTCGGCCGGGAACGCGAACACGTCTTTTTCGACTTCGGTGAGTGGGTAGTAGAAAAACCACTCAATCAACGCCCACAACTGCCCGTCACGCTCGAACACATAGAGCTTGTTATGATCCCAACCATAGATGCCGATGTACTGCTGAAAATGCTCCGGACACTCCGGCGGGCAGGTATCGGGCTGGCGTTGCCAGGTGTTGCCATCGATCGACAGCTCGCCGGAATCCGAGAGCTTGATTTGTGGCCCGTAGCCATCGAGGTCGTCGACTACCAGAGTATTGTCGGTGAGCGACCGCAGCTCGCGGCGCTGGTATCCCTTTTCCATGTACAGCTTGTTATCGTCGGCCAGCAGGTGCAGGGTTTCGCCATTGCAAGCATAAGGTCCCTCCAGCGAGCGAGCCATGTTTTCTGGCAGTCGCTTGCTCGTTGGGCACTCAGGCAACGGTTCGCCGGCGCGGTGAGCGAGCAGCAGTCGCACGGCGTACTCACAAACACGACTGGTAAATCCATTGGAGCAATCAACCGCCGAGGTGACGACCACGCCGATCTCGTCGTCGGGCAGACCGAGCACGTTGGTCGAAAACCCATAAACCGCTCCTCCATGGCCAAAGGTGCGATGCCCCTCAATTTCGCTCAGTCGGAACCCCAGTCCATACGTGGCGTGCGCACCAGTACTATCAGCGGCCGGCGTGAGCATCTCGCGAATCACCTCTGCGGGCATGATTTGCTGGCCGGCGAACTTGCCTTGGTTGCAAACCATTGCCACAAAATTAGCCAGATCGCCGACCGTGCAGTACAGGTTACCCGCGGGGGCGGTACCGAGCGCGAACGTGGGGGCAGGCGTCCGCGGGGCGTGCACCGACCACATCCAGCCGGTGGCCGACAGGCGATCGATTTCGTCGGTCCGCACAAAATCGCTGTGCTGCATGCCGAGTGGGACAAGCAACCGGTCGGTGGCCAACTCGGCAAATGGCTGATTGCCGACGACTTCGGCCACGCGTCCAACGACCGACACCGCAGCGTTGGAGTACTTGGTGTTAGTCTCCGGAGGATGGACCAGCTTGGTCTCATTCAAGCTATTGACGGTCGCTTCGAGTGTGGGCTCGGTAGGATCGAAATAATGTCCGACGGGCGGTTCGCGGACGATGCCCGACCGGTGACACATCAACTGACGGAGGGTGATTGGTTTGTCGTAGGGATTCTCGGGGGCGAACTCGGGAAGGTACTCGCGGATATCGGCGTCGAGATCAAGCTTGCCTTCTTGTGCGAGCTGCACAACCAGCATGTCGGTAAAGAGTTTCGACACCGATCCGACTCGGTACACGGTCGAATCGGTCACCGGTTGCCGGCTTCTGGTGTCGACCGTACCGAATCCTTGTTGCCAGACGGTGTGATTCTGATCGACCAAAGCGATCGACACCGCCGCGAGCCGCTTCGATTTCCGCTCGGCCTTGATGAATTCGGTGAGCTTCTCCATCACCGGGGCGTAGTCGTCGGCAGTGGGATTGGCAGGTGGAGCTGTCACGGCGTCGGTTGTTACAGGCGTGGCGGCCAAGAGCATTACGAGAAGAAGTGCAACTGGCAATCGGTGCATGGAATCATCTTTGGGGTAATTATGACTTATGATTCGCCTGTTCTCTACTATCACGGCTGCCAATCGGCACCGCAACCATGGTGGGGCGACAAAGTGACTCGCCCGCAATCAATGCTCACACCGTCCGCGGGGTCCCGCCCAAGCAACAGCGCCCCGTCGAGGTCGGCACAGTCGAGCAGCGGCAGCAACTGCGCCGCGGCCGAGATGCCGATGGAGGTCTCCAGCATGCAGCCCACCATCGTGGTCGCCTCCGCCCGACGTGCTTGCCGAAGCATGCGAAGCGCCGGAGTAAGCCCACCACACTTACAGAGCTTAACATTTATCCCGTGAAAAGTCTCCAAACAAGGTTCCACATGCTCCTCGGTACAACAGCTTTCGTCGGCGATGATCGGCAAGCAGGCGTTGCGAAACACCTGCAAATGTTCTTCCCTCGTCGCAGTTGGCGGCAGCGGCTGCTCGATGAATTCGACTCCCAACGTGGCAAGCTGCTCCGCGTAGCGAAGCGTATCGTCCACGGTCCAGGCGGCGTTCGCGTCGACCCGCAGCAACTCGTCGGTATTCGCCCGCAGCAGGGCCATTACTTCCATGTCGTGTGGAGAACCGAGCTTTACCTTGTAGCACGACCAGCCAGGATGCGATTGCAAGTTCTCGAGCATGGCCTCCGGCGTGTCGATGCCGATGGTCCAACTCGACTGAACTGTGTTGTTCCACTCGAGACCTTGCATCGCGTACCAAGGCTGCTCAGCTCGCTTGGCGACCAGATCGTGACACGCCATGTCGAGCGCCGAGAGGGCGAAAACATCATGCGCGAGCGCCGAGTGCAAAGCGTTCCACAGGTCGTCGCCAGAGGTAGGCTCGATGGCTTCTACAAGACTGCGAACCGACTCGACGCTTTGCTGCAGCGACTCGATGGTATGCCCGTAGTAGGTGCTGGCTCCGACCTCGCCCAAACCTCGAACACCTTCGTGCTCCAACTCGATAACCAGCGTTGCCTGGTGAGTGGTCACGCTGTGGGCAATTCGAAACGGGGCTTTGAGCGGAAGATTCCACCGATGCACGTTCAGTTTCATCGCGTCAGCTCGAGTTTTAATTGTTCGACTGCATCAGCGAGTTTCCCTGCCCCTTGGCGAAACACATCGCAAGCCGGCAAACCCAATTCGTCCTGAACCCGCGCGACTTCGTACTCGGCGGCCTGATCGTCAAGATTCCGACAGTTGGCCGCGACGCCAATCACTTTGGCTGGGTGACGAGCGTTGGCCATCGACTCGTAAATACTAATTAAATCCCGTAAAGAATGAAGTGGAACATGCGCCAGTTCATGCACCGATCGACGCCCAGCCTCGTAGCACATGATGAGTCCCTGAGGAGCACACCCATGCAACAAGCCCAAGGTGACCCCCGAGAAACTAGGGTGCGTCAGCGAGCCCTGCCCTTCGACGAGCACAAACTCGTGTTGCTGATGACTGACGACCAACTGTTCGACCGCCCCCGACACGAAGTCGGCCACCACGCAATCGACCGGCACCCCGCGCCCGGCGATCATGATTCCCGTTTGCCCAGTGGCCAGAAAGCGGGCATCGCGCCCACGATTTTGCAGTTCGCGCTGTACTTCGAGAGAGACTACCATCTTGCCGACCGCACAGTCGTGCCCCACGGTATGCACCCGCAGGTTGCTGGCGGGAAACTCTGCACAGCTGGCAACGCTCTTGAAACGATTCCGGCGGACGTCGATCAACTTGGTGCCATGCCTTGTTGCCGTCTCCGTCAACTGAGGATCGTCGACGAGGAACTCATGCAGCCCCGAGACAATATCGACCCCATTTTCGAGGGCTTCGGTGAGCACCGGCTTCCACGACTCAGGCAGCTTGCCACCCGCGGGTGCGATGCCGATGAACATGGCATCTGCGTCGGCGATCTGCTGCGCGCTGCTCACGATCGGCACATCGCCACCGGTGCCAAACACCTGCTGAGCGGTATTGCCTGCTTCGCTACGGTCGAGCACTGCAGCGATGTGCTGTGGGCGGTAACGCAACAAGCCGGTCGCGGTTTTCGCTGCTCCCGAGCGCGAAGCTCCATCGGTAACAATCACGATTCGCTGGTATTGCAACAAATCGATCGGCGAGTCGTCCACGACCTTCGGAATGAGTCGTGCATGCAGTGGTTTATGATCGCCGATCGGCAGATCGGTACGAAGTTGGGCCATAGTCGTATTACTCCTCTTGTGCGCATGCAGCTTCTGCTACCTACTCGCACAAGTAAAAACCTACCAAGAATGCGTAGCCGCTGTAGAAACTGGCCATCGTCCAGGGAGACAACTGCCTGCCAGACTGCCCCAGGCAACTCACCAACGCTGGTGATTACCCACTGGCAAACAGTTGCCTCGAAGACGCTTGTTCAATTGAGGTGCCGTTTAGAATGCGGCCTGATCGACGATTTCCTCACCATTGATACTGCCGAGCGCGCGATAGGCGATTTCGTCGACATCGTAAGTTATGGTGACCACCGAGCCATCGCAATTTACGTACTGACACCCACCCGGGTGACTGCTTCCGAATACCGAGTACACATCGACTTGCTCGGTTTCGGAGTCGGATTGCGGTGGGTGAGTGGTCCATCGCTGGATATCGATGTCGTATCCGAGGTCCCAACCTTGATCATTGCCGGCCGTGTTCGAAGTATCGTACTCGCCGAACGGGATGTGCTTCTCGCCAAACAGGATCGTCAACGAAGTGCCATCTACGATGCGTGCCAGCCGAGTGGTGCTAAGCGCCAGAATCGGACCATTGCCCGGGTCTTTGACACCACGCCCTTGCTTGATGGCAAATGGTGTAGTGTATTCGTAGAACAGGTTCTTCATTTCGCGAATGTCAGGCATCTGGTTGCCAACTGGTGCAGGCCCTTCCCACATACCATCGGGTGGGAAGATGCTACCGCCGTTGGCCGCGTAGTCGTTGCGGCCAACATACTCAGGGCGGGTGACGTTGAAGTAGGCGCTCGAGTGAATATAGGGATACACACTTGCTCCCCGACGCGATGGACAAACAAACTCTGGCACCGGTGTCGATACTCGCTGGCCGCTGAAATTCAACTGCTCGGTCGAAATCACCTTAGCATTGCCGTCGGAACCCAAATTGCGAAGGGTACCGCTTTCGAGATACTCCAACACGTTGAAGTACCAGCCGCCTGGTTGCTCTATGCCATATCCCGCGTCAGGATCTCCCGCCCACCGCCAGCCCCAACCACCGGTAGGCAAATAGCCGTGCGACGACTCGTGGTTCAAAGCCGCTAGACCAAACTGCTTGAGTTGATTGATGCACTGAGTTCGTCGAGCGGCCTCTCGTGCGGCTTGCACGGCCGGCAGAATAAGTGCAACGAGAATGCCAATGATGGCGATCACCACCAGCAACTCTACCAGTGTGAATCCTGGTTTCACTTTCGTTTGATAGGAATACTGTTTTAACACCTTCCTGCTCCTCCAATCGCATGTCACTTGATAAGACGTTCTGGCTCGTTGAACTAATCGATCTGCAGGTAACCATTCCTACTCGATCGACACGACTTGCCTACACTCGGCAGCGTACTTGTTGCGCGAAACCGACAAGCATTAGCACGGCCAGTCCTAGAGTTGAGGGTTCCGGAACCGTGGTTGCTGCTAACGAACCAGTCAGCGAGACCTTCCCCCCTATGTATCGTTCGCCGTTGATCTGGTACGTAAAAACCAAATCGTCGGTACCCGATGTGTCGAACGCTTGGCCCAGCGTGATTGATCCACCCGCTGCTACCGTGGTTTCACCGAGGAGGAAGTACTCACTGACCTCACTGCTGCTCGGGTTGCTGCCGATCTCCCATCCAGATCCATCGCTAGTACCGGTGGAAACGCCTGGGAGTGATTGCTCGGCGATCGGCAACCATCCGTTGCCGGTGCCACCAGATGTGCCAAAATTCGCCTTCCAGGTGTCGTACTGGTCCATCCCAATCACACCGTTGTGGGGGTCATTCGGTAAAGCACCCGCATCGGCGCCTAGGTTGTCGCGCCATACCGTGTAGTCGGCGAGATTGACTTCGCCATCAGCGTTGTAGTCGCCAGCCGCACCGCCCAGATTGATGGAAGCAGATTCACTAACCAAGGAGTAAGAGTCTATGGTAAGTTCCATGTTGTTTGGATTCACGACAGTTGCGGTTCCGTTAACGGGGTCGACCTGCAACTGCAGCGGCTTGGCAAACGCCTCGTCGGCGTTATCGGTGATAACCAAGTTGTCGGTTGCAAAACTCGTAGAACCTGCAATGCGGACTGCCTTCCACGAATTAAGAATCGGACTATTTTCAATCGTCAATGAAGCAGAAGGATTCTCGATATCATCATTGTCCACCCACAGACTGTATATATCTTGGAAAGGTTCATTGCCATCGTCGTCGAAATCGATACCAACAACCATGCGATGCATCGTTCCCTCGGGAAGAGCCGAGACCGAACTCATTAGTAGATCACCTTGATTCAGGCTAATGCCCAGGTTCGATTGCCCAAACGGCTGACCAATAAACAGCGTCTCAGCTCCATATCCTTGTCCAGTTAAATCATCTTCTTCGAAAAATGCCAAACCTCCCCAACCATCAAGGGTGGTGACCTCCATATCGAATGCGATATAAACTTGCCCGCTATCGAAAGGATCGATCGGAGTTTCTGTGATTCGAAATGCGTCGTAGCCAGGTGTCGAGAGCGAAGTATCGTCTTCCACGATATTCCAGATATCTCCAGCTCGCCAACCACTGCCCGAACCTTCGTAGGTGAAGGAGTCCTTCACGTAGGTTTCGGCTTGGGTCGAAATCGCAAGGCCAAACGTGAAGCACAAAGCTAGCAGCAACACTCGCACACGACTCCGACGCGCGGCAACGCCGATTGCGAGAAGAGATCCTAACAACACCACCGAAGAGGGCTCGGGAACCGCCACCCCTGCCAGCATGGCATCAAAGGCCCCCAGCCCGTTTGCTTCGTCATACGCATTTTGGAAGAGTCGGAAATCTTCGAGATCATGATCGAGATCACCATCCATATCGCCGACCCGATACGCCTGCCCGAAGCTCAGGCCGGCAGTCGCGTTTTGTCCCGACTTGAAAGCGGTCCAGTCGTCGACGTCGACAACGCCGTCGCCGCTGAGGTCGGCCAGTTCACGAGAGCCGGTGAAAGTGACAATGCCCAAGATTTCCTTGACTTGCCCACCGTCGTTAACCATCAACGAGATTTCGACGTCTTCAAAAGGCGACGGAATCCAGGCGTTGCCGAGGTCGATGGTCGAACCGCCAAGGCTTGCGCCGTCTACTGCATTGGGAGGAACAGTCATCTCGACGAGTCCTCCAATCGAATTGGACATGACTTGCCAGTTTGTGTCGTCTACCGAACCATCCCCGGCGGCGTCGTAATTGCCAGCAATCGGAGTCCATCCCACAGGATCGAGCGAACCCGAGGAAGAAGTCATCGTGTAACCAACCACGTTCGCTTGGGTCGACGAACTGGCTATGGTCACCGTGCCAGTGGTGCGATCGACCTCGACATCCACCGTGGAGGTCAACCCAACGTCTGTCGGCAACGTAGCGATCACCAGATTGTCGGCCGCGTTCAGCACTCCATCATCGGGATTCGAACGAAACGCGGTGCGGACCCAAGGAGCGTCGATCGGAGAGTCGGCAAGAGGTACCACGAACTCGTCAGTTGGCGAGCTAAAGTCGTAATTGCCAGGACCCCACAGGCGATACTTCGCTTGATTGTTGCGAAGGGCCTTGTTGACTAACTCCACTCGAACTGTGGAAGCCCGAGTTGGGTGAATTGATTGATGATTTTACAGCGCAAGCGGGCTTCCGTTTGTTGGTTTTCGAATACTCGGTTTTTGAGATGGCTCCCAAAGCTTTGTTTCACTCGGTACATGGTCGTTTCCGCCAAGCTTCTACGATGATAGCCCACTTCCTCTTTCCAACTCCTACGCCCCTTGCGTCGAATCTGACGAATTGCCTCGTCCCGGGGCAAAGGCTCCTCCGCAGAGTTGCCATGTTGTTTGATCTTGGCGTTGTGCTGCGGCGGAATCACCGGCTCAATGCCTTCGGATTCCAGCCCTTCATAAACCTTCCACTTGTCGTAACTACCGTCGCCGTGAAACTTTTTTACGGGCTGCTCCACCTGCTCCAGCATTTCGGGAACCGCATCGGCATCGTGGCAACTGTTCTCGGTCAAAATCTCCGCCACAATCTCGCGGGTGTCAGGATTCACCGACAAATGCAGCTTCCGCCATGTCCGCCGCTTCGACTTGCCATGCGTCCGCATCTTCCATTCGCCCTCGCCAAACACTTTCATGCCGGTGCTATCCACCACGATATCGATGTCGCCCCTCTTGTTAGCGATATCGAGCGAAACATTCAGCTTGCTGGCTCGCTTGGCGAGCGAAGAATAATTGGGAATCGCTGCCTCGACGCCCAACATCGCCACCAGCGAGCGGCCGAATCCCTCAGTCTGCCGATAGGGAAGTTTCAGCAGTTCGCGAATCGTCAGCAAGCACTCGATCGCCGTATCGCTGAAGACAAAAGGGCGACCGACTTTTGTCTGGTCGTTAGGATGTTCCCAGTTCTCCAACGCCTCGTCGCTAAACCAAATAGTGATGTTTCCACGCTCGATGAGCGACTTGTTATACTCCTTCCAGTTCGTGACTTTGTAGGTTCGTTTTTCTTTCGTAGCCATGTTCGATCTCCGTAAAAAAGGTACGTGGTTCCATTCCACGTTAGTTTTTACGGAGGTTTGTGACTAATTGTTCAACAAGGCCGTTGCGAAGTGTGATCTCAAGAATCGAGGATTGAAGTGTCCCGTCCAAATCAACTCCCGTATGCAGCACATTATAAGGAGCCATTCTCGAAGGATCCTCCGCAACGTTCGAAGCATTGGTCGCTACACCAAGATCGCTCAGCCCGTTTTCTCCACCCCATGGATTGCCATAGAAAATGGCTTCGCCCCAATCGGCTTCCCACACGGTGAATCCCCCCCAGTAGGTACCATCGCCAGGAGTAATTTGGGTGAAGTCGAGGGCCATGTAGATTTGGCCAATCGCGTTCACATCGATCGGCTCGGCAAACTCACGCACGCCGCTGTCGACGAACTCAAGCACCCCCGCTTCGAGGCTCGAAAGGTTGCCCCAGGCGGAATTCTCGGCCCAGCCGACGCCGGATCCGATCGAACTGAAGTTATCGGATACAAGAATCTCGGCTCTTGCCAATCCCGACCCAAGAGAGATCAATGCCACGGCACTGGCCAGACACCAACGAAGCGATTGCTGACGTTTCTTACAAATCATGGAACTGCCCTTCTGAATACCTAACCACCACCACACAACTCGCATGCGATGCGTCATTAGAAGTGACTTAGCTATTGATTGTTCGTATCCACCTGCACTAAGTGGGTACGTTTCGAGTCATCGCGTCTTACGGGACGGAAGCACCCGCATCGCAAGTTGTCTAGCAACTTGCAATGTCCTAAGAGACATGAGACTCAACGATGGATGATCACCTTGCGACAATAACGCCTGTCGCTCCTCCCGTGAGGAAGAGTTGAAAGATGAATGGATAGGAATGACACCCAAGCAGTGATTGTTCGCTCGTAGAGCGGAACTGTATCACCCCACTAACAGTCGCGAAGACTGCCACTACTTCCAAGATAGCCACAGGTAAAATCGATGCAATGCGTTCCAACGCACACCCTGTGTCTTTTTGCGCACCGACTAGCGACCGATGCGTAGGTCGCTCGGATTCACCCCGAATTGATGCCGAAACACTCGTGATAAATAGGGTCCACTGGAGAAGCCACACTGATCGGCGATGCTGGCGATGCTTAGCGTTGTCGATAGTAAAAGCTGTCTTGCTTTCTCGAGTCGCATACGGCGAATCTCCCGCGCGGGAGTTCTACCAAGTGCTTGTTGAAAACGCTGCTCTAAGGATCTTCGTGATATATGAACCATGCGGACAAGCTTGTGCACTTCCACCTGATCGGGCGGGAGTTGCCAAATCAACTTTACGCATTCCGATACGACCGGATCATTGATCGACATCATATCGGTAGAACGCCGAAGTCGAATGCTTAATGGCTTGATATAGCGAGTCTTCCGCGGCGTCTTACCTGAGTTCATGATCCGGGTGAGGAGCTTTGCCGATTCGAGACCAATTCGATGATACGCCAACTCGATGCTCGAGATCTCTGGCGTAACCGACTGGCAGAGCAAGTCGTCTTCGTCGCCCGAAAGTACAGCAACTTCGCCAGGAACATCGATGCCCTTCCAACTACAAACTTCCACCAACTGCCGTGCTGGATAAGGATCGGCCGCAAACACCCCCACAGGCTTTGGTAACGACTCTAACCAACTCGCAACACGATCACGATCATCCAACCACTTTGTTCTTGAAGAGTTCCTGCGCGGAGCATACCGATGACATTCAAATCCAGCCTCGGCCAGAATGCGACACCACTCTCCCTCGCGGCTAGCGCTATAGCGACCAATCTGAGGGGCGTAGCTCGCAAAGTTCTCCAACAACCGGCTTCGGAAATGCTCCATCGCCATCTTGGCCCGCGCGGTGTCGTCGGTCGCAACGTGACCAGCCCAGGGCTCGTCGAGAAACATACCCGACACATTCACTGTCGGAATGCTGGCTTGCTTCACATGTGCAAGCATCGATTGTTCGCGCATCGAAACAATCATGCCATCGAGTTGCGAGCCTTTGGGCAAGCGGAGCCGGCCTTGCGAGTCGCGCGGAGCGATGAGCAATTGCCAAGAGACGCCTACCGCGTAGCGAGCCACTGCTTCGACAATCCCGCGCCCCCAGGAGTCGTCGATATCAACCAGCACCGCAATCTGCACGACGTGAGAATTCTTCTTGTCCAACATGAACTACGGCTCGTCACACGCCTGAAATTGCCAACGCATGGGAGGGAGAAAGGCAAATCTGGTGAGTGACTCCAAGCTGCCGACAGATGCCTCTACGGAACACGCCTGTAGTGCCCGTAATACTGCAGCGTAATTCGGGACAGAAGCGGCCGCAAGTCGCTTGGAATACTTGCGATTTGCCGCGTCGGCAGCTATATGTAGAGGGTTATGTCAGCCCCGATTTGCAGGTGATTCGGACGACACCTCGGCAGGCTAACCCGATTGACCTTCCCCCCACCTACGCCAGCTTAGCGATGCCCATTGATCCGTCGAAAACGGTTTACTACCGCCGAGGACGTTTTACGACGCGACTCCCCAAAGAGTATTTTTTTACTCCATCGCATTATTGGATCGAACAAACCGGCGATGATACCTTTCGGGTTGGCTTAACCCGTTTTGCTACTAGGATGTTAGGAGATTTTGTCGAGATTCATTTCGACACGCATCCTGAAGACAAAATTGAGGAAGGACAGACCATCGGCTGGGTTGAGGGGTTTAAGGCTTTAGCAGACATCTACTGTATCGCTTCAGGAACCTTCGTCGGTCGCAATCCATCAATCGATAGTGATCCTCAGCAAGTGGACAACGATCCGTACGACCGTGGTTGGCTGTTTTCCTATAATGGGAGCATGCCTGGCACAGTGCTGACGACCGATGAATATATTGCATTGCTAGACTCCACCATCGATAAAATGCTCGCCGAGCAACAGCAGCAAGAGGATAAATCATGCTAAAAGCCCGCTATACAATGATCGGCGGATTCTTGGGTGCCGGCAAAACCACTGCCATCCTGGCGATCGCAAAACGTCTTACTGACCAAGGTTTACGCGTAGGACTCATTTCCAATGATCAAAGCGTAGGTCTCGTCGATACGACGATGTTTGGTGCGCAAGGATTGGCCACCGAGGAAATAAGCGGTGGGTGCTTCTGCTGCAAGTTTGATTCGTTGGTGCAGGCATCCGAACGTCTGACGGCCGACGCCAGCCCCAATGTGTTTCTCGCCGAACCAGTGGGCAGCTGCACCGACTTGCAAGCCACGGTTGGCTACCCACTTCGCAAGCTCTATGGAGAACACTTTAACGTTTCGCCGCTGAGTGTATTGGTCGATCCGATACGTGCCCAGCGCATTCTCGGCTTGCTCGAAGGCAAGTCGTTCTCGCCAAAAGTATCGTACATCTATTGCAAGCAACTCGAAGAAGCCGATTTGATAGTGATCAACAAGTGCGATCTGCTAGAAGAATCAGATCTAGATGAATTGCAGCGTGAACTCGAGCAGCGATTTCCGCAGTCCGAAGTCTTACGCATCTCGGCGCGACATGGCGATGGATTGGACCAGTGGATGGACCGCATGGAGCAGGAAGGCCCTGCAACGCGAAAGATCATGGATGTCGACTACGATATCTATGCCGAAGGGGAAGCCTTGCTTGGTTGGGTAAACGTTTCAGCGACCCTCACCGGTGACGATCTCGATGGAAATGCGTTGTTGCATGAGCTACTCACGTCGATCAACCAACAGCTTAACGAGCAATCGATCGAAGTAGCCCACCTGAAGGCCACGCTCGCCCCCTCAGAAGGGCTGGATCTGGCAGTGGCGAACGTGGTGCGACAAGCCTCGGAGGTGGAATTGGCCTACGAATTGAACGCTCCCATTGCGGCCGGCCAGCTGCTGGTGAATCTGCGGGCTGAGGGAGACCCGCAGGATCTTAAGTCGATCGTGGAGGACGAGCTGCAAAAAGTGTCCAGCAAGTTTTCGGCAAACTCGGAAATCCGCCATGCCGAAGCCTTCCGCCCTGCCCCGCCCCAGCCGACGCATCGGGTTACTTGTGCCGACTAACGTGGTGTAGCCTACCGAAATGCGAACATTATCATCTCCCGGGAAGTTCAACTAGACTTCCGCGGCGGGTACACTGGTGATTTGCCGCCCATCACCGTGCTTCATTAGATATTTCACGAGTTGCTATGTCGTCGCCCCCCATTCTCTACTGTCGCTGTGCCTATGCCAAAGTGGTACCAAAAGAGGTCAAAGATGGCGTGCTCGAGCAATTGGTAGAGTCGGGCGTGGCGTTCGAATCGGTCGCCGACTTGTGCAATATGTCGGCCAAACGCGATCCGACCCTCGCGTGCTACGCTCAACAACCTGGCTTGAAGATTGCCGCCTGCTACCCTCGAGCGGTGAAATGGTTGTTCGCTGCTGCTGGGTCTCCGCTCACTGAGGAGAATGTCGAAATCGTGAATATGCGAACTCTCAATGCCGATGAGTCATGTGCCCAACTACTCGGTGAGCCCTCTGGCGAAGCAGACAATACTACCCAGGAGACCGAATGATGAGTGCCACCGTCCAGAGAGTCGTCCTCTACGAAGGCCAGGCGAGCGAGCCATTTCAAAAGGGAGCCCGGCTCGAGCTACTCACTGCGTTGCTCGATCGCGGGTATTCGGTGAGCTGTGTGCAGACCGACGACGATTTTCGCGGCCAAGGTCATCAAAATCTCGTTGTTCTTGGGCAGTTTAACGGCCCAATTCCTACGATCACTCCGCAAGACACCAAAGAAGCAAACCTGCACGTACGCGATATCGCAGGGCTCGATTCCGACCAGGTGCTAGGAGTGGTGGAAGACGCCTGCCAGACCACCGGCGGCGTCGGTTCCGAGGGCTGGAAGCCTTGGTTCCCGGTCATCGATTACGATCGTTGCACCAACTGCATGCAGTGTTTGAGTTTTTGCCTGTTCGATGTGTACGGGGCCACCGAAGAAGGCAAGATCACCGTCCGCAACGAAACGAACTGTAAGACCGATTGCCCTGCGTGTTCGCGGGTTTGCCCGGAAGTGGCCATTCTGTTCCCCAAGTACAAAGCGGGACCGATCAATGGCGACGAAGTGAATACCGACGATGTCCGCCGTGAGGCGATGAAGGTCGATATCTCGTCGCTGCTTGGCGGAGATATCTACTCCATGCTTCGCGACCGCAATGCGAAAGCGAAGTCGCGGTTCTCCAAGGAACGCGACGACGAACGGGCGCTCAAGGAACGGCAGCGGTGCCTGAAGAAGCTACAAGCTGGCATGGGCGATCTGGACATTCCGGCCGAAGCCCTGACCAATCTACCGAGTGCCGACGAAATCCGGTTGAAAGCCGAACAGTCGAAGAAGATTGCCCAGGAAGCACTCGAAAGACAGAAAAAAGACCTTTAGGTCACAATTGGTCGCAAAATTCCCCACCAAGGCGGGATTTTGAGGGTCTAACCCGCGAGATCCGTGGATTTTTACGTAACCAGCAAGCCCCAGATCGGTTAAACTAGAAGGCCTATCCACGATCGCCCGAGGCCTTTGTGAGTTCGACATCTCAGTCGCGATGTCGGTCCTGCAGAGGCCTCTTCATTCGTAGCTACCGTAAGTTCCTACCAATTCGACTCGCCTGCGGCTTGCCAGACGCTTGCCCCCTGCAATAAAGGGTTAGACTCTGCTGGCCCGAATGTCTCTCCCCGCCCCGCTCCTGCCCTTCGCCGATTTCACGTATGCTCGCCCGACTTGCTACCCGGATGCTGATGGAAACCGATAAGCGACTGCTTTGGAAGTTCGCTTATAACTTCGGTTACAAAGGCATGCGATCGGTTCAGAAATACAAACAGCGGCTGAAAAAGGGAGTGCACTTTCCCCCTTTTCTCTTCATCTCAATCATTAACTCTTGCCAACTCCGTTGCCAGGGTTGCTGGGTCGATGTATCGTCGCCCAGGCAAATGCTGAGCCTTGAGGAACTCGATCGCCTGGTAACTGACTCCAAAAAGCACGGCAATAGCTTCTTTGGCTTGCTCGGCGGCGAGCCGTTCATGCATCCACAGATGCTCGAGCTGCTGGCCAGGCATCCAGACTGCTACTTTCAGATCTTCACCAACGGCCAATTGATCACCGACGAAGTCGCGGCAAAGCTGCGCAAGCTTGGCAACGCAACCCCGCTGATCAGCATCGAAGGCTCTGAGGTCGTTAGCGACGAGCGTCGCGGAGGCCAGGAAGTTTTCAATAAGACCGTTGCCGGTCTGAAGAACTGCATCAAGCACCGACTCATCGTTGGTGTCACTAGCAGTATCTGCCAAACCAACTACGATCTGGTTAGCGAGCAATGGCTGAAGCAACTCATCGACCTCGGCGTGCACTACGTATGGTTTAACACGTATCGAGTGGTTGGTCCCGAGCCGGCTCCGCATCTCGCCTTGCGGCCTGAACAAGTTCTGGAGTTGCGCCGGTTTATCGTCAACATGCGGACTCGGATGCCGATCGGCATCGTCGAGCCCTACTGGGACGATCGCGGCCAGGCACTTTGCCCCATGTCGACAGGTGTGAGTCATCACATTGGTCCCTCCGGTTCGATCGAACCTTGCCCGATCATTCAGTTCTCCAAGGAGAACATTCGCGACAGCGACAGTATCTACGATCTGATGACCAACTCGCAGTTCCTGAAGGACTTTCGCGAGTTGTCGGCCGAGGCCACGCGAGGCTGCGTGGTGCTCGAACGACCTGATCTTGTGAAAGATATTGTCATCGAGCATTCCGCCAGCGATACCACGCAGCGCCAAACGGCCATGGCGGAGTTAGACAAGCTGGCTCCTAGCAGCAGTCAACACAATCCAGAAACACAAATCCCAGAGAAACACTGGCTCTATCGCTTTGCGAAAAAGCACTGGTATTTCGGATTTGGAGCCTACACGTAACGCTCGCCCCCTACGATTTCGTACGCTTGAATCATCGACAACCAGAAATGCGAATTGCCGGTTCCTGCGTCGTCTAAATACAATGAATGCTTGGTGCATCGCTCGGAGTACACCATGGAATTACCCGTAATAAGCTTGCCGCGTGCGGTTCCTCTGCAACGTGAACGCAAGCCGAAAGAGAACATCCCGCAAACTCGCGGTGAGCGCGAGCAGATACGTAGTCGGCTGCGCGCCTACGTAGAGGAAGTCGGTGCGGTTCCTCCGCTAAGTATGACCGAACTCCGGGGCATTGCCGAGCAGTTTGTGGAACGGGAAGGCTTGGACACCATCTACACCGACTACGTCGGTGTGCTGCTCAACAGCGAAGTCTGGCGCGATCATCTGGCGACCATCCCGTTCGAACGCCGGCTACTGCTGCTCCCCAAGTGTCTGCGAATTGAAGACCAGTGCCCCGCTCCGTTCGACGAGTTCGGCCTGCTCTGCAAGCAATGCGGACTTTGTTCGATTCAAGACCTGCAGGAAGAAGCCGAGCGGCTTGGTTACGCTGTGTTGGTGGCCGAAGGTTCGGCCCTGGTGATGGCGATTATCGAAACCGGAAAAATCGACGCCATCGTAGGTGTTAGCTGCTTGTCGGTGCTCGAACGTTCGTTCCCGTACATGGAAGCGGCCGCAATTCCCGGCATCGCCATTCCCCTGCTGCAAGACGACTGTGTCGATGTCACCGTGGACCTCGACTGGGTGTGGGAAGTACTGCACTTGACCAGCGACGATCGCACGCATCGCTTGAACCTTGATGGCCTCCGTGAAGAAGTGAAGGGGTGGTTCGATTCAGCGATGCTTGAGCATCTCATGGGGCCTGCAGCGAGCGAAACCGAAGTACAAGCCCGCGAGTGGCTGGCGAAGGATGGCAAACGCTGGCGCCCATTCCTGACTGCTTGTGTATGGAAAGCTGCGCAGGAAGATCACGATGTCGAGATCCCCGATTCGGTAAAGAAGGCAGCCATCGCCGTGGAATGCTTCCACAAAGCATCGCTGGCCCACGACGACATCGAAGACAACGACGACTATCGCTACGGCGAAGCGACTCTGCACAAGCAGCATGGCGTGCCGGTTGCGCTGAACTTGGGCGACCTTTTGCTCGGTGATGGATATCGACTGATACTCGAGTGCGACGCGCCCGCTGAAGCACGTCTGGCCATGACCCAGGCGGCAGCCTCTGGCCATCGCACGCTGAGTCTCGGCCAAGGTGCGGAACTCAACTGGACCCTGGCCCCCTCGCCCTTGAGCCTGACTCAGGTGCTCGACATTTTCCGCAAGAAAACGTCGCCAGCGTTCGAAGTTGCCCTGCAACTGGGAGCTTCGCTTGTTGGTGCAACCAGCGAGGAGATGCAAATCATCACTCGCTATAGCGAAGCCCTCGGTATCGCCTATCAGATTCGCGACGATGTCGAAGACCTGACCGACGCCGATTCGCCAAACGATCTGCTGGCGATGCGTCCTTCGCTTCCCTTGGCTATTCTCCACGAACGCACCAAGGCGAAACCCGAACAGCGAGCCCTTGTCGAAAAAGCCTGGCGGCGAGAGTGCACGCCCGAAGAGATCGCAACCATCAAGGAATTGATGGAAGAGTTCGAAGTAGAAACCCGCTGCCGAGTACTGCAAGAGTCGTACAAGGAAGAAGCGGTGCAATGCCTGAAGGACCTGAAGAGCGCCAGCCTAAAAGGGCTGCTGCGGCGCGTCGTTAGCAAGATTTTCTCCATCGAAGTGAAGGACTGGTGCAGTGAGTTTGAGGCTCGAAATGCTGCAAGTAGCGAGACTAGCCCCCAATCAACTGGGGGAAGCAACGCCGCTGGTTGAGAACTTCTATTGGAGCCAACTGAACGACGATGGTGGATTCGCCGACCGCGACGGCAAGAGCGACCTCTACTACACCGCCTTTGGCCTGCAAGGTCTTGCGGCTTTGCAGTGCGAGGTTCCCGTCGAGAAAGTCCGGCATTATCTCTCGTCATTCGCTGACGGCGAGGGACTCGATTGCGTGCACACCGCCTGCTTGGCTCGCTGCTGGGCGTCGGTCGCTCCTGGTCAAGTCGATCCTACGTTAACCAGCAAGTTGCTGAGCGAAATCGAAGCTTACCGCACCCCAGATGGCGGTTACCATATCGATCGTGATTCCGAACATGGCGACATCTATGGTTGCTTTCTTGCTCTGGGGGCCTACCAAGACCTTGGCCAAACGCCCCCCAATCCATCAGGTATTGTTCAGTGCGTGCAAGCTTTGCGTACCGAGGATGGTGGCTACTCCAATGGCTACGGGCTGACGATGGGGCTCACTCCTCCCACCGCTGCCGCGGAAACACTGCTTCGCCACTTGGCACCGAGCGCACAGCACGCCGACGCGGAGCATGAACTCTGGCTGCTGAGACGACTGCACCCCGATGGTGGATTCTACGCACTCGACGAGGCTCCGCTGCCCGATCTGCTATCCACCGCAACCGCGATCCACGCCTTGGCTGGTATGAAGTCGCCAATCGAACCATTGCAGGACGCCTGCCTAGACTTCCTCGACACTTTGTGGACTGCTCAAGGTGGTTTCTATGGAACTTGGGAAGACGACACCTTAGACTGCGAGTACACCTACTATGGGTTGCTTGCCTTGGGACATCTGAGCCTGTAACACCTCACCCCGCTGCACCCAATGATCGATTTCTCGTTCCTCGAACAACTGCGACTTACGCTCAAGAACGCGCGTGACACGCTGCTTAACGAGCGGAACCGTGAGGGACATTGGGAAGGCGAACTGGCAAGCAGTGCCCTTTCCACGGCAACCGCGGTGTGTGCTCTTTCACGCCTGCTAAAGGCTCCCAACGCTGACTCCACCTGCGATGTGGATGTCGCAACCCAGCAGGTTTCAGCCGGTCGCGAATGGTTAGCAACTTACCAGAACACTGACGGCGGTTGGGGCGACACGACCAATAGCCTGAGCAACATCAGTACTTCGGTACTGTGCTGGTGTGCGTTTGCGGGGGTCGAGTCGCAGTACTCCGACACGGTACAAGCAGCTGAGCGGTACATCACCGAGAAGTCAGGGAGTCTCGAAACCGCCGATCTAGTCCGCACAGTAAAAGAACGATACGGTAAGGATCATACCTTCTCGGTACCGATCCTCACCACCATGACGCTACATGGCCGACTCGGCGACGCCCGTCGCGCTTGGCGGCGAATCCCATCGTTGCCCTTTGAGCTCTCGGCTTTCCCACGCGAGTGGTTCGCCGCTCTGCGATTGCCAGTCGTCAGCTACGCCCTGCCCGCATTGATCGCCATCGGACTAGTTCATCATCACCAGAGCCCCACCCGCAACCCTCTGACTCGCTGCGTTCGCAATGTAGTGCGTCGTCGAGCACTAAAGGTGCTTGAAAGCATCCAACCGCCGGGCGGTGGGTTTCTGGAAGCGACTCCGCTCACCAGTTTTGTACTTCTCGGACTGCTCAACTCCGACGAATACTCCTCACCAGTAGTCGCTCAAGGTGCAGGCTTTCTCCTCCGCTCCTTCCGAGAAGATGGCAGTTGGCCCATCGATACGAACCTGGCCACCTGGGTAAGCACGCTTTCGGTCAATGCATTAGTGAATGATTCGGATGACGCCAAGGTGCTCAGCGACAACTCCTCATCACACCTTACTGACTGGCTACTCGACCAGCAGTATAGCGAACGCCACCCCTACACCTACGCTGCCCCAGGTGGTTGGGCGTGGACCGATCTGCCAGGCGGCGTGCCCGATGCTGACGACACCCCTGGCGCGCTACTTGCGCTGAAGAACCTGAAGGCTAGCGACTCAACGCTCGACGCTGTCGTACAAGCAGGCGTGCAATGGTTGCTCGACCTACAAAACTCCGATGGGGGAATCCCCACCTTCTGTCGCGGCTGGGGAACACTGCCTTTTGATCGCAGCAGCTGCGATATCACTGCCCATGGAATGCGAGCCTGGAATACCTGGCGTTCTGAGCTGCCGAAATCAATGCAACCAAAAGTCGACAAGGCCCTAACACAGGCTATGTCGTTTCTGGTTGCTCGACAGCGCGCCGATGGTGCCTGGCCCCCACTCTGGTTCGGCAATCAGCTCGCTGTAAACGAAGATGAAACCAATCTCACGTACGGTACTTCTCGCGTGGTGCTTGCTCTGGCGGAGCTCGAAAAGCAGGGCACTAGATTGCAACAGCAGTCATCATGCATGAAGCGTGGAACAGATTGGTTGCTAACCGCCCAGAATGCAGACGGGGGCTGGGGAGGAGTGGAGGCTGTTCCTTCGTCGATTGAGGAAACCGCTTACGCTTTGGAAGCACTGACCGCGGTCGCCATGATTCAAGCCATTCCCAACATCGAACAGGTGATTCGCTGTGGGGCCAAATGGCTCATCGAGCATACCAACCAAGGGACCAACTTCCCTGCGACTCCAGTAGGATTCTACTTTGCCAAACTCTGGTACCATGAGCGGCTATATCCCATGATCTACACGGTCGCCGCACTGGGGGGAACGCATGCCTACTTGTCAGCTGAGACTCCAGCAACTGTCATGGAGCCGACGTCATGACACTGTATCTCGACGACAATGCATCCACGCGAGTCGACCCACGTGTCATTGACTTAATGGTCGATGTCATGCGAAACCAATATGGCAATGCTGGTAGTTCGCACATATTCGGCTCGCAGGCCAAGCAGCTGATCCATACGGCTCGCGACCAAATCGCGAACTTAGTAGCCGCACGTCGCCACGAGGTAATCTTTACTAGCGGAGCGACAGAGAGTAACAATCTGGCACTCCTCGGACTTGCAGAGCATGGCTTACGAACCGGCAAGCGTCATATCGTTAGCACACAAATCGAACACAAGGCAGTGCTGGAACCACTGGAGCAACTGCGAACACGTGGTTTCGATATCACTCTGGTTCCTTGCGATTCCCAAGGCGTTGTTTCGGCAGAGTCGATCGTCGATTCCATCCGCGACGATACGTTGCTGCTGAGTGTCATGCAGGTGAACAACGAGACCGGAGTCCGCCAACCAATAGCTGCCTTCGCCGAGGCCATAGTGTCTCGCGACGTGTGGTTCCATGTCGATGCAGCCCAAGGATTTGGTAAAGACCTCGATCCACTCACCCACGCTGGAATCGATCTAATCAGCATCAGTGGGCATAAGATTCACGGCCCTCAGGGCGTTGGTGCCCTGATCGCGCGACGCCACAAGAACGAGTTGCCCCCACTACAGCCCTTAATGTTCGGCGGTGGCCAGGAACTCGGCATTCGCCCCGGCACCTTGCCAACTGCGTTAATCGCAGGGTTTGGACTGGCCGCCGAACTAGCAGCCGCGGAAGCCGACGCACGCAAAGCTCACTGCCAGCAGGTAAGAGCCTTGTTGTTCGAATCGCTAAACTCGCTTTCCGTTACTTGCCATGGCAGCTCTAAAGACCAGCTTCCGAACACCATGAATATCTCCATCCATGGCATTAGCTCTGATCAAGCGATTGAGGTGCTCGATGACTGCCTGGCCTTGTCCGACGGATCGGCTTGCACCTCGGTCTGCGCCACTGCGAGTCACGTTTTGCGTGCGATGGGAGTCCCCGACTCCCTGGCGGATTGTGCTATTAGACTCTCTTGGAGCTATCAGACAAACTTAGCGGAATTACGCGACACTCTACCGCATGCCATTGGTATACTTGGTGACTTGCAAAACAACGATTCAACGTCATCCTAGAGCGACGGCTTGCCTGTCACGGATTCGATCCATTCCATGAACACATCGGATAATGCCCCGCGGGTTTCCACTTCATTTCAGCGTTACTTCGCCGAAGCGATTGGTACCTTCGCCCTCGTGTTCTTGGGAGCGGGAGCGGCCGCAGTGGATAGCGCGACCGGTGGGGCCATCACGCACGTTGGTATCGCTATCGTGTTTGGTTTGGTGGTTTTCGCAATCATCTCGGCAATAGGAGAGCAGTCGGGCGCTCATATCAATCCAGCGGTCACCTTGGGGTTTTGGATTTCTGGCCGTTTTGCTTCACGCGACGTCCTCCCCTACATCGTTGCCCAATGCTTAGGGGCGATCGTCGCCGGATCTGCGTTGAAACTACTCTTTACGCAAGCCACTTCGCTGGGCGAGACGCTCCCGCGATATTCGGCTCAACAATCTTTCTTGCTCGAAATCATTCTCACCTGGTTTTTGATGTACGTCATTCTATCTGTTGCAACGCGGGCCAAGGAGGAAGGACTCGTTGCAGGCTTGGCCATTGGTGCAACCGTAGGTTTACTCGCCATGATGGGAGGGCCGATCTGCGGAGCGTCGATGAATCCCGCTCGATCGCTAGGCCCCGCACTTGCTTCAGGGAACTTGCAGATGCTCTGGATCTATCTAATTGGCCCCACGATCGGTGCCGCGCTGGCCGTTTTCACGTACAAGATCACGCATAACTGATAACGCCGTCTACTGACGTTGGATCTTCAAGAAGTCTTGGTGGCAAGAAAATGAGTAGCCTCCATCTAGGTCAGCAAATCGCTCCTCGACATACTTTTCTAAATCGCCCCACGGAAGTCCCTCGGGAACAGGCAACACATTCAGCACAAACTCCGCAATCTGGCAGGCTGTCTCCAGGTCATTCGCATGGATGGTTGCTTGCACGCGTTCTAGTTCGGCGCGGTAGGGCCCTCCCTCCATATCGTTCAGCATCGGTACCAGCTGACTGATGTCAAACGAATCTCCAAGAAAGTGTTGTACCATCTGCATACAATCGGTTCTTGGATTCTGTAACGCCAATACCAGCACGCCTTCGTCGTCGAGCCAACTTAACAAACGCTGCAAGTTGCTGGACCACTCCGATTTCGGAATGTAGTAGAACACATGCGAACAGAGAACAAGATCGCCAATTGCTTCCGGTTCCGAATCCATGATGGTCACTTGATGCGACCGCCCGCAAAGAGGGGCTAACTCGTTGAACAACGACTCGTTGGGCTCAATACCGATGCCAGAATCGAACGACTCGAGCAACCACTGAGTCAGCGTACCATTGCCCGCTCCGGCGTCGATTAGTACGCGTCGCTGAGATAGTTTTGAAACAGCCTGCTCAAGCCATTGCATCGCATTCTGCTTCTGGTTCGTGTGTTCAAGGAAAACACGAAAGGCATCGTAGTATGCGGGATCGCTTGAATCATAGGATTTAACAGACTTGCTAACCGAAGACATAACACGCAACCCAACGATGGTAAATCCAGATGCGGTACCGACTCTTGTGAGTCGGGCGTTAATACAGCACTTGATGGTAGCGACCTGGCGTATCGCCGCAACCGTCTTTCTTCCATACCGTGAACTCAGGCCCAATCAGTCGCTATAAGGATCACTTTCCAGGAGACAGAAACACCTACTGCAGACATCCGCAGTCCTCGATTAAGGCAACTACTTACCTAACTTTCTCCCTTTTTGGTTCACATTCATTTATGGGAAGCCGCTGAATGGCTGAACCTCGTTTCACTTTTCTCCAATTCAAACCATTGAGCTCCTTCCTTTGTGACTTCCACAATCCCCTAAATACGCCATAATAGTGAAGCTGACTCGTTTTCTTCGATAGGAACAAGCTAATTCGATCTGCCAGGCGGTATAGGAGTACGACTTCGGTGCAAAACCCAACTGGAAAACTGGAAGCTGGTTTCACCGCTGATCGGCCCTCGACCGATCGCGCAGGTGAGCCCTACTCCAATACTCCGGTAAGTACCAACGTCCCAATTCAACAAGCTTCTCCCAACGGCAGCCGTGCTGGGGAGCAAGGGCCGCTAGTGCTATTGGTTGCAGGCAACGAAAATCGTCGACTGCAGATGGAACGGATTGTCACACAGGCTGGTTACGACGTTGATTTCGCTCCCTCTGGTCGAGAAGCTTTACGCTGCCTTCGAGACACGAACGATTACAAACTTGTTCTCCTCTGTGAGGTTCGAGATATCGACGCGGTTTCGATGTGTCGACAAATCAAAGAGTGGGGACGGCTGCCGATCACCTCCTCGGTGATTGTCTTGCAAGATCGGTTTAAGGCCGACCAGGTAGTCGACTGCTTGACTAACGGAGCGAGCGATTACATCTCGGGGCCTCATTTTTCCGACGAACGGGTGTTGCTCGCTCGGCTGCATGTTGCTGTGCGAGGTTATCATTTGGCGCCGGATGACCGCACAGTCGACTCTGACACTCCATTAGTTGTCGGCCCTCTGACGATCAATGCGATAACCTTCCGAGTCACGGTTGCTGACCATGGGGATGTACTACTCACAAAACTTCAGTTTCACTTACTTTCGCGGTTAGCTCGTCGCCCTGGGCGGGTGTTTCTGCACGACGAGCTGCGTCACTTTATTTCGCAGTTTGGTGGAGGGAATCCTACGGACCAGACGATCAAGTCGCACATGTCGAACTTGCGAAAGCGTCTCGGCCCGGCTGGCGGAATGATCAAGACCATTCGCGGTGTCGGCTACGTCTTGCAGGCATAGTGCTCTGCTTCAGAAGTAGCAACACTAGCCGCGCGGCCGAGCTTGCTGCGACCAGGTTCTCGCAATACCCACCAAGTCGGGCTTCTCGCCGGCTTCTTCTTCGAAGTAGTATTGTTCGATTCCTTGACGCGACTGACGCAGTTCTTGCAACTGCTTTGCATCAATTCCGTTGCGTGACTCTATGCGATCGAGCAATCCGATGACCGAAAAGGGAGTAATCCGTTCAGGCATCGCAAACTCATTCTGAGTCACTTCAATCGGCTGACGCGACGAGAATGCGACGATCAATGCAATCACCCCGAGGATCACTACGATCGGCCCCGCGTACCACCACCAGGGAGTGCTTGCGGTCGACGCGTACTGCGACTCCAACTCAATCACTGAATCGACCGCCAGCAGATCAGCGTCGTCGTATCGTTGGTAAATCGCTTCGGTGACTTCCAACTTCGGCTCAGCGAATTCAAACGAGGTCGGCGGAGTTGGCAGGTCCTCTTTCGTTTCCATGTTAACCAACCACGAACGTTCCGAAAGGATCACGTTGCTAGGACTATCGGGATCAAACTGCGAGATTGATAATCCCTCGTCCTTCACTTCGGTGACTTCAAAACCCTCTGGTTCGATTGACAGCAGCTCATCGAGATCTGGAACCAGACCTTGAGCCACGGCTTTCACTTCCAGAACCAACAGCCCATCCTTTGCCTGACGTTCATCCAGGGTCTGGGTTATGCGAATCTGATCTGCTGGGCGGGGATCCTTCGGGGCGGTCGCTGCATCCACTGGCAGCGGCGGGGACGAAATCGGAATCACCGCGTATCCCGAGGTATCCAAGAAGTCGAGATCGACCTGGAACGAGGGAATCTTGTCGACTTCAGGAGCTTTCGCCTTCAGCAATACGTAGGCATACGGAGTGTATCGCCAGCCGTACTCCGGCAGCGAGCGCGAATTCACGTCCTCGCTCTGGAAGGTGACCGACAACACTTCAAAGCTATCACCCACCGCAGAAACGACTTGCTCTTCAAACTTGTCGCGGTAATTCTCCAGAGGGCGGCCGTAGTTGTAGTAGTAACGGGAGCCATTGTTCTGATTCTGCAAGTAACGAGAGAAACCGCCCGACTCGCGCTCGATTTCGCGGGTGTGCACCAGATTCACGAACACCCCAAACGGCTTGTCTTTACCAATGGTATCGCTGCCATCGATTTTGGTTTCGAGCTTGATCTCCGTCACCAGATCTGCGTAATAGTCGAAGATTTTCTGGGCTTCTTCCGCACGCTCATGATCGCCGACGATTGTCAGTCCGCTCTCAAGATAGCGATACTTAAGGGCCGGTTTGATGCTGCTCATGCGAGTGAACAACGAGTTGGCAAACTTTGCCATGTGACGGTCGGCGGCATCACCTGGAAGTGAGAGAATCGCCTGACGAATCAAAGGAAGCTGGCTGGGGTCTTTCGGCTTGTCCTGGCTTAAGCGTCCCGGATCGCAGGCACCGAGACTAGCGTAGTACCAGATTTCGAATGGCTGAGTGGTTTCCTGATCCTCACGAATATCGCCGACGGTCTTCGAGTAAAGATCGGCTGCAAGCTGAAAATCGTCGAAGGCATTCTCCAAGCGATCGACAAACTGCGAGTCAGGAGCAATCTCGCGACGAAAGTCATTCGCGTCGTGCCTTAGCGAAGCCTGGGCCAATACTAACGACCAATCATCAGGATGCTTGGCCAGTCCCCCCTGCACGACCGCGAGGGCGACCTCGTAGCCGCGCTGAACTTCTAGTGCGATATCCCGCTGCTTTCGATTCGTCTTGGCATCCTTCTGTACCGCGGGAACGCGCCACATGCCGACGAGGTTGGTTCGCATTTGTTCCGCGAGCGCGGCGAGGGTCTCGGGCTTCAGGTTATCGATCGGACCAAACACCTTCGCGATGGCTTCGAGCTTGTAAACCTCTGCAGAACTATGGCAGGTGGTAAAGGCCTTTGCCAGCAAGCTTTCGTCCACGTTGTCCAATGGCAAAGCATTGAGTCGCTCCACCAACTCCGCCAGCTCTTTAAGATTACGTTCCTGCTTCGAACGCGTAAGCGGAATGCTCTCGGCACGTTGCTCGAAGCCATACATGTAGACATAGCTATTTGTGCGGTTGCGATCGACATTCGGATCGTGATTATCAGTCCAGATTCGCAAGAAATCGCTCACCAGGCTGTCTGCCACTTCAGGGTGTGTTTGTGCGAGCCGTTCGATGTAGGGGAATGCTTCGTCCTCTTCATTCACCTTGAGCAGCAATTGGGCCACTTGCTTATCGATCTTGGGACGAAGTCCTTCGTCTACGTACTTGAGCCAGGTATTGCTGGGCTGAATCTTAAGTATTTCATCCACGGCGATCGCTTCGGGGTCGTTGCTATTGCGTGAACGCGACACCTGCATCGTGTCGTAGTAGAAAATGTTGCCATACATATCGCGTTGCAGTGCGGGGCGTCGAGAGTCGGAAGTGTCAAATTGATACGACACTTCCGCTTCACGTAACCAGACACTCGCAAGAACGCTCAGTTTGTCTTTCCATAATTCGGCGGTCTCCGGCGAGGTTTCCACCAGCGCTTCCACGGCGGTCGACTGCAGCTTCATCAATTGCAATCGTTTTCCCGGATCGTGAATGTTCGCCTGCAATGCGCGAGCCGATTGGTTGCCGATAGTCGAGAGGATTTCGACGCCGCGATAGCTGGCCTCGCGAAACGCATCGGCCAGCCACTCTTGTCCGAGATTCTCGCGAACTTGGGGGGCTAAATCGACCGCTTGGGTCAACGCTAGTTGCTGCTCGGTTTCCTCTACCTCTTCAGCGGCAAGAATCTCTTGCACCGATTTCCACGCCTTTTCGAGATCTTCCACGCGGTGATCTTTACGATACAACGCATAGAAATAACGAGACAATTGAATCAGCGACTTGAACTGCTGATTTTCAATGGCCTCTTCGAGCTTCGGTAGAAATGCATCGGCTTTGAGCGTGTGGCCTGACTGCATCAGTAAATCGACCACTTGCGTGGCATCGAACGCCCGCGTCTCCTCGTCTTGGGAGAGTTCTTGTTGGAATGCGTGGAGCAACTCGTCCAGTTGATATCCGCTGGCGAGATAAACGCGAACGAGCCCCGCGAGCATTCTCACTTGGGTTTCATCCAACTCAGCGGGAGCTAGCTTGACGATCGCCATGTAATCGTCGAGCGAGATCACATTGGTTTCTGGTTGAGCCCCTCGCTGGTTCTGCATTTGAAACAGTTGCTGCAACTGCTCACGAACTTCTGGTGAAGCGTCGACAGGAGGTTGTGAGGGAGTGGTTGCGAGCGACTTGACGATTTTTTCATAAACCGCCTTTGCTTCGTCTTCCTCAAGCGTTTCGAGAAACGCCTTGACCGAATCCCACCGACCGAGAGTCACATCCTGCTGCAACTGCTTGAGTTGCTCGGCAAAACTTGGCCCCTCAGGCTCGCTTGGCTCCTCCTCGCTTTCGGATTCTTCGCTGGTTTCGCCTGCTGACTCGCTATTGGCCTCTTCCGCGTTCCCTTCTGGGGGTGCAACGGCCGACTCCTCTTCGGAAGATTCCGCTGACGCCTGCTCTGCTGTATCTTCAGTTTCGGATGCCGGTGATTCGGTCGTTTCGTTCTCTACACTGTCTGATTCCGCAGTCGTTTGGTCGGTCTCCGTCGCCTCCGTTTCAGGGGACGTTTCTTCTTCGGATGAACCCTCCTTAGGGGTACTATCCTCTGCCGCACCTTCCTCAGCATTGCCTTCCGCGGTCGCTGCTTCCTCAGCCTTTTTCTTGTCGGCGGCTTCTTTCTCCGCGTCTTTGATTTGCTTCAGCTCAAAAGCCTTCCAAGTGGCCAAAATCGTAGAGGGTCGGCGGTCGAACCGAAGCTGCTGGATCTTTTGCAGACGCTCCTGCTTTTCCTGCTGTGCTTCGCTGTCTCCCTCCTCGCCGGTTTCGACGGCTTCGCCTTCAATGTCGTCGACAAACTCAACTTCATCGTCTCCCTCCCCGAACATTTCAACCACTTCGAACGATAGACCGTTTTGCGACCGTTGGATCACTCGGACGGCGCCGGACGTCGGAGCCGGAATGGCTTGTGCCCACGCAGGCTGCGATGCAGTGGCAAGGAAACCCAATAACAGGGCTGCAAACGTACTAGCGAGGGTATTCTTCATGACAGAGGTTCTCTTCAGCAACGCGAGCTTACATACAACCAGCTCACGCGGCCAAGCAAAACAAGCGGCCGCATGAGCTGGAAAAGTCTTGTTTCAATACGACTACGATCCACTACCGTCCGCGGGAGGACCGGAACTGGCCCCACGAGCGTCCTTCGATTTCTTCTTGCCATTGCTCGGCTTCTTGCCAGGTTTCTTGCATTTACAATTGCATTGACCGCTGCTGCAGCTCTTGCACTGCCCTGGCAGGTCGAGGGCTTCTAATTCCGTCAAATCCATGCGGGCGAGGCGAATACTGGCTTCGAGGTCTTCGGTGTACTGTTCGGCCGCTTTCTCGTCGCCGGATTCCTTCGCTTCTTCAGCCAGCAAGCGATAGGTTTGACGCGCCGACTCGATCTCGAGTTCCCAATGCTCACGGGGTTCCCCCTCTAGTCGCATGAGCCAGGTCAAATAGTATTCGGCCGAAGCCATTGCCGCCCGCGTTTCGGTAAGAATCTTGGCATCCGCGCTTTCGCTCTTCTCCAACTCGTCGAGCAAAGAGGTCAAATCGTCGTAGGCAGCGGGCAATTGCTGCGACAGCATGCGTGCCTTAGCGCGTTCCAGCCGAATACGCTGCTCGACCTCGGGCAGGTCGGTTTCCAGCGTCTCTAGGGCAGCGCTGCACGACGCATCGACGGCCGCCCAGCGCTCGTTGCTCGAGTCGAGCGATGCTTTACGCAGTTCGAGACCAGCCAGCTCGTTTTGAACCGCATCTTGGCCGGGGCCAAAATGGTAGAAGGCGAAGCCGACTGGCACGGCGATCCATGCTAGTAGTAATGCGAGGCGCATAACAATCTCCTATGAGGGGGCAGAGGTAACCGATGGGCTGGCCTTCGATTGTAAGGCAGCCTTAGGCGCGTGTCGATTAAACTTCTGAGACGTTACCCGTTTTCTTTCCCTGGAAACGGTATTGGAGTAGCGAACGCCTGGTTGCCAGCCTGATCCAAAGTAATGCAGCAGCAGCGGAATCACACTAATCGCTACCGCACCGGTAGCTGAGGCAATCAGGGCAAACTCGCGAAGGGTCAGTTTTTCGAGCGTGCTCACGGCATCGGTAGCGGCAATCGAGCGAATAAGCGACGTGCTAAGGTGTTTTTGATTGCCATCGTGGTAAACGCCCCCCAACCGCACGGCAATTTGCCGTAACGTCGAGGCGTCTTGTCGACTTTGCCGGCCGTCGATGAATTTGCCCGCGACTGGATCTCCCACACCAACCACCACGACGTGCTCGACCGACTTCGGCATTTCGGGCATGCCGGTGGCTGGCACCGTGTCGCCATCGCTCAACAGCAATAGCGTGGTGGAACGCGGCGGGAAATCGGCGACAATATCGGCTGCCTCGCCGAGGCCGGCAAACAGGTCGGTTTTGCCAATGTTAAAAGCCAGATGCAACGGCAAGTCGTCCAGGATGTTATCGACCACCTGCCGATCTTTGGTATCGATCACCACCGGCTTGGCTCCGTTGTAGACCGCGACCACCGAGGTTCGATAGTTCGGCAGCTGCACCCGCTCGAAAAACGAGTTCATCAAGCGATGCACTTGCTGTTGGCGGCTAATATCGCCTTCTGGGCCCGCATCGACCAGCCGCATGCTCGGCGACACGTCGAGCACCAGCACCAGATGTTTGAGTTCACTCTCGGCAATCTTCGTGCTGGTGTGCACCTTTGGTTCAATCAGCAGCAATGTCGTCAGCCCCCACACACAGGCGGCCACGGCGGCGGCCAACACAAACGGGGCGACACGGACCCACATTCGCGGGCGGGCTTCGGGACCGAACGCCAGGTGCGCAATGCGATGCATACGTCGCCAGTGCAACGCTTCGGCCAGCAGCGTGATGGCCAAGGCTATGAATGCGGCAAGTACGGCTACCATGGCGTATAACGTAATCCCAATGAACAAACGAGTCCCAAGCCAATGATGCTCAGGCCGGTCAAAGCGTAAGGTCGATAGTAGTCCACCGCGTCGGCGGCAGTGCGTTCCATTTCGGCCTGTTCCATATCGTCGATGCGCGTGAACACCGAGTTCAGCCCTTCGACATCGCCGGCAGAGAATGCTTCGCCGCCGGTGTACGAGGTGATGTTGATGATGGGATCGGGGATCTCCGACTCGGCAATATGAATCGCGTACAGCACGATGTTGTTCTCTTTGAGCTGGTTGGCAATTTCCATATCGCTGCCATTGAGTAGATCGAAACTGTTGCCGTCGGACACCAATAGAATCATGCGATCGCCATTGTCGGTTTCGATCAAACGCCGCTGGCAGGCGAGCAGTGCTTTGCCGATTTCGGTACCGCCAAACATCGGCGGCGCGACTTCAGGTCGCATGAACGGCGGGGCGTAGCGAATCGCCGACGAGTCGGTGGTGATTGGTACCCAGTGCATCACCTCGTTGCCGAAGAACGTAAGCCCGAAGGCATCACCCTCGCGGGCGACGAGAAAATCGTCGATCGCTTGCATCGAAGCGTCGTACCGATTGCCTTCGCCAAACGTGGCCATCATGCTGCCCGAGACGTCGACGCAGAACTCGATGTTGGTCAATTTGCGATGAACCTCTGGCTCGGTCAGCCGAGTCGGCCCTGCCAGAATCAGCACGACCACCGCCAGCAGCAGTGCCGGCAGCGATGCAACCGAGTTGAGCAGCGTTCGCAGCCAGGGCCCGCTACCCGTCTGGCCATGATCGTAGGGCATCACCACCCCCGGCCGACGGCGACGCCATTGCCATAGCAAAATGGCGATTGGCACCAACATCAGCAGCACAATAATTGGCCAGAACAGGCGGAAGCTCATACCTCGACCGCCTCCTTCGCCTCGGTGGTCAACGACTCACTCGGCAGGTTGCGGTAGGGTGCGAGAAGCTCGGGGATGTCGACCGGCATATCGTCGTCCGGGCGGTGCAGCCAGGCTTCGAGCTGACGAAGCAGCTGGCCCCCTTCGGGATGCTCAAGCACCTTTCGCCGAGCTTCGGCGGCCGGAATATGATCGAGGCCGAGTCGCTTTCGCCAGAAGGCAAACAGCACCCGTTCGAGTTCCGCTAGCTCCGCCTGGGTCAGCTCACCAGCCACAGCGGCTTCGACCGTCGGACGAAGTCGATCTGCGAGAGTCCGTGGACGCTCTTCGCTTGAGGCCTCTAAAGCGGCCGATCGCTTCTTGCCGACCGTAAGTATCGCGTACCCGATTGCCAGCCAGGCGAGAAAACCGAGCAGCACCCAGGTCCAGTACCCTCCCACGCGGGGAAGTGGAGCCGACTCGAGCATGTTGGGTTCAATCTGCCCCGGCGGCAGGATGGCTGTGACCGTTACCATGGTCGCTGGCAACTCGACCGCTTGTTGTCCATCGGTCGGTTCCAGGTACTCCACCAGGTTGTACTCCCCTGGTTCGAGGGCGTAGTACTCAAACGTGTATCGATGCGACGTGCCATGCGGATGGCTTTGGACCAATCGCAAGATGAATGGATCGTCGCGAGTCTCCAGCGGTTTGACTTGCAGCAGTGGACCTGGCAGCACGAGATCTTCGATCGTCACCGGAAAGCCGACCGAAGTGGCTTCCGGCGTATCGCTCGGCGACACGTCCGCGCTGGTTGCGGGAACCGCCAGCAGGGCGAATAAACAGACAGCTGGTAATAGAGTCTTGATCAACGCGCTCCCCTTCGTAGTAGATCGCGAGCGCGAAAAAAGTTCCGCAAGTTGTGGACAAACGGCTGGTCGGTCGGCAGTAGCAAATGATCGATTCCGCGGCGTTTCAGCGCTTCGGCGGTTTCGTCGTGCTCGAGCCATTTCCTGCCGGAGCGAGTGGTAAACTGCTTGCCAGTTTCGGCCTCGCCGGCACGCACAAACCCCGCCCGCCGCACGCCCGACTCGGCTGGGTCCTGCAGTTGAATCACGGCCACGTCGTGTTGCTCGGCCAGTTGCCGGAGCGCTGGCACCGCCCGCGGGTCGTGCAGATCGCTCAGCACAATGACCAACGACGTACTCGAAAGTCGAGGCGAGAGCTGGGCGACTCGCATGCCGAGCGAAGTCGATTCGTCGTAGCGATGGCTTCGCAATTCATGGAACCATTGTAGGATCTGCGTTTTCGACAGGCTCGGCTCCACCCGCAGCGTTCGCTCACCGACCGCTACCACGCCGACAGGGCTGGCACGGTCGAGGCAGGCGAACGCAATTCCTCCGGCAATATGGATGGCCATCCAGTACTTGCTAATGTGATGACTGCTGATCGTCATCGAAGCCGACGTATCAATCAGCAGATAACATGGGAGCCGCTTGGGAGCTTCGTATTCTTTAACGAACACCCGCCCCGCCCGGGCAGTCACGCGCCAGTCGATACTTTTGACCGAGTCGCCAAATTGGTATGGCCGCGACTGCACGTACTCCAGGCCCGACCCGAGGAACGGTGAGCGATCGTTGCCGTAGCTCAGGCTGGTCGCCAATCGCTTGATAGCGATCACGAACTGCCGCGAGTCGAGCGGTTCAATATTATGAAGTGTACCTTCCAACCATTCATCCTTTCGGTGAACTGATCTGCCAGTTCGCCTGCAACCAATTACGCACCGACTTCTTGCAAGATTTCCTGCAGCGCGGACGCCGTGGTGCGTCCTTCGGCCAACGCTTCGTAGTTGGCGCGGATGCGGTGCAGAATGACGTCTTCCGCCAGTTCGTAGAGGTCTTCGGGAGTCACGTAGTTGCGACCATGGATCAGCGCCCGAGCGCGGGCGGCTTTGGTCATCGCGATACCAGCACGAGGGCTGCAGCCGAGTTCAAGATCGGGGTGCCGGCGGGTGCGATCGATGATTTCGATCACGTGTTCGAGGAAGGTGTCGCTCACGTGCACTTCATGCACCGAATGCATCGCTTCGACCAGCATGTCTTCGCTGCCGACAGGCTCGTCGTTGATCGAGTCGAACTCGTTGCGAGCGACGGCTCCTTTGCCTTCGCGACGGATACCGAGCGACATGTTGCGTCGCAAGATTTCGCGTTCGTGCTCTGGCTCCGGATATCCGAGTCGATGCAGCAACATGAAACGATCGAGCTGGGCTTCGGGCAGTTCGAACGTGCCCGACTGTTCGACCGGATTCTGGGTGGCGATCACCAAAAACGGCACCGGTAGCGGATAAGCCGTATCGCCGATCGTTACCTTGCGTTCCTGCATCGCTTCGAGCATGGCGCTCTGCACCTTGGGAGCTGCCCGATTGATTTCGTCGGCCAGCAGCAAGTTCGTGAAGATCGGACCTTTGTGGGTGCGGAAACTGCCCGACTGCTGATCGAGAATCTCGGAACCGAGAATATCGGAAGGGAGCAAGTCGATCGTAAACTGAATACGACTGAAGTCGAGATGAATCGCCTTGCTCAGGGTCGATGCGAGCAACGTCTTGGCGACGCCCGGCACGCCTTGCAAGAGAATATGTCCGCTGGTGAACAACGCGATGAGCAATCGCTCGACCACCACGTCCTGGCCGACGACGACTTGCCCTACCCGCTCACGAACGCGAGCAATGAACTCAATCGTCCCGTCAACCGTTTGCGTCGGCGGATCACTCTCTACGATGGACATGGTGGGTGCCTCTCTCACTTCTTATTCAAGCCAACAAATTGGCTGGTTCGCAATGTTCCCTACGGTACCCCGATGGCGTTCTGTACGGCATTTCACCGAGGCGAGTTCGATTCTAGACGATGCAGGTGCGGGTCACAACAATTCAGATGTCAATTATTTCGCACGGCGAAGCGGTGCTATTCCAACAGCCGCAAACTTGCTCGATACACTCAAATTCCCTTCGAATTCCTCGAATCCATGGTTTGTCACTAGTTTACCAGGGCAACCCACGATCATGGTTCGATCACCCCCAAGTACTTCGGCGGCACGTGCTCGGTGAGCCATACCTCGTTTCCGGTCTTATAGAATAGGTATCCATCGGCCGCCATTTGCCTGGCGTCGACCGCCACCAGCACCGGTTTGCCGTGACGCATGCCGACCTGCAGCATCGTCTCTTGGTTGGTCGAGAGATGCACATGGTGTCGACGACCTTTTCGCAATCCATCGGCCTGGATCGATTCGAGATTCCGCGTCGCGGTTCCGTGGTACAACACCTCCGGCGGGGTTTGGGGCTCGTAGCCGAGATCGACCTCGGTGGAGTGTCCCTGTCGGGCGCGAATCTGGCGGCCGTCGCTCGAAAACTCAAATCGCTGCTTGTCGTTCTCCTCAACGACCACTTCCAGCGTTTCGCGAGTGAGTCTTTTGCCATGCTCTTGGTAGGCGGCCAACAATCGGTCGACCTCTACCCAGCCACCATCGCCGAGTTCGATGCCGACCGAGTCGGGGCGATGCCGGAGCACGTAGCTCAGGCCCTTACTAATCTTCTTCAATTGTTCCTTATTCATCGCTTTCATTTCCTACTGGTGCGTTTCGCAATTCGTCACGCACCTCCATTAATATTTTGCCGAGCCAGTTCTGGCCGGTCTTTTTCGCACCGCATCCCCAAAAGTAATCGCGGGGAGCGGCTTCGACGAGTGTCTCGTCGCCGGTGCCGAGCAGCAGTTCACGCAATTCGGGATGCGTGGTGAATTTCGCCCGCACCGCATCGCGCATGATGTCGAGCTTCACCGCTTCCCAATCCGACCGTAGCGGTACCTTACGAGTACGCCCAAGCTGTTTGGCAACCATCGGATTGTCTGCTGTGCGGATGGTCTCGGCCTGCTCATGACCAGGGAACTTCATCGCCTGGAAATAATGCTCGACCGTCGGGTAGTGTTTGCCATCGATCTCGAATGCATGATTCGAGAAGTTCGACAACTCACTGTACAACGTTCGCTTCGAATAAAATTCAATGGCCACCTGTTACTCCTTTCATTGAATCACGACTCCGGCCGATTGCATTTCGGCAAACGCCGCCTGGCAATCTCCCGGCTGTAGTTCGACCCCTCGCACCCCCTCGGCAATTACGCTTGTCGCCAATCCGAGCTTCACCGCATCGAGCGCGGTGAACTTCACACAATAGTCGGTGGCCAATCCCACCAGATCGACCGCTGTTACGCCATGCTTCGCCAGATAGTCGCCCAGCCCAGTCGCCTTACGATGACCGTTATCAAAAAACCCGCTGTAACTATCGATCGTGCGATCGGTTCCCTTAGTGACTATGTGATCGATCTTCCCGCGATCGAGCTGACCGGCCAGCTCCGCCCCCGCGGTACCTTGCACACAATGGTCTGGCCAGAGGACTTGATCGAGTCCATCGACCACGATCACCTCGCCGACCTTATGGCCTGGATGCTGGCTGGCGAACGACTGATGATCGACCGGATGCCAATCCTGCGTCGCGACCACCAGGTCGTAGTCGTCCATCAGGCGATTCGCGACCGAGATCACCCGATCCCCCTCCGGAACCTGCAGCGCACCGCCCGGTAGAAAATCGTTCTGAATGTCAATCAGCAATAGTGCTTTCATCGGCTTGTCGCTTGTTAGACGGGGATTTCTTGCGGCTGTAAGCTTGTTAATCAATGCTTTTGTGAGTAACGCTCCATGACTAAATCTCGAAGTGAAATCCTTTCTTGGTAAGTCGGTCGTAGGCCCGTTTGTCGAAGCGGTAGAGCCGTGCGGCGCGGTGGGCAACGTCTTTTTCGATCTCCGAGGTTTCTTTCAAGATGCCCATCGCGAGCACTTTCTTGCGGAAGTTGCGTTTATCGAGCTCACGGTCGAGAATCACCTCGTACAAGTGCTGCAACTGGCGTAGCGTGAACCGCTCGGGCAACAGCTCGAAACCGATCGGTTGGTAACGTACTTTGCCGCGCAGCCGTTCGTAGGCGGTCTCGAGTATCTGCTCGTGATCGAACGCCAGCTTGGGTAAATCATTCAGGTCGAACCAGGCGGCGTTGCGGGCGTCGGTGCTCGCTTGTACGTGATGACCTTCAAGGTTTACCAACGCGTAGTAGGCGACGGTCACCACCCGCTCTCGCGGATCGCGCTCGACGCTACCAAACGTATAAAGTTGCTCGAGATAGATCTGATTGAGACCAGTCTCTTCGCTCAACTCCCGGCGGGCGGCTTCGTCGAGTGGTTCGTCGACGCGGACAAATCCCCCCGGCAGCGCCCACTCTCCCTCGAACGGCGGCAAATCGCGCTCGATCAGCATCACCTGCAGCGCCTGCTCGTCGAGCCCGAATACGACAATGTCGACCGTCAACGCCGCGCGGGCGAACTCATAGGTGTAAGCCATGCTATGCTCCTTGGTGTATGATGTACACCACCATAGTGTTGTTAACACACGAAGTCAATTCGATGTTCACTGTTTTTGCAACGCTTTCTGTTGATGGAACCCTTCAAGGCAAGAACGGGGACTAGCTCGCTGAACCCCAGCGGCGGTCGCGAATCATTTGCTCGCGCAATTCGTGCAGCCCGATTTCGAGTCCCACTGGGTACTCGTGCGGATTCATCAGCCGGCGGACGCTTGGGTGCAGCCGCGCGAGCTCGGTGGTCGCCCGCGATCGGCTCTCGTGAATCGACTCGGGACGGGAAACCAGGTCTCCTCCCCGCAGCACTGGCACCAGCAAATCGGTGCTAGTAGCCTCAGGAGGAAAGTGTTTGCGACGGTTTGCATCCTTGACGTCGACAATGCTCTCGCGGGAGTCGATGCCGGAAGTTTCGTCGTAAATCATGTCGCCGACCAAGGTGCCTTGCTGCTCGAACCGCCGGACCTGCAACACGCCTGGAATCGTGGTCTTGGCGGTTTGTTCCGATAGTTTCAGCTTTGGTTGCCAGCTACCATCGGGCTGCTGCATGGCTCCGAGCTTGTAGACTCCCCCGAGGGCGGGTTGGTCGTAGGCAGTTGCGAGCTTTGTGCCGACTCCCCACACGGCAATCTTGGCCCCCTGCCCTTTCAGGCTTTCGATGATGTGCTCGTCCAAATCGTTCGAGGCGACGATCGTCGCCTGGGGAAAGCCCCCTGCGTCGAGCATCTTACGGGCTTCGATGCTCAAGTAGGCCAGGTCGCCAGAATCGAGCCGAATGCCCACCATCTCGTGCCCACGCTCGCGAAGCCGTTTGCCGATTTCGACCGCGTGCCGCACTCCATCGAGCGTGTCGTAAGTATCGACCAGGAACACGCAGTTGTTCGGCATCGCTTCGGCGTAGCCGGCGAACGATTCGAGTTCGTCGTCGAACGACATCACCCAACTGTGGGCGTGGGTACCTTTGACGGGGATGCCGAACTGCTTGCCAGCCAGCACGTTGGAAGTAGCCGCACAACCGCCGAGATAAGCCGCCCGACTGGCTGCCAATCCGCCATCGACTCCCTGGGCTCGTCGCAAACCGAACTCGAGCACTGGCTCGCCGGCCGTGACTCCGCTGATGCGCGACGCTTTGGTCGCGATGAGCGTTTGGAAATTGATGATGTTCAGCAGCGCGGTTTCCAAAAGCTGACATTGGAGAATCGGCCCGCGAACCCGCACCAGCGGCTCTTGGGCGAAAGCCAAAGTGCCTTCGGGCATGGCATCCACATCGCACGTTAAACGCAATTCGGCCAGGTACTCCAGAAAGCCGGCATCGAACAACGGACGATCGTCGTTACCGGTGAGCGTCGCCAGGTAGTCGATGTCGGACGACTCGAATCGAAACGACTGCAGGAAGTCGATGGCCGGCGCCAGTCCGGCCGCGATGGCGTACCCACCGGCGAACGGAGGTTTGCGGAAAAAGAGATGGAACACCGCGTGCTGCTCGCTTCGCTGCAGCTTCCAATAGCCGAACGCCATGGTGAGCTGGTAAAGATCAGTAAGCAGCGCTAATCCGGTAGGAGTCGTCATCGTTGGGCCTCGCTAGTTAGTGTCATTATTACACCATCATCGGACGCCGCAAGTCCCAGCGGCCAACTCTTTCGCAGAACCAGCTCGGTAAACGACGCCGGCTGCCGTTGCTGAGCGACGATTGTGCCCCCACTTTCGTTGTGCCCCCAAAACCCGGAAATCGATGCGCGGGGCGAAATCTTCGTCGATCGCCTCGCTCGTAACCTTTGGCCACTAAAGGGGTTAGCGATATGGCTCATGACGTAAGTCTCCAAGTGTGCCCCCAGGGTGGGGGCTTTATCGGCACTTTTAGCGGGCGATTTCGCCCCACTCGACCGTGGTGATCTCACCGTGAGACCACCCAACGTTCGTACACCTATTAGAGCAATTCGTCGGCTGATTACCACAACGATTTATGGCCATTTCATCCCGGTAAATCGGGGAATGTGCTTGACTCGAATGGGTGGCTAGCGAGGAGTTTTCTGCGGCCGAATGGTCACGTGCTCCATCGAAATCGAGCCGGCGTGCTCGATGACCTCGGTCGCCGAGATGCCTGCGAACTCGCAGTTGGCGAAGCGGATATTGTCGATGATCGCACCTTCGTACCCGCGGACGTACATCACGCGAGGGCTGGCGGTGCTGGTGACGTTTTGCAGTTCGATATTCCGCACGATCGCCTGATGCGGGCCGTTCGGACCTTCTTCGTACAGCAGGTCGATCGTCAGCACGGCTTCGGCCACCTGGCCGATTTGCACGTTCCGCATGAAGACGTTCTCAAGCACCCCGCCCCGTTCGGCGTTGTTCTTGAAACGCAGCGCCCGATCGAGGTGCGGGCTATCCATCTGGCAATCTTCGACCCACACGTTGCGAATGTCTCCCGAGCACTCCGATCCGAGCACCACCCCACCATGGCCGTCCTTCATGGTACATCGGCGGACGATGATGTTCTCGCTAGGCACATCGACACGGCGGCCATCGTTGTTACGGCCCGACTTGATGGCAATGCAGTCGTCGCCGGTATCAAACAAGGTATCCTCGATCAACACGTCGCGACACGACTCCGGATCGCAGCCATCGCTGTTCGCTCCGTGACTCTCGATGGTCACCCCGCGTACGGTGATACTCTGCGAGAGCACGGGGTGGATCACCCACATCGGCGACCGCACGATGGTGACTCCTTCGATGAGTACGTTCTGGCATCGATACGGCTGAATAAAATTGGGTCGCAGGTAATGCCCCGCGCCGAACACGCGCTCGGAGACAGGTTTGCCTGTGGTGCCATACTCCACCAGCGCGTTGCGATCCTTCACTTGCAGCGCCGGACCCCGTTTGCGAAGCGCTGGGTCCTTGGGGTTCCACGCCCACCAGGTTTCGTGAGTGGCCCCGCCGTCGAGGGTGCCTTGGCCGGTGATGGCGATGTTTTGTTGCTCGAACGCATAGATCAGCGGCGAGTAGTTCATGCACTCGGTCCCCTCCCACCGAGTAAACACAAGCGGGTACTCGTCGAGGTCGAACACCCACTCGAGCGTCGCCTGCTGTTCAAGATGCAGATTCACGTTGCTACGAAGCACGAGCGCGCCGGTCGGCCAGGTGCCCGCTGGCACCACCACGCGTCCCCCACCCGCTTCGTGGCAAGCGTCGATCGCCTGCTGAATTGCAGCGGTACAACGTTCGCCAAGCTTCGCCCCGTACTGGGTGATATCGAAGCGACGATTTGGGAACGTTGGGGCTTCGATCCGGTCGAGCACCGACTGCATATCGCTCCAGCCACGCGGGGTGAAGCTTGCCTTCGCTCGATCGGCCTCTGGATTCCACCCATCGTCGCCAGACAACACGTTGGTCATGGTAAGTTGCTCCGCCTGATCGTTGTTGAGCTGTGTTGCCCAAGTGACTCGCTCTTCGCCGGCCGCTCCAGGTCCGCTATTCTGATACTCACTATACCGCACGGTCGATTCGCGGGCGGGGTCGCTCCAATTGTGCCACCCCTCGGGGCGTATGGATTCGGAGAGCTCACACTGCAGGAAGCATGTCATCGCATGGCTTCGCCAGGGCCGCCCGAGGTAGGCCCGCACGTCTGGCTCGCTGGTGACTCGGCAACGGTGAAACACGAACCCGTAGGATTGCTCTTGGGGCGTGGAGGCGGCAGTGATGTAGCCGCTGCCGCGAAGGTGGATGTCGCACGCTTCGAACCACGCCGTCGCGGCGCCGAAGATGAAATCGACATGGCCCTCAATACGACAACGCTCGAAATAAGCGCGACCGCGATTCAAGAGGAGCGTATCTTGCCAACCGAGAAACTGGCAGTCGCGAAACACCAGCTTGTCGCCATCGGTCCGCATCGCGAGCGCCTGACTCCCCGGCCCTGCAGAGTTCTGAATGGTGAGTTGTGCGAACTCGCAACGCTCTCCATCTACCTGTAAGGTCGGCGTGCGGAACGTACCGAGCGGCTGGCCATCGTCGCCCAAACTCTTGGCATTCAAATGGTAGGTGAGAATCGTGGAGCTGGCCTCCTCGCCAACAATTCGCAGGTTACCCCGCTCGCGCTGGATGTAGACTCGCTCGTTGTAGGTACCAGGCTTCACAAGGATCACCCACGCGGGCCCCGCAGGGCGGTACGGCGCGGCATACACCGCATCTTGGATCGATGTGTAGTCACCGGAACCATCGGCTGCTACGACTGCGTCGGCTGGTGGTGTGCGATCTTCCGGGGCACGATTGGTCTGGGCGAAGCAGTTACTTGCAATACCGGCAAGGACTATGAGAAAGACGAGTCGGCAACGATTGGTTTGCATGATAAGAATTAGGTATAGAAGAGGTGATTAGAAAAGCTACAGGTGCTTACCAAGCCATTCACGCAGCTTGCGTTTGTACCCTTCGTCGAACTGGTCCCACTCCGACTGGCGGTGCGGGGCTCCTTCGATGCGGTATAGCTCGCACGGTACGTCCCACCGCTGCTCGGCGATCTTTTGCTGGATGTGTACCGACTGCTGGAGGGGGACACTGCGATCGGCGCTACCATGGATCAGCAGTATCGGTGGCATCTTGTCGTGCAGGTAGTTGATCGGCGACGCCTCGTAGAGTCGCTGCAAAGTGATTGCCAGCGACTCGTCCTGCTCGCAGTTCATCAAGTCTCGCAGGGCTTTGCTAGGCCCGCTGCGGCGGCCGAGATCTTCGAGAAAGTCGGTAGTCGGCGCCAGACCGATGAGTCCCTTAAGTCGGTGCGGACTGGTATCGCGTATGGCCGCCCAGAACGCCAGTTGCCCGCCGGCCGAGTAGCCAAGTATCGCGATGCGATCAGGGTCCCCGCCATACTCCGCGATGTGATCCTTGGTCCAGGCGACTCCGTCTTGCACGTCGTCCAAGCAAGCTGGCCAACGATGCTGGGGGCTCAAGCGATACTCGAGCGACACGTAGATGCACCCCGCTTGGGTGAGTGTCTCGAGCACCGGGGCGATCATCGTCTTACGATCGCCAGATCCCCATCCCCCGCCATGCACGACGATGACCACCGGCAACGAGCGATCTGCCGACTCGCTGGCTTCCTTGGTCTCGACCTGCTCAGGCACCACCACGTCGAGCAGCAACTCCTCGTCGCCCACCTGCTTGTAGGTCAGTGTGGTCACAGTGGGTTCGGCCGTTGCTGGCTGCGCAGTTGCGAGTAACAACACGAGTGCGCACCCCTGGATCAAACGCTGCCATCGCTCTGCTATATACAAAGTGAGTGAAGCCATCGTTCTTTCGATCCTGGAGTAGAGTCACGGTTGCCAACCAAGGCGGACCTGTTGAGGAGTGTCGCTGCCAATAGCGAGACGTCATTGTCGCATAGGAGCCCCACCAGTCGCAACGCGCTGTCTGCTGCTACGTCGTTCTTATAAGCAAACAAGATGCGTACCGCACGCGAGTCTGTTTCAATCAAATTCCTCAGTATTTCGCAAATTGACCAGTCGATAAACTGCCAATCTCGAATTGGTCACATCACCCAATGCATACCCACGATTCATCGGCATCCTGATCGGCGACTTTGCTATACTGGCGAGCCGCTTGTTCGTGATCACTGTATGTGTTCTCTTCTTCTCCGCTTTCCTCATGCGGATCGCATGGTGGGAGCCCTTTACCGACTGGCAGGTTACCTGATGCTACGATGCCTTGCGTTTCAGCCGATCGTTTCCCGCTTTAACCTCAAATGCCTTGTCACTTCGATGGTGAGTTCGCTGGTCGCGATCTCTTCTGCGATGGCTCAGGTCGACGTTGATAGCTTCCCCGAAGCGAAGCTCGATTTTCCGATTGCCGATGGTCCTTTCGAGCCGACTTGGGAGTCGATCGACGAGCATCATCCGGGCGAGGTCCCTTGGTTCCGCGAAGCGAAGGTCGGCATCTGGATTCACTGGGGGCCTCAAGCTGCGGGAGAGTCGGGCGACTGGTACGCGAAGCATATGTACCTGGAAGACCACTCGGCAGCAGCGAACCATCGCGAGCGGTTTGGCCATCCCTCGGAGTTTGGGTACAAAGACGTGCTGAATCAGTGGAAGGCCGAGAAATTCGACGCCGAGCGTCTGATGGACTGCTTTCATCAGGCGGGTTTTCGCTACGCGGTGATCATGGGCGTGCACCATGACAACTACGATTTGTGGGATTCGAAATACCAGCCATGGAACTCCACCCGCATAGGCCCGAAGCGGGACATTCTAAAAGAGTGGGTCGACGCAGCACGCTCGCATCAGATGCGCTACGGGGTGACGTTTCACCATGAGTATACCTGGTGGTGGTGGCAACCCGCGTTCGGTGCGGACACCAATGGCCCGCTGGCTGGGGTTCCGTACGACGGCAACCTTACCGCGGCCGATGGTAAAGGGACCTGGTGGGATGGACTTGACCCGAAGGATTTGTATGGCATTCCGCTCACAGGATATCCCGCCTACGAACCGATTCACCTGATCGCCCACGGCCGCCAGGGCATTTTCGATCACCATCAGGAGTATGCTCGGCAGTACGCGACGCAGTGGGCGCTGCGGATCATGGATGTGATCGACAAGTACGATCCCGACTTCATCTATACCGACGGCAACTCCACGCAGCCTTTTAGCGGCAAACGGAGCGGTTCGGGCTGGAAGTGCGACGCCGCCCAGCGGGTGGTCGCCCACTACTTTAATCGCACGCTTGAGCGACGAGGCGACATCGATACGTTTGCCATCGTCAAGTTCAGCCGCCCACAGCACGGGCTGGCCTCGACCAGCGAAAGCCGGGTGTCGGGCGGGATCAACAGCTCGCGAATGTGGATGGGCGAGCGGGCCATCGGCAGCTGGTTCTACGCGCCCGACTTTGTGTACGACAGCGGTTCGGTGATTCACTCGCTGCTCGAGTACGTGTCGCGCGATGGCAACTTTGCTCTCTCGGTGCCACTGACGCCGGAGGGGGAACTTACCGCCGAGGCGACCACGATGCTCGAAGAGTTTGGCGCCTGGATGAAGATCAACGGTCAAGGCATCTATGGCAGTTCGGCTGCTTTCACGTTCGGCGAAGGCTCGCACCAGTTACCCGGCGGGGGACTCAATCAGAAAACGGCTGACTATGAGTTCACCACCGAGGACTTCCGCTTCACCAAAGGCAAAGATGGTGCCTTGTACGTCTGGTGCATGACCGTACCAGACGATCTCGAATGCCTGAAGATTCGATCGCTGGGAACCTCGCGTAAAGGAGTGTCGCCCCCTCCCAAGAGTGTCGAACTGCTCGGCAGCGATGCTCCCGTAACCTGGAAGGCGACCGGAGACGCCCTAGAGATTACGTGCCCGATGATGAAAGAGTTTCGCACGGCAGTAGGATTCCGCGTGCAGTACTAACGCAATCAGAAGAGCCATTTCCTCGGGGGAAATCAAAAGAGACTGCTCGCGCACGGCTGGCACAAGCTTGGAAATGCCGAATGCCGTGCGCGAACAGTGATGATGGCCGACTTAGCGAAGCCGATAGCCTAGTCCTGCAACGGCAATCGCCAGTAATAGCCAACTCGAAGGCTCGGGAACCGCACCAACACCGCTGATGGGAAGCGACGAACCAAAGTTCGCCTTCCACAGCTCGTAGTGTTCGTACCCCACGGTACCCAGCCCGTTATCGTTCGGCAGTACGCCACTGCCAAGATTGTCGCGCCAGACGGTGTAGTCGGCCAGGTTCACGATGTTATCTTCATTGTAATCGCCTGGCAGTGCGTCGGCCGTAAAGGCTCCGTACATGACCGCGCCGGCCGTGCCTTCGTCGTCGCCCATCAACAGGAAGTTAAACTGCAGATCCTGCGTGCTCCCAGTGTAGAGCGGGCCGAGGTTAATGGCCGCTCCTGGACCGATGGTGGTGAAGCCTTCGGTGTCGAACTCAGCCAACAGCGAAGCCCCGTTGTCGAGTGCTTCGAGCCAGGTGTTGGTAGTGGCCGACTGTTCGGCGAGACTGTTCCAGCCCGCTTCGCTCAAAGCACCGCTGCTCGAGAGGATCTCGTAGGCGTCGATCTCCACGGTGGTGCTCGACGTGTTGCGAAGATACACATCGCCTGAACCGGAGGGGTCGACTTGCAGCACGAGATTATTCACCTTCGAACCGGTATACTCCACCCGCCCGGTGAAGGTCTTGCCATCCGACGAACGGCGATACACAAACTGCAGGTCCTCGGTGTCGCCGGCGAACGTGCCAGCCAGCGGTTTGTAGATGCTGCCGAGGGCAACGTCGCTGCCGAATGTCGCATCGGCACCGATTTTTAGCTCTCCAATGTTGCTGGTGGTTTGGGAGGTTTCGATCCAGTCAGACCCAAGCTGACCACTCTCCACCAGGCTCGTCCAATCGCTCGCTTTGTCGCTCAGCATGCCGAGATCGGAGCCGACGTAGTAACCGTCGAGGGTAATGCTCGAGCTACCAGGGTGCATGATGGTCGCCGCCCCGGTGTCGCGATTTACTTGCAGTACCAGGCGTTCTTCGATCATGGCGGTAATGCCGACGCGGCCGCCTCCTAAATCCGTCTGAACGGTGGCCAACGACTGATTCGGAGCCAATCCACCGATCCAGCTTAACGAGCTGAAGTCTCCGGTGATCGAATCGGCCTCGACAACGGTCCATGTATCCGTGGCGGCTGGTGTGTAACCGGTGAAATCGAGCACAAGCTGTCCACCCACGGTAGCACTGGTGCCGGCTGATATAAAACCGTTGTTCGCGTTACCGGCGACCCCCACCTGATAGCTACCCGTGAGCGAAAGACTGCTATCGGTACCTACGGTCGCACCGGCTCCGATGGCCAGCGAAGAACTGCCACCAATGGTAAAAGAGCCTTCGGAGGTGAGCGAACCGCCCGACAGCACCGAGACCGCCCCGCTGCTCACGTTCAGCTCGCCATTGGTGTCGGTCCCCGCGCGAATGCTCAAGGCTCCGGTGCCAAGCACATCGAGACCACTGGAGGAGCTAATAGTCAGCGAAGCTGGACTGTAGGCTCCGACGGTATCGACGACCACGGTACCACCAAAGTCGATGGCCGCGCGTTCGTCGACCACTTGGGAATAGTCGGGAATGAAATTGACCGCCCCGACCGGATCGTACCAGTTAGTTCCCCCCGAAGCATTGGGGTTGTTATCGGTTTCAGTGAACCAGTTGTTATCGGCTGGATAAGGGCTGTAGTCGGGGTGCTTGAAGTAATACGTCACCTGGGCGAAGCTCGAAGAAGCCACCCCCACGCCCAGCAGCACTAAGGCAATCACCATCACGCGAGGGTTTACCTTGAGGCGACGCACCAACAGCAAGCCGGCGCCGACTGCAGCGAGCCACAACGTGCTCGGCTCAGGGACCTTGGCGGACAGGAAACCAAGATCGACGCCTGCTAGCGAACCGGTATAGTTTTGTTTCCAGAGTTCAAAGTCAGCGAAGTCGACAAAGCCGTCGGCGCTCAAGTCGCCATCCAACCGCGAGTTGGCCGATTGACGGAAATTGTCGGCAATGACCTGCAAGTCGGCAAGATCGACGCCGTTGTAGCCATCAACATCGCCCGCTGGAAACATGAAGTTCAGTGTCATGGGACCATGCCCGTTGCTAGTGCTCCCTTCGCTGCTATCGATGCGGTACTCTTTGCCGTCGGAGGTGCTGCTGATGAACAACAGGGTGACCAAACCGTCGGTATCGGCATTCAAGAAGCTACTGAAATCGAGATCCGAACCATTCGAAATGAAGGGCAACGGTTGCTCGTCGACGCCGTCGAGGGTTAACGTACCGAGCATCGTCGCGTCGCTCGTAAAACCAAAAGTGCCGACGGGGGCATCGTTCACCACGCCGGCTGCGTTGGAGTAACTAATTTCGGAATCGTCCCAGTCGACTCCCAGCGTATCGACCGCGGTGATGGTGTCGTTCAGACCATACACGTCCCACACGCCTGGTCCGTTGTAGGAACTGCCCGTGAATGTTCCGCTGAGGGTGACTTCGTTGGTGAAGAACTCCGGATTGATACCGGCGATGTCAAACCGCACGTATCCCATCCGAATCCGGGTGGTGGAACCATCGTCGTACCAACGTACTTCGACCGAAGACTTCCCCCCATGGTGACTCGTCGGGCCGCTGCCACCACCGTTGGTAATGTAGGTATCGGCATCGGGCGTTAAGCCGTAGAACTCTTGCGCGTCGGCCCTGACGGCCACAATAGCCGTGGCTGCCATGAGCAGCGTAGTCAGGTTAAATAGAGATTTATGTGTCATCAACTTCTTCTCCCTTGAACAGCAATGGCGGGACTTAACTGGCCAGCCGCGTTGTGTTTGATTAAGAAAAGTGCACACGATGCGGTGCTCAATACAGGACGAGCACCCTTAGCGACTTCGGCGACGCACGATTGCTATGCCGACCGCACTTACTAGCGTCAACAGCATGGTTCCAGGCTCAGGAACAGTGGCTGTGAAGAAGTCGAGATCGATGCCTTCCAACGAGCCACCTGCATCGACATAGGCCGTTTTCCACTGTCGAAAATCAGCGAAGTCAATAAAGTCGTTGTCGACCAAGTCGCCCGCGGAACGAGCGGTTTGCGCAGTGCGGTAGTTTTGCAAGATGGGATTCAGGTCGTCGAGGGTTACCAGACCATCGCCGGTGGTATCGCCTGGTATCGGCTGCGCGTTGGCAAAGGCGGCCGTGATGTCGAAGTTGTACCAACCGAGAGCACGACTATTGCTGTTGGTTTTCGAGACGTTGATATCAAACGTTGGATTCTCGCCGAAATGGTCGCCGGCGATGTCGTTGTCGTAGCTGATTCTAGGACTGACGGTCAAATCTCCAATCAACTCGCGAGTGTCCGTGTAGGTGCCACCGCTTGCCAACGGGGCAGTGAATTCGATGTCCCAATCCCAGGTTCCGCCGCTGCCGACCCCCGGAACAATCCGGGTGGTCGACAGTGACAGATCCGTAATCACCTCACCAGGATCAAGGCCAGTGACAGCAATCGACCACGTTTGACTTAAGGCACCGCTGCTGCTGCCCGTGCGGAAGTAGTACCGATTGTCTTGAAGGGTCTTTCCTGAATAGCCTGTGATGGTAACGGTGAAATCGCCGACATCAGGGTCGCTGATTACGTAGCTGTTCTCCTCGTCGCTTTCAGTGGTCACGGTGGTGGTAGCTGCCATCGCGGACTGGCCGGCAACCATCGCTGCGAGCGAGTACAATGTAAGGACTGCGAATCGTAGTTTGTGCCTAGTCATCTTGATTCCATGATGGAGTTAATGGTTACACGCTCTTAAGCGAAGCGCAGAATAGGTGTGCAGCTACCAACGCCGCACTGAATAGCACACGAAGGCTCGCTAAGCTCTTCGCCGACGAAGCAGACCGCCCAAGCCCGCCATGCCGAGACAAAGCATGCACCAGGTAGAAGGCTCCGGCACACGAGCGGCGGTTATATCGAAATCTCGCCATCCCACAGCGCGAGTGTTACTGGCCACGTTCTTCACTACATTCACGTAAAACGTAGGATCCTGGCCAAAGTGGTCGCCAGCCACGGCGGCCGAAAACGCGATATCGGGATCGACGGTCACTTGCCCGTTGTTAAGCACCCGCGTGTCGGTGTAAGTACCCCCGCCTGCCAGGTCGGCGGAGAATTCGATGCTCCAGTCCCAATCGCTTCCGCCGCCAACGCTAGGGGCGATACGGGTGGTGTTCATCACAAAGTCGCTAATGTATTCGCCGGCATCGAGACCGGTGATTGCGATCTGCCAAGTGTCGTCGATTGGATCGCGCGAACTGCTAGTTCGGTAGTAGTAGTTACCATCCTTCTCGGCTTTACCCGAGTGCCCCGAGATCGTCACGGTGTACTCACCGACGTCAGGATCGTTGACGACGTAGGAGGTTTCGGTATCGCCCGAAGTGTTCACGCTCACTAAAGCGGCCGTAGCGTTTGCCCCCAAAGTGCCGAAGCACAGCACAGCGAGAAGGGCGGCGAGTTTTGAATAAATCATTAGTCGCTCCTCAAAGAATCAGACCGTACGCAAGATGAAAAAGACAAGATGACTCCGCCTCGCTCGTGGCGTCGCCAATTCGGTATCAAGAAAATTCGCGTCAGGCAGACTGTTTGACCAAGCTGAAGATTAGCACGCGCTGGTGCTCTAGTTACCCAAGCATCCGCGCATGCATTGCAACGTAGGAGATCCGGCAGTCGCCTTTCCGCCGTAGCACTGATAAGGAATTGAAGAGTTGTCCGCCACACCGGCGATTCTATGTGTGGCGGTAATCCGATGTCAACGAAACTCGGGGGCTCATTTACGCAAGTTGTAAGTCACAGCTTGCATGTTGACTTTGTAAGCGATGAAACGAGAGTCAGCACCTCACAAATGCACTTTCGTAAGCTCACACTCTTGCGTGCAACTCATCTAAGAAGACCACTGTCGTTACCTTTGGATTGCCTACCGACCTGGGCAATCGCTTTGCTAACCATCACCCATCCGAGCGGCTTCCACTCTCGCTCCTCCAACTTCCGTCTCGTTGAACGGTCGCTCCCGCTCCTGGGCGTTGGCAAACGTCCACCAACGTGACGACAACCAGGGACTATCAGCTCATTTTATCGCGGTTTTCGCCATAAAAATCCTGGCACCAACGAGTCGACCTCCCCTTGGCCCCATGTTAAAATGGGGGGTGTTTAATTAGTCCCTCTGTTTTTTGGGCCAGCTACTGATTTACCCCCCTCTAGATTCGGATCCCACCATGATTGCCCGCCTGCTATCGTATTGTCTCACCCTCTTACTAGCCGCCTGCTTGGCAACCTCACACGCTCAAGCCGCCGAAGTGGTTGCATTCTGGGGCTTTGCCTCGGATTACGATTTCGACACAAACCCCACCAAACAAGCTTTCGCCGCCGATGTCGATAACACCATGTCTGGCGATGCCATTCTCGAAGCCTTCCGTGGCGATGGCGATGATCTCGACGACAACGGTGGTGGCGGATTCGTCTCCTACACCTCCCCCTTCAGCGGTGTTACCTACGAACCGACTCGCACAATTAAATGGGACGATCTGGCGGGCGGCGGTGACGACTTCGACATCGATGGGGTCGATACCTTTACCCTCGATAAGAACGACGGCGCTGGAGCAGTAGCCGGCGAAGACTTCGGCAACGACGCGCTGATGTATATCACATTCGATGGCACCGGCTACAGCGACTTCCAGTTTCGTTTCGACATCGAAGGCACCCCGGGCGATCTGCCTAGCTCGTTTGATGTGTTCTATCGCGTCGATGGCCCGAGCGGCACCTGGTTCCGTGATGCCGATCAAAACAACATTTCACTGACCTTCTTCGACTATGATCCTGCCGACCCCGAAAACCAATTCGCCGACAGCGGTATGATCTCGTTGTCGCCAATGCTCGATGGTTCGTCGACGATTGAATTGATCATTAGCGACTTCAACGAATTCGGAAACAGCGAAATGGAGATCGATAACTTCGAGATCGTCGGCCAGAGCGTGCCAGAGCCTAGCTCAATCGCCATCGTCGCTCTCGCCCTGGTTGGCTTTGCTGTAAGCCGTCGCAAGTAGACTACGAACCCAATCGACTTCTGTCGGCAGTAGCACGTGCCGCTTGTCCGATGCTCCACACAGAGCGGTAGCGTCCTTCTGGGACGCTACCGTTTTATTATTGGCTTCGCTGCTACCCTGGATGGGCGATAGATGGCCCTCAGGGTCCCTTGCTGGTAGCGGGGTCCCTAATGCGATTTCTCCCGCAAACCACGATTTTGCCTTGGTAACCGCGGCCGAAACCGTCGCTTTTCATGAATTTTCGATTAAGATAAACGGAGTTGCGCACCATTTATCTATAGAAGGCGGACTGCGTAACTTACTACTCCCAACACTCTTCAATTCAGAGCTTGATAGGCTCCTGCAACTGGATGCGGTCCGCGACATTCGTCGTTCGCACACCCGGAACAGGCAGGCATGGCGGTATTTCGAAAGCGGCACCACAACTCTCGCACCAAATCTCATGCGTCGCGTCGTAACAGAGGTTCGCGCCTGCGCATGGAGCAGTTGGAAGACCGTCGTCTTCTAGCGGTGGTGATTAATGAGATTCACTACAATTCGGCCGACAACACCAGCTTTGAAGAGTTCATCGAACTCTACAATACGTCGTCGGAACCGGTGGACTTATCGGGCTGGGAATTCACCGACGGCATCGACTACACGTTTGCCGAAGGGCAAACGATCGCCGGCAACGGGTACGTTGTCTTGGCCCAGGATCCCGCGACTCTGCTTTCTGAGTTTGGCACCGTTGCCACTGGTATGTACGCAGGCGGCTTGAGCAACGGCGGCGAGCGTGTTGCGTTGTCGGACAGTAGTGGCAACCTGATCGACGAAGTCGAGTACAGCACGACCTTCCCCTGGCCAATCTCCCCTGATGGCGAGGGGATGTCGATGGAATTGGTGAATCCCAACCTCGACAACAACCTCGGCAGCAACTGGCGTCCTGCTTTCACCGAACCTTTGTTCGCCAGCCCCGACGATGGTTCCACCTCGGACTTGGTGAGTGGACTCGTGCATCGCTGGAGCTTCTCCGGCAATCTCGAAGACAGCGTCGGTGGCGATGATGCCACACTGGTCGACCCTGCTGGCATTACAGAGTTCGTCAACGGCCGACTGGATGTCTCACGCAATTCGGGCCAACTCTCGAATCAGGTACCTTTCGAATCGGGAGCCTACGTCGACCTGCCTAACGGCATTATCTCCGATCTTGGCGAGAGCGCTACGTTCGAATGGTGGGGTACAGTGACCCGCAATCGCACCTGGGCCGAGATCTTCTCGTTCGGCACCAGCGACGGTGGCGAAGACAGCTCCTCCAGCGCGTCGGGCCAGAGTTACATCACACTCATCCCCCGCGCCGACTCGGGCGATCTTCGACTTTCCCATCGCAATGGAACTACCAGTGTAGAAACCTCGATCGACTGGTCGCAATCACCAAACACGAACACCGAGTATCACTTTGCCGTTGTCTGGGATGGAGCATCAGACACCCAGTCGCTTTACGTCAACGGTCAACTGGTGGGACAAAGCTCCACCACGCTTGATCTGGCCGATCTAAACGACAACAACAACTGGCTCGGACGCTCGCAATGGAACGATCCGCTGTTCGACGGCTATCACAACGAGTTTCGCATCTACAATCAGGCTCTTAGTAGCTCAGCGCTTGCCGAAAGTTACGAAGCGGGTCCGAATGCGGTATTCGCGGGGCCAACGATAAACTCGTTTGAAGCCAATCAAAGCTCGATCGTCAGCGGCGAGACCGTCGTACTCACCTGGAATGTGACCGACGCCACCTCGCTCACTATCACACCTGATGTAGGGGACGTTACCAATCGGTCGGGGACCACAGTCAGTCCCACCGAGACAACTACTTACGTATTGATTGCGACCAACAACGAGGGCACCACCTCGCGGGCAGTCACCATTACCGTAGAACCGCAGCGTGCAACTCCAGGAGCGGCAAACGCCACGCTGGCAGACAACGCAGCCCCTGCGATTGCATCGATCGACACCTCTGGTGGCGACACGTCTGAGAGTATTGGAGTCGTTACTGCGGAAGTCTCCGATCCCGACGGGGTTGCCTCGGTTGAATTGCAGTATCAGATCGTGCTACCAGGCGAGTATATCCCCGCTCGCTTGCCCGTGGACGTCGACGCTCTGGTCGCGAACGCCACGCTGCTTCCTACGGCTAATCCCGAGTACTTCGACCTGGCAAATTGGACTACCATCGTGATGGTGGACGATGGTACGGGAGAAGACGCGGTAGCTGGCGACGGCATCTACACCGCGTCGATACCGGCCCAAGCTCACCGCACGCTGGTGCGATATCGTATCGAAGTGTCCGACACGCTTGGCGCTACCGCGATGGCTCCCTACGCCGACGATGCTTCGCTGAACTTTGCTTACTTTGTCTACGATGGCATTCCCGACTATGTCGACAATAACAACCAGCTGCTAGCCGATGCCGATGCGTTGGACTCGTTGCCGGTTTATCACTTGCTGACTCGTGCCGAAGACATAGCCGAAGCCAACGCCTGGGATTCCGACGACCAGATCCCCCAAGGCACCGAGGCTCGCTACACGTTCAACTGGGGCGGCACCATTGTCTACAACGGCAAAGTCTACGACAACATCCAATATCGCCCTCGCGGAGCGAACGGCCGCTACTACGGCGAAGGCAAACGGAGCATGCGATTCCGTTTCAACGATGGCAATTGGTTCGAACCTCTCGACCAGGATGGTGAGCCGTATCCCGAACAATGGAAAACGCTGACCACAGGCAAGGGATTCGACAACCACTCAACGTTAACTTACTCGCTGAACGAAGCCATCACGCTGCAACTCAGCAACATGCTTGGTTTGCCAGCGATCGAAACGCACTGGTTCCAATTCCGCGTGATCGACGATTCCGCCGAAGCTCCTGATCAATGGAACGGGGATTTCTGGGGAATCAACTTCGCCCTTGAGGACTACGACAAACGCTTCCTCGATGCGCATGACCTGGAGGAAGGCAACCTTTACAAACTCAACAATCAGACACAAGACGCCGAGCGTCAACTCGATTACCAGGCACCGAACGCGGTGTCAGACGGGTCGGATTTCAACTACGTTGAGTACGCGATGGGCCGGGCGAGCGACAAAATTGAGTATCGTGTCGACCTCGAGAAGTACTTCATCTACCACGCCTTGTCCGAAGCAGTTCGCCATTACGACTATTGGCCCACGGCCAACAAGAACATGGCCTACTACTTTGCGCCGAACTACACCGCTGAGAAAGACTACAAAGGGGAGCTTTGGCTGCTGCTTTGGGATACCGATGCCAGCTGGGGTCCGACTTGGAACGAGGGCAAAGACCTGGTTTACGACGCCCTGTTCGAGAATTTCGATCCGTCGTACGCCGACAGCCTGATCAAACCCGCGTACTACAACACCCTACGTGAACTGCGTGACCTAATCTGGCAGCCTGACCAACTTGAGGGCATGATCAACGAACTGGTTTCGAATATCCTGCCGCTCGAAGCTGCGGATCGCGCTCGCTGGCAAGGAGCTCCCGATTCCGCTGGCAACTACGATGGTCTCAGCGGCGCTGGCTCCGTGTCGCTGTCGAATCTCGTGCAGGACATGCTGAACTTCGCGTTCGTGGGAGGAAACTGGCCCAGCGGAGGCACCAATTCCACCGGCTACGTCGGTCCTGGCGGTCGGGCGGCGTATCTTGATGATCAACTCGTCAACTCTGGCGAAGAAGCCCTCATTCCCGAAACACCGGTAATCACCTACGTCGGCGATCCCGGCATGGCGGCCGACGAGCTCGCGTTCGAAGCCACGACGTTCGCCGACCCTCAGGGGAATAACACCTTCGGTGCGATGGAATGGCGAATCTCGCAAGTCACTCCCGTATCCGCGGGACTTGATACCGACCTGGAGTTCCTCGACGAGTGGACCGCCAGCTGGACTTCGGGAGAGCTCACAACCTACAGTTCCACAATTGCCCCTTCCAGCTCAGCTGTCACTGCGGGAGAAATCTATCGCGCTCGTGTTCGCTATCAGGACGACACCGGGCGGTGGAGCCACTGGTCGGATCCCGTTGAGTTTGTCGCGGCAGAAGCCAACGGCTCAACCACACTGGCGATTACCGAACTGCATTACCATCCAAACAACTCCAGCCTTGTCGATGAAGACGATCAAGAATTCATCGAAATCCTGAACACCGGAAGCACAACAATCGACTTGACCGGAGTGCAGATCACCGACTTTGCCTCGACCCCCTACGTATTCTCGCCGGGCCAGATGCTGGCACCAGGAGAGTACATGGTAATCGCCCGCACTCCGGAGGTGTTCGAAGCCGTCTATGGAACGAACGTCAATCTAGCCCTCGATGGATTTGGTGACCGTAATCTCAGTAACGGCGGCGAAACTATCTCGCTGCTTGACGCATCGGGCAACGTGATCCAGAGCTTTACCTACAGCGACGACACCCCCTGGCCCACTACTGCTGATGGCGATGGCCCTTCTCTGGAGATCATCGATCCGCTGGGGGATGCGAACGACCCGCTCAACTGGAGAGCAAGTCGCTACGATGGCGGTTCCCCAGGGGTCGAAGCACTCTCGATCCCCGGCGACTACGACTTAAGCGGGGTTGTTGATCAGAACGACTACCTCCTCTGGAAGTCACAGATCGGCTCTAGGGTCGCCATTGCTGGAGCAGGTGCCGATGGCAACCGCGACGGAGTGGTTAGCCTTGGCGACTACACGATCTGGCGTGACAACCTTGGTGCAATTGCCGAGGTGGCCAGTATTGGTTCGCCGGAAGTCGCTGCCGTGTCGAGTACCACGGAACCCGCAGCTCCCCCCGTGGTTGTTGAGATCCTGGAGCCGGAACAAGAGCAAGAACTGCAAGCAGAACCACAAGAGTACTTGCCAACAGATCCATCGCCCGCACCTGCGGCCGATGCACAGACGACGAATTCCACCACAACGACCCTTCCGCAAGTAGCTCAGATGCAGCTGCCAGCGAGCAGCGGGTCTCAAGCACGTCAAGTAGCGATCGAACAGCTCTTCAGCAATTCGGACCCAACCGATCCCGCACTGCTCTGGGCCCCTCGCTTCGCTCGTCGACATGAAGTCCGCCAAAGCTCGGTCGACCAATCTCCCCGGAAACTGGTTGCCACCCCCGCAGCGGTCGATTCCCTTGACTCTCAGGATCTTGAGATCGATTGGCGTTGGCAACTTTCTACCAAGCGAAGGTAACTCGTCTTCAGGCTCTCGCTATGTGGTCTACCTCAGGATTCTTACTCAATTCTAGAGGACTTGCTGAGCAAATTCTGGCTTGACGCCGAATGGGCGAGTATCTACTGTTCAAAGATCGGACGGACGCGTCCGTTTTGATTCAAGCCAATGAAACCAGTGCAAAAAGGGATTGCGATGCTCAACCTCAGCGATACGGAATCCCGAATTCTTCGAGTCGCCTGCGACGTATTTGCCAGAGAAGGTTTTCGCAACGCCGACGTGCAGGTGATTGCTGATCTCGCGGGGGTCGGCAAAGGGACAGTCTACCGACACTTTGGCAACAAAGAGCAGCTGTTTCTAGCTGCCTCGAAGCACGCGGTCGAAGAAGTGGCAGCCCACATATGGAAAGACGTAATCGGCGATGCTGATCCCGACGATGTACTGGCTAACATCGGTACGACAAACATGCTTCGCAAGATCGCCGCTTCATACGCTTCGTACTATCAGCGAAAGCCCGGGGTAGTAGAGTTGATGATCCAAGAGCGGGCGGAGTTCCGGCAGTCGGTCTTTCCAACCCACTTGATGCATCGCGCCGAACATCGTGGCGGGTTGGAACGACTATTCCAACGCGGGATGGAACGAGGAGAGCTACGCGATTTCGAAACGGGGCCAGTTGCCGATGCCTTCGCCGACATGCTGTATGGCAGCGTGGTGAATGGTTGCCTCGATGGAGGGCATCAGCATCTGCCCGAACGAGTGGCATGTGCCGTGGAGATCTTCATCAACGGCTTGGCTTGTTCACCAATCCATGAAGAGTAAATGTGCGAAGGAACGACACATGAAATCACAACGACTTGACATGCAGACTGCTCTGACAGGATTCTTGGCAACTCTTTTGCTAGTGACTGCAGGCTGTAACCAGCCCGCTCCCACCGAGCAAGAAGCGGCTGCGTATCAGATTCAAACAACTAGCATCTCGGTACGCGTGGCTCCGGTCATGCATCAATCGCTTGTCACTGAGAAAGAGTTCACTGGCAACCTGCTTCCCCGCCGTGTCACCCGTATTATGGCCGAAGTGCCCGGCGTGGTTGCCGAGATCCCTCAAGTAGGAGCCAAGTTCGATATCGTCGTCGAGGGCAAGCACTACTCCGAGCAACTCGGTCTGACCTACGGCCAGCCGGTTACCAAGGGGGATCTGCTACTGCAGCTCGACACACGTGATTACGAAGTAGATCTGCAAATGGCTCAAGCAAAGCTGGCGAAAGCTTCGGCAGATCTAGCGAAGCTCGAATCGTGGGAGCGCGCCGAGGAAGTCACTCGGCTAAGTGCGTTACAAGCCGAGGCCGCTGCCCGACTCGAGCAAGCGAAGCGAGATCGCGATCGCATGCAGCAACTGCTGCCGACACATGCGATTTCGCAAGCCGAGTTCGAAGAGAGCGAGCTAGCGGTGGCCACCGCCAGTGCGGCTGTGGATAGTGCCGCCGCGTTAGTGAAGCGAGCCCAGGCAGGCCCGACCGAAGAAGAAATTGCGGTACAGCGGGCCCTGGTATCGCAGGCCGAAGCCGAAGTCGAGCAAAGCAAGATCGAACTCTCCAAGACCACGCTGCTGGCCCCTTACGACGGAGTGATCACCGCCATCAATGTGGAAGTTGGTGAGCGAGTCGCCGCGTCGGGTGATGTGCTCGTCGAACTCATGGACCTTAGCTATTTGGTGGCCGAGATCGGTATTCCTGAGTCGTTCGTCGGGGCCGTGAAAGTTGGCGATCAGGCCTCCGTACTCGCTTCGGGAAGTGTCGAGCCGGTTACCGGGCTGGTGGTCGCAATAAACGAACGCGTGGATCTCGAAACGCGCACTTTCCGCGCCCGAGTCGCCATCGACAACGCGAACGCCCGCTTCAAGGCAGGCCAGTTCGCTCGCGTTCGAATCCCCTTCCGACCCACGACCGAGGAAACGCTCGTCGTTCCCTCGGAAGCTATCGTGTTTATCGAAGGCCAGCCGCACGTTTATGCGGTAGAGAACGGTCGGGCGATCGCCAAACAGATCGAGTTGGGACTCGCTACCGATACCTCCACACAGGTGGTAGCCGGACTCGCTGGCGACGAACTTGTGATCACCGATGATCCCACGCTTGTCACCGATCAATCGGAAGTCGTCGTCGAGTCTCCTCCGTCCACGGTTGTCGTTTACAAGCAGCCATAGTCCCCCCTCCACCGCTCCGCTTTTCATTCTTTGCACAACAACTGGACGGACGCGTCCGTTCGACCTTCGGTCCTTCGAGTATTCAAGATGAAACTGTCCGAAACTGCCGTTCAGCGACCGGTGCTCACCCTCATGGTGTTCTCGGCGCTCATCGTGTTTGGCATGGTTGCCTACCGCACGCTCGGCGTCGCGCTCTATCCAGACGTAGATATTCCCGTCGTCACGGTCACGGTTACCTACGAAGGGGCTGCTCCCCACACCGTAGAGACCGAGGTAACCGAGGTGCTGGAGGAATCACTAAGTACGATCAGCGGCATCAAATCGATGCGTAGCGAAACCAGCGAGGGGCTCTCGCAGGTGTTTCTGGAGTTCGAACTCAAACGCGATATCGATATCGCTGCTCAGGATGTTCGAGACAAGGTCTCCTCGGTGCAGTACGAGCTTCCTTCCGAAGCCGAGGCTCCCATTATCGAGAAGCTGGATCCCGACGCGACCCCGATTCTGGGAATCGTGCTGGCAGGTAAAGGCTCGGTGCGCGATATCTCTGAGATTGCCGACGATATCGTGAAACCGGCCATCGAAGGAATCGATGGAGTGGGTGGTGTGCAACTATCCGGAGATCGCGAGCGGGAGGTCCGCATCTGGTTGCGAGTGAATGATCTAACCTCGTACAACCTCGCTGCTCAGGACGTTGTAGACGCCCTACGGGAAGGCAATATCGAGGTACCAGGAGGACGTCTCGAAGCGGGAGAGTCGGACCTGGTAGTCAAAACCAAAGGCAAGCTGAACGACGTGGCAGATTTTCGCCGCATGGTGATCACCCGCCGCAACGGACATGCCATTCGTCTCGAGCAAGTTGCCTACGTCGAAGATGGTCTCGAAGATCGCCACAGCCTGGCTCGCCTAAACGGGCAACTAGCCGTATCGCTTTCGGTCCGCCAGCAGTCGGGCGCGAACATGGTGGTCGTGGCGAACGAAGTGAAGGCAACTTTAGACAAGATTCGCGACTCGTTACCAGAAGGGTACGACTTGCTGGTTGTCCAAGACAATTCTGCCTTCGTAGAACGGAGTGTAGACGAAGCACAAAGCGAACTGGTCCGAGGGGCAGCACTCGCGGTGCTGGTGATACTACTTTTTCTGCGGAGTATTCGAGGCTCACTTGTGGCGGCAGTCACGATTCCGGCCACAATTGTATCGACCTATGCTTTTATGATGGCGTTCGGCTTCACGCTGAATACCATGACCCTGCTCGCGCTTACCATTTCGGTCGGCATGGTGATCGACGACTCGATCGTGGTGCTCGAAAACACCTGGCGACACATGCAAGAAGGCAAGCCGCGACTGCATGCGGCCGTGGCGGCGATGGACGAAATCGGCTTTGCGGTTATTGCGACATCACTCTCCATCGCAGCGGTGTTTGTGCCTGTCGCCTTCATGGATGGGCTTATCGGGCAATTCTTCTTCGAGTTCGGAATGACCATCACCTTTACGGTGATCATTTCAACGCTGATCGCCCTCTTCCTCTCGCCGATGCTCTGCTCGCAACTTCTAAAACTGAGCGCTTCGCACGGTCGCCTTTACCAGATTTCCGAAAACCTACTCACCGGTATCGAATCGCTTTACTCATGGGTGCTGGGCGTGGCTCTCCGTGCCCGCTGGCTTGTAGTGCTGGTAGCGATGGGAGTATTTCTCGCCAGTTGCACGCTGCTGCCGTTGATCGGTAAAGAGTTCACCCCCGCTGCTGACGAGGGGCAGTTTCAAGTACAACTCGAAGCTCCAGTTGGTTCGTCGGTGGACCGCACCGCTAAGCTGGCCGGGCAGGTCGAGGCCATTCTTGCGACGCTTCCGGCTGTAGAGGACATTTATACAACCATTGGTGGACAGTACGAAGGACAAACCACGGTAGCCCAGGTGATGGTCCGCATGGTCGATCGCAGTCAGCGAGCCACTTCGCAGTCGAAGGCCATGGAACTGGCCCGTGAGCGACTCGCCCCCTACTCGCACTTGCGAATTACTGTGGATCCCATCGCCCGACTCGGAGGCGGCGGCATGCGTTCCGCTCCGGTACAGTACAATCTGCGGGGTGACGATCTCAATCAACTCACTCAGATCGCAGATACTCTAGTGGAGACACTGAAAGCGACCGAGGGCTTTGTCGATGTCAATACAACCAGTCAAAGTGGCAAGCCCGAACGGCCTTGTTGACTAACTCCACTCGAACTGTGGAAGCCCGAGTTGGGTGAATTGATTGATGATTTTACAGCGCAAGCGGGCTTCCGTTTGTTGGTTTTCGAATACTCGGTTTTTGAGATGGCTCCCAAAGCTTTGTTTCACTCGGTACATGGTCGTTTCCGCCAAGCTTCTACGATGATAGCCCACTTCCTCTTTCCAACTCCTACGCCCCTTGCGTCGAATCTGACGAATTGCCTCGTCCCGGGGCAAAGGCTCCTCCGCAGAGTTGCCATGTTGTTTGATCTTGGCGTTGTGCTGCGGCGGAATCACCGGCTCAATGCCTTCGGATTCCAGCCCTTCATAAACCTTCCACTTGTCGTAACTACCGTCGCCGTGAAACTTTTTTACGGGCTGCTCCACCTGCTCCAGCATTTCGGGAACCGCATCGGCATCGTGGCAACTGTTCTCGGTCAAAATCTCCGCCACAATCTCGCGGGTGTCAGGATTCACCGACAAATGCAGCTTCCGCCATGTCCGCCGCTTCGACTTGCCATGCGTCCGCATCTTCCATTCGCCCTCGCCAAACACTTTCATGCCGGTGCTATCCACCACGATATCGATGTCGCCCCTCTTGTTAGCGATATCGAGCGAAACATTCAGCTTGCTGGCTCGCTTGGCGAGCGAAGAATAATTGGGAATCGCTGCCTCGACGCCCAACATCGCCACCAGCGAGCGGCCGAATCCCTCAGTCTGCCGATAGGGAAGTTTCAGCAGTTCGCGAATCGTCAGCAAGCACTCGATCGCCGTATCGCTGAAGACAAAAGGGCGACCGACTTTTGTCTGGTCGTTAGGATGTTCCCAGTTCTCCAACGCCTCGTCGCTAAACCAAATAGTGATGTTTCCACGCTCGATGAGCGACTTGTTATACTCCTTCCAGTTCGTGACTTTGTAGGTTCGTTTTTCTTTCGTAGCCATGTTCGATCTCCGTAAAAAAGGTACGTGGTTCCATTCCACGTTAGTTTTTACGGAGGTTTGTGACTAATTGTTCAACAAGGCCAGCCCGAACTATCGATCGCCATCAATCGTGACCGAGCTTCCGATTTAGGGGTGAAGGTGGAATCGCTTGGCAAAGCGATCAACCAACTCGTCGGCGGCCAGGCGATCTCCACCTTCGAAACCGGTGGCGACAACATCGATGTCCGTGTTCGCCTGGTGGGTGACGATCGCCAGCACGCCAGCGCCCTCGAAACGCTGCCGATGCGTACTTCGGATGGCAGCCTGACGGAGCTTCGCAACATTGCCTCAGTTAGCAATACGTTCGGCCCGGTGACCATCGAGCGGCAAAACCGACGTCGTCAGGTGACAGTTCTGGCGAACCTTGCGGACGGAAAACCCTTGGCCGAAGCGGTGCAGCAAGTCGAGTCGCTCGCTCAAGAGATTGGCTTGCCCACCGGAGTCGAAGGAGTCTTCACCGGCACGGCCGAAACCATGGCCGAGTCGTTTGCCAGTATGCTTTTCGCCTTGGTGCTGGCAGTAGTCCTCACTTACATGGTGCTGGCCGCTCAGTTTGAAAGCTTTGTCCATCCCCTCACCATCATGATCTCGCTACCGCTGTCGATCGGTGGAGCACTCGGGGCGTTGGCTTTGACTGGCCGTACGCTCAACATCTTCAGCATGATTGGAATGGTGATGCTGATGGGCTTGGTGACCAAGAATGCCATCCTACTGGTCGACTATACGAACTTGCTTCGCCGGCGCGGGACCGCCCGAGACGATGCCCTGCGCCAAGCCGGACCTACAAGATTACGTCCGATCCTGATGACCACCTGCTCGACCATCGCCGGCATGATTCCGATTGCGATTGGCCTCGGCGAGGGTTCGGAGTCGCGAGCACCGATGGGAGCGTGCGTTGTGGGAGGGATGATTACCTCGACACTGCTAACCCTGGTGGTAATTCCAGTGGTTTACAGCCTGATGGACCAGTTTTCGACTTGGGTCGTGCGATGGTTCTCACACGACCAATCAACAAACGAACTGGCTTCGCCTGCGTTGCTGGATCATACAAGTCAGCAGCAACTCCCTAGCCCTACTCCTTCGACAATCTCTGCGGCTTCCGCCAAAATTGCGTCGTGACCAATTCGTCAGTGATACAGCTAGTCGTTAGATTCTTTCTGTTCCGCAACTGGTGGTTTCGTTTGGCCACTTGGCTGAAGACTATTGAGCAGATGCACTGACTCTCTACCCAAGCGTTCACAAATCGCTGAGGTTTCGCCAAAGTCAACATCTAACGGTTCGACTCGATGCGACTCGACAATCGCCACTGAGCCAATCCACGGATCGGGAGAACCAGGCAGGTACACAATCACGAGGTCTTGGCTCGTCCGTCCCGCTTCGTAGCCAATGCGTATCATATCGTCGAGCCGCACGGTAACAGGTTGCAACGAAGGGCCGATCGTTCCATCGCTGATATTGCCAGTAAGAATGTCTTTGTAGATCGCGTATTTTGGATAGACCGTTACCAGTTGCTTCTCGATAGTCTGCGTAAACTGCCGAGCAATTGCTCGCCGAGCCGCTAATCCACAAACGAAACAGAGGAACAATACGATCGCTATAGCGATAAGAAACAAGAGCAACACCCCTAGCGTGCTGCTAACCGGCAAATACTCGCGCAGCGGGGTATAAACGACTAATACCGCATTATACACGTACCCGAGCAAAGCTCCGATCACGGCCAACGGTAACAAGAAGAGCAATCCACCGATGGCAGTTGTTTTGAGAAAACCAACGCTTTGGATGATCTTTGATTTCATCGGCCACACTACTCCTGGAGAAGTCACAAGTAACCAGTCCTATCAGGGAGACTCGCCAATGGAGGCCTGAAAGTGCGGTATACTATGGAGCATCTCGACTCCGCCTGCAAGAACTTATCGCTTGCAGTTGAAAGGAGCGACCTTTGTAGGTTCACTCTGAGCTATCCCCTAGTACTGTAGGGTTAACCAGCTTCGTTAGGAATCGCCAGTATTGCAATAGCTCCGCCTGTTGGATTGTCATTGATAGACCATTCGGCTCCTAGAGAGGTCAGCGCAATCTCGTCGAGAACCGCCAACTGCTCCGAATCGGCATCGACTTCCGCTATGGACTCGTAAGTTGCACTTCCTCGACTGCGGTCGTCGGCCGATAGACCATTATCCGCCACCATGATTTCGATCGTATTGTCTTCCAATTGACGTGTATGAACCTCAATAATTCCTTCGTCGGGGCTTGAAGTCCCTACTTGCTTGAGCGACTCCGCGGATGCACATATCATTTGCGATACCACACGAAAGAGGTGAGAACGACTTGCGCACACGTACTGAGCGTCACTCGATACTTCTACCTTCGGACTCGAGACTTCCTTCCATTTCGAGCGAGTGAGTGTCAGCGCATCGTTAATCACCTCTTTCAGTTTGACATCACAGGTATTCGCAGAATTATCACCGGTGGCTGATTTCATCGCCCACACGATCTTGTCGATGGATCGCACCGCCTCTAAGGCATCCTCGCCGGCGCTGAGCATCCCTTCGATATCTAGTGACTCTGCTTCTACCACGCATACCGCATCCCGATGGCCATCTGAATGTTCACGTCCAACGACATTCGTTACCTGCAACTGCTGTTTGGCTTTGCGGCTAATCTGCACCCGCCGATGCGCCTGGTTCATATATTCCAAGCATGAGAGAGCAATCTGAAGTGGTGAGCCGATCTCATGGGCTACCCCTTCGGCGAGTCCCCCGAGAGATTCAAGCCTTTGTCGTTCCGCAAAAGCAGCCAGCAGTTGTTTCTCAGCGGTGATATCGGTCGCGTACTTCACAATCTTCTCGACCTCACCACTTTCACCCTTCACTGGGTTGTAAGTACCTTGAATCCACTTGCGTTCACCATGCTTGCCATATCGCTCAAACTCCCCGGCCTGATATTGCCCACTGCGGAGCTTCTGCCAGAACTGTTCGTATTGATCACTGTCACTTTCGTCTTGTGAGACAAAGATACTATGAAGCTGCCCGAGCACCTCGTGCCTTAAATACCCCATTGTATGCAAGTAATTGTCGTTCACATCGATAATCACCCCGTCAGGATTGAACTCGATTCGACCATGTGAGCGATCAATTGCCGTTAATTGAGCATCTAGGGCCACCGCAGCGCGGGCAGCGATCTGCTCCGCCTGCTTTTGGGCTGTAATATCGATGGCGTACTTAACAATCCGCCACACTTGACCATCATTATCGAAGATTGGGTTGTAGTTGGCTTGTATCCATCGTCGGTAGCCATCTTTCGTGAGTCGCACGAACTCACCACGCTGATACTCCCCTTCTCGAAGAGATTGCCAAAACTCTGCATACGCATCAGACTCACGATAGGCCGATTCGACAAAACACCGGTGATGCCGACCGAGCACTTCATCGCGATGGTACCCCATGGCATCCAAATAGTTGTCATTTACATCGATAATGATTCCATCTGGTGTGAATTCGATTCGTCCTTGCGAACGATCAATTGCCTCGAGGCGAGCAGTGAGCATTTGCATCACCGTGCGAGTGTCTTCCGAGCCGAGTCGCCGATCACCACATGGATTCATAGGACCTTTACTCCAAACAACAACACCGACTCACAACCTTTGGGAAATCCATGCCGCCTTAGTCGCTCAGCTGGTGGGCGGAACTTTATTGAGGGGGTACTCTCCACTTTTATGTCTGTAGCACCTGAGTTTCTCTGTGAATATGTGGTATAGCACCTTGCTAAACACCATCTATAATCTAGCTCTCACACGAGGAAGATGACGGAAGCCCCGGCAAACCGAATTGCCAACAGTACTTTCCAACGAATCGGGTACTGCGGTAGAAACGACCCAGGATTAGCTGACTGGACACATCCTAGTACGTCTTTCCTGAAATCCATTCCGCTGCTATATGCTGCGGAATGAAAAAGCACATTGTTTGCCTGGACCACCAGGCCCGTGGAGGTTTGGAGCAGCTAGCACGCTCAGGCGCCCGCGCGGCGCAAGTGGTGCGTCGCTGCCAGATATTATTGAAATCGGACTCGGGATGCACCGACGAAGAGATCGCCGAGCATGTGGGCTGCACGACGCGCAACGTCCGAGCCGTCCGAAAGCGGTTCTGCGAAGAGGGCGTCCAGCGGGCGGTGTACGATGCGCCTCGCTCGGGCCGCCCCCCAGAGTTCACCAAGCGGCAGCAGCAACAGGTAATCGCCCTGGCGTGCAGCGAGCCGCCCGAGGGACGGGCTCGCTGGACGCTGGAATTGTTGTGCGAGCACGCGGTGAAGGAAGGCTTCGTCGATTCGCTCAGCGTGACGGAGGTCTCGCTGTGGCTCAAGGAACACGACCTGAAGCCGTGGCGAAAAAAACTTGGTGCGTGCCCAAGCTGAACGACGAGTTCTGTGAGCGGATGGAGGACGTCCTCGAGCAGTACGAGAAGCCGCTCGACCCGAACGAGCCGGTCGTCTGCCTCGACGAGCAGCCCTATCAGAGGGTCGACGACGCGCGGCCGCCCGAGCCCGCGGCACCCGGCAAGATCGCGAAGCAGGACTACGAGTACCGCCGCTGCGGAACCTGCAGCGTGTTCGTGGCGGTCGAGCCGAAGGCGGGCAAGCGATTCGTTCAGGCCAAGCGTCACCGCAAGCGAGCCGACTTCGCCCGGTTCGTCCGCGACCTCTTGAAGCGCTATCCCGACGCAGAGCGGGTTCATCTGGTGATGGACAACCTCAACACGCACAACGAGAAGTCGTTGATCGAAACCTTTGGCGAGGAGGCGGCTCGGCCAATGCTGGAGCGGATTGTGTGGCATTTTACCCCCAAGCATGCCAGTTGGCTCAACATGGCCGAGATCGAAATCTCGGCCATACAGCGACAATGCCTGGGACGTCGGTTGGCTTCGCTCGACAAGGTTCAAAGCGAACTCTCCCACTGTTCACGCGACCGCAATCGGAAGAAAATCAAAATCAATTGGACCTTCCATCGAAAAGACGCCAAACGCGTCTTCCCTGAACTCTATAGGAAATGACTTCCGGGACGACGTACTAGGCACCGAATCTGACACCTGCGGTAGCACCCCATTCTCCGCGATTGGCAAGCACACTCGAAATACTGTACCAACACCAGGAGTCGACTCCACCTGAACATCCCCATGGTGTCGAAGCACCGACTGGTAAACAAAAGCGAGGCCTTGTCCGGTACCTTTTCCTACGTCCTTGGTAGTGAAGAAAGGATCGAAGACCCGCTGTTGAAGTTCTTCTGGTATACCAATTCCATTGTCTGACACTTCGATGTACACCACATCGTCGGAGCTATACGTATTCACTTCGATAACCCCCACACCCGGCTGGCCATCGTAACGCTCTTCAATGGCATCCGAAGCGTTGACCAGCAAGTTCAGAATGATCTGACTTAGCTCCGCACGATCTCCGTAGGGGTATGGCAGGTGCTCATCCAGGTTCATTTCCAATGAAGCTACGTATTTCCAACTGTTTCTGGCAATGACTGAGGCATCTTGGATGAGGGAATTCACGTCGACCGGCTCATGCTCCACTTTCCCAGCATGGGTCATCGCTTTCATCGCATGAACAATCTCGATGATCTTGCTAACAGCGGATGACGCATCGCTCAAGGCAGATGGAATCTCTGCATTCGCAAAGGCCTTGTTGAACAATTAGTCACAAACCTCCGTAAAAACTAACGTGGAATGGAACCACGTACCTTTTTTACGGAGATCGAACATGGCTACGAAAGAAAAACGAACCTACAAAGTCACGAACTGGAAGGAGTATAACAAGTCGCTCATCGAGCGTGGAAACATCACTATTTGGTTTAGCGACGAGGCGTTGGAGAACTGGGAACATCCTAACGACCAGACAAAAGTCGGTCGCCCTTTTGTCTTCAGCGATACGGCGATCGAGTGCTTGCTGACGATTCGCGAACTGCTGAAACTTCCCTATCGGCAGACTGAGGGATTCGGCCGCTCGCTGGTGGCGATGTTGGGCGTCGAGGCAGCGATTCCCAATTATTCTTCGCTCGCCAAGCGAGCCAGCAAGCTGAATGTTTCGCTCGATATCGCTAACAAGAGGGGCGACATCGATATCGTGGTGGATAGCACCGGCATGAAAGTGTTTGGCGAGGGCGAATGGAAGATGCGGACGCATGGCAAGTCGAAGCGGCGGACATGGCGGAAGCTGCATTTGTCGGTGAATCCTGACACCCGCGAGATTGTGGCGGAGATTTTGACCGAGAACAGTTGCCACGATGCCGATGCGGTTCCCGAAATGCTGGAGCAGGTGGAGCAGCCCGTAAAAAAGTTTCACGGCGACGGTAGTTACGACAAGTGGAAGGTTTATGAAGGGCTGGAATCCGAAGGCATTGAGCCGGTGATTCCGCCGCAGCACAACGCCAAGATCAAACAACATGGCAACTCTGCGGAGGAGCCTTTGCCCCGGGACGAGGCAATTCGTCAGATTCGACGCAAGGGGCGTAGGAGTTGGAAAGAGGAAGTGGGCTATCATCGTAGAAGCTTGGCGGAAACGACCATGTACCGAGTGAAACAAAGCTTTGGGAGCCATCTCAAAAACCGAGTATTCGAAAACCAACAAACGGAAGCCCGCTTGCGCTGTAAAATCATCAATCAATTCACCCAACTCGGGCTTCCACAGTTCGAGTGGAGTTAGTCAACAAGGCCATTCGCAAATGCAAACTTCCTTTCATAGAAAATGACATTAAATCGCTGATGATCTGTAGTAACCAACACTTAATCTGACAGACAATCTAGTTAGCGACCAGTTGCAAGTTCTTGTCCAGTCGCTTTTCGTTGACGATCGATTTGGCATCTTCGAAGGTTTCCATTGGCGTTTTGCCGTAACAGTAGCGACCGCTGTGCGGTCGCTCGTGGTTATAGCTCTTCATCCACTGGTCAAGATCTGTTTGCAGCTCCTCGATCGAGCTGAACATCTTCTTGCGGAATGCGACCTGGTAAAACTCCTGCAGCATGGTTTTGTGGAATCGTTCACAGATGCCGTTGGATTGTGGCCGCTTGGCCCTGGTCTTCGAGTGATCGATGTTCTCGATCGCCAGGTACAGTTGGTACTCGTGATGTTCACGGCTGCCACAGTACTCGGTGCCACGATCGGTGAGCATGCGCAGTACCGGCACGTCCTCTGCTTCGAAGAATGGAATCACCTGATCGTTTAACATATCGGCCGCGACCAACGCATTCTTGCGATCGTACAGCTTGGCAAACGCAACTCGCGAGTAGGTGTCGATCACCGTCTGCTGATAGATTCGCCCGACGCCCTTGATGGTGCCGACGTAGAACGTGTCCTGCGCCACCAGGTAACCGGGATGCTCGGTTTCGATTTCACCATGAGCTTCCTTCTCCAGCTTCGCTTTCTCCAGGGCCACGACCTGGGATTCGGTAAGGATAATACCATCTTGAGCCACTTTGGCCTCCAGAGCCTTCAGCCGCTTCTTGAACGTCTCCAGCTCATGCCGCAACCAGACGCTACGGACACCACCTGACGAGATCAGGATGCCCCGTTTCTTCAGTTCGTTGCTCACACGGACCTGGCCATAGGCCGGTTGTTCGAAGGCCATTTCGACCACCGCTTCTTCGACCTCCGCGGCCACACGATTCTTGACGACGGGCTTCTTCCGCGAGATCTCCTTGAGGGCCTCCTCACCGCCGTTGTCGTACAACTCTTTGAAGCGATAGAAGCTATCTCGCGAGTAGCCAAACACTTTACACGCTTCGGAGACGTTGCCCAGCCGCTCAGCGAGTTTCAGCAGGCCCAGCTTGTTCTTGATGATTTTCTGATCGTTACTCATCTCGGACACTCCTTGGGGGAAATGAGGCGGCCGCCGGCTGCAATCACTGCTATCACTCGCTGCGCTCGTTCAAGCAATGATTGCAGCCGGTACTCTAACCTCAAACCTTGGTTAGTGTCAGATTAAGTTTTGATATCTACAGATGATCTGCTTCTGAAAGCGATTTGTCCTCTTCAATAATCTGTTGACATTGATTGACGACATCAACAAGGTATACGAATTGTTCTTCGAGGAACTCCACTTCGTTCGCGACGCATTGCATCGGCGTGTTGATCTCATGAGCGATGCCTGCAGCCAGCTGACCAATCGACTCAAGACGACTTGAATGGGCGTGCTGGCGTTCCAATTCCTTCATAAAGGTCACTTCCTCAAGCAATCTTTCCGTTTCAGCTGCACGTTCGCGAAATACTTCGGCCGCAGCGGCCAATCGCCCTAACTCATCGTTACGGTCGTGGCCAGGAATCTGATCGCATGCTTCCCCTTCTGCCAGACGGTCGAAGGTTGCTGTAATAGCGTTTAAGGGCGGAGCTACGTCTCGTGCAATCAACCACGACACTGCCACACCAAGAACGATGGTTACTATCGAAAACAAATGGCTCATCCATTTGAAGCTATCACTGCGCTGTGCCATTTGCTTCGACAGTTCTGCAGCGCGGTGCGAATACTCTTGTTGAGTCGTTGAAGCTAGTACGTCGTCCCGGAAGTCATTTCCTATAGAGTTCAGGGAAGACGCGTTTGGCGTCTTTTCGATGGAAGGTCCAATTGATTTTGATTTTCTTCCGATTGCGGTCGCGTGAACAGTGGGAGAGTTCGCTTTGAACCTTGTCGAGCGAAGCCAACCGACGTCCCAGGCATTGTCGCTGTATGGCCGAGATTTCGATCTCGGCCATGTTGAGCCAACTGGCATGCTTGGGGGTAAAATGCCACACAATCCGCTCCAGCATTGGCCGAGCCGCCTCCTCGCCAAAGGTTTCGATCAACGACTTCTCGTTGTGCGTGTTGAGGTTGTCCATCACCAGATGAACCCGCTCTGCGTCGGGATAGCGCTTCAAGAGGTCGCGGACGAACCGGGCGAAGTCGGCTCGCTTGCGGTGACGCTTGGCCTGAACGAATCGCTTGCCCGCCTTCGGCTCGACCGCCACGAACACGCTGCAGGTTCCGCAGCGGCGGTACTCGTAGTCCTGCTTCGCGATCTTGCCGGGTGCCGCGGGCTCGGGCGGCCGCGCGTCGTCGACCCTCTGATAGGGCTGCTCGTCGAGGCAGACGACCGGCTCGTTCGGGTCGAGCGGCTTCTCGTACTGCTCGAGGACGTCCTCCATCCGCTCACAGAACTCGTCGTTCAGCTTGGGCACGCACCAAGTTTTTTTCGCCACGGCTTCAGGTCGTGTTCCTTGAGCCACAGCGAGACCTCCGTCACGCTGAGCGAATCGACGAAGCCTTCCTTCACCGCGTGCTCGCACAACAATTCCAGCGTCCAGCGAGCCCGTCCCTCGGGCGGCTCGCTGCACGCCAGGGCGATTACCTGTTGCTGCTGCCGCTTGGTGAACTCTGGGGGGCGGCCCGAGCGAGGCGCATCGTACACCGCCCGCTGGACGCCCTCTTCGCAGAACCGCTTTCGGACGGCTCGGACGTTGCGCGTCGTGCAGCCCACATGCTCGGCGATCTCTTCGTCGGTGCATCCCGAGTCCGATTTCAATAATATCTGGCAGCGACGCACCACTTGCGCCGCGCGGGCGCCTGAGCGTGCTAGCTGCTCCAAACCTCCACGGGCCTGGTGGTCCAGGCAAACAATGTGCTTTTTCATTCCGCAGCATATAGCAGCGGAATGGATTTCAGGAAAGACGTACTAGTACGTCGTCCCGGAAGTCATTTCCTATAGAGTTCAGGGAAGACGCGTTTGGCGTCTTTTCGATGGAAGGTCCAATTGATTTTGATTTTCTTCCGATTGCGGTCGCGTGAACAGTGGGAGAGTTCGCTTTGAACCTTGTCGAGCGAAGCCAACCGACGTCCCAGGCATTGTCGCTGTATGGCCGAGATTTCGATCTCGGCCATGTTGAGCCAACTGGCATGCTTGGGGGTAAAATGCCACACAATCCGCTCCAGCATTGGCCGAGCCGCCTCCTCGCCAAAGGTTTCGATCAACGACTTCTCGTTGTGCGTGTTGAGGTTGTCCATCACCAGATGAACCCGCTCTGCGTCGGGATAGCGCTTCAAGAGGTCGCGGACGAACCGGGCGAAGTCGGCTCGCTTGCGGTGACGCTTGGCCTGAACGAATCGCTTGCCCGCCTTCGGCTCGACCGCCACGAACACGCTGCAGGTTCCGCAGCGGCGGTACTCGTAGTCCTGCTTCGCGATCTTGCCGGGTGCCGCGGGCTCGGGCGGCCGCGCGTCGTCGACCCTCTGATAGGGCTGCTCGTCGAGGCAGACGACCGGCTCGTTCGGGTCGAGCGGCTTCTCGTACTGCTCGAGGACGTCCTCCATCCGCTCACAGAACTCGTCGTTCAGCTTGGGCACGCACCAAGTTTTTTTCGCCACGGCTTCAGGTCGTGTTCCTTGAGCCACAGCGAGACCTCCGTCACGCTGAGCGAATCGACGAAGCCTTCCTTCACCGCGTGCTCGCACAACAATTCCAGCGTCCAGCGAGCCCGTCCCTCGGGCGGCTCGCTGCACGCCAGGGCGATTACCTGTTGCTGCTGCCGCTTGGTGAACTCTGGGGGGCGGCCCGAGCGAGGCGCATCGTACACCGCCCGCTGGACGCCCTCTTCGCAGAACCGCTTTCGGACGGCTCGGACGTTGCGCGTCGTGCAGCCCACATGCTCGGCGATCTCTTCGTCGGTGCATCCCGAGTCCGATTTCAATAATATCTGGCAGCGACGCACCACTTGCGCCGCGCGGGCGCCTGAGCGTGCTAGCTGCTCCAAACCTCCACGGGCCTGGTGGTCCAGGCAAACAATGTGCTTTTTCATTCCGCAGCATATAGCAGCGGAATGGATTTCAGGAAAGACGTACTAGTAGCCTTTTCCACAACCGTTCTGTGATGTGCGAACGCACTCTTGATAGCGTTTGCCGAATAGCCCACTCCTACGACTGGAGGTTAGCATGCGCGACCCTCAGGTCAAACCGAACGCGCAGAACACCAGCAGCTTTCAGAGCACAGCTAGCATAACCGCTACGATACTCACTGTGACAAACAACCATGAGCTCAATGGCATATCCGGCGAATAGACACTACGCTTGTCCCTTCAGTGGCCATGGATCATTACCCACAAGCATTTCACTTAAGGTGATGCGCATCGTTGAAGACGAGACTGCAAAGCAATAGTGAGCGCGGGCTCTATCACTAAAGATCGAGGCAACCGATAGTTAATGATCAGAAATAACCTGCCGAGCGGAGTGCGACTCTTGCGAGGCTCCTGCGAATTCTATCTCTAAAGTGTAGTAACCAACACTTAATCTGACAGACAATCTAGTTAGCGACCAGTTGCAAGTTCTTGTCCAGTCGCTTTTCGTTGACGATCGATTTGGCATCTTCGAAGGTTTCCATTGGCGTTTTGCCGTAACAGTAGCGACCGCTGTGCGGTCGCTCGTGGTTATAGCTCTTCATCCACTGGTCAAGATCTGTTTGCAGCTCCTCGATCGAGCTGAACATCTTCTTGCGGAATGCGACCTGGTAAAACTCCTGCAGCATGGTTTTGTGGAATCGTTCACAGATGCCGTTGGATTGTGGCCGCTTGGCCCTGGTCTTCGAGTGATCGATGTTCTCGATCGCCAGGTACAGTTGGTACTCGTGATGTTCACGGCTGCCACAGTACTCGGTGCCACGATCGGTGAGCATGCGCAGTACCGGCACGTCCTCTGCTTCGAAGAATGGAATCACCTGATCGTTTAACATATCGGCCGCGACCAACGCATTCTTGCGATCGTACAGCTTGGCAAACGCAACTCGCGAGTAGGTGTCGATCACCGTCTGCTGATAGATTCGCCCGACGCCCTTGATGGTGCCGACGTAGAACGTGTCCTGCGCCACCAGGTAACCGGGATGCTCGGTTTCGATTTCACCATGAGCTTCCTTCTCCAGCTTCGCTTTCTCCAGGGCCACGACCTGGGATTCGGTAAGGATAATACCATCTTGAGCCACTTTGGCCTCCAGAGCCTTCAGCCGCTTCTTGAACGTCTCCAGCTCATGCCGCAACCAGACGCTACGGACACCACCTGACGAGATCAGGATGCCCCGTTTCTTCAGTTCGTTGCTCACACGGACCTGGCCATAGGCCGGTTGTTCGAAGGCCATTTCGACCACCGCTTCTTCGACCTCCGCGGCCACACGATTCTTGACGACGGGCTTCTTCCGCGAGATCTCCTTGAGGGCCTCCTCACCGCCGTTGTCGTACAACTCTTTGAAGCGATAGAAGCTATCTCGCGAGTAGCCAAACACTTTACACGCTTCGGAGACGTTGCCCAGCCGCTCAGCGAGTTTCAGCAGGCCCAGCTTGTTCTTGATGATTTTCTGATCGTTACTCATCTCGGACACTCCTTGGGGGAAATGAGGCGGCCGCCGGCTGCAATCACTGCTATCACTCGCTGCGCTCGTTCAAGCAATGATTGCAGCCGGTACTCTAACCTCAAACCTTGGTTAGTGTCAGATTAAGTTTTGATATCTACAGCTCATGATCATGATCGTGAGCCACAGCCCCATGGAACTGTACATCGTTGATCATCACCACTAACTGGGCTTCGGCGTGCCCTTCATCGAGATCTGCAGCAAGCTCTGCGTCGGACGATACGAATTTGGACGCCTGACCTGCGGGATCAGTTGCATCCGGAGTCGCTGACAAGCTGAATTGCTCTGCTTCACCATCATGGCTCAGATTGATCATTATCTCCGTTGCACTGATTGCCACTGGCACCTTTGCTTCTGCGTCCAGCAGGTAGACCGTCACGGTGCCGTTTGCATCGTCGTGAACCAACTCCGCATGATATTCTTCGCTGCCTAGCTCGATGAGCGTTCCGTGATGCGGCCCTTCGGTAGGATGCTCATGGGCGTCAGCGTGCTCAGGAGCTTTGGACTCTCCAGCAGGTTCCTTGGCGCAACCGACCACGATCGCGCATGACATAAATGCCATACAAGTATAGGTTAGTAGATTCCGTAACTTCATAAACAATCACCTCCAATGGTTAAACAGTCTTAAAACATCAACTCTTACCAGCGATAAGCCGACATCTACTCGTGTTCATCTTCCGCTATCAGTTCCACCTGAGCCGAACTTGCTTCGATGACTCGCTGTGCAGCTGTTTGGCCGAGTTTCCAAAACAAGGCTGGCCTCACCAAAAACTCCAGCAAAGTACTAGAGATCAGTCCCCCGATGATCACCGTAGCAACCGGGTAGAGAATCTCTTTCCCTGGTTCGCCAGCCGATAAGGCAAGAGGAATGAGTCCAATGCCTGAAGTGAGTGCGGTCATAAGCACCGGAGCAAGTCGATCCTTGCCCGCTCGAACCACCATTTCTGGTGTCCACGACTCTCCCTCATAGCGCACTAGGTGCAAGTAGTGGTTGATGAGCAATATGCCATTTCGCGAAGCGATTCCACACAGTGAGATGAACCCCACCATGCTAGCGATGGTAAGCGTTTGCCCGGTGAGATAGAGCGACGCAACGCTTCCAATGAAGGCCATCGGCAATGCGACCATCACTTGCAAGGCAAGGTTGGCTGAGTGGAATAACTTGTAGAGTACCAGGAACATCGCAACCAACGACACGCCAAATAGAATAGCGATCATCCGGGAAGCCGATTTCTGACTCTCGAATTGGCCGCCATATTCAATAAAGTACCCTGTTGGCAATTCGGCAACGATAGGCTTCAATTTGTTTTGAATATCGTTGACTACATCCACCAGCCCCCGATCCGAGACGTTGCACTGCACGACGATCCGGCGACGGACTTGCTCGCGATTGATAGTGTTCGGGCCAGCCGCCTTGTAGATACGCGCAATATCCTCCAATTTCACGGTTCCTCCCTGAGGCAACTCAATCCGCAGGCGTCGAAGCGATTCGATATCTTCGCGCGTGTTTTCCCCCAATCGAACCAGCAGATCAAACGTTTGCTGTCCGTCTAACACCTGGGAGACCACCTCGCCTTGCATGGCCGTTTCCACAAACTCGTTCACATCTGCTCTGCGCAGCCCGAACATTTTCAGCTTCTCCCCATCGGCTTCGATACGAAGCTGGGGAATGATCACTTGTTGTTCGACCTGCAAGTCACGTATGCCCGGCACATTGGCAATTGCTCCCCGAATCCCTTCTGCTTGTCTCCGCAGTTCATCGAGATCGTCGCCGTAGAGCTTTATAGCCACTTGAGCCTTTACACCCGAGAGCATGTGAGAGATCAAATGGGCGAGTGGTTGTTCTACAGCAGTGACGATACCGGGAAACTCTTCTAACACGTCACTAATCTCATCAATCACTTCATCGCGACTATGCTCCGAGTTCGGATCGACCGTGGCCACAAACTCCGTAACATTCACGCCCTCGGCATGCTCATCCAACTCTGCTCGCCCAGTCTTCCGAACGACGGCGACCAGGTCGTCCATTTCTGCCAGTCGCTCTTGCACCCGCTCTGCAATCTCGTTCGAAGTAGAGAGCGAAGTGCCTGGAGGAAGCAACACATTCACCTGAACCGCTCCCTCATTGAATGGGGGTAGAAAATCGCTTTCCCTTTGCAGCATCCCCCACCCCGCGATCGCTACCCCCACTAACGCCAAAGCAAGTAGCGGCCAGGCGAGGCTCAGGCTGGTGCGAATCACTCCCCCTGCGAGTAACTTCAACCCTCGCAACAAGGGCCCGTCTTTCTCTTCTGAATCGGTTTCATGATTTCCGAGCAGCCAATAGCTCAGCACCGGAGTGACCGTGAGGGACACTAGTAGTGAGGAGACAAGCGAGACGATATACGATACTCCCATCGGCCTGAACAACTGGCCTTCCATACCAGTCAGTGCGAACAACGGCACGAAAACCAGCACGACGATTAAGGTTCCATACACAATCGAATTGCGAATCTCAACACTTGCTTGAAACACCACGACGAGCGGATGCCTCGGTGAAGCGGCCGATCGATTCTCTCGCAGACGTCGGAAAATATTCTCGACATCGACAATCGCGTCGTCGACAAGTTCTCCAATCGCAACGGCTAGGCCACCTAGAGTCATCGTGTTCACCGAAAGCCCAAAGGCGGCAAACACGATCGCCGTGATCGCAATCGACAGTGGAATAGCCGTGAGCGTAATGAGAGTCGTACGTACATTTAGTAGAAAAAGAAAGAGAATGACAACTACGAGGGCTCCACCGTCGCGGAGGGCTTCAAACACGTTATCGATCGCCAAATCGATAAACTCTTTCTGCTGATAGAGTTCGGGCAGGACCTGCACATCGCTCGGCAGCGACGCTTGCATGTCTTGCAGCGCGGCAGTCACTCGATTCGTCACGTCCCGAGTATCGGCCTGTGGTTGCTTTAGAATCGTGAGCACTACGGCCGGGCCGCCGGTCATTTGCCCTTGGTCGTCACGATGAAATGCCGCACTATCCCCCCGCTTTACCTGCGCCCCTTCTACCACATCGGCTACCTGCGAAAGGGTGATCGATTGCTTCTCACGTTGCTTGACAACGATGCCACCGATCTGGTCGACCGTTTTCACACGCCCTAAAGAACGCACGAGAAACTCGTTGGGCCCCTGCTCGTCCAGGTATCCACCAGCGGTATTCTGATTGCTTTGCTCAAGCGATTGTTTCACTTCCTGCAACGTTACTCCGAATCGAAGCATGCGATCCGGATCCACAAGCACCTGAAACTGCTTGCGGTCTCCCCCCATCACAATCACTTGCGAGACCCCGGGAATCGTCAGCAAACGTTGCCGGACTGTCCAGTCAGCAAGCGTACGCAATTCAAGCGGGCTTGTCTCTCCGTCTGCAGTCAATCCAACGACCATGATTTGCCCCATGATCGACGAGATCGGCATCAGCTGTGGTTTCACGTTCGGCGGTAGCCGATCGTTCGCCAGCGCGAGTCGCTCGGTGACAATTTGGCGGTCGTTGTAGATGTCGGTTCCCCAATCGAACTCGACGTAGATAACCGAGAGACCGATGCCCGACGCGGTGCGTACTGCCTGAACGCCGGTAGCCCCGTTCAACACGGTCTCAATGGGGAAGGTGACTAGCGTCTCCACTTCCTCTGGGGCCATACCGGGGGCTTCGGTCATGACCACCACCCGTGGGCGGTTGAGATTCGGGAAGACGTCGATAGTCAATCGCGATGCCTGCCACGCTCCATAGCCCATGAGGAACAGGGCCATCGCAGCGACTAGCACACGATTGTGTAACGAAAAACGAATAATGGCATTGAGCACGGTTTGACTCCCCTTGCGTATCAATGGTTATGGCCAGCGTGGGGGTCGATAGCTCCGCCCGACTTGTTCTTGATTGCCAGATGCATCATGTAAGCACCTTTTCCGGCAATAACGTCGCCCTTAAAAACCGCTCCGTCGTTGGCAAGTACCACCGCGCGTTGATCGCGATAGCGAACGTGCACTGGCACTTGTTGGAACTGGTTGCCATTTTCACGATACACGTAGGCTTCGGCTCCTTCATCGATGACTGCGGTTGCCGGAACCACGATCTGCTTCTGCCACGACTCGATGGGGATGCTGAGTTCCATGCGTTGGCCAGGCTTAAACACCCATTCGAGGTACCGCGTGCCTTGCGGACTCGTCTTGTCCAGCGCAATACGATTCGGAAGTTGCACGTAGATTTTGAACGCCCGCGACACCGGATCAATCTGGCCAGCGACGTATTGAATGCGTAACCCCGTGAGCTGCGAGTCTTCCGACTCGCGATCAAGCTGTCGAGCGTTGACAGGCAGTTCTGACTCTGCAGCACGACGAATCGCCGCTGCATCGTCCTCGAATGCCAATGCTTCGATCAATAACTCACAATGGTCCGAGAGCAATGCTAGCTCCCGCCCCATATCCACATGCTCCCCCAAAGCAACTCCCAGGCTTTGTACGGTAAACCAGTGTGGGGTTTCTTCGTGCTCCGTCGGTTGATGCTCATCCGCATGCTTGGGTGCACGGATCGTGATCTCGCGAAACATGCGTCCCGAACGCTGGACCTCGCCCACTTGCTCTTCGTTCAAACCATGGAGCAGCATGGCCTGGCGGGCTGCATCGAGCGTTACCTGCAGACGATCCTGCTCATACTGCTGCTCCAGAATGCGTTTGCCGGCGACTACCCCATCGCCTAACTCTTGAAGTCTAGCAAGCTCGCGTTGCACTACGCTTAGCTTGGCTTGCGTCTCCAGAAACTCTCGTTGCGCGGCGACCAACTCTTCGTGGGTGAGTCGCACTTGAAACAATGGCTGGTTGGTATCCACTGCTTCGCCCGGCGAAATAAACACCTTCTGCACGATTCCGGTTAACGGAGCTGTGATGTGAACCTGCGATCTGCCGGGACGCTCGACGACACTGGCCGGCAGGTTGAGTTCCCGCACGTAATCGGTTGGCTCGACCACAAACGGCTCAAAACCGATATTCTTGAGGCCCCGTTCGGTCAACTTGATGGTTCCCCCAACCGATGACTCCTCGTGGTCGTGACCGGCGTGGGGATCTTGCTCGCCGACCTGATCTGTCGCGCTACGAACAAGCGGCAGCCACTTGTCGCGAGCGAGGGCTCCGACACCGACGATGGCAACAAGAGCCACGACGAAGATGGCTGCGAATCTAGTAGATCTGTTTTGTGAATTTGTGGGCATCTCCACCCTTCCCTCCCGCGCACACCAGCAAGGCACAACGGCCAAAGGCAACGCGCAACGAGACACATGGCTCATGAATCAGGCAACTGCTAGCAACAGAAGGCAACCTCTTCTAGCTGGCACCTGGAACTCAGATACCGCAAAGTGTTGCCGTAGGAGCAGAATCAGATAAGAAGCACACTCTTCGCGAGATGCGCGCGCACCGGTAGCGGACTTGCACTGTCGCCTGACAGTTGCGGATAGCTCCGCCAACTGGCAACCAACGGTAGGACTGGTGTCTGAACATCACAGCAGAGCGGGTGGGCAAGTAGCATCACATCCAGTGCCTGACCGTGATGATCGGTCACCACCCAGCGGCAATGGTCCTCTTCACATTCATCCTGATGGAAGGGATGGTGATGGCCTTGCTCAGATGGAGCTTGGCACTCAGCGTGATCATGACTGCCACTTGCATGTTCGTGAGAGTCATGCTCGCAAGCACGATGCGTTGTCGGTGCCGAGGAGCAGCACGCCTCGTCGCCATGCGCATGATGACCACAGCACCCCAGTAGGGCGTGGATCAATACGGAAATGGCGATTAAAGGACGAATGGCTAACTCCAGCTAAGTTCCACCAAGACACAAAGGAGGCGACGCATAAATGTATCCCACTAAATCTGGTGGGGCAACGGCATTCGCCGGATCTGTGTGAGCATTGCCAGCAATTAACTGCTGATTCGATTCGGGTGGAATCGTTGTTTACAGCCCCTTTTCGACCATTTACTGCGTGAACTTTCACACATCTGCGAGCAATTGCAGGAGTAGTGTATGAGTGGAGTCTCATTTCAGACACTCCCAGTCACACAGCGTAGCTCAAGGAGCAGATTCTACGGTTTGTAGGCCCGCTGGCAAGCGCCTACGACGCAGTGTTGCCATTTGCCGAACGTTTTTTTCTCTGGCATGAGAGTTGCCAATTACTTGTTTCGCTTCGAGCAGATGTTCACGTCGAACGCAGTTTGGCCATGCTTCGGAGCTTGCTTTCGAACCCTATTTGGTTCCGAGAATTAGGAGGTACTTCCATGAAACGCCTAGCTTATTCGTTGCTGTTCCTAGCGGCACTCGCTGTGTCAGGCAGCGTTGCTTCTGCTTCGACGCACTTTGGAAGAATGGCTTTCGTGCATCACCATTCTCCCTCCACTTCGCACGTTACTATCCCCCAGGAGTAGTATTCTAAGGCGGTTGTAGTTTGTCTAACGCGTCCGAATCCAGGCGGTTCGGACGCGTTTTTTTAGACCGAACCGCCAACGATTAATACAGCCCGTAACGATGCATTTTGTAGTGGAGCGTACGAACACTTACACCCAGCGCCTTGGCGGTGTTCTCGCGATGGTATCCACATGCGGCAAGGGCGGCTTGAATCGCAGTCTTTTCTGCTTCCACCACGGCGTCGGCTAACGAGCAAAGATCTGCAGGACTAGCCTGATTGTTGGCTGGGTCGAAATCGGCAGGCACGTCGTCGGCATGGATCGTATCGGAGTGAACTGTCACGACTAACCGTTCCACCATATTGCGAAGCTGCCGGACGTTGCCCGGCCAGCGTGCACCGACCAATCGCTGCAGTGCGTCGGCCGACAAAGTCTTGAGCGGCCGCGCGTGCTTCTTGCAGAACCGAGACAGGAAGTGCTCGACGAGCACCGGGATATCCTCACGACGCTGACGTAACGGAGGCAGATGGATCGGAACCACGTTGAGTCGATAGTACAGGTCTTCGCGGAACGCTCCCTCTTCTACTTCTTCAGCAGCTAGTTTGTTGGTCGCCGAAATCAATCGCACGTCACATTCCAGGACCTCTTCGCCACCGATGCGAGTGTAATATTGCGTTTCCAATACACGCAGCAAGTCGACCTGACACTTGGCTGGGATCTCAGTAATTTCGTCCAGGAACAGCGACCCTCCCGCAGCCCGCTCAAAGCACCCAGGCTTCTGACGCGATGCGCCAGTAAAGGCACCTTTCTCGTGACCAAACAGTTCGCTCTCGAGCAACGTTTCGGGCAGCGCTCCAAGGTTCACCGCCACGAAGGCTTTGTCGCTACGGTCACTCAGGTCGTGCAGTGCGCGGGCGACCAGTTCTTTACCGGTTCCACTCTCGCCACAGATCATCACTGTAGCATCGGTGCGGGCGACCTGACGAACCTCGCGCAGCACGCTCAGCATCGAGGAACTGTTACCAATAATGCCGGAGACTTCCCCCGCGTCGGCCAATCGTGAGCGCAGCTCGTGCACTTCGTGCTGCAGCAAGTGATGTTCACGCGCCTTGCGAACCTGTTGACGGATCAGGTCGAGATCGAGTGGCTTCGAGATAAAATCAAATGCACCAAGCCGCATCGCTTCGACAGCCGTCTCGACGGTGCCATGCGCGGTGATCACGATCACGCTCGTTTGCGGACGACTTTGCAGCAACCGTTCCAGTAGCTCCAGGCCGTTCATCGCACTAGGCAAGCGAACATCGACAATCACCAACTGAAAGGGGTTCTTCTTAAATTGCTGCAACGCGCTGTCGGCATCTCCTGCCAGGGCGATGAAGTCGGCCTCTTTCGCGAGCCCCTTCTCAAGCCCCGAACGGATGTTGGGCTCGTCGTCCACAATCAGAATGCCAAACCTCGCGTCGTTCACCATCGTGTTATCCGCATGCAAATAAGAGGTTTCCTCAACCTTGAACTCTGGAGAGGTCTGCTGCTCAATCAAACCTTGTTTCGACATCGAACTCATCCAACGGGGCTACACCGTTCAGCGGGAAGCATCACGGTAAAGGTAGTACCATGAGACCCCGACTCGAAGTCGATGGTCCCGTAATGTTGCCTGACGATCTTTTCACAGATCGCAAGTCCCATGCCAGTTCCAGTGCTCCGGGTGGTGAAATACGGATCAAATATCTTCGACTGCAGATTCTTGGGAATACCTGCCCCACTGTCAGCGACTCTCAAGGCCACGGAATCATTAAAACTCTCCACGGTAACTTCCAGCGTGCCGCCGGCTGGCATGGCCGCCAGGGCGTTGAGCATCAGGTTCAACAGCACCTGTTCCATGCGGATTCCGTCGAGACGCACCTCGGGAAGTGGCTCGTCTGGCAGTTGGCTACTTAGCTGCACTCTTTGCTTCTCCGCCTGTGGTTTTACCAGGCGAATGACCTTCTGGATCAGCGACTTGAGATCGACCAGTTGGAGCTCGAGTTTGTCTACCGAGGCAAAGTCGCGGAAGTTTTCGAGAACCCTCGTGATTCGATGGGTCTCCTCCGCAAGCACGTCCAAGGCGGCCCGAGTGTCGGGCGAGGGATTCTCTTCCTGCATCCCCTCTCGCAGTAATTGCACATGAAGTGCCAGGGCACTTAGCGGGTTCTTGATTTCGTGCTGCAAACCAGCCGCCAGCGATCCCAAGCTCATGTAACGTTCCATGCGTCGCAATCGCTGTTCAATGAGTACTTTCTCGGTCACATCCCGCACATGAACTACCGACCCGATCAGGCGTTGAAGGTGATCACGCAACAACGTGCACCCTGCTCTCAGGGTTCTTGGGTGCCCGTCGTATTCCATCACGTAATCTATATCACGGATACTGGCGTGTGTGCTCAGGACTTCCTGACAAATGTTCGTCAGTGTTTGGTGCGAATTCGGAAAGTGCTTGGGGCCGTCACCCTGCTCCTCTTGCTCGGGCCACAATAGCGACTCAGCGCAGGGGTTGAAACTCAATATCTCCGCATTTTGATCGGTCGTGATAATACCGAGGTCTAAGCTGGCAAGAATGTCGGTAGCCAATACTTTGGTAACTCTTAAAGAACTCTCGCTACTCAAATAGGCGCGTACCAACAGGACAACCGCACCACTCAACACGACGGTGTTAAGGATCAGCAGCAGGGCTAGTTGCGACTGAAACCGCAAATTTCCTGCCAACTCCGTCGCTTCTGGCAAGTCACTTGCAGGTAGATGGTGTGAGAGTTCCTTCAGGATTTGTATTTCCCGAGAGAAATCCACCAAGATCCAGGCCGTAACTAACAACGCAGTCAGGCTGAAAAGTGCGAGTCCTGCGATTGCCCACCTTGGACCTATCCCTTGCGGAGACTGATTTTCATGAAACATGGCCGTGATTCTTACTTGCTTCCGCGTGCAATTCATTGCAGACCGGGTGCAGTGAGTTGCATGAAATTGTCCCAAAACCCTAAAGCTACACCGGAGGATAGGTAATCTGTACCCATTCCCCGACTTGAAGAGCGCCGACTAACTCAACGCAATCAGGCCGTCCGATAGTGCAGTTGTAATTGTAACTACTGTACCCCACCACCCGGATCGGCTTTCTCTGGCAGCTGCTTGGCCTGCCGGAGGCCCTGACGACTATCGGACCCCACGCTCGCCCCGCGATGGCTCCCCCATAGGGAGCCCCGCAAACTCCCCCCCACCTATCCCACCTCCCACCCAGGCGATCCAGCCTTTGAGCAAGGCAATAAAGAGAACATCCGATATGAGAACCCCCCGATCCATTGTCGCTTTTGTTGCGGCCACCTGCTTTATCGTGAGTGGTTGTGAGAAACCAGAAGCGGAAGAGCATCACGAAGAACATCACCGCATCATTGTCACCAGCCCCAAAGTTGAGGACGTGACAACCACCCAGCTTTACGTCTGTCAAATTCACTCGTGTCGCCATATTGAGGTGTGCGCGTTGGATGGTGGTTACCTTGAGAAGATTCCTGTGAACGAAGGCCAGTCGGTGAATCAGGGAGACTTGATGTTCAAGATCCTTCCTACCATCTACAAGGCCAAACTCGACTCGGAACTCGCCGAGGCCGATCTCGCCCGTATTGAGTACGAGAACACCAAGAAGCTATTCGAGGACAAAGTTGTTTCCGACAAGGAAGTAGCACTCGCAAAAGCCAAGCTCGATAAAGCGTTGGCCAATGCCCAGCTGGCCCAAGCGGAACTCGACTTCACCGACGTCCGAGCTCCATTCCCTGGCATCATCGACCGCTTGCACCACCAACAGGGCAGCCTGATCGAAGATGGTGACATGCTAACTACGCTGTCCGATAACAGCACAATGTGGGTGTACTTCAATGTGCCTGAAGCACGGTACCTGGAGTACAAGACCGCCACCAAAGAGAACGCAGGCGACCTGCACATCGAGTTGATGCTGGCCAATGGCAAGCAATTCAACCAGCATGGAAAAATCGGTGCTATCGAAGCCGACTTCAATAACGAAACCGGTAACATCGCCTTCCGGGCCGACTTCCCCAACCCCGAAGGCCTGCTGCGGCACGGACAAACGGGCACCGTGGTCATCAAGCAGGTGGAAGAAAACGCGGTGGTTATTCCGCAACGTGCCACGTTTGAGATTCTGGCCAAGCGATATGTATTCGTTGTGGAAGACGACAACATCGTGCACCAGCATGAGATCAAAGTTGAACACGAAATGGAGGATATTTTCGTCATCGACAGCACACTGAAAGCAAGCGACAAGATTGTGCTTGAAGGGATTCGACAGATTCGCGACGGCGATGAAGTGGAATACGAATTCAGTGAGCCAGAAGTGGTTCTCGCCAACCTGAAATACAGAGCGGAGTAGGGACCACAAGAATGTTTACGAAGTTTCTCCATCGACCTGCTTTGGCGATCGTCATATCGCTGATCATCCTCTTCCTGGGTGGCCTGGGTATTGAGACGCTGCCGGTGTCGCAATACCCCTCGGTCGCTCCTCCTACGGTTCAAGTTTCGATTGCCTACCCTGGTGCTAGCGCGAACGTGCTGGTCGACTCGGTTCTGATTCCCTTGGAACAGTCGATCAACGGCGTGCAAGACATGCGCTACATTGCTTCCGACGCTACGAGTGCCGGCGAAGCAACCATTCGCATCTACTTCGAGCCTGGTACCGACCCCAATATCAACGTGGTGAACGTACAAAACCGCGTGAATATTGTGATGAACCGCCTGCCGGAACTGGTGCAACGCGAAGGTATTCTCGTCAGCCAAGTGGTGCCGAGTATGCTGATGTACGTAAACGTCTACAGCACCGATCCCAATGCGGACCAGAAGTTCCTCTACAACTTTGCCAATACCGAGATCATGCCAGTGATCAAACGTATCAAAGGCATGGGTCTGCCGACCAACCTCGGTAACCGGTCGTACGCGATGCGTGTCTGGTTGAATCCCGAGCGCATGCGGGCGTATAGCATCTCGTCGGAAGACGTGATGGAGGCCCTGGCCGAGCAGAGCATCATCGGCTCGCCAGGTCGTCTTGGCCAAGCGACAGGTCGCACTTCGCAAACGATGGAGTATGTGCTGACGTACGTCGGTCGGTACAACACCGAAAAGCAATACGAAAACATCATTCTTCGGGCCAATCCCGAGGGTGAGATCCTGCGACTTAAAGACATTGCGGAAGTGGAACTCGGTTCGGAGTTTTTCGATATTTACTCTGATATCGACGGGCACCCAGCCGCTTCGATCATTCTGAAGCAAAGCCCCGGTTCGAATGCGGCCGACGTGATTGAAGAAATCAAGACGACGCTCGACGACATCAAAGAGAAACGCTTCCCGCCGGGCATGGACTATGAACTTGCCTACGACGTGTCGAAGTTCCTCGACGCTTCGATCGAAAAAGTGCTTCATACGCTTCTCGAAGCGTTTATTCTCGTGTCGCTTGTGGTCTACATGTTCCTCGGCGACTTGCGTTCGACGTTGATTCCAACGCTGGCGGTCCCGGTGTCGTTGATCGGTACGTTTTTCGTGCTCAAACTCTTTGGTTTGTCGATCAACCTGATCACTTTGTTTGCGATGGTGCTGGCCATCGGCGTGGTGGTCGACGACGCCATCGTGGTGGTCGAGGCGGTCCATGCCAAGATGCATGAAAAACACCTGTCGCCTTATCGAGCGACCATGGAAGTGATTCATGAGATCAGCGGTGCAATCGTTGCCATTACGCTGGTGATGACCGCCGTGTTTGTGCCGGTCACGTTCGTTCCTGGACCGGTCGGTACCTTTTACCGACAGTTCGGTATTACGATGGCAACCTCTATTATCTTGTCGGGTGTCGTCGCCCTTACGCTGACTCCTGTGCTGTGTGCGATGATTCTCAAACCACACGTCCCAGCCGAGGCCAAGGCGGCAAAAGCAGCGAAGAAACGCTCGCTGTTCAAGACCATCCTGCTCGCCATCGGTGGCCTGTTGGTCCTCGCTGGCATTACTTATGTTGCTTACGAGCTGTGGGGCTGGGTTGGGTTCTTGCTATTGCTGGTACCTTTGGTACGTGGGCCGTTCGACAAAGCGGTCGACATCGGCACCAACATCTACGTCGCCTGCGTGCGACTGGTGGTCACACGGCGGGTCTTCACAGTACTGCTGATCGCAGCATTCGGAGCGGGCATCTACTTTGTCGACCTGATCCTGCCAACCGGCTTCATCCCTGGCGAAGACCAAGGCATCATCTACGGCATCGTGCAAACTCGTCCAGGGTCGACGCTCGAATACACCAACGAGAAGTCGCACGAACTGCAGAAGATTGCCAAGGAGTTCGACGAAGTGACTTCGGTGACTTCTTTGGCCGGCTACGAAGTGCTGACCGAAGGACGTGGTTCGAACGCTGGTACTTGTATCATTAACCTCAAGGACTGGAACGAGCGCAAACTAAGCGCTCGCGATCTTATCAAAGAACTCGAAGAACGCTGCCAGGAAATTAGCGACGTAAAGATCGAGTTTTTCGAACCTCCTGCGGTGCCAGGCTTTGGTGCTGCTGGTGGTTTCTCGATGCGGTTGTTGGACCAGACCAATAGCTCCGACTATCAGAAACTCGGTGAAGTGACCGACACGTTCATGGCCGCTTTGCGTGAACGCCAAGAGCTCAAAGGTCTCTTCACGTTCTATACGAGTGACTACCCACAGAAGGAACTGATTATCAACAACGACGTCGCAATGCAAAAAGGCGTCTCCATTAAAACGGCTCTAGAAAACATCAACATTCTGATTGGTAGCACCTACGAGCAGGGCTTCATTCGCTTCAACCAGTTCTACAAGGTTTACGTTCAGGCTTCGCCCGAGTTTCGGCGTTTCCCTGAAGACCTTGAGAACTTGTTCGTCAAGAATGAAGCGGGCGAAATGGTTCCTTACTCGGCGTTCATGACCATCGACGATCGTAAGGGCCTGAACGAAATCACTCGTTACAACCTGTACCCTTCGGCCGCGATCCAAGGAGCTCCCGCGGCTGGCTACAGTAGTGGCCAGGCGATTGCCGCCATTAAGGAAGTAGCTGCCGAGGTGTTGCCGAACGGGTACGACATCGGCTGGGAAGGCCTGTCGTTCGACGAGTCCAAAGAAGGCCACGAAACGGTTTACATTTTCATCATCGTGGTCGCCTTTGTGTACTTGGTGCTGGTTGGTCAGTACGAGAGCTTCATCATTCCTCTGGCGGTGATTCTGTCGCTGCCGATCGGTGTGTTTGGCTCGTTCTTGTTCCTCAAAGCCATGGGGCTCGCGAATGACGTGTACGCCCAAATTGGTTTGGTGATGCTCGTCGGCTTGCTCGGAAAGAATGCGATTCTGATTGTGGAATTTGCCGTTCAACGCCGGCAGCAAGGCGCGTCGATATCCGAAGCAGGCGTGGACGGCGGACGACTACGTTTCCGCCCGATCCAAATGACTTCGTTCGCTTTTATCGCTGGTCTTATTCCGTTGGTGATTGCCACCGGAGCCGGCGCCATCGGAAACCGCACCATCGGCACGACAGCCGCAGGTGGCATGCTGGTGGGAACCATTGTCGGGGTACTGGTCATTCCAGGACTCTATTACTTGTTTGGCAGGATTGCCGACAATCGACACTTAATCAAGGATGAACATTATGACCCGCTTAGTGAACTCTTTGAGCGAGAAGAGTAAACGACTGGTTGTTTCGGCAACGGTCGTCACTGGCATCCTGTTAGCAATTCCAGGTTGTGGTATTCCCCAATACTGTTGTGCCGAACGAGGACCGGCTGTGCCCGACTCGTTCAACGGCATGGCGAACGATGAAAATTCGGCTCAACTCGGTTACCGCGAGTTCTTCGAAGATCCCATGCTTACCGGCTTGATCGACGATGCACTCGTAGGTAACCAAGAGCTGAAAATCATGCGGCAGGAAATCCGCATCGCCGCGCTCGAAGTACAAGCTCGTCGCGGTGAGTACCTGCCGTTTGTCTCGCTCGGAGCGTTCGCTGGTCTCGACAAAGCCAGCCGCTTCACTCGCGAAGGGGCGGTCGAGGATCAATTGCAAGTCGCTCCTGGCAAGGGATTCCCAGACCCACTCCCCAACTTCATGCTCGCCGCGGATGTATCGTGGGAAATCGACATCTGGAAGAAACTGCGTAACGCGAAAAACGCTGCCGCCTATCGCTACCTTGGCACACGCGAAGGGCAAACCTACGTGGTCACCCGACTCGTAGCCGAAGTTGCCGAGAACTATTACGAGCTCATGGCGCTCGACAACCGCCTGGAAACCCTGGAGCAAACCATTGCCATCCAGGAGCAAAGCCTGAAGATGACCAAGGACCTCAAGGATGCAGGTCGCGCTACCGAGCTTGCCGTGCAGCGTTTCCAGGCCGAAGTTCAGAAGAACCAAAGCGAACGCACAATCATTCGGCAGGATATCCTGGAAGTCGAAAACCGCTTGAACTTCTTGCTTGGTCGTTATCCTCAAACCATCAATCGGTTGTCGGCTGATTACATTGATTTGACCGCTCAACGTTTGAATGTCGGGGTACCGTCGCAGTTGATGCTCAATCGCCCCGACATCCGTCAGGCCGAACGCGAACTCGCTGCTGCTGGGCTCGACATCAAAGTCGCTCGGGCGCGGTTCTATCCTTCGCTTACGCTCACCGCCGGTGTTGGTTACGAAGCGTTTAACACCGAGTATCTGTTCCGCAGCCCCGAGTCGCTCATCTACGGTGCGGCCGGCGAGCTCGTTGCTCCGCTCATCAACAAGAAGGCGATCAAAGCAGCTTACAGCACTGCGAACGCCAAGCAGATTCAAGCGGTTTACAACTACCAACAAACCGTGCTGAATGCTTACACCGAAGTGCTCAACCGCATCTCGAAGGTCGAGAACTACGGGCAGAGCATCGAAGTCAAGAAGCAACAGCTCGCTTCGCTGGAATCCTCGGTCGACAATGCGACCAAACTGTTCCAGAACGCTCGTGCGGAATACATGGAAGTGTTGCTCGCTCAGCGTGACATGATGGAAGCCAAGATGGACTTGATCGAAACCAAGCAGCAGCAACTCACCGCGGTGGTGAACGCCTACCAGGCGCTCGGCGGCGGTGCTCGTGCTGGGTTCGATCTGCTGAACTTCCCCGAGGAACTCACCCCGGTGCGAATGCCGAGTCCTCCGGAAGAAGAAGCACCGATGGAAGCCCCCGAAGGAACGTTGTAGTCCTCGCGGAACGATTACACTCGAAGCCTTGATTCGTTTGTCTCCTTCGAATGGGATGGGCCCCCACTTCGGCTGAATAAGCCAAGTGGGGGCCTTATTTATTTGTCCCTCTCTTCGCGCGCAGCCTCTCCGTCCCCCGAGCGACGTACTCGGAGCGGACCCCCTCTAGCGAGCGGGTTCTGTCAGTCACGATTCGCTGCTTCGACGCGCCGATGAATAGATTCCCAATTTTCCCATCGATGGGTAAATTGAATCAGGACACACTCTATAAAACCAGCGGTTTCTGCGATCGAATAGATTCCCATTTCCAAAAACGCATCCGATGGGAATCTATTTTCTCGCTGCATAGCGATCGTAAGTCTTTTCCAGTAAACAGCTTACATTCACACCTCCGTTCAAAATGCCCAGAATAGATTCCCACCGGTGGGAATCTATTCTGGAAGGGTCGACGATCAGGGAATTCATGGGTTTTCGAGTCCTAGCTTGCCTATCTTGTTTATATACATTTGACCATATATGCCGGCCATTTCCCATCGAAAACTTGCCACGCGGCCCAAACGCTAGCGATGGCACATCCGCAGCACGAGCTGCAATGAGTGTCCTGCGATTTTGCAACCAGCGATCCTGTTTACGATGTTGGCGACGCCCGCCTAAAATGGGCTCCGCCTCATGGCGCTCATCCACCATTCCCCGCTCGCGATCCCTCGCTCGCCGACGCCAGCTATTCCGGCGTCGCCTGACCATCGCATCGGAGTTGCCCTCATGCCGCACACCTCGCGACTTGCCACGTTTCTACTCCTAGCCTTGGCTGCCGGATTACTCTGGCCGGCCACCAACCAGGCCCAGCTTATCGACCGACAAGCCTTGGTGAGTCGCCATCGCGTGAAGCTTACGCAGGCCGAGCCCCGGTCGCCGCTGCAGGTTGGCAATGGCGAGTTCGCGTTCGCGATGGATATCACCGGGCTGCAGACGTTCCCTGGCACCCAACCTAGCGATCCCCCGCTCGGGACCATGTCGCAGTGGAGTTGGCATTCGTTTTCCGAAAGCAAACGATTCGACTACGCCCAGACACTCCGCAACTACGAGGTCGAGGGCCGCCAGGTAAGCTACGCTACGGATCGCACCAGTGACGCGGGCGAGGCGTTTCGCGCGAATCCCCATCGCTTTAATCTGGCTCGCATCGCCTTGAAGCTGCAAGACCAGAGCGGGCGAGAAGCCGAGGTCACCGACCTCACGCAGGTCGACCAGCAACTCGATCTGTGGACTGGCGAGGTCACGAGCCGATTTCAGTTCGATGGAGAGCCGGTGGAGGTTCGCACGACGGTCGCCCCCACGAGCGATACACTCGCCTTCACGATTAATTCGCCGCTAGTGCGCGATGGCCGGCTGCAGGTCGCCCTCGCATTTGCCTATCCCGCTGGTGTATGGGGTCCCCCGGTCGATGCCGAGAGCGCCGACGAACAAGCTTCCACTCGGCACACCACCGAGTGCACTCCCCTGCCCCACGGCGGTTACTTTTGCCGCACGCTCGATGGCACGCAGTACGGAGTGCAAGTCGCCAGCAATGGAACGCTAACCACCACCGACCAGTCGCATCGCTTCACGATCTCTCATCAATCAGCGGACCAACTCGAAGTGGTAGTTGCGTTTCACTCCGCCCCGGTCGAGCCGATTCAACTTGCCGACTTTGCCACGATCCAAGAATCAGCGTCCGATTACTGGCAGCAGTTCTGGAACACCGGCGGGGCGATCGATCTCTCCGGCAGCACCGACCCGCGATGGCGCGAACTCGAGCGGCGCATCGTGCTCTCGCAGTACCTGACGGCCATCCAGTGCAGCGGCTCGATGCCGCCGCAGGAAACCGGCCTCTTATGCAATAGCTGGTACGGCAAGGCCCACCTGGAGATGCATTGGTGGCACGCGGCCCACTTTGCCCAGTGGGGACGCGTGGAGTTGCTCGAACGGAGCCTCGGCTGGTACGAGCAAATCTTGCCCGCCGCCCGACGTATTGCCGAGCGGCAAGGGTACGCTGGGTTTCGCTGGCCCAAGATGACCGGTCCCGCCGGCATCAGCAGCCCCAGCGACGTCGGCGAACTGTTGATCTGGCAACAGCCGCACCCGATCTACTTCGCCGAACTATGCTACCGCGCAAATCCTACGCCTGAAACGCTCGCTCGCTATCGCGAGATCGTGGAGCAGACCGCCGAGTTCATGGCCGACTATGCGGTATTCGACGAGTCGCAGCACTGCTACGCGCTCGGGCCGGTATTGATCCCCGCGCAAGAGTGCTACGAAGGTCGCAGTAAGCCGGGCGTGACCAATCCGACGTTTGAACTCGCCTACTGGCGATGGGCCCTTCGCACGGCCAACCACTGGCGCGAGCGTTTGGGCGAGCCCCCGAACCAACAGTGGGAGCAGGTCGCCAGCCAACTCGCTCGGCCAACGGTTCGCAACGGGTGCTACACCGCGATTGGCAACGAGCCGTGGCTTCGACGCCGCGATCATCCCTCGATGCTGGCCGCCATGGGAGTGCTGCCCAACGACGGGTGGCTCGAGCCTTTCATCATGAAGCAGACGATGTTCGACGTGGAGTCGGATTGGGATTGGGACACCACCTGGGGCTGGGACTACCCCATGATGGCGATGACCGCCGCCCGGGTTGGCGAGCCAGCCAAGGCGATCGACTACCTGCTGATGGAGACCTCGAAAAACAAGTACCTTGCCAACGGTCACTGCTGGCAAGCGAATCGATTGCCAGCCTACTTACCGGCCAACGGAGGTCTACTCAGTGCGACCGCCATGATGGCCGCCGGCTGGGACCAAGCCCCGAAAGCCAACGACGCTCCTGGATTCCCACACGACGGAGGGTGGAAGGTTCGCCACGATGGCTTGGAACGCATGCCGTGATGGAATCGCAGCTTATCGACTGAGCTGTCGTATTGGGTCAACTCGATTCAGTCGTTTCGGCCTGTTTGGCGTTTGACTTCGCATTGCTAGCCGGGGGAACTCCAATCGCGTCTTCGGGCAGTCCGCGGTTCCAGTTTAGCACGTTGCGTTTTAGGCGTTCCGTGACCCGTGGGTTTCGGGACGACACGTCTTTTGTCTCGCTGGGATCGCGTTTCAGATTGAACAACTGTGTGTTGGAGCCATCGATATTCGTCACCAGCTTCCATTGGTTTTCGCGAACCGCCAAGTCGGGATTCGGATCGTTCTTCGGGCCTGGACGATCGGGCGGGCGACGCCAAAAGAGTGGCCCACTGCGTTGAGCGTCCGACATGCCCAGCAGCACAGCCAGCAGATCTTCGCCGTCGCATTGGTAGCTCTCCGGCGGATTCAGGTGTCCCAACGTGGTGAGCGAAGCAACCAGGTCGACCGACGAGACGATCGTCGTCTCGTTCGTAGTGCCGGCGGCCTCGGGCTGCACCAGTCCTGGCCCCCACACGATCAATGGACTGCGAATGCCCCCTTCGTACAGCGAGCCTTTGGCTCCACGAAGCGGCTCGCTGGTGCCGGCTCCCGGTTCGGGACCGTTGTCGCTGGCTAGCACGATAATGGTGTTGTCGCGAAGCTTGGGATCGTTGCGGACTCGATCGAACAGAGGAGCGAGTTGCTCGTCCATGCTTTTGAGTACCGCCTGGTAAAGCTTGCGTTTGCCACCCTCGCCCCGTTGTTCGAGTGGTGGGAAGAAGGGCGAGTGGACGTCGTCGGGCCACACGTTGATATAGAATGGCTTGTCCGCAGCAACCGACTCGTCGATAAACTGCAGCGCCCGCTGAGTGAACCGCTGCGTGATGATCGAGCGGTCTTCCCATTCAATCGGACCATGCCCTAGCGTCGCGCTACCGAGGTCATGGCGGTGTGGCTCGGTGCTCTTGCCATCGTAGCAAAGCGGCAACACTCGTGGGCCAAGGCCTTCGAAATTGGTGAGCGAGGCATCGAACCCGTATTCGGTAACGAGCGGGGCCTCCGCCACATCGCGCTGCCCACCCATGTGCCATTTGCCAAAGTGGCCAACTCGGTACCCTGCTTCGGAGAATAATCGCGGCAGCGTCACCGCTTCGGGGTCGAGCCAGTTGACGATGCCTCGCTGGTGGTTCAACTCCCGACGAGCAAGGTAAGAGGTAATACGGTGCCGCGCTGGGTAGTTGCCGGTGGTCAGCGAGGTTCGCGAAGGGGAGCAAATCGGTGCGTTCACGTAGAAGTTCGTGAATCGCAGCCCCTCTCGTGCGAGCTGATCGATGTTCTGTGTTTCCACCGCTTCTCCACCGAAGCACGACAGATCGGTCCACCCCATGTCGTCGATGAACACCATCACCACGTTCGGCGATGGTTTGCCCTCGCGATGCAAGCGAGGCAGCCCGTACACGCGTTGTTGATCGCCCTGCTCTTCCATCCAGGTGTCAAGCAGTTGGCTCATCTTCGTTACTCGATCGGCCTGATCGCTCTCGGCAATCAAGTTGTGAGTTTCGTCGGGATCGTTCTGCAGGTCGTACAATTCTTCGCGCGGGCGCTGCAGGTAGCGATGCACGACGTCGGCCGCGTGCTGATCGTACTTGGCTTTCTTTTCCCAACTCGGCCAATAAGGCGAGTCGTTCACCACGTCGGTGACGTGCGAGCGGAACTCGAACTCCGGATGCAAGTTACGAATGTACTTGTAGCGGGCATCGCGAATACTGCGCGACGGATACACGTTGAAATTGCCATCGCCACTGTGAGCGGTGTAGATGTAGTCGCGGTGCGAGTCGGACTTGCCTTCCAGCACTGGCACCATCGACTTGCCGTCAATCGACTCGGGAGGCGTGCCACCCGCGGCTTCAACAATCGTCGGCAAGATATCGACCCACGACACCATGGCCGCAGTCTGCTCCCCTTGCTTGATGTGCTCAGGCCACACGGCAACCATCGGGGTGCGAATGCCATCGTCGTAGAGGTTCCACTTGCTGAAGGGCCACTGTGCACCATGGTCGCTGGTGTGCAAAAACAGTGTATTGTCGCCGAGCTTTCGATAGGCGGTGTCGAACACAAAGCCGAGTTCATCGTCCATCGTGCGGATGGCTTGGTAATACATCCCTCGCGCGCGAGTCGTTTCGGGCGTCTCGACATGTTTGGCCGGAATCTGCACCTTATCGAGATCAATGGTGCTCGGCTTCGGCCAAGGGACGTGCGGCCAGTTCGTACCGACGAACAAACACAGTGGTCGTTCATCCTTGCGATTCTCGAGCCATTTCATCGCTTCGCTCACCGCGACGTCGTCGTGATAGTTAAAGTGGCGAGCGATGTCGAACCCGTATTCGGGCGTTTGATTGTAATGGCCCACTTTGCCAAACGACACGACCTGGTAGCCTAAATCGTGCAAATAGGCCGGCAGCTTCTTGATGTCGGCTCGCGGCCGGGCGTGATTGCGTTCGGCCCCGTTGCGGGCGGGCATCAAGCCAGTGAGCAGCGCCGCCCGACTGGGAGCACACGAAGGAGAGGCAACGAACGCATGCTCGAACATCATCCCCTGCTGGGCAATTCGCTCCATGTTGGGAGTCGACATATCGGGCGAACCGTACAGCGACGAGTCGGCGCGCGTATGATCGTCGGAAAGAAACACCACGATGTTTGGTGGGGGATCGGCCTGGGCTGCCGAGGCAGCAACGACCAGAGTCAATAACAGGGAACTAAAGACAAAATGCTTCCTGAGAATACGCTTGTGCATCGTTCATCCGCCTGGGAGGCCCAACGTTTAATGCCATCAACACTACGGCAACCACGTCTGGAGCCTCTACGAGTCATTCGTTGTTTACTCTAGCCACCGATCTGGCGGCTCTCGCTCTCTACTATTCTAAATCAAAACGTTTTATGAGATAGGACGACACGTCAACGACCTCGCGATCGGAAAGTGACCGATTAAAAATCAACACTTCGCCTAAATCGCCGTGAAAGATCATCGAACCATCGTCGTAAATCGGATGTTGGCCGAATAGCTTACGTGAGGTCCCACCGACATCGACCACCGCTTGCTGCGTTGCCGCTTCCTGGCCATTCACGTACAAACTCAAGGTACGCGACTCTGGATTATGTCGAAATCCGACGACCAACGGTTCGCCGGTCTGCGCACGCTCGAAAGCCCCCACTTCGCTCACAATCGAAGTTCGACTCCCCTGCTCGTACCCCGAGAACACATGGCCAATAATGGCATGACGACCATCGCGGTTGCCATCGCGGGCGAAGATTTGAAACACGCCTGGATCCACTCTGTCGCCGACTGACTGCGGAATACGCTGTGGGGGGCCGTTGTAGTTCAAGATCGGCTGAAAGACGGGATTCGCATCGTTCAGCGCGAAGACCACAAACGCGGTTTGTTCATTCGCGGTGTACAGTGGAGGAGTCAGCAGAAAGGCACCTTCGCCGCCAAAACGCAGCGAGGGTTTCCCGTTCAAACCATCTTCGGTAAGCACCGGGCGGTACTTGGCCGCTGGTTGCAAAGCGTCTTCCGCCGAACTATTCGGCACCACTAGAAGATCGCGCCAGCAAATCACTCCGTTCTGGTCGTCGGTCTCCACGAACCGATCGGCCGCCAGCCACAGCACGAGTCCATCCCGGATCTGCAAATCGGGCACCTGATCGTCGCTCAGGAGTTCGCGGCTGCGCCAGGCAAACTTCGACTCATTGGCCTTGAACTCATCGAGCGAGATTCCTCCCACCGAGTAGCGACATGCCTGATCTTTCTGTAGCACGATCGATTTCTTGGGCGTCGAATCGGTCGCCCCACGCGCCTGGAAGGCGACTTCGCCCTCGAACACGTGCACTTCCGAACCACCGGCGGAATCGACCGAAACCCCGAACGCAGTGCCGAGATCGATAACCACACCGCTAGGTGTCGATACTTTAAATCCAAACGAGGCTTCCACCGAGACATCGCCCACCACCAACGTGAACGCAGCGTCGTCGTCGATCTTCAGTGTGCAAGGACCGCGGGCCGATACCTTGGCTCCGGAGTCAAAAATCAGCTCCGCCCGTCCTTCTTCTAGCGATAACTCGGAACCAGGAACCAGCGCGGTGCCTTCGCGGAACGACTTTTTGGTCCACTCGCAGTTCGTCAGTCTTCCCAAATAGGCCGAGGCATTCACCGGGCGGACCATCGAGGGCTCGGCAACAGGCTTTTGATCGGATTCAGAGTTCTGTTCTATCGCGACCTGATTCCCGTTTCCCGGTCCTGACCAAATGTAAGTCCATACTCCCCACCCCATCACCAGCGCTAGCGAGGCAGCTAACATTCCCTGCACCAGATGCGAGTTCCACCAGCGAGCCTCAGCAGCACTTGGCGGTTGAGAGTTCGTCGCGGGTAACTCGTGTGCGGCGATCGAACGAAGCAGACTATCCGCATCAGCCGCAGCAGAGGCTGGTTGGTCGGTCGATTCGTCGGCAAACATCGCCTGCATGCCTTCGATACGCTGCAAATCGCGCATGGAGACTTGCCAAACGAGCCACTGCGACAACGCTTCGGCGGCGTCGGGCTGTTCGTTGACCCATACGGAGATCATCTGGAATCCCTGCTCCGAGAGATTTCCGTCTAGATAGTCTTCGAGGTGATCGTGGATAGGTTCGGGAATATTCATCAGACTCTGGTCGGTGCCTCCAAGATCCGCCTTGGACAGGTTCGACAGTAATTGGCTATTCTAAGGGGTCGCTAAGCGGCGTTTCACACAAAGCAGCAATATTTTTCGAATCCGGTAGAGCTGTCCTTTGACACTTGCTACCGATTTACCTTGTTTCTCTGCAATATCAGCTAGGTCGCTGTCGCTGCCGTATCGCATTCGCAACAGCGACCGCCGATCAGGCGACAAGGCTTGCACGCATGCGTGCAACGCTTCGCGTTGGTACTCCGATGCGGGGGCGGGGTTTTGTTCCAGGTGGGCCTGGATCAGGTGAATCATGTCGTCGCCAAATGCCAGGCGGTCGCGACTTTTCTTGCGAAAGTACATGAGAGCCTGATTGCGGGCGATGCCCAACGCCCAGGCCACAAATGGTCTTTCGGGATCGTACTTGTGGTAGTCGCGCGCCACACAGACCGCGACCTCCTGCAGCACATCCTCGGCATCGTGCAACGAGCCAATCTTCGCCAGCAGCAACGCAAACACGGCTGTACGCGCACGCTCCCACTGAGCCGCCAAGCCTTCCCCATCGCTGGAGGGACCTGGAGACCCCGCGTCGTGGGGGGACTCGTCGAATTCCGCGTCGTGATCCATGTACTAGCAATGCTACCTGCTGAACGGAAGCCTCGCGAGCGGCACCTAGCGCTACCGCCTGACAAGTGGCCGGATGTTCGGTCTATGGAGTATTTGCAACCGAGCAGCCAAGGTCGCAGACATTCTTAGGGAATTTCTCAAAACTTCAGGTTCCAGAAAAAAACCGCGCTACTTCTTCCTGCTAAGCGGCAAATACATCCACAAAGGCGGAGTCGACCAGACTAGCAAACCTGGTCATCACTCTTTTCTGTGAAACTCACCAACCAGGCGACATCGGCCAGCTTGCTCGTTCCTTCGGTGCGCTGACCGACCTCTCCGGTTGCTTCCCCATAACAGGCAGTCGCACTAGTCTTGGAAAGGAACACTATGGACCGGCGTACTCTTCGGCGGCAATCCCCGCGTTTTCCCGTCGTCTCGGGTTTTACCCTTGTGGAGCTATTGGTCGTGATTGCGATCATCGGCATCCTCGTTGCTCTGTTGCTGCCAGCCGTGCAGGCCGCGCGCGAAGCAGGGCGTCGCAGCTCCTGTCAGAACAAAATGCGGCAATTGGCAATTGCCATTCAAAACTTCGAGAGCGCCTACGGGCACTTCCCCGAGATCCCCCCCGCCGGTTTGGAAGGCGAGTCGTTCTTTATCCAGATCCTGCCGTTCATCGAGGGTTCGGCCGTTGCAGATAAGTACGACCCCAACGTGCAAGCCCGCAAGCAGTTGCGAAACGTGTTCAGCCAACCAGAACCTACGGTGCTCTGCCCGTCGGACGAGCCTGTGCAAGTGCTGTTTGCCAAAGGCTTCGATGCGTCGAACGCTGGCACCGGTGATACCGCGTACGACTACAAAGGCAACTATGGCATCAACTGGGGAACCAGCCGCTTTAAACAAAACATGCCGGTTTGGAACTTCACGACCCAAAGCAACGAACCTGGCGAACCGGGCCCCTTTGAGCCTGGCAAAGAGATTGGCTTCCGTCGCATCACCGACGGCTCCAGCAACACGCTGGCCCTGATCGAAATGCTGGCCGCACCGACTGGCGGACAAAGTGAAGGAGTCGCCGGCATCGACCGCCGCGCCCGCATTTGGATTCCCGGATCGGCAACCTACCAGATTTCGACCTTGCTGTTGCCCAATAGCACTGCCTGCGGAGGTAGCGGTGGTGGTCGTGGAACCGGCAACACCGTGGTCGATCCGAAAACCGGCTGCGGCAAAGACATGGGCTTCTGCATCGACCGCCCCGACATTGGATTGCCTTGCAATCGTGGGAGCGACAGCGTTTCCGACGCAAATAGTTACACCCTCGCTGGGCGTAGCCACCACCCTGGCGGAATCGATACCGCCCGCTGCGACGCTTCGGTGAGTTTCGTGAGCGACGATATCGACCTACCCGTCTGGCGGGCACTTGCAAGTCGCGCGGGTGGCGAAGTGGTTGCGAAGTAATACCTCACACATCGAGAACCTCGATATGGCGAAGCCGCCACACTCTCGCAGGTTCCCACGAATTGATTCATCTTATCTTCCAAGGAGCACATCATGACAACCGCCGCGAGAAATGTTCCATCGCAGTGGGCACTGCAATCTCTTTTGACGTTTACCTGGGCTAGTTTCTGTGCGTTGCTGGCAGTGCTTTACGCCACGACGGTGTCGGCCAACACGGTGAGCTGGAACAATGGTACCGGTTCGTTTACCGGCTCGCCCAACTGGTCCTACAACTCGGCCGGCACGCTCACTACCACCGACAACCCATTCAACTTAGTTGGAGCTGCCGGAGGTTCTGGCGGCGAGAACATCCTGCTCATTGGTAACGAAGGCGACGTCACCCTCAACGTCGCTAACCAGGGGCCCTTTTCCGACAATTCTCTCTATGAACTGCGAATCGGCACACTTGCCGGTGAAGCCGACCTCTCGGCCCTCGACGGTGGTGCCAACTACCAAGGCAATGGTACTCTCACGGTTAACAACGTCGGACTCATCCTCTTTAACGACGGTGTCGGCTCAGGCAATCTCATCATCGGTGGAGCCGATGGCATCTCGGGCACGATGAATTGGAACTCGTCCGAAACACTGCTCGCCAATGGTCAGCTGCGTGTCGGACAGAATGGCGTCGGTGTGTTTCACCAGAATGGTGGCTCGGTTCAAGTTGCGACCACTTCGCTGGCAACTCCTGCTACTCGCATAGGCACCGGTGTCGGTACCGGCACTTACAACCTGAACGATGGTAGTTTACAAATCGGCTCGGCCGACGATGGCACCGGGCTCGAAGCGGTCGCTACGCTTGACATTGGTTACGGCAGCAACGCAACCGGTACCCTAAACCTCGGCGACTCCGTTGGCAGCAGCGGCTCGGCTTCGCTCTCCACCTGGGGCGACGTGGTGATCGGTGGCAGCAACGGCCTACTAAACATCGCCTCCGATGGTGAGCTGCTGGTGAACTACGCCAGCGGACGTGCAAACTCGGCTCGTATTCTTATCGGCAACGGAGGCGGCGACACCGGGGCGATCCTCCAAGATGGCGGCACCCTGCACAGCGACGGCTTGATGCGTCTGGGGTTCAACACCGGCACTGCTTCATACACCCTGAATGGCTCCGCGGGATCGGTCAACGTTCGCGCGTTCGAAGCCTACCAAAACGTCGACATCAACTTCAATCTCGACGCCGGCGGTGCCACGCCGATCGTGGTCGATGGAAATACCAGCACCGCGGGTGACACTGCAGCGGGTAATTCGGTGACGCTCAGCAATCCTACGCTAAACATTACCGGCCTTACTAGTTACTCCTCGCTATCCGATATCCTGCTGTTCGAACAAGCCGACGCGTCGGCGTCGCTTTCCGGCAGCTTCAGCAATCTGATTCAAGGCCAGGTGGTTGGTCAAAACTCTGGCGGCAGCTCATTCTACCTCAACCTGTATGGTGGCGATGGCAACGACATCGTCTTGCAGAGCACACTACCGAGCAGTAGCACCGATGGCTTGGTCTGGAACACTAGTGCTGCGAACTTCGATTCAGGCTGGGCTTCGGGCAATGGCAGCTTCGGCGTCGCCAGCTTCCCGGTCGATCCGTTTGCAAACCTCCCAAACCTGTACCTTGGCAACAGTGGTACCGCGACGTTCGACGACACCACCAACACCAACTCTGGCACAACCGTGCAGAACATGTTTATCGGCACCAACCAGGCAGCGGCGATTATTGCAGGACGCAACGGAAACGGCACTTTGACCGTCAACGGTTCACAAGACCTCACCATCGACGACTCTGCCGCCAATGGCGCAACCGGCTTCTTCACGGTTGGCGAGCAAGGCTTCACCGGAACCGTCAACTGGAATAGCACCGGCACGCTCGACGCCCAAGGGAAATTCCGGGTTGGTCGGGATGGGGGAACCGGCGTGTTCAATCAGAGCAATGGTATCGTCCTGGGCGGCACCACTGGCGGCGGCGGAAAGTATCTGGCTATTGGCGACAGCCCCGGCAGCGTAGGTACTTACAATCTTAACGGCGGTGCTCTGTATCCCGATGGCCAAGGGGGCGGCGCGACCCTACGCCAGTTCCGAGTTGGCTACAGTCAGGCAACCGGCACCCTGAAAGTGGGTGACGGCCTCGGCGCCGCCAGCAGTGCATTGTTTGAGAGCGAAGACGATCTCTGGATCGGCGGCAACAATGGCAATGGTACCCTGATCATCGAGTCGGATGGCGAAGTCCACCTCGTCGGCAATAACGCACCGCTGTTTATTGGTTACCTCGGCGGCGAGCCCGGAGCTCAAGGCCTTGGTGTGCAAAATGGTGGTACGCTCATTACTGAAGCAGTTTTCTCGATTGGTCAAGGCGAAGGCTCCGTGGGCGAATACCAGCTCAACGGCGGTTCCGTTCTCGCGGCCAACGATGGCGGCGGCGACGTCCGTATCGGCGGCGGCGGTGGCAACGGAACCCTCCGTGTTTCTGGCACCGCTAGCTTCTCGACGCTAGGCAACTTGTTCATTGCCGAAGCAGGCGGGCAAGGCACCGTAGGGCTCTTGGAACTCACCGGCAGCCAGGCAAGTTTCACCGTGAATCGCTTCGAAAACGCGCCCGGCACCGGCGGCCCTGGCAATGGCAACGACGAAACCATTCGCTGGGTGGCCGACAACAATGGCATTACCCCGATTGTGATCGCTGCTACTTCAGGCACCAACGTGCTGCAATTGCAGGATCCCGTGGAAGTCACCGCAAACACTGGCACCAACGGCAGCGGCGACCTCACCGGCGACGGTATTGCACTCGAGCTTGATCTCTCGGCACTCACTGGCGATCACACCCTTACGCTTATGGACAACCAGAGCGAGGAAGAAGTAATCGGATTCTTCGAACTCGGTGATACGCTGGATCTCTACGAGGAAGGCGAGGCAATTCTCGACACCGGCTTCAACGGCACCGTCACCATCTCGTACCTCGGCGGCACCGGCAACGATGTCATCCTGTCGCTGATCGCTAACAGTGCCTTGTTCGGCGATTACAACGACGATGGCATGGTCGACCTGGCCGACTACACCGTATGGCGCGACAACCTCGGCGCCTCGCTCACCCTGCCTGGCGAAGACCCAAGTCAAACGCCAGGCCAGGTAACGATGGAGGACTACAACGTATGGAAGAGCAACTTTGGCCAAAGCCTCTCGGCTTCGGTTAGTAGTCACAATGTTCCCGAACCGTCAAGTGTCGCTCTCGTCGCGTTCTCACTTTTCGTGGTGGTTGGATTGACGAGTAAGTCTCGCAAGGCTGATCGTGCAGCCTGAGGTTCCGTCTGAGCCCACCCCCTCCTCATTGTTCTTATTCGATGGCAATTTGTATCACACCCAGGGAGAACTGACTCATGAAACGGCTATTTGCCATACTCACTGTTCTAACAGCAACTAGGTCGTGTTGACATTCATGCCAAGCTGATCATGAGTGACGCCAGGCAGAGGAATCCATCGTAGTTTCGATCAGTTTTATCGTATCGTGTAGCGACCCTACGGTAGTGTTTTAACCGGTTGAAGAACCGCTCCACGACATTTCGGAGTTTATAGCGTGTGCGATCGTACCTTTTCTGTCGAAACCCACGGCGAGTCGGAATCACCGGCTTCGCGCCTTGGCGACGAATCTGATCGCGAAACCAATGGCAATCATACCCTTTGTCGGCGACGACGTATTCGGGAGTTAGTCCTTCCAGCAGCGTTTCTGCTTGGTGCATGTCGTGTCGGTTGCCACCCGTCAAAGTCAGACGAACCGGGCGGCCATCGCCCGTTACCGCGGCGTGGACTTTCGTTCCCCAACCTCCGCGCGAGCGGCCCATGGCTTCGCCACCGAGCCCCCTTTTACGCCCGCTGCGTGTTGATGGGCTCGGACCGTTGTCGAGTCGAGTAGCAAGTGCTCCAAGTCGGGCTCTTCGCCCAGAGTCTCCAAGACTTGCCGCCAGACGCCACGCTTGCACCATCGATTGAAACGCTGAAATACCGAATTCCAAGGGCCAAAGCGAGTGGGAAGATCGCGCCACGGCGCGCCTGTGCGGGCGATCCACAACACCGCGTTCACGAACCGACGATTGCTCGCCGCGGTTCGACCGGGATCGCCGGATTTGCCAGGCAAATGGCCTCGAATCTTCAACCATTGTTCGTCTGTCAGTTCGTGCCGTCGCATCTATTCGCTCCTCCATGAGCAGGTAGGGGACGACACCGTGATACCATTTCGACAAAATCTACGCTACATAAATGTCAACACGACCTAGTGTCGCTGCTACCAGCGGGCACGCAGCCCCGATCTACTTTGTGAACGACATCGGGCTGATTAAGCAATTTTCCGGCATCGATACTGGAGCCCATCCGGTGACTGCAGGTAGCTTTGCCATCGGTGCTGGTGTGCTGGTCGCGACAGTTCCTGCCTATGGGGAATACCAGGGCTTCACCTACGCCCCCACAGGAGAAGTGATTGCCGTGAACCCAGGCGGCGACATCGTGGAATGGACCAACGTTAACGCCTGGCTTGCTAATTCGACTCCCACGACTCTAGCGGCCGATGTGTTCGCCGACAAAGGTAATGGCAATGGCCCTGCAGGCGGCAATAACGCCGGTGCCGGCACCATTCATGGACTTAGCTACGATGGGAATACCGGGGGCTACTACGTCACCCTCGAGGGCGATACCGCATACGGCGGCGATGGCGACATCCGCGAATACGCTTCGCTCGACGACCTGCTGACCAACACCGGCACCACCACCGCATCCTCCTACGGTGGCAATCTGCTGAACTTCTATTACGGCGACGAAGACGCCCCCGGCTCCGCGGCCGCACCCAACGATATTGCCGGGGCTAACTACTTCCAAATCGGTGGCAATGGAACCCTCGAAGGGCACCAGACGCTCGCCGACTATATTGCATCCCCCGGCAGCCGCACCTACGACTTACAGCCGTTCGGTGCAGGTTTGCGTGGTGGTTTTGCTGTACCCGAACCTAGCACTGCTGTTTTATCGGTGATAGCAGTTGGTGGATTGCTGTTCTTGCGACGCTACTCAACCAACGGCTAGGGCAGCGACCGATGAATCGAAAGCCGCTCCGTGGCCCCCCACGGAGCGGCTTTTCCAAACTGATAGATCGACATAGCGGCGAATAGGCACCTTAAGACGATGACCGGCAACAGAGTTCTCCTCCAATCCACATTCTGCTACCCTCGTATTCGGCCAAGCTGGTTTCTGTTGCTTAGCGTGACGATCGCAGCGACTTATTGCACGATGCTTAGCCTTGTCCAATCGGGCATCGCTTCGCAGCCGAATGTCATCGTCATCAACATCGACGACATGGGCGCTGGCGATTTCAGTGCTTATGGCAGCCAGTTCTCGTCGACTCCGAACATCGATCAACTCGCCTCTCAGGGCACTCGCTTCACCCAATTCTACGCGGGGGCTCCCATCTGCTCTCCTTCGCGGGCCGCATTGTTCACTGGTCAATACGCTGCGAGGTCGGGAATCAACTCGTTCTTGGATAGCTCGACGAGCAATCTGAACCGCGACAATGTAAACCACCTATCGCTCGAAGCCCCTTCGATGGCGGCCACGTTCCAAGACGCCGGCTACGCGACTGGTCATTTTGGTAAATGGCATCTCGGCGGAGGTCGTGACGTTGGGTACGAAACGAATCCCTCGGCCTCGACCAATGTCGCCGCACCGCGCATCGTGGAGTACGGCTACGACCAGGCCTGGACACAATTCGAGGGACTTGCGAACCGTATTGTGAACGTGGTCGACTACGGAGGAGATGCCGCCGGTGTTTCAACCCGCCCAAGCGCGTATTTCAATGGCCTTAACCAAATGAGCGACAATCTCGGCACCGGCGGTGGCATCGATGAGATTGTGTATCTCGAACGCGAATTCAACGCCAACTTCATGGTCGATCGGGCGATCGACTTTCTCGGTACCAGCAAGCAGGCCAATCCTGATCAATCGGTATTCATGAACGTGTGGTTCGACGAAGTCCATACCCCCCACGATCCCCCGCCGGCGCTCAAAGCCAAGTACGACTCCCTCTATCCCAACCTGCCGGAGGAATCTCGCAACTACCTGGCTGTTCTGGAAGCCACCGATACTCAAGTTGGTCGTTTGATCGATTACATCGATCAGCAAGGGCTCGGTGAAGAGACCCTTATCTTGGTCACAGCCGACAACGGAGCCACAGCAACCAACGTGAATAACATTGGCTCGGCTGTTCCTTCGCTCCGCGGTAGCAAAGGGGACCTGTTCGAGGGAGGTTTCCGCGAACCGTTAATCGCTCGCTGGACCGGCAACGTAGCTGCCAATCGAGTGGATAGCGAAACGGTGATGTGGCAAACCGACCTGTTCCCAACGCTCACCAGTCTGACGGGAGTCTCGCAACCAGCGGGCGTCACCTTCGATGGCGAAGACATGAGCACCGCCCTGCTGGGCGTCGCCTCGCAAACGCGTACGACTCCTCTATTCTGGAACATGAACCGAGCGAATGAAAACCGCCATGTGAATCCCGATCCAAACGGCGCCGGTGCCAATGGTCAGGAAGTGTTGGCAATTCGTTCCGGCGACTGGAAACTACTGATCAACGCCCGCGGCACTTCGCCCGAGCTTTACAACCTGGCGACCGACGCCGGCGAGACCACGAATCTGGCGACCCAGCAAGCCGGCATGACCGAGCAGCTAGCCAGCCAGGCTTTGGCCATTCGTTACTCCACTCCCTCGCGCACCCTGCCCGACGCGGTGAATGCGGTGGTTCAACTGAAAGCGGAAGACCTCGCCTCGCTTGGCAACGGGGCTTCGATCGGTTCGTGGAGCGACTCCTCGACCGGCGACTCCTTCAATGGCAGCGTGTCGCAGCCGACCGTCAACGCGCAACCAACCCTAGTACGTCTTTCCTGAAATCCATTCCGCTGCTATATGCTGCGGAATGAAAAAGCACATTGTTTGCCTGGACCACCAGGCCCGTGGAGGTTTGGAGCAGCTAGCACGCTCAGGCGCCCGCGCGGCGCAAGTGGTGCGTCGCTGCCAGATATTATTGAAATCGGACTCGGGATGCACCGACGAAGAGATCGCCGAGCATGTGGGCTGCACGACGCGCAACGTCCGAGCCGTCCGAAAGCGGTTCTGCGAAGAGGGCGTCCAGCGGGCGGTGTACGATGCGCCTCGCTCGGGCCGCCCCCCAGAGTTCACCAAGCGGCAGCAGCAACAGGTAATCGCCCTGGCGTGCAGCGAGCCGCCCGAGGGACGGGCTCGCTGGACGCTGGAATTGTTGTGCGAGCACGCGGTGAAGGAAGGCTTCGTCGATTCGCTCAGCGTGACGGAGGTCTCGCTGTGGCTCAAGGAACACGACCTGAAGCCGTGGCGAAAAAAACTTGGTGCGTGCCCAAGCTGAACGACGAGTTCTGTGAGCGGATGGAGGACGTCCTCGAGCAGTACGAGAAGCCGCTCGACCCGAACGAGCCGGTCGTCTGCCTCGACGAGCAGCCCTATCAGAGGGTCGACGACGCGCGGCCGCCCGAGCCCGCGGCACCCGGCAAGATCGCGAAGCAGGACTACGAGTACCGCCGCTGCGGAACCTGCAGCGTGTTCGTGGCGGTCGAGCCGAAGGCGGGCAAGCGATTCGTTCAGGCCAAGCGTCACCGCAAGCGAGCCGACTTCGCCCGGTTCGTCCGCGACCTCTTGAAGCGCTATCCCGACGCAGAGCGGGTTCATCTGGTGATGGACAACCTCAACACGCACAACGAGAAGTCGTTGATCGAAACCTTTGGCGAGGAGGCGGCTCGGCCAATGCTGGAGCGGATTGTGTGGCATTTTACCCCCAAGCATGCCAGTTGGCTCAACATGGCCGAGATCGAAATCTCGGCCATACAGCGACAATGCCTGGGACGTCGGTTGGCTTCGCTCGACAAGGTTCAAAGCGAACTCTCCCACTGTTCACGCGACCGCAATCGGAAGAAAATCAAAATCAATTGGACCTTCCATCGAAAAGACGCCAAACGCGTCTTCCCTGAACTCTATAGGAAATGACTTCCGGGACGACGTACTAGCCACTGGTGTGCTGAATGGCAAAGCGGTCGTACAGTTCGACGGCAACGACTCGCTCACTTCGAGCACCACGAACAGCCTTCCCTCTCCCGGCGCGGGCATCACCGTATTTGCAGTTGCCACCGGAGATGGCTCCGGCGATACCGCCGAGCGACTCGCCCAGATTGGTAACAGCAATGGCACTCTACGCCGTTAACCCTTTTCGTAGTACTGGTTTGATTTGCTTTGCTCGCAGGGCCTGTGTCTTGGTAGCAGTGAGCAGTTGTGGTACTCCTGGCGGTTTGGCTTGTTTTTTTCGTGGGTAGTTGCGGCTGGTTTTGTTTGCTCTCTTGTAGCTGTCGATGATGGCTTGGCGAAGCCTCTCGCACAGGCGTTCGTTTTTCTCCGTTGGATGCAGGTAATCACGCATCGTGCGGCGAAACGCCAACAGCAGCTTGGCGAAACTCAACTTTGCTGGTGTGATGCCTTGCTTCATCGCTTCGACCAACGCGAACAGCGACATCGCCCATAAGCCGAACAACGACCAGGTGATTTCGAGCTTGGCGTTCTCGGCTTCGCGAGAGAGGAGTTTTCGACGGTGAAAGGTCTGCTTGAGATGGCGATAGAATAGTTCGATGCCCCAGCGACGTGCATACAATGCAATCACCTGCTTGTCGCTCAATTCACGCCGAGAAAGGATATTGGTAACCAGGTAGACCGGCTGCTTGCCATCCGTAGCGACCACCAGTCGCAACACGAGCGGTTCGTTGCCACGCTTCGATTCCCGATCGGGCCATAGATAGACCGTGCCGGTCCATTCCCGTACATAACCAAGCTGTTTCAGCAACCGCACATTGGCTCCCACTCGCAGCAGGACGTGTCGGCCACTTTTGATAATCGCTTGCAGCCCTTCGTACCCCATGAATCCGCCATCGGCCGTTATCAAAGCCCCGGCTGGCAAGCTAGTGAGCATCTCCCGCAAGTGGACACGTTCGCTACTGTCACCAGGTCCGACCCGCCAGTCCCACGGCAATCCCGTACCGATGTGCCACATCGTTGTGAGCCAGAGTTGAGGCGAGTTGACTTTCTTCGCATCTTTGGCCTGCCGTCTCTTGTAGCGACTGTTCTTTACCCGTCGTGCGTGACGAATCGTCGAATAGGCTTGTTCGTGCGAGCGGGTGCGAGGCAATTCAAGGCGACTACCATCGACCGCGAATACGAGGTATCCCGCGGTGAGCCAGCAATCGGTCAGCGTCGCTTGCATCCGTTGTTGCAGCACTGACTGCAACAACGCGGCGAGCGGCTTCGTCCAGCGACGAAGGATTTTTATGAAGGCTTGGTAGGAAGTGGCCAGTTGCTGTTGCTCTTTATCGAGGCAGAGTAGTATCTTACGCACAACGAAAAAACGCTCGGTGAGAGTCTGCTCGTCCGACCAGGCCCATAACAGCGCGGCTGCCATTAGTGACCGAGGAGTCCAACTGCAGTCGTTGCGGAAGCGGATCGTTCGCCAACAGATTCCCGCCAACAACCAACGCAAACATTGCCGAAGGCACACGATATTCAGCCGCACTTGAGTGTCTCGATGTAACATGCCCGATTCCCTTCGGGTAAGTGATGGCCGCCCCTTCCTTGGTTCAACTGAAAGGATGGCCGAAATACGCTGTTACATCGAGACCTCTTTTTTAAGGCAAAGAAAGGGTTAACGGCGTAGAATGGCACTGCTGGTGAAGTTGTGGGGCTCGATGTCTCGACCTCGGCGACCAGCACCAATAACGGTGGAGCCGGCTTCCGCTTTAACAATGGAGCTTCGCTCTACGATACCTCACTGGACGCCGAAAACTTCCACATCGTTGCCTGGCAGGTCGATCCCGGCCAGACGTACGCCGATGCAACGCTGTACGTCGATGGCACTCTGCCCGAGAACATCTTTAGCGGTAGCAGCAACTCCCCCACTGGCACCGCAAGCTTCACGGGGTCGAACCTGGAACTAATCCTCGGTACCGGGCGTTCCGGCGGCGGTGGCCTACTTACGACCGACATGTATAGCGGGCAACTCGCCGAGCTGCTCGTGTTTAACGAACAGCTTGACATCGGCCAAATGAATCTGGTCGCCAATTATCTGAGTTCCGAATATAACCTGCCGTTCGCGTATCAGACGAATTTCGACATCTTTTCGGTCGATGGCTTGGCCTGGGTCGGCTCTACCGGATCGTTTGATAGCCATTGGAACTCTGGCGATGGCAATCGCGGACTGGCTGCGAACAATACGAATCCCTTCGCATCGGGCGATGCGAACTTGTACTTGGCAAACGATGGCTCCGCCCTCTTCGACGCAACCACCGACGCTTCGTTGGGTAACCGCATTAACTCCCTGCGAGTTGGTACCGCTGGTAGTGGACTGCTGGTGGCCGACACCGAAGGTTCGGGCGAGCTAATCGTGAATGACAATGTCAGTTTAATCATCGGTAGCGGCGCTGCACCAAGCACCAACGCAAGCACTGGAGATCTGACGATCGGCGAGGACGGTTTTGGTGGAACGGTTACTTGGAACAGCACCGGAACCCTGAAAGTCGAAGGCAAATTCCGGATCGGCCAAGGCGGCACTGGTCTGCTGGTTCAGAACAGTGGTGTTGTCACAGCCGGTGACGTAGCAGGCAGCCTGAAGTTTGTCGCCATCGGCAATGGAGTAAACAGCTCAGGTACCTATCAACTCAACGAAGGTGAATTCCTCCCTGGCGGCGGCCCTAGCGGCTCACAACTTCGGCACCTACGAGTCGGATACAATGGCGCAACCGGCCTGCTCGAAGTAGGCGATGGCATCGGCAGCAACAACTCTGCAGTGGTCGCTACGACCGACGACCTTTACATCGGCTACGACGGGGGTAATGGTACTCTTCGCCTACATTCCGACGCTTACGTACAACTTCAGGGCAACGAAGCCCCCGTTCTCATCGGAATTAACGCGAATAGCGTCGGGCACCTGATCCAGGAAGGCGGCTTGTTTGAAAGCGATGGACTGTTTGTCGTGGGGCAAGGGATCGATGCGGTCGGAATCGTGGAAGTTACCGCTGGGCAAATGATTGCCGCGGGTGATGGAACTGCGACCCTCTCCATCGGCAGCAACGGCGGCCATGGCACTTTCCGAGTCTCCGGTAGTGGTCAAGTTACGAGCAACGACACCATGATTCTGGCCAATGGTTCGGCTGGCACCGTTGGGCGTTTGGAGATGATCGGCTCCAGCGCTTCGATCATCACCGCTCGGCTTGAGAACGTTGCCCAAGGTGGCTCCGAAATCATGCGATGGGAAGCCGACACTAACGGTATTACTTCCCTGGTGGTAACCGGCACCACTTCCAGCAGCGACGTGCAACTTCAAGCCCTGAGTGAACTCTCCGGCAACACCGGCACCAACGGCCCAGGCACCCTGCATGGCGATGGCACCGCGCTCGAGCTCGATCTCTCGGCAATAACCGCTACGCAGCAGCTTATGCTAATCGACAACCAAACCACCGAGGCGATTGTTGGTTACTTTGAGAATGGCGAGACGGGTGAGCTATACGAAGAAGGAGAGCAACTTCAGAACACTGGATTCGTGGGGAGCGTTACCATCTCTTACCTCGGTGGCGACGGCAACGATGTGGTGTTGAGCTTGCTGGCAGGCGTGGCTGGCGACTACAACAACGATGGCATCGTGAACCTGGCCGACTACACCGTTTGGCGCGACCATTTCGGCGACTCGCCCGACTCGATCCCCAACCGGAGCATCGAGCTGTGGGACACGCCGATCGGCATGGCCGACTACCAGACCTGGAAGGCGAACTTTGGACAGACGCTGACCGCATCTTCCAACGCCTCCAACGTGCCCGAACCCTCGGGCGGTTGGTTGCTCGGTTTGACGATGGCAGTGCTCGGTTTGCGCAACTGCGGAAAGTGCAGCCGCTAACAACAGCAGTTGAACAACGCCTGACAGCTAGCTAACGTCGCTCCACGCGAGACCAAATCGCGCGAGGTACTTTCGCAACCGATCCGCGTCGTTCGGCTTCGCTTTCATTGCCCGCGATACCGCGAAAAGCTTCCGACCAGCGTCCGACTGCGATTTCGACTCCCTGCATACCCGAACCACTTCGGCCAGTCCTGCCCGATCGAATCGATCAAGCTTCTCCAAATCGATTAATCCTTCGAGCACCGCTTGGTCCACGAACTTCTCACGGGGCGCGCCCCATGAGTGACGCAGCCGTTCGATTTCTTCCTCCACTAGCTCCACCGTGATTCGCCCTCCGGCCGCCAAAGTTGCCATGCGAGTAACGGCCGCATTCAGATCGCGAAAATTCGCCCGCCAGGCCGCTTCGCCCGACTGAGCAAACGCCAGGAACTTCTCGCGGGCTTCTTTATTCATGCGGACGATCGAGCCAGTCGAGGCGGCGAACTGCTGTAGTTCGTAGTCGAGATTCGGTGGAATGTCTTCTCGGCGGTCAGCCAGCCCAGGCAGGACGAACGTCCACAAGTTGATGCGGGCGAGCAAGTCCTCGCGGAACCTTCCCTCAGCGACGTCTGCCAGCAGATCGCGATTCGTGCCAGCAATCAGCTGAAAGTCGCTTTGCTGCTCCTTGTCCGCTCCTACGGGAAAGAATCGTTTCTCTTCGATCGCCCGCAAGAGCATCGCTTGTTCGTCGAGCCCCAGTTCGCCGATTTCGTCCAAGAACAACATGCCGCTGCTCGCTAATCGCAACAATCCCTCGCGCGAGTTCGTCGCTCCAGTGAAGGCTCCCTTTGCGTGCCCAAACAACGTTGACATCGATTGATCGCCCCGCAAGGTTGCGCAATTCACTTCGACGAACGGGCCATGAAGTTGTCGCCGCTGCTTCTTGAGATCATAGATCCGCCGAGCAAGTTGACTCTTCCCCGCCCCCGTTGGGCCGGTGATCAACAATGGCGACTGACTGTGGATAGCTACCTTCTCAATCCGTTCAATCAGCGCATTGAACGACGCATTCTTAGTATCGATGCCTGACTTAAGGAATGAGACGCCTTGCTGCTTTTCCAGGGCAAACCGAGCGGCCAATTGATCGTATCGCGAGAGATCGAGATCGATGAAGCGAATCGAGCCCGCTCCAACAGCCTTACGCTTAGGAGGGGAAGCCTGAAGCAACGTGCCTGGAACGTGACGCGACTCCGCTAGCAAGAACAGACAGATCTGCTGCACGTGACTGCCGGTCGTGATATTCAGCACGTACTCTTCTTCATCCGGCTGAAACGGGTACGCACCGAAGAAGCCGTGCAGCTTGCCATACACCTCTTCGAGGTCCCAAGGATCACGAAACTCCAACTCGTGAAGGTTCACCTTGGTCTCGGGCGACACGCTGCCGATGTCGTCGGTCACGAGCTGCGCCATGGTGCGATAGTTCGGCTCGTAGAGCAACTCAAATCGGTCGATCAGGTAGTCTTCGTGCTGACATATCGCCACCGTAGGACGCCACCGCAGCCATCGGCTATCCTCTCGCCCCGCATCGAGCCGAGCCCCCAGTAATCCAAAAACGATCCGTTTCATTACACCTCCACTACCCGATACATTCCTCTAATATCATATCCCACAGGATAACTACTGGTGGTTTCATTGGACAAGCTGGAAACAGCACAGATCACAAGAACACGTCTAACCCTTTACCCAGCAATCACTTACGACGTGTTCTGAAAATCGCAACCTCGTTTGGCACGCGACATGCCTTCAGGCGTTTCGAAAAGACGGCATGCAATCCTACTTGGCCCGACTGACGAGAGATTTCCCATGGCTAACAAGAACCTATTCCAATCGATCCGCGGTACTTACACCGAAAAAACCAACACTCACAACAAAGCAGGCGGACAGGCTTATCGTCGGTCCGACAAGCAGGCACTCGGCCAACTGGCCACGACCGGCTGCTTGGGAGCGACCTTCTACGCTGGAGCGCAGGAGCAGCTCGATAAGGTGCTAAAACTCTCCGAAAAGGTCGAACCCGAATTCCTCGCCCGCTTGGCCGTATACGCCCGCACCGTGGGACACATGAAAGACATGCCAGCCCTATTGTGCGCAGTGCTATCGGTTCGCTCTCCAGGCTTACTGGCAGAAGTGTTCGATCGCGTGATCGACTCCCCAAAGATGATGCGCAACTTCGTACAAATCATGCGGTCGGGTGTGGTTGGGCGTAAGAGCCTGGGCACTTTGCCAAAGCGGCTTGTGCTCGATTGGCTTGCCGCCCGAAGTGACGATCAGCTGTTCGTTGGTTCGGTCGGTGCCGATCCTTCGCTAGCCGACGTCTTGCGAATGGTCCACCCTAAACCACAAACCGCTTCGCGTGAGGCCCTTTACGGTTACCTTATCGGACGCGAGTACAGACGTGATGCATTGCCACAACTAGTGCAGCAATACGAGACCTTTAAGCGAAACACGAATCCCGGAAAGGTGATGCTTCCCGAGGTTCCTTTCCAAATGCTTACTTCGCTGCCACTTACTCCGAAGGACTGGAAGCAGATTGCCCGCCGGGCTTCCTGGCAGATGACACGGATGAACTTAAACACATTCCTCCGTCATGGAGTACTTGAGGACCGCGAAATGGTGCACTTGATTGCGAATCGGCTCCGCAACCCACGATTGATCGAAAAGGCGCGAGTCTTTCCGTATCAACTCCTTGTGGCGTACTTGAACGTCAACCGCTCGGTTCCGATCGAGATCCAAGAAGCCTTGCAGGATGCTATGGAACTGGCGATTAAGAACGCCCCGCGCGTTGCCGGAAAAGTGCATGTGTGCCCCGACGTGTCGGGGTCGATGCACTCGCCGGTTACCGGATATCGCCAGGGTTCGTCGACCGCGGTGCGATGCTTGGATGTTGCCGCCCTGGTGGCAGCAACCATTCTTCGCCAAAACCGCTCGGCGGAAGTGCTGCCCTTCAAGGAAGACATCGTGAACATTCGCATGAATGGGCGCGATTCGGTGATGACAAATGCTGAGCGGATTGCCTCGGTTTCTCCAGGGGGAACCAACTGCAGTGCACCGCTACGCGAATTGAATCGCCGAAAAGCGAAGGGCGATTTGGTGATTTTCGTTTCCGACAATGAGTCGTGGATCGATTCGCCCGGATATGGACGTTTCGGTGGAAGCCGAACCGAAACCATGAAGCAATGGTCCTTGTTCAAGTCGCGAAACCGAAAAGCCCGTTTGATTTGCATTGACCTTCAACCGTCGGTCACCATGCAGGCAAACGAGCAAGCCGACATCGTGAACGTCGGTGGCTTCAGCGACCAGGTGTTCAAGCTCATCGCCGACGTGGCGAGCGGAAAACACTCGGTGGACCACTGGATTCAACAAATCGAGTCGATTCGACTGTAAACGACATGGCCGCTTCGGTGGCGGGAGCCTCCCGCTTCCGCCACCCACCCTTTCGCTCTAACCAACTTTGGCCGAATGCTGCTGGGACTACATTAACCCATGTAACATGTCTCAACAAAACCTTGTCGGCCTCTTTTAACTTCTAAGATCTAAGATCCCTTGACCGAAATGAGTGATTTTGAGCCGTACCTCACAATCACTCAAGAATCACCCTACGAAAAGAGACAACGCAACGAATGCCGATGGAACTACATGGTTCCGAAACCCGTGGTCGTGGGTTCGAGTCCCACCGGCCCCACTCGCTAACGCAAAATGCGTACAATGGGGCCGTAGCTCAGTAGGTAGAGCACGTAAACGTTTCATCACTCCTTGTCGTTGCGTCCTTAATCCATACCAACATCACAGGATAGCAGATGCCAAAGGAACTACACTCTGAAGGCTGCGGGTTCGAATCCCGCCGATCAGCTCACCGCTGGTCGTAGCTCAACGGATAGAGCACCAGAACGTTTCTTAACCACTTGCTGCTATCATGTCTTGCCAGAAGAGACAGAGGCTCCGATGACGACAACCACTCAATCAAAATACCAGATTCTTCCTCGCGGAGAAGCGACTGCGATCCTGCCTACCGGGTCCAAGCACAGCCCGATCACCGTGATCGGCACCGAGCCAATCCGCTCGTCGTTTGATGAGCTCTGCTTGCAGCAGGCGATCAATTCTCGCACCGCGCCTGGCGTGACCAACTTGGTACTTAATCCCGATGCTCACGGTGGATACGGGGCACCTGTGGGGTGCGTGCTAGTATCGCCAACCCACGTGTACCCGGGCCCGGTCGGTGTGGATATCAAGTGCTCAATGAGCTTGCTCCAAACGAGCCTGCCAGCCGACGCAGTGATCGATAAGCAAACGCGACGGGCGTTGATCGATGCGATCTGCGAACGCACCCCAACCGGTGCTGGTAAGGGACAACGGAACGCTCCCAAGTCGCGCCATGTGGAAGAAGCTCTCGGAAAGCGAGTGCTGACCGAAGGAGCCTCGCCTGGGGTTTGTCGCGAGCTCGGTATCCCTGTGGAGTGGGCAAGTCGCTGCGAAGACTCTTTCCATGTAGGGCACGACGACTCGACCGGTGCGCTCGCATTGCGACTAGAGAAGTTGCTTCCCCATATCTATCAGTTCGATGCGAAGATCTCGCAACTCGGCTCGTACGGCGGGGGTAACCACTTTGGAGAATGTGAAGCCGTTGAGGTCGGCGACGACCAACGGTCGCGCGACATCGCGAAGACCTTTGGTTTGATCGACGGTGGCATCGCCTTCCTGTCGCATTGCGGTTCGCGAGGCATTGGGCATTCGCTAGCCACGGGCCAATTCAAGTCGCTCCAAGCCAAGTTCGAGCAGTGGGATATCCCGCTCCCGGGAAAGGATCGCGAATTGGTTTACGCCCCGCTCGGCACGCCTGAAGCCAATGCTTACCTCGACGACATGGCTTTGGGCGCCAACTTTGCGACGGTCAATCACTTGCTGATCAATGCGCTAGTGCTGGAAGCCTTTCAGGAAGTGTTGCCTGGGACTACTGGCGAGCTGGTGTATTTCATTAGCCATAACATTGCTCGCAAGGAGATTGTCGATAACCGCCCTGCGTGGGTGCATCGCAAAGGGGCGACGCGCGCGTATCCTGCAGGGCACTTCGCGCTCAAGGGGACTCCATTTGCCGAAACGGGACATCCCATCTTGCTACCGGGCAATCCGCAAGCAGGGTCGGCGGTGATGGTTGCCGAGGCAGGCGCAGAAGCAAGTTGCTACAGTGTGAACCACGGAGCAGGACGTCAACTCGGACGCAAGGCAGCCAAGCGCGAACTTGACCAGCGGCAAGTCGATCAATCGTTTGCCGATGCCGACATCTTGTCGAATTGCCGTCAATACCCAATCGACGAAGCCCCTGCGGCTTACAAGGACTTCGACGAAGTGTTGCGATCGGTCAAATCGGCTGGGCTGGCAAGCGAAGTCGCGCGATTGAAGGCTCGATTCGTGATCAAGGATGGCGACAAAGCCGACGATTAACTTGGACTCTTTGAACTCCCAGCAGCAGATACTGCAGGGAGTTCAAAGTAGGTGCATGAAGCATCGCTGGCTAACAACAAGGAGAAACACACATTGCCAAATACAGCGATTGATATCGATGGATCGCAAGGCGAGGGAGGAGGTCAGATACTCCGCTCGTCGCTTACGCTATCGATCGTAACAGGGCGGCCCGTGCATCTGACGAACATTCGCGCGGGCCGCGACAAGCCGGGACTCATGCGCCAGCATTTGACTGCGGTGCGGGCGGCTGCCGAAGTTGCTCAAGCAACTGTCGATGGAGACGACATCAAGTCGCAAACGCTGCACTTTGCTCCAACCGCCATCGCGTCGGGACAGTACCACTTTGCCATCGGCACTGCCGGAAGCGGTACGCTTGTATTGCAGACCGTGTTGCCAGCCTTGCTACTCGCCAAAGGCGATTCCGAAATCATTATCGAAGGGGGCACCCACAACCAGTGGGCCCCGCCTTTCGACTTTCTGCAGCAAGCTTACTTCCCACTGCTACGACGAATGGGAGCGGATATTTCAGTTGCTTTTCAGCGTTACGGATTCTATCCAGCCGGTGGCGGGCGATTCGAGGTCTCTATCGTGCCGCCAGCTGAACAGTTGCAAGGGCTAACACTTCTTGATCGCGGTGAAGTGCATCATCGGGCGGTCACTGCGGTGATCGCGAACTTGTCGCGAAGTATCGCCCAACGCGAACTTCAAGCAGCGGCCGAAAAACTCAACTGGCCGGGTGATTGCTATCATCTTAGCGAGGTCCGTGCTGCTGGCCCTGGCAACATTGTGATCATTGAACTGCACTGCGAGCATGTTCGCGAGGTCTTTACCGGCTTCGGACGGATCGGCGCCAAAGCCGAAGGAGTCGCTTTAGAAGCGGTAAGCGCATTGCGCGATTACCAAGCGGCTGACGTTCCGGTGGGCCCCTACTTGGCGGACCAGTTGATACTGCCGCTTAGCCTGGCGGCCTGGCAATCTGGTACCCAGAGTCAATTTCGCACAATGGCTTTAACCCGGCACTCGACCACTCACATTGATATCGTGCGACGCTTCCTAGAGATTCCTATCGATGTTGACCAGCAGGAATCTGCTATGACAGTTACCATTGGTTGATTCGGGACATGCAGCTAACTACCGACAGCTTATCTCAGTGCGACTGGCGAAGTCCGCTTACATGCTGATTGATTTTAACTAATGATTCAAGCGTTTGTGCGAGCACAAACTCGTCGTAGGTACACGTATCGGAACTTTTCCCACTCGAAGACTCAAGGCGCAAACGATCGAACTTCAGATTCGGAATTGCCTGCACCAACAAGGGTGGCGTACTGGAAAGCTCTTCTAACTCGGTATCCAACCATACCGAAACCACCGCCGCACTATCGTCGCCAAACGCCATTCGCACGGTCCAGAAATGCGATTGATTATCGATCGCAAGCGGCTGAACACCAACAAAAGCGCGATCGGTATCGAACAAATACATAGCCTCGTTACCTGGCGGGTATAGACGCACCCCCAAACCCGAAGCCCCGGAAGGTTGCCCAAAGAACACAGGCTCTTCGTCGTTTCGCTTGTCGCCATACATAAGCGACACCCCAGTCCAATCAAAACGCTGATCACTACTGAGCGACATTTGCGACCACCACGACATCCACACCTCTGAATCATCTTTACCAACGTCCCCAGAGCTATTCAATAAGCCCGCCCTTGCAAGCCGTGAACGCTCCGACACGTCCAGGTTCATGAAAACGGTTGTATTCTGCCCAATCACAAGCGACTCCGAAGCTCGTTGCGATCGCTTTATCGGCAGTAAGTCGCTCCCAAACCGGAGCGGCGATATTGCTCTAGGCGTTTCGAAACCAACTGCATAGGCTTCGCCATAAGACTCAGCATGAAATCCTTGGTAAGCCAACAACCCTTCTATTCTCAATAGCTCATAGAACGCAACCTTATCGGCGGCTTCCGCCGACCCGTGCTGCTGCTCCACACGCAACGCAACTTCGTCGGGACGGATAAACTCTCGGTCGTGCATTTGCAAATCAACGGTTTTTGGCAGTTGCCCACCTTGCTCGACTACTGCTTGATAATCAGCTTCCATCTCAATGGGGGAGATCTTCGGATCAGCCAAATCGAAAGGTTGCGAACTTAATTCAATCGCACCTTCGTAAACCGCGACGCTGGTTGTCTGCAGATCACCTACCGACACCCCAAACTCGGTGCCAGTGTCCAACACGCGTGCAGTGGGGGTCTCAACAATGAGTGCATTGGCTTGCCCACTGTTGAGTCCGACTAACTTGCCATGCTTGAGGTCTACTACCCCTTGATCATCCAGGTAAAGCGACACCGGCGCCTCGAGCACCCATTCGCTACCCGAAGGGGTAATCAATTCCACAATTCCCTCGGTTAGCTCGATCGGTTCGTTTGCATACACCGAATTGCCAACGCTGTAGTCAGTATCGCTCCGCCCGACGACTCCCAGCGACGTCTTCACCGTGGCTACAGCAATGCGGACGGGAACCTCAGGGAAAGAAGTTGCCTCGCGAATATCAGCCCCGGTAAGTGGATTGCTCGGAACCTCTCGCTCCTGCTGTGCTAGTACAGGAGTATCTGGAGAAACCGCATTGTCTCTCTGCAGCATGAGATATCCCATGCTGGCGGCAATAAGCACGGCAGCTGCAATTGCCATGCCCCAAGCAGTAGCGAATCTTGAGCGCCTAGGGGCATGCGCGACCGAAGGCTCCGATGGAACACTTGGCGAAGTCTCTTCGAGATACAACACCATGTCTGTGAGTACATGATGAAACGCCTCGTCGCGACGAGTGCTAGAATCTTCCAGCAACACGTTCAGCGAAAGTCGCCGATAGAGCGCTTCATGGGCTACCGCCATGGCGAGCAAGCAACGGCCATTTTCCTCGCCTTCGGAACACCAGCTATCCAGATCCTGCAGAAACTGAGCAGATGCAGATTGGCGACGTCCACCCTCAGGTTGCAATCCGAAACTCTCGGAAGCATCCACAAAGCCATAGAACAGGTTGAAACCTTGCATGACTGTCGGGCTGGCGTGTTGTTTGACTGAGGTTGCACATGCATTCCACAGTTTCAACCGACATTCAGCAAGCTGCGATAGCACCTTCTTTAGAGGCAAACTCAACAATCGCGAAATCTCTCCAGGAGACAATTCCAGCAGATACCTCATGCACAGCACACGCAGTGCACTAGCAGGTACATGTCGCGGAACAAAGTCTTCAACGGATTCGTAAAGTGCTACGACATCGACTGCCTCACATTCACGCAGAGATCGTTTGAGAATCGCTTCGAACTGCTGAACGCTACGATCACGCTCGGCATCTACTCCCTGCCATACAGCAAACTGTTCAACAGCGAGATTCAATGCCAAGCTACAAAAGCGATCGGGGGAGTACTCCGTTAATGGCTCATCCATCAAACCAGAACACACGGAATCAACGGCAGCCTCTGCGTCGCTCGGCAGGCGGAGCCCCATGAACAAGCAAGCACGCAGTGCGATATACACCTGCAACCACAGTTGTGCATGTAGTTCGCTGTGCTCGACTAGCTCGAACACCTGGTAGAAACTTACGTCTTCGCGTATTCCTAGCTCGCGAATAACAATGGATGCAGCAGGAATGGTGGATCCATTCACATCATGGGCCAAAGCTGGTGCAATATGCGATTGCGACGAGTATCGCCATCTCAGTTCCGAATCGATTTGCGTTAGCTCAATAAAATACTGGCGTGCATCCCTATTGTTGAGCAACAATTCGCTCAGCTTGTGTTTCGCTTCGCCATGAAGCGTTCCTAGCTGCCAGGCTTCAACCAGCCGCGGCAATTCGGGCATCGTATGAAATATCTCGTCGGGAGACATAGAGACACTTTCTTAAGTAGTGCGATGGCTAAGCAACTTGCCATTCGCGCAACTTGGCGGAAATACAACGGTGCAGCAAATGTCTTACGCGCACCATCGTTCGTTGGATTGTACGCGATGAGCTACCTAACTGCTGCGAGAGATCACTCAACGACGAGTTATCCTGATAGCGCAACTCTACCACCTTGCGATCTGCACCGGGTAGCTTCTCGATACACAAATCGAGTGCTTCGCGACGGAATTCAAACAACTTGGTATCTTCCATCATCTGTTCTGCTAACAGATCGAGCACTTCGTCGTTGAACCACAGTTTGTCCGACGCTGCCTTGCGACGATGACGTAGCACCTGGATATGGGCAACACCACATGCCCAGGGGAAGAAATCACGGCTACTATCGTACTGGTCTCGCTTCTCCCACAAAGCAAGACTGGTCTCTTGTAGAATGTCGTCGGCATCCGCGTACGTCGGAACGAGCGACTTAATGAACGCATGCAAATACCGCTGATGCTTAGCCATCGCTTGGATGAACACCGCCTCAGGAGTCGGATCGCTTGGTGAACGACTGTTTGCCATTTACTCGATGTTCCTGTCGGCCGGAAGAAGCCAAGATGGCGCATCACTTGTGCGCCGGACACTTTGGTGTAGCACTAGATGAGTTTCCTACACCCCGCTGCTCTTATCATAGTGGTCGGGTGCTGCGCGTCCAGGCGGATTTCTGGATGGTTTTGCGAGTGCGTTTTGCCTCTGTTCCATCGCAAAGTACGACCACAATGTCTTCAATGGACAACCAGCTGACAGACCATAAGGACAACAATACTTGGAGTGCGCACTCCCTACCTGGCCCCCTTCCGCGGGGACCGGCATCAGCCCATATCACCTCAAAAAACGAGAGAAAATCAAAGAAGAATAAAAAATCGTCGGTTTTAAGGATTTTCCATGTCGCATCTCCAGGATGAGTTGCGGAGAATTGATAGCAGGCTTTTCTTCTGCCAGGGCATGGGCCCAGGCAGACTGAGACCTCTTTTCGAGTAAATGACCACTCAATACAGGCGTATGTGGTGCATTCATTTGCCGTTGATTCAACGAATGCCCTTGGCTTGTTAGAGTGTGTCGAACACATGTGAGTTGGACCACTAAGGCGGTCTTTTCACCAACGGAGTTTCGTGTCTGGTTTTTCGCATAGATCATTCGTAGACGGTTTCCTCTTTTCAGTATTTCAGCTGCCCAAGGTATTGATCGGTGCTTTCCTGCCCCGCCTTGGTGATGCGCTGGTAGGTCGAAAAGATGGCACACTTCTCTGCGGCCGATCTGAATTCAAACACGCATTACAACCAGGAGTTTTCTGATGACGAGGTTATTGGCTTGGCTAGCACTGGCTGCTTTCACATGCGTGACGAGTAATTCAGCATTGGCTGTAATCGTCGCCAGCGACCATTTTACAGCAGAGGGTGGCGGCATTGGTTTTGCTGCCGCCGACGACTGGGGCAACTTAAGTAATGGAGTAAGCACTACCGAGGTCGCTAGTCCCGCGTTCCGGGCACTCGATCCGCCTATTGATGCTGTAGGCCTCTCTTCCGGCTCCGTTTATGTATCATTCGATTTCGCCAGCAACCAAGCAGTGAACTGGGGCGGTTTGGCCTTCTTCGAAGGCATCGACGGCGGCGACGAAACCCTCTTCGTCGGCATGCCAAATGGCCGACAGAACTTCGGCATCGATCTTAAGGGCGGACAAGGCGTGCTCGACTCCGGCGTACCCATTGATGGCCAAATGCACCGAATTGTGATGCAAATTGAGTTTGGCGCCAGCAACGATACCTATCGGATGTGGGTCGATAATCTCAACCAGTCTCTCCCTAATAACGAAATCACCCTCGATGGGTTTGTGGTAGATGATGCTTGGCAATCGGTTCGCGTTGCTTCCGACACCGGGGCCGGAACTTTTGTAACTGTCGACAATCTGGTAATCGCCGATTCGGCAGCCAGTGCAGGTTTAACTTCGGCCACCAATGCTTCGCTCACCATTAATCGCTCGACTGGCGAGATTTCGCTGGCGAGCAGCTCCAGCCTATCGAATGTTGTTGGTTATACCCTACGTTCTGGAGTTGGAGCTTTTGATCAAGCTGCCTGGACCACGATCGATGGACGCGACGCGACCGATGCTACTCCGGCAGGCGATGGTAGCGTCGATAACGACGACTGGGACGTCTTGAGTCCTGCGGATAGTAGCACAGTGCTCAGCGAAAGCACGGTTGACACGACTCCTGGTGATGGACTGACACTCACCTCTTCGGCACTTAGCCTGGGAAATGCCTGGCAGCCGAGCCCTTACGAGGATGTATTTGCGACTCTTCTTATCGACAACAATGGCACCATTACCCCCATGGGGGTGAATGTGTCGTACACCGGATCTGAAATCATCGCTGGCGACCTTGACGCAGATGGTGACATCGATCTCGACGACTGGAGTTCCTTCAAAGCTGGTCAAGGCACGGTAAGCAACGCGATGACCACGCTCGAAGCCTATCGCCTCGGCGATATGGACGGCAACCGTGTTCACAATCTTGACGACTTCGACCTGTTTGCCGAAGCGTTTGACACCGCGAATGGTGCTGGCTCCTTTGCTGCGGCAGTCTCTGGAGTACCAGAACCCTCGTCGATTGCTCTGCTAGGCATTTGTGCTGGCCTAGTTCTCGGCATTCGTCGCCGCAGTGCCATCATCGCTTCGATGGTAGCAGTGACTCTTACCTTGATTGGTCTTAGCTCTTCGGCCCAAGCGGTGATTTATGCTTCGGACGACTTCGAAGCTGATGGCTCTGGTACAGGTTGGGCGATTGGTGACATCTGGGAAACTCGCGACGCAGGTGGATTCCTCTCGACCTACGCCAATGGTGGTGGCAACACTTTCAGCAGTCGCAACTTTGCTACCCCTATCGATGCCCAAAACTCGCTTACTTACATTCGCTTTGACTATCGTCAAGAAGAAGGTAACGGCGACAACTGGGGCGGTTTCGCTTTCTTCGAAGGACTCGACGCCAGTGCCGACGAATCCTATTTTGCCGGAGCCAACCCTGGCGGCACGAACAACTACGGTTTTGATGTGAAAGGAAGCGGTGGGCTTCTCGACTCGCTGATCTCCTTCAATGCTCAAAATCATACGGTTATAGGTTCGATCGACCAAACCGGTGCTGACACGATCTACAAAATCTGGATCGACAACTTCGATGTGAACTCTCCCAACAACACGGTGACTGTTGCCGGTCAGAACGCCATCGATGCCCCGTGGCAGTCCCTCCGTTTCAGCGGCGGCGGCGCTCATGAGATTGCTGACAACCTGCTGATCACCGATGGTGCTGAGGAAAGCTTGATTTTCGATGCTCCTCTGCTGGAAACTTTGAACCTGCTTGTGAATAAGGCGACCGGTGAGGTAACCATCGAGAACAACACCGGCGGTAGCGTGAATCTCAGTGCCTACTCGATCTCCAGTGCTTCGGGCTCGCTCGACACCGGTGCGACGGTCGGTGACTTCAATGCGGATGGATCGGTCGATCTCGCTGACTATACGGTCTGGCGAGATAACCTCGGCGGTGATTCCTCCGTGCTGAATGGCAATGGTTCGGGCAGTTCGATTGTCACCCGAACCGACTACAACATCTGGAAAGCAAACTTTGGTGGTGTCGACACCGGCGGCGAAGGCTGGGACAGCCTGGCTGATCGCGATACTCCCGTGGCTGGCTTCCCTCAGAGCGCCGGTGATGGCACAGGCTGGGAAACCGGCGATGGTGCCAGCTTGTTCGAATTGGAAGAGTATCGACTCATTGGTGAATCCACCATGTCGACGACTCCTATTTCGCTCGGTGCCGCCTACGCGGGCGGTGTTGATGGTCCCAACGACTTGTCCTTCTCATATCGCAGTGGTGGCGAGATCCTGTACGGTTCGATCCGATACACCACCACAGTTCCGACTTTGAGTACGGCCAACGTACCCGAGCCGAGCACACTAGCCTTGCTAGTATTGGCCGGAGCCACCTTGCTGATCGCCAAGCGATCAGCCTGATGCTCCGACAGGTGTCCGGTGGCTACGCGTTGGGCAGTCGCGTAGTCACCGGAACCACTTTTGCAACCGATATTGCTCATCTAATTACCACAAGGAACGGAAAGATATGAACTGTCTCATTCGTAGCGACTGGCATACTCGCTTCCACGGCAAGGATTGTCGATCTACTCATTCGTCCAAAGCTTTTACGCTCGTTGAACTGCTGGTGGTGATTGCCATCATCGGCATTCTGGTCGCCCTGCTCTTGCCGGCCGTGCAATCGGCTCGCGAAGCAGCCCGCCGTGCCGAGTGCAAAAACAAGCTGAAGCAACTCGGGCTGGCCGCCATCAACCATCACGACGTACAGGGGCATTTCCCCACCGGCGGTTGGGGATGGCGTTACGCTGGCGATGCCGACGGAGGATACGGAGAGAAGCAGCCAGGCGGCTGGTACTTCAACATCCTCGAGTACTGCGAGAATGGCCAAATTCGCGACATGGCCAGCGATGGCGACTATAGCACTGTAAGCGCCAATCAAAAGGCATTGGCCAAGCAACGCATCGAAACGACCGTCGACCTGTTTATCTGCCCTTCGCGTCGTGGAGGGGGAGTGTATCCCTACATCCGCACCGATGGCAGCGAGTACTACAATGCCGACCGTCCTGAAGTCCTGGGACGCAACGACTTCGCAGCCAACTCTGGGAGTCTCTTCCCTGGATCTATCTGGGAAGGTCCTCGCCAACGCGGTTCGATGATGCCCGCTGTTCCGGAATATACGAATTTCACGACCTATTCCACTACTCAAGGTTACTACACTACCCGCGGTAATGGGGTTGTGCTTGGGCTTAGCGAAGTTCGTATGGCGCAGATCACCGATGGCTCGTCGCAGGTACTCTTGATTGGCGAAAAACACATCCCCTATGGCGAGTACGACACCGGAACCTTTCCCGGTAACGACCAAGGTTGGGATCTCGGCTTCGACACCGACGTGAATCGCTGGACGAAGTTCCCTCCACTGTCCGATTCGGTTGACTTCCCCAGCAACATCACCGGCGATAATCGCGTTTCGATTTTCGGTAGTGCTCATCCAGCGGGATGCCAATTCGTACTGTGTGATGGATCGGTCCATACAATTACGTATGATGTCGATCCGGTGACCTATGCCCGCTTGGGTTCGATTGCCGACGGCGAGATTCTGCCTAGCGATTTCTAATGTCACCGATCGTTCCTCTGGTATTCGTACGCATGAGTAACAAGCACTTGCAACGAGAATCGTATTGAGATGCAATCGAACACCTTGTAGTCAAGTAAAGACATAAGCAGAGAGCATTAGCACCGAGGCGCGTACTGTTAGTGATCACCTTTGATGATTTGCCTTTTCAACTTTGGAGTAATGTCTCATGAAATCAACGAGTCGATACCTTTTTCTTTTGTTCACAGCGGTAACGCTCGCCGCCGCTGCGCCTGCCTCGGCCGATTTGGTTGCCGCAGATGATTTTGATGATGCCGATGCCACTCTCCTCGACGGTAAAGCTGCCGACGTTGGAGGTAATTGGCGTGTTACCCAAGGGGGCGACAGCCTTGCTGTGCAAGGGGGAGCGCTCGATACCACTGGTGGTGGTCGCACCGCGTACCTCGATTTCGCTGAAGGCAAGGTCCTCGGCGCAGGCGAACTGCTGACCATGGAAGTCACGACGCTTAGTCCTTCAGGCAACAATTTCTTCAGCGGTGGATACGCAGGTTTCTCCTTCTTTCAGGGGGACGATGGTTCCGAAGTCATGTTCATCGGCGATACCGGCGGTGGAGAATTCTGGGGAATCGATCAGGCGGTTGTTGGTTCCACCACTCTCTCCAGCAACAACGATCCCGAAGCCACTGCCGTGTTCACCTACGCTTTCGACTCTGGGGATTACTCGCTGTCGATCGACGGAGTTACCGAACTTTCGGGCACCGGTACCCCGAACCTGGCGGTCGATCGTTTCCGCTTCGTCAACGGCAACGGGGGCGACCTGATCATGGACTCGCTCTCGGTCGATATCTCGACTCAAGTTCCCGAGCCAGCGTCGGTTTGCCTGCTGGCAGTCGCAGCAGCTGGACTGGCATTTGCCGCCAAGCGTCGAGCTGCTTGATCGACTCCGTTGACTGACACACAACTTTCGCAGCCTCGCCATCCTCCCCAGGTTGGCGAGGCTGTTTTCGTTTACGGAATTCACTATTCCCGCCCGCCAGATGTGCGACTTATTGGCAATAGATTCCCAATGTTCCCACCGATGGGAAAATTGAATCGGCGTGCACTCTACAAAACCAGGGGGTTTCGCTCTCGAATAGATTCCCATTTCCCAAAACGCATCGAGTGGGAATCTATTTTCGCGGTGGGAATCAATCGTAAGTCGTTGGTGAACAATAAGTTGCATTAACACCTCCACGATAGTTACCCAAAATAGATTCCCACCCATGGGAAACTATTTTGGAGGGAAGTTGGGATTCAGGGGGCGGGGATTTCGGACTGCGTATTGGAAATTGCGGGATGGTGTAATGTTATCTGAAGGAGCTTCCAGCGACTGAAAGATCTGGCCTACTGGTGACAGCTTAAAGCCTGCAGCTCTGACAACCGCGCAGCAGCGAGCCCCACGCAAGCAACTATGCGGCTGCGCGTCGATGCTGTCATTCGATAGAACTCACCGTCGGCTACCCCATTCCATCCTCCAATAACGAACAACTGACAATACCAAACGGACGATACACCACCTGTTCATTAGATCACATGCAGTGGCCAATTACCACTAAATAGTCACTAGATTTTTATCCAGAAATCTCATCGTCCGGCCCCATTTCCTGCACGGAACATAGATCGGTAACTGACGATCGCGACTAGTTGAACAGAGCTTAGTTAGAGACCGGTTCTACGCAAATCACCTGTGATAAGCTGCGAATGTAAATTCGCTTCCCCACGTAGGCAGGCGTGGCGTAGACTCGCTGGCCGAGGTCGATGGTGGCCAGCTCTTCGAAATCGCGTCCCATGTTCAACACCCGCAAGACGCCCGCGAGATCGAACAGGAACACACGATCTCCGACTAAGATAGGAGAGCTGGTAAATCCCTGATTGAACTCATGTTCCCAGACAACTTCGCCCGTTTTCAGGTCGAGGCAACTCACCACTCCAAAGGCGGTTGGTATCAACAACCATTCGTCGTTGGCCACGGGACTTGTAGCATCTGGCAAGGCATCGCTGTATTGCCAGAGGATGCGAGGTGTAGAATCGGTCGCTGGCAGTTCGATGGCCGAACCGTCGGTCATGTCGTTGCCAACAAATAACACCCCTCCACCATAGGCAGGAGAAGCAGCCACTTCCGCATCGAGACATTCCAAATGCCAAAGATGCTTACCATCTTCAGGAGCATAGCCATCGACCGACTTACAGTTCGTTAGAACAAGTTCCCTCCGCCCTTGATGCTCGATAAGAATCGGCGAGGTCCAAGAGATTTCGTTACGATCCACTTCCCAGGCAATCTCGCCCGATGCCAAATTGATTGCCAGAAGCTTCGAATGCTCCCATTGATCGAACTGCACAAACAATAGCTCACCATAACACAACAGCGACGACGCATGGCCATAGTGATTGTCGGGCACGCCCAAGCTCTTGGCCCACTTTCGGGTACCGTCGAAATCGCAGCACACAAGCTCGCCAGTAGCAAAAATGGCCGCTACGTAGTGGCCATTAGTCGCTGGCGTAGGAGCCGCAAAACCGGTTTCTTGGAGTACGTTGGGGAGTTCTTCGGTTGGATCATCACTCCCCAACAGCTCCACATCATGCTGCCAGAGCAATGCACCAGTGTCGGCATTCAAGCAGTAAACCTGACGGGTATCGTCGTCGGCCCCCGTTAGAAATACCTTTTGCTCCCACACCACCGGCGAGCTCATGCCATGCTTTGGGAGTTCGATGCTCCATTTGACTCCTTTCCCTTCAGCGACATCCCAGTCGATCGGAGGAGTCGCCGTAGGAGCCCGCCCAAGCCCATCTGGCCCGCGAAAGTTGGGCCAGTTTTGCAGCACTTGGTCACGAGAAATGGTGGGAACCGGTTCCGACACTTCCTGGCCGGATGGCATTTCTTGAGGGGAGCAGCCAAGCAACACGCCGGTAAACAGAGTGATTCCCCACAACAACTGACAGCGCACCCGTCGCATCGGCTCGTTCCTTCACAGCTCGTGATTACTCAGCTACACGCACGCATTTCAATTCGCTTTGGTCGCGGATCAGCAACTTGCCATCCGCCAGCGCGAGAGGTGCCCAGTTTTGCGAACGCCCCCCTCCTCTTCCGCCGAAACCTCCGCCAGAGCTTCCCCCACCGAGCATTTCGGCCGCTGCTAGCTGCTTAAACTCCTTGGGATCGGGATCGATCAGATAAAGCGTTTGCGATCCATCGGTAGCGAGTATGACTCCATCAACCAGTATCATGCTTCCCTTGTCGAAATTGGGTCTTCGTTTCGTCTTCCACATGATATTGCCATCCATGTCCATACAAACAAGTCCATCCCGGCGACTGTTTGTGCCGTACTGGGCATAAAAGTATCCATCGTGCAGGATCGGCGGTTTCGTTTGATCACCAAACTCTTCGGTGGTAAATAGTCCACTCGTCTGATAGGAACCATCGTCCTGCTTATCGACATGAATCATCGTGGCCCCCAGTTCGTACCCACCCACGACGAGCACCCGATTTTCTCCCGCATCCACCGCACTTGGCACAGGAATATGGCAGTGCCACTTCTCGTATTGCCAGAGAATCGCCCCCGACTTTGGATGCATGCCAACGATCTTGCCCATTTCGTTTTCGTCAGGGCTTGTTCGCCGGAATGGATTGGTGGACGGGGTTACCATCACCACATGGTCTTCACCGTCGATGTGAACGATACTGGGGCTCACGTACCCGACGTAGCCAAGCGAGGGGGTCTTCCACGCAATCTCTCCTGTGAGCTTGTGGTAAGCGACAACGCCTGCTTCGGGGGCTTGCGAGGCAACGATCAGCAAGTCGCCATACACCAAGGGATTCTGCGTAATCGCCCAAATCGGAAACCGGCTGGCGGGTCCCGGACCACGCGGATAGCCTTCGCCAAGTTCGCCACCGAAGTCGGTCCAGATGTTCTTGTTCCACACTGGCAGGTGGGTGGTGAGATCGACGCAATAGAGATCTCCATTGTGCCCGCAGGTATAGATATAGTTGCCATCGACCGTCGGTACGCTCCGAGAACCAGGGAAACTAACCGATCCTGGGGCCTCGTAAGAGAAGGTCCACCGTTCTTCCCCGGTTGCGAATGAGAAGCAGCGAGCGTATCCCCTACTTCATCGTCACGATCGAGCAAGTAGACTTTGCCATCACTCACGACTGGGCCGCCGAAACCAGGCTCGACCTTGGCGGTCCACACAACCTCAGGGCCAGTTTCGGGCCACGATCGCAGGATGCCAGTTTCGGAAGAGGTAGAATCTCGGTTCGGCCCCAAATACTGCGGCCATTCCTCGGCTCGCACATTGTAGGCAACGAACAGAACAGCAATCGTTGCCAATCGTATCACGTGTTTCATTGTTCCTGGCTTTCTCGTTCTCACTTACTAGGTGAAGGCGCAGACCATCCTCTGAGGATGAAACCCGCCATCCCCCCGGTGGTTTCGCAACTTGCGCAACAACGCAAAACGGTTTTCGCCGCGCAAGCGACGGAGACAAGTACCGCTCATCCGCTGACTTACATGCGGTAGCCAGGCTTCTTGTAGAGTTCTCCCTCTCCATGGAGAATATCGGTGTCATATACTTTTTGCTTCCAGTCCTTGGAACTCACCTCCTCCATAGCGACCGATATCGACTCCTCTCCATACCCCAGAGTCGCCATCACCGCTTCGGTAATCTGATTCGCCAAGTCGGTTTTCTGTTGCTCCGATTTTCCGGGCCAGAGTTTGACTATCACGTGTGGCATTTCGACCTCCGATAGTTTTCAATCTGTCTAAACTTGCACGTGTTTCGCTTGCTCAACATACTCGTCTACTCGCCCTGGGCGGATGACTCCCGCTTTCAAAGCCGCTTCGGCGGCTTCGCTAACTTTTTGCTGATAGACTTCCGGCGTTGGATAGAGCTGTTTCAGCACCTCGCTTGGCAGTGGTTTAGACGTCCCATACAGCGAGGCAAGACTGAACGCGGCGGTTTCGCCTTTGTTGCAGGCAATTGGTACCTCGACCTCGGGCAATCGCACACCACCGCGGGCGTTGCCATGTTCGTCGCGTACAACTTGAGGATTCGTCCCTTCGGTCACTTCGATCCGTGCCTGCTCCGCAGGCGCAGTGCCGCCGGCCGCCCATCGTGCTAACGCAACTAGCGCCGCGTCGGCGGTGGGTTGCCAGGTAATCTTGCTTCCAATCGAAAGGCTCGCTCCCATCAATCCGTCGCGTCGTCGCAAACTCTCCATGTACTTGCTATTCGGTTGCGGCGCATGCGAGGCGCCGGCAACCTCCCAGAAGCGAAACTTCTCGGTATCAGGCTGTTTGGTTGCCAGGCTGAACAACGTTTCGGTCTCGGAGTTCACCACGATTGTTGGCACATCAAGATCATCCCGAATACAAGTGGGTTGAAAGAATCCCGTGTCGGGCGAGCTGGAGGAGGGAACCGTAAGATCGAGCACCTTATCGTCGAAGCTCACCCTCACCCCAAAATCGATCATCGGCATATACGCGTCGAATACCTGGTCGCGGGGATGGATCGCATTCATGTAGGTTCGCAACCGCCCGGCCGATTGCGAGGCTCCCGTCGCGATGACCTGCTTTACTTCGAGCCCCCCCAGCGGATCGACGCTTGAACTCGGGCGAGTCGGGCCAACTGCCCGGCCTGCTTGGCTGAACATATCGAACGAGTAGGAATCGCCGGGAGTTGAAAGCGTGCCATACCGATCGGGGTCCCACCTCTTGAGTCCTTGCGGTGCTAGCGCGAAGCCGTTGAGACCTATCTGCTGACACGAGACCATCACGAAGGCAAACCCATCGCGATAGAGATCGCGTGAAACCGAACCGAGCAGTGCGATCTCCCAACCAACCGTGACGTTCAGCCATTCCACTACGACGGTGCCATTGAACTTGGCAGGGTCTTTTGGGCGTCGTACAAGGAGCCGAGTTTTGTAACGGGCCTTGTCACCGGGCTCAACGTCCCATTTGCCATCCTTCGAGAGATCCGTCGTCGGCCGATACTGCACCGCATCGCCTTCGAGAAAGTACTCCTCCTCCACGTATCCGTAGGTGTCGAGATCGTCGACGAAAGCAGAAAAGGGATGCCCGCGCCGCCCTCCGGTGATCGGTCCCGTGATGCTCGAAACCGGCTCGGCTGCCAGCACTGGAAGCGAAGGGAGCAGCATCGAACCAGCGACACCAGCGGTAAGTTGCGTAAGGATCTCACGTCTTGAAAGCATCATTTGTCCTCGAAGTTCTTTCCAATCACTCGTAGCGGCACGATTGTATCCGAACAGCCAGCGATCAAATCTACTCTGGCCGATGGCTCGATAACAACGCGAAGTAGCACCTCATAACTCTGTGGGCGTTGGTTTGCACTCTGGATCCAGTAACCTTGCCCATAATCAAGTTTCCGTACGCCTGCTCACCACCGGCAAAACCGACTTACTGCTCTGTTTGTCATCTTTCTCATTCCACTATTCAATGACACTCGAGAAGTGCTTCGTAGGGTACTCGTAAGTTACCCCAAGTCGGTCGTACTTGTTTCACACTTTGGTCGATGGAACCACATTCAACCATCGCTTTTTGCAGCAGACCGCGGCCAACGCGATGTACCTGTCACGACTGGTTTTTTCTAGAGTTCCATCGGCGCCAGGGAAGTATCAGGCGCACCAACATGGCGAAGACTCAGGCTCCCCACTGCGGTAATCGACATCAACAAGGCTGCGTTCAAGTAACTTGCGGTCGCCCCTGCGGTGGTTCCCAAAGCGGCCAGCAGAGCCCCGAAAGCGGCGATGGCGACTGCCCCGCCAACCTGGCGACAGGTATTAAGCACTCCGCTGGCAGTTCCCGCACGGCGACGCGGCACGCTATTCAGCAACAACGATGTGGCTGAGGGCATCGCGAGCCCTCCGCCAATTCCGACGGGTGCCATCCAGGCCACGAGCACCGGCACACTAGCACTTTCGGCGAACGCAGCCAGCCCGAACAGTCCTACGCTCATCGACACCTGACCAAGCACGATCGGCATCCATGCACCGTATCGTTCAGCAAGACGCGCAGCGAGCATTGGCATGAAGATCGAGAATGCAGTAACCGGCACAAAGGCCAGTCCCGTATCCATAGGATTCAATCCACGCTCTGCTTGCAGGAACAGACTCGCAACGAACACCATGCCAAAGAAAGCCACCATGAATGAGAAGCCAATGGCCAATGGCATCGCCGCCGCGTACGAGCGGAATAGGCCCAATGGAACCATGGGATGGGTTCCTTGCATCTGCAGCCACAAGAACACGGCTCCTGTAGCTAGAGCCAACGATAGCGAGGCGAGTACTGCGGTGTTGCTGATTCCCTGCTCACCAGCTTCAATCAAACCATAGGTCAAAGCAGTTAAGGCCACAAGCGAAGTGACTTGCCCTTTCCAATCGAACGAAGTGGGATGGCAATGCGAACGCGGCACCCCGGCTAACAACCATGCTGCGATGGCTCCTACCGGCAAGTTGATCAAGAAAATCAGCCGCCAGCTGAGCATGGTTAGCGCTCCTCCCACCAATGGACCAGACGCCGAAGCCACTGCTCCGCCGACCGCCCAGATTCCGATGGCGCGAGCCTTCTTCGTGGGATCTGGAAACGCTTCGCCGATCAGCGACAAGGAGGCTGGAGTCATGAAGGCCGCGCCTGTTCCCTGCACAAACCGGGCGGCAATCAACAACCCGATTCCGTCGGCCATGGCACAGCCAACAGAACTTATAACAAACAGCGTCAGCCCAGCAACGAAAACGGTTTTCGCTCCCATTCGATCTGAAAGCGATCCGGCCAAAAGCAATAGCGCTGCAAATGGCAGCGTGTAACCATCCATCACCCACTGCAAGCCGGTGATGCCGCCACCCACGCTTTCACCAATCGCAGGTAGCGCGACGCTTACTACCAAGGCATCCAATGTGATAATAAAGAAACCGAGCAACGCAACGGCCAGCGTCCTGACTGGCGCTCCGCTGGCTACCGACGTAGTCGAGGCCTCCGCTTCCGTGTTGGTCTCTTCCATTCAGTAACCCTCCGTTACGATGCTCGTGGTTTCATAGGCTGTTCTCACGCGTTGGCACACGACATTGGTGTGTTGCGGTTACTTCTGATACTGCTCGTCGGTAACGTGCTCCATCCACTCCACGGCCGATCCATTCAGGGCTTCTTGAATAGCAATGTGGGTCATGGCCGTCGTGGGGCTTGCTCCGTGCCAGTGCTTGATGCCTGGTGGGAACCAAACCACATCGCCAGGACGGATCTCTTGAATCTCCTCCCCTTCGCATTGCACCCAACCAAGGCCTGCTGTGACGACCAGCGTTTGACCAAGCGGGTGGGTGTGCCAGGCCGTGCGTGCGCCTGGTTCGAAGGTAACCGTGGATCCGGTAACACGAGCAGGTTCGGGTGCCTGGAACAACGGATCGATACGGGTACGCCCGGTGAACCAATCGGCTGGTCCGGCAACTGAGTCTTGACTTCCGACACGTGTGATTTGCATGAGAGTCTCCTTATAGTTATCAGGTGAATGGCTGCATTGGGCAGCGAGCAGCGATGGTAACGCACCCGCTGACACAATAGTGGCTCCAGTGGCCTTGAGAAAAGTTCGGCGAGGAATATTGGGTATCATGGAACGGTCATTCCTCCATCCACAGTAATGGCTTGTCCTACAATGTAGCTTGCCGCCGAGCTACAGAGCCACAACACGACCGCGGCAACCTCCTCGGGCCGCCCCGCACGGCCGATCGGCACACTGGCCGCAAACTGGGTATAGGCTTCTTCGTCGCCGCTGACGACATCGCGGGCGACCTGGGTATCAATTAAGCCTGGATTTACGGCATTTACTCGGATCCCTTTTTTGATGGACTCCAGAGCCGCGGTGCGCGTTAGACCAACCACCCCATGCTTCGAGGCAATGTACGAAGCAATGCCGGGGTTGCCAGTCAAAGCCCCTACCGATGCATTGTTGACGATGGCTCCGCTACCCTGCTTCTCCATCTGCCGCAACTCGTGGTGCAGACAGCTCCAGACGCCTCGCAGGTTGATTCCGATCACGCGTTCCCATTCAGCGAGGTTGCTCTCGGCAATCGGAGCGATGTTAGCCATCACTCCAGCGTTGTTGAACGCGACGTCAAGCCGCCCATACTCGGCAACCGTTTTCTCGACCATCGCGGCCACCGAGTCGTCGTCGCTTACGTCGCATCCAACGGCCAGAGTGTTGTAGCCTTCAGCGGCTAGCTGTTCTGCTTGTTGTTTGACAACATCCTCTCGGTAGTCAGCCATCACCACCGCGGCCCCCGCTTCGGCAAACGCCTTGGCTGCAGCGAGTCCCATGCCCGAAGCCGCGCCGGTCACCAGAGCGACTTTGTTTTCAAAGCTAATATTCATCCGTTTCTCCTGTTTTACTCTGCTGACTCGGTGCGTGGCGCAACTCGTACGGTGGCCGCCCGTGCTCGATCGCTAATCATCGATCCGAGATAAGGGCTGCCGCTGTACTTGGCCTGATAGGCTTGGTCGATTCGGTCGTTGATCGGTCCATCGACCCCCTCGAAGGCAACGTCGTAGCTGCTGCCTGCCGCGGTGATCTTACCTGCTTTCTGACGGATCGCTGCTTGATACCACCGCGACTGGGGCCCGTTATATCCTCGAACGTAGAGATCGTCGTCAACTCTTACCGACCAGATCCAGGTTAGTGTTCCGTGGGTCTTGCCGTCGTCGCGAAACGGAGCAATATGCAGGTCGTCTTTCTCGGCAATCGCGTCGATGATTTTGGGAGGCCACTTGTTCATTGTACATTCCTTCACACATTCATCCATTAACACTATTAGTTCAGCAACATACAAGAGTGTCAGTTCGCCTCTTGACGTTGTTCAAACACCTGCTTCACGACACGCATCGCCGAGAACACCCGCGGCCAGCCCGCATAGAAGGCGAGCTGAGTCAATACTTCCGAAGCTTCCGTTTGGGTCAACCCGTAATCCATCGCTCGATTGAGGTGGAAGGTCACCTGCTCCGATTGACCCGAGGCAATCAGCGCGCTGACGGTCACCAGACTGCGGTCGCGCGGAGCAAGATGGGGACGCAGCCAGATTTCACGAAACAGAGGCTCTGCAGTGTACTGCACAACCCCAGGCGACACGTTGCCGTAAGTCGCTTCCACGAACCCCGCCCGCTGCGATTCTGCTTGCTCATCGAGCGGCAGCAGGTCGACCTTTGCCGCTGGCAATTGGTCTTGCTCCACGCCACACTCGGCAAACACTTTTCGCACAGGTTCGACCGCCGCCAAGGCGTTGCCCCATCCAGTGTAGAAAGCCAAGTGAGTGATGATCTCCGATACTTCAGCAGGTGTCACTCCATTGTTGAGTGCCAAGCGAACCTCGGCTTCGAGCATTTCCGTCTGCCCACGAGCGATCACAGTCGCCAGGGTGACAATGCTGCGATCGCGCTTCGATAGTCCATCGCGGTTCCACACCTCGCCTTCAAGTTTATCGCGTGTGTAACTTGCCAAAGCGGGTGAGACTTGTTGAATATCATCGAAAGCAACTTGCATCTCATTGCTTTCCTTATCTGTGTCGTTCATGATCGCCTCCGATTCGGAACGAGGAACGTTAGCAGCTATCTCGCCAAGTGGCTGGTTGCATCCACCAGCCAACATGACGAGACACGTTAGAATTGATAGCAAGTGTCTTGTCATAGAGAACTCCTGCTGATTTTTAATGAAGCACAACATCGTTATGCTATAGGGTCGTGGTGTCGATCACGTAGCGGTAGCGTGCTTCTTTATTCACCACTTTGTCCCAGGCGTCATTCACTTGATCTGCAGGAATCACCTTGATTTGAGGCAGCAGCTGATTGTCGGCACAATAGTCCATCACTTCCTGCGTTTCAGGAATTCCACCGATGAGCGATCCGTTGAAGTTCACGCGATTGCGAATCATCAGGAAGTTGTTGATGGTGAGCTTCCCCTGCACCGGCATGCCCACCTGCGTGAACTCCTTGCGTGGCTTTAACGTCATGGCATAGGCAGCAACGTTGTAGTCGTAAGGAATCGTCGAGATCAGATAGTCGAGTGTTTGCTGATGGGCAAACAGCTTCGACTCGTCATCTACCACCACCACTTCGCTGGCACCAAAACCTTTGATGTCGTCTACTTTCGAAGGCGATGTGGTGAATGCGGTGACTTCAGCACCCTTCGATACCGCCAGCTTGATGGCCAAGTGGCCCAGCCCGCCGATACCAGCCACACCGACTTTCAGGCCGCTGGCGAGATCATTCCGCATCAACGGCGAGTAAGTCGTAATCCCGGCACATAGCAATGGAGCAGCATGCTGCAGGTCGATATGCTTGGGAATACGAATCGCAAAATGTTGTTTCACAACTATATTGCTCGAGTATCCACCCTGAGTAATGCCAGTGGGTGAACTCTTTTCTGGCGAGCCGTACGTGAACACGGTCTGGTTCTTCTCGCAGTAGTGCTCTTCGCCCTGCTTGCAGCTGTTACACTCCAGGCAACTACTCACCATGCATCCCACACCAGCGTGGTCGCCCACTTTGAACTTGGTAACGTTTTTACCAACGGCTGCTACCACGCCCGCGATTTCATGTCCCGGCACCTGTGGATACTGCTGTGGTCCCCAGTGCCCTCGCATTTGATGAATGTCCGAGTGGCAGATACCACAGTACTTGATGTCGATCAGAACATCGTCGTCTCCGAGCGGTCGCCGCTGAAATGCCCAAGTACTTAGCTTTCCGCTCTTATCGCGGGCAGCCAGCCCCTTCGACTTGGTGTTCTCCGGTTCCGAACCAGTCGGCGCGGCTATTACACCCTTCGAACCTGCCAGTAGCGTTCCAGCTCCCGCAACGGTAGAAGTGCGAATGAAGTCTCGCCGAGTGTGTTGTTGCTCGCCATCCATAATCTATTCCTCCAGAATTCAATGTTTTAGTACTTCGTCTCCAACTCTCTGAGCGCGATCCGATTACAGTTCTTGTTTCGTCGGTCGGAAGAGAATCTCGTTGATGTCGACATCTTCGGGTTGCTCCATCGCAAACGCGACTGCCCGGGCGAACGATTCGGGAGCAATGGCGACTTGTTGGTAGTATTCGTTGATGCCCGCGTGCGACTGCTCGTGCGTGATGTGGGATGGCAGTTCGGTATCGACCGCACCCGGCGAGATGATGGTGGTCCGCATGTTGTAGGGCTTCACTTCGCTACGCAGACCTTCGGAGATCGCGCGAACCGCGTGTTTCGTTGCACAGTAAACCGAACCAGAGGGAGTAACCTTATGGCCAGCCACCGACGAGACGTTGATGATATGCCCCGACTTCTGCTTCTTCATCTGTGGCAACACCGCTGCGATGCCATAGAGTACCCCTTTGATGTTCACGTCGATCATGTTGTCCCATTCGTCGACCTTGCACGCTTCCAGCGGAGACTGTTGCATCAACCCAGCGTTGTTGATCATCACATCAACTCGGCCGTAGCGCTCGACCGCCGTATCGACCAGGCGTTGTACTTGCTGGAGATCCGTAACGTCGGTTTCGACCGCTATCGCCTTCTCGTCACCACCGAGTTCTTCGGCCAGGGCCTGAATGCGGTCGGCACGCCGGGCAGCGAGCACGACGATCGCCCCGTTCGCAGCTAGATGCCTTGCCGTGGCTGCACCTAAACCGCTGCTAGCTCCAGTGATGACCACCACTTTTTCTTCGTTTTTTTTAGACATCATGTTCTCCATCGGTTACATTGCAGGAATAGCCAGCGACAGCAGGCACGGTCTACCGCACCAATAAGCTGCGGTTGGTTTTGCTTTGCCTCACAATAAAACAATACGACACTTACCCCCGTTTCGAGTATCACAAACATCCGGCACGATAGCCTAATCCTACGCGATACTCCCTATGAGCCCTGATCTCCCATGATCGAAGAGGTACAATTGGGAACATCCCGCAGGAGCCAAATGCCATGAATAGTGTCGCTTTATCCGAACTCGCCCAAACGCTCGATCGCCATATTAAGGTGGATGGGCTGGTCGAACCCCCTATATCAAGCCTTGCGCTGTACCGTTCCTCCGAGCCAACCGTGAGGGATGCGGTGGTCTACTCGCCGAGCCTCTGCGTGGTGGTGCAGGGAGCCAAAGAAGTGATCGTCGACGGCCAGGCGTATCACTACGATCCAGCCCACTCGCTGTTGGTCTCCGTCGATATGCCAGCGACTTCGCGGGTGGTCGATGCATCGGTGGAGTCTCCGTGTCTGGTAGCCGTCATCCAGATCGACTCCGCGGAAGTAGGCGAATTGCTGGCCAACGGCTCGCCCGCCCAGCACCGGGGGGCTCCCACTCGCGGGCTAGGTGTAACGCCGGTAGAACCACCGCTGATGAATGCCATTTCGCGGTTGATAACATTGCTAGACGCGCCTGAAGACATTGCCGCCTTGTCTCCGCTGGTGATGCGCGAGATTACCTATCGCCTGCTGAATGGTCCGCAGGGGGCACGGTTACGACAAATAGCTGCTCCCGGTACTCCATCGCAGCGGATCGCTGTCGCTATTCGGTGGGTGCGAGATCATTACTCCCAGCCCATTCGGATCGATGATCTGGCCGATCAGATGGGACTGAGCCAAACGGCCTTTCATCAACACTTCAAAGCGATGACCGGCTTAAGCCCCTTACAGTATCAAAAACGATTACGACTGCAGGAAGCAAGACGGATGATGTTCAGCGAAGGCGTAGAGGCTGCCGAAGCGGCCTTCTCCGTCGGCTACGAGAGCCCATCACAGTTTGGCCGGGAATACCGCCGATTGTTCGGCGCGTCGCCCCGGCAGGACATTTCGTCACTTACATCCGCTGCATCCATCTGACTTATTCTTTTACACGGTGGACTATGAGGACTCATCACTTTTCTTTTCTTCCGAAGCCTTCCTCTTGTCCTAAAGGGCTACTTGCCATGCTTCGGACTACCATTACGATGCTTCTTTCCCTGATCTGTGGTATTTATGCACACAGCGCTGAGCCATCGCGGGTGCAAGAAACGCTAACGGTCAACGAAGTCCCAGAGTTACGAGGCTATCTCGGCGAACGGTGGGAGGCCAATCGCCGAGGTTCGCTGCATCAGTTCGACATCGATCGATACACGAAACTGGTCGAGCAGCGCACGCATCGCGAGTGGTGGTGGGCCGGCGAACAGGATGGCAAATGGCTGGAAAGCGCTGTGCTCTCTTCTGCGAATTCCGATCCTGCGCTTCGTGCACAAGCAAAAGCCATCCTCGATCGACTCATCGACAGCCAGGAACCGAGCGGCTATCTGGGAATCACTCCTCAGGATATTCGCACCGCTCAACAACCACTGCGCGGCATGGATCCCTATGAGGATTATTTTCGCCTGCATGCGTTGATCACCGCCTATGAACAATGGGGCGACGAACAAGCCTTGACCGCCGCTCGCCGCTTCGGCGACTACCTTTTGGGCCATATCGGTCCCGGAAAAGCAGAGTTCTGGCCCAGCGACTTGCGGCCTCCGGCAAACGAGAAACGCACCCTCGAAGGTTTCACCAAGATCGCCGGCCACGCGGTTCACTACAGCTGGGAAGGGACACTGCTGATCGATCCCATGCTTCGGCTTGCGTTGGCCACTGGAGACGAGCGGTACTCCGAATGGAGTAAGTGGGTGGTCGGAAACATCGATACGTGGAGCGGTTGGGATAGTTACTCGCGACTCGATCAGGTCGCCTCTGGCGAGCTTGGCGTGCACGAACTGCAGCCTTACGTACACTCGCACACCTTTCACATGAACTTTTTGGGGTTCTTGAGACTCTATGAAATCACCGGCGACGAATCCTATCTTCGCAAGGTAGCGGGAGCGTGGGACGACATTGCCGCGCGGCAAATGTACATCACCGGCAGTGTAAGCGTCGGCGAACATTACGAATCGGGCAAGCTCCGCCCGTTGACAGGGCATGTGGTCGAAACCTGCGCAACGATGTCGTGGTTGCAGGTCACTCAATATCTTCTCGAGCTCACCGGCGACGTAAAATATGCCGATGCGATGGAGAAACTGCTCTGGAATCATGTGTTTGCGTCGCAAGCCATCGATGGCGACTGCTACCGGTATCACACTCCACCGAACGGAGTGAAGCCCGAAGGGTTCTTCCACGGACCTGATTGCTGCACCTCGAGTGGCCACCGCTTGGTTTCGCTGCTTCCAACGTTTCTTTATGGCAAAGATGACCAAGGGCTGTTCATCAACCAGTACGCAGCCTCGACCGTCGAAGCACAACTGCCCGGCGACCGCACTATTCGCGTGAGGCAGGAAACCAACTACCCTGAAAGCCCGCAGATCGACTTGACCGTCGAGTCCGCGCCCGACTCCTCGCTCGCTATCCGGTTGCGAAATCCCAGTTGGTGTCAGACTCCCTCGATTACACTCAATGGCAAGTCGCTTTCGAACGTTACTCCTGGCTCCTATCTGACCATCGAGCGAGTATGGCTCTCGGGCGATGTTATTCAGGCGAGCTTTCCGATGGAACTTCGCTGGGTGCAGTCGGACGCGACATGGAAGACCGTGATCCGCACGCTCCCTGGCGGTGAGATCATGCATGATCCCGTGCCCGATGCGACTGGTCCTTGGGCGCTGATTCGCGGTCCCGTTGTCTACGCTGCCGATACCCTCTGGTGGAGCAACCCCGAAGTGCCCGCTCCTCATCGAGTTGGTGACGACCTAGCTTTTGTGCTTCATGATACCTCGCCACAGCAAGTGGACACTCCTGCGGGACTGATCGGTCCGAGCTATAAGGTGCCAGCGATCACTTCGCGTGGTCAGCACGTCGATGTGCTGCTGGTGCCTTTCACCAACATTGGTCACTGGTATCGCGACGATCAACGGAAACCCGATAAACATGCGGCTGCCTGGTCGTATGCCGTTTGGCTCCCATCTCACGAATCGCCCGAATTTCAAGAGCGACTGAAGTTGAGACAACAGCAGGAACAGCAGCTTGCGTCCGCGTTCGACTACGTGCGGATCGGTAACCACGAGTCCGAAACGTTGCATCAAGTGCAAGGTGGCGAGACGGGACAGTTTCGCGACCGCTCCTATCGACACGGCGTCGATTTCTCCTACACGATGAAGATGCCAACCGAGCGGTCCGCCAAACTTATCGTCACCTATTGGGGTAGCGACTGCGGGCGGGAGTTCGACGTGCTGGCAAACGATCAAGTATTGGACACCACGCGACTCAACAATAGTCGCCCTGGCGAGTTCTTCGAGGTCGCGTATCCGCTGTCTCAAGAGTTGATCGCAGGCAAAACAAACACCTTTGGACAAAAGGAAGACAACATTACGATACGATTTCGCTCTCGCACCCAGCAGGTTGCCGGCGGCGTTTTCGGTATCCGCATCGAGTAAAGTAAGTATTGTGCTTGGCAATCGCTGCTTCTCTTTTGGATTGAATCTATGTCATCGTTTGTGGAATCGCTCATCTATGAGCGTTGTGTGTTAATAGGCGCATTGTTACTTGTGGGTTACTCAACTATCCCATCGACAGTCGTAGCAGCGGAGAATCAGCCACACGCTGCGGCCGACGGTACCGACTCGTCCGCCAAACAGTATCCTCCGATTCAATCGCTCAACCCTCCCGAGAAGGATTTCTTCGCCAAACAGCTTTCGTACCAAGGTTTGCCGATTAAGTCGTCGCAACAGGTAGTCGACGAGGCTCTCCACGAAGCGTACGACCGCCTTGATGCCATGCTGCAACACCTGCCGACCACCGCTAAGCGACTGGTCGCTACTAGAGTGGAACTGCACATCATCGGGCGGAACGAAGTCACGACCGACCTGCCCGAATGCCGACACGACAAAGGTCGGCCGCTCCAGGAGTACAACGGGCTGACGCGTGATCAGCGCACTCGCGGCATGGGGGGACGCCTAGTTTCGTGTGGCGAAGAGAACCTGCTACGATTGCGACAAGACCGCTATCGCGGGAGCGATATCTGCGTCCACGAGTTTGCTCACGCCATACGCAACTTCGGCATGACGCGCCCGCAGCGGGCACTGTTCGACGCGCAGTACAAGCGTTCCCTGGCTGCTGGGCGTTGGAACAAGTCGTACGCTGGCAGCAATACCGACGAGTTCTTCGCCGAACTCTCGATGTGGTACTTTGGCACCCACGGCAGTCTCGGCATGCAAGGCGAAAAACCGGCGGATGGCCCCGAAGGGCTGAAAGCCTACGATCCAGAAGCTTATAGCCTGTTCGACGCTTTCTACAGTGGTGAACTTGAAGCGACTGCAGCCCCAGCGACGAAAGAGACGAAGCGTATCTACCTCTCGGGAGTAGATGCAGCCTCGGCAGTGCCGTGGAATTTCCTTTGTACCACAGGGCGCCGCAGCGGCGAATGGACTACGATTCCGGTCCCTTCTCTGTGGGACGTGCAGGGCTTCGGCACGATCCACTACGGGCACGATCGTCCCTCTCAACTTCGCGAACAAGGCCTTTACCGCCATCGCTTCGTGTCGCCCGATCGCTCGAACAATCAACGCATTTTCCTGGTGTTTGGCGGTTCGATGACCGACACGCAGGCTACGCTCAACAGCCATTCCGTCGGCCCCGTTCACCGCGGTGCTTTCTATGAGTTCCGCTACGAAGTGACCGATCTCCTGCAAGACCAGCAGCCGAACCTGCTCGAAGTACAAGTATCTAAAGAATCCGAGGATCCATCGGTAAACGAAGCCGAGCGAAGAGCCGACTACTGGGTGTTCGGCGGCATCTTTCGCCCGGTGTGGTTGGAATCGGTTCCTGCAGAGTTCATTGAAAGCGTCGCCATCGACGCCAAAGCCGACGGCACGATTCGCGCCGAAGCTTCGATCAACTGCCTGAAAGCTACGACCGCAACGGTGATTGAGATGGAAGTCGTCGACCCTGCCGGCCATACCGTTGCCAAGTCCCGATCGGACATTCCTGATGTCGCAGACACCTCGAGAGTGGCAGCACTTTCTGCCGAGGTAAAAGAGGTTCGTACTTGGACTGCGGAAACTCCCACTCTTTACACGGTTCGCTTCCGCCTGCTGGCTGGCGAGCGCGTGTTGCACACGACCACAGAACGAGTAGGATTTCGCACCATTGAGGTCCGGCCCGGCGAGGGGATTTTCGTCAACGGACACCGAGTGACTCTGAAGGGGATCAATAGACACAGTTTTCGACCGGAGTCGGGCCGCTCGTTGTCCCGCGCTCAGAATCGAGAGGATGCCGAACTGCTGAAGCAGATGAATCTCAATGCGGTGCGCATGAGTCATTACCCGCCAGATCCATCTTTTCTTGAAGCTGCCGATGAACTTGGCCTGTACGTCATCGACGAACTCTCTGGCTGGCAAGCACACTACTCCACCGAGGCTGGGCGACCACTCGTTCGCGAGATGGTGGTCCGCGACCGGAACCATCCCAGCATTCTCTTTTGGTCCAATGGAAACGAGGGAGGTTGGAACTCGGAACTCGACGACGATTTCGCTCGCTGGGACCTGCAAGATCGTCCGCTGCTGCACACATTCCCTGGATTTCATCGTGGCCGCACCGTATTTCGCGGAGTGAATACCCGTCACTACCCAACTTATGATCAGCTTGTTCAATCGCTTGCTGGAGATGATCTGGTGATGCCGACGGAGTACTTGCATGGATTGTACGATGGAGGACATGGGGCTGGGTTGAGAGACTTTTGGAATGCGATCACAAGCAGTCCCGTCGGAGCGGGCGGGTTTCTGTGGGTGCTTGCCGACGAAGGGGTCGCCCGCAGCAACGAGCAAGGCAACCAATACATCGATGTCGCCACGAATCTGGCTCCCGACGGAATCGTTGGTCCTCACCACGAGCGAGAAGCCAGCTACTACACGGCCCAACGCATCTTCGCCCCCGTGCAGTTCGACGCGACACTTCCCTCTCCTTTCACTGGCGAGCTTCCACTTCGCAATGCCTACGACTTCTTGAACCTGAACGAACTCGAGTTCCATTGGCAGCTTCTCCAGTTCCCCGAACCTACCTTCACGGCCACTCAGCCGAACGTCATCGCGACGGGGCAAGCCAAGTCGCCGAACATTGCTGCTGGTGAGAGTGGTACACTCCAGCTTCCAGTCGCTTCCTACGACGACATCGATGCATTGGCGGTTTCGGCAATCGATCCTCATGGCATGGAAGTTGGACGCTGGGTATGGGCGCTCCGCGACCTTCGTCCTGAACTTCCTGAAGCAGATGCTACCGAAAATGCGTCGATACTTATTTCGGGCGACGTGAAACTCGCAGTCGATTCCCATCCGGGAACGATTCGTACTATTCACATTGGCGATCACACGATTCCTCTCACGAATGGTCCTCGACTTGCAATAGGTCAGGCGACGCAGCAGCCTACGACTTCGAGCAGCCTCACTGCGGTTGAATGGTCTGCAGCCAGCAAAGGTTGGTTCCGTTTGAAATACGAGTTTGATGCCGAAGGCCCAGCGACCTTTGCCGGTGTTACGTTCGATTTACCTGCAGATCAGGTGCGTAGCTCGCGTTGGCTTGGCGTCGGCCCCTACCGTGTATGGCAGAACCGCTTAGAGGGTGGCACGCTAGGCGTTTGGCATTTGGATGCGAACGATACGATTACCGGCTGGCGTGACTGGCAGTACCCCGAGTTCCGTGGCTTTTATGCGGGGGGTCGTTGGATGACGCTCGAACTCAATGATGGACACCGCATCACGATCGTGCCGGAGGATCCGGATTTGTACGTACAACGCTTGTCACCTTCGCTGCCACCTCGATCGCTGCAAGCCGATACGGAAGTCGAGCTACCGGATGGTGATCTATCACTGCTGCACGTGATTCCTGCTATCGGTACCAAGTTTAACGCAGCTCCAAAGCTGGGCCCTCAGAGCCAGCCAGCACAGTTGCAAGGCACTTACAGTGGAACGGTCTGGTTTCATTTCGAATAACGTTACTCCTCATTCTGCTCCACTCACAATGTTGCCTTCGCGACACAGCAGAGTCTTCTAGGATCTCTCTCATGGTTAACTTCTTCCATTCTCCTTTACGATTACTACTCGTTGCTTTGAGCTTGCTGCCATGCACCTTAGTGAAAGCAGAGGACTTTCGAGACTGGGCAACGTCTCCCCCGATGGGGTGGAACAGTTGGGACTGCTTCGGCACCACAGTCACCGAAGCACAGGTTCGCGCGCAAGCGGATGCCATGGCGGAGTATCTCAAGCCAGCTGGTTACGACGTTCTGACGGTCGACATTCAATGGTACGAACCGAATGCTCTTGGGCATGTCTACAAACCGGGGGCACGGCTCGAGATGGACCAATACGGTCGGCTGCTGCCAGCGGTACGGCGTTTTCCATCGGCCAAGGATGGCAACGGGTTCAAGCCGTTGGCCGACTACGTGCACTCGAAAGGCCTGCGTTTCGGCATCCACATCATGCGCGGCATCCCGCGCCAAGCGTTCAAGCAAAACATTCCCGTGCTCGGTACTAACGTGCGTGCGGCCGATATTGCGGTGGTCGAGTCGACCTGTCCCTGGAATCCCGACATGTTCGGCGTCGACGCGACGACCACTAACGGACAAGCTTATTACGACTCGCTTATCCAACTCTACGCATCGTGGGGTGTCGACTTCATCAAGTGCGACGACATCTCGCGACCTTACGACAACGTGCAGAAGGCCGAAATCGAAGCCCTTCGCAAGGCGATCGACAAGTGCGGCCGCCCCATTGTGCTGAGCTTGTCGCCTGGTGCCACGCCGGTTTCGGCCGGCCCGCACGTATCGACCCACGCCAACATGTGGCGGATCACCGACGACTTCTGGGATCGCTGGGGATTGCTCGAAGCGATGTTCGAACGCACGCACGCCTGGGAACCTTTTCGGCAACCGGGTGCCTGGCCTGATGCGGACATGCTACCCATCGGCAAAGTGGAGTTTGGCCGCGACACGCGTTTTACCAAGGACGAACAGCATACGATGATGAGCCTGTGGTGCATTGCCCGCTCTCCGCTTATCTTCGGTGGCGACATGACGCAACTCGACGAGTTCACCCTTAGCATGCTCACTAATCCTGAAGTGCTGAAGGTGAACCAACAGAGTGCCAACAATCGCCAGCTCTACCGGAAAGACAATCTGATCGCCTGGGTGGCTGACGTCCCTGACTCCGACGACAAGTACCTGGCGTTGTTCAACGCCCAAGACCCTGGGGACTCGATTGACTTCTCGCTGGCCGACTACGCCAGCCCCGCGATTGCTGGCAACGGCAGCTCGCAGGAGATCTCCGTATCGGTCAAAGGTGGTAAGCAGCTTGTGTTGTTCGTGAACGACGCCGCCGATGGCTTTGAGTACGACCACGCAGCGTGGGTCGATCCCATCCTCAAAGGCCCCCAGGGAGAGTTGCCGCTTACGAAGCTTCAGTGGACTCACGCCGACTCGGGCTGGGGCGCGCCTCATGTGAATCGCACCTGCGAGAACCAACGTTTGCTCGTGAATGGTAAACCGGTTCGCGGAATCGGCACGCACTCCACATCGACCATCATCTACGATCTGCCCGAAGGATACGACACCTTCTCCACCACCGGAGTAGTGACCAACAAAGGCTCGGTCGTCTTTGGCGTGTTGGTGGTGAAGTCGGGCCAGAGTGTTGCGGATGTCAGTTCGGTTTCGGTCGAGCTTCAGCACCTCGGATTCACTGGAAATGTGCAGGTGCGCGATCTTTGGAAACGCGAATCGGTCGGCGTTTGTGCTAACACGTTTGCTGCCGAGCTTCCGCAACATGGCGCCGGTTTGTATCGGCTTAGCCCTACGCAACAATCGGTGTCTCTCACTGGTCCAATTAGCTACACCTCGTCGACCTCCGCCGCTTCTGATGGCGAAGCAACAGCCATCGATTTTCACAGCGCAGGTAATCCGATCCTTGGCGACGGGCAATACTATTCGGCCGATGCGGCTCCGTTGTCGGTCGATGATACGCTCTTTATTTACGGTGGTCACGACGAACCTCCTCCGACCGTGGGGGGATTTGTAATGCACGACTACGGTGTGTTCGTCACGCAGAATCCCACCGCGGGCGAATGGAAGCTCTACCCACACAACCTGGTGCCCGGCAGCGTATTCGACTGGGCCACCGGCAACAACGCCTACGCAGGCCAAGTCGCACGCGGCCCCGATGGCAGGTTCTACTGGTACGCTCCGGTCGAATCGCGAGCGACCAATGTTCCTAACCGCATGGCGATTGGAGTCGCTGTGTCCGACAGCCCGCTGGGACCGTGGACCGATGCCATTGGCCAACCACTGGTCTCCTGGACCACCGTGTTCGGCGACAATAAGATCGGCCAAGAAGTGATCGATCCGCACGTATTTTGCGACGATGATGGGAAGGTCTATCTGTACTGGGGTTCGTGGGGTGTCGCCCGAGTGGTGGAGCTGCACGAATCGATGATCGAGCTGAAGGGTGAGATCACGACCATGGCGGGACTTGATGGATTCTTTGAAGCTCCGTGGGTTTTCAAACGCGACGGAACCTACTATCTGGCGTATGACTGGAAGAAAGGGGGCTCGGAGTGGACCCCCTCGAACTACCAGGCCGCGATTGGTTACGCCACCTCGTCGTCGCCGACAGGACCTTGGACCTTTCAGCACATCATCCTGAGCGGCACTTCCGCCACGACGGTCCATCCCTCGATTGTCGAGCACAACGATCGTTGGTGGATCACGTATCACACCCGCGACGCCGAAGCTGGTGGGCATTTCCGTCGCTCGGTGGCGATCGACGAAGTTCACTGGCAAGGCGACCAGATGCTGCCGGTCGAGCAAACCTGGGCCAATCCGCCGATGCTGCAGCTCACCAACAATCTTGCCATCGATGCTACCGCATCGGCTTCTTACACCGAGCAGCCACCGATGACTTTGCGGGCACTCAACGACGGTCGCCCCCCTGTTGTGCGGCTCCCGCCCGATCAATGGGGCAACTACCGAGGCAATCGCTCGTCGAACCAATCCGACTGGGTGCAGTACGACTGGGATATTCCCGTGGCGATCAACGGAGTTGGCATTGAGTTTCATCAAGATCCGAATTGGATTCGCCCTCCAGCGAGTTGGAAGCTCGAATACCAAGACACCAGTGGCAAATGGCTTGAGGTCGAGGGAGTCGAGTATCCCACCGCGCCCGACCACTGGCATACCCTGCACTTCGAGCCGGTGATCGCTAAGGCGCTGCGGGCGACGTTCTATGGTCAGCCATCCGGGCGATACTATCACTCGGTTTCGGTATCGGAGTGGGAAGTCTACTCGCAACCGGCCGCCGAACTCCCTACGCTTAAGGTTCGCACTCAGGTAGGCCAGCCTCCTGAGTTGCCAGAGTCGGTGCCGCTGACCATGCCAGACGGAACCGAACTGCCAACGGTGGTTCATTGGCAAAAGGTACCAGAGGACCACTATTCGGCTCCCGGCACGTTCACCGTTCAAGGCCGAGCAGCCGGACAAGCTGCCGGATACCTGATTGCAACGGTCGAATGCACCGCTGCAGCGGCAAACCACCGCAACTGACGATAGCGGACAACTTCTTCCATCATCGATGCCTCGGCAATGGACACTATCACGATGTTCTCTTCGATTCAACTCACACGAGTTCTCCTCGCGTTTTGCTTGACAATAGGTTCTCTTACCACCGCGCTCGCCGAAACCGGTGATCAAATGCTCGATGGCATTGGCGAAACCGCCATGATTGCGCGATATCAGCTCTATGGCAACTTGAACGACTGGTCGCGCAACGGACTGCATGCGACCACGACCGGCGCCGGACATGCGTTTGTCGTCGACACCACTTTTGGCAAGGTGCTGTCGCTCCCCGGCGGAACCGACGGCGCGTTTCTCAAAGTCCCCACGCAACCGCTTGGCGATACGGAGAGCTTTAGCGTTACCGCGTGGGTAAACCTCAAGAGAAGTGACGCTGGGCAATACCTGTTTGACCTTGGCTCCGATGGCTCGCACCATCTCGGTTTGGTGCCGGTTGATTCGAATCGACGCCGACAGTCTGTTATCCATCTGGCGACCGGCGACGGTCCGAACGACCAGCGAGAGGTGCGATCGCCCCGGCGCGTGCGACTCGAACCAAACAAATGGGTCCACTTGGCGATGGTACTCAACGCGGCCGACAAGAACCTTTCGCTTTACATCGACGGCAAACGAGCCGCCCGCCTGAATGACATCAACACTTCCATCCAGAACCTGCTGAACGATAACGCACATCTCACCATCGGACACTCGGTGACCAACGAAGGCTCGTCGCTCGCTGCTCTGTTGTACGATGTGAGGTTCTATCGCAGCGCGCTCAGCGATCCTCAGATCGCTGTGATTCATCATAACGCGATTTCCGACGAGCAACTGGCCGCTCCCGAATCCAGCGAATCGAACGACTCGCCAGGCGCACCTGCAGTGCGGTCGCCACTGCTCGCGATGGGCCTCGTGGGAGTTCCCAATGTGGAAGTTTCCACCGCAGTTGGTGTAATGCCTCGGCTGCCTTACGAACTTTCGGGCATCTACCAAGATGGCTCTGACGGTCCCCAGGTGCGAGTGATTTGGCCTTCGCCTCGCGATAATTCGTCGGTTACCACCGCTGGCACCTATGTGATCACTGGCCAGGTGCCCGGGACCAGCTTTCAGCCGAAAGCCACGATCACGGTAGTCGATTCGACTACACAAGAGACCACCCCAAACAAAATGCTCGAGCCCTTCCCGCTCGGGCAGGTGGTACTCATGCCCGACCGCGATGGCAAACCGACTCGATTTATGGTACATCGCGATTTGTTTCTGCAAGGTTTGTTGAAGACGAATCCCGATCGTTTTCTGTACGTGTTTCGCGATGCCTTTGGAAAATCTCAACCCGACGGGCTCGAACCGCTCGGTGGATGGGATAGCCAGACTACCCGCCTGCGCGGGCACGCGACAGGTCATTATCTCACCGCTCTCGCGCAGTCTTACGCCAGCACTTCGTACGATCCACAGCTGCAGCAAGAGTTTGGCGATAGAATGCATTACATCATTGGCGAGCTGCATCGTCTTTCGCAAAGCTCGGGACGGCAAACGGTCGGACAATCGACGTTCAACGCCGATCCCGCGCAGGTTCCCCCAGGCCCCGGCAAGAGCGGATACGATTCGGACCTTACCCACGAGAACATTCGCACCGACTACTGGAACTGGGGCGAAGGCTTCATTAGCGGCTATCCTCCCGACCAGTTCATCATGCTCGAACAGGGAGCCAGTTACGGGGGAGGAAATCACCAGGTTTGGGCGCCGTACTACACGCTGCATAAGTTGCTGGCGGGGTTGCTCGACTGCTACGAAGTGGGCGGCGATCCCAAAGCACTCGAAGTCGCCCGCGACATGGGACTCTGGGTTCACTGCCGGTTGAGTCAGTTGCCGGAAGAGACTCGACGGAAGATGTGGAATAGCTACATCGCCGGTGAGTACGGCGGCATGAACGAAGTGATGGCCCGCTTGTATCGCATCACCAACGACAAGCGATTCCTCGACGCGGCCATGCTTTTCGACAATACCAACTTCTTCTTCGGCGACTCGCAGCATCGCCACGGCTTGGCGAAGAACGTCGATACTATCCGTGGTCGCCACGCGAATCAGCACATCCCGCAGATCATCGGTGCACTCGAAACGTATCGCAGTAGCCACGATCGCTCGTACTACTACGTGGCGGACTATTTTTGGGACCTCTGCGCGCAGGGCTACATGTACTCCATCGGCGGCGTTGCCGGTGCCCGTACGCCGAACAATGCGGAGTGCTTTACCGCCGAGCCGAATACGCTGTTCCAGAACGGTCTCTCTCCCGGCGGGCAAAACGAAACCTGCGCGACGTACAATCTGCTAAAACTCTCTCGCGAATTGTTCATGTTTGAACCTGTAGCTAAATACATGGACTACTACGAGCGGGCACTCTACAACCACATTCTTGCTTCGGTCGACGATAATACACCTGCGAATACGTACCACGTTCCACTCAATCCCGGAGCACGCAAGTCGTTTGGCAATGCTCGCATGGATGGGTTTACCTGCTGTAATGGCACCGCGCTCGAGAGCGGAACCAAGTTGCAAGACTCCATTTACTTCCGTAAGAACGACGACTCCGCGCTGTACGTCAATCTGTTCATTCCTTCCACGCTGCACTGGAAGTCACAACAGGTGGTGCTATCGCAGTCGACGAACTTTCCGTTTGCCGACACGACTCGCTTTACCCTCCAAGGATCAGGTGACTTTGCCATATACCTACGTGTTCCCTCCTGGGCGACCTCCGGCGTGACCGTTCGGGTGAACGACCAGCTTCAAACTGTCGAGAGCACGCCTGGAAGCTACCTGAAACTCAAACGGCACTGGAACGACGGAGACACCATCGAACTGAAACTGCCGATGAAGTTCTCGCTGCGTCCGCTCATGGACCAGCCGAACATTGCCAGCCTGTTGTACGGGCCGGTGCTGCTGGCTGCTGAGGAGTCGCAACCGCGGCGAGATTTCCGCACAGTCCACCTGCCAATCGAGGAGATCGGTCAGGCGATTTCAGGCGACCCCACAACGCTCCACTTCCAGGCGGACGACGCAAAGCTCAAACCGTTTTACGAGTTCTACCAGGGCTTCCATTCCGTTTACCTCAACGTCGATCCAACTCCTTAGCCGTAACAGGCTCTGCGAGTCCCCTGCCCCGTCCAGCTTGCCAGCGATCGATAATCGCCCCAGAAGCCCGCCGAGGTCTGCTGATCTGCAAGCACACAGCAATAGATTCCCAATTTTCCCATCGATGGGAAAATTGAATCGGCGCCCACTCTACAAAACCAATGGTTTTCGCACTCGAATAGATTCCCATTTCCCAAAACGCATCCGATGGGAATCTATTTTTGCGGTGGGAATCCATCGCAAGTCGTTGGTAGGGAATGAGTTGCATCAACACCACCAGCGAAAGTGCCCAGAATAGATTCCCATGGGTGGGAAACTATTCTGGGGAGGGGACACGATTGGGGATTTCAGATTGCGGATTGTTGAATGTCATCTTGAAGGTAGTAGCGACTGTCTTAAAGTTCAAGTCTCTTTGGAGCATTTCCAGTCCGTTTTTGTTTTGATCATGGCATTGAGTATCAGCAGTAGTTTTCGCATGCAGGCGGTGAGAGCGGTCATCTTGGCTTTGCCTCGCTGCAGAAGTTGCTGGTAGTGTTCGCGGATAATCGGGTTGTGCTGGGTGGCCACAAGAGTGGCCATGTAGAGTCCCTGACGCACCGCCGCTCGACCGCCGCCAATCATACGCTTGCCACGCAAGGTTCCGCTGTCGCGGTTGATCGGTGCCAGCCCTGCCAAGCGTGCCACTTCGCGACGATTGAGAGTGCCCAACTCCGGCATATCGGCGAGCAAGGCCGCCGCCGTCGTCGTTCCTACGCCAGGCACCGTGACTAGCAGCGACGAGCGTTCTTGAAACTGAGGATCGGCTTTGATGAGCTGTTGAATCTGTTGGTCGAGCTGCTCCAGTTGTCGTTGGTAGAAGTCGATCGCTTCTTCGATCGACTGACGCACCTGCTCATCTCGCTGCGTGCCTCGCCGATTCTTTTCCCGTGTCAGAGCATCACTCACCTGCTGACGACGAGTTCGGAGGGAGCGGAGTTTTTGCTCGTTTTCCGAGGGTTTTTGGGTTTCTTTGGGCTGCATCAACACGGCATAGCGGGCGATCACCAGCGCGTCGAGGCGATCGGTCTTGGCGAGCTGACCTTGCGCGCGGGCGAAGTCGCGAATCTGACGTGGATTGACGACACTCACCGCAATCCCTTGCTCGCGAAGGAAGTCGACTAGCATGCGTTCACAACCTCCCGTGGCTTCCAGGCAGGCGTGGGTCACCTGATGCTGCACTAACAACTGCCGAAGTTGCTGGCATCCTTCTTGACCGGCAGACCAATGATGCATCTGCGGTTGCCCCGCAACGACGATGTCCCAGTGGTATTTGGAAACATCGATCCCAATCCAAGTACTTTGCAAATGGTTTTCCATCGATTACCCTTCCTTGCATATGCGAGCTTGTTAAAACAGCTCTGGCGACTGTTCGGGCTAATGCGACAGGCGGCCGGCCGGCGATCCAGCTACGAGATCGGTCTCGTGAGGACCGAGGGTGGGACGATCTACCGGCGGCCGCCGTCTTCTACTTCGTTCGCTACGCTCACTCCGCAGAAGACGGCGAAATCGTTGATAGCACCACCTCTGCAAGATACAAGGGTGGGTCCAGGAGCTTCCAGCGACGCAGCCCCACCACCGCTTTTCCCACCCGCGCAGCAGCGAACGCCCACGCAGGCAACCATTCGCCTGCGCGTCGCTAGGAGACTTGCCTGAAAACAAGCATTACATCTCCAACACCTCCTTTCACAAAAAGCCAATCACCGAGAGCTGTTAGCCGACAACCCTCAATACCTATTCATTAGAACACCACAGGTGGCCATTTCCCACCGAAAAACCGAAAAGTTCGGTAATTGCTTCTGGGGCATGGAATGCTGTCGTTTGCCAAGAGGCGGCACCCAAAACAGGAGTTATGCCAGCACTTCCTGAATCACGTTGCCATGCACGTTCGTCAGCCGGCGCTCGATGCCGTTGTGGTAGTAGGTGAGCTTCTTGTGATCGAGTCCCATCAGGTGCAAGATCGTCGCGTGAAAGTCGTGAGGGCTGAGCACGTTTTCGGTCGCCTTGAAGCCGAACTCGTCGGTCGCCCCGTAGCTCATGCCAGGCTTCACGCCGGCACCGGTCATGAAGCAGGTAAAGCCATTCGGATTGTGGTCGCGCCCAAAGGTGCCGGCCTGGAACATCGGCATGCGACCAAACTCCGTCGCGAACACCACGAGCGTCGACTCCATGAGCCCCCGCTGCTTGAGATCTTTGATTAGTCCAGCGACCGGTTGATCGAGAATATCGCCATGCACGTCGTACTGCTCTTTCAGCTGGCTATGGCCATCCCAGTTGAGTGCCCCTCCCGAAGCGTACGCGCCGTTGAACAATTGCACGAACCGCACCCCGCGCTCGATCATCCGCCTCGCGAGAATGCAGTTGTTCGCAAAGTCGGCCTTCACCTTGTTCGAGCTATCAGCACCGTAGAGCTTTCGAATATGCTCCGGCTCGCTGTGGATGTCGACCGCTTCAGGAATGTGCAATTGCATGCGAGCGGCGAGTTCGTAGCTTGCCATACGAGCGGCAAGCTCTTGATCGCCGGGAAAATGTTGGGCATTCTGTTGATCGAGGAACCCCACCGCCTGGCGGGCTGCCCGGTCTAACTCCTCGGAGTAATCATTCGGCCGATCGAGGTAGCGGATCGGTTTGGTGGTGCTGAACGGAGTGCCTTGGAAAGCGGCCGGCAGGAAGCCGTTGGTCCAGTTGTTCGGCCCCGATTGCGGCATGCCTCGCGGATCTTCGATCGCCACGAACGCGGGCAGGTTGTCGTTCTCGCTACCGAGGGCAAAGTTCACCCACGCTCCCATGCTCGGGAACCCTTCGAACACAAAGCCGGTGTTCATCATGGTTTCCGCAGGGCCATGCGTATTCGATTCGTTGGTGAGCGAATGCAGAAAGCACAGATCATCGGCCAACTCTCCGATGTGCGGCACCAAATCCGAGATCATCTTGCCCGACTGGCCTCGTGGCCGAAACTTCCAGAGCGGTTGCGTCAGGTTGCCATTCGGTCCCTGAAACGACACCAGCTTCTCATTGCCCGGCAGCGGTTTTCCATGCGAGCGTATCAGCTCCGGCTTGTAGTCGAACGTATCGACATGGCTGATTGCCCCCGAGCAGAACACCACGATGATGTTTTTCGCCTTCGCGTCGTAATGCGGCTTGCGTGCGGCGCAGGGATTCGACGAGTCGATTTTCGGTGCAGCCGCGCGGGCGTGGTCGGCCAGCATCATCGCGATGCCCAAACCAGCCAGCCCGCCCCCCGCATTGCCGAGGAAGCGACGGCGATTCATAGGCCCGATGGATGTAGTGCTTCGAGTTGGATCGGAAGATTTCATTGGATAAACAAGAACTCGCTACTGTTAAAAATGGCCCGACAGAGTTGCTCGAGCCCATGTTGTTCGACCAGACTCGCTAGCTCTGCCTGTTCTTCCTCCGAAGCGGGGCGCGACAGGGCCAGTCGAAACGCGCAGTCGATCTGCTGAGATACATCGTCGCCGACTGAACTACGAATCCGCTCAGCAAAGAACGACGCTTGGCGGACGACGAAGGGACTGTTGAACAATCCCAACGCCTGGATCGGAGTGACCGAGCGGGTTCGCTTGGGAGTCATCTGTCCCGCGTCGGGGCAGTCGAACGAGCCGAATATATCGACCGCCTGCATACGGATTTTGTGGGCGTAGACCATTCGTCGCCAGCCGGATGCTTCGAAGGTTTCGACAGCCAGGTAGTCCGACAGTCCCCCTCGCTGGTTGAACAGATTGAATCCTGGTCCGCCCATGTCGAGATTCATTTTGCCACTGACCACTAGGATCGAGTCGCGGATTGCTTCGGCTTCGATTCGGCGGGGAGGAAACCGCCACAGCAAGCGACTGTCCGCATCGACCGCGAGTCCATCCTCCTGCGGCTGACTCGATTGCCGAAACGCCTTGGACATCACGATCTGGCGATGCAGCTGTTTGAGCGACCATCCTTGCTCCATAAAGTCGGCCGCCAGCCAATCGAGTAGTTCAGGATGAGTCGGCGTGGAGCCTTTCTTGCCGAAGTCGGAGGGTGTGTCCACGAGCCCGATGCCAAAGTGCTGTTGCCATACGCGATTCACGATCACGCGAGCAGTGAGGGGATGGTCGGCGCTCGTCAGGTGTTTGGCCAAAGCGAGTCGCCGCTGTTGCTCGGGTTCGTCCTTACTCATTTCCAACGAGCCGAGCACCAACGGAATCGCCGGGGCAAGTTCCTCGCCGCGTTGCATTGCGTTACCACGAAGCAGTAACCAGGTAGGATCGGGCGAAGTGGTGAAGTTGGCCGCGAACACCTGCGGACCGCTCGATAGTCGGCCCACTTCGGCCTGAAGGCTGCGGAGTTGGCCAAGGTTGGTGACGATGGCTTGCACCTGTTCGTCGCTGACTCCGGCCAAGGCAATGGAGTCGGCCGAACGCATGTCGTCTTCGCGCAACATCCGCTGCGACGTATCGGCCACGGTTACCCATTCGTCGGAACCGACCGGCAGCACCTTTAGTACATAGCTGGCAGGCGTGCTCTCTCCGCTCTCCCATACCACGCGATGGATGGTTGTTGGCTGCTGGAAATCGACCTGCACCCATGCGGGGCCCCCCTGTCCGGAGACCCAAGGAAATGCCTGGCGGCGGTCGCTTGTTCCATCGACCAAATTATCGAAATGTCGCGATTGGTTCGACAGCGCGAAGCTCGACGCCGAGGGGGTTGCTCCCAGCGACGCCAATGCGATGTTCTGCGTTGGCTCATCCCCCTCGGGCACACTAAACGCTTGCAACTCGTAGAGCGAAGCGCTCGCTCCGTTGGTGGTCGCAGCGATCTCCATCCGCACCGCTCGGGCCATGATCGGCTCGAACGTTTCGGTCTCCAGATTCTCGAGCGGAGGTCGCAGACCATGCGACTTGCGCATGGCCTGCAGGTCGGCACGCAATTTCGCGAGTTTCTCTTCCAACTGAGGAATTTGAGCAGCCCAGGCGTCGTCCTCTGGTCCTCGCCGCCGGCGCTCGCCATACGTGAGTCCGGCAAAGATGCCCTGCATCGCGTAATAGTCACGCTGCAGAATGGGATCGAACTTGTGATTGTGGCAACGCGCGCACCCAATGGTAAGACCAAAGAACGCCTGCCCGACTGTGCGGACGACTTCGTCGAGTTCATCTTGGCGGGCTTGGCGCATCGATTCTTCGTCGCGGCCAATCTGCCCCGGCAGGTTCGCCGGTCCTGCAACCAGGAACCCCAAGGCCGCGTCTTGCTCTACTGAATCGCCGGCGAGTTGCTCGAACAGAAACTGATTGTAAGGCTTATCGTTGTTGAGCGACTCGATCACCCAATCGCGATACGGCCAGGCATTTGGGCGTTCGGAATTAGTCTCGAAACCTGCGGTTTCGGCCCAACGAATTACATCCAACCAGTGCTGCGCCCACCGCTCGCCATACCTCGGCGAGGCGAGCAATCGGTCGACGAGTTCGCCGTAGGCCACGTCGAATCCTGCGGGATGGTCGAGCACCGCTTGTACCTCATCGGGCGTCGGCGGCAAACCGGTCAACACGAAGTAGACCCGCCGCACGAGGGCAACCGAGTCTTCTTGCTTAGAGAGTTGCAGGTTCTTCTCGCGGAGCTTGCGCGCCAGAAACGCATCGATGGCATTCGACTCGCCCGTCGCTTCGCACGGTGGATCGACTTGAGCAACTGGCTGCAACGACCAATGATCGCTCCGCACGTCGTCGGCGCTGGCGTCCATCTGCCCGGGCCAAGGGGCCCCCGCGGCAATCCACTTTTCAATGAGGGCGATCTGCTCTTTCTCTAGCGGCGGCCCTCCTGGCGGCATCTCGAGATCAGGCTGCTCGCCGCGGATGACCTTGAGCAAGAAGCTGGCATCCGGTTTCTCGGGAACGATACTCGGCTCGCCGTGATCGCCACCTCTTAGGAGCGAGGCCCGATCGTCGACCCTCAAACCAGATTCCGAATAGTCGGCCCCGTGACAATCGGCACAGTGCTCCGCAAAGATCGGCTGAATCTGCTTTTCGAAGTCAATACTCTCGGCCTGCGTACTCGAAGACACGAGCAAGGCAAAAAACATCGCGGTACAGCAACGAATCAGATGCATGGTGCTCCATTCCTACGTACGTTCCTCCCTCGCGCCCACCACAAATGGCAAACGCGTTGAGGTGGGATCACTAAAACTCGATGGCGTTGAATCTGCAGGACACAGCGACAGCCGAGCCGGCTGCAGCGATCTAGGGGGTCATCTTAATGTCGAAGGGATTCTCCCCTTCTTTCACCGTGAGACTAAGCCCACTGGTCGCGTAGTCGAGGTATTGGGAGGGTATTTTTGGCACCGGAGCGGCAGCCACAGCCCCGCCTGCTTCGGGTGGGCGGACCGACCGGAGGGTTAACGGCCACCTTATAGGTGCCGAGCGGCAAACCAAACCCATTGGCGGTTTGCAACTCGTAGGTACCATCGGGCTTGAGATCGGCCGTCATATGGACCCCTGCTTGAGGGTTGCTGAATACAATGACGCCGGCGGTGATCGGTTGGTCTTTGTAGGTAACCGTGCCAAACACGCGGCCGAGCTTCTCGCCTCGATCGCAACCCACGGTCACCAGGGTTGCGATTAACAGCAGTCCGATTCGAAAACGATGCATGTAACTCCTCAACTTCTAACGAACGTCTACTTGTTCGGTGTAGGTGGTGCTGTCGTCGCGATTTGCCAACTCGTAGAGCGCGGCCGGTTCGATCGACTCTTCAAGAAAATCGACCGATCCGTCGGCTCGCAGGGCCATTGCTCCCCCTGGGTGGGTGGATTGGATCGGCCGATTCGGACCACAGTTGCCAGGCACGCCGACCGCGGCCGACGATTTTTCGTTGACGCGATGCAGCACGATAGTCAGATTGAATTGGCGTTCCCAGCCGTCGTTGCCTGGGCCCATGAGAAAGCCATGATCACAGTCGCTACGGCAATCGATTTCGTTGCCCATCGCATCGCGACACCAGTCCGACTGCTCGGCAACCGCGAGCGTGTTACTGGTTCCGTCGGTGATACGACGGATGGCAATGCCTTTATGCAGGATCAACACCCCACCTTCAGCAATGCGCCCGGTCGCTGGACCGCCAATTCCACTGCCAGCGGGCTTGTTGCGGGCGGTTTGGTGAGTCGTCGCGCCCGCAATGCCGACGTAGTTCGGACTCATCACGCGTTTGTCCGACAGGGCACTCACCATGGCTGGCAGCGGGCTCGAAGGACAACGCATGAACTCGAAGTTCACGTCCCTCAACAACGCCGCATGAACGGGATTCGCATCGAAACCGATCCAGCCGACGTGTGCTGCATGCAGGTCGAACTTCTCGTAGATGCTTTGCTGCTCAAACTCAGGCAACAATTGCACCCACCACGAGTAGCCATAGCCGTAGCCTTGATCGGGCTCGATACCCCCGGTGGGGAACGCTTTGCGGGCTGACTCGAAGCTATGCATCGCCAGGCCGACTTGCTTTAGATTGTTGGTACACTGAGCGCGACGAGCCGCTTCGCGGGCTGCCTGCACGGCTGGCAGTAGCAATGCCACCAGAATACCGATGATGGCGATCACCACTAACAACTCAACGAGCGTAAAACCTCGAACATGCCTTGCGCGCTGCGGTAATGAAAGGTGGACCATAATTTGATTCCTTGTCCGCCGAAGAAAAACGTGTGTCAATTACGAGATGAATTGGAAGAGCCGGAGCTCGCATCAGGTGAATCACGAAAGTACGATTCGAGCAATTGCTGTGGAGTGCCTGAGTAGCTCGCCCACTGCAGATCGCCTGCGACTTGCTGATCGGAGCCGGTGAAATAGGCGATGGTCTTGCCTTGGAAGTAGCACAACTCGAGATCCGAGGCGTTATTCTCCGCAATATTTTCGGGACGCAGTGGAAGGCCGCGACGATGCGGATCGAACGCAACTACCGGGCGGTCCTGGGGAGCATCGTCCCAGTGCTTTAAATCGCGAGAGCGGGTGATGTGAGTTTCCCAACCATTGGGAAGCTGCTCGAGATAAAGCGTGTAGTACCACCCGTCGTGGAAGTACAAAGCCGGCCCGCCGGTATATTTGTGCTCGCCATAGCGGGCCCCTTGAACGATGCCAGAGTTCCAGTTGTCCTCAGGCGAGTCGACCCGCCCGTAGCACATGGTAAAGGGCTTGCCGTAGCCATCGGTTTCCCAAAGGAACACCATACCAGCATCGTCGCGAGTGACCGCGACGTTGAAGATTCTTCCCTGCGGGCTATCGAACACCTTGACCGGTTCGCTCCAAGTCAGCAAGTCCTCCGACGACGTCATGAAAACTTCTTTTCGACCCTCCGCATGATGCGGCGATACGGCGAACACGTAGACGCGATCGTCCCACACCATGGCCGAACCTAGCGTATGGCAAGGCAACGCTCGGCTTAAGTACTTGCGCTGCTCGTACTGCTCAGGGCCAGCTGGTAGCTCTGCGATCCACATCTCGCGACCGCTGCCCGCGGAATCGCTAGGCTGCCCCGGCCAACTCCAGTCGCTTCGCCAGCATTCCAGGAGATACAGTTTGTTGCGAAAGACAAACGGAGTGACTTCCACGAGCGGAGAGTTCACGTACCCTTGCTTCTGGAGCGGATTGGTCCACTCAGCTGCGGCTTGCGTGCTCTCGGTCTCAACAACGCGTACCAACTCGATGCCCACAAGATCGAGCACTGCAATATCGCGTGGCGGTTCGATTTTGATGGAAAGCGTCGACACGCCTGCGGGCAGCGCGAGGGTACCGACCGACTCGGTCGACCGCTGGAACCACCCGCCGGTCGGCTTCGCAGTCGCCTGCAGCTGCTCGTCGCCGACTGCGACGGTGAAGGTTCCTCCCTGGTTCGCATCGCATCCGTAGGTGACTTTCACCTGATAAGCGCCCGGCTCCGCTAGCTGCAACGGCCAGCTCGCCCAGTCCTCAGCTTCGGTCCACCATCCGATGCTCGCAGTGTTATGATCTCCTGCTTCGCAGCGGATTTTCTCGCCATGCAAATCGGCGTCAATCGCTTGCAGCACGAGGCGCCCCCCTTCGCCAGGGCGGACGCGAAACGGTGCTGCGATTGGCTTGCCTTCGACTTCGAGTACCACGACCGTGGCGCTATCGTCGAGTGGTTCCGCCGGCAGCTTCACCCACAGGCCGGTTTTATCGCTATGTACCTCAAGCGGTTCCTTGCTAACGTCGGCCAGTAGATAGGCTCTCTTTACCGGCGACTCCAGCGCTGGCACTTGCAGTTTTTGGTCCGCTGGCCAGTCAAACACATGCAGGTAGACCGGCGTGATACCGCCTTGCTGCTTTCCAGTGGTCACGCGTCCCCACGAAGGCAAGCGTTTGTAGGGGCTGGCCGTGGTTCCGTAGATAGCTTCGCCGTTGACGTTGAGCCACGCACCCATCGCTTCGAGCCGCTCTACGAGTTGCTCGGGGATCGTTCCGTCGGGGCGAGGGCCTACGTTCAGCAGCAAGTTGCCACCGCGGCTGGCGGTTTCGATCAGCGTGTGGATCAACTGCCGGCTCGACTTGAAGTCGTGGTCGTAGGGCTTATAGCCCCAAGTGGTGTTGATGGTCATGCAGGTTTCCCAGTCGAGACCGGGGATGCCCTGCGGTGGTACAAACTGCTCAGGGGTTTGGAAATCGCCGCCGAACTTGTCGTCGTTGGCCACGTAACTTCCATCGAGCGCGACCAGCCGGTTGTTCATCAAGATCTTTGGCTGGCGGGCGCGCACTTTCTCGATAAGCTCGGAGCCGCGCCAGGTCTCGCCGCTCATCCTGCCGTAGCTGTAATCCCACCAGAGGATGTCGATCGGTCCGTAGTTGGTCATCAACTCATCGACCTGTCCGTGAAGATAGTCGACGTAACCATCAAAATCTCTAGGCTGCGAGCGAACCGCTTCGTTTTCTCGCATCGGATGCAGAGGGTCCCCGAGCACGGGATAGCCGGGATGATGCCAATCGATTAGCGAGTAGTACAGGCCGACGTGGATGTCTTGCTTACGAAAGGCCTCGAGTATCGGCCGAATCACATCTCGCCCGGCCGCCGAGTGCACCGAGTCGTAGTCGGTAAGCTCGCTGTCGTACAAGCAGAACCCTTCGTGGTGCTTCGCGGTGACCACCATGTACTTCATGCCCGCCGTCTTCGCCAAGCGGGCCCACTGATCGGGATCGAACTTCTCGGCCGTGAACTGAGGCATGAGTTCCTTTTCGTACTCCTCGGAGGGAATACGGAACTCATGGGCGATCCAACTGGCGATGCTGGAATTCCGCTTGCCCTGCCATTCGCCCCCCGCAGCGCTATACAAGCCCCAGTGGATGAACATGCCGAACCGGGCTTCGCGCCACCACTCTTTCGGTTCGCTTTCTGCGTCGACCTGCTCGTCAGCAACTGGGCTTTGTGCCGACGATTGGTTCGTTACAAGCGACGCAGTGATGGTCAGTAGAACCATCCACAGCACGCGGCGGTTCGTGACTAATTGCGGTGTAAACGGCAAAGTATCCTCACTTTCGTCGAGGGGTTCTATGGCTGGTAAGCGTACCCTAGGCATCGATCGTAATGCAATCAAAACCTGCAAAGTTCACCCCATCCAAGGACTCTCACCATGAATCATCAAATGTCTTTTGGACTGCAAGTAATTCGATAGTACGAGTCGTTCTCAACGACGTACCAGGCGTTGGCGGCCCCAAGCCATCATCACAGCGCCGATGGCAAGTAGCACCACGGAACTGGGCTCTGGAACCGTCGTATCGGCCAACAGTCCAAAGTCGAGTCCCACACCGGTATTGGCGACAAGTGCCTGGTGCAGAATGAACGCGTCGGCCAGGTTGGTGATTCCATCGTGGTTCATGTCGCCTTTATCCCACGTGTTCCAGTCGCCAACGGTCATCACACTATGGGCTCCGGTCATCACGTTCTCGTATTTCCATCCAAGAACAAACGCATCGACATCCAGGCTATCGACCTCGCCATCTTTGTTCACGTCGCCGGGTTCCAGCACTCCGCCTGGCACGCTGTTGGCGATCTCCATGGCAATCCAATCATTGTCGGCAAACAGATCGAACGTGCCCCAGTCCTCTCCATCGGAGAGCACCCCAGAGGAACCAGTTTCGTTGTTGCCGAACACGTACATCTGAAGGTCGTCAATCACTCCGTCAAAGTGGTTCTTGTAGCCACCCTCGCCATCGTCCTCGGCCCCAACGATCAGATCGCCACTAAAGCCTTGGGCAGTTAGATCGAATCCCGCTGGCATATTGTCTGCGTTGGCCGACACAGCGACTCCATCGACGTACACCACGGCAATGTGATTCATTGTTCCGGATCCGGAAACGATGCGAGCTGCATTCTCGTCGCCTTTGTTATAAACGTGCTGCATTAGATGCTGCCAAGTGTCACCTACGACACTCACATCGCCAGGCACTGCACCGAAACCATTGAAGTTGTCGGCCGTGTGTTGACTGTTGCCCTGTGTCCATTTGCCATCGGCCGAGATCTGTGGCCCCCCCATCACCTGGGTGTCGAACACGAGAGTCTGTGCACCGGTGCCAAGTGATTCGCTATCGGGATAGACCCACAATTGCACACCGCGCGAAGTGATGCCGGTGTAGTCGATCGGGTACAGCGAGGGCTGCACGAGTAATGCCAGTTCGTCGGGACGATTGAGCGGCTTACCGGTCAGCAGGCTATCTTCGCCATCGAAACGGGCGCCGTACTGCGTGCCTGCGACGCCGGGCCGCGAGAGTCCGCTGGGTCCCACATTTTCGTAGGTCGGGTCGCCGGCTTGTAGCAGATCGAGGTAGGCCATCGAAGGACCTTTGCTATCGGCAGTGTAGCCTGTCGCGAGACCACCACTATTGCTACTGCCGATGATGGCTCCTTGCGAAGCCCCTTCCAGGCCATCTTCGCCAAACCAGTATTCACGATCGTTGGTAACCATCGCCTGGGCGGTGCTGCCCAGAGTCGCCCAGGCGATGATCAACGCTCCGCTAGCAAGAATTAATGCCTTTGGTGCCGACGACACGAATGCATGTTCACGCGACTCGAAACATCGGTAACGAGTGATGACTGCTGCCAAGCCAATCAACATTAAGAGCCATGCACCAGGTTCAGGCACCGCTGTCGGTGCTGGGCTTGTTAAGCCATCGAGAGAGCTGGCCGTGGCTCCAAAGTTGTCCTTCCAAACCGTGTAGTCGCTGGCATCGACCACCGAATCGCCATTGCCATCGGCACGCAAGTCGGTGCTTGATCCTAGCGTGTCGCGCCAAATCGTGTAGTCCGCAAGATTCACAATATTGTCTCCGTTGTAGTCGCCAGCGATTGCCGCTGCGCTGTAGTAGTCCACAAGCCCAACCACGATCGCACCACTCGGCAGCTTGTAGAAGAACTCGAGATCCTCCACACCCACGCTCGTATCGAACGCACTACCGAGATTGATCGAGGCACCACTTGCCAGGCTCGACTCGCTACCCTCGTCGTTCAAGTACCACTCGACCAGTTCGTTGGCACTCGCATACGGACCGACTTCCCAGCCCTGACCGCCGCCGGTCGACTGGGGAAAACCTGCAATCGGCGAGGGGCGTTCCGCGATGCTTAACCATCCAGCTTCGTTCAACGAACCGATGTAGTCCGGTGCAGTTCCGGCGCTGCGTATCTGGTAGCTATCGAAATCGATCGCTGCATCTGTGTTGTTGACGAGTTGGATGTTGCCGGTGGCCGTATTAACTTCAAGCCCCATCCGGAAGACTTTGGCTGTTTCGACTTCCGAGACAATCAGCCCGCTAAAACCGCCATGCCCTTGGTTCGCACCGCTGGCCAAACCGTTGGAGGTTTGCCCCGTGGTGGTAAACTCCACCGACGTAGCATCGGCGGTAAACGTGCCATACACGGTGCTTACGTGCTTGAGGTCATCGCTATCGAGATCGACAAAGCGGTGAATGGTCGCCCCGCCTGCTGCTTCGCCGCCGTCGATATTAGTGACGAAATCGTCGCAGCACACGCCCCGGTTGTCGGCCTGACCGATGACTTGCACCTGGTACGATTTGCCAACGGTTAGCCCACTAATCACATGGGTTAGTTCCGTGAGTGGTGGATCGGCATAAGCGTGTGCACCCAGCAAAACGTCGAGGCCAGCGTCACCAGTAGTAGGACTGTAGACATCGAGCGTCGACTGGGCGAAGCCGTTGAAAGCACCACCACTCACTGTGGTGGTAAACCAAGAGGGTTCACCGGTGATGGCTCCGAAATCAGGGCTTTCGTAATGGTCAAAAGAGACACCACCGATTTCGATGCCGACGTCGTTGCCACCGTTGATGGCTCGAATGTTCGTTCCACTGAAGTCGAGATCGTCGACTGAAGTGAGTTCGAACGCGGGTCCCCAATGCACGGTGACTGCAGAAGCCGAGGAAGGAATCACCAGCAGAACAGCAGCCACCACTGCCAGCACTTGCAGCCGTCGGCGGTGGAGTTTGCCCAGGCACACGCCTGCGGCGACGAGTAGAAGCAATGCACACGACGATGGTTCAGGAACCCCTGACACGAGCGTAGCCAAAGCTCCCGGACCGTTCGCCGCATCGTAGGCGGCTTCGAACAATGCGAAGTCGTGCAGATCGTGGTAGTTATCTGCCTGGAGATTGCCGAGCTGATACGCCCGAGCAGGGCTCATCGTGGCAAAGTTTGATCCTTGTCCTGACTTGAAAGACTCCCAGTCTAAGGCATCGATCACTCCGTTGCCGTCCAAGTCACCCGCGACGATGCCATCGCCCGAGTAGGTAACCGCTAGCGTACGGATGGTTCCATCGTCGAACAGAAGCTCGGCGGTCACGTCTTCGTACGGAGTTTGTCGCCAGACATTGCCAAGGCTGACCGACTGCCCAGGCGCGATGGCACCACCGTCGCCAGCCGAGAATTCTCCTTCGCTCAGATCAGTGTCGTCTCCCGCCGCCGAGTAGATGGTCCACGCATTGTCGACATCCACACTTCCCATCATGGCTCCAGCGTCGGCAGTATTCGGGCCATCGACGTCGTAGTTCTCCGCAATCGATTTCCACTCCGTGTGATCAAACGCCCCTGCTGCGGAAGTAAGCGAATAGGCGAGAATGTTCGCGGTGCCGATCGTCGAAGTGTTCGTGAGTGTGATTGCTCCGGTGCTGCGATCGATGTTCGCCACTACATTCGCAGAGCCGAATGGAGAATCGGACGACACGATGACCGCTGAGAATCCCCCTAATCCCTCATTGGCTCCAAACGGGGTGCCATCGGAGGTCTGTCCAATCGTAGAAAATTGCTGTGTGGTGGCATCGGCTGTAAAGGTGCCGACTGCCATAGTCACATGGCTCACCGTATCAGCATCGAGATCGGAGAGGCGGTGGATGGTGACTCCTCCCGCACTATCGCCACCATCAACGTGGGTCACGAAGTTATCGCAGCACACACCACGATCGTCGGCCGACCCAATGACTTGTACTTTATAAGTTTCCCCGATCGTTAGTCCATGAATCGTATGATTCAACTCCGTGAGCGGTGCGTCTCCATACATATGGGTCGCCAAGATCTTGTCGAGCCCATCATCGCCTGTCGTGGTGTTATAGACATCGACTCCGGCGATATTGAAGCTAAAGAAGTCGCCATCCCCAGGATCGGTCGTCAACCATGAAGGTTCTCCCGATACAGAACTAAAATTGGGACTGATGTAGTTATCAAAGGTAACGCCAGCCACTTGCACGCCGACGTCGTTGCCTCCGTTTGTCGCTAGAATATGTGTGTCGCTAAAATCGAGATCGTCGACCGATACTAGCTCGAAAGCAGCCCCCCAACTTACCGATGCGGCCTTGGCCGTAGGGACTCCCCCCAAGGCGAGTGTCATTACAACCAGACTAAGCTGATAAACTGGACTTGCCTTTGATCTGGCAGTCGTCCGATCGCATCCGCCGCCCACAGTTAAAGCATGCATCACAGTAGGTCTCCCTCAGCACAGGATGTGTCAATCGATTATTTCGATAAGATTGTGTGTGGCTCGTCTCTCAAGAACTAAGGCCTCTGGTCTGTCGAATGCGACCTTCAAGCCAGGCGCGAAATGTGGCATTCCTCTCTGGCACCATGGCAACTCTCTGGCAGTCCCCTCAACCAGACTAGCTATGGTACAATCCCTCTCCACGCGATCGCGTGGAGCAATCGCCCGCAGGCGATCGACTCGCAAATCAGTCAGGCGGCAACACTTGTAGATTACATGGCTGGGCGGAACGAAAAGCATCGGAACGACATTCCGACATACCCCCAGGTGGGAAAGCAATCATGAACCAATCTCCTACTTCGCCTGGCAGAATAGTTGGTTGGCCGACGAGACGTTGCCTTCGGCCTTGGCTCACTTGCGATGGTCTCACGCAGCATGCTTGTCGCTAGCTGGGTTACCCGTCGCAAGTCAGCGAATGACTCTCTCTCCTGATTCTTAGAAGACCAAGAATCAGCAACACAAACGCAGCCCCTCCAGCGCCCGAAAAGGTAGGCACACGCTGCATTTGCCAGTAGCATTGGACACATTAAAGGGGTTTCCCCTCAACGATTTGTGCATTATGCATAATTTACGACCGGTGTGTCAAGTACGCACACTCACAAAATCTTAATTTCCTCCAATTGCTACCATCGGCGCAAAACAACCGTCGCTTCGAGCAGCGAGGAACACTCGCGCGTGAAGTAGTCGAGAGACGCTTTTAAGGACTCTTTTAACACGTCGGCAGCTGTTAACGACGGTACCCCAACGCCGCTCCGCCATCGGGGCAGATCGCCTGCCCCGTAAGAAATGAGGCTTCGCTTGAAGCGAGAAAAGCGCAGACTTCGCCAATCTCGTCGGCCGTTGCCATCCGCCCCAGCAAGTGCCAGCTGTCCACGCAACGCAGCGCCGCTGCGGGATCGTATTCCGTGTCTGCCCATTCCTGCATGAGTGGAGTCATCACTCCTGCTGGGCAAACAGCATTCACACGAATTCCATCGGCAGCCAGGTCTATGGCGAGGGCCTTGGTCAAACCAACCTGCCCCGCCTTCGATGAAACATAAGCCGGCGCAGCGGCCTGCCCGATCAGTCCCACTTCGCTCGACATATTAATGATGCTACCGCGGGTCTTTCGCAGATGCGGAACCGCAAATTTACAGCCGGCAAACGTGCTGGTGAGATTCCACCGCAACAGTTCTTCGAACTCCTGCACACTCGTTTGATCGATGGACATCGCCGGAGGATGCCAGCCAGCGTTGTTCACCAAGCAGTCCAGTTGACCGAATTCTTCGACCGCTTTCTCAACTAGGTGCTGCATTTCCGCTGGTTTGGCAACATCGGTCGCTACGAACAGCGCGGTGATCCCGTCGGCAGCCAACTCGGCCACGGCGGCTTCGCCTGCTTCTTTGCCGCGTGACGCGATCACCACGCGAGCTCCATGCTTACCAAACACGCGGGCGCAACCCAGGCCGATTCCCTTGGATCCCCCGGTGATGATGGCCACTTTATCTTGAAGCTTCATAGCTAGCGTTCCCACAAAATTGGCGACATCGCCCGCATATCGAGCCGGCCAGCTTCTCGCCGACAGGCTTTGGAAAGGAGAGAAAGCTCCAGATTAGCCAGCAACGTGGTGATTTTACAGGCGACATTTGCTACACGCCAATCGATTGTGTATTATGCACAATATTGAGCCGATTGGCATCCAAGCGATTGCAATTTCTTTGGTCCCCATGGTTTTGTCGATGCCGCAGATTATCACCAAGTCCCGGTGTGTCGATCATCTGGCCCTCACCCGATTTATAAGCGGGCTCTTCCGTTCGGCCGGCCTGCCCGATGGCGACGCGCAGCTGGCGGCTACGATCCTGGTGGAGGCAAATCTGCGCGGCATCGACTCGCATGGGGTAGCGAGAGTTCCTCACTACCTGAACCGCCTCCGCCATGGAAGCATCAACCCGCTTCCAAAAATGCAAACCGATCAGTTAAGCCCTGCATCGGGACTGCTCGACGGCGACCATGGCCTGGGGCACCTGGTAATGTATCGCGCGGCCGAGCAGGCGATTGAAATCGCCCAGCACGGTGGCGCTGGCTGGGTGGCGGTGCGAAATTCCAGCCATTGCGGATCGCTAGCCTATTACGGCGAACAGATCGCTCGGGCGGGGATGATAGCGATGGTGTTCACGCATGTCGACTCGCTAGTGCTACCCTATGGAGCCAAAAAGCCTTTCTGCGGAACCAATCCGCTTTGCATCTGTGCACCGATGTCGATCGATGGGGAACGCTCGCAGGATCACCCGTACGTGTGCCTCGACATGGCGACGAGCCGCGTACCTTGGAATACCGTAGCGAATGCGGCCAAGGAGCAAGTTTCCATCGAACTCGGCTGGGCGGTGGACAAAGAAGGACACGACACCAACACGGCCGAACAAGTTGCTGCGCTGCATCCGATGGGCGACTACAAAGGCTCCGGACTAGGCCTGATGATCGATGTCCTTTGCTCGCTGCTCAGCGGTGCTCCCTTTGGACCTGACATCTCGAAAATGTATGGCAATCCCGACGAGCGTAGGTATCTCGGTGGATTGATCGGAGCAATCGATATTGCCCGGTTTGTACCGCTTCAGTCGTTCTGCGACCGATTGACAAGCATGATCGAGCAATGGAACGATCTACCCCCTACGCAGCCAGGCAGTAAGGTTCTCTACCCAGGCGAACCAGAATGGTTGATTCGCAAAGAACGCATGGCGACCGGGGTTCCGATCGGCCTGCAGGTGCTCGCCGACCTAGATGAGCAAGCTGTTTTTTATGGCCAATCAACCCTCTCATCCGAATCGTCGGAAGCAACGGTCATGCCTGAACCACACTTCTCGAAGGAAGGTCTCTGGCGGAAGCGAGAGAGTGCGTACTAACCGATAAGACACGGCGATTGCGTGGGGACCACTACGCCTGTTCGTCGCCAAAGAAGACGTGCTCTGCTGACTTCGCGGTGCGATCGATGTGCTCGGCCATGGCAGCGGCCGCTTGTTCCACATTGTCGTCGGCCAGGGCGCGGACGATCTTACGATGCTCGTCGATCGCCAACTCTTGAGCTTGTCGCTGATTTCCGACGATATCGCGAATCACTTGCATCAATCGATTGTAGCGACGCAGCTCTTCGGATAGTCGGCTGTTGCCGCAGTGCGTGGCTACCAGTTCGTGCAGGTGACGATCGCTGGCCATCTCGCGTTCCGACCAGTCTTTCTGCTCTTTCTGCGAAATAGGACACTTCTGCAGCTCGGCAAACTGGTCGTCTAGCTCCGAGAGTTCGTGCAGATCAATATGTCCACTCGCTCCGCGGGCGGCTTCGATCTCTAGGATCTTTCGTAGTTGGTAGATCTCGCGAAGCTGCCGCGGCCCGAACGGACGGACCATCACCCCTCGATTGTGCACAAACTCAACGATGCCGATCGACTCCAGCTCCACCAGTGCTTCGCGAACTGGCGTAGAGCTAACTCCAAACTTCGAAGTCAATTGCTGCACAATCAGCCGCGATCCAGCGGGCAAATCGCGCCGGAAGACCTCCAATAGCAATCCGTCGACAACATAGTGCCGAATTGCCGAACGATGAAGTGGGTCGCCTACGGTGCTCATGCAGTGCATTATGCACAAAACCTAGCCGACTCTGCAACGGAGTTGTTCTCCATTTCTCAGCTTTACTCCCCTGCCCCAGCTACTCAACCTGGTAGCAGAACCAATGTTAGGGAGACAGCCAAGCACAACTCCCAATAAAGTGCTTTGTCCGTTGAGGTTTTAGGTGCGAATCCGCTCTCGATCTAGTTCCGAACCACGGGTTCCGGTTTGGTTGGCCGACAACTGACCAATCACGAAAGGCAGGTCCTCGCCGTACGTCGCTCGAATGTATTTGATAGCGCCGATTCTCAACTACTCCGAACAGGACGTCCCCGTCGGAGATAATGCGATAGTGCAATCGCAAAGCAACGGATTCTATCCGTGCTCCTTTCGCGATCAGGTGACTACCGACACGAAGATCCAGATTCGCCGCAGTGAATGATCGAACCAGCGAACTCCGAACGGCTCCCTTTTGCCCCGCCCAAGCCCATCTTTGCTTTCTCACTCGTCTCGGCATCGTAAAAGTCGGTTGAACACGAGTCGGTGTTCGGTATTCCTTTGACTTGCTTTGCTTGCCGCTTGCCAGTCGCCCCCATTCCACAACCAAGCTCCTCGCCTGGGCGAAATAGATTCCCATCGCTCGGCAAATAGATTCCCAACGCTGGGCAATAGATTCCCAATTTACCCACCGATGGGAAAATTGAATCCGCACCCACTCTACAAAAATAGTGGTTTTCGCCCTCGAATAGATTCCCATTTCCCAAAACGCATCGGATGGGAATCTATTTTCGCGGTGGGAATCAATCGCAAGTCGTTGGTAGAAAATAAGTTGCATCAACACCTCCGCGATAGTTGCCCAAAATAGATTCCCATCGGTGGGAAAATATTTGGGTTGGAAGTTGGAAGTTGGAAGAGGCCGTAGGATGGGACCAGGAGCTTCCAGCGACGCAGCCCCATCAAGATCATACCCACGCGCGCAGCAGCGAACGCCCGCACAAGCAACCCTTCGCCTGCGCGTCGCTATTAGTCTGCCATTCAAACAAGCATTCACATCTCCCAAACCTCCAATCACTAAAAACTCCAACAGCCGATAGCTAATAGCCGACAGCCAAACAACACCTGTTCATTAGAACACATCCTGTGGCCAATTCCTAGCAAAAAGTGGGCCATATGCCAAAATGTTTCGCCCGCCTATCCCGCTGTGGAGAGTGCTACGTGTCTCCCATCCTGGCCAGTGGGGAGCACCTATCTAACCGAAGTCGTCTCTGCCAACTTTCCCCCCAAGTAAATTGCCACTGCTGGGCGGTACCCTGGGTTTTGTCAACCACAAATGTCAGACTGTGATCAGCTGCTTCTCCCCCATGGCGACACCGATTCTTGCGACGCATCGGCCTGAACTCCAACAGGGAGAGCATGGCTTGGAAAACAAGGCAAGGTGAGAACAAGAGAACGTTGTCGTCATGTCGGCATTTGTAGCCGAACGCTCGAACGGAGATTTCGCGTTTCTTAAAGTTTTCGCGTTATCAATCGCTAGCGACCAGCGATAAGTCTGTACGAGAACCAGCATCTGCTGGCGTTGCCAGGGCGGTAACTTTTCTCACCTTGCGAACACTTCGCAAATGGAAACAGTGCCTGCTTGCACTTAATCAACCAATGAGTGGCTTGGAAAAAGACAGAATCGCGGAATTCTCCCGAATGGTCACGGAGAGCCGAAACCGTGTGTTTTGCTTCATCTATTCGATGCTGCACAACATTGCGGACGCGGAAGATGTGTACCAGCAGTCAACCATCGTGATGTGGAATAAGTTCGATGAGTTTGAAGAGGGAACCAATTTCGTCAACTGGGCTCTGGCAATTGCCCACAACAAAATCAAACAATTCCAACGGCAATCGGGTCGTCAACGCGTGTTTTTCGATGACTCCGTCATGCAACTAATGGCCGAAACGTACGCCACACTCGACATCAAGCAGCCTCCGTCCGAACGCATGGAAGGTCTGCTGCATTGCCTGAGCAAATTGGCCGATAAGCAGCGACGGGTACTCCGGCTTCGCTACTCCGATAGTGTCTCCATCCGCGACCTGGCGAAGCAAGAGCGAAAGTCAGAAGCGGCCATGGTAATGGTCCTCGCGCGTCTGCGTAAGTCGCTGCAGTCTTGCATTTCCTCGATGCTTTCGCGAGGAATGGCCGATGGATAATTACAAGGATCAAGACGAACTCTTCCTATTGCTTGAGTTGGCCATGACCGGACGGGCCGACGATAGTCAATTGATGCGACTCCAGTGGCTGCTCGAGCACGATAGCGAGGCTCGGGAACTCTACGCCCGGGCGTGGATGCTCGATGTCGACTTGCGGCAAGTTCTGCAATCAAGCAGTGGGATGAACCTGCACGTTGACTCCTGTGCTGCGTGCGAGGATGAGAGCTCGGCCGATACAGTTAAGCCTGCACCCCACACGTCCTGGCAACACAAATGCCGGACTCTCATCGGCAAATATCCCTACTATTTGGCAGTTTCGTTGCTGCTGGTTGTCGGAGTGGTTGGTTACACCGCCGGCAGAAACAATTGGGCCAATACCGGCGAGAGACTTGCACGTTCTAATGGCCCCTCGGCGGCCGAAGAAGCTCGTAACTGGCAAACGTCAGCGATACCGTTGCAAGCCAGAGATCTTCGCGTGCATCTTACGAAAGCCTCCCGATGTGTGTGGGGCAACGCTACCGGGGACTCCAAAGTATTCAATCCCGGCAATGTCGAACGGGGGGAGTCGCTGGAATTGCTAGAGGGGTTTGCAACATTTGCAGTAGTGGCTGACAACTGGGAAGCAAGCATCCAAATAGAGGGCCCCGCAGGCATCGTCGTTACTTCCGAAGCGTTACCTGCCTTGCGTCACGGGCAGATGCTGGTGAATGTGACCAGCGCGTCTAAACCCTTGGTGGTAGACCTTCCCTACGCAGAAGTAAATTTGATGCCAGGTTCGGAAGTCGGAGTGCTCGCGTTCGGTGGACTGTGCGAAGTGCATGTATTTCGTGGGGTCGCTAGCGTAGAAAGCCTGTGGAATATGGCCGCCGATGCCGACGTTCGCTCCGATGGGGCCTACGTGGTGCCGGAAGGAACCTCGATTTCGATGGGCGTGACCGACGCGAACTATATTAAGCTCACCGAAGGTGCTGCCAACCGGGGCATGTTCGATGCTTCGGAGTTCCGAAAAGGTGGTCAGCTTGTTGTTACAAATGACTACATCGAACAGGTGCTGGCCGCTAAACCGATCGCCTACTGGCGATTCGAGCAAATCATTGGTGGGCTCATTGAGAACACCGTGCAGGATAACTATGCCCTACGAGTCTATGGCGACGTTTGCATCGATGGGCTTACCGGCAACCGCTTCCTGAGCTTTCCGCTCGACGAAAACGCGGGACACCAGCGATTCCTCTGCACTACCAAACCAATCACTTCGGCGCTACCCGGTGATTACTCCATCGAGTTTTGGGTAAATCCCAGTCACTTCCATACCGCAACGATCTTTACCTTCCTGGTCCCCGAGATGGGGCGCCGAGAGATGATGACCACTTGGAACGATAACCCCGTTTCACAGCATGGACTATTGATCGAGCTGGGAGGCTTCTCGGGTAAAGTTGGCCTCATGCAACCGCGAAGGATTCGTTCGGTGCATCGCAGTCCCGCGGATTGTGTAGGGGGAACTTCCAGCTTCTCCGATCGAGACTATACGATTCGCGAATGGCAACACGTAACTTGTGTAAAGCAAGGCAAGAAGCTCTGCGTTTATCTTAATGGAGAGCTCGTTAGCCAAGCTGAGGATGATACTAACCTGCCTGGCAATCTGAGTGCAGTGATCGGGCAGATATCGGACACCCGCTTTGAACGTTCGTTTTATGGACAGATTGACGAACTCGCTGTTTACGACCACGCATTGTCGGTCGACGAGATTCGTAGCCACCGTCAAGCAGCCCACTTTGTGGGTACATCTCTCTCGCTTCGATCAGCGACTTCCCAAGGCTTGGACCGCAAATCGGAATAGTTGATCCACCACGCAACAGGCAGGCACAGGATGAGGTTTCTTCACCATCACTTAGTAAAAGTCGGTACTAGACGCACCGCGTTCACCCTGGTGGAACTATTGGTAGTGATTGCCATCATTGGCATTCTCGTAGCACTTCTGCTACCCGCCGTGCAGGCAGCTCGCGAAGCTGCCCGCCGGGCGGAGTGTGTGAACAAAGAGAAACAGCACGTGCTCGCTTTCCTGCAGTATGCCGACCAGCGAGGCAAGCTTCCTCCAGCGCGATTGGGTTGCGATAGTGGCAGTGCGAATCAACCGGCAAATGCTTGCGATGCCAGCTTGAACAATGCCGAAGTCTCCATCAGCGGCTTCTTTGCTATTCTACCGAATCTCGAGCAGGAAGCACTCTTCAATCAACTGGTTACGACTCCCCCATTTCCGGAGGAAACCCTCCGGTTCAATCCAGAAGAAGACCGGATGTACGCTCGCATGTGGTTCCGTGAACCACAAAACATCCAGTTACTACAGACCACCGTTGATGTTTATCGCTGCCCCAGCGACGAAGCGCTGCCGCTCTATACCCATTTAGGGCCCAACGTAACTTTTGCCACAGGTAGCTACGCGATGACGATGGGTACCAAAGGGCCCGCAGATACTGCCGATTATTCCTCGCGGGGTGGCAACGTAAAGTGGAACAACACGGGCGCGTTCCAGTACACCGGTAGACAACGTGCCTTAAAGCAAATCACCGATGGCTTGAGCAACACGTTTTTCGTCGGCGAAGCCTCGGGGGGCGACCAGCTTAGTGGTCGCAATCGATGGATCATTGCATCGCGGTATATCGACTCGATGCGTACGACTTGCTATCCGCTAAACACTCCCGCGGAATTGGATCTGGCCGCTACCAGCAGCTGGTTTTCGACTGGATATATCACGAATGGTGCTTTTCGCAGCTTCCATCCTGGCGGCGGTAACTTCGGTTTTGGCGACGGCCACGTCGAGTTCATCGCCGAAGAGATTGGCCTGGATGTGTATCAGGCCCTTTCGACGATTGCTGGCGACTACGGTAAGCAAGAGCCATTGAACCTGGCTCGCTAGACCGAGGAGCGTCCGACAACTTCTAGTGATACTCGTTTCTATTGTTGATTAGGTGGTGCCATGGCGGTGCGTATTGCCCATTTCCTGTTTGCTTTCTTTCTGGCGGTGCAACTTGGTTGCTCCGACGAAGGAGGACGCGTTCCAGTCTCGGGACGTGTATTGATCGATGGCCAACCCTTGCAACACGGCCGTGTGCAAGTGGTGCCAGAGGGCTCGCGTCCCGCTTATGGTGAACTCAATGAAGCAGGAGAGTACACCCTAATGACTTACGACGACAACGATGGCACGATGCCAGGTACCCACAAAGCGATGATTACCGCGGTGGAATCGATCGATGGGTGGCATAACAAATGGCATGCTCCGAAGAAGTACTCCACGTTCGATGGAGGAGTAACCGTTGAGATCCGTCCTGACGGTACTGCTTCGGACATCGAACTCTCTTGGGACGGTGGTAAACCCTTTGTGGAAGACAACCGCAAGAATTGACCACCAACACCGCACGACACAGACTCCCTTAACGATTCAGCTTTAGAACCTCTTTTCAAAGGACCCTATCATGCGACCGACTCCCTTCGCATTACTAACCCTTGCTATCTTCGCGATATCTTCCTTTTGCCAGGCGGCTAATTTCGTCGTGGTGACATCGGAATCCGCTCGCGACCAACCGTTGGTCGACTACCTGCAAAACTACTTGGGACACTCTGTAACCGTCGGCGCCTACGCGGAACTCGATGTTACTCAGAGCGACGTCGATGCACTGAATGCTGCCGATATGGTGATCATCACGCGTAACACCAACAGTGGAAATTACGCAACGAATGCTACTGAAGTGGCTGCATGGGATAGTCTTACTGTTCCAGTACTACTTGGCAATTCCTATATCTCTCGAACAAGCCGCTGGATGTGGGTTGACACCGATGCGATCCAGGTCGACTACAATGGAGACATTTCAGACCCTATCGGCACGACAGAAACCCATCCTCTGTTCTCTAATCTCGACGTGGATATGGGGGACTTGATTTCTAGCCCCCCGATCTCGGGAATCGCAAAATACGACTGGACTTCGAGCGCCGATATCCCTGATGGCACGACATTGCTTGGATCAGGAGAAATCATTGGGGTGCGAAACAACCCAACGACTCCTAATATCATCATCGCAAGCTACGAAGCAGGTAGTGTAACTGGTAGCGGTAACACCCTCGGAGGCAATCGCTACTTCTATGCTCTTCCTGAAGACTTGGTGAATTTCCGGAATAGTGGTCTGCCTATCCTCAACAACATCCTGAGCCAAGAGTTCCCGGTGCTCAATGGCGATGTGAATCTTGATGGCCAGGTCACCCTCGATGACTTTAATTTGATTCGCGACAACTTCGGCAATGCCGCTACGATGCGTAGCGTTGGAGACTTGAATGCCGATGGCACCGTAAACTTTGCTGACTTCAATCAATGGAAAAATGCGGCCGGTCCGGCACTCGCAGCGCAAGCCTCATGGTCTGCTGTACCAGAGCCAGGTGCGATGTCGCTGTTCCTCTTGGGCATGATCGGCATGGTGGCTCGTCGCTGGGGAAGTGTCAAGCATAAGGGGTGAACCAACCATTCCCCTATTGTTGATCTGCTTACTGTTCCCTCTGCCTCCTTCGACTACAGCCCAAAAGACCATGTTAACAACCATTCCAATCCGCCCGAGAGCGTTAGTTCTCGGGGCACTATTGTTGGCCTTACAACAAGTTTCCAGCTTCGCCCAGACTCCCATCTACTGGATCGGGCCAGACAACGGCTCCTATAATCAGGACAGCAACTGGGATCTCGGTGTGCCAGGATTTTTGCCTGGCGATATCGCCGTGATCGGTAGCGAAACCCAGCTCACGGGAATTGCCACCCTTAACTCCACCCCCTACTCGCCCGGAGGTCTGATTCTTGGCGATGTTGCCGATAGCGCGGGCACGCTCAACATGCAGGGCGGTAGCCTTGACGTACAAGCTCAATCAGGCACAACCGGCCGTATCGATGTCGGTCTTGCCGGTTCCGGCACTCTGAATGTTTCAGGCGGAACTCTTACTAGTGTCGAGCTCATCGGGCACATCGGAAGCACGGTAAATCTCTCGGGTGGTAACATTACCGCCACGAGAATCGCCCATCTGAATGGCACTACCACACTCACCAGTACTGCTGTCACCATCAGTGCGGGAACGCTCGTGCTCGGCCAGTATAGTAACTACTCTCCTAGCGTGACTGCTTCGGGCGTGCCATTGATGCAGGTCACCGGTGGAGCCGCCTTGGGTGGGCAGATTACCATGAACTTCAACGCAGGGCAGTCGGCCTCGGTCGGCGATACCTGGGATCTGTTTGAAGCCGACTTTATTGAGTCGAACATCAATACTATCCAAGCGACCGGTATCGATGAATTGCCAGCCTGGCAGACGTTCCGTCTGAAAACGGTCGATACCGGCAGCGGCCGCCAGCGAGGTCAAGTAGAACTTGCCGAAACACTACGTTTGCGCGTCAATCCTGAGAATGGCGAACTTTCGATCATCTCAGGAACGGCAGGTGGTGTGTCGATCAACGGCTACCAAATAACGTCCAATGCTGAATGGCTGGATCCCAGTGCTGGTGCTTGGACTCCTTTGCCGACCGCAAGTGGCTGGAATCAAGCAAATGTCTCGTCCTCTCAGTTAGCGCAGCTAAAATCCTCCGCTGGTGGGCTGACGGTATCGCAGAGTGCAGAGGTGTCGCTTGGCACTCCTTATCAAGGCGAGATCAATAGCTTGCCGTTTGGCACCCGCCCGGGCAACGATCTGACCTTTACCTACAACACCACCGATGGTGAGACGCTTCAGGGAATCGTAGAACTCGAAAGCGACTTCTACAACAACCTCGTGCTGACAATCGATCCCGATGATGGCATGGCCGAACTGCGAAACGATTCTCGCTACACAGTACCTTTCGATTCGTATCAGCTCACCTCAGTGGCCGGCGCCCTGAATGCTGCTGGTTGGGACGAGCTCGGCAGTGCCTGGCAAGTCGCCAACCAAACACTGGTAGACGCCGGCACACAACTGGCCGAAGTAAATCCCGACAGCAGGCGAGTGCTCGGTCCAGGGCAGCGACTCTTGCTCGGAACGATCTTCCCGGATGTTGCAACTATCGATCCTACAGCCGACCTAGCCTTATTGGTCGCTAACTCGGATCGAGATGCGGCTATTCGGGTCGCCAATGCAGTGATTCGTGTTGGCGACGTGGAGCCCTTGATCGACCAACCTGGCGACTTCAACGGCGATGGCATCGTCAACCTCGGCGATTATACCTTATGGCGAGATAACCTAGGCACCGCTAACGAGGATGTCATCAACAATGCTGGCAACGGCAATAATGTTGTCGACGCTGGCGACTACGAAATATGGAAAAGCAACTTTGGTGCCACTGCCGGCGCTGTGCAGGGAGTCATTGGTAACAGCGTTGTGCCTGAACCCCAAGCCATGGCTCTGCTGGCTCTGGCATCGCTAGCTCTCACGGTGATCGGTCGCACAAAGCGCGGCTAAAGGCACTGCGAACGTTTGCGTAGGAAGCAAGAAACTGTCGGACAAGAAGTTGACTTGTATTCACTCTTTTCACTATGGTTCATCAGATCTGGGATGTAGCGACTAATGAAAACCACCTTCTATCTGTTACTCGCCATTGCGAGCCTGTCGATCGGCATCAGCCGGTCGACAGTTGCTGGCACGATCGTGCTGGCGACACAAGACGCCGCCAGAGACGGCGACCTCATTGCCCACCTGCAGAATACTCTGGGGCATACGGTAACAACTGCGGCTTACGATTCACTGGATACTATCGCATCCGACGTCGACGCACTTAACCAGGCCGACCTGGTAATCGTAAGTCGCAATACTAACAGTGGGAACTATGCGAGCAACCCTGAAGAAGTGGCTGCCTGGGATTCCGTGCAAGTTCCGGTGATTTTGGGGAACGGCTGGATCACTCGAAACAGTCGTTGGAGCTATGTGGACACCGGCAACATGCAAGAGGACTATGCCTTTGATATTTCCGCTCCTCCCGGCACCACGGAGGTTCACCCCTACTTTGCGGGAGTTCCCACACACGACGATCACCTGGACGGTGGACCAGGATCGCCACCGATTTCGGGTTTGAGCAAGTACAATCCCTCGGCCGACTCCGATCTGCCTGATGGAGGATCCGTGATGGGCGATGGAATCGCGATTGGCGTGCGGAACAACGTTGATTTCCAGAACGTTTTCATCGCCTCCTGGCAAGCTGGTCAAATGACCGGAAGCGGAAACGTGCTCGGCGGCGATCGTGTCTACTTCGCAATGCCACAAGACTTCTCCGCCTACCGCACCTCAGGCGTGGCCATCTTGGACAACATCGTTGGTTCGTTCGTGGCCCCTGTGCCAGAGCCAGGCAGCATTGTTCTATTATCTCTAGGGTGCTGCGCCCTGTGGGCAGCACGGGCGCGGCGTCCCTAGGGTTCCTTGCACCCACCGCGTGTTGCACACAACGAGGGGGGCAAGGCCAGTAACTCGTCGAACACTTGCTGTCACTATCGACATACCACTCGACTTACTCACAACCTGTAAAATGGCAAAGACTCGAGGTCGGCTGAGCCGCTTCGAGTCTTTGTCTTTTGATGACCGAATCGCAAGGTTGGTCAGAACCAAGCCATCAGGCCCTGCGAATCACGAGCGTTCTAGTTACCATTCTGTGAGAACCACGACTCTCCACGGTGCGCTATCGGGGCTTGCGTCTGCCGCTTTTTTCGCTGGCGGAGAGATGACGCATAGTCGGAGATATCACCGCATTGCTACGTCTAGCAAAGCAGGAATGCTTTGAGCTCGGCAAACAGATTATCGGTTCTGATGGTCTCCTACTCGGCGTCGCTTGCCCCAAGGTCAAGCGTAAACAGTTGCTCGTCCTCGCCAATCGTCACCTGCTGAGTCAGTTCGCGGCCATCATGCTGCACGGTGGCCGTGAACTCTTCTCCCTTTGCGAGCACCGCAGTGAGGTGATCGTTGCCATCGAATCGTTCGTCGCGCGTTGTGCCTTCGAAACAGACTTTTCCTTCCGCATCACGCAGTTGGATCTTGCAGGCGACACGGTCACCGCTTGTCCCTTTGACTTGAAACCGTGCGTAGGCGTGGCCATCCGGCAATTCAGATTTACCAGCGGTGTAACGGTCGGTGACATTTAAGGCGTGAACGTAGTCAATACGGCGGTTCCATATGCAAGGAAAGTTCAGCGGAGTTCGCTTGAAGCTCGTCGCGTAGATGGCATACCTCGGAGTGTCCCGTACCGCACGACCGGCTCGATCAACGAACCAACCTTTATCAAGCTCCATCTCCGCAGGTTCGGCGGCCCCGGTAAAATGCCACCCGTCGTCCCACACTTCTACCCACGAGTGGTTACCGCTACCGTCGCTCCACAAGGGCGTTCCCACAAAACGAGCTGGTACTCCTACCGCTCGACAGGCGTCGATTAGCAGCACACTTAATCCGGTGCAGGAGGCTAGGCCCGATTCCATCGTTTCCAGCGGGCTCTGGTCGGCCTTCGCTCGCTTCGTGGAATACCGAACGTTAAACATCTTAAAGATCTCGTTGTTGAGAATGGCCGCCGCCTCGCCGGGCGATTTTGCGTCTTTCACCAGAGGCCGAAGCTTCTCGTAGAAATCCGCCCGCCAACGATCGCGGCGTTCGTTGATGCTGGCGTAAGGCAAGATGTTATTCAGAAACAACGCTTCGTCGACTTGCGAATGCCAAGGGGCCTCGCGCCAAGCGCGATAGGCTAGCGAGACGTTCTCCAACAGGAACTCTGAAGATAACGCCTGCAAGTCGCGTTCGGGCATGTTGGCAATCAAAAACTCCATACCACGCCGTTGGTCCTCGGGTACTTCGCTGAGGGCCTTCTTCAGCTGCCCAACATTCTCGCCTGCCAGGGCAAGCTGCTCTTCAATCGGTTCGGCGAACCCGATTCTTACAGACAGCAGCAAGTTCAAGACGCAAATGAAGCAAATGGCGGAATATCGCATCAGGTAAACTCACAGCTACTGGTGAAATGGCGTATGTAAATATCGGAGGAACAAGCACGGCATAAGACTTCGTGCTTACTCCCGACAACGATTGGCCGCTATACACAGACTCTTCAACGCAACGTTTCCGCTGGCAAGGGAAAACAGGGTGAGCGGCCGACGCCTGTAAATATATCCTAAACAATAGTGATTGTTGAGCACCGCCCCTCTCCTCCAAGCCCCTTTCGGCAACTCGGCGGTACTTGCTTTGACAATTACTATAGCAGGATCTGGACCGCGTAGGCGTCCCCAAAACAGGCAGAATACAAGCCGGATTTGGCGTCCTAAAACGGCTTCCCCATCCTGCAGTTCACTACTCCGTCCAATACCGCAGTTCCCCGCAGGGTCGAGTTTGTTTCTCTGGGCTCGGCACCTGGGATATCTCGGGCGTCATCTGGTGACGTATTCCGTGTATTACGATGTACTGAGGATTACAGCGTGCCGCTTCGCTAAATACGAGTGGATGGTAGTTTCAGATCGTTCAGTCTTCAGCGCATTATGAAGGGGTAATCACCGAACTGCTTGCACCGAGCAGGAATCGACATAATTGCTCTTATTCTCACGGAATGCGACAATCTTTCCCATGTCCATCCATCGACAGCCACACCTGAAAGAACAGATCCAAGAGATCTATACCGCAGAATCGCGGCGAGTCTTTGCGTCGTTGGTGCGACTACTTCGTGACTTCGATCTTGCTGAAGAAGCGATGCACGAAGCATTTGCCACCGCGATGCAACAATGGGAACTGGAGGGGGTGCCAGAGAACCCGCGGGCGTGGCTCATCTCCACGGGGCGTTTCCAAGCGATTGATGCCGTTCGCCGGCGTTCGCGGTTCCATGAACTGGCTCCCCACGTTGCTGCTCGATTGGAACAAGTCGCAGAGGCTAATGCCGCGATCAACGATCAGGAGATTGAAGATGATCGCCTACGCCTTATCTTTACATGCTGCCACCCTGCTATCGACCCGAAAGTTCAGATCCCGTTGACCCTACGTGAAGTTTGCGGGATGAACACCGAGGAGATCGCCAGGGCGTTTCTCACCAGTTCGTCGGCCATGGCGCAACGTATCGTACGTGGCAAAGCGAAGATTCGTGATGCGGGGATACCATTTGTTGTACCTTCCATCACCGATCTTCCCGAACGCCTCGACTCAGTTCTCAGCGTTATCTACCTTGTCTTTAACGAAGGATATTCCGCCACCTCAGGTCAGTCGCTGACTCGCACCGACCTGTCCAGCGAAGCCATCCGACTAGGCCGCCTGATGTTGGAGCTACTTCCCGACCCGGAAGTGTTGGGAATATTGGCTTTGATGCTCTTGCATGAATCGCGTCGCACAGCACGCATATCGACGAACGGAGACATCATTCTACTGGAGGATCAAGACCGCACGCTTTGGAGCCAACCGTTTATTGATGAAGGAAAGCAACTCATCGATCGCTCGCTTGCTTCACGTCGATTTGGAGTATACACGATACAAGCCGCCATCTCGGCAGTTCACGCCGATGCACCCTCAGCGGCCGACACGGATTGGTCCCAAATCATCTCTCTGTACGATATTCTCTTGCGAGCCAACCCTTCACCGATCGTGCAGCTGAACAGGGCTGTGGCTATTGCTATGCGAGACGGGCCCGAAGCAGGGCTAGCGATCGTCAATGGAATTATCGATCGCGGCGATCTCAAGCACTACCATCTCTTGCATTCGACATGTGGAGAATTGCTTTGTCGGGCCGGGCGCGAGAGCGAAGCGGTGGACTTCTTTCGTCGCGCCCTGGAACTAGCCCAGCAGGAGCCTGAACGACGATTCTTGGAAACGAAACTACGACGCATGGCGTCTGATACGCTCTAGATAGTGTTCGGATAATTATCCAAACTTTTTTTGCCGAACTGTCGATCTATCACATCCCTATTCGACTAAGGGGAGAATACGCATTATTTCAAACGTCGATTCCCCATCTGGAGCATGCTGCCGTGGCCGATCCATCCAACGCTGTCCGTCTTCACCGCGTACTCCGAGCACCCGCCGAACGTGTTTACAAGGCGTTTCTCGACCCAGACGCGTTGTGCCGATGGCTACCGCCACATGGCTTTTTGGGAAGAATCGATCGGATCGACCCCCGAGAAGGTGGTAGCTACCATATGACCTTTACCAACTTCGGAACAGGGCACAGCCACTCGTTCGAAAGCAAGTTTATTGAACTAGTTCCCGATCAGTTCATTAGAATCTCGGACACATTCGATGCTCCCGGATGGAGTGCCAATACTACCAAGACCATCAGCTTACAAACAGTAAGCTGTGGTACCGCCATAGAAATCTATCACGAAGGCCTGCCAGAAGTCATTCCTGCAGAAATGTGCTACCTCGGCTGGCAAGAATCGCTGCTGCAACTTGCCTCGCTGGTCGAAGCAAACATACCCTAAGCCTGCCCTCTAGGGACTCACGCTGAGCTGGGCCCAGGCATATTTTACAAACAAACGGAGTAAAGATGAAAGAATCGAAAAAGCTCAAGACAACGGGCTGGGTCCTTAGCGGACTGCTGGCCGCTTTTCTTGTTATGGCAAGCGCGATGGGCAAGTTCACTGACTGGGAAGGGAAAGCAGAGATGTTCTCCAAGATGGGCTGGTCCGAAGATGTGATGTTCACCATCGGCATTGTCGAAGTTGCCATCGCGATTCTATATCTCATCCCACGCACAGCGTTTGTGGGGGCCATTATGCTGGCGGCCTATTTGGGAGGAGCAACAGCGACTCATGTTCGGGTTGGAGAACCATTCTTCGTGCCGGTCGTGATTGGAGTCATCGCGTGGATTGCACTCGGCTTGAGACAACCAGAAATATTCAGGCTTGCACTGGGGCAAGACATATCAAAGGCATCACTCGAGACCTGATATATATTCTTAACGCAATCCCCCAAGACACGAGTTGACAGCGATTCATAGATTAGGGCTAAACGTTTGCTGGGAGGCATTTGTCTCCTAGACTTCCACACTGGATTAGAAACACCCCCCTCTAGATAGCACAGAGATTCTCTGAGATATGAGTAGGAGAGACGGGATGAGATACATGCTATTAATCTACGGAGCCGAGAATTGTTGGACAGAAGAGGAGAGAACGGAATGCATCCACCAATCAATGGCAATCAGCGAAGAATTGGCAGCGAAAGGAGAATGGATCGACTCGTCCCCCTTGCATTCGGTAACAACAGCAACATGCGTGCGCGTTCGTAACGGTGTGCGTCAGATTACCGACGGTCCGTACGCAGAAACAACCGAACAATTTGGTGGCTATTATATCATCGAAGTCGATACGTTGGCCGATGCGATTGAAATCGCCTGCCGACTGCCGCCAGTTACCAAAGGAACGATTGAGATTCGGCCCTTGCTGGCGCTACCCGATGCGTTATCGCTGCCCACTGGAAATAGCAGTCAACTGGCAAGCGATAGCCAATCATCCCGCGACTACATCCTGCTGATGTATGCAGAAGAGGGAGCTTGGCCTTCCGAAGAGCACGCTCCCGCGTTGGCTGAGTCCGTTGATGTTTGTCATCAACTGCATGAGCATGGTCAATTCGTATCAGCAGCACCGCTGCAACCGCCAGATACTGCAGTTTGCGTACGAATTCGCAACCAGCAACGTGAGGTAATCGATGGCCCCTTTCCCGAGACGAAAGAACAACTTGGAGGCTACTTCCTGATCCGTGTCGCTAACTTGGACGAGGCGATAGCGATTGCTGCCCGCATTCCCGGCACACGAAGAGGAACTGCCGAGATCCGCCCCTTGTTTCCATTGGCCGACATTTCCAAGAACGTCAGTACCGCGATACCCTCCATCGATCTTCCTCCGGACTAGTCGACTATCCTTGAACTATTGTGTATTCCGTACTTAATAAAAGGACCAAACAGATGTACCGAGCCATCACATTCTTAAGTGCTCTTATTGTAGCCTGTCTCGTCACTGCACTAACCATAGCTCAGGAGCCGCCTGAATTCCCTGGCCCAGAGAAGGAGCACCAGTGGCTTCAGCAATTTGCAGGCGAGTGGACCACCACGTCGAAAGGATCAATAGGACCGGACCAGCCTCCGATGGAATGCAGCGGAACTATCAAGTCCCGGATGATTGGAGAGTTCTGGGTCGTCAACGAGATGAAAAGTACGATCCAAGGCGACTCGATGCAAGGCCTGCAAACAATCGGATACGACGCTTCCAAAAAGAAGTACGTTGGCACGTGGGTCGACTCCATGATGAACCACATGTGGATCTACGAAGGTACGGTCGATGAGTCAGGCAGCAAGCTTACACTCGAAGCCGAGGGACCGAACTTCATGGCACCAGGGAAGCTCACAAAGTTTCGCGATGCCTACGAATTCAAAACGCCCGATCACATCATTGTTACATCTTCTATGCTCGGCGAAGATGGTAAGTGGATCACTTTCATGACCGGAGACTCGGTGAGGAAACCAATCACTGGCAGTGATTCTGAATAACCAGCCGATAACCAAATACGATATCGAAGCGATAGACTGGTTCTACCTACTCCAACTCTGATCCACCTGGATCAGAATTGGGGAAAGGTGGCTAGTCGCCTCACGATGTCGATCATCGATGGTACCGGCGGCTGCCGGCGGAGCGCATTGCTACTACTTACGGTCACGGTCCCCCAGGCGGTGGAGCAAGGGACTACCCAACTCGGTAAATACTTCGTCTATGGCGCGTTGTTCGTCTGTTTCCGTACGGTCCTTGAGGGTTGAAGAGGAGACGGAAGCGCGTTCCACAACTAGGTGCTGACGACGCAATAGCAGCACACTTTCGCTGGAGTCGTTATCGCTGGTTAATTCCATGCGATCATGCGAGCGACGCGGCAACAAAGCTTCATGATCCCGGGTGTCGTCCGTGGAATAGAACCAGAGTGCCGCATCAGCCGTGGCCTCGTTCTCCACCAAGCCTGGAGCCGTTGCGTTGGCGGCTGCCGCATCTTCAGAGACGGAATCGCGTTCCGCTGGTTGTTGCCGACGCCGCTGTAGCAGCAAGCTCTCTCTGGAGTCTTTATCACTTTTGGCTTTCGAACGAACGTACGTAGGACTCGGGGATACTTCTTGGTTATCTTGGGTGGAGTCCGTGGAATAGGACGAGTTTGCCACGTCACCCGTCGCATCGTTCGGTATCGAGTCCGGAGCCGAAGCGTTGGAGTCGACCGCCTCCGAGTTCGGCGTCTGGGATGCCGACTCGTTCGGTGCGATGACCGCACTGGCTACTGGAGTGGCAACCGTGGTACCGTACAGTGCTTTCCAGATTTCATAATCATTTCGGTTGATTATGCCGTTGCCATCTGCATCGCCGCTGGTGCCTCGCTCCACGGTTGCGCCCAGATGGTCTCGCCAAATCGTGTAGTCTCCCAGGTCAACTCGACCGCTACCGTTGAAGGCGGCCATTTCAGGCGTGAGAGTCAACTGGTTCAACCAGACCTGGCTGCCTGGTCCAAAAGCGTTGGCGCTAACGACATCAACATCGCCATCGGCGTCGAGATCGCCCAGTGCTATGGCAAAGGTTGACGCATTGCCGAATTCCACCGGAGTGTCTTCAAACGTTGCATCCCCGTGATTCATCCAGACCAAGTTCCCAGCGGAACCAGAGGTGGCAATGACCACATCGATGTCACCGTCGCCATCCATGTCCCCCAACGCCAGGCTGGCTACGTAACCGACACTGTTAAGCAGCGAGTCGCCCAGCCCGAAGTCGCCGAAGCCATCGTTCAACCAGATCTGATGGTCGCCTGACTGGTTGGCAATCACGGCGTCCAGATCCCCGTCGCCATCGAGATCGGCCAACGCTGCATGCACACTGTCACCTTCGCCCAACTGGAGGCCACTATCGACAAACTGGCCGGTTCCGTCGTTGATCCACAGTCGGTTGGCTTCGCCTTGTTCGTTGGCAACCACCGCATCGATGTCGCCATCGCCATCCACATCGCCCAAAGCCACACTACTGGAGTGTGAGCTTACCAGGGCCGGTTGCGGATCGAAGATCCCGTTTCCAACATTTCGCCAGACAACATTCTCACCATCAACATCAATAAACAGGTCGATCAGTCCGTCGTTGTCGAAGTCGGCCACTGCAATATCACGATAGTCGGCAACGTTCTCATAGCTGCCCATCAAAACGAAGTTTCCATTGCCCGAGTTGCGGTACACTGCGATCGACTGATTGCGATTTGCAACCACTGCATCGAGACGCCCATCGCCGTTCAAATCTCCCAAGGCAACAGCAACTGTGTCTTCACCGCCAAAGGGTTGCCCCACGACTTCGAAGACGCCGTGTCCGTTGTTACGCCAGAGGTAGTTTCCATTGAGACGGTCGGCGATGAGAGCATCGAGATCACCGTCGCCGTCGATGTCGCCCAAAGCCACGTCGGTCGCAAAGCCAAAACCGAGTTGTTGTCCGCTATCTTCCAATGAATCGGTTCCCGAGGTGGCTGCCACTTCGATCACGGTTTGGAAGACCGACTTGTTATTCGCGTTTTCACTATCAACCTCTCCACTACGCGGAGTTACTTGCACGTTCAAAGCAGCCATCGAGTTGGTTGCACTGAGAACCTGCTGACCGGAAGCAATGGTGGCTTTCAAGACAAACGTGACCGACTCCCCCGGATCGAGGAACAGTTCGGCTTGCAACGAGTTACCAACTGCCCCAATCTCAAGCGTGGAGGAGCCATCGCCACTATACTGCAGGTCGGCAATTTGAGCATCTACAAATAGGGGCCACAGCGTGCTACTGAAATCAGCGCCGATGGTACGGACAGAACCATGGTTGGTTACACGGACCTCATACTCAACGGCTTCGCCGACCTTCGCAGCTTGAGGTCCAGAAAGAAACTCAACGGCCAAGTCCGTCGCGTTGCTATTTAGCCACAATTGGGGCGGGCGGTAGTCGTTGATGAACACTATGTCGGGATCGCCGTCCTGATCCACATCTCCAGCTGCGACACTGACGCTATATCCGGTTTGCAAATTAATCGCGTTTCCGGCAGCGGTGAATTTGCCAGAGCCGTCATTATGCCACACGGTTTCGGCATTTCTAACGTAGTTGATATTTGCGCTTACAACGCCAGCCACCAGGTCGAGATCGTTGTCGTGATCGATGTCGACCAGCTCCAGCTCCCTTACGGCACGGGCGTCAAAACTGTCTCCATAAGGTGTGAACTCGCCAGTTCCATTATTGAGGTAGGCCTGGATGTGATCCTCCGTATCTCCATTCGACAGAGTCACTTCGATGGTAATAACCGCGTCCAGGTCGCCATCCCCATCTAAGTCGCCAACGGCCGAAACGAATTGACCGTGTTCGGTCAGGATTCCTCCCTCAACTAAGAAATTTCCATAGCCATCGTTTAGCATCACCTGGCTATTGCCTCGGATGCCGACGCGGAGCACATCGAGATCACCGTCACCATCAAAATCACCGAGTGCTGCTCGAGAAGATGTCAATGGGGGCAGACTGATAGTTCGTGATGTGAAGACTCCAGTGCCATCATTGATCCACAGGTAATTTCGATACGCATTACTGTCGGTCTCATAGATGTCCACGTCTCCGTCGCCGTCGAGGTCTCCGATCGCTATGGAGTAGGTTGTATTGTGCCCAATCACCTGTTCTGAATTGGTGAACACGCCGGAGCCGTCGTTCAACCATATACTGTTCGAGGAGTGATTCCCAAATAGTGCATCGAGATCGCCATCGCCATCGAAGTCAGCCAGCATAACCTGGAACGTGCGCGACGTACCGAGTTCCTGCCCCGAGTCGACGTAGTTTCCATGGCCGTCATTCAGCCAGACTCCATTCGCATTCCGCGAATCGCCAGCGGACCACGTGCCGCGGGTGATTACCGCATCGAGGTCACCGTCGCCATCCACGTCGCCAAGAGCCACATCTTCGATGCGGTCGACAGGCAGGCCCAAGGAAGTGATGTTGAATGTACCGCTACCCTCAGCATTGGGCAGCACCACTAGGTCGTTGTCGTAGGCAGCATTGCTGTCGGGCGTAATATCGGAAACAAATCCTTCCGGAACCGACACGCTCGCCAATGCAGAAAGCACCGAGTCGGTGGCCAGGAATACGGCGTCGGCCTTAGGAATGGCTGAGACAATGTACTGGAGCGAGGCCCCCACGGGCAGGTCCACCGTAGCGATGAACTCACCAGCCGCAGCCCCTTCCACTAGATCGCTCGCCGCACCTCCCGTCCCAACAGGCGAGTCGATATCAAAGTCTTGCAGAATTCGATCGAAACGCGCTGTGATCGTGGCACCATTAACGGGAACTGGACCATTGTTAGTCACCACCAAGGTGTAGTAGAGGCGAGCACCAAGTTCCGCTGCCACTTGGCTGGACGTAAGAGAAATCGACAAATCGGGCTGGGTGCGGATATCGATGCCATGATACAGTCGAGTTGGGCCATCACTGTTCACCGACACCACGTCCAGGGTACCGTCGCCATTGAAGTCGGAAATGGCGAAACTGTTGGTCGTTCCTTCGTCGAACTCGATTCCGGAGTACGTGAGATTGCCAAGGCCATCATTCAACCACAAAACGTTGGCGCTTCCTCCATTGGCAAACAAGGCGTCCAGGTCGCCGTCGCCATCGAAGTCGGCCAGGCTGACATTGTTGCTCACGGCGCTACCTAGTAGTTGGCCGCTATCGACCAGAGCACCGCTGCCATCGTTCAGCCAGACACGGTTCGCGCCACTCACAGCAATCACGGCATCTAGATCGCCGTCGCCATCCATGTCGCCCAATTGAGCGTTATTGAAACTTTCGCTCCAGGCATAGCCGGAGATATACTGAAAGAACCCGTGTCCAACATTATCGAAAGTTCCTTGGCTGGTGTACAAATCAAGGTCGCCGTCTCCATTAAAGTCGCCAAACAAATGCTGGGAGGCGCCATCGTGAGAATTGTCGGCAGCGACAAAGTACCCATTCCCATCGTTTAGTTGAGTCACGTCGTCGTAAAAGTCCAGATCTCCATCCCCATCGACGTCGGTAAACTCACTGAAGGAGGAATAGTTTCCACCGAAGACAAAGTACTTCGTCAGGTTCCCGTAGCCATCATTGGCAAAGAAAGTGCGTCCTTCGTTGGTTTTGATGGCGACATCCAGATCACCATCTTCATCGAAATCTCCCACTGCGACTTGCGAGGTCACTCGGTCGCTAATGATGGGTCCAGCCACGAAAGTGCCGTCGTTGTTCCACCACACCTGCGCGCCAGTTTCGTATCCAATGACTAGGTCGCGTTGACCATCGCCATCCAGGTCGCCAGCGGCTATCGCAAGTCCACCAGTGAGAGTGAATTGCTGCCCGCTGTCGACCCAAATACCGGAGGGAACTTCTGATACCACCTGCAGCTGATCTTGTTGCACCGCAAAACTGTTCTCCGGCACGGCGTCAAACAGCCCCGTGGGCGGCGTGATGATTGCCCGCGCGGAGAAGTGCTCGTGCTCCCGGCTGAAGCTGCCATCATTGGCAGCCACCACTGCCTGCAGGGTATAGGTGACCGTTCCACCAACTGGAATGTTAATCAAGTCGGTGAGTCGTCCCTCGGCGACGTCAATGGTAGCGCCGGCGCTAGAGCTCGCCCCGGTGGTCTCAACTCCAGCAACGGTGAGATCTGCGATGGGCAAATCGAAGAGCAACTGCAGCTCCGCCCCCGTGACGTGGAGAGGACCATTGTTGGTAACCGTGAGCGTATAGTCGACGATGTCTCCCTGCTTGACCGTTTCGCCGGGCGACTCGAGTGTGACAGCCAGGTCGACATCGCCGTTGAGCATCGAAGCAACAGTGCGGTTCCCGCCAAATATCGCATCGACATCGCCATCGTTGTCAAGATCGCCAACAGCGAGAACGCCTAGGCTTTGAGGATGGAAGATGCCGGTCGATTCAGTAAAGCTGGCATTGCCATCGTTCACAAATACCGAATTCACCCCCGCCACATCGTGAACTGTTGTAAGTGCGTCCAGATCGCCATCGCCATCGATGTCGGTCAACGACACAGAGGTATTGTAGTTAGTCCGCGGTATCTCCTGGTCGAGGGGCGTAAAGACTGCATTTCCGTCGTTCAGATAGACGCGATTGAAGTCATCGAACACCATCCACAGATCAAGGTCACCGTCGTTGTCTAAATCGCCAAGGTCAAAGCCACGCCTCAATCCAGATTCGAGGGTCTGAGTTGTTGCTGTAAAGAGACCTTCGCCGTTGTTCAACCAGACGACTCTATCGTCATAGGCACCACCGTATAGGGCGTCCAGGTCTCCATCACCATCCAGGTCGGCCAACTGGGGCAAGAGATTGCCTGATCCAAGCATAGGACTAGCTTCGGAAAAGACTCCAGTCCCGTCGTTGAAACGGACTCGCCCCTCGGCAATCGCGTCGATGTCGCCATCACCATCGACGTCTCCGAAAACTGCGGAATCCGGTACGTAATGCCCAGCATTAGTAAAGCTACCCGTACCGTCGTTGATAAACCACTTGGTACGCACAAACGCATCGAGGTCGCCATCGCCGTCCACGTCAGCCAGCGCCGATGTGCGTCCGTCGGTATAGATGTTTTCGCCCGCAAGAACAGAACTGACAGTGAAGTTGCCAGCCCCATCGTTAGTCAGGATGGCGCCGCCATTATATGAATAGACAACGAGCACATCGAGGTCACCGTCGCCATCGACATCCCCTAGAGACATATCCGCCACATACGATTCGGTGGGCAGGGTTACCTCATCAGCGACAGAGAACTTGCCCGTCCCGCCGGTCACCTTGGGACCAATGATATCTACATCGTACGACGTATTGTTTCCCGGAGCAGCGTCGTATCCATCTTCCGTAGTAATGCTTGCCGAAGCACCGAATCCATAGACCGCAGGCTGCATGGGGGTTCCGGCCGCAAGCAAGTCGACTTCAATCACAAAAGTGATGGAAGAGCCAGCCGGCATATCGACCTCGCTAACAAACTCCCCATTGAAGGTACCGAGAGAAATTGGCCCACTTGCTCCTCCAGCTAGCAACACACTCACTAGTCGACTCTCTTCCACCGAGTGGGAGAATTCCGTAGTGATCGTTGCATTGAGAATATCCACCTTACTCGGATTCGATGCGGTCACCGTGTAGGTAACTGTATCGCCGGCACTCGCGTAGGTTCCTCCGCTCTGAACATCCACTGTTAAGTTGGCGAGTTCGTCGGCCGCCAAGTTCGTCCACACCTGCATACCAGTTGGTCCGACCGTCAAAGCATCGAGATCACCGTCGCCATCCACGTCGCCAATCGAAAACCGCTCGGTGTCAGTGGAAGCAAACTTTAGTCCTGTATCGACAAAGTTGGCGTTGCCGTCGTTGAGACGTATCCGGATGAACGAATTTAACTCAAGTGATACCAGATCCAAATCGTCATCACCATCGACGTCTACGAATCGAACTTCCGTAGCACCTGGTGCAGATTCGATTTGTTGGTAGAGTTCTGGGCGGCCGTTGCCATCGTTGATCCATACCTCTTGGGCATTCGTGCGATACCGAATAGCGTCGGGTTTTCCATCACCATTCAAGTCTCCAACAACCCAATTGCCGGAATCGGGCCATCGATCGTAAACGCTCGAGAAACCGGTGATTCCATCGTATTGCATCTGATAGTAGTAGCCGAGCGCGTCGAGGTCACCATCCCCATCCATATCGCCCAATGCCAAATCATAAGTGCTGTTCGGAAGGTATTCGAAATTGGTGGAAAAAGTCCCTGTTCCATCGTTGGCATACCAGGCAGAACCGGTCAGTAAATCAGGATCGCCATCGTTGTCGATGTCGACGAAGGTAATGCTTGCCGGTTCAGCTTGACCTGGGAAGCTAGGCGTGCTCAACTCGAAGGTGGCGTCGCCATTGTTGAGCCACACGCCACTCCCGGATCCATAATAGGTCGAGATCACGACATCCAAGTCGCCGTCGTTGTCCAAGTCCGACATGGCCAGCGAAGTGCCTCGGAGATTCTGCTCGGGCACGAACAAAGTTGTCGCCACGGAGAAGTTGCCCGCTCCATCGTTAAGCAGGACTTCGCTAGCGGAGCTATTGTAGACGACGATAGCATCCAGATCGCCGTCGCCATCCAGGTCGCCCATTTCAACGTCGACCGCATCTTCCGTATCGATCGATTGTGGCAACTCGACGAATAAGCCGCTCCCACCACTTCCAGACAGAGTGACAATGTCGACGTTCGAAGTGAGATTGTCGGCCTGATAGGGATCAAATTGATTGGCCGGTGCAGAGGCCTTTACTTTATGTTCGATCCGATAGTTCTCAGACAAGCCGGGGGTGCCAGCGGGAGCAACAGTGCCGCGGATTACGTACTCGAGCGATGCGCCAGCAGGTAGGTTCGTGGTGTCGATGAACTGGTTGCCCATTAGGGTGCCAGGAACAAGACTCGATTCGGCGGTGCCGGTAGCGGTCACGCTTATCAATTCAACATCCAGCAGATATTGCCCAGCCAGGTATTCGACCATGGCCCCTTGTGTATCAATCACGCTGTCGTTGTGCACGGTGAACACGTACGTCACCTGTTGACCAGGATCGACCTGAGAGTCGCCAGTATGCTGCTCGATACGGAGATCGATCAACGTATCGGCCGCAGGGTTAAGCCAAACCTGATTGGCACCTTCCTCGCTTACCATGAAGACGTCCAGGTCGCCGTCGCCATCCAGATCGGCCAAGGCGGTGTCGACGATTCCATCCGTGGGGAATACCTGCGGACTGACGGCAAAGACGCCGGCGCCGTCATTCAACCAAATCTTTGTAATAGGTTCGCCAGAGTAGTCGTCGCCCGACTGAAGTATGTCTAAATCACCGTCGCCGTCGATATCGCCCACTTCGAAGTCATTGGCTCCTTCCGATGCAAGCACTTGACCGGAGTCGGTAAAGCTGCCATTTCCATCGTTCAGCCACACCGTATTGCTGGAACCGGTATCGAAGATGATGTCGAGATCACCATCACCGTCGGCATCAAATAGGGCCGTGGCACTGGCCGAATTGGTGATTTGCACGGCGGGCTCGAAAGATCCATCTCCGCGATTCAGTTGCAGGCGGTACCCATTCAGTAGATCCAGGTCGCCGTCGCCGTCGACATCGCCATACGATGAGGGAGTGCCATTTGAGGCAACCACCTGCGTGAAGTACCCTAATCCATTATTCAGATAGATCCCACTCCCAAGCATCGCATCGAGTGCACCATCGTTATTCAAGTCAAGCAGCGCAACCAAACCAGTTGACTTGGTAGTAAGACCTTGATCGACAACGGTGAAGTTTCCCACGCCATCATTGAGAAACAATGAAGGCTGTGCACTTCCAAAGCCGCTATATGCAATCAGCAGGTCTAAGTCCCCGTCGGAATCCACATCGCCAATGGCAAGAGAAGTCGACTGATAATTGCCCAGCATCTGACCGCTGTCGGTAAACATGCCGGAACCATCGTTCAGCCACAATCGATTGCCTGCTTGGCCGTCGTTGGCGACGATTGCATCGATATCTCCGTCGCCATCGACGTCGCCTGTCACGACAGCTTGGCTCTGAAAGTCGCCGAGTCGCTGACCAGAGTCCTGGAACACCCCGGAACCGAGCGATGTTTCGAAGCGAATGAGGTTCTGGTCTGCTGCTGCATTGTCCACCTGATTGGCGTCGATTTGGCCGGAGGGCAGTTTCACGTCGGCCGTGATGCTCGAAACAGCCGAAGGTGATACATAGTCCGTCAGATCGCTCGATAATGTGACCGTTAGTTGGTACGTCACCTTTCCGCCGATCGGCAAGTCGACCGTGTCGTTCAATTGAACAACTTCCAAGTCGGCAATGGGAGTCAAGGTCGATGTCGCTCCGTCGGCCTGTGTTACCGACGTGAGAGATGCCGAAACCACCGGTTTGGGCAGTGTCAGAAGCACCGTAGCAGCCGACACCGGGTTAGTACCTGCATTTTCTACGACAATGGTGTAGTCGAGCGTCGCTCCAGGAATAACCGTCTCGGTATCGGGTGTTTGGGTGAAATAGGTCCTAACATCCGTTTCAGCGTTGAGCCAAACAGTATCGCTATTGTTATTGGATTCGGTGAAATAGGCATCAATATCGCCATCGCCGTCCAGATCGCCCAAAGCGACATAGATATTAGGGAAATCATAGGAATACTCGGCAGCGAAGTTACCATCGCCATCATTCATCAGAACCTGGTCGCTAGCGGCGAGCAACACATCAAGATCCCCATCGCCATCTAGATCGGCCACGTCCAGGTCGATGTCGCTGGTCGATCCAATCGGTAAAGGCTTGGATGTGTAAACACGTCCTGCTTTTACCAAGAGAACACTTGCTGAACCGGTATTGCCAAACAGCACTTCCAGCACACCGTCGCCAGTGAAATCGCCCGCAAACACGGCAAACGAGTTTCCGGAGCCAAGCGCATAGCCCGATAGGGTAAAGCTACCGCTCCCGTTATTTGTCCACAAATAGTTCGTACCATAATTAGCCACAAATGCGTCGAGGTCGCCATCGCCATCGTAGTCCGCCAACGTAGCGTCCCGGCTATTGGAACTGCCAAGTCGTTGTCCGGAGTCGACAAAATTCCCTAAACCATCATTCAACCAGATCTCATTGGGCTGATTATTGCTGCGAGCGACATACGCGTCCAAGTCGCCATCGCCATCCAGATCGCCAAATACGGGTAGAGCATCGCCGGTAGACGCAGGATTAACGAAGATGGCCGGGCCTTCCTGAAATAAGCCAGTTCCATCATTCAACCACACGCTCCCATCTCGTTGACGACCGCTAAGCACGGCGTCCAGATCGCCATCGCTATCGATATCAACCAGCGTGATCGCATGCGACATCTCCACCCCAAATTGCTGCACCTCGTCAAAGGTGCCATCACCTCGATTGTGCAACACGCGATGATAAGTGTTATCGTCCGCAATCACGATGGCATCGAGGTCGCCATCGCCATCCAGGTCACCAAGCTTTACCTCTTCTCCATAGGTCCGTATAGACTGTCCCGTATCGACAAAACGTCCGCTGCTTACGGGTATCACGGCTGGCGCGTATCCACTTCCCTGAGCACGATTGTTCGCCGTGTAGCTTTCGAGGATTCCTGTTGGTGCGGTCACCTCAGTCGTGCTGGTGACTATCGGTGCAAAGCTCGACGGAACGGTCAGCATTGCCTCGACGGTGAAAGTAATGCTTGCCCCCGCCGGCAAATCGACATAACCAGAGAAGACATCGACGAACGTACCGATAGCAATGCTCGTCTCCGCGCCTTCCCCCCTACTAATAGAAGTGATCGAGGCGTCTTCGAGTGCATCGGTCAATTCGTGCGTCAGTGAGGCCCCCACAATATCTGTAGGCCCGAAGTTGGTGACTGTAATCTCATAGCTGACTAATGTCGCAACTTCGGCTTCGACCAGATGCTGTGTCGGGGACACTTGCACCAGCAGGTCGGTGTCCGCATTCAAGAACACTCCCATCCGATTGTCGCGCACGCGTCCCACGGCGATATCACTGTCGCCATCGCCATCGAAATCACCAGTCACCAACGCGGCGTTAGGGGTATCTCCCAGGAATTGTGAGCTTACAACAAAGGTGGCGTCGCCCTGATTAATTAGAAGTCGTGTTTCTAGTTCGTCAGAGCTGGAATCGCTATACGTTGTGTAAAGGAAGTCCATATCGCCGTCGCCTTCGGCGTCGATGAGTTGGACGTTGTAGCCCCTGGCGTACAGACCGTTTTGAGCTCCGCTGCTTGTGAACACCCCATCGCCATCGTTCAGCCAGATTAAATGGCTAGTGCTGTTCGAGAGCAGTACCGCATCTAAATCGCCATCGCCGTCGAAATCGTGCAGAGCACCACCGTATAGCACATTCGAAATGTAATTTGGACTAGCAACAAAACCAGCGTTTCCATCGTTTATCCAGAATACGGCCCTATTGTCGTATCCGACGATCATCAGGTCCGTATCGCCATCACCATCGATGTCACCAGGGTCGATGTCATAGGCCCGACTATCACCTAGCTCGGCCGAGGCAGTAAAGCCTCCGAGACCATCGTTCAACCAAACCTTGTTCTGAGCTCCTCCAGTAATCAGATCCACATCGCCATCATTGTCGAGATCGGCCGTGGCGAGGGAGAGCTGATAGGTTCCGCCCAGGGTTTGACCACTGTCGGTAAAATGGCCAGCGCCGTCGTTCAGCCAGACTCGAGTGCCAGAGTTGGTGTGCGCAATGATGATGTCGCGATCGCCATCCCCGTCCACATCATCGATAGCTACAGCCTCCGTGGCTCCACCAGGCAACTGTTGCTCAGACTCGACAAACTGGCCTGTACCATCGGAAATAAGGACACGAGTGTAGGTGGCATTGGTGCCGACCACCAAATCGTCGTAACCGTCGAAGTTTAAGTCGGCCGAGGCGAGCGCATCGACGGTGAAGCTGTCAAAGGCCTGCGGAGTTTGCACGAATACGCCTGCACTCGGTCGGGTCGGACGGTCGACCCAGTTGCGAGACGCTGCGGAGTTGTTGCTTAGATTGCCGTCGACCATTCCAGCTGGCGGAGTGATACTTGCGACGACCACGTCGACTGCTCCGCTGACCGAGTGCGGCACCGTCAACGTGCCAGCAATCTCATAAGTAATGGACGAACCTGCAGGCAGGTCCACCGTGTCGGTAAGCGAGGTTCCCAGCGGGCCACTGGAGAGAGAACTCGAAGCACCACCAGTCGCGGTGACACTATTAAGCACCACGTCCGTCAGACCGGTCCCGAATAACGACACCAGTTCGGCGCCGCTCACACCGTGCGATGTCCGATTATCAACAGTCAGAGTATAGCTGACCGACTGGGTGGATCCTACTTCGAATCCGGTCTGCGGCGAGAGCTGAACTCGCAAATCGGTGTCCGAATTCAGCCAAACATTGGATCCGGGACTTTCGCCAGCGAGGAGCACAAAGAAGTCCATGGAACCATTGCCATCGATGTCGGCCATGTCAAAGCCAGTGACCTCCACATCGGACGGCAGAGGCAACGTGGGCTGGAAATTGGCCGCACCGTCATTCACCCACACGACAAGGTTCCCATTGCCACCAATAGCACGCATCGCCACATCCAGGTCACCATCGCCATCAATATCGCCGATACCAATCTGCTCCTGGTCGATATTACTAAGCGCCAGCGTTTGTCCTTCCACAAACGTGCCGGAACCATCATTAAGCCACACGCGGTTGCGGCCAAACCGGGCAGCCAAGACAATATCCAGATCGCCGTCACCATCTAGATCGCCCACTTGGACATCCGCCGGAGAGTCGTTTTCTCCCAGCATCTGGGAGGTGCGAGTGAACTGCCCGGAACCGTTGTTTAGCCACACACGCCCGTTTGCGTAGTCGAGGCTTACCAGATCGATGTCGCCGTCGCCGTCAAAATCGCCAGAAGCGAGACCAACCAAGGTGTTTGAAGTATTCAGCCACCTACCACTGTCAACGAAGTTCCCATAGCCATCATTGAGGAAGATGACGTTTCTAGTCTCACCGCCCCAACTCGAAGAATTGGTCACTAGGTCCAGATCACCATCGCCATCGATGTCTGACAGATCTGTATTGCCGAGGTATACAAGATGCTGGGTGCCGGCGTCGAACTGTCCATCTCCACGATTCAGCAGCACCTGCAATACGGGGCCTGTAACCACAACATCCAAATCGCCATCCTGGTCGATGTCTTCTAACTGGAGTTCTCGCGGCTCCTCGGGATCTGAGTTGCCGTAGCTATTGAACACCTGCTCGGTTTGCACAAATCGGCCCGAAGCGTCCTGCAGGAATACCCGATGCGTGCCTGCAGGATCTCCCAGGAAGGCATCCAGATCACCGTCGCCATCCAGGTCCCCCAGCTTAACCATCTCGCCGCCAAGGGCTAGCTCGTTCAGTACATCGGCATAGAAGATCCCGGTTCCTGCCGTAGCCGCGTGTTGTCGATTCTTCAGTGCTGCCCTGTTATTGGCCTCAGTGAATTCGATCAGCCCGGCAGGCGAATGCGCCGTGGCCGAATGAAGCACCTCAGACGATGCGTCTGAGTCGGAAGGATTTACCGTCGCGCTAATCTGGTAGGTAATACTGCCACCAGCCGCCAGTGTGACTGTATCAGCCCAATTCGAAGAGAGTGCTCCCGAAGTAGCGGAACTCGTACTGCCAGAAGAGACAACCACACCCACCAACTGAGCATTGCTTAATAAGGCGGAGAGCGTGTGTTCAACCTCCACTCCCTGTACTTCGTGGGGCGTACGGTTGCTCACGGTTACTTCGTAGGAAACGTCCTCTGACGAACCGGGCATAACGCTAAGTTGTGTGGGCGATACCTGCACGACCACTTCGGTATCGGCATTGTAGTACACCCGTCCGTAAGCCATATAAGTAGTGCTAACAAACAGCGCATCCAGATCACCATCACCATCCAGGTCGCCCAACGCAACGTCCCCCCCCCGAGAGGCGCGGTGGTGCTGGGTGCAATTGTGAATCGGCCTTCGCCATCGTTCAGCCACAGCCCTTGAGTGGTACCGTAGCTATGAATCATCACGTCAACACTTCCATCGCCATTTACATCACCGAATGCCATGGCACCGATCGAGCCAGCAAAAGCACGAATCGTCGAGAATCCGCCCCATTCATCGCTATTCAGGAACACACGCCCGTTTTCCGGCGAGTTGCCTGAGACAACAATATCCAGCAATCCATCGCTGTTGACGTCAGCAACTCCGAAGTCCGCCGGCTGGATGACCGACAGAGTCTGTTGGAGGCCGAGGTATTCGAGATCGGCAAACGTCGACCATACCTGCACGTTCAGGTTCGAATCGAGTGTGACAACATCGGCTAAGCCATCTCGACGAAAATCGCCTGTGGCAATCTTAGCAATCTGGCTGGTACCGGCAGTTAGCTCGTAAGCAAAATGGGCATCGCCATCGTTCAGCCATATTTCAAAACCACCATCTACGGCATCGAACAATAGGTCTAGATGCCCATCGCCATCCATGTCGGCCAGAGCCGTGACGTCTGTCCTACCACTACCGATCCGCTGACCAGAATCGGAAAAGAATCCATGCCCGTCGTTCAGCCAAATCCTATTCGCAGAATCGTAGGAATTCGAGTCCAAGTTGGCGAAGAATAGATCAGCGTCGCCATCTCCATCGAGATCGCCGACCGAAATGTCTCTGGCAGCAAAATCGGAGCCAGTGATCGTCTGCACCAACTCTAGCTTTCCAGTGCCATCGTTGAGCATGACATACGAAGTACCCAGAATAGCGTCGAGGTCACCATCGGAATCGAGATCGACCAACTCTACGCTGCGGGCGGTGGGCAAAACCACCTCCGATTCTTGCGGCACCCATAGTCCGGTGCCTTCGACCAACTCCGCCACGTCGTTGTACAGTACCGCACGGTTGTTGCTTGGCGTGTGATCGACTTGACCGACCGGCAGGCTGGCTGTAGCCGTATGGATGGCCGCCCGTCCGCGCGATTCGAGCGATGCCGTGTAGCTGCCTGTCAATCGATAGGTGATCGATCCGCCAGCGGCGATTGTGGGGGCATCCACCAACTGGCTGGTCAGCGTTCCCGGCGTCAACGTCGAGGTGTTTCCAGGGCCACTCGCAATCACATGCGTCAGTTGTACTCCCGTTAGTTCGGCAGCGAACGTGTCAACTACCTCGGCGGCTGTAACAGTGTGCGGGCCAAGATTCGTTACCGTGAAGCTCCACTCAATCGTCTCCGTGGATCCCGGTTCGACTTCGAAGGCGGTAGTAGAAGTTTGAACCGCGAGGTTGCCGTCGGCGTTACGCCATATCACTACACCCCCGCCTCGAACCTCGTACGCGCTCGAAGCGGCCACAACATCCAGGTCACCGTCGGAGTCGAAATCGCCAAGCGCCAATTCCTTCAGATTGTCGTACACCCCCAACCATGGCGTGTCGCGTGTGAAGTTGGCGGCCCCATCGTTCAAATAACTTCCTAGCGAAGTGGCACTAACGACTGCGTCGAGGTAGCCATCGCCATCCACATCGCCCAAAGCGACCGCCTGGCTGCGGGCCATATCGGCAAAGTCGACGCCGACGGAAAACGTGCCTGTACCATCGTTTAACCAAGTGCGATTGGTGTCAGGGTAGCGAGAGTTCGCAAAAATGATGTCGAGATCACCATCTTCGTCCAAATCTCCCAGTTGGACATCCTCGCTGCCTGAATCGCTCTCCGAGCCATCCAACTTCAGACGCTGCCCGCTATCGGTAAAGCTTCCCGTGCCGTCGTTAATCCAAACCGTATTGGGGTCGCGGTAGTTGGCTACCACGGCATCCAGGTCGCCGTCGCCATCAATGTCGCCGAGATCGACGGCGAACCCACGATCCGATGCTTCGTTTCCCAGCGCCTGTCCACTATCGGTAAAGTTGGCTGCCCCGTCGTTTAGCCACACCTGCTTGGGAGCATAGCCGTTGACAATGAAGACATCGAGATCACCGTCGCTATCCAGGTCTCCCAAAGAGAGTGCATTGGACAGAAAGATCTGCGAAGTTGCGGTGAACTGCCCGGCTCCATCGTTTAGCCAGACGGAACTTCCGTTATTGGTTGAAGAGCCGGAACTCAGCACGACATCCAGGTCACCATCGTCGTCGAGGTCGCCCAGCACCATGTGCTCGACACTCCCGTCGCCCAGCGTGTGGGACGAAGTCGAGAAATTCCCCAACCCATCATTGAGCAGAATGAAATTGTCATCCCCGCTCCTGGTGCCAGCCACAATGTCGAGGTCGCCGTCCGCATCGATATCGCCAACGACCACCTCGTTCACGAATTGCGATGCAATATACTGCTCAAGTTCGAATACGCCGGTCCCCCCTAATCCGTACAGTGGATCGCCCGACAACACGATGCGCGACTCCAACTGTTCGACGCCCAGCTTGTTCCGTCGTCGCCAATGACGCTTCTGTTGAGACAGCTGCTGGCGTTTTCCGCGTTTCCTGCGACGGCTGCTTCGTGATGGCTGCTGCGACTGGAAGGCTTTCCGGGCGTAACGGCGCCCTCGCGCCGAAGGGCGTTTACTTCGCATATGATCTCGTCCCCCTGATTACCCAGGCCACGTTGCTGGCCGAGTAGATAGAAGAGTTAGGCAATGTCAGTGCAGTAAAACAACCAGACGCAATTCATTTGCTGGTTGACTGCATCACCGGTATTCTGAGTCAGTGCTGCTCAGAACGCAACCTTCGCACGGTGTTTACGCACTACCCCTTCATCGATTGCATAGCGCATTTGCGCTTGCTGGCAGTGCTTGGTAAGTCTTTTACTCGATCTCAGTAACACCAGACTCTGCAAAAACTTTGCAATCATCCGATAACTGTGGTTTCCCGATCGCACAAATCAGACTTGTGGACACAGCTAGAATGTTTCAATCGCGGAGGGCGCGAAAGCAACCGTCCGGCACCCCAGAGCCATCGTCCCTAATGAGATCTGGGCGCAACGTCTCGCGTTCACTCTTTCAGGCTAATACGAGCGACTCGCGAAGCGGAGAGAATAGATTCCCAATTTTCCCACCGATGGGAAAATTGAATCTTCGTCCGCTCTGGAAAACCAGTGGTTTTCGGCTATGAATAGATTCCCATTTCCCAAAACGCATCGAATGGGAATCTATTTTCGCAGCGGGAACCAATCGCAAGTCGTTTGCCAGTATCCACTTACATCAACACCTCCAGCGAAAGTGCCCAGAATAGATTCCCATGGGTGGGAATCTATTTTGAGTCGGGAGTTGAGGGGTGGAAGCTGGGAGTTGGAAGAGTCAATAGCGTGGGTCCAGGAACTTGAAGCGAGTCAGCCCGGCGGCCGATTTGCCACCCGCGCAGCAGCGAACGCCCACGCAAGCAACCATTCGCCGGCGCGTCGCTAGAAGTCGGACAGGAAAGCACTCGTTACATCTCGCAAACCTCCAATCACCAAAACACCAACAGCCGAGAGCCACACACACCTGTCCATTAGACCACTATCGGTGGCCAATTCCTAGCACAAACTGGTTCGATCAGCAAAAACGTGTAAGCGTCTCGAAAGTAGGCATGAAATCGGTTCTAATATATTGTGCCGGGTGACTCTTCCTATTTTGCCACACGCCAGGAGATGATCATGGCCTATTCGCCGCGTGAGCCAATCGAGCTAAACGAAGAGGAGCAGCGGACTTACGAGCTTCTAAAGGAGGCTTGCGACGATGACATTCGTCGCATGGCCAAGTTGTTGCACGACAAGGACGACTCGAATCTGTTTGGGCAAACGGAGTTCGACCTCCGCGACCGAGTGCATGCACTCGGAGCCAAGGCCTTGGAAACAGTCGCCAACGAGCGACAAAAAAAGGGACGGGTACGAGAAAGCTAGCTGCGTCTGCCCGACCTGCAATGGCGACGCCCGCTGCGTGAACGTTCGCTCGCGGTGGGTCGATAGCCTGCTCGGCCCACTGCAAGTGAGGCGTCACTACTACCACTGCCGCCGGTGCCGTCACGGATTGTTTCCGCGGGACAAAACGTTGGGACTCGGCAAGCGAAAGTTTAGTCCGGCCGCGGCCCAAGTGGTGAGCATCACCGGCGTGCAAACGAGCTTCGCTCAGTCGAGCGAAGTGACACTTCGTAAACTGTGTGGACTGAAGGTCAGCGAGTCGACCGTCGAGCGAGTCACCGAAGACGCTGGCGAGCGTCTCCAAACGTTACTCGCCGCAGGCGAGACGTTTGGCAACACAGAGCCGTTCGCCTGGCAACGCGACGCGCATGGCAAGACGTGCGCGTACGTGAGTCTCGACGCCACAGGCGTGCGACAGCAAGGCCCTCGTGGCGCGCAGGCCGAGGGCCGCATGGCGTACGTCGGCATGATTTACAACATAAACAGCGAGCAGGATGCTCGCTCGCCCGACCCGCATTCGGTGCGGTATTTATCGGGGTTTTATGAACTCCCGGAACTTGGGCGGCAACTGCGTCGCCAAGCCGCCGCGGTTGGGTGGGACGAGGCAGAGCAGCAGATCGCGATCTCGGATGGCGGTGCTGGTTTAGAAGAGTTCTTGCGAGTGCACTTCCCGCGTGCGGAGCGGATCCTCGACTTCTGGCACGCGAGTGAGTACCTGGTGGAATTAAGCCAGTCGCTCTATCCGGACGACGAGGAGCATCGCACTGCTCAGTTGGCATCGTGGTGTCACCGGCTGAAGCACCAAGGAGGCTTGAGCATCGTGTGGATGTTGCAGTCGCTGGAGAAGACCAACTGGTCTTCCGCTCAACGCGAAGCTTATACGACCTGCCTGCGATACTTCCAAAACCACCAGCACAAGATGAACTACCCCCGCTACGTGGCCCACGGCTGGCAGATCGGCAGCGGCCCGGTCGAGAGCGCGTGCAAAACCGTCGTGGCGGGGCGCTTGAAGCAAAGCGGCATGCGCTGGAGCCAGCACGGCTCAAACGCCGTGTGCCACCTCCGCGCCCTCTACCTCAGCCAACGCGGCTGCTGGGAAGACTACTGGCAAAAGTACGCAGCTTAAGCAAACTGCCCACAATTGTGACGCTTACACAGCAAAAACGTTCAGCCTGTATGATGGCCGCCAAAGACCGGCGTATCTGATATTGCCCAGCTTCTCCTGCATTTCTCAACTCTATGACGGATCGATCGCCGAGCGCAGGCACCGACTGGAAAACTGATGCCCCGGGATCCCTGCGAAAGATCATGACTTTTGTTGCGCCCCACTAAGGCAAGTCATCGAATTCAGCATACCCACTACCTGTCATGGCCAAAGCACTCCTTCGGATCACAAAATTGCAGCGCACAACCGTCCTGTGTTAATCTGGAAAACAAGAGGAAGATCAGGCTGCAGTAGCCATATGGGAAGCTCCCGCGGGAGCCATGTACTCCGCCCGCGTCCCCTCCCCCATCGATCAGTGCGCCCGGCAAAGGTTCTAATCGTCCCGCCAGATCGTGCTCCAATTCCTTGCTGCGGCTAAACTCGCAGAACCTTGCCAAAAGGTCCTTATTCTGTATTCTGCGAAGTATTTCGAGCGTCGGAGCTGTTTGAACCCCAGATGGAGAGATCTTTAGTATTTACCAATAAATTTGGTGACAATCAGACCTTGATTGCTCAATGACCTAGTAGGGAACTGCGGCTGCAACCTTTGCCCACAGGCTGATTTCGGCTTCATTCGGCAAACTGGCACCCGTGCTTCCTCCACAGCGCATTTCGCGCGATAAGAGCAATTGAGATTCCCATCGAGTGGAGTGAAGGATTTGTCCGAGTCCGACAAGCACCGGGTTTTTATCAATCGGCTCACCGGCGCCCAGCAGCGATTGTACGCCTATATTTATACGCAGCTCGGCCCTGGGCCGAATGTGGATGACGTACTTCAGGAAACCAATCTGAGCTTGTGGGAGAATGCCGATAGCTACGACCCCTCACGGCCATTCATGCCTTGGGCCTATCAATTTGCATATAACCGAGTGCGTGCCTATCGTGCGAGTCTATCCCGCTCGCGGCTGATCTTCGACGAGAAGCTGCTGGCGATGCTGCACGAGACGTTTACTGAGAGCCCACTTGCTGGCGACTCGCCGCTCGAAGCCTTGCAGGGGTGCGTAGAGCGTCTATCTAAAGATCAGAAGCAATTGCTAGGAGAGCGGTACGAAGGGGAGCGATCGCTAACGGATCTGGCCAAGCAGCTTGGCGAGAGCATTACCTGCCTCACTTCCCGGCTGCATCGGATTCGCAGGGACCTGGCTCGCTGTATTCAGGGAAAAATGGCAGCGGAGGTCGCCAAATGACTTCGCCTTCCGACAACTCTCGCCCTGCGGATCTTACCAAGCTCTTCGAACTGCTCGTGGACGATCCTTTGGACGCCTCGACTCGCAAGCAACTTGAGCTTGAGCTTCTAGCCGACGCGCAGCACCGCCAGGCGTACGTGGAACAAGTGCTCATACATACTTCCTTGCAATGGCAGTACAAGCAGCCAGCTTCTTGCGACTTTGAATCAGAGCAAATCCATGGGGATGCAAGCTCCATCGACGCATCAACGAAACACTCTCGTTGGAGTTTTCGAAGCATCGGTCTGACTGTACTGGCAGCTTCGCTTCTCTTCGTTGCCGGACTGGCCGCTCTCTGGCAATCGCGCTCCGCCCCTACGCTGGCGACTGTCTCGGGTGCGAACAACGTGACATTCGCATCCAGCGACCCACAAATCGTGGTGGGACAGCAGTTGTCCAAGCAAGTGGTAAGTATTGAGTCCGGGGAATTGGAACTCGTCTTCTCATCTGGAGCAACCGTATTACTCGGTGGAAGAACCGAAGTCGAACTCGTTTCTCCGTTACTGATGAAACTCAACCATGGACAAGTCACTTCCACCGTTTCGGAAGGTGCGATTGGCTTTAAGGTGATTACCCCCAATTTAGATGTTGTTGATCTCGGCACCGAATTTGGTGTGGAGGTCGACGCGCAGGGCGGCACCGACGTTGTGGTGTTTAGCGGTCAAGTGCGACTCGAACGCGATTCGAAGGCCCTGGTAAATGTCGGATTGCTTACCGAGGGCCAAGGGGTGCGGGTCGATCAGAATCAGCAGGTGGAACGTATCGGCCATATTGGTCGCGAAAGTCACTCTCGCGGGTGGGTCGCGAAGCCGACGCAAAACCAGCCGACCGCCTCTTCGCATGTGATAGCCGTTGTGTGGGATAACATGCGAATCACCGAGTGCAAGGACTTCTACGAGGTCTTGTATCGTGGTTTTGAAGAGGACGCGCGGGCGTACGTCGATCGAGTACACGAGTGGAATGGCATCGACCAGGGAGGGCTTCCCAACCAGTTGCTCGGTGGCGACTACATTCGTCCTTTTAATAACGACAAATACAAGGACGACTACGAACTTAGTGTGACGCTGGCCAAGCCTTGCTATTTATACGTGCTGTGGGATTCACGGTGCGATCCACAGCCATGGCTCTTGCAGCAGTTCCGCGAAACAGAGATGCAGGTCGCCCTCGACGAAGGGCCTTTGCCTCCCGATTCGTTCAACCAACTAGGCATTGGTCCAGGCAACGAACTCGACCAGGAACATACCGTGTGGGTAATGGAGGTCGCCGAGCCTCGTACGGTGGTGCTTGGACCTGTGAGGTCCGCGTACTTGGGGGTTCAGCGGTCGATGTACGGAGTCGTTGCCAAGGCAATGAGTAATCAGGAACTCGACAAACTTGCTGCCCAACGCTCGGCACTGGCATCGACTCGTCAGGACCAGATTCCGTCGGACCACCGCCTGGAGAAGCTTCGCAGCTACGAACATCCCGATTACAGCTTCACTCCTCCCAGCTCCCTCGAAGAGTGGAAGCAGCGTCGCGAGCAAGTAAAGCGTTCGATCCTGGTAGCCACAGGTCTGTGGCCCATGCCCGAACAAACTCCGGCCCATGCTCAGGTGTATGGCAAAGTGGAGCGTCCAGGCTACACGATTGAAAAGGTGCACTTCGAAAGCTATCCCGGGCATTTGGTCACGGGTAATCTCTACCGACCTAAAGATGGCAAGGGGCCTTACCCAGGTGTGCTCTGCCCGCACGGACATTGGACGAACGGTCGTTTCATGCAGTTGTCGGAAGCTGAAATGGCCGAAGCACTCGAAACCGGGCAAGAACAGCACGACGTGAGTGGACGATACCCTCTGCAGGCCCGCTGCGTGCAATTGGCCCGCATGGGCTGCGTGGTATTTCATTACGACATGGTTGGTTACGCAGACAGCAATCAGCTCTCCCATCGCTCGGGGATTCGCGGCAATCCAAGCCGCGACGATGGTTGGGGCATGGCCAGCCCTCAAGCGGAATTGCGACTGCAGAACGAAATGGGGGTGCAGACGTACAATTCCTTGCGAGCGCTCGATTGGCTGACAAGCCTGGAGGATGTGGATGCAGAGAGGATCGGCGTGACCGGCGCCAGCGGCGGCGGCACCCAGACCTTTATCCTCTGCGCCATCGACGAGCGACCGACCGTGGCGTTGCCGGCCGTGATGGTATCGACCGGCATGCAGGGAGGCTGCACCTGCGAGAACGCGCCGTATCTGCGGATTGAGTCTGGCAACGTGGAGTTCGCCGGGCTAATGGCTCCCCGCCCATTGGGTTTACTGACCGCCGACGACTGGACTCGCACCTTGCTCGAAGATGGCTACCCCCAGCTTCAACAGATTTACCGGCTATACGGCAAAGAGCAGGCGGTGAAAGCGTGGGCGTATCCTCAGTTTCCCCACAACTACAACTACGTTAGCCGGGGAGCCATGTACGAGTGGTTCAACCAGCACTTGAACCTCCAGCAGGAGACACCGATCGTCGAAGGGCCTTTCGAACCACTCACCGTGAATGAGATGTCGGTCTGGACCGAGGAGCATCCCGCCCCGCCGCCGGTCGACAACTACCAAGGCAAACTCCTCGCGCAAATGTGGCAGCAGACTCACGAACAGATTGCTAAAGTATTGCCGACCGATGCCGAATCGCTCGATGAGTTTCGCCAACTTATTGGCGGCGGCTGGCAGGTCATCCTGGGACGCGATGTACCAGGAACCGGAGTGGTGCGTCCAGTGGACCAGCGCGACACCACGGCCGATCAACATACCGTGTCGCTGATGTTACTGCATAACACCGAGCACTCCGAACAGGTGCCGGCTCTCATGCTAACTCCCGAAACGTCGAGCGGCCGCTTGGCCCTATGGATCAGTCGACAAGGCAAGCAGTCGGTATATTCGAACGGATCACTTGCGTCAGAAGTACAGCAGTTGCTCGATAATGGAGTCACGGTGCTGGCGATCGACCTCTATGGACAAGGCGACTTCACGCCCGATGGCCGATCGATCAGCCGACAACGCTATCAAGCTGCGTACGATTTGCCGCCGAACGGATCGTTCAGCGGCTATATGTATGGATATAATCATCCCCTGTTCTGCCAGCGGGTACACGATATCCTCACCGCGATTGCGTATGCCAGAGATCTGAATCCCTCGAAGCAACCGATCTATTTGGTCGGCATGCATGGCGCCGGGCATTGGGTGGCCGCAGCTCGATCGCAGGCGGGTGAGTTGGTGCAGCGCGCGGTAATCGATGCTGGTGACTTTGACTTTGGTCAAGTCACTTCCGTCGTGGCCCCCGATTTTGTACCAGGCAGTGTGAAGTATCTCGGACTCCCAGGTCTGATGGCTCTGGGAGCACCGTACGATACCTGCTTGATTACAAATCACGCAGATTCTGACAAATGGAAGCTGGTCCAGGATGCTTATCGTTCCTCTCGGGCATCCGAATCATTGAAAGTAATCTCCGATCCTTCCGACGAGGGAAATCAGCAAGCGATCGATTGGTTGCTGCGTGATTTAGCCCCGTAGTTACCGAAAATCCAAGAATCCTGTGACAGGTCGAACCACTGTCGCTCAATACTCGTAACCCCTGAGCGTTTGTTGTTTGCTTTCGGCAACAACGAGCACTCAGACCCCGCCTTTTGTTGTTCTGAATGAGTGGGGCCAGCAACCCCACTATATCTAAGCTTGGCAGACAACCTGGCGGTTCGTACTACGGGCCTACCAATCGCGGAGGGCGGAGCGGAACTACAGGCAGCACCACAACTCTTCGGGCAACCGATAGACATGTGCTGTTTTGAATTCCGCATCGAAAGAGGTCGTACACACTCAATCGCCAATTGAAATCGTGTGTGCGGTCTTAGCTTGATTGAGCGTTAATAGAAGACTCGCTTCGTGAGCGGCGCAGCTCACCTCGAGTGGAATTGAGCCAGCGTGGTTCAGTTTCGATGAAACACGTTAACCCGTTGAGATGCAATGGAGCGTTGCGCAATGCAAGGAACCAACAAACCTACGACCCTAGGCCGGTCGCGCCGCCCGAAGGACCGCGGCTTCACGTTGGTGGAGTTGCTGGTGGTAATTGCAATCATTGGCATTCTAGTCGCGCTATTGCTACCTGCGGTTCAGGCCGCACGCGAAGCGGCCCGACGGTCCCAATGCAGTAACAACCTGAAGCAAATCGGGCTGGCCGCCTTGAATTACGAGTCGACAAAGCAACGCTACCCGGCGGGATCGATCACGCACTCGTTAGCGATCGAAAATCCCTACTACGGAACGTGGACGGTAAGCTTGCTCCCCTACATGGAACTTACCGCACTCCACGATCAGTGGGACGAGACGGTTCACTTGTCTCATGAGAACAACCGTGTTCTGCGAGAGTCGCTCGTCTCGTCGTTTGCTTGCCCTTCGGACATCAATACCACACAGATTGCCAAGCCTGAAAGTGGACCTGGCTATCAGCTGGATTGGGCGCCGGGGTCCTATCGGGCGGTATCCGGTCACTCTCTTGGCCGTGAAGGTTGGGACTACTGGGACGACGCAAATAGCTCGAAAGAAGCCAATCAAGAGACCATGCCAACTTGGTCACGCGGAATTATGCACTGCGTGGTGGAGGGAGCCTCAGGATCGAGGAATCTAAAGCCCGTAAAGATCGCTCAGATCGTTGATGGCACTTCAAAAACCATGATGGCCGGAGAGTACCACACGGAGACCTATCAGAGTCGACGAACATTCTGGGCCTATGCGTACACTTCGTACAACCAATCAAGTGCGTTTGTGGAGAGTCGCACCTTGATCCCCGACTACGAACGATGCGTGCAAATCGGAGGGGGTGGCGTCAATACGTGCAAACGCTCCTGGGGCAGCATGCACGCAGGCGGAGGGATTCAATTCGTCTACGGCGATGGCTCGGTAAAGACCGTTCAGCCCGATGTCGACATCAACATCTTCGCCAGCTGGGCCATGATCGCCGATGAAGGGGCAGATCTCTCCGCCCCCACCCGCCCCTCTCGCTAACTAGCAAGCACTCACATCATGACTCACCCTGCTAAAAACATCTCTCGCTACTTGGTTGCCGGCATCACCACCGTGATCCTGGCTACCCTCGTAGGTTGCGATTCGAAATCCTACGACCTGGTTGAGGTCTCTGGCGTCGTAACCCTCGATGGCAAACCGATTCCAGGGACGATTGTGAATTACCAGCCAATAGCTAGCGAGAGCGATAGTCCTGGACCTGGGTCAGTTGGTCGGTGCGACGAATCAGGACATTACACCCTGGAGACTATTCATGGTGAGTCGGGCGCGGTTCCTGGAAGTCATCGCATCCGCATCTACTCGTACAGCCCCGAGTCGCCAGTAGCCAGCGACTCGCCCGTCGGCATGCAAAAGGAGCAGTTTCCCGAACGGTACAACTATCGAAGCGAACTCACGATCGACATCGGCCCCGACGGAACCGATGCAGCCGACTTCAAGCTTTCCACCGATGGCCAATAGGTACTGTATCGCGTAGTACGTTGTTCGCGCACATTCACCCCCGAAGCCTTGTTAATCACTGTTTGAAATCACTCGCAATCAGATCCGCACTCATTGAATCATTCTGTCCACTCCCCGACTTATCCCCTTCGGAGATCACATAGCATGTTTGGACGCCTTATTGTCTCGGCAACTTGGCTCGCGGCGTTTTTCGCACTCGCCGAGCTTACTTCTACAGCAAACGCGGTGACCCTTACCAACGATGTTGCATGGCCCACGACCTCAGCATCCAACGTTCTGCAAACTGCTTTTCCCGTGTACGATGGCGACGAATCCGATGTGAAAAACGGCCGGAAACACCGTCAGAGCTTTGTACTCGACAGTTCGCTGACCTTCGATTCCATTCTGTTTGGTGGTCAAGACTTCAATCCCGAGGCCGACGACTTCACGATTGGATTCTATTCCATCGCCGACCCGAACTCGTCGGAACAAAGCGACTACGAAACCGATAGTCTCACACCGGTTGTCGCTGACTTCCTGGTCGATGTGTCGAATGGCACCGCTTTCTCTGGCGATCACGTGCTGAAGATTGGTCTCGACAGTGCGGTCACCTTACCAGCAGGTAGCTACTACATGGCTGTCGACTCCGGTGCCAGCGGCACTTATCCCTTCAAGTGGGATATCGTGTTCGGCGATCCCTACCCAGCGGGGCGCGGTGTGGTGAATCTGAATGCGGGTAATGCCGGCTTGGAATTCAGCATGGCACTCATCACCGGTGCCGACTATGAAAATGTTTGGAGCGTCGACGGAGATGGCAGTTTCCATGACGCGGCCAATTGGACTCAAGGGACGGTTCCGACCGACGATGCTATTTTCGGTTCGGCATTATCCTCCGCAAACGCTCCGGCGACGATCACAGTCGACACCCCTACGTCGCTCAACAGCCTCACTTTTCAAAACAACAGCTCCTATGTCGTCGCAGGTTCGGGCACAATAACTCTCACCGGTGATCACGAGGTGTTCACTCCACTCGGCTCCCATCTGTTGTCCACCGACCTCGCAGGCAACGTTGGACTAATGAAAACTGGCAACGGAACCCTTGGGCTTTCTGGTGCCAAGAGTTACACCGGCACAACCGTTGTTCAAGCAGGCACTTTGTCGATCGATAGTCTTGCTGCCATCGATAATCAATCCGCCATTCCACTGAACATCGCCGGTGGTGCAGCAGTAGACCTTTATCCTGGGGTTAGCGGAACTCTCTCCTCGGAACTCACTGGGGCAGGCATCCTCCGGATGACCGACAGCCTGGACGCAACAAATGCGGCCGACAAAGTGACCGTGAGCCGCAGCAACTCCACCTTTACAGGGATTGTACGAGTCGAGGGGGGGACCTTAGAAATTTCCAATGAACGCGCACTCGGCGAGGGAGGTAGCTTCGAGTACCGCACGGTAATCGATGATGGAAAATCGGGCACACTCTCACTCACTGGAAACATTTCGATCGCCGATGAGTTCCTCGATTTCGGTGGTCGCATCACCGACGATGTCGCACTATCGAGTTCCGGCAACAACGCCTGGAATGGCATCATACGTGGTGGCTCGACCTACAATGCTGGGGACAATAACAACTCCGCCAACTACCATATTGAATCGACCTCGGGCACACTCACCCTGCAACAGTTGTACGCCCAGGATAATGGCCACGACATTGATTTCGTGTTCTCTGGTGCGGGCGATACCGTGATTGCAGGGCACATCTCCGACTCGAGTATCGATGATTCAGGTGTAGTCTCCTTTAGCAACCGAGACGATGTAGCGGTTACAAAACGGGGAACTGGAACACTTACCATCAACACCGGCACCGATGCCGACAATACGAACTCGAACAATTGGTGGTTTGGACCAACTGTTATCGAAGAAGGAACACTGGTGGTGAACGACCCACTTGCTTCTGATGTGGGTGAGTTGCACAGCCGTGACATAGCCGTCCATAGCGGCGGAACGCTCGACGTAACGGCCTTCAACACCTATTCGCAGCAGATTGGGCAGACCCTTCGTGGCTCGGGAACCATTGCAGCAAATACCTTGGCCCTATACGACGATGGCTCGCTTTCACCTGGAAACAGCAATGGCCAGGTGGGAACGCTGCAAGTGAATGGCAACGTAACTCTCGGCGCTTTTGCCACCATTGGAACCGAAGGTGCCTGGAGCTTCGATATTGGCAACTCGGTGTCTCCAGAAAGTGACCAACTTGCCGTCTCTGGGACATTTACCGCGTCCGGCTCGCCATCGATGATGGTGAATGTCACTCCCAGTGCGGGACATCTTGACCAAGGAAGCACCACCATTGTAGCTCATACTGGTGCAACCAATACCGCCATGAACGGCGTTGCCGCTCAGATTACGGATGCCAATGGCACTCCACTCAACACACGGCAAACGGTTTCCGTTAGCGGCGATACCGCAGGGCAGGTGAATCTTACGGTCACTGGTGAGGAAGCCAACCGCACTTGGAGTGGTGCCACCTCCGGCGTGTGGGACATTGCCACGACAAACAACTGGCAACAAGGTGATCAGCAATTCCGCGATCTCGATCAAGTGACGTTCGACGACTCCGCCGCTGGCAGCACAAACGTAACCGTCGATGGATCTCGTTTTGCTGGATCGGTGACATTTGCGAACTCAACCAAGGCGTATACCTTCTCGGGAACAGGAGGAATCGTTGGATCCGGCAGCGTAAATGTAACAGGGGCTGCCCAAGTTACCCTAGCCAACACCGGAAACAACTACTCCGGCACCACCACGATTGATTCCGGAAGCAGCCTTCAGCTAGCATCGGCGACGACGGGAACCATTAGTAATTCCGGTTCGCTTTCATTAACTGGTGCCCAAACGGGTGCGATGACTCTGACCAGCAATGTACCTTGGTCGGACTCACCGGTGTTCTCCACATTTGCTCCCGACTTTGAAGGGGACGAAGCCGATGTGAGAAGCGACCGAGTTCATCGCCAGAGCTTTAAGCTCGACAGCGAAACAACCTTTGCCGCAATCTTGTTCGGAGGACAGGACTTCCGAACCAATGCCGACGACTTCACGGTCAGCTTCTATTCGATGAACGATTCGCTCTCTACGGACGAAGCCGACTACGATATCGAAACAGCCACGCAGGTGGTCGCCGACATGGTGGTGGATGTCTCCACGGGATCTGATTACACCGGCGACCACGTATGGCAGCTAGGCCTGTCTTCGCCGATCACGCTACCGGCCGGAGACTATTTTATCGCCTTGGAATCAGGTTCGAGCGGCACCTACGCGTTCAAGTGGGATCTTGATAATAATCGCTCGAACGATGCCTATCCCGATGGACTCGTGGTGAACAACTGGGGACTCAACGCTAGCCAGGACTATAGCATGGCTCTGCTTGCCGAAGCTTACTCGCCACCGAGTGTGCTGAACGTCGATGGCGATTTCGACATGAACGCGGGGTCGTCGCTCACCTTGCGAATTAGTTCGCCCGACTTCCACGATCAGATCGACGTGAGTGGTATGTTCACTGCCGATGGAACGCTCAACATTGCTGCCAGAAGTGTTGGTTTAACTGCAACCGAAGGCGACGTGTTCGATTTGTTCCTCTTCGAGGAAGGAATGGCCAGTGGTTCCTTCTCCATTGGAACTCTGCCGACGCTGCCGGTTGGACTGGCTTGGGACATAAGCAATCTGCTCGTGAATGGTGAGCTAGCGGTGGTCGCTGGCACGCTGCCCGGCGACTTCAACGGCGATGGACTTGTGAATTTGGGCGACTACACCGTGTGGCGCGACAATCTCGGCGCTCCTGAATCGGACTTGCCAATTGGCAGCTACACACTGGGCAATGGAACGATCGACGCGGAAGAATACGCCACCTGGAAGGCTAACTTTGGACTCGGTATCGATATCGCTACCTCTGCTACCGCGGTTCCTGAGCCTTCTTCGCTACTACTCATGGCGTTGTTGGTTAGCACTTGGTGCGTCGCGCGGCGAAAATAGCGGTGAGCTAATTCCCAACCGACGGGCTTGCCAGGCAACACCCGCAACCGCGTTTATTGTACGATGGAAACCTACAACTGTTACAGAGTGTGGTTCGCCAGACACCTGGCGATGGGCAGCGGCACTCTGTAACAGTTCTTTTAACTTTTGGCACTCATCAAAGCGATGGTCACTCGATTCGATACGGATACCTCCAACGATGATCACAACGAAAACCAATAGCGTGCTCCTGTGTGCTCTTCTCTGCTGGAATACCAGTAACGCCCTGGCTGCGGAAACCGATCCGCGGGCGGACGCCCTGCAGGCCTCGGTCTGGCGAGACGAACAGCGCATCGTCGACGTTCATACCCATATCGAAGCACAACCAGAGCGGTTCGAGCGGGCAGCACGCATCTTCCAGGCAGTCGGGGTAGGTACTGCCATGGAGCTTGGTTCAGGCACGCTCACCTCGCAAGAGGGCGCAACATCAGCTTTTGAACAAAAGAAAGCCGTCGGCGAGCAAACATGCCCGGATCTCTTTATGTACGACATGCTGCTCGATTACAGCGGCTTCGAAAACGACGACTGGAGCCAACGAGCCGTCGAGCAAGTCAATAAAGCCTATGCGGCCGGAGCGGCCGGCCTCAAGGAATTCAAACGCCTGGGCCTAACCGTGCGAGACGGCAACGGCAAGTTAGTTCGCATCGATGATCCAAAGCTCGATGCAGTATGGAAACGTTGTGGTGAACTCCAGATGCCGGTCTCCATCCATGTCGGCGATCCCAAAGCGTTCTGGGAACCGTACGACGAAACCAACGAACGCTGGGAAGAGCTAAGAGATCATCCTGGCTGGTGGTTTGGCGATCCTGACAAGTACCCTTCTCGCGAAGAAGTGCTCGAGCAGTTTCTCCACATTATTGAGCGACACCCACAAACGACATTCATTGGCGTGCACTTCGGCAACAATCCAGAAGATATCGATTGGGTCAGTCGCCATCTCGACAAGTATCCGAACTACATGTGCGACATCGCAGCGCGTATTCCAGAGATTGGCAGATCGAATCCAGAGAAGCTCCGCCAGATGTTCGTGAAGCATCAAGATCGCATTCTCTTTGGCACCGACTTCATGGTTTATGGTCGGATGATTCTTGGCTCAGCGGGAGATGATGAACGTCCCACCGATCAAGATGCGGTGATTTTCTATCGCAAGTGTTATCGGTTCTTTGAAACCGACGATCGGAATTGGAAGCATATGACTCCGATTCAAGGCTCATGGACGATCGATAGTATCAATATCCCTGCCGCAGTGCAGCGAAAAGTCTATTTCGACAATGCGCAGCGAATGTTCGCCAGCAGCATGCCACCACGTACGCTCAAGGCCGTGCGCATTGAGGACGACTTCGAGTTGGATGGCCACCTGAACGATCAGGCATGGGACGATGTACCAATCGAACGCCTGGAATACACGCTGAAGAACGTTTCCGTGCGCACCGACCTGAGCACGAGCGTTCGTGCCCTGTGGTCCGACAACTACCTGTATCTTGGGTACGAGGCCCCGTACAGCAAGTTAACCACAGCCGAGACACCTGCAAACGAGGAACGCCATGGGCTGTGGAACGACGATGTGGTCGAGCTATTTCTCGCTCCCGATCCAGAGCACCCCGAAATCTATCAAGAATACGAATGGGCTCCCAACGGAGAGCAACTTGATTTGAGTGTGAGCCCATCCGAGAAGCGACTGGAGTGGTCGAGCGACATGGAGTCGCGCGTAACAGTGGATGAGGAAGCACACATCTTCCGTGTGGAAGCACGGATTCCCATTGCATCCATCACCTCCGATCCCCCTTCAGTGGGAACTCGCTGGCGGGCTAATTTGTATCGCAACGACGTAGCCAACGGAGTGTTTCTCGCTTGGCACCCGACCTTGCAATCCACGGCTCACGTGCCTGAGCGTTTCGGCTGGCTCGAGTTGATCAGAGCAGAGTAGGCTTGTATTCGATTCGGTGAATCCAGCGAACAGGCAATGGGTTTAGGGTGTCGCTCGTTCAAACGCAAAGCATTGCACTTAGCAACTCTCAATTGGGAACCAAGGTCGAGGGCCGTGTCTTCACTGGTTCCGGTACCGACGTGCTGCGTGCAGTAGCTCAGCACGCCGGGGTCGATAGCCTGCAGATCCTCTCGAATATTATTCACCAACTTCTAGTTCCCAAAGGTACCGACTGGACTTCGGTAATCCAAGGAGAGTATCTACAGGTCTACCCAGACTCCTTTGGCACGTTCTCGTTGGTATGGGACGATCTTACCCACCAGCTGGTCGCCCATGGATCGACCTTTCAGTCCACTCGCTATCCCTGGGTTGCTCTACTAGCGCATATCCGTACGATCGAGTCGCATCGAGGGCTGGGGCTTGGATCCTTGGTCACCGAACAGGTAACCGAGCGGGCGTTGCAGCAGGGCGCGGGCGTCGTTGTGCTGGCGACCGACGACAAGTTGCACCGCTTGAATCAAGGAGAGCGTGCTGCGCACTCGATGTACTCTCGGCTCGGTTACGCGGTGCTTGGCGAAAAGCGACTTGCCGACACAGTCGACTGGTTGATGGCCATCAACGAACCTCTGCGGCAGCTTTCTTGCACGCAGGCGAACGATTCCGCCACACAACTTGCGACCGCCCAGCATCAATGCGTCGCCGATATTCAGCATGCGTATCTCGCCAAAGGAGCGAAACTCACCATCAGTCCAGTGAACGCAGGCGATCTGCCTGCGCTCTTCCTGCTCTGCAATTTGTGTCCTGAAGACGACTACCAACTGAAGCTGGCTTCGTGGGACGTCCATCTCGGACCGGAGCTGGAACGGACCTTTATCACTGTGATTCGTCAAGCGATTGTCGATCAGGATCGCTTGCATGACGCAAGCCAGGTAATTCGCGACGAATGCGGGCGAATCGTCGGCGTGTGCGCGATGCGCCAGCTTTCGCCATTTACTCGCCAGACGTTTGCCATCGACTGCTATGCGATGCCGGAATTCGTGCAACATCATCCTGCACTCATGAAGGAACTGGTGGAGTCGGCCATTCAACGAGTTCGCGAAGGGAACGATTCGATTCACACATAGATTGTGTTTCATGGGGTGGACTCCGACAAACTGCGGTTGTTCGAGTCGTTAGGCTTTCGCCCGACTCATCAACCGATCCAATACTATGGCAATTCAAGTGAGTGCTCTGTTGCGGTCGCCAGCTATGCGCTACCGCTCTCCTAAAAGGGCTCTCTTCTCGTAGGCAATACACGAATGCACATGCTCACAAGCAGACTCTGGTTGGTATTCGCAGTGGTCACCACGATCGCGTGGGGGCTTTGGGGTGCCTTTATCAACAAACCGGCCGACAATGGTTTCCCAGAAACACTAGGCTATGTTGCCTGGTCGTTCACCATGATTCCTCCTGCCATCGTTGCGTTGATTCTCGCTCGCTGGAAGCTTGATTGTGATCCAAGGTCGATCGTGCTTGGCGTATCGATTGGGCTCTTAGGTGCCGGAGGCCAATTGTTACTTTTCCAAACGGTTCCCAGCATGGCCCCCGGCTATCTTGTATTTCCCTTCATCGCACTGAGTCCCTTAGTCACCATTTTGCTAGCAGCCCTAATCTCACGCGAGAAGGTTCGATTGCCCGGGTGGATTGGTATCGCCCTGGCCACCGTGGCCGGAGTCTTGCTGAATCTCGGCGAAGCAGACTCGCAGCACTCCACGCAAGCAACATGGATTCTCTTTGCATTGGGAGTATTACTGGCCTGGGGGATTCAAGGTTATGTAATCTCATTCGCCAATAACTCGATGCGAGCCGAGTCCATCTTCTTCTATATGGCTCTCACTGGCTTGGCACTAGCACCCGTGGCTTGGTGGATGACCGACGCACCTCGACAGGCCAATTGGCATTTCGATGGTTTCGGCTTGTCGTGTGTGATCCAGCTTCTGAACTCCTTGGGGGCGTTGCTGCTGGTTTATGCCTATCGCTATGGCAAGGCAATCGTAGTCTCTCCCCTGATTAATGCTGGAGCCCCAGTCATCACGGCCCTGTTAACGATGCTGCTACTGGGCACCTCTCCCAGCAGTGCTGGAGCCATTGGTATCCTGTTGGCAATCCTTGCAGCAGGACTGATGGCCATCGAAGAAGACCCGCCTCAGCCATCCACCGAAATGAACGGAACTTGATGCTTATGTCGTCCACGATTGATATAGCCAATAGTTTCGCCATTACAGCTCCTGCAGTCAGGGTGCAATCCATCGACGAGGGACACATCAACGACACTTACATGGTCGATGCTATCGACAATACTCATTACGTGTTGCAACGGATCAATCACGGCGTTTTCCCTGATCCCCAGGGATTGATGCACAATTTCAAGTTGGTAACCGACTACTTACATGGCAAGTTGCAATCCACAGGTTATCATCCGCTCACTCGTCGTGTACTACAACTGATCGCCACCAACGAGGGAGAGCCTTATTTGTCGACCAGTCAAGGCGAGTACTGGCGAATGTGTCCGTTCATTGCCAACACTCACTCGGCTGGTCACGTTGCCTCGACGCAGGAAGTCTACCAGGCAGGCTTGGGCTTTGGCGACTTTCTGGCCGGCTTAGTGGACTTTCCCATGGAGCAACTCACGGAACCCATTGCAAAGTTCCACCACGGACCAAGTCGTTTAGCACAGCTCTCCGAAGCAGTGATCGAGGATCGAGCCGACCGACTGAAACAGGTGCAGTGCGAAGTCGAGGTCATCCAGAAGCACACCGATCTACTACAACAACCTCAGCACTGGATCGATGCGGGGCGTGTACCATTGCGGGTGACCCACAACGACACCAAGTGCAACAACATCTTGCTCGATAACGAAACTGGCGAAGCAGCTTGCGTCATCGACCTCGATACGGTGATGCCAGGACTGGCACTCTACGACCTCGGCGACCTTGTTCGCACATCCGCTTGCCTGGCAGCCGAAGATGAAACCGACTTGAGCAAGGTCGAAGTTGACACAGATCGCCTTCGGGCGGCAGTGAGTGGATTTGTCGAGGGAACCCGAGGCGTGCTGAAACCCTTCGAACTGCAGTCTCTGGCTATTGGGCCTACCTATATGCCGTTGATCATGGCAACTCGCTTTCTCACCGATTACCTCTTGGGAGACTCCTATTACAAAATCGATTATCCGCAACACAATCTGGATCGCTGTCGCAATCAGCTTGCCGTGATGAAGTGCTTGCAAGAAGCCGAAGCGATTGTTCTGGAGCGCATTCATTCCTAGCTGCAAGTTGCACAACTAGTGAAGCGACAGCACGTCAAATGAGTACATCATCCACCAAGTGCTTTGCGGCACCAAGGACGTGTCCTCTATACCGGCCACACGGAGATCCCCCTGCCCTCACGCGATGCAATGCCTCAATGGTAACTCTGGACCAAGATTTCCTGTCGAAAACACCCTTGCAATCTGTACAAAACATGCTCCAATAACCTACTGTTCATCCGTTTACACCTGAAGCTACAGGCTCTTTGAAAACTTGCTGTTTTTTATGTACGGCGCTTGGCGTTGCCGAGGCAGTCGGTGTTCGCTGCTGCGCGGTAGGTTGGGGGTATCTCTCGTCGTCCTCCCTCTGTGGGCGAGACTCCTCTAGCTCCCCCAATAATAGATTCCCACCGATGGGAATCTATTTCTGAGACTGACGTGTCGGTCTTGATTGCAACCCATTGCCTTATAACCAGTTACGCGCATCGATGCGTCCAATAATAGATTCCCATCGGATGCGTTTTGGGATATGGGAATCTATTCGAGCGCGAAAGTCCCTGGTTTTAAAGGTTGGCGCGAGCTTCAATTTTCCCATCGGTGGGAACATTGGGAATCTATCGCTCGCCCATCGGGGCTATGTTACAAGAGAGGTAGGTTCCCCTTACAGACGACTTCTCTGAATTGCTACCGACTATGCACACCCACCCAACAAACGAGCTATTCCGCACAGGTTTCAAGCTTCACAAGTATCTCTTGCTGCTTATTACACTGGTGGCTTGTTGCCCCTGGATGCGAGCCAACGCCGCGGAGGCTGAGGTGGGAACTCCCTTCGACCTGCAGGGGTATGTCGACCAGGCTATCGCCGAGGGGCAGAGCCGCATCGTGATTCCGCCAGGGCGTTACCGAGTTACTCCCAGGAATCACCAGCATTTGGTGCTTCACCAACTGCAGGATGTAGAGGTGATTGCCGACGGGGTGGAGATGATTTGCACCGAGACAACCCGCGCGGTGACGGTTTCGCATTGCAAAAACGTCACGCTGCGTGGCTTGGTGATTGATTACGATCCGCTTCCCTATACGCAGGGCCGCATCACTGCCATTTCAGCCGATCGCCAGACGTATGACATCGAGTTGTTCGAGGGATACCCGCCTGCCGAGACGGTTCGCAACTTCAAGTACGAGATCTTTCGGGCTGACACCCGTACGCTTCGCTGCGAAGATCATTATGTGAGTGAGATCGAAGTGATTGACGCCCGGCATCTCCGCCTGACATGTCCTGGCAACCATGATCGTAACCCCGAGCAGGTAGGCGATCTCATTGTCATCGGTTCCGAGAATGCACCGCACGGGAGTATTCCGCACGCAGTCGAGTGCAATGGCAACGTGAATGTGCGACTCGAACAAATCGCTCTCTACGCGTCGAACTGCTTTGGGTTTCTGGAATACAACTGCGATGGCAGCGTTTACTCCGAATGTCGAATCGATCGTCGTTCGCCGAACGACGACCTGAAGCAACGCGAGTCGCCTCGCTTGCGTTCGCTGGATGCCGACGCTTTCCATAGCAAGCATGCGATTCGCGGACCATCATACCTAAACTGCTCCGCCCGCTTTATGGGAGACGACTGCATCAACATCTGTGGCGATTACCATATGATCATGAACTCTTCGGGAGAGACACTGCGGGTGCTTGCCAAAGGGGAGATGAACATCGAGCCGGGCGATCCCGTCGAGTTAGTACTCTTTGACGGAGTACGCTTACCCGATGCGAAAGCCATTGCTGTGGTGGCCGCTGGTTCGATTCGCGACGAGGAGCAACAATACTTGGCACAGCAGAACCTGCACCCGCGACTTCAGAGTGGTGAAGGACTCGAAAAGGCATATACGATCACCCTCGACAGCCAAGTCGACATCGACCGTGGCGGAGTCGTCTGCCCGGCGAATCGCATCGGCAATGGATTTGCGGTGAAGAACTGCCATTTCGGATTTAACCGCTCGCGTGGCATCTTGATCAAAGCCAGCAATGGGGAGATCAGCGGCAACCGCATGGAAGGCTGTTGGATGTCGGCCATCCTGGTGTCGCCCGAATACTGGTGGCTCGAAGCAGGCAGCAGTAACAACCTCGTGATCCGAGACAACACGATTACCGATTGCCAGGGTATCGCGGTTCGCATTGAAGCTCCCGCCGGAAATGGAAGCCTGGCCCCCGCCGGCGCGCATCGTGACATTCGCGTGACCAACAACCACATTGCAAAGTGCACCATGCCTGGCATCCTAGTGACCTCCACCGCAGACCTGCAACTCGAAGGAAACACTTTTGAAGATTGGCAAGAAACCCAAGACCTGCCGCACCAATTGCGTGAGGCAGGAATCACGCAGCTTAAACCAATCGTCAAAATCCAATGCGAACCGTAAACACATCGTCGGTAATCGCTGGATTCCCAACTGGACTGTTGTTGTGACTCACGCCCCAGGATAGGCTACTACTCTGGTGCGACAGCTCTGGATACTATGTTCGCCATGCGCAAAGCGGAGAGTGGTCGCAACTCGTCGACTTTCTAGAGAGATGGTCCATGGGTAAAATTGAATCGATGAAGGAATCGCATTGAAAACACTCGAACACAAACTCGACAACCTGCGTCGGAATCCATCAGCAAACGACTTTATCCTGGCCGATGCCAAGGACGCGGACATGGCTTGGGGAATCGCTAGTCCCGGTGCCCCTTATCCTCAGGGGGACAAGCAGCGTTATTACTCAATGCCAGAATTCATGCAGCAAATGCGTGAGATAGTCGCCAGCGGCTATATCGACATCTTGCTAGCGTCGAATTCAGTGATGAGCGTACTAGCCCACCGGGAACGGCTATTCGACGCCAGTCCTGTCACACCCGCCATACGCGCGAACGATACGACCGACGTTTGGATCAGCCGTGTCGCAGACTATCGCGACCACCCTTCGCGCCCCTTTCGGTCGAGCTATCTTCACGAGGCGCAATATGGCAGTCTTACCGCTTCCGGCAACACAGAACCGGTGGTGAATCTGGGGTTGTACTCCATCACATTCAACAACGATTTGGATGCCGATTACGCCAGCTTGGCCGCATTTCGTGAGTTTCGCCAGGAAGCGGCTGAATGTGGCTTTGAATACTTCCTGGAGGTCTTCGCACCGAACATGAACGATTGCGGATTGTCGGCAACCGACATCCCAAAGTTCGTGAACGATTCACTAACCCGTGCTCTGGCAGGCGTTTCGCGGGCGCACTGGCCCAAGTTCCTGAAGATCCCCTACTTTGGACCGCAACCGATGGAAGAACTGGCCGCCTATGATCCAGAATTGATCGTCGGCATCCTCGGTGGTGGAAGCGGCACAACCTACGACGCCTTCAAGCAGTTGGCCGAAGCCCAAAAATACGGCGCCCGGGTCGCGTTGTACGGTCGTAAAATCAAGGATGCCGAACATCCTCTCACCTTTGTGCGTTTTTTGCGAACGATCGTCGATGGCGACATCACTCCTGAGGAAGCGGTGTCCGCCTATCATAGCGAACTGCAGAAGCTGAAGATTCCTCCCAAAAGAAGTCTGGCGGACGACTCCCAGTTGTCCGCTACCGAGCTTAGCTACGCACGTTAAATCAATTCACTCCCCTCCTCTCACAAGAAATGCCATCATGAGCACTGTTCAACCAGAGCCAAGAGTCAAGAGCTTTCTCAGCCAAGATCGCATTCCTGCATTCGTCGGCGGCAATTGGCAGACCACCTCAGCCGGTGAGGTGGAGGTGGTCGACCCGTCGACAGGAGCGGTAGTCACCCGGGTATGCGCGGCCGATGCATCCGATGTGAACTCGGCGGTCGAGTCCGCCCACCAAGCGTTCGCTAGCTGGTCGGCACTATCGCCGAGCGAGCGGGCGGTCTACTTGCATCGACTGGCCGATCTCATCGAGTCGCACGCCGAAGTGCTTGCCCAGCTTGAGTCGATCGACGTCGGCAAGCCTATTAACAACGCTCGTGGGTTCGATATTCCCTTCGGCGCCGAATGCTTGCGTTATTTCGCCGACTTAAGCGTTCAAGCGACCTACGACACTCCCCTGGCCATCAAGCAGATGGAAGCTCGCGTTCATCGCGCTCCGTATGGCGTGAGTGGGTTCATATTCCCCTGGAATTTCCCATTCACCCTCTTCTGCTGGGGGGCCGCTCCAGCACTGGCTGCTGGTAATACCGTTGTGGTCAAGGCATCCGAAGTTACTCCCCTTTCAACGCTTTACATCGGACACCTTGCCCAAGAAGCTGGCATTCCCGACGGCGTCACCAACATTCTGACCGGTTACGGACAGGCGTGTGGCCAGCCTCTTGCCGAGCACCCACTGGTGAAACGTATGTCGTTCACCGGTTCGACGACGGTTGGCAAACTAATTGGTCGCATCTGCGGAGAGCGACTCGTCCCCTGCAAGCTGGAACTCGGCGGTAAGGGTGCCGCGTTGGTGCTACAGGATGCCGATATTCCCGCTGCAGCGGCAAGCTTGGCCAACGCTATCACCTTGAACACCGGACAGGTTTGCTGCACTGCCACCAGATGGTTTCTGCACGAGAGTGTGTACGACGACTTTATCGATCAAGCTCGTGAGGTCTTGTCGCACACCAAGATCGCATGCGGCATGGACGAGCAGTCGCAGATGGGGCCGCTTGTTTCGAAGCCTCAGCTCGATCGTGTCCAAGACTACTACCAGAAAGGCATTGCCACTGGTGCCACCGCAGTGATCGAAATGGAAAGGCCAGAGGTCACCGCAGGCGGCTACTTTGTAAGCCCCCACTTGCTTACCGGTTCGGACGACAATGTATGTTACCGCGAAGAGGTGTTTGGCCCTACCGCCTACGTGGTGAAGTTCAGCGACGAGACGCAGGCGGTAAGCAGGGTAAACCAGCTTGCTTATGGACTGGCCAATAGTGTCTGGAGCCAAGACCACGCCCGCGCATCGCAGCTCGCTGAGAAGGTGATCGCCGGCAATAGCTGGATTAATGCCCACAACGTGTTTGCCTACGGACTGCCCTACGGGGGAGTGAACTTGAGCGGCGTCGGTGGTGGGGTCAACTCGCCGGAGACCTTCAACGACTACCTTCGCAATCAAACCATCGCTCGGCCGCTTGCATAATTACTGATGTTGAAGAGTTCCGCACCTTTCTACGTGAGCGAGTCCGATACTAAGGAATCGCCGACGAGAGTGGGTACTGGCCGGAGTGCAGCTCAAACGAAGAAGTCTTTGAGCTGCTTCTCGCAGCCATAGAGCAGGCGGACTACACCCCAGTAAGGAGGCTACACGAGAGATTCGAAACTGTTTAACACTGGTTCACACAGCTGGCTTGAACCTGAGCAATCTGCCAATGGCAACCAACTAGCCGAGGTGGCCTGTCAGGATTTCGCGAATTTCAGAAGGAGAATGATCCCCCTTCGGATGTGGTTGGGGTGAAAACCGGTACGCCACTGATTCCACGCTTGTTGCTGAAGACGATGCAAGCTGACTCAGTTCAGACAATTGTCAACAATTGGTAACTGTGCAGCATTACTATAGCTGTCGCGTACTCTACTCGTCTAAAATCCTTATAGCGACCTAAACAGGCGACAGCTCACGCTTTGGAGACAGGCCCTTTCCAGATCTCCCAAAATAATTCATTACGTTTGGTTTATACGATAACACTTCCATCTCGATTACATAATTCCACTGATACTTCAATCGTTAGACTTGTGTAGACTGAGAACCAAACATCACGTAATTGCAGTCACAGGTAGCGTTCTAGCCATCAGCGCCCTGGCCTCACTGCAACTCACTTCCGTCTAGAAATCGCACCTACTCGAGAACCTGGCTAGCGTGTTGCTGAGGAGGATAGCCGTAGTGGCGACGAAACACCGTGGCGAAGTATTGAGGTGAGCTGAAACCAAATTGTTCAGCAAGTTGAACATTCGTCAAATGGGGCTGCTGGCTGAGTAGTTCAGCGGCTGCTTCCAGCCTTAATCGATTCATGTGCTGAACTGGGGTCGCATTGGTTAGTGTTCGACAGTACTCAGTAAACTGTGTCACTCCCAAGCCACATTCTGCGGCCATCGATCTAAGAGTCCACTCATTTGCCAAGCTGAGGTGGTCAGAACGGAGGTCTTCCAAAAACAGCTCCACGGTTCGTTGGGTTTCAGCAAGACTCGCGTCCTTCTGGACATGACGGCTGCGCAGCAACTCGAGGACATGCATTAAAAGTTCATTAATAAGTAGTTGAATCCATGAGACATCTACTCGTTCAGATTGTGTGCCTTGCTCGATTTTGCGTGCGATCCGAGCGAAGCACTTGCCTACGGCCTCGGCCGATTGCCAGACAGGGTGCTCATTCTGACGTAGCAACGTAGTAAGCTCTTCCAAGTCGCGGGGAGCAAGAATTATCCACTTAGGCCACACCCAACTTTGGTGGGGACGACGTACTCCCAGATCAATAATCATCCAATGCAAGCGACCAGGACCAATTGTTGGGTCACCTAAACGGTGTCGCTGCCATGGACGTGTGATCGTCAAATCAAGCGGCTGCAGTTGGAAATCCTGCCCCTCGATGGCAAAGTCCAGATGGCCCCGCTCTAGCAGGCAAATTTCAACCCCCTCATTTTGATGCCAGTCGAGTCGCCACTTCTGTTGCTTGGGGGCATCCCAGAATCCGATGGTCTTGAGCCCCGGCAGCACGTTTTTTGACAACCGTAGCCCCGGATAGTGACCGTGGGCTACCGCATGCAAATTTATCTCGTCCGCGTTTGCTGCCTGTTCCAGTGGCCGACAGGAATCAGCTCGGTACTTTTCATCTTGCACCGTAAATATGGGAATGCGGCCATTCATAATGCGGAGAATAGGAGGAGTATAAAATTCTTCAGTAAGGAATAATCCATTTCACCCAAGATCATTCGCAATAAAATTAGTCTCCAGTGGCTTATCAATCAAGCTTCCTTACAGCGGTTTCTTTTCAAGAGTAAGACTTGTCTCTCACCCGCCATATCATAATGGCTGAGGATAGGATGCGTCATAAAGCCTACAGTGCGCTGGTCTGCTTGGTGTTACTGGCAACTGGTCCAATTGCTATGGGTGAATCGCCCTGCAGCGGGCTTGTTCGCGTGCTGTTGCTTAGCGGACAAAACAACCACAACTGGCAGATGACAACTCCGAAACTCAAGGCCATCCTTGAGGACACTAAGCGATTTTCCGTCGAAGTTACTGAACACCCCGAGCAACTGACCTCCGAGAGCCTAAACAAGTTCCAGGCTATTGTTAGTAACTGGAATGCACACAGTACACATTCTACCGGAGAATCTAATTGGCCCCCCATTGCGAAAGAAGCCTACATGGAGTTCGTAAGGCGAGGGGGTGGTCACGTAGTTGTACATGCTGGCTCTGCTTCCTTTCCCCAGTGGGAAGAGTATCACGAGATGACGCTAGCCACTTGGAAAGTGGGCCAGACGAGGCACGATAAGCAGCACACTTTCACGGTCGACTTTGCAGATGACACTCACCTCATCACGCAAGGGCTTCAAAGCTTCGAGTACTATGGAGAATTGTGGCTGCAACCAAGCATCCAGGAGGGGACAACGGTGCTGGCAACGGCCAGTTCGCCACTAACTCCGGGGGGGCACAACGCTCCTGTGGCATTTGCTAGCAACTTTGGCAAGGGACGCAGCTTCACTCTTCTACTGGGGCACGATGCAAACGAGATGGACAACCAGGGATTCCAGTCGTTGCTGACGCGGGGCGTTTACTGGGCTGCCATCGGTGAAGCGATGCCGTCACAAGCAACACCCGAACAACAATAACTATTCGATTGGCATTTAATCATAAGTAGGGTTTAGCATGTATGAACATCGACTCTCACGGCGTACGGCTATCAAGTGTGGGTTGGCGGCGATTGCCAGGCCTGCCTTTCTGCCAGCCTCCGCTTTTGGAAAGGTGGAGAGTAGCTCTACAATCGAACGAGTGAATTTGGGGCACATCGGCGTCGGAGTGAGGGGCACGCAGATACTGAACTCCATGCGTAACCTCCCTGGGGTGCAGAGCGTGGCTGTTGCCGACTGCTTCGAGTACCGACGTGAGAATGCAGCCAAACAGATCGGCGGAGAAGCTTATCAAGACTTTCGCAAACTGCTTGATAGAAAAGACATCGACGGGGTCATCATCGCGACGCCAGACCACTGGCATGTTCCGATCGCGTTGATGGCCGCTGACGCGGGCAAAGACGTCTATGTCGAAAAGCCGCTTGGAGTTTGTCTGGAGCAGGATTTACTCTGCCAACAAGTGTTCAGCAGCAACAAGCGAGTCTTTCAGTACGGTACGCAGCAACGCGAGTCCGTTCATCAGCAACTGGGGCGAGAGATCGTGCGGGCCGGAAAGCTGGGCGAACTGAAAGCCATCGAGGTCAAGATTCCTAATGGGGAACGGGGCGGTTCCACTGCCGAGGAACCTGTGCCGTCGGGGTTTGATTACGACAGGTGGCTTGGCCCCGCTCCGATGGCGACCTATACGAAGGATCGATGCAGAGCCAGCGGGGGGAGCTACTGGTGCTACGACTATTCGATTGGCTACCTCGGTGGCTGGGGCGCGCACCCGCTCGACATCCTGGTGTGGTGCTACGACGGCGACATGGCCGGTCCTTACACCATCGAGGGCTCGGGAGTAGTTCCCACCGATGGCCTATACAATACGGTGGTCGATTGGAACATGACATTGCAGATGAGCGACGGCGTCAAGATTACTATCACCACCGGTGACAACAGCACCAAGTTCATCGGCGTCGAGGGCAAGGTTGAGCTAACCCGCGGTACATTGCGTACATCCCCCCAAGAGTGGAAGCCAGACGGCGTGCCATCTAACAACCATAGTCATAGCACCGCACAGCACGTTGCTAATTTTGCTGATTGCATCCGATCGAGAGAAACCACGCACAGCCATATTCAGGATGCGGTGCGTTCAGACACGATCAGTCACCTGTGTGACATCGCGGTGCGTACAGGCGAACGGATAACCTGGGACCCGATCAAGCAGCAGATCACCGAGGGCAGTAACCAGGCAATGGACATGATAAGTCGACCGCTGCGTGCACCGTGGACTCTCAAGGGCTAGCAGTCAACTCGAAAAGCACTTGGCATAACAACTGGAACACAAAAGGGTATCACATGGGCAAACTCAGTTTAGGCATCAACATGGAGTTTGTTCGCCATCACGACAAGTCGTTTGAATGGGGTGTCGAAAAGGCAGCCGAGCTGGGATACGACTACGTCGAGCCTATGGTTCATTGGGGACGAGAGCTGCTGAGCGAAGCGGGCTACTTCCATAGTGTTTCGATGCTGGACGACCCGTATCGCATTCGTCGTGCTTGCGAAAAAGCGGGCATTGGCATTTCGGGACTGTCGGCTCATGCCCCTTTGTGCAAACCGGAAGCGAGTGTCGAGTACTTGAAGCAAGCGGTTCGCTATGCAGCCGAGTGCGGAGCACCCGTCGTCAATACCGACGAAGGCCCCAAGGCTCCCTGGACCACAGAAGACGAAGACTTTGCGCTCATGCGATACTCGTTGCAGGAAGTGGCGCTAGTTGCCGAAGCCCGAGGTATCAGCATAGGCCTAGAGCCACACCAGCAATATTCGAAACACCCCGCTGGGGTCGACCGAATCTACGCGTTGGTGGATTCGGAAGCCATTGGCATCAACTTCGATACGGGCAACTCGTACCTTTGTGGGCACGACCCCTACGAGTGGCTAACTTCGGTTGCCTTCCGTCTGGTTCACCTGCACGCCAAGGATATCTCCGTTCAACACTCCGAAGAGACCCGCGGCAAGGTCACAGGTACTCCCGTGGGTTGCGCCTGCGGCGAAGGTGTGATTGACTGGGAGCGAATCCTTGACATTTGCCGAGTTGCCCCCCGCGACATCGTCCTGAGCGTGGAGTGCGGCACGGTAGAGCAAGCCGAGAGCAGCATCAACTACCTGAGTGAACTGCTTAATACATACCAAGGCAAGGAACCAAAACTCCACACGGTAAATTCAGCATGAGTTTCAGGAAATACTGAGATTCGATGGTTCATTCGGATTGCTATAGAAAACCCGAACAATGATCTTCTCACCCTCCTCATTGACAGCTAGCTACTGTCAATATCCCGTAGGTTTATCCATGATGATCAGGCGATCTTTCTCTTTCAACGCGTTTACCTGTGCCAAGATGCGACGTGCGCGATGGGGGTTTACTCTTGTTGAACTGCTAGTCGTGATAGCAATTATCGGCATCCTGGTTGCCTTGCTGTTACCTGCTGTCCAATCGGCGCGAGAAGCAGCACGGCGGACCCAATGCTTGAACAATGTCAAACAATTGGCCTTGGCGACTCTCAACTACGAGTCGACCTACGAAACTCTTCCGCCGGGTTCAAATTACCGCAGCGATAAGAATGGCAACTGGCTTACCGAGTGTTTGCCGTTTATGGAACATACCAATCTGGTCGACTCGCTCGATTTTACCCAGCGGTTTAATGTCTCTCCAAACCGCGACATCATTGCAAACACCATCGTAGGTGACTTCATTTGCCCGAGTGACGAGTACGCGTCGGAGCCTATCTTCCGGCGTTTCGAAAACTCGAAATGGAATTCCAGTGTAGCAAACCACAGCACCAACCCCTCCGTCGCACAAGGGTTATGGTACACCGGCTGCATGGGGCCCACGCTCCCAGATCGGTGTGAGTTTGGAGACGATCCTCGGGTCTGCATGGGTCGTAACTTTGGCACCATCTTGCGGCCAACGCTGGGCTACGTTTCCAGTTGCTTCACTTCTCAGACTTGTCCGGAGAACGATATCTGCGTGGGACTGATCTGCCGCAGCCACAAGGGGGTGCCGCTCAGGCGAGTAACGGACGGCGTCTCGAACACCATTTTGCTAGGAGAGTTTCTTCCCAAGGATTGCGGTTGGAACTGTGTATTCTGTGACAATTTCACTGTCAGCTCTACTCATATACCAATCAACACTCGCGAATCGGACGACGGGACCGGGGACAACTATTGGAGGACCAGCGGATACAAAAGCCTTCATGCCGGCGGGGTGAACGTCGCGATGGGAGACGGTAGCGGTACCTTCCTACAGGAGGATATCGACTACTTCGTCTACAACGCCATGGGTTCGCGGGCCTCCGGAGATCTGATCAACAAATAACCATGATTGTGCCATGCCTTGGATCGATTAATCGCATAAGAGCGTACAGGAGAATGCACACACAGTATTGTCAACTCCTCGGGGTGATGTTGCTTGGCGTTGCGGGCTGCTCTGGAAACAACTACCCGACGGTTCCGGTTGGCGGCACCGTAACGTTCGACGGAGGGCCTTGTCCAGGACCAGGCGTCGTGATCTTCCAACCCGTGGGCGAAAGCGACTCTGGCCAACGGCCCGGGCGTGGGAAATTCAAGGAGGATGGTTCGTTTCTTGCCTCGACCTACGCCCCAGGCGACGGGCTCTTGCCGGGCAGCTATTTGATGCAAGTCCAGTGCGACAAAGGGCAACCAAATCCCGCGAGTCCGGATCCCTTTGGAGAGATTACCTGGGTAGACCCTAAATACAAGCCACAAGAAATCCAAGTCCAGAAAGGCGCAAAGCTTTTGGACATAAAGATAGACGTGCCGCTGCGCGAGTAAGTGCAGCGGTCGACGAGGTCGCTTTCTACATACGTGTTGCAGGTGCCGACGAAGTACTGCACCACCATGATTGTGCGACCGCCCCTCCTCCCAATACCACATATCGTCCGTCGCAATCTGAGTCGTCGATCATGCTCGCGGTGCGCAATGCGTCCCCGATTCAGGAGTGCTGTTAGGTGCTACCGAGATATCTTGTTTCGCTTCTTGTCTTTGAAAATTGTACTTAGGGGATTGCTCCGTGATTCAAACTCTTTTGCGATGGCTTATGTTCCGCGCGACACGAAAGCCGCTAAGAGAAAGCGGCTCTTATGAAGTCGCGCCGGCAACGAACTCCAGTACCGTGATCTGGAAAGATTCTACCACCACTCGTGCCTTATCGGAGGTTTACCACACTATGGAACGACACATGCGAAAACAAACACTGTTTGCCGCTGCACTCGTCGCGGCTTTGGCTGTTGCTTCTCATCAGACTGCCAACGCGGTCATTATTGCCTCGGACGACTTTACTGCCACTGATTCGGGAGTTGGCTGGGCCACAGGGGACGAGTGGGAATATCTGCAGGCAGAGGAATCACGAGTGTTAGTAGAATACAACCAGGCGAGCTGGCGCGAACTCGCGAGTCCGGTGGATATTTCAAATCAAGTGACCTACATGCGGATGACCTACCAACGGGTTGTCGGCAACACGAGCTTCTGGGGCGGCGTGTCCCTGTTCGACGGCACACAGGAAAGCCCCGGCCGGGAGCTCTTTAAGCTCGGCCGGCCGGCTGGGATGAGCAACTACGGGGCCGATACCCTTGGCGATAAGCTGGACAGTATAGTCCGCACAAACACCAGCCTGCACGAGCTAATCGTCGAGATCGACACGACCAACCAATCATCCTTCGGCGAGGTCAACTATAAACTGTGGATCGACAACCATAACTACGACGCTCCGGCTGATGAGGTTCTGGTTACCGGCATCTCGCCAGAGCATTTCTACAACATGGTGGGGGTGCTTCGCATGCAGGCTCAGACCAATGCGTTCGATCGGGTCTATGGGCCGCTGACTATTGCAACCGATCCGATTGAAGTTGGCTTGGTTCCTGCTGGCGCCCCGCAGCTCACTATCAACCGCACAACGGGCGAAGTCTCGCTGAGCAACGTCTCGTCAGTTGATGGCGTGGTGGGTTACACACTTTCTTCCGCCGGCGGATCGTTCAACACGGCGAATTGGACCACTATCACCGGTAACTACGACAATTCCCCCGGTGGCGATGGCTCGGTGGACACGGACGACTTGTGGAACGTGGTCAGCGACCTCAGCAATACGGAGCTAAGCGAGTAAGCGATTTCTGGCGACGGAGGCACCATCGGCACAACCCCGGTTGACCTGGGCACGCCTTGGATCAGGACCCCGGTGGAAGATGTGCAAGCCACCCTGATGATCGACGTGAATGGCGAATCTATGCCGGTCAGCGTTTCGGTGGAGTACACCGGAGACGTCAAGCTGGGGGACCTCAACGACGATGGCATGATCAACGCAGCCGACTGGACTCTGTTCAAGTCGGGCCAGGGAGTCGTTAATCCCGGGATGTCCGCAGTCATGGCATACCAGATGGGCGACCTCGATGGCGACGGCTACAACCTGCTGCAGGACTACTCACTATTCACGTCTGTGTACGACGCAGAAAATGGGCTGGGAGCCTTCGCCGCATTAACGTCTGCTGTTCCCGAACCGACCAGCTTGGCACTGCTCGCCTCGGTAGGTGTGCTGCTGCTCGTCCGGAAGTCTCGCTTGTGGCAAGCGACTCTCTGCCTGAGTCTGATCGCACTGTTGCCGGCGTCGCCTGCGTGTGCCGTTATTCTCAATCCCGGCTTCGAATCACCTGGTACAACCGGCTTCCCCCAAGCAGATGACTGGGCCGTCAAAGCCCAAACCGCCTTGCACGCGTCTTTCTCAAGGCTTAACAATGAAACGCTCGGTGCGAGCTTTGCGTTTACCGACGCGTCGACTTATCAGACGCTTAGCGAGACTTATTCGCTTTTCACTGAATATACATTCCAAGGATACGGTGCCAACGACAGAGGCAGGGATCTGAACTTTGCACTCGGATACTTCGACGATTCGAATGGCTACCACACGTTAAATGCGGCCAGCTACGACCTGGACGTGTTCGCGCCTAGCGCGTGGGCGTTGTTAGATGGCGTTAGTTACTCCACGGACATTTCGGGGAGTGAGATTGGAATCGCGCAATACAATACGTGGAAGAGCAACTTTGGGGAGTCGACTACCAGTGCTTGGGAAAGCATTGCAAGTCAAAACCTGGCTGGATTTCCCGTCGGGGACGGATCGGGCAACGGCTGGGAAGAAGGAGCGGTCCCAGGCTCGATACATGTTGCCGAGTACTACCTCGAAGGCGAATCAACCATCGCCGTTGACGCGTCTCCAATCTCACTGGGGGATCTCTACGGTGGCGGTGTCGCTGGTCCTGAGGACCTTCTCTTTGAGTACGTCATCTCCGACGGCTCCGTCGTACAGGGCTGGGTGAACTATGCCACGGAGCCAAACAGCCTAGTCGGAACCAACAATGCGGTTCCCGAACCTTCAACGCTGCTCGTTGCATCGATCATGGGCATCATTGTTGTTGGAGTGCGTCGCACTCTGGTCTAGTGGTGTTTGCGTGCTTGGTGGTCGCACAGCAATAAGGGCAGCACTGTGCGGCCACCAGCGTTTCGCCTCGAAAAGCGTTCACAATCGAGTCAAGCGGCAGCACAACAAGGGAATCGTCTATCAAGCGGTTAGTGGGACGGAAAGATACTGAACGGCGTCGCGACGAGGAATCTTCAGCGACTCAGTCGGTAAGCAGACTCCAGGGGGCGGCTGGCAAGCATTTGATTGCATATTCCAAAGATTATGTGAAACGATGTCGGATATTGAGACTTCCTGCTAAGACCCAAAAGGGTAGATCCAATATCGGGTCGGACCACCATGGAATCGCTCCCGACGATCTCGCGTCTAATCCTCTTGCCGCGATACCAACGCCATCCCATGCTTACTTCATTCCATTCCTAGCCTGCCACCAGCACTGTGCCCCCCGAGTTCGAGCCTCCAACGCCAGTCTAGCCCGCAACCCTTGACGCCAACGAGAGCTGTTAGCCTCCTTCCGATCCTTTGCCTATTGGTTTCTGCTCGGGAGTGCATCCAACTGCCAACAAGTTGTGAATACCTAAGGACCTAGCGGCCAGCCTCGGAGTTTGCAGTGGCCATCGCTTGTACCTCATGCACCGTGGATTGTTTCCGTTACGCACGCCGCGTGTTCGCTTTCTTCCCGAACCAAGCGAACATCGTTCATCTACAAACGTCCCAGGTAGCAGAGCTCAAGTACCGCGTGTCGCTGTCTAGCCTCGCATCAACTAGACTGGTCATTCTTGCCCGCAAGTCAGATCCAAGCAGGGGGCTGAGCATTGTGCGATCGACACACATTCGCTGGTGGTACCGGATAATGTGGATCTGTCGCTTCATCAGTCGATAACAGCGAGACTTGGCAGGCTTAGATAGCTTAGCTGCGATCACCTAGGTGGCGGAACTGGTGCTGCAACTGAAACGCGAGGGCAGATAGTGCCAGCGTCGGAAGTGAAATTGTGGGTGGCGACCACGCCGGTCGACAAGCGGAAGAGTTTTGACATCTTGGCCGCGGTGGTCGAGAAGTCCCTAAGGCACGCCCTGGTGAGCGGCTGTCTGTTCGAGTTTCGCTACAAGGGGGCACCTGACTAAGGGCCTGTGGAGTGACTGCGAGGGCTGGGTAAACTGCTTCACTGGCTATTGAAAAGTGTCTTTGGAACGGGGCAAAGGAGCCTGGTTAGCGCGGAGCCAATCTTCGAGTTCGCTTTTTAGCGACCGCGCGATTTCGGGATAAGACGTGGCCATGTTGATGGATTCACCCGGGTCGTTTTCCAAATCGTACAATTGAGCCTCGTGGGTCTCGTAGCTGTAGATGAGTTTATATCGACTTTGGGTAATGGCACTGTACGGAGTCTGCCAAACCTGTTTGCTTTGGGGCTGGCCGTTGTAGCAGGGCATGTGGCAGTAGATGGCGTCGCGCACTAAGTCTGTTTCGTGATTCAGCAGCGGCACGAGCGACCGTCCGTCAAGTTGGTGATCAGGCTTTCCGGAACCAGTCATATCCAGCAAGGTCGGGTACCAGTCGATGATGTCGATCAACGCATCGGTGCGTTCCGCCCGAGAATGGCCCGGCCAAAACACCATCGTGGGGACTCGGACACCCCCTTCGTAGCAAGTTCCCTTGTGGCCACGTAGTGGAGTGGAATCGCCGCTCAGTCCATTCACTCCGTTGTCGGAAGTGAAAATAATGACCGTGTTCTCGGCAAGCCCCAGTTCTTCAACAGCATGGAGGACTCCTCCAAACGCATCGTCCAATGCCGCGATCATCGCCGCGTAGGTTGGATTGTACCGAGCCGGCTCCTTGCTCCTTTCCTTGAATCGTTGAATATCCGCTTCGCGGGCCTGCAGTGGCCGGTGAACCGAATACGGTGCGTAGCATAAGAAGAATGGCTGTTCTTTGTTTCGTTCAATGAACGCAATCGACTCTTTCATCAGGCGTTCCGGCAGGTACTCGCCCGGTGGGCCGTCTACAAGCTTTGGGTTCTTGTAAGGACTGAAGTAGCTTGGGGGATGCCCCTTTCCCCATCCTCCGGCGTTTAAGGTGAAACCATTATGGGTCGGGTCATGCGTAACGTGCCACTTACCAACGTATCCGGTCGCGTAGCCCGCTTCCGCAAGCGAATCTGCCAGCATGGTGATGGGCTGTTGATAATAGAGCTTTGATTTCACGGGGATAATCCGCCGATCCTGCTCACTGCCTTTGCCACCAAATGCCTCGACGTGGTAGATGCCTGTGTGTGGCGAGTTAAGCCCGGTAAACAGACTCGCCCGCGAGGGCGAGCAGGTCGGCATCGCGTACGATCGATTGAAGACCGTTGCCCGCTGCGCGAAAGCGTCGATATTCGGTGTTAGATAGTAGCTCGCACCGTTGTACCCGACATCCGCCCATCCTAGGTCGTCTACCAGAATCAAGAGGACACTGGGGCGTTCGGCTGCATGGGTTGCGGAAGCCGCCAATAGCAATAGCGCGGCAAGAAATCTCACCATCGGTATCCCCAAAACATGCCTTTGCATGCGAAGGTGTCTCACAAGCTTGGATGAGGGGGATGCAAACATGTTGATGTGAACGTTGTAGGTGAAGGAGTTGGCCAGGATAACCCGTCGCTGTTAGCCGTGCTGGGTAAATAGGCGGCCCGCCGCTCGGCCCCGCCATCCGATGCATCACGGCGATTAACGTTGCCCGCTGTTTTCGAGCATCTTGAGAGGCCAGAGTTCGCTTTGTGTGCGACTATCATTCATTCGATTTTCGAGAGACTGGCGGAGTTCAGGATGTTGCCGGCTGGAGTCGGTTGACTCTTCACCATCCTTACTTAACTCATAGAGTGCAAGTGGGCTTGAGCTCCCTTGGCGAATGGCCTTGACGTCGTTGGCGACATCCAGCAAGCCTTGCCGTGCAGCCCCCGAACCGTTGCGGAACATGTTGATGAATTCCCAGTAGAGAAAATCGTGAGATTCCTGCCGTTCTGGCGTGCCATGGAGTGTTGGCACAAGGGAAATACCATCGATGCCGCTGGGGGGTCGACTCCCGCGAGTTCGCAGTACGTGGGCATTATGTCTTGAAAGCCAGAGACGTGGTCGCTTCGTCCAGGGGAAACAACGCCCGGTTGCCAGGCAATCATCGGCACGCGCACGCCCCCCTCAAAGACATCGCGTTTAATGCCACGGAGCGGCCCATTGCTATCGAAGAACTTTGTCATGGTGTTTGGCCCTTTTTCATAATTGGATTGGGGGCCGTTGTCGCCGGAGAAGATCACCAAGGTATTGCTGGCGCGTCCTGTTGTTCGCAGCACATCAAGCAGCTTCCCGATGTCGCTATCCATCCGCGTGATCATCGCAGCGTACTCTCTTGCATGGTTTGGCCACGAGGTTTTATCGGCGTAGGGACCAAGGTCTGGCGGATTGTATGGGGCGTGAGGGATGGTATACGCCAAGTATAGAAAATAGGGTTGATTATGATCTCGGGCAACATACTCCAAAGCCAAGTTGGCGAATACATCGTGACTGTACTGTCCTGGAGCAAGCTGCATTTTCCCTTCATCTTCGCAGAGGGTCTTGGGATAGTAGTTGTGGGCCGCTACGTGAGTGTCGTACCCCACGAAGCGGTCGAAGCCCTGTCGCGTGGGATATCCTGACTTGCGTTGTGGCCCTAAGCCCCACTTGCCAAAGCAGGCGGTTTGATACCCCGCCTCGCGGATTTTCTCGGCGATGGTTATGTCTTCGTCGCGGAGGTTCTCGCGGCGCCAGTTGCCGCCGGGATTCCCTTTGATGTAGCCAATCGACTGGCTTTGGCCCGTCATCAGGCAGGCTCGCGAGGGACCGCAGACGGGGCCGCCCGCGTAGTGCCGGGTGAACGTCAACCCTTCTGCGGCCATCCGGTCGAGGTGGGGAGTCTGTATTTTCTGCTGCCCGTAACACCCCAAATCGCCATAGCCCAAATCGTCAGCAAGTATGTAGATGAGATTCACATGCTCGTCACCCGAACAGACGCCGGCCAAGAGCACTGTGAGAAGCAACACACCGCATTTAACAATGCGGGACAATCCAAGAAGATTCATGGGACTACTTCGATTCGTACTTGAGGAACAAGAAACCAGGGCTGTCGGGGATGGTCAACTCGATTTCTCCCTCAGGGCCGACGGTTTGTGTCCACGTTTTATTCGTGAGCAAATCGACGAACTCCAATTGTTTACCATCCAGGAAGTTCAACTGAATCTTCTCCTGAGGCGAGTCATTGAGTCGCTCGCGGAAGATGGTTAGATAGCCCTCGCCGGTTTCAGTATTATGGTTCTGAAAACCAGTCCAACTTGCATTGTCGGGCTCGTCGCCGATAGGAAACACATAACCTTGGTACATGGCCTCGCGGTGTTGCTTGTAAATGGCAAGCAGGTTTCGTATTTCGTCGCGGGCAGCACCTTCGTAGTAATGCGTTTCCTGAAAGAAAATAGGACTCGACATGAGAGAAATGGCCACTGCGTAGCTATGCGAGTGCAGGCCGGCGTCGGTCGGAGCCCCTTCGCGGACGTTGTCTACGTTTTGCACTGTTACCTGAAACTTGTTCAGATTCACATACTTTGACAGGTGCCAGGCATCGCGCAAGACGCAATGCGGTACGTATTGCACATCACTCCGGACAGTCGCAGTCTTACGGTTCGCCAGATAAATATTGCCATATTCGCGACCGGTAAAATAACCCATGCGGGGGGCGGTCTCGGTGACGTCCCAATTCACGCTGGCCAGATATCCCGAGTGCTCGATAAGTTGCCGAGCTTTGCTGGCGAGGCCATCGTACCGGGCTTTTGTGTCGAGATGGGCAAAATCGAGTTTGAAATACTCGAACCCTCCCGCATCACAATTCGACTCCAGGGCGTCAATCGGGGCGGTCCAAGCGGCCCATAGCCCAAGTTTCACTCCCAACTCTTTGGCCCGAGTTTGGACACGAGACCACCCCTCGGGGTAAACCGGATAGTTTCCAAACCTGTCGGCCGCTTCCTTTCCCCTTTGCACCTGCTTGGCCGTGGCGGCGGTGGTCCATTCCGGCGTTTGCCAGCCATCGTCTATTTGCAGGACGTCGATGCCAAGGTCGGCTACCGATTCGAGTTCTCGCAGGACGTTCTCTTCCCGTGCTGCATGCAGGCACTCGGGGCGGAGGTCTTCGGTGCCCCATGTATTTGCCAGGATGTAAATATCGCGGGCGGGATCCACTGGAAATCGGCGGCGGTCAAACTGCTTGATCGCTAACTGAGCGTCAATATCATTCCCTTCGAACAGCACTAACCAGGTTGCCCAGCAGGTGCAGAAGTCGCTGGTGGATAGGTCGCTAGGAAGATTTCCGGCACCTGTGACTGCCACTTGGTTTCCGACAAAATCGAACCCGCCGGTCGCCAGGTCGCTGTTCTCGCTAAGTCGGGTGTGCTTGTTCGATTCTTTGATAAGAATTGCCCCCCCGTCAGCGTTACCCATCACGACGCCATTAGCCCAGTTAATGGTGGATGTCAGTGGCGAAATCGACTGCTCTTCAAGTAGTCCTGATCGACTAGTGGTCCTAATCCCCTGCATCAAGCCAAAAGCAGTCCGGTGTCTCATTAGGGGGGCGGCCGTGAATGTCTCTACAATCTGCGGAGTCCATGGACCGCCGGCGGGTTCGTATCCAGGTAACGCCTTCAGTTGTAGCTGAGTGCGCAGGCCGGGGGCGTTGGGATAGGCCCACACGACGTAACGCACCGCGACATGGCTAGTGGGATATTCAAACACGGCGACCACCTGAAGATGATCATCGGTAAAGCCCTCGTCGTTGTCCTGCTGTGCTGAGAGCGACCTAAGGTGCCCCTCCCCTAGATTGCCTAGCGACCAGTCGCAGTCTGTTTCGCAGGGTGAGGCCTCTGACCATTGTTTGGCATTGCCATACAGCACACGGGTCGTGGCCAGACCATGGTTGGTAATCTGCCATTCGCGCAACACAACTCCCGTGGAGACGGTTAATGTCCTACCATCAAACGCCATCGTTGCCTGACCAAACGCAGCTGAAGCTTCGACATTTCCAGCAATTACTGTCGTTTGTGTAGACATCACAACGCAACTAATAGCAGCCGCGATGAGCAATTGGTAGGGGCGTATAGACAAATCACACATGAAGTTCACTTTCGAAGGAATCTAAGCAACACTTTCGCCTGCATATGCTGCTCCAAGCAACAGCAATCGTGTAAGTGCCAACAATGGACAGCGTCGACGGCTCGGGCGCGGTGGAACCGAGTGTCTCTGGACGTTTAGTAGTGTTAAGGGCTTGCTTGGATAGCAGGAAGTCTTGCAGGTCGTTTTGCCGATCACCCGGAAGTTGTCTTCCTCCAGTGATGCGTTCGGTCAGGTCCGTGTAAGGTCGATGGAGGAAGCAGTTGACTCAGAGTTCATAGTCCAGCTCAGAAGTGTTGTCGGTGATCTTCGCCGTCAATTCGGACTCGGTGTTGTATCGGCGGGGAATGATCTGTTTGGTCTCTTCCATCATCTGGTCGGGTGCATCGGGGTTCGGGATTTGCCGGCCGGTTGCCTTCTCGGAGTAGATTTCCACCCGATACTCGCCGATTTGTAAACCCTCCGAAGCGGCTATCTCAAATCGCCCCTCCACGATGTCTGCCACCACTCCTTTTCCTGCTTGTAGTGGGTGAAGGAAGATCGTGCCGACTGGTAATGGATCGCTGCCCAAGGTGACGCTACCAGTGACGGCTAGGCCAGATGACTCAGACTTGCAGCCAACAACCAACAGCATCGCGAGGGGCAGAAGCAGCAAGCGGCGAAAGGTAGCTCCATCAAGATGATTGCGTTTGTTCATAGTGTGTCAGTGACCTCCCCCCTCGACTTGGTCGAGTAGGCCCGCCAAACGGTCAAGTCGATGTCGTCCGAGATAAACCGAGACGAGCCATCGATGAACGACACCATGACACCACCGGGGTGTAGGCTCCGAGCCGACATGTAACCCGTGTTCGCCGCATTGCCGGGGTTACTGGTGCAGGGAATTCCGTCCTCCGCCATCCGCAGCACCTCACTGGCGCTACTCGGGCAGGCGGCAAAGTCTGGAGTCGTAGAGTTTGGCTCGTAACGAGTCGTTATCTGGTACGAACTGACATCGTCGTTCCAGATCCGGCCGCGACGATCAAAAGTCGGGGTGCCGGAATCGGTGGTCGGAGCTTGTCGCATTTCCATCATGCACAGCGTATTGGACGTGCCGTCGGTAATGTGGGCGATATTAGCGCCATACTCCAGCCAGAACGGTGCGTAAGGCTTGGTCTTGTCAATTACTTGAGTGCGGTCGGTCGGATCGGGCGCTAGCTGTTGGCCGTAGGTCCATTCGCCCCAGTTAATGCCGTAGTTGCCTTTGGCATCCTGCTTGGTGGGGTAGAGGATTTGCTGATCACTCTGGCAATGCATCACCGCTAACGGACCATGAGTGGCGATATCTTGGCTGTAACTGTCCTTGTCGGGGTCCCACAAGTCGGCTCTTTCATTCTGCTCGATAAACGAAAAAATAAACGCAATGAATGGAGTGCGGGGCTGAACTTGGGGGTACGCGTGGTTCACGTCTTTCGGCGGTCGCCCTAAAGCACCTTCGGGGAGTCGCCCGTACTGTGACTCAAAATTCAAAACAGCGAGCGACAACTGCTTAACGTTGTTTTGGCAGGCACTTCGCCGCGCGGCTTCTCGAGCCGCCTGAACGGCTGGTAATAGCAGAGCGACCAAGATGCCAATGATTGCAATGACAACTAGAAGCTCCACTAGCGTGAAAGCGTTCCTCGATCTGAAGTATCGCACGTTTTCCTCCATTGATACTTGACACCCAACTCGATGAGCTCTTTTTTTGGGTGTAGCAACACCGGTAATATTGAATACTGAAATTGTGATAACGTAGCGCTCCCCCACAACAGCAGGGGAGCACCACGTCAGCTGCCACTGATCTGGCTACTTGCCTGAAGCCCTACGTCGTTCAACCGCACACAAACCACAAAAGAGGCTAATAAGGACGATTGCCGAAGGTTCTGGTACGGCTTGTTGCGCCGCGCTAGCGGAGCTCGCACTGGCTCCAAAGTTGCTCTTCCACGTGGCGTAATCACTGACACCGATGGGGCCCGTGTTAGCCGGGTCGCGTGTGTCGGTGGCAAACGCAGTCGATGCGTTGCCACCTAGGTTGTCACGCCACACGGTATAGTCAGCTAAGTTAACCACTCCATCGCCGTTGTAGTCGCCCACAATGTTGGTAGGTGGTGTCACCGTACCCACCGAGATATTGCCATATTCGATGATGCCATCGGCAAGCCGGTAGGAAAACGTTAAGTCGCCCACAGGAGAGAATCCCGCCTCGTAGTCGAAAATGCTCCCCAGGTTGGCAAAGGAGGATCCCATACCGATTAGCGAATCCCCCTGAAGGTAAGCTTCGGCAATTCCGTTGCCACTCGATTGGCCCGCTTCCTCCCAGCCGTTGCCATCGGTTGACTGGCCATTGCCTTCGATGTCCTGGTCTTGCAGGCTGTTCCACGTTCCCTCTAGTAGCAGCGAGTTGCTGCTGCTGATTTGGTAATAGTTGATGCTTAGATCGTTTTCTGTTGCCCCATCGATGCGGACATGCCCGTTGGTCATGTCGACGACAAGGTTCAGTTTCAGGGGATCTTGGACTACCCCCGCGAAAAACTCGACATTGTCAAACCCAAACAATTGGGCGTTGCCGCCGATGCCGGCGTCGCGGCTGCCCAAACGAACCTCAAGGTCAGTGACCACCGACCCGGTAGTGTAGATTACTGAGAAATTATCCAACGGGTCAGCAGAGTCTAGTGGCTTAGAGTCCACTACTGAGAAATCGACCGACGCCACCTCGTTGCCTCCTGCAAACAGTCCGATGAGCGCCGCGTCTCGCAGGTTGGAGACCCACGTGTCGTCCGTCTGTCCCCTGCCACCTAACCCTGCAGAGAGCGTGTAGGTGGTGTTCGGCATCAGCGACGCCGCTGGAATGGTCTGTGTGTAGTAGGCGTCGTCGTTGTAACGGATTAGTGCCACCGCGTTTAGGTCGTCGCCGTCGGATTGCGATGAGGGATACTCGTTGGATAGGTGGTTGAGAGTAGCTCCTTGCCCGACGTTATTCACTGCGCCCCAGCCGGGTAGCGTTATGACCTCTCCGACTGGCAAGCCGGTGGCGGTAGCTCCGTTGGTCCAAGTGATCGGCGCCGAATCCGAGCCCGGGGCGACACCACCGCTCTGGTCTTTGTCTTGCGGACGTGTACGCCATTCGCTTGGAATCGTGCCGCTGTAGGTAATCACGAACTCACCGTTGGTGATCAGATTCTGAGCCTGCGCGGACGGGGCAGCGATTGCTCCGGCTACGAGGGCTAGCAGCAAAGCAACGCCAGCCCGCAAACGGGCACTACGCCGCCCAATCAAGGCCACACACGAGGCGGCAGCCATCAGCAGCAAGCTGCTCGGTTCGGGCACGCTACTAACCATTTGTGCAAAGCTACCGGCTCCGTTCTCCAGTTCAAAGGAGGTCCTGAATTCTGCGAAATCGAACACGTTCACTACCCCGTCGGCGTTGAGATCCCCTTGGAAATAGGCGTCGAAAGTCTCCAGCGAAGAGACATCGGCCAACAGATTGTCACGCAAGATAGCCCAATCGAGTGCATCCACGGTGCCGTTCACATCGAAGTCACCCAAGGCAAATGCGTTCCCGCCATTTCCGGTGTACTCGACCACCACGGAAATGTCGTTGCCATCGATATCTTGAATCGTGAGCACCACATCCTCGACGGGACTCTTTTGCCAGGCGTTACCAAAGTTGATCTCGCCGCCCGACACAAGCGTGTATTCGCCGAATGTACCTTCGGCAAGGTCCGACACGCTCTCTGGGGCGGTAAACTTGACCCATGTGTCGTCGGTGTCGAGTCCCTGCGATTCGATAGTCGACCAACCGGCTTGATCAAAGCGGCCAATGGTCGTCGCAAGGAAGTCGTAAGAGACCATCGAGTAGTCCTCAGCCGTGTCGTTGCGGAGAGTCATGTTTCCGCTATCGCGATCGATAGTCAGTATGGGTAGTACTGTCGTTCCGGCGGTCGCGGTGCCCCCCAGGTAGAAGGCCAAGTCCTGACCGGTATTTGCCCCCGACGTCAACACTTCTCCTGTTGCTGCATCTTGAGTAACCGCCCATAAATGCCCTGGAACAACTCCTGAGGAGTTTGTGATCTCTAAGCGAACACTCTCGTTGTCCTTCGTTCCCGTAGTGGGATCGAAGTCGACGAGAAAGGCGTAGGGAACGTTTTGTTGCAGAAAGACAGTCGAATCGAGCGTCAACCGCAAGCGGTCGCCGTCAACTAGGTCCGTCTGAGGAGTAAGGGTTGGCAGGGTGCCCGTTTGCTGATAGATGATCGTGCCGGGGAGTTGCCCATCGGTCGGGGAAGTTGAAAAATCTGCTGGGTCGGTTGTTGGCCATTGGACGATCGTCAAACGCACCCCAAGGTCGCTTGCTGGATACCGGTTGCCGTTGTCATCCCAACGAACCGTGATTTCATCCAGGCTCCACCCGGTATTGGCGTCACCTGTATCGGGGGCAAAAAACGACGAGCCACGACCTTGTGCCACGTTCGAAGCATCCCCTTCAAAAAATGTGGTATAGGATGACAAGGGAGTAACGTTAGTGAAGAAAACGTTGCAGGGATCGTTCTGCCCGTCGTGGGTAATGGTGACCTGTGCCGACGCGGTGGAGCCGGTCATCGCAAGCAGGGCAAGAAACAACGCAGCGATTGACCATTTGGCCGAGTTCTTCCGCCACAGGGCCAGGCCGCCCAATGCGATACCAAGAATGCATGCGCTGGCAGGCTCGGGAACGCTAATCGGTAGCGAGAGCTCGGAACCCGTTGCCGCGAGATAAGCCTGCCGAAGGATGAACCAGTCGTCCCGATCGGTGACGCCATCGAGATCGAAGTCGCCAGTACCTATCGAAAGGTAGTCGCCAGCTGCTCCGCCATTGCCAGTGACTCTGTCTTCATTCGAGCTAAGCCAGCCATCGAGGAAGGCGTTTACGTCGTCGTCGTTCACGGTGCCGTCGAAGTTGGCATCGCCGACGATCCATGCTTCTCCAGCACTGTAGCCAGGCGAGCTGGCTGAAGGCAAAAACACCTCGGTGAAGTAGTCGTTGTCGGTTGCATAGTTAAATTCCGAACTAATGATACCGTTGTCGCCAAGCACGAACATCTCCAATTCATCCACCAAGCCAGCGTAGTAACCTCCCGTGCCTTCGGCATTCGATCCGACCGTCAGGTAACCACTTGCACTCGACGCATAGCCTCCCGATTGGGTGACGGCTGCAAGGCCATTGATGTACATAATGCTGCCCGTCTCATAACTTGGGCGCACCTGCATCAGATGAGTCCACTCTGTGGTCGATGCCAAGATTCCGGAGGTTACATAGGAGCCATTGTAGACTGCTACCCACTCGCCATCCCCATTGACATTGACCGCATGCCGTCCGCCATCGCTTACCACTTGCTGGTAATTGCCGATGCCGCTGGCGTCGGGCTTGGCCCAGAACTGGTATCCACGGTCGACAAGGCCATCGTAGTTACCAAGAATCGGGCTAGACGCGTTAACATTTGCTGCCGACGTAGATGGCAGATTGAGCGGATCCCCGGCCAAGTAAGTATCGACACCGTTAAAGGAGATGGCGAACACGTTTGATGCGTCGGCCGGCAGCGGGCGATCGCTGCTGATGTCGACATAGGTGGGAGTTCCTGTGGCGGCTAGGTCCTGCAGATCGCCATCGGAAAACACGGTGCCAATGCTGTCGAATGTCAGGGCGACGGTTCCGCCGTTGGAAGCCGCCGTTTCACTGGCATCGTCCCCCATACGGTACAGACGGTCGACTTGCGTGTCCGCCAGAACCGAGGTCTCCAACAACACAACAATGCCAATCACACAACAGAAACGGATTGTCACCGCTACTGGAGCTGTCAATTGATTAGTCAGCCACCAAGGACACCAGCTTTTCCAAAAAGTCATGGGAAGTTGTTCCATATGAAGACAATGAAGAGACAAGAGAACAGGAATAGACCTCGCCTGTGGCCCTACCAACGACCACTCACCGAGAAGGGCGAAAAAGAGACAGAAGTTTCCAAGCTAACCGTCTTGCGGTACCTCTATAACCACCTCTTAATCCCTCTCCGTTTCAAGAACACTTGGATTTTCCTGTTTTTGGGTGCTCTCATTTCAGAATGCGATTGAGCCGACAACTTTTTCCACGTATTGGCGGCTTTCATGAAACGCCAGGCACTGCAAGAGTGGTTTAATAGGTAATGGCGAAGTCTGTAGCTTGGGTACGCCTCGCAGGGCGACTTTTCACAAATCAGAGTGCGATATGGCACAAGAATCACTTCAAAACGAAGAGTGCGACCGCTTGGGAGAGTTGGCAAGACTTTGGATGCGAAGCCAGCCGATGATTGCTTCGTTCATTCGAGGTATGGTGACCGACGTGCATGACGTCGACGATCTAGTACAACTGGTGGCCGAAACCTGCGCCCGCAAGTTCGACAAATTCGACCCTCAAGGGTGCGATCAGTCGTTCTTAAGGTGGTCGCTTTCCATTGCTCGGTTTGAGGTTCTGCGATACTACAAACGGCAAAAGCGCACAGCGGCCTGCTTCAGTCCCGAAACGATGGACGCCATTGCTGCGGAATTCGAACGGACCGAAAGCCCCCAGGAGGATCGACTCGATGCCCTCCGGAAGTGTTTAGGAAACGTGACGGATCGCAACCGTCAACTTGTAGAGATGAGGTATTTCCGCGACTTGCATACCGATCGTATCGCTGACCGGTTGGGGCTAACCTCCAGTGGCGTTCGCGTAGCGCTTCACCGCACCCGGCAATTCTTGGCCGACTGCGTCCAGCGTAAATTAGAGGGGGCAGAGTATGCCGAGTGATTCGAAACAAGACAAAGTTGTCGCCGATTTTGTAGACGGCGTTCGTAATGAAGACCACTACCGCTGCGTCGAGCAATGGTTAAAGAACGATAGTGACCACCTGCGAGCCTTTGTCGCTCAGTTGCGCATCGAGCAGGATTTGCATCAGCTATGCTTAGACGATGATGTCTCGCGGTTCTTATGCACTCCCCTTGTCGATGACCGGAGAAGTTTCAAGAAATCGCCTATCACGTGGCTAGCGACGATTGCGGCTTCGATTCTGTTGGCGGTTGCCAGCTATTTTGTACTGCGTGGTGACAATAATCCTGGCACGCCTAATCCCCCCCTACAAGCATCAGCTAACCGCCTCCTTCCCGCGACCGAGCCGGGCGGACCGAGGATAAATGCCGCCATCTTGGCAGACGCCAATTCCAGTGTCGGTACGGTATGGAACGTGGAAAACTGCGTTTGGACTAAGGGGCAAACACCGCTAGAACGCGGGGCCGACCTGGCTGCCGGATCGCGTCTATCGGTGGAGCAGGGCAATTTGAGCATCGTGTTTGGTAGTGGTGCCCGTGTGACGCTGGCTGGCCCCTGTGATTTAATCCTCAAGGATAGTCGAAGTTGCTTGCTTCGCTTGGGGAACCTGGCTGCCTCGATTCCTCCGTCGGCCATCGGGTTTTCGGTAACCACTCCCAGTTCGGTAACGATTGACTTGGGGACGGAGTTCGGCGTTTCGGTCGACGAGCGGGGCTCTTCGGAAGTCCATGTGTTTGATGGGGAGGTCGCCACCCATTCGATAGACCGGAATGGAGTTCCTACGGGGGAAGTCGTCCGCTTGACTAGCTCAGAAGCAAAACACTTTGAAATCGGGGGCACGACCTTACGGGAATTCGAAGCCAACGAGGCGCGATTTGTACACGCCCCTCATCCTTCGATCCCGCCCAATGATTTACCCACACTACCGATTGCGGATAATCTTGCCCTGTGGTTGGCTGCCGATAAACAAGTAAGCCTGGACGAGACTGGCCATGTGGCTGCATGGGAAGATCTGCTGATTGGCGACAATCAAGTGCACGACGACGCTCTGCAACCAACTCTTGATTTCCGTCCCTCCTGGAGTCCGCACGCTCTCAATGGAAAACCTGGGGTTTGTTTCGAGGGCAATGGGACGTTCCTCTTAACGACTCCGATGGAGACCACCAACGAACAAACCCTATTCTTTGTGGTGTCGGTGGATAGGTCCAAGAGACAAATTATGCAGTTAATCAACTACAATGGACCACCCGAACGGCATGTTGTCTATCGCAAAGAGCTTCCCGAATCCGGCGTGCTCCATCTGCAAGCCTACTTAAACCACCGCCAACCGCCAACTAGCGTCTCCTTCGTGGGCTTTGTCTTTACAGGCCACGACAAGGAAGACCCGATGACGGTCTTCAGTACCGCCAGGTGTGACAGCATTACACCATTGGGGTGCGACCAGCCGGTTGTGGTGGCTTATCGGTACAGTTTGAAGAACCAACAGGCAACCTTAACCCTGAATGGTCAGCTTGAACAATCGGTAGTTGCCGATGCACCTATAGCTATTCTCTCGCGCAAAGTCCTTGGCAGGCATCCCAGCGAAGTTCACTATCAAACGTTTTCTGGAGTGCTTGCAGAAGTACTCATTTACAACAGTGCGCTCTCCGACATGCAGATGCAAAGCATAAGCAAGTTTCTGGCCAACCAGTATAGTATTGACGTCGATTAGCAAGGTTGTAGGATCCCACCGCGAAGGTATAGACGAACCCATTGGCATATAAAACCAAAGCAATGGCTGAGGCCTGGGAACAAATTGCCAGCGACCATCCCACGGGCATACTTCCCTTTTGCCCCCCAAGGTTTGCGACTTGCGCTATACTCCTTTGTGGGATTGTCGCTAAATAAAACGGCCGACTGGCCTGTCGGCTTACATTCAGTTTCGGATGCCCCCCCCGGGGGGGGGAGGGGCTAACTCCAAAACACTCGTATCCGACGACCTCGAGGTTATAAGGCCAATCCCGAGATTTAAACAGATCTTGTTTTGCGGATGGTTTTTGAGTTCACTCCCCCTTTGCACGATTGCAAGCTTATGCACTTTTTGTCAGGGGTCTAGCAACGTCCACCGGTGAGGGAAAAGCCAAATGGGGAATGTTGGGAACTGCAAAGCGACGATGGAATGATCGAATCTTCCTGTGGATAAGTTCTGCTAGAGCGCTCGCGCCAGTTCCATGGCTGCTTTAAGCTCATTTGGAAAGACTCGAATCGAGAGTCTTTCTATGACGAGCTAGTCACCCACAGCGTCAGCTAGGAAGAAAAGGTCGCCGCCCCGGCTGCCGGCGTTGTAGGCGTCGAGCATGTCGTTGTCGGCTTCGGCGTTGAGCGACCAGGTGACCGAACAAGGCGAACTCCTTCTCGCCGACGGTGAAGTCAGCGGTATCCCCCTTGTCTACGAAGTCGAAGATGTTCAGGCCAGGGGCACCGAATGAACGGAAGAGGGACGTTAGAGTCGCGCTGTCCGAGTTCAGAAACGAGACGAAATCGCTCGAAACGAAAATACTGCTCAACCCGCCCGAGGCTTTCACTGAGTCGTAGAAGCCTTTTAGATAGACTTCGTTGAACGAGGTGCCAGACACGGCCGTGAGGGATGCGCCGTCGGTGGCGGTCAAGGTGAAGGTGAAGGTGATTGGATTTACGAGCCGAAGTCGATCTAGAGCAAGACCACTGCCCGGGCGTGTGCGGCACAGGCAACAAGCATTGAAACAGTTGCAATAGGAATCTTATGTATGGTTGTGCTTTATTATCAGATGGTGAGGAAAATCGAAGCAGACGAGGCAGCATGGCCGTCATGCCGCCCATTCCCAGCAGCGAGAGGGATGTCGGCTCGGCGATCTCGCTGAACTGCGTGCGAATGTCCAGCCGATAGCTGCCGAATAAATTGGAGTCGGGGTTCTGGGGGTCTTGGTTGAGTTCGAAGGTGCTGTCGGGCGTGGCGCGAGAGATGATTTCACCGGAGACTGACAGGTCGTTGAACGCTCGCACCCCGACGAGCCTAGCTCGTACGGCTCGTTGGAAACAAACCACATCTGCGGCGCCGTACACCCCGTCGCCGCATCGTCCAGCATGAGCCTCCAAGCACGACGGATAGTAGGGCGAGAGCCCCAGGTTCGGGCACCGTGGCAGTGTTGCCCTGGATGATTGCCGCCGACGTCCCCTGTCCGAAGTTGGACTTCCACGCCTGATAGTCGGCCACATTGACCACATTCAGACCATCCGTGTTGTCCCCGTTTCCTCCCAGCGTCGAGTCGTTTCCCCCCAGGTTGTCTCGCCACACGGTGTAGTCGGCGAGGTTGACCATGCCATCGGAATTGAAGTCACCCAGGAGGGTCTGCTCGAGGCCGAACTCGAGGTGCAGCACCGCCGTTGTGGACGGGGTGCGACTCAGGCCGGAGACATCAATCCGGATCTCATCCTCGGTGAAAAGGATGTCGTCCGGCGAGAGCCCGAATGTGCTTGAAGGATCGATGCTGACCCCGATGATCGGGGGCAAGTTTTCGGCCGCGTCGGAAAAGACGTAGCCGTTGAAGTCGCGGGTCGAGAATTGCCCGCTGCCGCCTTTCGAAAAATCAAACACAATCGAGTCGTCACTGGTCACGTCGAAGCTAAGGTTCACGGCGCGCAAGTTGGATTCGCCGTCGGGTTCAAAGAACTGCAGCTCGCTGATGTTGTCGAACTCGACTTCGTCGTTGACCACCCGGTCAACCGTCTCGGAGAAGAACTCGTCGACTCCACCCTGATTGACGACTAGCTGAAATCGGACCGACTTGCCTTGGAGCAATCCAGCGCGAGAATACGACACATCCAGGGCTTCGTAGATCTCTCCGACAGACGTACCCAAGGGGTCAATGTCGCCGCCGATGATGCTGACCCGGTCGTAGGCGTTATCCGATACAAAGCCAAGAAAGCCATCCTCGAACCCAGAGTAGAAGTCCTTGATGGCAATGTCACCATCCGGTGTTGAAATCTTGATGCCCAGCCCCGACGCGGCTCCGTCGAAGAACTGACCAAACGCCCGGACCGGCCGGTTGAACACATGGTCGTAGCTGGCGTGTTCGGTCAATGGGAAGATCTCGCCGTGGAATTGCCCCGCGTCGATGAACGCGTCGTCTGCGTCGCCGCTGTCGACCCCGGTCACTTGGATGCCAAAGTCGTCGTTCACCGGCAGCAGCCCAGTGGAGGGCTGCAGGTCGAAGGCCGACAGCCCGTCGAAAGTTTCAATAGCTGGTTTCAGACCGATCCCCCGGACGGCTGATTCCCAAGCGGCTTGGTCAGTGAACACCGTGAACTGGGCGTTTGCTACGCTTGCGAAGGACGTGATCGTCGCAAGCAGCGCGGCGAATCGTGTAGGTATGGAAATCATTGCTTACCTTGTTGGAACAGGAACCTGCTAACGCCGTTGGCTAACGCAGCAGTGCGATTGTAATCTCGTGGGTAGCAAAATTGGAGATCGGAGCATGACGACTTTTTCCCGGCTCCCGACACTCCCAAGTGATACGTCGGCTGCCGGCAAGGCCACCGACAGGCAGAGCATGGCCAGCTAACCCGGCTCGGGAACCGTCTAGGCTGAGCATGGGGTGGCCACACCAAACAGCGCTAGCACTGCGGTAAGGGCCAATAGAGTGTCGAGACGCATTTACTGTTTCAATCGGTGGGCTTACAAACGTGCACTGGTGATTAGAGGCGGCGATACAATGGTCGAGTGCCGCTTCCTGTTAGTGAGCTCGCAAGCGAATGATCAGCCCCCCCAGCCCCACTAGACTCAGCAGCGCTACCGACGCCGGCTCGGGCACGGATACGGGGACTGGCTCGCCGAAGATAAAGTCGTCCATGACGACCGAATCGAAAGCTTCCAATCCGCCAATGATGGACACGCGGGCGACGATCGCCTCGTCGAACGACGCGCCCAGGAACGACAGTCCGGCGTTGCTGCCGGGGAGCACACTACGCGTCAGCAACACGTTGTCGTAGGCGTCATAAAACGTCATCGACGTGCTGTCGACGTCCTCGACATCGGTGAAAACGACCCCCAGCCCGGTGCTGAGCGCCGGCGTGCTCGGGTCGGCCGGGTCGAAGAACAGGACATCGAAGGTCGTGTCGCCGATGGGCGTGAAAAGCCGCTCGGGGCTGAACGTTGTGAAGCCAGCGTCGAATCCGAACTCGATAGACTCACCGCTGGCTTCGGTGGCGCTGAGCTGAAAGCCGGTCGTCTCACCGGTTGGTACGAACTCGATGCCGCGGGCCCGCGGGGAGAAGTCTGCATTGAAGAAGTCACCTGGGAAGAGGTTCGGGTCGCTCACGCTATCGGGCGCGCCGTCCCAGTTGATTTCGCGTCGGCCGCCAATGTTGTTCACCGGGGCCGGCGAGTTCTGGTCGCCTAGGTCAGCACGGAAAAGGTCGACGGTATCCTGGATGCTAGCGGCGTCGGTGCCATTGATCTCGCGGATCGTCTGGGCCGATCCGATTTGAGCCGTGCCGAATAGGGCACACACGCTGGCAAGAAACAAACCTCTTTTGGAGTGCGTACGCATTTCGATTCCTCTCTGGCAGATGGGCTGAACTAGTGGGGGGAGGGAGTGCTGGGTCCGTTGAGCTGCATGACGGCGCCGACCGGAAAGGCAATACTTGCCCGTAGCTATCGGCCTGCCGTCCTCCCATCAATCGCAAGGCTTGTGCCAATTGCTTTTAGTTGCCTTGAATTACACCGATTGGCTGACATGCCAGGTGTTGTTCGCAAAAAAGACATTTTGCGTGATCGAAGTCTGCATAAGATTGCCAGGGAACTGACGATATTTCGTAAGCCTTACGAAATATCGTGTCGGTGAGGCCGGCTTAATGTGATCAACCGCGGCTGAGTTTCGCTGCAACGGCGCGCAACACGGGCGGAAACTAGCGGAGGTTCACGGAAACTCGGTGTCTAAGAGATTGTCTCCGTCGGTGTCCAGGGCCGTGTCGTCCTGCTGCGGCGTGATCAGTTCCGCCAGCAGCATCGAGGCCCGCGCGATCGTGTAGTCGACGCCGATGGTTCGACGAAGGTATTCCACTGCAGCCATATCGACCTTGGAAACGCCTGTCAAATCGAGCTGGATGGCCTTGCTGGCGGCCTGGTGCGTCGCGATGACCCGGGCTAGTTCCTCGAGCCACTCCCCATTGATCGCCCCTTCCAACTGCAGCACCACGGAGTGCATTGTCGATTCCACTTCAGAAATACGGAGCATGTCGCTAATCGATTGTTGGCGCTGCGATGGGCTGGAAAGCCCGTTTACTGCAGCGAAGCTGATGCATAGTCCTTGCACGAACATCGCAATTTGCGGTGGCGAAAGATCCTCTAGGGCAAAAGCCGTGCCTAGCCGTGGTGTGAGTGGAAAAGGCGGTGTACCGCCGAGCTAATCGGAATCCTGGGCATCGCGCTCGATCCCTAATTTCTTCATCCGCGACTGCAGCGTGGTCGGCTTGAGCCCGAGTATGCGTGCGGCACCCCGCTCCCCGCTAACCCGCCACTCAGTCTGCTTGAGCACACTGAGGATGTGTCCCCGCTCAACGTCCTCCAGACGCTTAAGCTTGGGGCGTTCGGCGCCCCCCAGCTTCGATGGCGGCCATTGAGCCAACTCGAGCTCTTCTCCCTCCGAAAGGATGACCGCTCGCTCGATGACATTCTGGAGTTCCCGGACATTGCCAGGCCAGCTGTACGACGTCAATGAATGGACCGTATCGCGGGCGATCGACTGGATGCGTTTGCCCGCCTTGGCGGCGAAGTGCATCGCAAAATAGTTGGCCAGCAGCGGCACATCGCCGGGGCGGTCGCGGAGCGGAGGCGCCTCGAGCGGCACGACATTGAGCCGGTAGTACAAGTCTTCGCGGAACTTCTCTTCCGCGACGAGATGTTCCAGATCGCGATGAGTGGCGGCGATCACTCGGACGTCTACCCGTATCGTTTCCGTGCCGCCCAGACGTTCGAACTCCCCCTCTTGTAGCACTCTCAACAGTTTGGCCTGGAGGTCGAGTGGCAGGTCGCCGATCTCGTCGAGGAACAGCGAGCCGCGGTCCGCCATCTCGAAGCGGCCGATCTTCCGCGACAGCGCGCCGGTGAAAGCGCCCTTCTCGTGTCCGAAGAGTTCGCTTTCGATCAGGCCAGTAGGGAGCGCCGCGCAGTTGACACTCACCAAGGCATGGTCGGCCCGATTGCTTTTGCGGTGAATAGCCCGCGCTAACAACTCCTTGCCTGTGCCGGTCTCGCCTAGTATCAGCACGGTGGCGTCGGTGGCGGCAACTTTTTGCAGCTGGCTCAGCACCTTGCGCATCGTCGGCGAAACGCCAATGATCTCCTCGAACCCGACCGCCGCGTCGCGTTCTTCCTCTAACAGTTGCTTCTCGAATCGCAATTCGCGAAGTTGCTCCTCGGCCTTCAGGCGTTCGTTGACATCGCGAAGGATAATCGTGCAGAACGTCTCGCCGTGGGCGACGAACTGCGATAAGGTTCCCTCGATGGGGAACGAGCTCCCGTCGGCCCGCATTGCCGTCTGCCCCGGGGGGAACCACAGCGCGTCCTTCGCGGCGAGGTCGCTGCCGCCGTAGTAGTCGTTCAGAATCGCAGCTAGCGAATCCGAGGCGAAGCGGCTAAACGGTAATCCCATCGCCTGCTCGGCGGCGCAGCCAAAGGTCTGCTCGGCGGCTCCGTTGAACAGTTGAACCACGCGTTGCCCGTCGATCGTGATGATCGCGTCCATCGCCGAATCGAGCAGCTTCTTCAGCCGGACCTCGCTGTCTCGGACGGCCGACTCGGCGGTCCGCCGGCGGGTGATGTCTCGGAAATACCACACACGCCCGTAGAGGCAGTCGCCCTCCCCGACCATCGGCGAGCTGTAGCGATCAAAGATGCGACCGTCCTTGAGGTGGATCTCATCGAAGGACGAGTCCATCGGCCGCTCGTAGAGTTCGGCGACGCGGGCGAGGAATTCTTCGGGGTGCTCAAGTTGATCGAGCACGTGCTCCACGGCCCGTTCGTCCTGACCGGAAGCGAGCACCTCCTGGGGGAGGCCCCACATCTGGACGAAGCGGTCGTTATGCGAGACGATCCGCTTCTCGGGATCGACGACCAGGATGCCGTCGAGCGACATTTCCTGCTGAGTCTTGAGAATGGCATTGCGGAACTGGAGTTCCGCGGTCACTCGGCGTTGCCCGGTGACGTCGACCATCGTCGCGTACGAGCGGATGGGCTCGCCCTGCTGCCCCCGTTCGATGACGGCCGAAACCAAAACATCGATCACCTCGCCGTTGCGCTTGACCATTTGGATGGGGTCGTCGCGGACATACCCCTGCTCTAGTGTCTTGGGGATGCCGATCCGTCTGGCGTATTCCCGCGAAGCCTCGGTAAGGAAGTCGGGCCCGTGGCGGCCGATAACCTCCTCCCGTTTGTAGCCCATCACTTGGAGCCAGTAGTCATTGACGTGCACGAGTACGCCTTTGGCGCTCATCGAGTGCATCATCACCGGCGTCAGATCGTACACGGCCCGGTAGAAACGATCGCTAATTGAAAGGGCGTCGTCTTCGTCGTGATTTGAATCGATTTCACCCATATGAACGTCTCAAGTAGCTTACGGCGTGCATACGATAGGGTCGTGGCACTCGAAGGCCTGGCTATTATTAGTCATTACTCTACACGGCGATCTCCGTAAGTCCTCCGCTTACCGATTGAACGAGATTGTTACAGATAGTGGCAGATCTGTCACGAGTTCGTCCCGTCCAGTCCTGTTCAATAACGTTTCCACACAAAAATGATCCGTCAGTACTGGCCACTCCTTGCAGGCCAATGCCTGTTCAGCGAGCTTGATTGCCTCGAAACGTGTTTCTAACGAGTTCATAGACAGTGTGCCGAGCTCCACGAGCGGCAGTTGCAGTCTTACGTCCAACCAAACAAAACACAAATGCGGCACGTAAAGCAGGCCTATGGGGCTCATTTTGCAATGGCGAAGATTGGTATTGTCTTCTGCTGGGGTGTTTCACATTGCTCAAGAGGGGGTAGTAAGGATAGGCATTTGTGTTCAAGGAAGACGTTGTTCGATGGATTGAAATGGGGATTCTATCGGTAGAAGGGTGTGTGTATTGCTTAGGAATGTGCACAGTTCTCGCGATACGTTTCCACTTCCAAGTGGTGAAGAGCGAAGACAATGGTTGGAGTTCTTGGGTGATGACAGGCTATTATGGAAAAGCCTTCTCACTGAGGCATTGCCTAATGATTGGGGCGGGGGCATGCCTATTCTTCAGGCATGGACTGAACTACTACCGGCTAGAAGCCGGTAGGTTTGGAAAGAGTTCGTGAGCTACGGACTGAAGTCCTTCACTCACGAAGGCGTTACGCGGAAGTTATCTTCCCCGTCGCTGGGCTCCGTTCCCCGCTGACCCTGGATATACGCGGTGATCGCTTCCTCAGTCACACTTCCGCTAGACGCCACAAAGTACCCGCGGGCCCACAAATGACGCCCCCAGTACTGCTTTTGCAGATGCTGGAACTCCATCAGAAGCTTTCGCGAACTCTTGCCCTTGAGATACTGCATGATCTTGCTGGGCGAGAGATTCGGAGGGCATGACAACAAAACATGCACATGATCGGCCGAGACCGCCCCCTGCAGTATCTCAATATCGTTGGTCCGACACACCTCACGCACGATTTCACGCACCCGTACCCCGACGTCACCTCTCAGGATCGCCTTGCGGTACTTCGTGACCCACACGAAATGGTATTTCAAATCAAAGCGGCTATGTGCTCCAATCCGGTAACTATCCATCCAAGTAGTATATGAACCTGAAGGTTTCGCCTGAAGGCGAGGGTTCTAACCCCATCGGTTGGATAATAGAGATATGATCGATACTGAAAAAGAGAACATGCTTTCCGTCGGCCAGGCTCAGCTCGTATTTGCTACCCTGCCGAGCAAGCCTACCCTCTGGCGATGGTTGCTTAAGGGGACAAGAGGAGTCGCGATAGAAAGCGTTTTCATTGGCGGACGGCGATTTACCAGCCGTGAGGCCTGCAGTCGCTTCATCAATGCTACCTCCGCACCCAAGCCCAGCCAGAAGCGACCCGCAAGTGAGCAACGTGAGGCCGTTCGTGTTGCACAGAGCATACTGGACCAGTTTGGTATATGAAAGAAAGGCAGCCATGTCTTGGGAGGTCCACTAATAACGATAAGTCGCGTTGAGGCCAAACTCAGTACGAAAGAACAGCTCCACCTATCCACAAAGCCCTCCACTGGCCGGGCCCACCTCCTTCAGTTCCCAGAAATCCTCAGCCGCGTCGGTCGATGCAACCGCTGTGAGTTCACCGACTGAGGATTGTAATCGACTAGAAAGCAGACTTTGCTCCCAGGTTGCTGTTACCACAGGAGAATTCGGGCGGTGAGGGTCCGGATCAAGTCGATTCAGCTCGAGCCAGCCTGAATTGCGGTCGGGAATACTATGGAGCAATGTTCCTCTCCAAATTAACCCAAGCTGTCCAGATTGCAAATCCACAGAACCAGCAGTTATCTACCACTTACCATCCGGATATAAGTGTTTTACTGGACTGAGCGGGGCGGGGCGAAGGAGAACGAATGTAGGCATTTGCGGCCGCCTTGGATTAGAATGTGAGTTTATGCGTCCCCACCCCTCAGCGGGTGACAGTGGCCGCTGGCTAGCATCACGATTTTTTACCAGGGGCCCCGTTCATGGATTGGCGAAGCAATTGGCAGCGGGAGCGGCGTACCGCGAAGCGGGCATCGCGACAACGCAAATCGCTCACCGCACTGCGACGACAACTCGGCTTTGAACAGCTAGAAAGCCGCCAGTTGCTGGCCGCCGACTTCGGCGACGCCCCGGCGCCCTACCCCACGCTGCTGGCGGACGATGGGGCTCGGCACATTACCGACAACTCATCTACCACGCTTTATTTGGGGGCGGGAGTCGATTCGGAGGTCGATGGATCACCAAGTATCACTGCGAATGGAGATGACCTCTTTAGTACGCCCGGCGTGGATGACGAGAACGGTGTGTTCGATCCTGATAGAGACTTGGTGTTTACTGTTGGTACAACTCCAACTGTGCACGTATATGCTACCAACAAGACGGGGCAAGATGCCATGCTCTATGGTTGGATCGACATTAACCAGGATGGTGGCTTCGATAACGCTACGGAACGAGCTTCACTTATCGTGCCGAGTTCAGACTCTGCATCGCTCTTAGCGCTTCAGTTTCCTCCACTATCAGCCACGGCCCCGTTTGGAGAGTCATATGTTAGATTGCGAATCAGCACAGACTTCACTGCTAGTAACCCGCATGGTGAAGCTTCCGACGGCGAGGTTGAAGATTACCGCGTATCAGTTTTGAGAATCAGTGAATTGGAGACAGGATTTGCAGGCTACGAGAAGCTTGTGTTCGGTCAGTCGGGAGTACCCCTGCCCGAAAATGCACAGTACTTCGGGGCTTCAATCGCCGCATTGGGGGATGTTGATGGGGATGCAGTTCCCGATATGGCAGTCGGCCATACCAATTACGTCAACGGTGGCACAGCCTACGGTGCAGTTCAAGTGTTGCTGCTCAACCCGTCTGGAACTGTGCGAGAAAGCACAACAGTTACAATTGGGACACCCAACGGTCCTACTCTCTCGGCAAGCGATAACTTCGGTTCTGCGATTGTATCGCTTGGAGACTTAGACGGTGACGGCATCAGCGAACTTGCAGTCGGGGCAAGTGGCGACGATGTCGGAAGCACTGATGCGGGAGCCGTACATATTCTCTTCATGGATCAGAGTGGCGTGCTGAAGCGATCTCAGAAGATCGCAAGTGAAGTTGGAGGGGGGCCAAGTCTACATAGTGGAGAACGATTTGGGTCATCGCTAGCAGCTATTGGTGATCTAGATGGAAATGGCGTGATTGATCTGGCAGTTGGTGCCGCACAACATGGTGAGGGAGACGCTAAGACAGGAGGCTTCTACATCTTGTTCATGGCTGCTGACGGCACGGTCACATCCTACACCGAGATTTATAGCGAATCTGATGGAGGTCCTGATCTAACGAACGGCGGTCGCTTTGGATCCTCGATTGCGTCTTTGGGTGATATCGACGGAGATGGATTCAGGGAGATCGCCGTGAGTGCAGATCTGGAAGACACCATCGCTCCCTGGCAAGGAAATGTCTATCTCATTTCACTAAACACTGATGGCACTGTTCGTCAAAGTAGGGCTCTTGTGAGGGATGGCAGTGAAGGGTTTCCGTCACAACCAAACGGCCCGTCTGGAAGACTGGGACGACTAGGCAGTTCACTGGCTGCTCCTGGTGATCTGGATGGTGATGGAGTGCAAGACTTATTAATAGGTGACTCGTACTACCTAGGTGCTGTGTATGTCGCGTATCTGCAAACAACAGGTGAGATACGTGAGTTAATAAGAGTTAGCAGTGGCTTTCCTGGTGGGCCAGTTTTTGATTCGGGTGGCTCTCTTTCGCACCAGTTTGGTAGCGCTGTCTCCTTGCTGGGCGACTTGGATAAGGACGGCGCGCCCGAATTTGCCGTAGGCGCAACTGCTGATGATACCGCTGGCCTCGCGGACGGAGCTGTATACGTGATTTCGTTGCGGCCGGATGAGCACCCGCCAACGTTGACTTCCATTCGTAGGCTCGAAGGTAGTCGCAACCCAACGGCAGCAGACTCGCTATGGTTTCGAGTTGAGTTTTCGGAAGATGTGACAGGTGTTGATGTTAGTGACTTTACAGCAAGTGGTGGCTTATTAGCAGTTGCTACTAATGTGATCCAGGTCAGCCCCAGGCTATTTGATGTCGAACTCGGAAGGGGCAACTTAGCGGGCTATAATGGTGAAGCAGGTTTGGAATTAGCGATGAATGCGCTAATCACTGATCGAAGCGGAAATGCTCTTCCGATTATAGAACCTTCGATTGACGAGACGTTCTTGGTTGTCAATTACACGTCGGCAGACTTTGGAGATGCTCCAGCCCCCTTTCCAACCGTTTTCAACGAAGGAGCGTGGCATTTCGAATCCTCCATGGATGAACCGAGACTCGGGATGCTGCGCGATAGCGAACAAGACGGTGTTCAGTCGCTACTCGCCGACGGCGATGGAGAGGACGAGGACGGTGTAACCTTCGGCACTATTCGCGTTGGGCAACTAGCCGCGGCAATAACAGTCAATGTCCAGAGCGCTGCCGGCAAACTCGACGCTTGGATCGACTTCAATGGCAACGGATCGTGGGCGGATCCGGGGGAGCGAATCTTCACCAGCAAAGAAGTCGCGTTGGGTGACAACACTCTCTATTTTGACGTGCCGGTTTCGGCTGTGTCTGGGATCACCTTCGCCCGTTTTCGCCTGAGCACCGCTGGTGGACTAGGCTTTGCGGGGCCCGCCACCGATGGGGAAGTGGAAGACTACGCCATCGAAATTCAGCCACCTAACGTCGGCAGTGAGTTTGCGCCCTATCAAGACTTCTCAAATGATGAAAGCTTTCTTCCCTCCAGCACTCCCATCGACTTAGACAATGATGGTGATCTAGATTTCCTCACTACTAAGCAACTAGCAAGCAACCAATATGTGGTAGTGTGGTACGAGTTGACTAGTGACCGGTCCTATGTCGAACATGCAGTGACTCAATCGTCTTCTGAGATCTCGTTGCTCTTGCCGACAGATATCGATTTTGATGGCGACTACGATCTCATCATCTCCGTCTCAAATGAACCGGAGTACAAAGTTCTCTCAAATGTCGCAGGGGAGTTCGTCGAGAACATCTGGTTCTCTCCCGAGGACGAACTGCGCTACCTCTCTCCCAATGATGTAGATCAAGACGGAGATATGGATGTGGTGGGATTCGAGTCGGTTACCAATTCGTTAGTGTGGTATGAGTTTGCGCCGGACTCGGATCCAGCAAAACACACCATCGATGACAGTGTGGGAGGTCCAACTAGTCTCTCCGCTGCCGATATCGATGGCGATGGTGACCTAGACTTGCTGGCATCTATCTGGTCTGGTCGGATCGTGTGGTATGAGAACGATGGCCAACAGCAGTTTCAAAGCCACTCGATTGGCAATCATTACTCAGCTTATTATGTCCACTCCGTCGACATCGATAACGATGGCGACATGGATGTATTGGCATCCGCCTTGTATAAGGATAGTTCTGGCAACTTCGACAATCTCTTGGTGTGGTACGAGAACGTTGGCGAGCAGCAATTTGTCGCCACTACCATCTATGCGCGCGAGGGGTACTATCGTACCCTCTACGTTCCGGCTGACATTGACGGGGATGGCGACTTCGACATTGTCGCATGGATTCCCTCTGGACGCTCAACAAATCGAGCTCTTGTTTGGTACCGAAACGACGGAAACCAAGGGTTTCGGCAGATTACTATCGAAGACCGGGCTGCTTCCGCTTGGCCGATTGTCGCTGACTTGGACAGTGACGGCGATCTTGATATTGCGTTCGCAGGTGCGGAATATAACCGTTTTGGGTGGTACGAAAATGTCTACTCTGTCCATGCCACCTTTGAACAGAACAGTCTTCAAGAGAGCAATGGGTCGGTACAAATGTTCCGCTTCGAGATCGAGAGTGAAAGAAACCAGCCATCGACGATTTCCTTCGAGTTGTCAGGATCAGCGTTACACGGGACGGATTACTTTATCTCTGGCCACAGCCAACTAGTTGGATCGGTGGGAAGCGTAGTGATTCCCCCTGGCCAGACGTTCGCTGTTGTGACGGTGAACCTAATAGACGACGAACTGCCGGAGCTAGACGAAGTAATACGCTTAGCTGCAGTGGCCGGAGAGGGCTACCGTCTGCAGGGAGAAGTTACTGCTGAGTGGACGGTGATCAGTGAGGAACTAGGCGGAGAATATGGCGACGCTCCTCTGATGTACCCCACGCTAGCCGGTGACAATGGCGCCGCTCACAGCCAGGGTGGACCTGACTCGCCCCGCCTGGGAGCTTCGCTTGATCTGGATTCCGACGGCCACCCCTCTCCCACCGCCGATGGCGACGGGGCCGACGACGATGGCGTGACATTCGATTCCATTCGCGTAGGGCAGCTTACCAATTCCGTTACTGTCAACGTGCAGAATGGCTCCGGCTTCGTCGACGCCTGGGTCGACTGGAACGGCGATGGCCACTGGGGAAGCCTAGACCAGATACTCGACAGTCAGCCTGTTGTCGTTGGTGACAATGAATTCACGTTTCCGGTTCCCCTTACTGCCAAGTCTGGCACCACCTACGCCCGTTTCCGGGTGAGTAGCACGGGGGGGCTGGGGGTCACTGGCGTTGCGGCCGATGGCGAAGTGGAGGACTATCAAGTCGAGATCCGCCCGCCAGCTGAGACGACCGGCGTATTTGATTCCAATACCAAGATTGCCGAGCTCACGAACTCCTCGCTGCCAAGCGTAATGCAAACAGTGGATCTGGATACCGACGGCGATCTGGATATCATCGGCACGAATCACAGTGGCTATCTCTGGTGGTTCGAGCACACCGGCGAAGCGGACTTCATTCCGCATGAACTTAGTTTAGAAGGAAGCTCGATCGAACTGGCCGATTTGGATCGTGATGGCGATATCGATCTGGTCACCACATACAATTCCACCGTCGCTTGGCTAGAGAACGATGGGCTGGCCAGTTTCACGATTCACAGATTAACCACGAGTTTATCGGGCGCGATTGCGGCCGCGATTGTTGATCTGAACGGCGATGGCCGACTGGACATTGCTGCCACGGGGACCTACGGAGACATTTTATGGTTCGAGAACCTAGGTTACGGTGAGTTTTCCCAATCGGTGGTTGGTGATGTGGGCGGCACCACGAATCCGCAACCGAAGGATCTCGTTGCGACCGATGTTGATCTGGATGGCAAAGACGATCTTGTACTTACGGGGAGCACGACTTTTGCCGATACCTTCTGGTTTCGCAACAACGGCGATGGCACCTTCTCCGAACGCCTTTTGAATAGCTACAAAGCCCGGGCACTCGCAGTGTCCGACTTCAATGGCGACGGATTAGACGATTTGTTACTATCGTCGACCGGCGAACTAAGGATCTTACTTGCCGACGGAGATTCCAACTACACAAGTCTAGTACTCGACGACACAAACAATGCGAGGCAGTCGCTTGTGGTAGTCGACTTCGATGGCGATGGCGACATCGATGTTGCTGAAGCGTTCAACAATTCCAGTCAACCACTCGTATGGTATCAAAACGATGGATTCTCGAACTTCACGCGACGGGTAATTGCTACTCCCTCGACGAACGTGTCGTCGATTGTCGCTGGCGACATAGACGCGAATGGTACCATCGATCTCGTTGCCGCGAGCCGATACCCGTACGGGTTATGGAGTTATACCCAACCATTGACGATTGGCTACGAACTTGTCTCGCCCGCACTCGTCGAGGAAGGCAGTGAACCGCTGATCGTTCGACTCTCCGTCTCTAGTGCAGTTAATCACCCACTCTCGATTCCCTTCCAGATCACCGGCACCGCCACCGCGGATGACTACGTAGTTCAAGGAGCTGATCGCTGGGATGGGGTCCTGGGGGTCGTGACCATCCCCGCTGGTAGCTCCTACGTGGACCTGATGTTGCAGCCGTTTGCCGACAGCCTGGACGAGGTGGCGGAAACCGTCGTGATTGGTACCGCCATTGGAGCAATCCTTAACTCGACAGCGATTGCCGACTATGGCGACGCTCCCATCCCCTACCCTGTTGGCCCGTTGGTGAATGGCCCCGCCCATATTGCGGTTGGACCGATGCTGGGCGTCACTCGCAGCATCGACACTTATGGTTCCCACACCGCTGCGGCTGCAGGTGACTCTGGCGACGATGGAGTGGTGTTCGATATCGTGCAGGTGGGTAACCTCATCTCGACCGTAACGGTTACTGTATCCAATGCACCAGCAGGAGCACGACTGGATGCCTGGATCGACTTCAACGGCGATGGCTCCTGGAGCGGACTACAAGAGCAGATTTTCACTAGCCACCCGGTTGTCGAAGGGGAGAACGTGCTGCTGTTCGAAACTCCCGCCTGGGCACTATCGGGGGCAACTCACGCCCGATTCCGGCTTAGCTCTGAGGGTGGGCTGGGAGTCGCCGGCGCGGCTGCTGATGGCGAGGTGGAAGACTACGAACTTGTCATCTCACCCCCTGGTGCTGGACCGGGGCATTTCAACGAAGTAGTGCTTTTAGAAACTGGCAACTCGCTATTTGACCTGGTTCCCATTGACTTCGACCGAGACGGTGACTTGGACTTCGTAGCTGTCGACTACGCAGGGCAATTAATTTGGTTTGAGAATCCGGGAGCCCAGTCGAATGACCTGTGGAAGCAACATATTCTGGCGAGCGATATGGGTAGCGTTCGTGACTTGAAAGTACTCGACTTCGATCGCGATGGTGATCTCGATGTACTCTACGTGAACTCCACTGTATGGGTTGGCGCGTTGCTAAACGATGGTGAAAACAACTTCACGTATCAGCTACTCTACACCAGCGACAGGAACATGCTCGAATTGGAGCCAATGGACTTCGATTCCGATGGCGATATCGACATCGTTCTCCGCGAATCCCAGTCCCCCACTACCACGATCTCGTTACTGGAGAACAGCGACAACCTAACTTTTGTTCGCAAGCAACTCGCTTCTGAACCGATAGCGATCTCCGAGTTCGACGTTGTTGACATAAACCAAGATGGATATCTGGACGTACTCGTCGGAGGAGGCGGCGGTTTCTTTCCGCCACGTATCGAGTACATTGCGATCTGGATGAATGACTCCACAGGTGGATTTACTCGCACCCTACTCTCCAATACCGATAGCCACTTCTCCGTGGTTGATTTGGATAGAGATGGCGACCTTGATGTCATGGCAGCCCGGTCTGGTAGTTCTGGATCGTTGCACTGGCATGAACAGCAAGATACAGGCTTTGTTGAGCATGATCTCGCGTTGGGATTCTACCGGGCTTACAGTGTTGCCGCGTACGACTTTGATGGAGATGGAGATCTCGATCCAGTCTACGGTGCGAGTGCAAGCAGCCTGTTCGAGAATAAGCTCACTGGCGATTTCAACAATGATGGTGCGGTCGATCTACAGGACTACGACATCTGGAAAGCGGAATTTGGCCATTCCTCCGAGTCAGAACTGCTTGCAGACGCCAACCGAGATGGCGCAGTGAACCTTGCCGACTACACTCTCTGGCGGGATAACCTCGGCGGTACGACTCCTTCCTTCATACCCCGCTACATAAATGGATACTTCCCAACCCTCTTATTTGCAGGGGACATCGACAACGACGGCGATTTAGACATTCTCACCAGCAAAGATTCCTCGATCGTTGCCTACCTGAACGTTCCACAAGTCACGATGACTACATCCGGCGACACGCTCGCCGAACAGGATGGAATGGCGTCATTGGTCTTCACCCGCGACGGCGATCTGAATGAAGACTTAACCGTTCAACTACGACTTGATGGTATCGCAGTTGCAGGAGTCGACTACCTGCTCGATGGAGCGCAGCTCACGTCGAGTTCCACCGCACTAGTAACGATTCCTGCAGGCGAGCGATCACTCACCATCCAGGTGACTGCCATAGACGATACGCTTGCTGAACTCGACGAGCCGTTTACGATTACGATGTCAGCAGGCCACTACATGGTCTCCTCTCCTTCGAAGTTGGATTTCATACTCGTTAGCAATGAAATGGGTGGCGACTTTGGCGATGCCCCTGACACGTACTCCACCTCCAGTGCGAAAGATGGCCCACGCCATTCGCGAGTCACGGAGAACGATCCCCGCCTGGGAGCGACGCGTGCCGATGAGGATGATGCCACCCCGAGCGACGACGCCAGTAGTTCGACGAGCGATGATGGAGTATTACTTTCTCCAGTCCAAATCGGCCAGACCGACGCCATGGCAACCGTTAATGTGCAAGGTGCTGATGGTGTGCTGGATGCGTGGATCGATTTCGACGGCAATGGCGAGTTCGATGCCGTAGCGGAACGAGTTTTCGAGAACGTCCCTGTGACCGTCGGGGACAATACACTGTCATTCGACGTGCCGGAAACAACAGTCATGGGGAGTACGTTCGCACGTTTTCGCATCAGTTCCAGCGGCGTGGAGCTGCCAGCCGGCATAGCCGCCGACGGCGAAGTGGAGGACTACGCAGTAGTGATTGCTCCGGCACCCCCAATTGCGCAATTGGCATCTGACGTCGTCGCGAGGCAGACCTCGCTTCGGATCGCCGATCTGGCATTTGCTTCTTTGGAGATAGAACAATCGCAGTATTCGGCTGGCACTCTGGCCGCGAGTGAAGCATCAATGCCCGACGAGCCCACCAAGCCCCCGGAAGATGAGCTGCTGCTATTGCTGTCGCCGGCATACAGGAGGGATTCTGCGCCTGGATACACTCGGTCGCTGCCTATCGCCGACGAAGAACACAACTCAACGGCTCGATCAGAGGTACTGGCAAGCGTTCGTCATCGCTGGAGTTGGCGAATGCAACTCGACTCTAACTAATGGAACACGATGCCCGGCACTCGAACAGATTCCTCAAATAGACGACGCCTAATGTTCTGGAAATCCCACGCTGGCTATAAGCTGGAAGCCAGCAAGCTGAAGTTGGACCAACCGGCCGCTGGTGTGACTCTCAGCTATCTACGGAGGTGAAAACAACCTCTGGCTCGTCACCTACGCGTGCAGTGGTCCCTCGAATTCAAATCGAAACGCAGAGGTCGGGTGTTCTCGCCCATTGGTACCACCTACCCCAATTGGGCGGCGATCGCCGCCGCCAGAGCTAAGTCCCGCTCGGCAGAGATTTCTGTGACCACCGCATTACTATGTCCCAAAACCGTTTGGGTGGCCTCTAGGCCAAACTTCTGGCGAATCTCAGTCGCCGCTGTATGGCGGATACGATTCGGTGACCACTTTTCAAGGTCGTGCTTGTCGCAGATACGATGAATTGCACGGCGGTAGCTACCGGTGGTGTAGGAAGCAGCTGAGCAGCGGCGACCATCTTTCCATGTCTCTTTTGGCGTATTGCCTTGATTCATCGGCATACTGCCCCAGTTGGGTCTAACTGTTAAGCACCACCCGCTATGAGAACAGGAATACGAAGCAACCCACGAACGTAGAACGCAAAAACATCTGGAGTCTGTGAGAAAGAACAGCTCCGCCTATCTACAGAGGTCTCCACTGAAGGGGCACACCTCCTTACATTCCATGACACCCTCAGCCGCGTCGGACGACTCAACCGCCCGCACTAATTGGCATCACTCAGCTACAGAAGCGGATGAATTCGATGCCAATTGACGCGACACTCATACCGGGTCTAGCCAATGGAAGTTCACCCCCAATCGACTACTCAAGCTCCCAAACACCGAAGCTAGGCAATTGAGCTCAGTTCGAGGTGAAAAACGCCTAGCTAGATGACTCGCAGGCTTGCCCGAATCCACGCAGCTACCCATTGTGAGAGGGCCATACTTGGCTGAACCTGACAATAAGCTAGCCTGCTTCTTGCTGCTCGTCGGCTTCCGCCTTCTCTTTTTCGTACCGTTTCAGTTGTCGCATTGTCGATTTGCGGCGGTAGACCAATCTAGCTGTGGTTTTATCCTTATCCTCGACTCCCTCCTCGGCTTGAAGTTCTGCAACGAGTGTGTCGCACTCTGCTACCGATTTCTTAGTAACTTCGATCGCTGATTTTAGATCTCCGGCGAGGTAGTATAAGTCTCCGCTGTCTTCCAGCCAGATTGCCTTGGATTTACCTACCGTTGAAGTGGCCGCCTGTTTTTGGCGGAAATCGGCCAAAGCCCGTGCCAATTCGGGCGAAAAGGCTTCTCCCTCTCGCGCGTGTTTCTGCAGACGATTTGCGAGCATCGTCACCTCCATGCCGTCTAAATCGCCCGCTTGGAGCTTCGCTATGGTCCCTTCGGGATCCTCCATCCTGTCGTGCAGATCGATGATGGTGGTTAACTTCCTCACGTGCTCCTCGACCGTAGGTGCGTAGGCTTCGCCCATGTCGATCTGGTTGAGTTTTTCGCGAAGCTCCAGCATTTGGCCATGGTCGCCGTTTTTGATCGCCGCACGTGTGACGGCAGATAACTTGTTGGAGAGCACCCCCACGTTGAACTTGACGATATACGCGTCGCGGTCCCAACTGTCGCTCAGCACTTGTTCGATTACGTCGTCCATCTTCGAAGGATGACCGACCCACTCGATCTTGGCGTCCTTGCCTACGATGAATGCACAGGGAATACCGGCCTGACCCGCCGCACGAAAATAGGTGTCGTGGGTCGATGCATCGGGGTCGGTGGCCAGGCAATAGGCGCTGGTAAGCTGGCCGTAGGTTTGCGGATTGGCTTCAGCATCGGTAGCCGGATGATCGGTACTGGTGCGAACTTCTCGATCGAGAAACGCGTTCACGGTATCAAGATCCTCGCGGCTCACTCCGATTACCATGACGCCCTGGTCGGCGTATTTCGACTGCACCTCGGCCAGGTGTGGGATTCCTTTTACACAGGGCCCGCACCAAGTCGCCCAGAATTCCAAGACGTAGACTTTGCCTGGCTCGAATTCGGTAACCGGCTCGAACTTTCCATTGGCGTCGCTTAGCCAGTGCTCGATATCGAGCGGTGGTGCAGGAGAGCCAATCTTAAGCGACGTCTCGGTCGAACCGGTGGCCGGTTCGTCAGCGTGTGCTACGGTCGCGAATGTCGTCAGTAGGGTCAGCAAGAATGCACGCAGCATCAGTAGGAATCCTCTTGTTGAGATGGAGAATGGAGCGGGCTTGGTAGCCCGTCTGAAGGTTCGAAACACCCAATTACAATTCGGCGTCATTTCATGCTCTGCTTCAACGAATGGCATGCCACCGTCCCATGTCAGAGAGCTTGTAGCTAGTCGTTGGACTTCAGCTCGAAGTGGAAATTGTTTTCGCCCGTTGCCATAACCTCGGCAATAAGGTCAGTCGTCTCGTGGCTTGCAAACTTTGCCGGCAGCAAGTCGCGGTAGGTCGGTAGTGGCGGTGGGGAGCCGGTGCGGGCGAAGTACTCTCGCGACTCGGCCCCCGTCAATTCGTTGTCCGAATGCTTCTTGCTGACTAGTACGAGGTAGGAACCGGGCACGGCACCATCTTTGGCATCAAAGGTGGAGAGTGTGAAATTGCCCTCAGCGTCGGTGTTGCCTTGTGCAGCAGGAGTACTACCGTTGCTAGGATAAAACACGACCATTGCTTCGGCGGCCGCTTCTCCATCCAGCAAAACCCGACCGGAGACAGGCACTCGCTGCGGGCGGCCATCGTTCTTGTTTCCACAGCCGGCGACGCTGCCGAAAATCAGCGTTAATAAGACAAATGTGCGAAATCGAGACATTCTATTTTCTATAGGTTTCTAGCAACCTGCGATGGTGACGGCGAGGCAAGGTCTATAGCCATCGTAGGATCAGCGAGGATCTGTTGGACTACCTGTAGTGGTGGGTGCGTTGTCGCCCACTTCTTCGCCGGCCTTGGAGCCTAAGGCCCCCCAGACGCCGTAAGGGCTGGGGCCACTGGCAACTTCCTTTGCAGCGAGATTACCCGTGTCGATGCCTTCCTCAATGAAATGTACCGACCCATCCACGTATACCGCGTTGACGCCCGACACGTGACCACTGCTTGGCGGGAACAGCCCAGCATGGCCGTCGAACGATCCTTCCTGGCAGGCGGGAGAATTGGGGGGCAGGACGGTTTGGAACGTGGCGTAATAGGCCATGCCATCGTTCCACCGTTTCCCCAGCCAATTGCCTGGGTCTTCGATCGAGCTGACACGGTCGAATTTGAACTGACCACCGCTTGCAAACGACAGGCAGATGATCGGGCCTTGCTGCCGCAGGTTCACATTGAAAGCCAAATCTTGCCGAACATCCTTCGAGTCGTTCAGCACCATACGTTCCGAGACGGCGATGGTATTCGATGTGCCATCGGTGATCTGCCGAAGGGCAACTTTCGAGCCATTGCTCATGATGCCCCGCGGCTTGTCGCCCAAAGGGGCCTCTGCAATGGTGTCGCCGATGGAGAAACGGTAGTTCGAGTGTGCAGTTTGGTATTGGATCGACCCCTGGCCGCTTTGATCCGAAGGACATAGCAGGCCGGGTATCTGCACATTGAAGGGGGCAAACGTGCTGTCGTACGGCGCGGGTATGGGATCGACGCTCATGATCTGGTCGTACAAGGCTTGCTGTTCCATGTAGGGGCAAAGCAACACCCATCCACTCACGCGCGCAGGTGCCGATGTGTTGGGTCCGACCATCCGGGGGGGCAAAACCCCGTGAGTATCTTCATACCCTAGCAGGGCGAGCCCTGCTTGTTTGAGATTGTTCTGGCACTGAACACGCCGTGCCGACTCGCGAGCCGACTGCACGGCAGGCAGCAGCAGGCCCACGAGAATGCCAATGATGGCAATCACCACCAGTAGCTCGACGAGCGTAAAGCCGCGTGAGCGACTTCGGCCGATCCGTCGCAGCCGCGGCGGGTGGACTCGTAGGCTCATAGTCATGGCAATTCTTCCGTTCTCGTGCGGCCGCAAGCGGCAGTTGTGTGGTTACGTCCTTGGCCGCGCATCCAGCGGGCCAGGACCATCGTTGGGATGGCTAGCGCCACTCCCGACGGTTCGGGCACCACTAGCGGTTGCATCGCGGTGGCAAAGGCATAGCCCAAATCGTGCTGACCGGTGGCACTAAAGTGGAGGAAATCGCCCTGCAGGGCGAAATCGTCGGTATACACGAGCGCAGTTTTCGGCTCCGAGAACGCGACGGCCGCCTGTGCCGCTCGGATTTGCTCTCGGTACGTGCTGTTCAGGCTCGTTTGATTACTCGATAGTTGGCCAATCACAATGGGAAGGTCCGCTCCGTAGGTGGTGCGGACGTCGCTGATAAAATCGCGAAGATTGTCTTCGTAAGCCAGGCTTGCGTCCGCGACGGCGTCGCTCTCGCCCTGCATCCAGATCATGCCGTCGAGGGATATCTCGATTTGCTCCTCGGCACTCTCTGCGGCGAGAAGACTGGGAGCCACCAGCCGGGGAGCAGGACCGGTGTCTTGGCCGGGTAGTCCGTTCTGAATTTCAGCAAACCCCGTGGCGACGACATACTGGAACACCTGATAGACTCCACCATCGTCGGTGGTGGTACCGTTGCCACCCGCTAGCCAATCGCTGGAGAGAGTGGTGCCACCTTGAGCATGCTTTATGAGAGCGACTTTCTCGCCTCTCGCGGCGTAGTAGTCCGCCATCGCGCGTCCAAAAGTGACCTCCGGTCCAAAACCGCCGGTCCTCGAACTGCCTGGTCGCAGGAAAGCGTAGTTCAATTCGATATCGTCCGTGTTGGTAACTCCATTGGCAGCCGCTTCGCCCCAGTAGAAAGGCACATCCAACTGCTGTCCTTGTAGCTCGGCGGGAAGTCCACTGATGGGCGCGCGACCGTCGGCGTTCGACTGTCCTCCGACCAGGAAAACATGAATCCTCTCGGCAACCGACAGGTCGATTGCAGCAACCGAGATGGCCATGACCATGGTCGCAATCGCGATCGCTCTCTTCCAGCTAGGTATCGTCATGTACTGTTGCGTATTCTGTTCGGTTTCGATGCCCATGACTCGAGTAACATTTGTCGTCTGTCGAGCGGCGACCGACGAGCGAGCTGCCCTACGCACGCCGGTCGCCACTCTGACGATGCGTCTACTTGCGTGCTCTGGCATAGACCACGCCCAGCAGCAAGGTTGCCAGCATGGCAATCGAGGCGGGCTCGGGGACAACGCTGCTGTCCGCAGCACTCAATGTACTCAACGTGGCGCCGAAGCTATTTTTCCAGAGCAGGTAGTCTCCCGCGTCAACAACGCTGGAATTGTCACCAGTGCCGACCGGCAATACGGACTCGTCGGCACCAAGGTTATCCCGCCAAACCGTGTAGTCGGCCAGGTCGACCATGCCATCATTATTGAAGTCGCCAGGCAGACCGGCCGCTGCGATGATGGACAGCTCGCCCGTTATAAACAGGTTCGAGGCGTCCCAGGCCAAGCCGGCGGCCAGGGCGGGCAGGTTCACCGTGTCGAAGGCCCCGCTGAACGTTTCAAAACCGAGGATCGGGAAGATGTCGCCCGCCACACCCTCGACCACGTCGCCGACGCTGCCGACGTTCAGCGTGCCGTCGGCGGCCAGATTGCCATATACCTGCACTATGTCGTAGCTGCTGGCGGAGCCAATTCGCATGTTCAGCACCGAGTCGTCGCCAATCAGGTTCAATTCATCGTACACATTCAGCCGGTTTGCCTCGGTGGTAAACGTTGTCGGCACCGTAGTCAGCATGGTCGATACCGCGTCAAGGTCGGCGTCGGTCAGGGTGCCGAAGTTCGCATCGGTGCCGAAGTCGGGGTCGGCAACAAACGCAATCTTGTCGATCACCATACCCCCCTCACGCGTCGCGACATTCAGTTCGAACACCACGCCGTTGGCGATGTCGTCGGCGGTGACCGTGATGTGGTCGAAGTACGTGGATGTGGTACGGTACCAGTCGTAGGCCGTGGCGTCGGAGCCGGCGTTACCACCTTCCTCGTTGAGGACCGACGTGGTACCCAGGTGCACTGCTTTATTATTGCTAGTGTACGTGGGTCGATCGCCATCGAGATCAATTAGGGGCAGCATGAAGCCGTCGTCGTTCAGGGTGCCATCGCTGCCGGCGTCTTCGGCACGAGCCCGCACAAAGAACTGGTACTCACCCGGTTCGGCGAACTGCATGGAATAGGTGACGTAGTTTTGCGCGCTGTTGCTGTTGCTGGTTTCGTTGGCTTCGTCGGGTAGCGCTAGCAGTGCCTGCCCGCCCGATGCGCCCGCGTCGGCCGAAATGGTCCAGAATGGCGCGGCGGTCTCGTACAGGCCGTCGGATTGGTACTGTTCGGCCTCGAAGGCCATCACGCGGTAGCCGTTGCTGCCGACCGAGAGCGTGCCGTTCTGTTGCAACACATCTTTCTCTTGAGTGGCGCCCAGCGTGAGGATACCCGAGTTATTCAAGTTATCGGTGCTTAAACCCTCGATTCTAAGTTCGCTGCCGCTCTCGACGGTCGTAACGCCCTCGATCCTACCTGCGCGGTTGTAGGCAAAAATGACGGGGGCCGCACCGGTGATGTTCAAGTCGCCGTGCGTGCGGACAGTGCCAGTACCACTCAGCCGATAAGTCTTGGTGTCGTTCGCGAAGGTGATGCTTCCCGGGTACCTGCTGCCACTCGGGATGGACACCTCGGTACGCTCGGCGGTATCGTCGAAGGTCACCTGATCTACATCGTAGAATTTGTCGCCCCCCGCCCAGTTGGTCGAGTTGTCGACATCCCATACTGGCGAGGCGTTGGTGCCGGCCCAGGTGATGGAACCTTCCTCACCGGTGACGACCACCTCGATCTTGCCACTCTGCGTTCCGTCGACAGCTACCGAGAGGCCAGGCCGAGTCGCGAGCGGTGTTCCAGTAGGGCTCGTGATACGGGCCGTCACACCGTTCATGCCAGTCACGGGGCCACCGTTGTGTGACACAATCGTGTACCGGCCAGCGTCCAAGTGACCGTTTGCCGGATAGACATTCAGCGTGATGCTCGCGGCACCGCTGGTCGAAAATGTTCCATCGGGAATCGACATCAGGTCGCCGGACGGATCTTCTGTATTGCCTACGGCGAAATCCCATTCGCCCCCCGAGCCCTCCGAGTTGAGCACCACATTGCCACCCGAGACGGTGAAGGTCTCGATTTCTCCGGGCCCACCGCGGCCTTCGATGTGCAAGTCGCCATCGTTGTACATGGTAAGTTGATTGCCGACCTTCATGGTGCCTCCACCCCGAATCACTTGGCCCACCTGCTGCCGGTACTCATTGAATGCCGAGAGATCGAGCGTGGCGTTATCCTGGATCTCGATATACTGGCTTCGCAACTCGCCGTTATCGAAACCATCGCTGGAGACGACCAAGGTTCCTTCCTCTACGTAAGTGGAGCCGAACCAGTAGTCGTCGGCCGAGGTGGTGGCGTAGGCCAGCGTCATGGTGCCGGCGCCGCGCTTGTAGACCCGCGTGTCTTCGATGCTGCCCGGAATGACGGTGTCGGTATCGACGATAACTTCCGCGTCGCTAATCCGCTCGGTGATCACAAAGTCGCCATCGCCATCGAAGATAAAGTAGTGATCGTCTTTTTGAGTGTTGCTACCCAGGTCGGCATTGGGGTGGATCGCGCGAAGCGTCAGCGTTCCCGCGTTCGACTCAAAGTAGTGATAATTGGCCGAGTTTCCTGACTGGGCGACGACCACACCGTTCCAGGTGTTGTCGCCATTGCTGACCAAGGCTCCCGTGCCGGACGAGGAACCGTTCGAGCCGATGATCAAGGCCTCATTTTGAACAGTAACCCCGCCGGGGAGCACGACTTTGGCTTCGCTATTAGCGGCCACTTCCGTGCGCGAGGCCTCGGTGCCACCGGCGCCGAGGGCGTCGTTGTGACCGACTACCAGCGTCGACGACCCCGATAGCTCGATAGCCCCGCTGAAGCTGGCGTTGCCGCTGCTGAAGGTGGTGGACTGCCCCGCCGGAAGATCGAACCCAAGCGTACCGGTACCGGTGAGCTGCGCGGCCAGCGGGCTGGCGGCTCCTTCGACCACCACGCGGCCACCGCTGCCGATGTTTAGCGAGGCACTGTTTTGGTTGTCGATAGCATCGAAGTCGCTCAGCAGCAGCGTGCCTTGCTGCACGTCGGTGTTGCCAGTGTACGACTTGGCGCCCAGCAGCCGCACGGCGCCGCCGCCGGTCTTCACTAGGCCCGATGTGCCAGCGACATCGGCGGAAACGGTGTGCGTGCCGGCCGAAGCGGCAAGCTCCGCGCCCCCTGTGAGCGTGAGCGCCGCCGGTCCGGCGAGTTCGTAACTTTCGAGGCTCGCAAACTGCAGTTTGTCGAGCGATACGGCGTTATCAAGCGTGACGACGGCCGGCGCATTGGCCGCTGTAAGCGAGCCGGCGAACAACGCGGAGCCGGTGGGCACGGCATTGCCACTCCAATTCGAGTCGGTGTTGAAGCTGCCGCCGCTGTCGAGTGTCCAGTAGTCGGAAGTCGAGATACCTAACCCTGTAGCGTGCCCCAGCACGTCGAGTGGCGAAAGGACCGAACCGTAGAGCGCCGCCTCGTCCAAATCGCCGTTATAGGCGAAATCGAGCGTTCCGCGTGCGTTACGCGCGGCAAAGTAGGGGTCGTACTCGTACTCGGCTGCGAAGTTATCGACCAGGTCTTCTTGCCCGCCGTTGAAGGTCAGGTCCACCGGCAGACCGTCCACATAGACCCGCAGTCGACTCGCGGCCGAGTCACCGGTCATATCGTGAGTCCAGACGACGTGGTGGTAGGACCCGTCAAGGATACTCGAGGCATCGAAGTAGCCGCCGATGTCCTGGTTATCTTCATCACGCATGTAGAGTCGCATCACTCCCGGTGCACCATCGTTAAACGCGATGTGCGAAAAGGTGTTGCTTCCGTCGTTGCCTACACCGTACAGCATGGCAGTGCTGGTGGTGTTGGTCGAACTGAAGACGAACTCGAAGGAGGAACTGCCGAGCATCGACGAGAACGACCTAGACGCCGCTGGGGCCGCTACATGCTGGCTCGCCCCTGCCGAGAACGAGGCCGCCGTGTCGCTACCCGCGCCCATGCCGGCCACGCCCAGAGTCGGACCATCGATGTAAGTGCCGTCGAACATGTTCGTACTGGCGTCGTCGGCCACGGTGCCGCTCGCTTCGTTGAAGCGGTAGTACAAGAATGGATTGTCGCCGAGTACCTCCGACTCGTAGGACGGCGGCGCTGCCCAAGCGGGACTACAAGTCATGATTTGCAGCAGTGCAAATACACCGAAGATTGCACCTAAGTGATGCCGGCTCATAGATGGACTCCATTGATGCGGGAATGAACTGTACTTATGCGGCCAAGTGCTCGAAGGTGAAAACAAAAATCACCCAGCACAGATCGCCGTTTGCCAATTACACCGGAGCACTGCCGGCTCGACATAACCTCAGGCCGACTCGCCGGGGGGATTGCTGTGGCCACCTATCCACAGATCCACAAATGGTAGTGGATGCAATATCCCGGAGCCCGAAACAGAGCAGCCCCAGGTACCTTCCCACGCCAGTGCTCGTACAGGACTTTGCGGCGAGGCAGGTTTTTTTACCGCCAAAACTGAAAACAAAATCCAATTTTGCCTGCTAGTCTAATTTGCCCCGCCAGTGGTTGGTTTCAGTCTGCGGACAATCTCAAGCGGCAAAGGAGGCTGCGGGGTACATTTTCGGTTTTTCTGTGGTTTTTTTGGCAAATGTCGGCCCTCTCCCGCAAGTTCATGTAGGCGGTCTAGCGTAAGGTGGGATTTTCCGGCGAGAGAGCCCTCTCTCGCCGTTTTCGACTGTTGGCTGCCGATGTGGAGTCTGCTTTGAACATAGGAAATATGTCGTCGAGTGATGACGAATTCGTCGCGATTCTGACGGCGAAGCAGAGTGCGTTGCGAACGTTCATAGTGAGTCTCATCCCACATCAGGTGGATGCGGACGACGTGCTGCAAGAGGTCAATATGGCTCTCTGGCGCAAGCGAGAAGTCTACGACCGAAGCCAGCCTTTTATGCCCTGGGCGATTCGATTTGCTTCCATCCATATCCGCAGCCACCGCAGCCGAGCTGCAAACAGCCGCCTCTGGTTCAGTGAAGAAGCCATGCATCAGCTGACCGAGGACAGCATACGTGGCGACGTTCAATTGGGAGCCCGAGGCCATTCTTCGCTGCAGGGGTGCGTCGACAGATTGGTTGGACCGCAACGTGAGTTAATCGAGGATCGATATCGAAACGAACTCACCGTTAAGCAAATAGCTGCCAAGACACAAAGGCCAGCAAGCACGGTTTACAAGATTCTGGGTAAAAGCTTGCAGCTGTTGCGCGATTGCATCGAGCGTTCCCAACGACAATTGGATGGGAGGTAGATAGATGGGAGTGCCATCAACAACACCAGAATTCAACAGCCAGCGTCTGCAGGACTTGACCCTGGCCAAGTGCTATGAGTCCTTGTCGGAAGGTGGAGTGCAGGAATTGTCCTCCATTCTCTCGTCGTCGGCTGAGGCTCGCTCAGAATACTATCGGCTCGTCTCTGTGCATTCGGAACTCGAGATCGGACTGCGAAGCTCCGAAGAGAACTACCACGAGAGTTGCTTCGATTCCTCACTGCTATCAGACATCCGCACGGAGCACCGTGGAGTCTCGACGAGAAATCTCTGGCAACTGTGCACGGCGGCGTGCTTGCTTGTTGCGATCGGCGGCGCTAGTGTGATGTGGTGGTATCAGGAGCCGGCCAATCTGGCCAACAACAACTCGATCCCGCCTGACGTCCCGGTGACTCCTGTTGCCTTGGTTTGCAGGATTACACCTTTGACGAAGCAGCCCGAGTGGACCCTAGGCCGCATAGGCGTGGCCAATAAGGATGAGGTGCTTCAAGGGGATACGCTCTTCCTTAAGGGGGGAGCCGTGAAGTTGGATTTCACGAGCGGCACGTCGGCTGTTTTGAACTCGCCCCTCGTAATGCAGATTGTGTCCGTCGATCGCGTGCGACTGATGGAAGGTGGCATGAAGGTGGACGTGCCGAAGGGTGCCGAAGGATTTCGAGTGGAGTCGGACAGTGCCGAAATAGTCGACCTGGGCACTTCCTTCTCCGTCAATGTGAACGACGGCGACACAAACCTTGTAGTGTTCGACGGCGAGGTCGATCTGAAATCAATTAATGCTCATCGCTCAGGCGAGCCAGCAGACGATTGGGTGGTGAAGCGTTTCGTGGCTGGCGAGGCGGTACTGATATCGAAGGAGGGTACTCTCTCGCGAATCGTCCAAGTGCAGCAGCCCACACTCGACCATGGGGAGGATGGCGCGCCGCTACAGTCGGTGATCACGTCGGTGCGCGACAGCATCAAGCGAAACGACTTCTTTGGTTTCTACGAGATTATTCCCCGTGGCATGCATGAGGAGGCCTTCGCCTTCGTCGATCGTGTACACGAATGGAACGGAGTGACTGCCGACGGTATGCCCTCGTATCTGATTGGCGGCGACCTGGTGAAGACCTTCAACTCCGACAAGCTAACAGACGAGCTGAAGATCATCCTCGAACTGGCGGAACCTAGCGCTGTCTACATACTATTGGACCCGCGTGTACCAACTCCTGAATGGCTCATGACTACGTTTGAGAATACGGGCGACCTGGTTGGGCTGGATGAGAATCGGGATGGCAAGCAGAACGGCATTGGGCCGGGCGACAACATCGACCGTGAATTCTCGGTATGGCGATGCGAGTATCCCAATGCCGGCGCCGTCACGCTGGGGCCGAACGGAACCGAGGGTTACATAAGGAATCGAAAACTCGGTCAATGGGCGATGTCGAATATGTACGGAATCGTCGTGGTGCCGTTGGACGATGCGAAATGAGACAGGCCGTTACAAAACGTTGGCGGCAGACTGCTTCCTCTCTAGAAAAAGACGAATAGCAAAAGGATTCGAACTATGAATCGGGCTCCTTCCCGACGCGAGGCTTTCACCTTAGTCGAACTACTTGTGGTGATAGTCATTATTGGGATCCTGGTTGCACTTCTGCTGCCGGCAGTGCAGGCGGCTCGAGAAGTTGCGCGACGGACTCAGTGCACCAATCAGCTCAAGCAGATCGTACTGGCGATCGACCTCTACGAGTCCTCTCGCAAGCACTACCCGCGAGGCCGAGTGGGCTGCGACCCAGGCACGCAATCGGCCTCAGCCAAGGCCGGTTTACCCACGGCAAACTGCGAGCTCAACAAGTCGTACAGCGGATTCGTGGAGATCCTGCCGCAGCTGGAGCTAACAGCGCTTTACGATTCCATCGATTTTGAGAACGGCTTCTGGCACAATCCTGGTCGTCCTGAACTGCTCGGCGAAGATACTCACCTTCCTGCGAATCGTACGGCGGTGGCAACGCCGGTGGTAACCTACAACTGCCCATCCGACTTCAGGCCCTCAGTAGTCGACTGGAGTAAGGGACCGGAAGCCGTCGGCAGCTACGCGTTGTGCATGGGCACGACGGGTCCAAGCGGTGGCTTGGATCCCATTGCCGTGAAAGCAGACAATACCGGGATGTTCTTATACGCTCGGAAGATCAAGCGGAGACAGGTCACCGATGGGATGAGTCGAACCCTATATGTGGGGGAAACTATCGATGGTCACCTGAAGCCAACCTCGAATCGTTGGACTGCCGCCGCCCGACACCAAGACAGCCTGAGGTCAACAGAAAACCCTTTGAACACACCCACCGGCTATGGAATCCTCTATGAGGAGTATGGGTACAAGACAAATGGTAGTTTTGCCAGCCGTCACCCGGGCGGAGGTTCGTTCGCGTTTGGTGATGGTCACGTAGAGTTCTTGGTCGACGAAATCGATATCTGGACCTACCGGACCCTGTCTACGCGTGCCAATGGCGACCTGGAAGGCGTAGTCTACGATTCCACGCCTGCACCGCGCTAGCCTCGAAGCTCCAATTTGGGGCGGTTCCAGTTCATCCATCTGAGACTAACTGCTATGTGCACATTCACTCGTCCAACAGGACTTATTGCTTTCTACATCGCCATCTGCGTGGTCTCCGCGGGATGCGGAAGCGACAAGTCAGGATTGGTGCCTGTCTCCGGACAAGTGCTAATTGACGGCCAGCCCCTATCGCTTGGCTCCTTGCAAGTGATGCCTACTGGGGCGCGTCCTGCATTCGGAAAACTGGACGAGAACGGACACTTTGAACTGATGACCTACAAAGAGGGCGATGGATGCGTTTCAGGTTCGCACCGGGTGACCATCACAGCATTTGAAGTAGTGCCCGGTAGGCGTCAGAAGTGGCACGCACCCAAGAAGTATTCCAATCCAAGCACATCGGATGTAGTGATCGAGATTTCTGGGGCCACTAAAGACCTAGAAATCAATCTCACCTGGGACGGCGGGAAACCCTTCGTCGAGAGCTTTGCTGGCGGTTAGTCCAGGACTTTTTCATCACTCTATTTGCTTTAGCCAAAGGCGACTGCTTTGCATAAGTCAGCCCTTTCCCGTTCTGTCGGTTTAGATCCTTCAGTGAGGGAAATATCGTGTCGCAGTACGGCGGGATTCAACGACCATGAACTGGTTGTCTCCTGCGAGGAGGCGGTGTCTGGACTCCGAGCCTTCATCGCAATTCACAACACGACACACGGCCCAGGGCTGGGCGGGTGTCGCATGTGGTCGTACGCGAGCGAAGAAGAAGCATTGACAGATGCACTACGGCTGTCTCAGGGGATGAGCTACAAGCATGCTGTCGCGGGTACTCCGTACGGTGGTGCAAAAGCAGTCATCCTGGGCAATCCACGGGAAGAAAAGACTGAAGACCTGCTGCGAGCATTCGGTCGTTGTGTCGAATCACTCGGTGGCAGGTATGTCACTGCGGAAGACGTTGGCATGTCGGTCAATGACATGGTTTGCATTCGGGACCAGACGCAATATGTCGCTGGGCTACCAACCAGCATGGGAGGCAGCGGAGATCCCTCTCCGGTAACTGCCTATGGCGTCTTCTGCGGCTTACAGGCAGCAGTTGCCTTCCGTCACGATCGCCCTTATGATCCGTATGCTAAACTGTTTGGCACAACGGTTGCCGTTCAAGGATTGGGGAATGTTGGTTATGCGCTCTGCCAATACTTGCACAAGGCCGGTGCACAACTCATTGTCACCGACATCAATCAACCACGCGTCGAGCAAGCTTGTCGCGAGTTTTCTGCTACTGCCACAGAAGCAGAAGCAATTTATGACACTGATGCCGACGTCTTTGCTCCATGTGCACTCGGCGGGGCTCTAAGCTCAGAAACAGTTCCACGCCTCAAGGCATCCATCGTAGCGGGGGCCGCAAACAATCAGCTCGCTGAGCCTGGGATCGCAGCGATGCTAGCTCGCCGGGAAGTCCTCTACGCTCCGGATTATGTCATCAACGCGGGGGGAATAATCAATATCTCTTGCGAAGGCGAGAGCTACAGCCTCGAGCAAGCGATGGCACGTACCGAGCAGATCGGGGGAACTTTGACAGAGATCTTTCACAAATCGAGCGATACGGGAAGGTCAACGGCAGACATTTCCGATGAGATCGCCCGACGGTGAATCGGGGGAGTGCCTGAGCCAAGGTTCAAATAGTCGAGTCATTATGATCCCAGGTACACTGGAATGGTTAGAGCACGAGGAACGTCAGCGAGTATTTCAGGATCCTAGCCGCTTCAAACCACGCATGGAGAACAAGTCCCACTGTGAGCAGTCGTGCTAGAAGTCCTAACAGAAAACGGTAACGCCTGTTGCAATGTGGGGTGATCAAATCCACCTAGTGTTCGTCGCCCAGCCATCGCCAGTTCAGGAACGTCGTACTTGACGGCGTTTGGACCCCCCTCACTGAATTCCAACCCCTGAAACGGCCAACGGTTGTCACCATCTCAGCAGCGACTGGTTTCGGGAAGCGGCTCCGCTCGCCCGCCTGAGTGGCGGGGCCGCCCTGCTCAACATGTTGGCGACCAGCCCACCGTCTAAGCGGCCTCGATGCCATCACTCGCAGCTGCTGGTGCGTCCTCGCCTTGCTCGGCCTGTTCTCAAATGACGATTCACTGAGTCGCCTCGTCGATCAGCTCACTAAGCTCTCCGACGTTCCGACTCAAGAAGCTCGGCGTGTATATTGCTGTTCGCCATTCCTCCTCCAGCGTCGAATTCAACATCTTCCGGGACGGAATTGCCACTGAATGGCAAGATCTGAATGCTGTGAGCTCCGTGTGAGTCGAACCAACGACTCTGAGGCAGCTCGTCTCGCAAGTCATTGGTTAGTGTCGGCGGTTCTAATTCGTCAGCAGTCGTGCAGAACCACGTTTTTACGCCAATTGCGGAACCAACTACCGCACCCGCAGAGACCCTTAAAGAGGGAGGCAGACGTCGCTGCAAAGAGCCCAAAGAGGGAGGGCGACGTCCCGGGCAAAGGTGTAAACCGTTGCCAGCAAACAACTTAAAAGTGGCGGGGGCCGGATTCGAACAAACCGACAGTTTCCCGCAGAAAGAAGCATCTCCTGATCAACGCAACGTAAAATACGACGCAGTTGATTTCCGAAAGACTGATACCGACCAACAACTCGTCCAGCTATTGCAAATCTGGCAAACTCTACCAGAGGGAATCAGACATGGAATTATGGCGATTATCGCAGCATCCTCCAGCAATGAGCAGCAGACTGTTTCTCATCAGACTTAAGGTTCTTCAACGTTTACCAGCAATTTCAGACTGCCAACGGTGTAATGAATTCAGCGCGCAGGATTTTGCAATTTCTGTGTTGCCTAGACTCTAGCCGCTAAGATTCCCGCCCACTCGCTGCCCCCGGATGCTTGCGCCGCTTCGGATTAGAATGCGTGGCACAGAACAACCTGTGCCCACTGCTCTCGTTTCAAAGGACATTTCATGGAAGAGCTCAATCCGAAGAGGTGGCGGCCACCTCGTTCAGTTTGGGGAATGGCCAAGATGCCGCGGTTGGTCCAACCTCTGCGGATTCGATGAGTTTCAAATTGAACGTGGTACGTGCACCGCTGCAACACAAAGGCTGCTGGTGAACGCTGGGAGCGACGTTTCAGTGCTCGCGGAATGCCTACCGCATCCATCGGTCCAGCGATTCTGAGACCGGGTGTTCATTCGGTGCGTCTACTGGCTTACAGCTTGAAGAAAGGGGCGTGATGTCCATCCGAGCCCGCTACTTGTTGTTCTAACCGCAGCCCATGGTCTGGAACCTTCCTCCTTTGAAAAGCTGAATAGTACCGTCGCCCATGGTCTGGACATGAGGATGCAGCCCTCTGAACAACCACATGAACTTTGTCGAGTGCATCTCTCGCTCATCGGTAATGAGGGCGGCATCTGGATTGCCGTAATCTTTCAGGTGAAGTACATAGCCTTTTCCGCAGGCCGGACACTTCCAGACATCGTTTGCCCGAAAGCCATCAATCTGAAAATCTTGGTCGGGCAATTTGCCGTTCTTCTGCAACTCCCATTCAATGGACTGGTAGAGTTTCTTTTGATTCTCCGCACATTCCAAGAGGTTACGGTACTCGGGGCCATCAAGATTCACGGGAAGTCTCCTGGCCAAGAGCCTGAGGCCCCCGATTGCTACCAAAATAGCTAGAAGGACTACAGCGATTCTCGTATGCCGTTTCATGCAATTCCTCTCACGGAAGGCGAAGATAAGCGAACGCTAGCGGTAAGCATCAGATGTGCAGGTAATCGGGCGAGTAATAATAACAACCACGGGTAAAAAACGTTCTACTTTTAGCGACTTGTTCGCCTCACTCATTGGCCTTCCCCCCTGGGACAACACTGTAGATGAGCATCACTAAGAAACCTGCAGCAGCTCCCATAAGAGCCCCCTTTGCGATGTCCCCACTGAGCATTGAGACAAATAGAAGATTGCCGATAGCCACTCCTACCGCTAGCCATAGTCCAGGCAGAGGTCGTCTCTTAAGTGAGTTGCTTGCTTTTGACTTATCTAATTCAGGCAGGGACTGCTGATCCTGGGCTCTCATGAGTAATAGCTCTTTGGTCAATGTTTGTTCAATGCGCTGCAATCCATGCCTCCAAGCGTGCGATCGCTTCCCGGTTTTCCGGGGTCCCTGGTCCCCAGCGATGCAGATTGTAGCTCCAGGACTCACCCGTCAGCGACGACATTGCTTGCATTACCCAAGCCTTGTACTGTTCGTTCAATTCCTCGCGCTGGAGCGCTTCGAGAATTGCCTGTCCGGCAGCGCGATCTTTCCGCCCCGCGAATCCATGCAGCGCCTTGAAACGCACTTCGTCTGAATCGTCGTGCAAGAGCGTCAGGAGTTGGTCCCGAACTTCAGCAAAAGCCGCGTCTGGCAGGCTGGAGACGAGTTGGGCGGCGATAAGCCGTAGCCGTTCATCATCCTCCGTCGCCATCCGCTCTGCCGGCTTGGCGAGTCTGGCGTCGCGGCAATGCTGCAACGCATCGGCAGCGTGAAAGCGAATCTCAGAATCGGTTGAGCTCAGCAGGTCGAGTAACTTTGGCTCGGCAGCCTTGTCGGCAAGCGGCCCCTGAAACAGCCCGGAGCAACGAGTGATGAACGAGGGGTCCTGTTCCATTCGTTCAAGCAAGCGATCGATGATTTCAGGATCACGCAGAAACACCAGGGCGTTCCACGCCGGCTGCGCAGCCTCTTCGCCCTCCAGCCATAGCTCGATAAGTCGCCCACTAAAACCTTGCAGCTGTAGCGAGACGATAATCGCCGCTGCCCGTTCCACTTCATCCTTGCCACCCTTCTGCAGATCGCTCTCGATCAGCTTGTCCGTCACTTCTGGATGCCGCTCGAGCAGACGCAAGGCTCTTGCTCGTGTCGCCACCCGAATCCAAACGGGGAGTTCCAACTTATCGGCCACGGCTTTGACACTCATTTCATTGGAGGCCTTTTCCAGCTGCTGCGCCCACTGTCGCGTGTCGCCATCGTACGCGTCCCCGTCCTGGTGAGGATTGAGGATGTCATGCGGATAACTACTCAAAATCCCCTCAATCATCGGGTTGAGCACTCCCGGCGTTAACTCGGCGTAGAAAGCTGGTAGTCCCTCCGCTTGCTCGTCGGCGGGCAAGCGCGCGAAACGCTCGATCCACTGGAACTGTTCGGCGGAGGCAGGCTCTGCGACTTCTGGCTCACTTCGATCGTCGGGATCATCACTCGTTTCATCCACCAGTTCATTATCTCGGGATTGGTCCCGCAAGTGCTGGATACCGCTGCACACGCCGTTGCGGAACATCACGATCACGCTTTCCCCACGTGGGGTCGTTAGGGTGTAGTTGGTGGCTTGGCCTTGATTGCTCACCAGAGTTTGAACATCCAGATCATGCCGCGCTATGATTTCTTTGAGCTGCGTTTCGGGCATGTCGATCCTAAGTTGGGAAAACTCGGGAATGCCGGCAAGAGAACCTAGTTCTTTGACTGCCAGCGGCAGCACACCGCTAACTAGTTCTACCGTTTCGCCGTCACACTCGACACGATAAGCCTGCCGTAGAGTGTATAGCCCAGAGGTCAAGCGGTTGGGCAGAGTAAACGAAAGCTTGCCCATCTTTACGGACTCACCGGCCGCAAGACTTGTTGAGCGAGCCTCAACGGGAGTATTCACTTCAGGTCCCAGGAAGACTTGCTGTCCCTCGGAGTCACGTAGGTCTGGAGACCAGCCGAGGAGGGGAAGGTAGTCAGCAACCGTCTGTGCCGTATTGGAGTCGTTATTAAGCCAAAGCTGGTAGGAGATGTAGGCACCTGGCGACCAATGCTTCTCTGTCGCCGTGTTCACCAGTTTGACGCCAATCCGGAATCCTGCAACTGCTTCCCCCCAAGCGATCCCTGCGTCGTCAGCTGCTGTATCTTCACTTGCAAGCGTGATCATGTCGGAACGGACAAATTCGCCTTTCTTCGTGAAGGTGTAGTAGCGATGCTCCATATTACGATCGGAGGGGGTCGAATTCCACGAGTAGGCATATCTGACTCGCATCGTAAGCCAGTCGTGTGGTTTGATTTCTTTAGGTGTACCCGAATCAAGCAATTGAAACGACATTTCCGGATACTCGCGACGCCATCGAGCCTCTACCCAGCCGAGCATCTGCTCTTGAGTGAAGCCGTCTGCCGGCCCGGCGATGAATACGTCGGGGTAGATCTGCGCATCGGGCGAGAGCAGTTGTGCGGTGATGTCTCTTCGGAGTACCCGGTAGCGTACTTTGACCGCCTGGTTCTCGTGATCCACTTCTTCGATAGTTAACTGCCCGGCCACGGGGACACCGTTGGGTAATTGTGCAGCGAACGCAAAGCTAAGCCCCTGAGTGAGGTGGTCGAAAACGTGAAAGACACCCCCATCTTCGTGTACTTTTTTGTGTCGTTGGATGATTGGCAGGGAGTCTTCGCTACAAGCAATAGACAACCGATGAATGACATCGAAAGCGGTCGCGTTACGGTCGACATTGCACAGCACGAATCGATCGGCACCGGGGATGGCCAGGGCGACCTTGTCCGCCACGAATTCAGTGACCATTACGGCGTCGCTTCCCGGACCGCGCCACAGTTGCTCGGTCATGGTGACACTTTGGCGGCGATTGAGGTTGAGCGCGCCGTCCATTTCCCGGGACTCCAAATCGTAAAGAGTCATGCTTAGCCATTCGGTAATGGGCGTAAGTGTTTTCTCGGAACTCACCAGTTGCCGCAGCGGATCGAGAGGACGAACACCGATGACGTACTCGAACTCGGGCGTCTTCTGCTCCAGGTGCAATACATAGAGTCGGTCATTTGGGTCAACCGCCAGAAGGAGTCCGTTTTCCGGTACAGTGACGCGGCCTTCGCGTGCTTCGCGTTTCGCAAGCACAAGCAGCTTGGAGTGCGACGTCTCGCCTAGCCAATCATGCATGGTGGTGGGGTACGGTGGCCCGTCTTCCCATAATGGCATCGCTTTGAGTCCGTTCAGTAGCACCACTTCTTCGCCGTCTAGGGTGAAGCCTGGCCCTTTGGTCTCGGCTTTCATGGCATCCCAGATCGCCGCTTTTCCGGTTTCAGTGTTCGGATCCACCTCAGGAAGTTTCACGTAGTGGTTCCGCGGCGGATCAACCGAGAAGGTTTTCGGCGTTCCCGGCCCATCGTAGGGGTAGCGGAAGTGCTGTCCTTGCGAATATACGATAGGCGTCGGCATCGATTCTTCCGACAGGGTTCGTATGGCGTCTATGAACGTGTCGACATACGACTTGACGGTCATCTGTGGAAACTCGCCGCTCGGGGGAGGGGCTAGCATCGCGAGTCGCCGCTTTAGCTCAGGCACGGCAGCCGGGTCGCCGATTTGCCGCAATGCACGGGCTAGAATCCACCATTGCTCCATCGGCACGCGATTGAAGGCGCGAATCAGGTGATCCCTGGCTTCTTCGCCGCCTACCAAGCCAAGAGCCGGCGCCGCAGAAATGGGGTTGTCAGCAAGGAACTTCGCGATGAGGTCGACGTGCTCACGGCGGCCGCTCTTACCAAGAAGGATCAAGCAACAATGGCGTGTGTTGGGTTTGAAGTGCGGCGGCTGATTTGATAATTCGGTAAGAATCGCTGCTAGATAGTCCACGACGGTGCGATGGTCCAGAAACTGCTCGATTCCCTTTACCGCCAAGACGTCTTCTGGTGCTGAGCTCATCAGCGGAATTACCCCGCGTACGGATTGCGAGCCAATTTGTTTTAGCCGCTGGAGGAACTCCTCTTCGGTGAGACCGCCTGCGATAACTTGCTCCGACCATTCATTGATTCGCCTCTGGTCGAGATGACTAAGAGACGCCAACTCCGACGAAATCTCGCTGAGCGCGTCTTTGGGCGGAGCGGCGGCAAGTACTACGACTGCCGCCAGTCCCACGGTGAGTAGCAACGCTAACACTAAACGCGAGAGTCCGATGCTTGGCCCCGGCAACGGCATGCCTAGCACACGCAGCACACGGCTATGTAATCGGCTTGGTCGTCCGCCGCTAGCGGCCAAGGTGGCGGCGCTCGCAACGCCCAGCCCAGCGGATTGCAGTCGGAGTTCCGACACCCGCACTAGCGATTCGGCGTAGTCGCACGGCTCGCTTCCCCAGCGGATCGCCAAGTCGTCGCAGCAGTGTTCGCGTTCGACGCTGATCTTATGGCTCAACCACCACACAGCGGGATGGAAAAACAGCAGCGTTTCGACCACTCGCTGCAGCAGGTTGACGAGATGGTCGTAGCGGCGAATATGGGCCAATTCGTGCAGCAGCAGCGATTCGACCTGCTCCGTGGTCAAGTTGCTAAAAATTGCAGCGGGCAAGAGGATCGCTGGCTTAACCACACCGACGACGAGCGGGGTGGTGACACGAGCCGAATAGGCGATCAACGGGACTGTTCTTAGTCGGAGTCGCTCTTTAAGTCGGCCGACCAACTCTCGCAAGATATCGTCGCGGATCGGCTGGGCTGTTGCGCGGATTCGATGGCTACCGTAGAGCCCGAATAGCAAACGCAAAACCATGGCCGCAAGGCCTGCAATGTATAGAGAGACAAGCCACGCCGACACCCTCTCCCAGGGCGCTGTCTGATCGAGTATCGGCTGCGAAGATATGGCTACCGGCAACATCGACTCCTCTGTGGGCGATCCCACCACGATGGGGTTGTGAGATGCCTCGGCGGTGGTAGTGTTTCGCAGATACTCGGCTTCCACTAGGGGAGGGTTTGAACGAGCCAGCCCTACTTGGGTTCCTTGCCCAACTCCAGACGTTTCATTTCGATTGCTCGGTTCAAGTAGCCATAGATTGAGTGGCAGACAAGCGGCGATTAGAAGCATCGCCCCGCAATGCATCCAGTAGCGGGACTGCTCCGACCGATTCCGCAAGACTGCTGTGGCCAAAACGGCCAGCCCGGCGACCAGCGTGCCCTGCCAAAGCGTATGGGCAAGCGATTCGACTAACCAGGCGGACGTGTTCGGGTCGAGTAACGTTGGGACTCTCATTTCTCACCTTCCCGTCGTTTGCGATTAATGAGCCGCCGTAAAGCGCGATGCTCATCCTCATCGACGTGCTCGGACTCTAATAAGTTCAACAGCAGCGCCTCGGCAGAGCCGTCAAAAACCCGGTCAAGCAGGTCACCAAGCATCCCCTGCGAAACCTCGTCCTGCAAAACGGCCGGCGAGAAGAGGTGCGCGCGGCCCTTTTGGCGGCGATTCACGAGCCCTTTGTCGACCATCACATTCAAAGTCGTAATAACCGAGGTCCGGGCAATGTCGCGATCCCTTTCCTCTGCAAGCGAATCACGCACATCCATTGCGGGGCATTCGCCATCGCGCCACAGGATCTTGAGCACCTGCAGCTCTAATTCAGTTGGATATCGGGAAGCGGGGCGGGCCATCACATTGACTCCTTACCAGATTACATGTCGATTTAACTAGACAATACTGTCTATTGAACTCGACGTCAATGCCTGCCCGAAAAATATGTAGAGGTAACAAGAAAGCCGACGATTGCCAGAGTCAGCAGTTCCAGCCGTTGCGTTCTGGTCTACCAAATCTAGCCAAAGCCAGCAGGTCGTTCCCTACCACGATCGATGCGAGAAAAGTCGTACCCGTGATTCATGACGTACCTGTGGCTAGTGGTGGTAGCCAGCCGCCAAAGACTTAGCATGAATCATCGTGCGAGTGGATTGCTCCTGTCACCGCTTATTTCGCGGTAGACGAATAGGATTCACGAACAGTTATTGGGAGGCGGTTGCTCATTGTCCTCGGGAAGCCGCAGGTCTTGTCTGGTGGGGGGCACGCTGGCGAACCCTTGCGGTGATGTAGGGTAGCATCAGGAGGGAGAGCATGACCAAGTGGAAGAAGGTGGCTGTTGCGTTTGCCTCACCAGCGGCAATCAACGCACCAACGGTGAAAAGGATCAGTCCCTTGTGTCCCAGTTGCGGTCTGATGAAATATGCCCCTGCGGATAGCGCCATTCCCAAGCAAAGCAGTTGGGGCACGGCAGACACGGTGCCTGCATCACCGCGAATGTCAATCGCGGCGTAACGCACAAGTGATATGGAACACAGCACAAGATACAATGCTGCGATCGCTGTAATGTACCAGATTCTCTCATTATTGTTCATTAGTGCATACTTACTAGCGAACGCTATGTACTTCAGCGAGACGGTGTGAGCTCTCCGTTTGAATGGCGCTCGACTGCGGACAATCAGAGCTTCATTGTGACAGAAGTGGAGCTGCAGCTCCGGTCGAGCATCCAGAACTATAGCTTCATCTATTTCAGGGATAAGGAATACGATTTCCCGTCCCACTGATACAGGTTCACGCTCTCGGCACGGTTATATACGCCACCAACATCATGAATGGTTAGGTCATCATCGAGTGTGTAGCTATCTCCTACAGTCGCAACTATGTGTCCGTGCGCGCCTCCAACCTTGGGCAACATCATCACACATTGACGCGAATCAACGTGATCGACTAACACGGTTACTTCGGTAACGTGGAGATTGGTATTGGGGTCGTATTCGGAATGGCAGCCGTTGCGGTCTCCGTGACCATCCCTTAGCGTCGCAAAATGCTCATCGACACTTTCGACCCGATACGCCATTAGCTTCACACGATCGGTATCCAAAACGGACTGTGCGATCACGCGGAACTGACCACGAGGAACTGCCGTGGGCACGTGCGTAGTTTCATATCGAGACAAAGACGCCTGTGCCTGTGTCAAATGTTGGTGCTGCACGAACAAGGCCAGCCCCATCGTTATGAATGCTGTCGCAGCAATCATCCCGCGTAGGGACAACTTGGGAAGCAGACGCTGCCCCTTGTTCGTGGGATCTGGAGTTTCTGTTGAGGCCAACGGTGTACTCATGCTTTAACTCCTGGAAGTAGCAGAATCTACACGCGCGTTATAGGTAATTCGCTTGCCCTAGTTGGATATTGGGGGGTATTGCAGACTTTTGCAAAACGCGGCCAGTACGATTGATTCACTCTTTGAGGTCGAGTAGTTCGCAGCACCGCTGCTATCGCGTTGCTTTGCCAAAGGCGATGCGAGAAACGCTTCGAGTTCCTTTACTGCTGCAAGGGAAGAATCGACGGACGCTTTCTTCGGCGCCTCATGTTTTCTTTGTGCGTTAGGCGGGCAACCGCCCGCCCCTCTCTCGCTTTCGGTAGTGCGAGCCGTCTATTGATCAGCTTCGTGCTACTGCACAAGAGCATCGATCTCACAGCCCGACCGAATTCAAACAGAGGCGAGCCCTTAGTTCACAGGGCCTGATGGCCCCCCCGAACACACCACACATCAACTTGATTGATGAAGTGCCCTGGCTAACGCCGCCAGCCTGCACTTGATCTCCCGGGAACGGGATAGCGTATACGTATCCAATTTACTATGGCTGTATTATCGATGCCAATACATGTGGCCGCAAGGGTTGCGATGGTTCCTGCCTCAATGGTCGATTTCATAAGAATCGAACATTTTGCATGTGAAAGCGGCGCCAACGCACTCTCACGAGGCTCGTCACGACCGCTGGCGTTGGATCCCAATTCGCTCATTTCAACAACTCGCTAATTGATTGAGGTTGCATCGGTCTCAGCAAGTTCACCCGGTCGCCAACTCGCACACTTTGCACTTTTCCCAGACTAAAATGGGGTCATCTGTGCAGCTGGCGTCAGCTGCCTGACGTCACCCCAGAGTGACAGGAGGTTCAGCAGGAGGCCGATTTTGGCCATCGGCTGGCGGAGCCAAGAAGGAAGCATGTGCCGACGGTCTGGAGCTGTCACCATGTCTCACAGCTTTGAACCCGTCGCCGCCAAATACCTGGCCGCCAAGAAGCTCTCGTCCGGCACCTGCAAGGAGTACCGGGGCACCGTCACCAAGTGGGCCTCCTGGGGCAAAGGAGTCGATGTCGATCAGATCGGCAGGAGCCACCTGCGAGAATTCCTCGACTGGGTCCACGAGAAGGCAACCGCAAACGGCGGATCGAATGCCGGACGCGCGGCCAACAAGTCCCGCGAGAACTTGCGGGTGATCCTGTCATGGGCCTGGGAGCAGGACTATCTGGAGAAGCTGCCGAGATTCCCAAAGCCGAAGCCGCAGCGTAACGTCGCCGGACGTCATTATCTTACGACGCCGATCTAAATGCTCTTTACTTTGCGACGTACGAGCTTGAGCGGCCGCGGGGTTGGAAGCAAACGCTGACAGTCGGCCATTACTGGCGAGCCGCCCTGGCTTTTTCTTCAACTATGGTGTCGACACTGGAACGGTATTTAATACCGCGGCCTTCCACGATCCCATCCTGTGGCGCCCCGAGCCACCGAACGGCCAAGGCAAAGACTCTCGCTACGGCTGGCTCTACTACCGACGTGTAAAAACGAAGAAGCAGTTCTATCGACCGATGAACCAAGTGGTGAACGTGCATCTCAAGAGCCTTCGCCCGGAGGTGCTCCAGCCGGGGCAGTCAGTATTCGACTGCGGCAGTTCTCGCCCAAACGAGCAGTTTCAACGACTCTGTACCCTGGCGGGCGTCAAGCCGAAACACGATGTCGAGACGGGCGAAGAGAAGCTCTGGGTCCTGAAGGACCTGAGGAAGACCTGTACGACGTACTACGACGAGCACATGCCTTAATCTTCGATCGAGATTCTCGGGCATTCAGTCGGTGGCGTCACCTACCGGCACTATGCCCACCGGGCCCACTCGCGTTCAAAGCGATCATATCGCAGCCCCAGCCAACGGCGTTCACCGCACTGGTGCATGGCTTTGACGGTGAGTGTCCCTGCTGTCGAAGGAAATTCCGGCAGGCATAGAACTTTGCCGGCGGGGCGCTTCCCAGAATAGCCGCAGAGGTGTTGACGCCGGCCAGCCAACTCTGCGGCTCGGTCAGACCGCTAACTCGCTGAAACTGGTCCAACCTCAGCCAGATCATGCGTCGTAGAAGTTAAATCGGATCTTATTCCGCAGCCGAACGACAATTACATCGTTGGTGTGCTCAGTTGACAAACCTCAAGGATCCTGACTGCTTGTGAGATCGGCTCAATGCCAATAGGGGAGAAGTATCCCTGCTGGGACAGTGCTATGAATGTGGCTTGAGCGGTTACGTCTTTGATAACTCCAGTCCCCTGGAATCTTTTGTCCGTGTGATCAGCTTGAGTACTGCTGCAATCGCACGGTCGACTTTATCGCTTAGGCATCAAGACGACATTTTCCAGCTGCCTGACAGAAGAAAAATCCCCCTTTCAACACTCGAACCATGCCCGACTACTTGCTGACAGGATCGAACAACCGCATGTGGCACAATGCCATCGAAAGATAACAAGTGATGCAGAACAGCAAAGACCAACTCGAGGGTTCGGGCACGGCAGTTGCATCCGTAGATTCACTCCGGAAGGCTGCATGCTGTGAGGCGGCTTCCAGCAAGCAGCGAAACTTGGCGAAGTCGCCAAGATCATGTAGGCCATTGCCATTGAGATCACCAGCTCGCATCGCTTCGTCAGAAGAGAGGTGTGACAACTCGGTCCGTTGGTGAGCGACGAAAGGATCCCAATCTAATAAATTCACAACGCCATCACCATTGAAGTCTCCCAGTACATCGATAACGGGACGATGCTGGTATTCTCGCAGACCATTCTTCTCTAGGTACTTCAACAGTTGAGCAGAGTTGTCCGTTTGAATGATGGTTGCCCCCTTATCAACGAGCCATCCCCATGATCCATCGGCATCTCCATCAATTGCGATGGCGTCGTGGTGTCCCCCATCCAAGCTTGCCCAAAGTGAGTTAATCCAGAGGTGCGTATCGAGTTGCTCGGCAGTGCTTAGTATAGTTTTGCTGAGCATCGATGTTTCATCGTTGCTAAAGATAATCTCCACAGCGGGCGGAGTATGACTGTTTAAGGTGGATAGCAGTGAGGCCTCATTCCGGTTGCTGACGATCGGCATATAGATGATGGTGTCGTCCGGATATTGCTGTCGAACTGCCGCGACTTGCTCAGGCGTCGCTCCCCCTTTAAAAATAGCATGGTCCACTGTGCCGGTGTCGCGAAGCACGTTCATCACGCGCGCCATTAGCTCCGCATTCGTGATGTCCACCTTGTCTAGATTAACCATCACGTGCCCATTCGCTGCCCGCATCACTTGCTCCAAGGTAGGCACTAGCTCATTGCTAGCCTCGCCATCTGGACCTAATAAACGCAGATTGAATACCTGTTCCAACGTTAACGACGAGACATTGCCACTTCCCGTAGTCGTGCGGTTAACACTGGTATCATGCATGGCTACAAGTCCGCCATCTGCGGTCATGCGGATGTCGATTTCTACAATGTCGACGCCAAGCCGGATTGAGTTTTGAATGGCAGCCAACGAATTTTCAGGATACATCACAGAGCCGTTAGCGATGTAACCGCCGCGGTGAGCAGCCACCATCACATAACCATCGCCGACTCGATCAAAGATCTCCAGAGTATCAATCTCCACTCCTGATGCAGTGGGTAGACACCCTGCAAGGCCGAAGGTGGTTAGCAGGAGAACAATACGAGAGACTTGGGGCACAACCATAAGCACCCGACCGTCAAGGACAACTTGTTTCAGCATCGATTCAGATCGTTGTTTGGGGTTGGAGTTTCGATAAGTGATCACCTTTGAGGCCTGGTAGACTACCCCGAACTCAGTGCGAGATAGCTGGAGCAGGAGGTTCTGGAGGAATCAAGCACTCTTTGATTGAATCAAGTGAGCGTGCCAAGACCACGTCCGCATAGAACCATGCGGGGGCGTCCTTTGCATTGGCCAATCGGATACGGTCGAATTGAACATCATTGGCGGTGACATCCATACTCGGAGGCGTCACATCAACCCGGTCCAATGGACAATCGAGCCAAGTGCGAATGCGGTCATTGCCTTCTTGAAACGAGATGCAAACAACCCAAGTATGCACGCCCTGGTCAATGGTGCCCGACTGGAAAGATTGACTCTGGGTGCTCTTAGAAAACAGGTGACGCTCCCTTTTCGAACCGATATAGGTAGCAATCACAAACTTATCAGAATCATCGGTGGCACCAAAAATCACCGACTCCTCATTGCGGTCCACATCACCATACATCAACGAAAGGCCGGCGAACCGCCCAGTCATAGGGCTCAGTGACTGAGTTTTCCAAGTGAGCCACATTTCAGTCGCGTCAGCACCAACAAGTTCGCTAGGATTTAGCAATCCAGTTGAAGCAGCACGTCCCCCTTTAGCGATCATCACATCCAGAAAAACCGCCCCCCCTGATCCTATGTAAACTCCCTCGACATTTCGCTTGTAGTTCATCCTGACATCGCCATCGGCACGAGGTGGATGCATTCCTACGCTCGTGAGATGTCCCCGGACAGGATTACTAAACGTGGCATGGGCAACCAGACCGCCAATTCGCCGCCGTCGGTACCACTCAAGCAGTTGAGCAGCTTCTTGAGAACCGTGACGCGCTTCTTCGATCAGTTCGATTTCACTGTCGCGAACGAATTGGCGGTCGTCCGATATAGTTCGACTAGCGGTATGTGATTTAACCGTGCCGGTGGCAAAGTCACCAACCATTCCCCTGGGCAGTCTGACCTGTTTTTCCCCCTCATCGCCGACGACCACCTCACCATTATATACGGCGACCACGAGGCGGCGATCAGGTCCGAGTCCAACACCAAACTCTGTGCCAATATCTCTAATTGTCTCCTCCGGAGTATGCACGGTGATATCGTGTGCCTGACTTGTCTCAATAGCAACTCTACCGTTCATTAAATTCAAGTGTTCTGTGTCGGCAAAGGAAAAAACGCATGGAGCTTCACAGACGACAGTGGTGCCGGAAGGCATTCGCACTCGCACCAAACCTTTCTGCAATTGATAAACCGTCCCGGAAAGAACCCCTGTTCCTTGGATTGGTGGAGATGAATCCCAGATATCGCCGATACGGGTATCAATCAAGGCAATGGGCGAAACATCAGGATCATCTACCTGTTGATTTTCAATTATGGCCGTTCCTTCGGACGGCGAATAAGTGCGAGCTTCGATAGGAGCGGGGGGGGCAAGCGGGGTTGTTGCTGTATCATTGCTGGCGAGTTGCGGATCGTCGCTGTAATAGAGAAGGGATCCAACGACCAACAGTAGTGACGCAGCCACCGCCAATGAGATCCAGGTGATAGTATAGGAAGTCAGTCCGACAGGGCTAGCCTTGGCCTGCCTTGACTTGACCAACTCCATCCCTTGGAGTGCCTTGTCAAGCAGTTGCTTAGCCTCCTGCTCGGGAAGCACATCGGACATGCCAATTGAGAGTATGCTTAACGACTCGTCCAGGAGGCTATGAAGATTGGATAGCTCGACAGCTCGGGCTGCATTGCGAACGTCAGCCGCGATCCATTTCCGCACTTCGATTGCTTCCTCGTCGGAGAGTTGGCGACCATCGAGGCGAGCCGAAAACAGTTCTTCTGGAGAACACATGGCGTCATGCCCCCTGCTGTTCAAAGTAACGGTGAGCGCATGCCCGTAGTTTAGCTCGTATACGAGTAAGTCGCTGATAGACCGTGTTAGCATTACAAGAATAATCGGCGGCAATCGATTCGGCTGATCTGTTTTGAGTATAGCGAAGGCTGAGAAGATAGCGCGAATGTTGCGAGAGTCGCCTGATGCAGGTCCGTAAAGCTTGTCGCTGAGCTTCCAACTGATCTTGGCTGTGTTCCACTCCGGCCTCGAGCAATAACATCGTGTCGGTATCGAAAATCAAATTGCTATTCTGTTTTTTGCTGCGATAGTAGCGGCGTACTCGGTTGCGAGCGATTCCAAACAACCATTTCTGGAAGCAACGGCTTGGGTCGAAGCTTGAGTAACTCTTGATGGCCTCCAAACTGACTTCCTGAAGAATGTCTTCGGCATCGTTTACATCCTGCAGCAGGGCAATCACATAGGTCCGCAGCCGTGGATAGATGTTGACCCAATGCTTCACGAAGTTTAAATCCCTCGAAGCTGTTGTCTCTTCTGAATTACGTGCAAACAATGCTAGTGCGCTCCTATTCAAGATGAAAGCAGAATCAACTTCTGTGCCCAGTAGTACTAAGTTTCACCTTCGACGGGAAGCTTTTCACAGTAAATGTCCGATTCTGATGTGACTCAACTTGTTGATGAACTTACTACCTCGGTATATGTAATCACCCCCGTAGTTTCCTATGGGGGTGATTGCCTCATCTCGCTGCCCGGCGACTCAGTCAGTGCTAGCATTTGAATGTTGTTTATAGCGATTGCGGGCGAGCGGGCGACACGCAATAAGCCCCAGACCGATCATCAAGACAACTAACGCTATCGAGGAGGGCTCGGGCACTACATTGATGGTCACCTCGTCCACTCCTATCCACCCCCAGCCGCCAGAATACGCGTCTATCAGGTCGATCTGGTAGGTCTCGTCGGGGCTGTCTAAAGCAATGGCTGAAGCTACGACACTCTCATCCCATCCCAGTTCGAGCCAGTTTAACGAGTGATTGGACTGCCCAGATCCAGAGCGACGATCAAAAAGCAAGTAATGTCCATCGCTTACTCGGCGGAGCGCGATTCCCATAAAATCGCTGCCTGAGGCGGCAGTGGGAAGCGACGAGTTATCCGTCCAGCTTGGGGTTTCGATTGCCCCAGTACCGCCAAGAGTCCACGCAGAGACGCTAAATGGCATATCGGTGTCGATCACTGGAGAACTCACCACTTTGATAGCCGTATCGCCAGCATCGCGAGTTCCATATTCAGCTTCCAAGAGCATGTAGTCGCTCGAATAAGCGACAGTACGGCCACTGTTAGTGTCCGCCACCGTATCCCAAGCCACATAGTCTTCGCCCAAAGTTCCCACAGGTACATTGTTAGTCCACCCCTGCAGGGTACCATCGTCGAAGTTAAAGCTGATTGTCGCGGCGTCGACGGAAATCGACGTGACCGCGATGAGTACTCCTAGGAACATCCGAACTATCATTAGGTCACCTCTCTGAAGAAAAAAGAGTACATCGTCTAACACAGATTGACCACCTACCGTGGTGTAGGGGGTTTGTAGAGTTCATCGCCGTCGTCGTTGCGTCCGCCTAGCTTTCGAAATACATCACCGTCTATTTCGTATTCGAGGGCTTGGACAGAACCATCGCAGTTAACAACATAGAAGGCTGCAGAGTGAGCACTGCCAAAGTGCCACTCGAGCGTTAGGCCGGCACGGTCTCGCTGGGGCAACAACGACTCTATATCCGAACCATCGGCTGTGAAACCGCAAATGTCGCGGTCGTATCCAACGAATGGTGTTTGATCGTCGTTTCTGACCGCCCCCGTGTCATAGTGATCGGCGTCGATGTACTTCTCACCGACAAAGATGGTCTTACTCGTTCCATCGGTGATCTGGGCGAGTCGGACTTCGCTACGGTAATAGCTTACACCGTTGAACTTGTAGTTGAAGTTCTTGGTATGAGTGTCGATGCCCGACTCGGAACTGGGACCTTCGGTGTAGGTGTAGGCGTTGATGGAACCAGCATTGGCACGATAGTCGGTTCGTGACACCATGCAATCGCCTTCAGTGCAGGAGCGAATGTTGTAGGCGAGATAGCTGTTTCGGTCGACGGGGTATTGGCGGTAGGTGCGGCGAGAGGGACAGTTGTAGATTGTGATCGGCGTTTCGACCATTTCCTTGAGCGCCAGGTCTTTGGCATTCCCCGACAACGACATTCCAAGGTCATGCAGCGCCGTCTGTTCAATATAAGGAAGTATGGTGAATCCCCAGCCCCCCGGTTGCTTCTCACCGTAGCCAGAATTCGGGTCACCGTGCCAGCGCCACCCCCACCCAGAAGTGGGCAGGTGACGATGGGCAGATTCGTGATTGAGCACGCCCAAGCCTATTTGCTTAAGGTTGTTCTGGCACTGCGATCGGCGGGCCGCTTCGCGTGCCGCCTGAACTGCTGGCAGAAGCAGGGCAACCAGAATACCAATAATTGCAATTACGACCAACAGCTCAACCAGCGTAAATGCTTTTTTAAGGGACATAGCTTGTGTATTCACCATTTGCAATCGGGATTCCTTGTAGGCGGGGGTTATCGTGTGGAGAGGCTAAACTCGTAGGTGCAGCTGTCTTCTGCTCTTTCGGAGTCGGGAAATACTTCCAGACCAAGCTGTGTGGACTGGTTATATTTGGCAGGTAAATCAATCTCATCCGACAGCACCGAGACGGTATATTGACCTACCAGTACACAGGGGATGTCCGATCCACTTATTTTTGGGTAGCAGACCCCCTCATCGTTGGTGATTGCGGTCGCCGCTGTGAGGGTGTGCTCCAAGGCGACACCGGGGGTTAATGTCACCTTGACTCGCGGCAGCGGGCGCCCATTACAAGTAAATTTGAGTCTGACTTGTGCCAAACCTAGATTGCTTGTTAGGTATTGTTCAAATCTTGCAGAGAGTTCTTCCCTATCAAGTTGTCCGTCGCCGTTAGAATCCGCCAAAGGTACAACTACGGCGACGCTGGGCGACGCTTTTAGATCGGCTTCGGACAATACTTCGTCACCATCCCGATCCAGCCGCTCGAATATCTCGGTTGCCATTTCATGAGGCCTCCAGGTGGGCTTTGAACTCCCAGTCGGGCGCTCACTGCACCCAACGGAGCCAAGTAGCGAGGAAACCACCAACAACTTGATAACTATTGTGGAGTAATTAAATGTCATGGCTCTCACAGTACTGAGATAGCGAGTTTCGACGCCCTTTTACGCTGCGACTCAGACAGATCGAACCAGCCAGCAGCGTCAGAATTGCAATACCAGTCGGTTCAGGAACTGAGGTACTATCGCCCAGCAAACCGAAGTCGAAACCTGCGGCACCCGAATCTAGTAGAGCCTGATGAAGAATGAACACGTCATCCAAGTAAACGCGGCCATCGAGATTCAGATCTCCGTGAGTGAGAGTGGTGATATCACCAACCACAATACCATCCACCACGTTTACACTGCGATATCCGGCAACAAGTGCAGCCACATCTTGCTGATCGACGACGGAGTCTTGGTTGACGTCGCCTGCAATTCCGGTCAGCCCTGAAATTGAAAGTTCGACTGCAAATGCGTTGTCGGAGAGTAAGTCGAACTGGCCGTAGTCCCGTTGGGAGTTTATCGACTCGCCTAAAACGAACATCTGCAGATCGTCCAGTACCCCAACGAACTGATTCTCCTGGCCGATGACGGTATCGAAACCGTCCGCGGTGCTGGCTCCAACTGTCAACACAGTGGGGTCGTCACTATCATATCCGCCAGGCCGGGCTGCTACGGCCACCCCGTTCACATACATTCGGCTGCCGGAGTCGCTGCCGCTGGAACCGTAGGGCCGGACTACCATCACGTGGCTCCAGTTGTCGAAATCAACGCTTACGCCAGAGTCGACATCCGTACCATTGTAACGCATAACCCAGGTGCCCTCATCACTGATGCGGATGCCATGCTGGTTGCTGTCAAGTACAACGTCTTGCCAAGAATTTGTATTGGACGAATCGGGATAGATCCATAGCTGCATGCCTCGGTTCGTGATACCAGAGTAGTCGAGAGGACCTCCCATTGAAGAATCGCTCAGTGAATTCGATGGAGCATTCAGCGAACTGGTATAAAGAAAGTCGCCAGTACCATCAAAGCGAATGCCGAGGCTGTCACTTGTAGCAGCGGGGCGTACCTGCGATAGACCTGAAGATGTCACGGAGACGTCGATGTAGCTCGGATTACCTTGCACCTTAAGATCGAGGTAGGCGCCGCTAGGGCCTATAGAATCCAGAGTCGATCCGGAAGTGACGTTGCCAATGCCACTACCCGCTGTGATGTTAACGCTAGCTTTCTCCTGGCCATCGTCTCCAAATTTGTAGTGCCGATCGAGCTCACTCGCCGAAACGGCCCGTGCTGCAACCAGCAATCCAACAAGGATCAACACTGCTAGCCGGGGAGCCTTAATGCCCCGTTTGCGGTTAATGACGAGAACCGCTGCCCCAGCTACAAGTAGAATGCCCCAGGCAGCGGGCTCGGGAACAGCCTGATTTGCCACACTACCCTGCACAGGACTGTTATTCAACTTACCAAAGTTGCCTTTCCACACAGTATAGTCACCGGCGTCGATGACGTCGTTTCCATTTCCATCGGCTGCCAGGACTGTGGTGGATCCAAGGTTGTCTCGCCACACGGTGTAGTCGGCCAGGTTAACTATGCCATCCCCGTTGTAATCACCCAAGAGCTTCGGTTGTTCGGGCAGCACTCCGTCGTAGAAAACGCTAGCCGCGAATACCAAACCGTCGGCAGTGCTAAAGGAAAACTGCAAGTCATGGACGTCAACCGTCGTATCGTACGCATTGCCAATGCCAATGGACTGGCCTGCCGCGAGCACATACTCGGCCCCAGCGCCAGTGCCATCGCCCAAGTACCACTCAGTCAATTGCCCCGCTCCGCTTGTTGGGTTCTCTTCCCATCCGTTGCCATCGCCACCCCCAGTCGGAAGCGCAGGATTGTCGGCGAAGCTAAACCACGCATCGGCATCGAGACTCTCCGCTGAGCTGAGGATTTCATAGCCCGTAATAGCTACAGCAGCCGATGAGTTGTTAAACAATGTGATGCTTCCCGTCGTGGTGTCGACATTAATGCCAAACACCTTTGTATCGTCGAGCACGAAGTTAGAGTTATTCACCTCCACCGAATCCATAGTGATCCAGCCCCAGCCACCAACGAAAGTATCCACCAGGTCAATAACATAGGTCTCGTTAGGTGAGTCTCCACTGGTAGCTGCTGCTATCGCAGCCGCATCCCAGTTCACTCCCTGCCAGCCGCTATTGTTGCTTTGGCCATTTGAAACTCGACTGCCGGTGAGCAGGTAGGCGTTATCACTCGTCCGTCGCAGAGCAACACCCATGAAGCCCGATTCAGTGGCACTTGACTGGAGGCTGCCAAGATTGGCCGGTATGCCATCATCACCACCGACGCCCCCCAGTAACTGCAGCGAGATCGATGAACTGCCGCTGATTCCAAACTGAGGCGATGTTACTACCAACGTGTCGTGAGCGTTGTCGCGGGCGTCGAGAAAGCTCCCACCGTCCGTAACAGATACCACCATATGGTAGGGCGAGGCTGCCACAGTACGTCCACCGTTGGTGTCGGCACTGGTATCCCAGGCAGCGAAATTAGCAGCCCCGGAACCAGTACTCGATGACATCGTCATCGTCCACCCCTGCAGACTGCCATCGTCAAAGCCAAAGCGCACATCATCTGCATAGGAACGGCCCGCCCGGCAAACAAATACCAACGTCAAGCAGTAAAATAATCGCCGAGCCTTCCGAGAAAACGCCGCCGAAACAGCACAACCGCAACAGACGAGCAGCCAGGCTGCAGGCTCCGGGACCGACTTACTCGAGGCTGCCAAAGCTTCAAATGCACCAGCACCGTTTGCTTGATCGTAAATCTGACGGAACTGGGCGAAGTCTCCCAAATCATGCACTCCATTAAAATTTAAGTCTGCTGCCTGATAGGCCTGCACCAGACTGAGTCCGTCGAGGCTGGAGAACTGCTGCTGCTTAAAAGCGGACCAATCAGCGCTGCTTATATTGCCATCGCCAGTCAGGTCTCCAAACTCTAGCGCGACGCCATCGATATACTCCACAATGACTGGCAAAATGGTTCCGTCTGCCAACAGAATGTCGGCTTCGACATCTTCGTATGGCGAGGGAGTCCACGCTGCGCCAAGAACGACAGGCTGACCAGCAGCCAAAGGCGCTCCTACGCCACCATTCGGGTCGAATTCCGCCTCTGCCAGGTTGATCGGGGTGCCAGAGGTAATTGTCCAAGTGTTGTCAACGTCTACCGATCCATTCCCCGCAGGCTGTGCGTCATAATTGCCAGCAATTGGAGTCCAGCCTGAAGTGTTGAAAGCACCGGCTGGCGAATACAAGTCGTAGGCCAGCATCTGTGTGGGCTCGGTGCCATTGACCAGCCGAACTGTCCCGTCAAGGCGACTAATCTGCAACGTGGGACCGGCAAGCTCGGTGATGGTTGCTTCATCCATGGCAATCCAGCCCCACCCTCCTGAATAAGTATCGATTAAATCAATCTGGTACGTCTCGTTGGGACTATCGCTGGCTGTGGCATCCCGAACGGTGCTGGCGTCCCATCCAAGCTCGAGCCAGTTCACCGATCGATCGGATTGCCCTGAAGCTGATCTATTGTCAAAAAGCAAATACTCGCCATCACTTACGCGACGCAAGGCAATTCCCATGAAGTCTTCGCCCGCTACAGTCGGTAGCGAATCATAATTGCTCCAAGTAGGGGTATCCACCGCTCCCGTGCCGCCTAGCGTCCAGACAGAAACTCCAAAAGAGTTTTGAAGGTCGATTATTGGAGAACTCAGTACTTTCACATTAATATCGCTGGCATCACGATTCCCATAATCGCCTTCAAGGACAAGATAATTGCCTGAGTATGCAACTGTGCGACCACCATTGGTATCGAGAGCAGAGTTCCAAGTTGCGAAATCTTCGCCAGAAGCTCCGTCCGGGAGGTTATTTGTCCACCCCTGTAGTGTGCCGTCGTCAAAATTGAATACAGTTTGCGCACGAGCCGCACCAGCAAACACACTCAGAATCAATATCAAACAGACTCTTAACACTGTGCCTTCTCCTAACCGTGTAGGTATGCGAGGTGGCCCTAAATTCCGCCAGGTAACTCAGACCAACCAGCAGTAGCCTAAACCAATGATGAACATCCCACTCGCACCTTCAATTGCCATCACAGAGACAGTTCGTACGGAAGAACTAAAAAGAAAAGGCTAATTCATCGATTCTTCATTTTTGCAGGCGAGTTGCCCGCTGTGAGAGAGTGAGATCAAGGCAACACATCACCGTTCCCACATATTCGCGAGCTACCTGGGAGTCTCAGCCATATGTTGCTCTCATCACTGGCCAGGATGCCAGGAAGCTCGGATTGCCGCAGACTTTCCAGCTAGACAAGCAATACAGGCGAGTGTGCAGAAAAGCACATTCCAGGCGATCAGCGTGCACATACTAGAACTTGTTGCTCCTGGGTGACAACCACTACCACAATCTTTGCCACCGACTGCAGGAGGCGAAAGCGATCGCGGGAATGACGACCACCTCACAGCCCGGCCCCCGTCGGCTTCGCCCCCGGGGGCGTACGCCCCTGTCGTCACCCCTTGCGGCCGTTCGATGCTTGCAGCAGTTGCATCGACCTTAGTAAGTTGGCCGTCGAGCTCCAGCGCGTCGGTATTGGCGACCGCTGCGGTGCCATCCGCCGACAAACGATCGAAACCAAACATAATCGCCAGCGATCAGCAAGTTGCACTGGCAACTTCAAGCTCCACTTTTTCTCGGTTTTGATCTCGAACAACTAGGTGGCACAGACTGCTATCTCAACTTTCTATAGCTCACGTTGCACATGAGACACCCGTGGGAACAATCGATTTGAACCTCCAATCCAGCAGCGCATGGAAGGCACCGTTAACTCACAGAGGTTTGTGAGAACTGCTTGGCTCTCGGCCCCTAACTCTACAATTCCTCCGAGCTAATCCCCTGCTAGCTCTGAGCAGACTTCTGGAAAATTCAGGAAGCTAGCACATGCATTCTCCTATAGATTGCCTTTCGAACGCCCCGATACCACCACATATTGTATCTCATGGTCAACTCCCTACTCTATACCGTGGAATAAAAGAATACCAATGAGCATTCCCGATGCCTGCAATACTGGAGATGTTGAACCGTCTGAAGATCACCATAAACAGCCACCGAATCAACAAATAATGGATTTCATAAAATTGCTGAGTGATCCTGTGGCGGTTTATAGATTACTAGGATGCGACACTTTGGCTGATGATCAGGCACATGCCGAGGGATGTGAGTTCTTCAGTATCCTGAGACATCCTCCACAGCAAGCACGTACTAGCCTGCATCCAACACACTCATCACCACAGATAACACTTGCCATTTGTGTCTTTCGTTTCGACGACGACTCATCTGAAGAGCTCCAGCAGGTATCCGATATCAGCCGACCTGGAGAGGTCCGCTCGAAGACCAATTTGTATAATTTCGACATTTTGCCAAGTAAAAACGCGCGGAAAAACTTGCATCTTGCGGTACCTTCGATAACGACAGAACACACGAACTCTCGCAAGCAAAGGCAGCAAGATCTGCTAGGGCATGCGATTTCCCTTTATATAGCTCCCCCTCCCCATCCTTGCATGAAAACGCTGTATCTCGAACTAAAACAAGATCCACAATGGAAGAATGAAATGCAGGGTCTATCACGACCAGCTTTCGAGACTCGATTACGGCGGTGGTGCAAGAAAGAACATGGAGTGTCCCCAAAACAACTGCAGAAACACACAACTCGCAACACGGCTGCAAGATAATGCTGCCGGAACAGTGACTGCTTGTACAGTATATTATTTAATGTCGCGACGACGTGAGCGGCGTTTCTAAACTACTGACAAAGGACAGTTTCTGTGCGTGCTTCTTCACCCCAGTACCCTTATCCCACTTCCACCGTTGTTCAGCCAAAAGCTCTCTACGACCAAAACACGCTTAGGTGCTACTTCGACCTCAATACGACTGCCATTCGAAACATGCGGCGTCAGGGACTTCCGGTTCGTCGAGTCGGTCGCAAGAACTTCATTTACGGCCAAGACATCATCGATCACGTCTTGGCTAAGTGCCCACTAGTGGGACCGGACGGGAAACTTGTGAAGACAGGAAATACCGTTGGAGCGTAGCAGGGAACCGCCCCCTACCAACGCAATTCTCCAGCCACTCCAAATTGCTCCTATCCACCTCACCTCCTAGCACACTGAGCACATCGATGACTACATCGCCAACAAACAACCTAGTACGTCTTTCCTGAAATCCATTCCGCTGCTATATGCTGCGGAATGAAAAAGCACATTGTTTGCCTGGACCACCAGGCCCGTGGAGGTTTGGAGCAGCTAGCACGCTCAGGCGCCCGCGCGGCGCAAGTGGTGCGTCGCTGCCAGATATTATTGAAATCGGACTCGGGATGCACCGACGAAGAGATCGCCGAGCATGTGGGCTGCACGACGCGCAACGTCCGAGCCGTCCGAAAGCGGTTCTGCGAAGAGGGCGTCCAGCGGGCGGTGTACGATGCGCCTCGCTCGGGCCGCCCCCCAGAGTTCACCAAGCGGCAGCAGCAACAGGTAATCGCCCTGGCGTGCAGCGAGCCGCCCGAGGGACGGGCTCGCTGGACGCTGGAATTGTTGTGCGAGCACGCGGTGAAGGAAGGCTTCGTCGATTCGCTCAGCGTGACGGAGGTCTCGCTGTGGCTCAAGGAACACGACCTGAAGCCGTGGCGAAAAAAACTTGGTGCGTGCCCAAGCTGAACGACGAGTTCTGTGAGCGGATGGAGGACGTCCTCGAGCAGTACGAGAAGCCGCTCGACCCGAACGAGCCGGTCGTCTGCCTCGACGAGCAGCCCTATCAGAGGGTCGACGACGCGCGGCCGCCCGAGCCCGCGGCACCCGGCAAGATCGCGAAGCAGGACTACGAGTACCGCCGCTGCGGAACCTGCAGCGTGTTCGTGGCGGTCGAGCCGAAGGCGGGCAAGCGATTCGTTCAGGCCAAGCGTCACCGCAAGCGAGCCGACTTCGCCCGGTTCGTCCGCGACCTCTTGAAGCGCTATCCCGACGCAGAGCGGGTTCATCTGGTGATGGACAACCTCAACACGCACAACGAGAAGTCGTTGATCGAAACCTTTGGCGAGGAGGCGGCTCGGCCAATGCTGGAGCGGATTGTGTGGCATTTTACCCCCAAGCATGCCAGTTGGCTCAACATGGCCGAGATCGAAATCTCGGCCATACAGCGACAATGCCTGGGACGTCGGTTGGCTTCGCTCGACAAGGTTCAAAGCGAACTCTCCCACTGTTCACGCGACCGCAATCGGAAGAAAATCAAAATCAATTGGACCTTCCATCGAAAAGACGCCAAACGCGTCTTCCCTGAACTCTATAGGAAATGACTTCCGGGACGACGTACTAGACAACCTCCCCACCGACTTGAAAGAGACGCCCCACTGGATTTTGTGGCGTGACGAGTCGGGCCGTAAAATCCCCTATTGCGTCGGTGGCGGCAAAGCGAGCACCACCAACCCGGCCGACTGGTCGACCTATTCCGACGCAATTGCCTACTACAAGCAACACGGGGCGAGCTTTAGCGGTTTGGGGTCCGTGTTCACGGCCGACGACCCGTTTTGCGGGGTTGACCTCGATAACTGCGTCGACCCGGCAACGGGCGAGGTCTCCCTCTGGGCCGCGGACATTATCAAAGAGTTCGGCAGCTATGCCGAAATATCGCCGAGCGGTACCGGGGTGAAGATATTCTGCGAGGCGAAACTCCCCGGCGATCGCGGTTGCCGCAAAGCTTACGCGGACGGGGTCGTCGAAATGTACGACCAAGGTCGTTACTTCGCCGTCACTGGCACGCTGGTCGACCCCGAGTTCGTCGGGTGCGTGCCGGCGCAAGCGGCGGTAGACAAGTGGTATGGCTTGCTATCGAGCGGGGCGAACAACGACAAGGGGTCGACGGCTGAGCTCGAAGTCGAGGACGTGTCGGAGTATCTGCTAGAGGCTTATCGCAACAAGCTGGCCGAGCTCCCCGACGCCATCGACGGCCAGCACGGGAGCTACGACACCATGCACGCCCTGTGCGAGATTCGCCGTATGGGACTGAACGCCGAACAATCGTGGGAGCTGATCGACTGGTACAACGACAACAAATGCCTCGGCCCCTGGGAGCAATCGGAGCTAGAGCGGAAATGGGAGGGGGCCAAAACGATGCAACCGGTTTGCACAGCCGCCGAGGCGTTCGACGACCTGCCCCCGCTAGAGGATGAGGAAGGGACCGCCACGCCAGCGAAGCCGGCGGCCAAGTGGTCGCTTGAAGCTCTCCCGCAAACCGAGTTCATGGAACAGAGCTGGCCCGTTACCTGGATTGTCGACGGGGTATTGTGCGCGGGCGATTGCCATATCATCGGCGGGCCCTCGAAGACGCTAAAGACAAATATCTCGCTCGACCTTTGCATTGCTATCGCGACGGGGACCCCCTTCCTCAACGAGTTCGAGGTGCTCAAGACGGGCCCGGTGATTTTCTGCTCGGGCGAATCGGGTCGTTCGCGGCTGCAAGAAAACTCTCGCTCCATCTGCAACGCCTATGGTCTCGACTATAGCAGCGATTTTATCATCGCCCCCAAGGTGCCTCGGGGTGATCGCCCGGAGCAAATGGCCGCCCTCGCCGAGCTAATAGCTAAATACGGGGCCATCTATTGCTTGCTTGACCCGACCTATCTATCGGTCGGGGCGGGCTTAGCGGGCGATGCTGCGAAAGACTTGAACCGTACGGGCGCGGCACTGGCCACTTATAACGCCCTTGGTTATTACCGGGGCTGCACGATGGCTCTTTGCCATCATTTTACGAAGGGGGCGGGGCGGTCGAAGTCGGCTTCCGTTCACTTGTCGAATCTTAGTGGCGCGGGCTATGTGGAATGGGCCCGACAATGGGTGATCCTCAATCGGCCGGGTGTTTATCGTAATGATGGTCAGCACGAGCTGCTGATGGGGGTCGGGGGTTCGGCGGGGCATAGTGGTACCTATCGAGTGAGCATTAACGAGGGCTGGATTACCGACGAACGGCGTTCGGGCGGCGACTGGCAAGTTTCGGTAGTCGACGAGAACGATTCGGTGTTTGACGACGTGTGCGACGCGGACGGCCTTACACCCGACATGCGGACACTAATAAACATCCTGGGGGATCCCGAACTAACTAAAGGAGTTGTCCCAACGCAGAATTTTCTCAAAAACACATCGAGACTCAATGGCAGTCGGACAACAGATGCATTAACCAAGTTGAAGACTGCTGGCATAATTGAGGTGACTCTTATCGATGTTAAGGGGAGACCGCGAGAAAGTTTCCAATTAGCCTCGAATCAACTAGAGTCCGTAAACTCTCGAACAGTCGACTGCATCAAGGCGTAGCCGTGAATCGGTTCATGCCAATGGAAGAAGTTACGAAGCGATTTCCACCATCGCATTCATGGGTCCAGACCGGTGTAGTCCGGTGTAGTCCAGTGAAACTTTTTGCCCATAAGGTCACGGGTCACGGGTCAAGGGTCCTATTATTTATAATAGGACCTTAGAACCCGCGAACCCGTGATGGGCCGACCTACTGAAGTGACCTATCTGTGGTCGCAACATCAAAAAAAATCAGGCGAACCTTACGCGTGCGAAAAGCACGCCGAGATTTCTCTTCTAGACCTTCTCCCTTAGCTCGACTCTGAGCATACCTTTAGCCAGCATCCCTCCCCTGGCACCTAAGACCTCTGACGCTTCACGCTGCAACGGCTTTCCGACCTCTGGTGTGGGTTGGATATCTTTTCCGCTTGCCACTTTTGCAAGGTGCGTAGGATGGCCTTGCACCTCGGCAGAGTGGCTGCTGAGTATTCGTTCTCTTCCCAGAGGTATCGCTATGCGACTCGAAATTACCCTGGCCTGTATCGTGCTAATCGCACTACTTGCCTACCTGGAAAACCGCGAGCGTTAAGGCTTGCTACCCGGGCTACCCAGCGTTCAGGGAGCCTTCCCCCCAACTACTACACATGACGACAAACTAAGATGATTATCCCTGCGAAAACCTTGTCGACCTTGACCCCACTTTGCGACCATGAAAGCACCCGCTATGCCCTTTCGGGGATCAGATTAGAGCGGGTTGGCGATACCGCTCACGCCGTTGTGACCGACGGTCGAAAGCTAGTCGCTGTTGAATGGGACGATGTCGACAAGCCTGAGAGCAATCGCGTCGATTGCTATGCCGCGACCATTTCAGCGGACGCGTGCAAGGCCATCGACAAGGCAGCTGGTCCCGTCAGCAAACGCAATCCAAGTCTCGGCCGCGTAGCTATCGATGAACCCTCGACGAATGGCACCCTCACCGCGACGACTTTCAGCAAAGCCGGGCAATCGAGCATAACGGTCGAGACTCTGGAAGGGCGATTCCCCGCCTGGCGAGACGTGATTCCCTCGCGAGACTTCGACTCGTCCCTCACAGCCCCGGCGCAGAAGCTCAGAGGCAATGCGAAAATCACCACCAGCCGGGAAGCATATGTAGCGATTACGCTTGACCCCCGATACGTGGTCGAAGTTTGTGCCGCACTTGCGAAAATAGCCACTACGGATGACAGCCGTGGCGTGGAGTTCTTTGTACCGATCGATGGTGAATCGCCCATCGTCATCAAAGCCGAGACGATCGACCGCCCTAAAGCGGTAGGGGTAATCATGCCCTTATCACGTGGCAAGTAGTCTTCTCAATTAGACGCCCCTGGCTCGTGCGCCAACACGAGCCGGGGCTAACTTCCGCAAACCCTCACAGGAACCGAAAGCTATGACCCACGATATCACAAATTGTGTCAACCAGCGAATATGCCGCCGATTGGTGGAACGGGAAGTTTGCTACTGTGCATCATGCCTGGTGCATCACTTTGTAAGCCATCCGGAGAGCCTCAACGGCTCAGAATACAGTTGGGAGACTGACGTTCTACCATTGTGCTCGACTGATGATTACGAATCGGCTTGGCTTGAAACAGGTGCAATGGTCGCTTGGGACAGCCAGGGCGAGCCCTACGCTATCCCCGCCGAGTATGTCGAAAGACTTCAAGCCATCTACTCCGAGTTTGCTAGCCTGCCGTGCACGGCCCAAGCAGAGTTTGACAACGTGGCCGACTATCGTGATAGCCTGCTTGCTGAGATCGGAGAGCCAGTCGACTTGGAAGCAGAGCAATGCACACCAATAACCTCTGCCGAAGACTTTCGCACGCTATGCGAAGCAGTCGATGCCGAACCCACCCAGCGAGAAGCCTACGAGCACTGGATAGTGTCCAACTGGCTCGCCGAAAAACTCTCCGAGCGGGGTGAGATCACTGGTGAACTGTTTGGCCTAAAACTCTGGGGCCGGTGCACTACCGGACAAGCGATCTACCTTGATGGCGTCATTCACGAGTTGGCGTCGGAAATGGGTATTCTGGCTGGACAGCCCCATTCGTGGGAGAGATAGCCACCGACTAGTGTCCCCAGATAACCTCACTTCCCCTCAGACCCCGCTAGCACGCCCGCTGGCGGGGTCTTTCTGCTTGCGCCACAGTGGACAACCGTCCCCCACCTCGGCGATCCTGAGCCCCCTCAGGGCCTCAGGGAGGCTCCCGGCCATCGAGCCCCTTAAGCCTCCCATTCTGGCGTCCATCTCGCCCACATTTGCCAGCTGCAGTCCCACTTCCCAGGTGTCCACTCGGGACTGATTCATCTCTGCACGAATACACTACCGAATCACTTCGGTGCCCATCGGAACGCCACCATATGCACATAAGCTTACTGCACATCCGAACCCTATACCAAATTGTGGTTTCTAGGGTCCTTCGGGCCCATTTTAATGCACACACCTCGCCGGAAGACCCCATAACAGTGAACTTTCTGTCGGTCAGGCCAAACCGTAGTTACACCCGGCAGCCTCATTGACGCCACTACAGCGATTATGGGTGACCTTGCCCCCCCACTCTGATCCACTTGGAACGCTAGGAAACTACCTTTTTAGGCAGGGTATACCCTGTCCCCAAAAAACGCGAACTCCGTCAGGGGCCGGCCGCCCATGCGGACGCCGATAGCTCCAATTCTCTCGTCGCTTGCCGAGATGGCTCCTTCGAGCATCAGCGGTTGCTAGTCTTTCGGTAGTAGTGCCCAAGCCGGACCAATCGGGCCGGGTCACTTTCTGTGTGTTATATCGAAGGTCAACGAAGAATCCTTCACGCGTCAGCTTCCTCCAATTCAGCTTCGGCAAGTACTACTTCTCTCACGTACTTACGGAAAGAATTAACTGACGAGAAGAAGCGATAGCCTCCCTGGCTCGCAGCCTCCTCTACGTCTTCTCCTTCGCCTATCAACAGACAGACTGGCTGACTAAGCCCTTCTTGCAAGCCATCAGGCCAGGCAAGGTCTAGCACTGCCATGGGCTTTCCAGTCTCTTCATCGATAAGCTCGTACGCGAGTTCACCAATTGGCAACCCGCGTTTCTGAACCCAAGCATTGAAGCGAACAAGCCGTTCTTCTTCCTCATCATCATCAATTCCGCCAGGAACGTAGGCGGCTGCACGCTCGACGAAGTTAGCATCCTCTGGTTCTATGACAGTAGGCATGCTGCCAGCGGACAGCCGTTCTAGAAAGTCATTGGCCGCCTTCGCTAAAAGTTTCCTTCGCTCTTTCAAGAAATCCAAGTAGTGCTCAACTTTCCACAGCTCAGGGTCCATGGGGATCCAGTGCGTAGCAATAGCTCCGGGAGTGCGTTCTTCGTAGGCTGGAATGTACAGCCCCGGGTCTTTTTTAGAGACTTCAAGATTGGTCTCTTGTGTTAGGAAGGTGAAGTTTGCGATGGCGTTAACTTGCCGCTTCTTGTATCCATGCGCATACAGCAGTGCTTTCGGGAAGATATGGTGGACTTCTAGTCTAGAGAGGTGACCAAGTAGGTGATTAGTCAACTCGTCACCTGTTCCCCAATCACGAGCGTGAAGTACACGGGTCATCATATACAGCATCGGGTAGAACCGGTTGCCCTTGCTAGACCCACTGAAGTCACTCTCGTGTAAAGCCAGATTAGCTCGCTCTTGCCGAAGATTCTCAATCAGCCGCTTCAAAGCTCCGGCGGAGTCATTTGTACTTGCATCTTCTATCGCTTCCAGGTCAGTATTTAATTTGCTTTCTGTTGAACCAGAGTACCTTCCCCAAAGAATCGTGTGGACGTACCAGTAAAGCAATTGGTCCCGCTCCTGCTGGTTTGGAAGCTTGCCACCTCGTTGAACTAGATAACGACTCATAAGCGGAATCGCATAACGACTCCCCAGCACACGGTCATGGTCCAAGCCCAATCTACTAGCAATGAGGTTGAGCAATCGGTCGATTACCTTTTCAGTCGTATCCAGCCCATCTCGGACTTCTTTAGCGTCCACATTTCTCATTGCTGTGAACAGAGCCTCGCCGGTCACCACGGCATTGATATTTCGCAGCAGCCAGTCGAGTTTGAATTGGTAGCCTGCCTTTTGCCACTTTGTGAGCCGCTGTTTCATCTCGTCGCGAGCATCGGGCCATTCAGCACAAATCTTTGCCAGAGTCAGGTCACCCTTGGAGAGTTTGGTTCCACCACTATTCACGCGGTTGAAGATGTCGACCACTACGTCCACCGTTTTGTCTTCACCGGTGACTTCTTCCATGTGCAAGTCAATCGCCTTGATGTTCTCAATAGCGTTGACTCGGTTAAGGTAAGTCGAGATATCTGCTTGAAACTCGGGGACTTGCAGCAATTTCTGCATCGTTTTACCCGCACCATCACACATCACCTCAGTAACACTCAACCAGCGAGGGTCGTCTTTCATCTTGGTTGGAGAGTAAAACTCGAAGGTCTCATCTTCCAGATTGAAATAGAGTCCCGTAAACGCCTGTACGTTGCCATCGAAAAACTTAGGCGGCTGGCCGCGGACAATCCCATATAGCGACGTAATTCGCTGCTGCCCGTCAAGAAGCAACTTTACCGTTCCCGGAGTCAACTCTTGGTCCCCACGTGAAGTCGCCGACTCAGCTTTCGTTACCCATACCAGCAGGCTCCCAACGGGATGCTTGCGGTAAAGCGAGTACATCAGCCCGCGGACCTGGTCGCGGTTCCACACATAGCCTCGCTGGAACTCTGGGAGTGCCATGGAGCCCAAGTCGATTTGATCAAGAATGGTTTCGATTTTCATCGCTCAACGTCCTCAGTAGGTCCTTGTCGCAAGGTGATTGCGATAAAGTTGTGCCGCTTGTAAGGTTGTTCATTCGTGCTGTTTGCATCTCAGCTGTCCTGGAACCGCGAGATTGAAGCATCCGGCTACTTCGCAGTCAAGAAGTGGCTGAAGCTTCCCTACTGCAATCAAGCTGCTAAGTCGGGTTCCATCGTCTGCGTACGCGTGCGTCTCTGAATCTGCTTTAGCAATGACCAAATGGTCCATCGCAATGGTGGGCTGTGGGTTCCCCGCAGTGGTTCCTGCCCCAGGTATTAAAATCAGCGGCGTTTGTGTGATATGGCAGTACGCATTGTCGTCGGTGCTGAAGTACCAGGCCCCATGCTTGGCAGCGTAGTCAAAGAAATCACTCTTCCTGGCAACAACGTCTGGCGTTACCACATACCTGAATTTCGACCGAGCCCACGGGAACTGCCCTAGGTCGTGCTTTGGGCGGATCATATCTGGCTCCGCCTGCCACGAAATCGAAAGGCAGTGCGGACATGTCGGTGCCCTGCTGGCGTCTCAGACTCTCTTGCATTGCTCGCAGGTAATCATGCTCATTGGGCTTTCCTTGTGGTAGAGCCAATCACCTCCCAACCAAAGCATTCCTCGATGTCACGAATAACCTTTCCCGCCGATTGCCCTAATCTGGCATCAACAGTAATTCCGTCACCCTCTGGAAATGTACTTGCCCAATAACCACGTTGCATAAAGCTTTCCAAGGACTCGGATTGGACAAGGCATGGATGGTCGCTTGGCAGCTCGCCATGCTTTATCGGCCACTTGCCCTCCCACATGACATTGGACATTTGTTTTCCGCCGCCAGATAGCGGTGACTCGTGAATATACCGCACCTTCATCGTTCAAGTCTCCTTCAATGACAACACAGCCTAAAACCTCCTCCGAAGAAGCAGCCCATCGTTCTCTCGACCATCCAGAACCAGTCGCAAATAGGGCAGTTGTTCCAATTCGGTCGGCGGGGGAGTTGTTGTTGTGACGATATACTGGAATGATGGTTCACTTGTCCCGAATGCATCTTCCAGGGACTTCAAGTACACGAAAAGCCGGGCGTAAATATGCGATTCCAAGTCAGCTTCGCGCGGACTGTCGTGAATTGTGAATCGCGGCAAGAAGCCTAATCCGCCGATTGCCGCACTTAGGCAGGCGATATCAAGACTCAAAACCGTTTCGGAAGTTGCAAGTGCTTCTCCCAATGCCGACTCGTTTTCGCCAAAGGACAGATGTAGTCCACGCATATCGAGTGAGACGTCTCCCTTTACGTTAACCGCGACAAGAGCCTGCAACGCTCTATTGAAGTGGACATTAAGCAGTGAGCGTCGTTGAGCAACCTGATTGCGGGCCGAATGATGCGATTCACGAGACTGCTCTAACTGCCGTTCGAGTCGAGCCAGACCACCTGTCGCGGTTTGTAATTTTCGATGCGAGGTGACATAGTCCTCTGCTTCTATAATGAGAGCTTCAACAACCGATAGTTGGCTTCGCAGTTGTTGCTCCTGACGTCGTCGTTCGGCTTGCCGCTGTGAAGAATGTGTGTTGAGTTCGTCGCGTTGAGCTATCAAGGCGGTTTTCTGGTCATTTAGACTGGCAATCTCCTGGTCAAGTGATTGGAGATGCTGAGTCGCTTGTTCTATGCGTGACTTCCTCCATGGGTCTATCGTCCCCGGTTGCTGCGCAGGATTCTTGAGCGGGCACCCAGTGGCCGGAAGTGGGCACGGATTTGCGAAATCAGCAAGAGATGCAGCCAATTCGTCGCTCGATGCGGTTTCGTGCTGCTTCAATTCTCCCTCTGCAACCTGTCGGTCTCCCAATCGTGTGGCAATCTCTTGCTCCTTCTTCGCAACTGCCAGTCTGGCCGCTTCAACTTCATCCAAGAAGTCGTTCCAGTCCGCATCATCATCGAGGTTCTTCAATTGCCTTTGAAGGCCAGTTTTCGTGCCCTCAGCTTGGCCTCGTGCAATCTCGCCAAACAAGTCATCGGCAAGCGTGTCTGTATCGACGTGCAGACGCTCTTTCAGAAACCGGCGAGTCTGCGACAAGTGCTGTTCCAGCCGCGATACCTCGGCCGCCTTGTCATTCTTGTCTTTTAGTAGCTGTTTATGTTGCTGGATGAGACGAGACTCCTCGTCGTCGAGTAAGTCCATCAATAAGCGAATCACCACACTTGCGTCTTCGTTGTGCAGGTCGGCAGTCCCCGATTCGGTCCAAGTCGACCTCCATTCCAGCGGATGGCGGTACCGGCAGTACTGGTCGCGACTCATCCAAGCGAGCACATCCAACCATCGAATCGGTCGATTTACATGTGGCAACGAAGTGTCGCCAAACCGAGACACGGTTGCCTGCTCAATTGCATCCAGAAATGTCGCGTAGCGTTCAGTCTCTGCTCCTTCCTGGACAATTGCCTTCCAAGAATCCGCTCGAAGACATTGTGAAGCCGAAGAGCGGTCACCCCCAATCGGACGAGCGACAATCCAGCATTCCCCATCAATTATTACTTCGCAGACTACGTGTGCACTGGGAAGAACTCTAGCAATAGCTGGACGGACGGCTTCCCGTGCAAAGTGCTGTTCACCCAGGCAGTACCGCAAGAGCCGCGTTAGCAGTGTCTTGCCGACATTGTGCCCCACAGGACCGTCCGTCAATGCCTCTGGGCGTGCAGTGGCGACGATGTTGAGGCCCCGACGAAACTCCACGTCGCGAATCGGCTCTGCGTCGGGTGCAAGGCGTTCAACTACCACTAGCCGCCGAACCCATAACAGAGGGGCTTGGCGGTCTTCTGCCGGACGCAAGACATCGTCCGGTTCGTCAAACAGTAACATCGAATCGTTCATTAGTAATTGATGCGACCACCTGGGGTAACGTACGTAAATCGCTCAGTGTTTGGATTGCCTGCAATGTTTCGGCTGCTCGTGCACGGTCCGCTGCGGGAGCATCAGCGAGCAACTGGCTATCCGCTAACTCAAAGCCGGACTGTCCGACTCGCCGAATGGCCCCATTTGTTTCCATGCCTTGGTAAATCAAGTCCAGCCCTCGCACAAACTGTGGCTCTTCAGAAAGTGCGTCCGTCGGAGCGAATGCCGCACCTTGGCTGGCGAGGGTTGTCCTCGCTACGTCGTTCCGCATTAGCACCAATGCGGGCTCCAGTGCTGAAGTCGAGACCGTTGTGCCCCACGCTTCGAGTAGAAGCAGTATATCGAGCACGGCTCGGCCACGTTCCAAACGAGTTGCCGAAGCTGCTACTGGCAACACGACAGCAGATTCGCGAGGCTGATGAATATGCGAGGGCCAGTTGTTCTCGTCCCACTCGGCCATGGGGATGAAGTTGCCTTCGGCGTCGGTTGGTGGGCCGGGTGGCGGGTCGAGACGGGTCTTGTAGGGCTGGCCGGTGCGGATGGCTTCGGCCATTTCGTCGTAGATGTCGAGAATGGTCTCTTTCGTGATGTATCGGCCCCCTTGTGCAGCATTATCGCCGCCATCAGCGTCCGCTGTGCGGGCGATGTCTTTGCGTTTTACAATGGGGAAGGTTTCCATGATGTAGTCGACGGCGTCGCGAGGTGTGGGGAACATCTCGCGGAGTTCAGGATTGTCGACTCCCCATTCATCGGTTGTCCCGAGATAGAGATGGAAGTAGGCGGCATCCAGCTCGCACCGCAGCAGAAATCGACGCTGCTCATCCCAGCGAAACGGCGGACCGTCGTAACCGCAGTCCCACGCAAACGCTTCCAAGTCCCATGCCGTGTACGTCAGTTCGAGAACACGCGGTGTGAACCACTCCAAAGCCGTTAACTGACACCAACTTGCCAGAGATTCATGAGTTTCAAAGTGAGAACTCAGTGGCAATTGCTCATAAACCCCTTTATTCACGTTTGGTCCAGATTGCCTCAGGGAGAGTATGAAATTGGCTACGAACGAATTCAGATTTGCGGCGAGCGAACCTGCAATTCGAGCATTGGCGGGCTGTTCAAAGAAAGCCGTCAGACTTCCCTCAACCGCCACTGGTGGAATCACAGTCGAGATCGAAATGAAGCTATCAGTGCTTCTTGCTTGCCGCCGCAGGCATACAATCCAATCGACGTTTCGCTTTGCGACGTACTCAAGGCGCTCCTTGGTGAATTGGCGAGGAAGCGCATCCTTGGTGGCAATCTTGAATTGTGGATTCTCTAATTCAGCGTTTGATGTTCTTTCAGACGATTCGCCGTTCGACGTTGAGAATCGGTGGTTGTATTGATGGAGGTACTCGCCCTCGTAAACCTGGACAAAACCCAAGTCGGTGTCAGCGAAGGCGACCTTTTCGGCTTTTTCCTTCCTTCCGAAGTTGAAGATGAGTCCTGAGCGCAATTTTGGTTGGTTTCCCTGCGATAAGCGCCCAAGTACCTCTCCATTGTGATAGGCGATTGAGCACACGTTTGCCTCTCTGGAATTCCGAAACATTGGAACTTTGAATTTTCCGGCGCAGAAACTGTCAATTTCTTCGTAAGTCTGAGAGTACTGCCTTATCGGGTCACGAAGCTCGCTTAAGTCTGACAAGTCGAAGACAAAACGCGTTCGTTCAGACTTGCGAGCCAATGTTAACAGGCAGATGCGGTACTGTGGGTGGACGTCCTCGAACCATTTCCCCTCATATGGTGCGGATCGCTTATTCTGAAATTCGTAAATGCTCGCCACTGCTTGAGAACTGAACAAATGCCGCGCCAGTTTTTCGGCGGGGTCTTCCTGTATAACACCCGTCGGAGCGACTTGGCCGACTCGCCCCGAATCCGCAGTAACAGTTGAAGCGAGTTCTACGAAAAGTGCGTAAAGGTTCTTTCTCCCTCCTGAGGTGAATGGGTATCTGCTGCTCTCGGATGTAAACTTTTGGGTTCCGTGCGTACAGCGAATTCGCTCTATTCGGGCCTTGGCCTCAACCATATCTTCACCATCTGACTCCTCTTCCTTTAACGACTCAACTTCAACCATTTCCCAAGGCGGATTGCCCAATACCACATCGAACCCGCGACTCCACCCCGTCTGCTCGTTCTCCGCCTTCGCCGCATTGCTAGGCAACACGAATACATCCGGGAACGCCAAATGCCAATGAATAAACTGGTACTGATCGGCCAGTCGTTGGACTTCATCCCGCACACTGGCTAGGAGGCTATGGGGATTGGCCTGCGCGCGGCGGAAGTCCCGCTCGGTCGGACAGAGTTTGCCAAGGTCGGACTTGTCTTTCTTCCAGACAAACACTGAACACCAAAGGTCGGCCAATAGTCGAGCATTGAGGTAATCGGCACTGCGAACGAATTCCTCATATCTCCGCTGCTTGGCAGTTATGTCTTCTATCGAATTGTCGTCACAAGTATCGATCTGTGACAGCACAGAGAGCAAGTTACCCAGGTTGAACGCCACGGCAAAGTCGCGTAATCCCTCTTTGTAGTCTTTCCGCTCCCGCTTGTTTTCCTTCTTCAACTCCGCACAGCATTCCTTCACGTCGCCATCTATGGGCTTGAACGCATCGTCGAGAATGCCTTCAGTCAAGAGAGCAGGAGTTGTCCCAAGCAGGCTGTTGCCGCATTGAATGTGATGGTCGAGAAACGACAGCGGCTTCCCTGGCTCGATGGCTTCCATCCAGAGGCTGACTTTGCATAGTTCGACGGCCATTGGATTAATGTCAACGCCGTAAACGCAACGGCCGATGACGTCTCGCAAGGCATGCTGATAGTCGTCGGGGCTTGGCTCGGTTTCTCCTGTGCGCACACGGGCCAAGTGACGAGCCAAACGATGGGCAGCGGCAATTAAGAAATGGCCACTACCGCAGGCAGGGTCGCAAACTTTCAATTCAAGAATAGCCTGTTCGGCCGCTTCACCTTTCTTCCCCTTAAGTCGGTCTTCCACCACCGGGTCGAGGGCTGAGTCGAGCAGACACTGTACCAGCGAATCTGGCGTGTAGTAGGAACCGGTTGTCTTTCGTTCGTTTCCCGCTGCCGTGGACAGGTCGAATGCCTTGGCTTCGGCGTTCATCACCGGATGGAGTTCGAGGAGCGATTCGTAGACGCTACCGAGTTCCTCCGAACCGAGGTTGCGGTAATCGACAACGCGAAGTACTCGGTCCTGCTCAACATAGGCAAGAGCCCTCACGGCCTGCAGTAAGTCGTCATTTGAGATGAGAGCTGGCTCTGCATCGGCTTCACTATTCTCATTAGCATGATTTTGCGGCCCGCGAATGTCTGCCGTTGTGGATGACCGCCACAAGAACGACCCCAAGCCACACAGACCCAACTGTGGGCAACCCTCGTTGCGACCGAGAGCATCAAACACGAGCGATAACGAGTGCCAAAGGTCGGCATGCTTCGAGCCACGAATCTTGTGGGCGAGTTCTCGCAGGCGACGCGTGGAGTAATGCGTATCGTAAAGGTTGCACGCAGCAGGGTCCGCATCGGGCGGATGAAGCAGTTCCCGGTCTTCAGCTACAAACAAGAACAACAGCCGATAGACCGTGCGAAGCAGCTGACGATAGTAGTCATCCGTCGAAAGCGAACCTGTGCGGAGTTTCTCACGCAACCGGTCGTTACGAGGATGGCCGATAAAGCCCCGCCCTAAGGCTTCAATGGCCTTCTGCACACCGACCCGCAGGTCGTTCAGCACTCGCGTACCTTGCTCGCGGGCCAAGTGGCTCCACTTCTCTAGCCAGCAATCGGTCGCCTTGTCCGATTCAACCCGAGATTGATGGCATAGCAGCCACAACAGAGCAAAGTCAGCATAGACCTCGCCCTCCATCATCGCTTCGAGGTCGAACTCGACAAACGCTTGTCGCGAGAGCGAGATATTGTCTCGCAGGATGCGTAGCTGTAGACCATTCGAGAGGAACGCCCACAAGTGCTCTTCGCTACGGTTGAGAAACTCCTGCACCATGGAGTGGGGGCTGGCGGTAGCCGCCCCACGAGCCCCTCGCGTGCGGCGGTCTAGCGGCAGCTTACACCCTATGAGGTGAATTGGCGTGTGATTGTAGAACCGCTCGATGGGGTAGACCCGCTCTTCGATTTCCGGCGACGCTGTTGTCACCAAACGGCCATAGTCGAGTTCATTGAAGAGGGGCAGTAGCCAACGCTGGTTGGTAACAGAAGTGCCGGTTTCATCGCTCTCGGGAAGGTCCTCACGTGCTTCTTGAAACGCTTGCCAGTGATTGAGGAGCGACGTCCACGATTGGCTGATGGCTTCGTTGAGCTTGCTGCCAGGTGGGAGATGGTAGGCGTCGGGGGTCGCTCCATCGACCTTCAGCGATGCGACGAGGCGGAGGATGTCCGGTGGAAGGATGGCTCCTTCCGTACGGATGGTCTGAAACTGCTGATTACGCTTCGCCACTGTTTTCTTTCGCTACTGGATTCTTTTCCTACGGGGGCGAGTCTTGCCTTGGGTCAGTTCTCTTCGGGGAGCAGGATGAAGCAGCCGAGGATGTCGACTTCGCCAGTCGGAGTAACCTCCACGCTGCCGGTCATCTTGGCTGACTTGCGGATGCGGGTATGGGCGTCCTTCAGGGCTTCAGACCGTGAGGTCACAACGTCATCGAGCCGGTCGCGTAGGGAATCGACCGTACCGATGAACCGGTCGAGTTGCTGCTTGACGAGGTTCTCGGGAAGGTTCCCGGTTGGCTTCATGTCCAGCAAACTCTTGGACTCCTCCTCGGAAAGCCACTGCGGCTCGCTGGGGGAACCAGTGAACGCAAGCGTCAGCACCTCCTCGGCCAAAAGCGGAGCATCCTGCGTCTCTGTGGAAGTGGTGCTTCGCCGTTTCACCTTCAAGTGATAACGGAGTCGCACAACTAATAGTGAGGTTTTCTCGGTGACGCCATCGGTTCTGGTGACTCCACAACGGCGAGCGATAACGCGTTCCCCTTCGGCTTGAACGTCGTCGAGAGCGGTCTCCAGCGTGTAGGAAGCGAGTCCTTCGACGATGGGGTGCGTGCGACTGAGGTAAAGCACTCCTTCATCGACGGGGAGGTCAAACCTACCCAAGAAGTCGTTGTCTCTGCCAATGGCGTGACGTAGAGCACGAGGGGTTTCGTTGGAGACGGCGACTTGGACGCACTCTTTGGGTTTCTGCGAGAGAGGCACGCCTGCCAGGTGAAGCACATCGTGAACAAATCGCTGCACCGTTGGTCCCGCCCCAATCGCCTCGCGAATGGCATCGAGTTCGGCTTTGACCTCCTCGGTTTTAATGGCGTGTTGAGCGAAGCGAGAGCGAGAGCGTTTTTCGGTCTCGCGAGCGTCCTCCCACTTGGCGTGCAGTTCGCTCTTAATGGGGTCGAGGCCCGGCAGGAAAAGCTGCTGCGTCGGTTCAGAACCGCCGCGGAGTTCCATCCCCTCGAACAAGGCTTTGATGACTTCCTCGCTGCTGCCGGGAACGGCAACCGAGATGCCGAGGTCGCTTTTTATTTTCTTGTGCTTTCGCAGCAGGACGTCGAGCACGACGCCATCGATTTGGTTGTCGACACCGAAGTACGTGAGCACGCGCACCTTATCTTTCGACTGTCCGAAACGGTCGACACGTCCTTCGCGTTGCTCGTGCCGAGTTGGATTCCAAGAGAGGTCGTAATGGACCACAGCATCAAAGAGCGTCTGCAGGTTAACGCCTTCGCTAAGGCAGTCAGTACAAACGAGGACCCGCTGCTCATGCTCTCCTAGTTTCTCAATGCGGTCCTCGCGTTCCTTGGGGGGAAGCGTACCGGTGACCGACGCTACCTCAACTTTGCCGAGTGCATCGCGTAATTGAGCAGCGATATAATCAGCTGTATCGATGAAGCGGCAAAAGATAATCGGGTTGTAGCCGTCCTTGACAATCTTCTTGATGAGCTTGATTGCCTTCTGCAATTTGGCGTCGTCTTTGCCAGATAGTTTTTCTGCCTCGCGAGCAAGTCGCTTGAGGCGTTCGCTTGTCGCGGTTTCTTCCGCATCAGCAGGAGCACCGCCGGGCGTCATGTCGAAGACCTCGGTGATTTCGAGTTCTTCCTGGTCGAGCACCGCTCTGCGGCCCAACTCTTCCACGTCGGCTTCGTCTTCTGCATCGGCTGTGGCAGCACGATTGCGAAGTGTTGCAGCAGCTGCAGCGGGACTCGACGCCATGGCCCGAAGCAGTGCGAGAGCGGACCACCAACGGACACGATGGTTCTTCTTGCTGCCCGACTCATCGCTCACCAGCTCGCTGGCGAAATCAAGCACTTTGCGAAAGAGCTTCTTGTACGGTTCGCTGAGCTTGTAGCTCTCTTCAGCGTCTTCCCGCTCGGGGAACGAGGTGTCGGTTTCCAGCTTCTTATCCATCTCAATGACGTTGCCGCGAAGCCGTTGGACCAGGTGCTTGGCTAGCTCGGCACGAACCGATGAACGTGAGTCGGACTCCAAGTCGTGCGGTAGTTCGCGAAACTTGGGGTCGATAAGCGACAGCAGAGAGCGAAATGCGTCTTCGTTACCACTGTGCGGAGTAGCGGTCACGAGAATGAGGTTTCGGTCGTCCGATTCGGAGACCGCTTTGATAAGCTCGTGCCTCGCCTGGCGTGCCTGGCCTACGCGGCCGGTCAATGTGCAGGTGTGGGCTTCGTCGACGATGACCAGTTCGGGACACTCGCGAATGAAGTCGTCACGTCGTCGGTGCGACTTGATAAAGTCGGTCGATACAATGATGTGCCGGTACCGCTGGTAGATGGACTCGCCTGGTTGCAGTCCCCGTTCGAGTCGTTGCACCGTGGAGCTAAGTACCAGCTCGGCGTCGATATGGAACTTCTCCGCCATTTCTTTTTGCCACTGCTCGGCCAGGTGGGGCGGGCAGAGAACAGCGAGCCGCGTTACTTCCCCTCGCTCTAGCAGCTCCTTGGCAATGAGGCAGGACTCAACGGTCTTACCAATACCGACGTCATCCGCAATGAGGAGCCGCACCGGGTCGAGCCGCATTGCCATCAAAAGTGGTACTAGCTGATAGGGCCGCGGGTCGACAGCTATCTTGCCGAAACTACGGAAGGGACCGGCGGCCGAACGGGTGGAGAGACGAGCCGCGTCACGCAGCAATCGGCAAGAATTGAAGTCGCCCGGTTTAGTTGGGTCCGGCAGCGAGAAACTCGCCGAGTCTACCGGTTCGATAGCTCGACAGATTCCAACTACCTCATCGTCCAAGCCGCCGATGGGACGCACCAGCAGAACCTCGTCGCCCGAGTCGGGCAAGACGACCCATTCTCGACCACGTGCCTTCACCAAGGCTCCTGGGGGAAAGGTTGTTGACATCAGACTCCCCTCCGCTGGCCGAAGACATCGGCATACTGGTCGAAAATGGCATTCCAATCGGCCGCATGGTGGAACCGAATGACGAGGTAACCGGCATCCATCAGCCGGTCGGTGATAGCTTCGTCTTCTGCTTTTTGGTCAGGCTCGTCGTGGACGGGGCCGTCAATGTAAACCACCGTGTTCACCCCGTTGTAATAGAAGTCGGGCCTGGTAGAGCACGAAGAAATAAGGTGCTGTGCATGCGTCGGCAAACGGAGCTGCGATTGATGCACCTGCTGCAGCCAGCGTCGTTCCAGTTGCGAGTCGCATGCTCGCATAAGTTCATCGAGGTGGTCCGCCCGTGTGCGTCGGGAACCCGAGACCTCGGTCACCGCCTGAGTCAGCTCAAGTAGAAGGTTCGCGACAAGTGACCGGTCGATGCTACGATGGTCGGGCTGATTTCCATATTCGAGTAAGCAGTCGTAACAGGCTGCTTCGCAGTCGTCGCCCCCTTCGTCTTCACCGGTTTCCGGGTTGAAGTGACAGACGTTCAACGCAGCACGGGCCACTTCGGCGAGTGCGTTCGGTTCCTCGGCAACCTGGCGGAGAACCCCCGCACCCCCCTCGGAGGCTTCATAGAAGAACAGAATCCGTCGGTCGTCGGGGCTCGGCAGCGGGTCGACGGCCAGTTCGTTGGGTTCCAGCTGATAGACCTGCTGGATGCCCTGCTTGATAGCAGCCTGCAACGTCGCCATGAACTCCACGTTCTGGCGAGTCTCCAACTCAAAAGTAAGGGCGTTGCGATTGTCTTGCACGTAGGGAACGACCCGCTTCACGCGGGCTTGATTCATCGGGTCTTCGGTGTCGTTGTCCTCCACGTCCCGATTGCTGGCCCAATAGCCCCGCTCGACATCGAGCAGGAAGCCATGCTCGTTCTCGTGCCTTCGCTTTCGCCACCCCACGTTGATTCGCCAAATCTCCGCCGCATCCCCATACCTCATCGTCGCGACTCGACCCTCGCCTATTTTGACTTCCGCTTTGCGGAAGTCTGGCTCGCCGTTGACAGTAGAAAAGCGGAAGGTGCTACGAATCTCGTAGCCCACTCGTTGCCGCTCTTCTTCGTCTGATGTGATGCGGTCCGCACGTTTGGCGGTGACGTTTTGCAGCCGAACCATGTCGCGAATCTCGTCGGTCGGTTCTAAAGGTCGTCCGCAATTCTCACAGTTGTCGACGCCGGGCCCGCTCTCGATGAAATGCCCATACCCACAGTCGGAACAAACCTTCATCACGTACTGCGTGATTTCCTGCGAATCCTCATCAAAGGCGAGGTTCACCTTGTTGATGCGGTAGCGGGAGCCCTCGTGGTAGATAACTGCTCGCGGACCGTATTCCGAAATAGCAAGAAATCGTGGCCTCGAAAGAAATTCATCTTTACCTCGTCGGCCCCGCCGAGCTGGTATGAATGCCGAAAGCGGAAGACGAGGGAAGTTGTATCCGGGTAAGAAGCCTTCGCTGGCGAAATAGCGGTAGCTGTAAAAGTCTCCTTCGAAAGCGTTCTGCGAGTTGGTGAGTAGAGCGATTTGCGTCTCGGCTTGAGCACGCAGCCGCTTGGCTCGGTCACGGTCGATTTGGGTGCGTGAATGGTCGCCAATAATACGGTTCTGGTGCTGGCGTTGCTGGACGGCCGCTTTGTAGAGGCTTCGCCAGCGATTGCAGGCTTCATCAAATCGCTGCGGTAACCTAGTGAGCACATCGTCAAGCCAGTCGTCGCGATACCAGGGAGCGTCGCGGAGTTCCGGCCCGATGCTCTCCAGCAATCTCCTGGCTCTCTGCTGGGCACGCAATTTCGGACCAGCGTCTACCAAGACCTCCTTGGTTCTATCGTTGAGCGGGAGTGACAAGTCTTCCTCACTCACAACGAGAAGTTCAGCGAGCGTCGTGCCGAGATTGAGTTTGGCCTCCGAGAGCCAGGTAGCATGGACGTGAGCCTCCACCAAATCACGATTCAACAGGTCGAGCCGCGGGGCGGTAACCGCTCCGGCGACCATCCGCTCTGGATGCCGGAAGTAGTACTTGTCGTGAGGGCTGAAGCCAGAGCAGTATGTGTAGACCAACGCGGGTTGTCCACCGCGGCCCGCTCGTCCGCTCCGCTGGGCATAGTTGGCAGGGGTCGGCGGGACATTCCTCATATTGACGACGTTCAATTGAGCGATGTCGACGCCGAGTTCCATCGTTGGCGAACAGAACAGAATCGGTAGCTCCGCACGGCGGAACTGCTCTTCTCGCTCCTGCCGAACATCCGCCTGCACTTGTGCCGTGTGCTCGCGACCTTCGAGCCCCGAGCCCAAATCGGCAAAACTCTTGTACAGCTCGGTGAAGTAGTCGTTGCCCGTGTTGTCGGTCTCGCTCTGATGCGTAATGCGAAGCGGGTCGAACATCGGCTGTGAACCATCGCCTGGCTTCCACTGCATTACCGAAGCGGGAAGTTGGTACCCCGGAACTTGACTTCCGTCACGAGGTGAGCGAACCTCTTCGACCAATCCCCAAGGCTTGAGACAACGGAACAACGCGAGGATGATGTCCCCCAGGTCTTCAAGTCGCAAAGATTCTCCCAGGTTGGGTAGCTCCCGTTTCAGTAGCTGCCCAAAGTTACTGCGTGGTGAGATGCACAAGTCCTCCTGTCTCTCGCGGTCCATGCGAGAGCGTGGCCACGCCACTCCTGCCTTCACCATGTCGCCAGCGATTTCAATCACCCACGGCTCGCGGAGACGTTGGCGACTTTGGTCGCTAATGCGTTCCTGGTAGTTGAAGTTTAGCGAGTCCTCCTTGATGATGAGGCTTCTTCGCAAGTGGTCGAGAAGAACGCGAATCACTTTTATCCGTTGCTCGACCGAAGCAGCGGCAAGCACCGCGTGGGAGTTAGGCGATTCCCATGTCTCTTTGTCGGCAGCCACCTCGTCGAGTGCCAGATAGTCAATAAAGAGCAGGCCACATTGCTCAAGGTTTGGTGAAGTAACCCGCCAGCCACGCTCCAGGTCTCGATAGAGGTAGTAGGCCAGCACCGAACGTAGTGCCCGTCGCGATTCTTCGAGAGCGGGGCCGCGTAATTCGGGGTCGTTGGCGAAGAGGTGTGCTGGGAGGTCCAGTGCCCTTTCCACGTGGTGGACCAAATCGTCGTATCGTAAGCCTTCTTCGCCGATTCTCGTCATCGCTCGATAGAGAGCCGAACGAATAAGCCCAACTTCCACAAAGTCGTTGAAGTGACCTGCCTGCAGGGACGCGTCTTGGCGGTTGTCGGTGAAGCTCAAAAGCTTTTTGGCTTCCGAGTCGAGCGACTCGTCGACCCGCAGCTTGAGTATGGTCGAAAGGGCGAGAATGGTTGTAGCGGTGCTTCGCCCGTCCACCCCAATAGTGGCAAGTTTCGAAACATCGGAACTCTGACGAGCGTTGTAAGCCACTCCACATTCTGGATTGAGACAAAACTGAAAGGGGGCTTTGACAAATGCGACCCGCAGGCCATTGGGCTCTGGTTCGCCAGTGGTACCCAGCGACATCAATTCCGGGACCGGTTTGTTTCGCTTGATTACGGGACCACCCCGTCGCTGTTCTACCCAGTCCTCCGGTACCCGGCTGACCCACTCGGCGGCGTCTTCGGGCCAGGGGTTCGTCGCTGAGAGATAGAGGTATCCTGATTCAACGTTAACACTTACGGTGCGGCCAAAGTCTTCTCGTGGAACAACGGGGCTCTCTTGGCCGTGAGTAGGTCGGTCGACTCGATAGTAGGGATGCCCACAGTGCCGACAGAAGACTAGTGGGAGCAAGACTTTGTTCCGGTCACCCGGCACAAATTGCTGGCCGCGTAAAGTGATGATGCGTTCGTCCTCGCTTTCCAGTGATGCCCATGCCGTATCGCCACGCGTAATGAATTGATGAAGGCGGAACGCAAACACGGGAAAGTTCGTTTCGGGGTCGCGGCATTCGCTCCCCGCATACAGATAGGTCTGCAAAGCAGCCTCGCAGGCCTCAACATTGCAGCCGGTCAGCTCGGCAAGCTTGGTGGCGACGCCGGTATCACCTTTCAAGGGTTGTGGCGTTTGCCGGACCAGCTTATCAGTCCCCTCTTCTCTCCTCAGTCCGAAGGTCTCTTCAATCCATGAAGCGAGCGGCTGCTCACGGAAAGCGTCGTACTCCGTGTCTGGTTTAGATGGGGACTCGATGGTCGCTTGAAGGCGGGAGACAATATCGGGGGATTGGAAATCATACTCGTTCGTGGTGCGGCGGAGCGTCTCTCCGATGACGTTTTCAGTCGGGACTTCCTCACCGAAAATCTGCGAGACAACCGTGGCGACGACGCGGGCCTGTTCGACCGAGTCGCCAGTCGAGGCCATCGTGGCCGAAGTCCCCACGCATCGCATCGATTGGCTTTGAAAAGCTTCGCGGCAACGGCGGACGAGCATTGCCACGTCCGCTCCCTGCCTTCCCCGGTATGTGTGCAGTTCATCGAACACGAGAAAACGTAGCGTGCGTGCCTGCTCGACGAGTCGACGCTCTTCGATGCGGGTCAGGATGAGTTCCAGCATCACATAGTTCGTGAGCAAGATGTCTGGTGGGTGATTGAGAATTCGTTCCCGTTCTTGTTCGCCCTCTTGTCCGGTGTAGCGAGCGAAGGTCACCAGCTGCTGGCCTTCCCCAAATCCACGCGTGAGGAACTTATCTAGTTCCTCGCGTTGGCTGTTCGCTAATGCATTCATCGGGTAGACAACGATGGCCTTGATGCCACTCCCGCTCCCGGAACGAAGTACGTGGTCTACGATAGGGACAATGTAGGAAAGGCTTTTTCCCGAGCCGGTACCAGTCGTAAGTACGTAGGGCTCGCCAGCGGCTGCTTTGCGAATGGCTTGTTCCTGGTGGATGTGAAGCCTTAGCTCGCGACCCATATCATTATCGTCTCGCTTGATACGGAAGATGCGGCCGCAGTCCTCGTGCAGCAGACCTTCGGAAATGAGCTGATCAATCCGCTTGCCTGAAGCAAACGACGGGTTGAGTTGCAACAGGGGTTCAGGCCAGAGCAGGCCCTCTGAGATATCCTGCTGCACTGCTTTGGCGATACGTTCGTCCGAGATGCGAATGAAGCTGTTGGTATAATTCGCATAGTCGTCGACCACATGCTTGTGAAGGTCGAAGACATCCATCGAGCCACCTCAAAGTGAGTGCAGAATTTTTCGTGGAAATTACGGAAAAGGGAGTGTCTGGCATGCCAGTGCCACATCAGTTTGCTGAGCTTCCAGGGCGGCTGGCCTCTGTTTGTAATCCCCCCAGCAGTCATCGAGCAGCGGCATGGTGCACACGAAGTAGCCGCTCACGGTGCGATACGACCAGACGATCTTGCCGCTGCGTTCCCAGCTCCGCAACTCGTTCGGAGCGACGCCGAGTCGCTCCGCCGCCTCCATCCACAAGAATCCTTCCAAATAGGTTTTGTTTGCAATTCCAATCGACCAGCTGGATTTGGCTTACGATGACTGAACAACAATACCAAAATCAGGCACTGCGCGGTAGCACCTCCCAGACAACCTCGTCGCCTTTCACTTCACACCGTCACGGCACCATCTTCATTATCAGTACTGGATCCCTCTCGGCAACGCAGAGGTCATCTTGAACACTGAAGCTGTTCGTGCGAATTCAGCGGTCCTTGTACTAGCGACTTCGCAGCCCCTGGTGAATTCGGGGGAAAAGATGAAACTGACAGTCGATTGCCCGGATTGTTGGCTACTCGGGGCATTCACACAGTTTCTGGCACGAACAGACCACTTCACTGCCCCAAAAACACCACGATTGCAGTGCGAGACGCGTCTTTCGGCTATTCGGTGGACCCAAGTAGCTCTTCTAAATTGGTACACTATTCCTTGGCCAACAAAGTCGGCTTGGTCAGGCCGCAACACGCCAGCGGAATGTGCGAGAAGATTGTAGCAGATTCTCCCGGCTTCGAATGGGCAGTGAACGTCCTCCCGACCCCTTATGTATCTCGATTGTAGTGGACCGGGCTCAACATACTTGGCCCCAGCCCCCGTCCAGAACTTGCATTACCTGTACAATTACTCTCAATTCAAAGGTGGCCAAGATTTGAAGCCACGCGACGAACACTCCAACACTCTTAGAACACTCAACTCGATCGATTCTCGTGCAAACCCTCTTGGGTGGAGAATCAAGGTCTCCATAGTCGAATACAAGGGTTGCAAGAACCTGATGATGCAGTACTAGTACGTCTTTCCTGAAATCCATTCCGCTGCTATATGCTGCGGAATGAAAAAGCACATTGTTTGCCTGGACCACCAGGCCCGTGGAGGTTTGGAGCAGCTAGCACGCTCAGGCGCCCGCGCGGCGCAAGTGGTGCGTCGCTGCCAGATATTATTGAAATCGGACTCGGGATGCACCGACGAAGAGATCGCCGAGCATGTGGGCTGCACGACGCGCAACGTCCGAGCCGTCCGAAAGCGGTTCTGCGAAGAGGGCGTCCAGCGGGCGGTGTACGATGCGCCTCGCTCGGGCCGCCCCCCAGAGTTCACCAAGCGGCAGCAGCAACAGGTAATCGCCCTGGCGTGCAGCGAGCCGCCCGAGGGACGGGCTCGCTGGACGCTGGAATTGTTGTGCGAGCACGCGGTGAAGGAAGGCTTCGTCGATTCGCTCAGCGTGACGGAGGTCTCGCTGTGGCTCAAGGAACACGACCTGAAGCCGTGGCGAAAAAAACTTGGTGCGTGCCCAAGCTGAACGACGAGTTCTGTGAGCGGATGGAGGACGTCCTCGAGCAGTACGAGAAGCCGCTCGACCCGAACGAGCCGGTCGTCTGCCTCGACGAGCAGCCCTATCAGAGGGTCGACGACGCGCGGCCGCCCGAGCCCGCGGCACCCGGCAAGATCGCGAAGCAGGACTACGAGTACCGCCGCTGCGGAACCTGCAGCGTGTTCGTGGCGGTCGAGCCGAAGGCGGGCAAGCGATTCGTTCAGGCCAAGCGTCACCGCAAGCGAGCCGACTTCGCCCGGTTCGTCCGCGACCTCTTGAAGCGCTATCCCGACGCAGAGCGGGTTCATCTGGTGATGGACAACCTCAACACGCACAACGAGAAGTCGTTGATCGAAACCTTTGGCGAGGAGGCGGCTCGGCCAATGCTGGAGCGGATTGTGTGGCATTTTACCCCCAAGCATGCCAGTTGGCTCAACATGGCCGAGATCGAAATCTCGGCCATACAGCGACAATGCCTGGGACGTCGGTTGGCTTCGCTCGACAAGGTTCAAAGCGAACTCTCCCACTGTTCACGCGACCGCAATCGGAAGAAAATCAAAATCAATTGGACCTTCCATCGAAAAGACGCCAAACGCGTCTTCCCTGAACTCTATAGGAAATGACTTCCGGGACGACGTACTAGTGCTCATTGACTGGCCAGCAGCTGGCCCGGTCGACCGGAACACATCACAAACACCTGGCCGAGCCACTCGTTTTCACTTCCATTTTTCCGCTCCCTACGCCCGTCATGCCCCTTCACCAGATTTCGCCTTGTGAAGGTGCTGATCGAGAGCGAAAAATTCGACACTGAGAGGTATACTAACCAATCGACGTGCACCCCTGACTTCTTCTATTATTTTCCAGGCAGGCGCGAAGTGATGGGAGTGACTCCTATGCGTTACATTATGGAGTCCAAGATGAATGGAGGCTCAAAGTGCCAAATCGACAAGCATCTGAAATCCGTTCCGATTGGTCCGCAATCTTTTGTGATCACGTCATTCAGTTGCTGAACGACGTAGAAGATCGGGCTAGCAAGCAGAAGCCTATCGATCCTATTCATGCCGCGAACCAATTATTCGATGGTCTATTGTTCCTGCAACTCTTCGACTCGCACGTCAATGACGAAGTTTTTCCATGGAGTATCGAAGTTCTCGTTGACACCTCAATCTCGGGGTGGTGCTATGAAGAGGACGACCCCGTTGCTCCATGTGATCTGGACGACGCCCAATCGTGGATAACCCAAACTGTTGAAGTATACGAACATAAAGGAGATGTCGATTTATGGTGTGAACCAGGGCCGAGGCGGCTGCATATCGTCCAAGAGGGCGCGGAGCATTTGCTCACCATTGACGCTGCAGATGAGTGGTGGAAACGCAACGAACTCAAGAACACCATTGTTAAGAGCTTAGTTGACTTGCGATTCAAGCGTGAAAAGGAAGCCCTTAAACAGCTCGACACCGAGAAGTCGTCGCTCATTCCGCTAGCCTATGAGATGCTTGCTGATGATTTACGCGACCTGAACGCCACACTTCAGTCTTGGCTCGAAAACACGGTCGACAGCCCCCTTCGACATCAGCTCGCAAACTCTGTCGACCGACTATGGCTGCGGTTAGGAAATGGCTTCATCCACCTGCTTGATGTAAATATGGCGGACAGACTGTGGCTCTCAGAGCTCTGGTCGGACGTGAGATGGGTGCAAAGATGGGTCGAGCTATTTGGCGATGAGTTGAAACACTGTCCACAGGGATTGATGGTGTGGGTACAGAACCAGCTACGACAAAGTAATGTCGACTTCAGCCAACACCCATCGTATGTACGCGATCCAAGGTCCTTGGACTTCGGGCAATGGGCCCAAACCGCGACGAAAGCGAGTCGGCCGGCTGCCACAAAAGGCGTCGGGACTCGCCGCAAGAACTCCAAACTCAATGTGAACAGGAAGATGTGGGCCATGATCTCGAAGGACCACGATCGAGCACGGCAATTATCACTCCAGGGCTGGGCCGATCTAATCGGTTGCGCAAAAGGAACGGTCCACAAAACCGACGCTTGGAAAAAGCTCGAAGCGTATAAGAAAATGGAACAAACAAAGTAAAACACACGTCTCGCATAACAAGTGGACTCTGCATTTCAGGTAGTCCCTGTGACCGGTCACAACTTCTTACGTGACCGGCAAAGTTTTTTCCAATTCCCCCTAAACCATTACCCCGCAAGAACTTACAGCACACCATGCTGTTCGAGATCGTCTCCGATTGCTCGTGACCGCTCAAGGGTGGAGGCGACGTGTGTCGCCAATTTCCCCCTTTTTAGGAATGAGTAATATGAACTCCCCCGCATGTCTTTCAAATCCCTACCAGATTGGGAGGGAACTGGCTCCGCCAACCCTTTTGAGCCCCAAACAGGCCTCTGAAGCCCTGTCGATCAGTCCACGGAAACTGTGGACTATGACCGCAAGCGGTGAGATCACCTGTGTCCGGCTCGGTCGCTCTGTACGGTACTCTGTCGCGGAACTCCACCGCCTTGTATCTGCTTCGTCGGAAGGAGGTGCCAAATGCGCGACCTGACGATCCAAGAGCCCCTACCGGTCGACATTTACACAACTCCTCAAGAATCACAGAACGCCGAGGTTGTGTTAACAAGTGTCGTGGAAGCCGCACAATTTTACGCGAACAAACACGGCCTCGCTGTGTTCCCGCGTCGCACGGGACAGAAGGCGCCCGCCACTCCACACGGCTGTAGGGATGCGACCAAGGACTCGCACCAAATCAACAGCTTGTTCCAAGAGGAGCACAATCTGGCAATCACCACCCCACGAGAACTAATGCGTGGTTCGCGACAATGGGCCAACGCTGATTCGGCAAAGCAATCCCTCGGAAAACTAGTTGATGGAGGATTAGGAAGCTGGGAGATTAAACCTCCTGGACAGAAAGGCGGACGCCCCACAAGAGCTTTTGTGCTCACAGACTCCTGTCCTGCTGACACAATTACCCCGTTCCCCGATATACAGGCGGTTTTGTCAACGTCGACACCTGACCAACACGCTTAACAAGAATTAGATCGATAGAACATATTTCAAGGAGCTGAGTAAATGGCAAGTGTAACAACCGATAGGAGTGGCAAGCGTCGTGTCCAGTTTGTGGACCCCTTTCAGAAACAAACGAGACGCACGATTTATTTGGGCAAGGTGACTCTGCGTGCCGCTGAACAGGTGAAATTCCGGATTGAGCAGTTAGTCGCGTCCAAGACGATGGGCTACGCCTTGGACAATGACACCGCCCGGTGGGTTGCGGAACTCGGCCGCGGGGGGTTGGCAGACAAGCTGGCTCGGGTCGGCTTGATTGAGCCCCCTGAGCAACAACAACGTGCTCAACTTGATGAGTACCTTACTGCCTACGTCGAACGAAGGACCGATGTAAAGCCCGCTACCAGGGTCATCTGGCGACATGCGATCAATAACCTCACGAAGTGCTTCGGCAAGCAACGTGATATGGCTAACATCGATGAGGGAGACGCTGAGGACTTCAAACTCTACTTGATCGAGCAAGGCTTGGCGCCGACTACGGTTCACAAACGACTGCAAGTAGTACGAATGATCTTTCGCGACGCCGTACGAAGGAACATCGTGTCAGAGAATCCCTTCGCTGGAGTATCCGCTATCGCCGTTCAACCAGTGGAGCGGCAACATTTTGTCACGCGTGAAGTAACCGACAAACTAATAGCCTCATCGGACCTGACTTGGCGCCTGATTATCGCGCTGAGCCGATACGGAGGGCTGCGATGCCCGAGCGAAGTCCTTTCGCTCCGCTGGGCGGCTATCAACTGGCCGGAGAACCGGATTACTGTCGATTCCCCGAAGACCGAGCACAGGGGAAAAGGACAGCGGACAATTCCGCTTTTTCCAGAACTTGTAGAGGTACTCCGGGAAGCATGGGAGGCGGCTGAGCCCAATGCGGAGTATGTCGTGCCTGGCGACCTTCGAAAGTCTGCTGATTCGCCGGAAGGGTGGAGAAACTGCAACCTTCGGACACAGTTCAATCGGATCATCTCACGAGAGGGGGTCTCGCCCTGGCCAAAGTTGTTCCAATCGATGCGGTCGAGTCGAGAAACAGAGTTGGCCCGCGAGCACCCGATCCATGTCGTAACGGCTTGGATGGGGAACACGCCGAAAGTGGCACTGAAGCACTATCTTCAGGTTACCGACTTCGACTTTGACAAGGGGGCGGGCCTCAGCGCAGAAGCAGACGCACAAACGGCGCAGAAACCAACGCAGCACCTGCACGCATCCTCTCGCACTGAGACTCCAGAAACGACGCAAGCCCAGGCAGGACCTGGGCTTATGCGTGAAGTTGCGAAGCGGTGCGTTTCAGTACCGATCGTTGAAGTGGCGGGGGCCGGATTCGAACCGACGACCTCGAGGTTATGAGGCTAATCCCGCGAATTCAAAAAACACCTTGTTTTGCCGATGTCTTTTGATCTTACTTCCCCCTTTGCGCGATTGCAAGTAGACGCAATGTTTGTCGGGTTTTGGTAGGTGTTGCCATATCGGGAGGAGCCAAAGGGGGAAGCGAGGAACGTACACGACTGCACCTGTACCACGAGAGTGTCACTTGGGTACATTCGGTAGATCTGCGAGTACCGGTTCTGGGACGCTGTGGTTGGTGAGGAATCGCCGCTCGGATACATTTCACCTGATTCCTACCCCCCTACCCCACCGGCAGTTACGTCGAGAAACGCAATTAGAAAAGGAGCATTTGATCAGGAGGTTGCTCGGTCGTGGCCCTTTTTTTTCCAAAATAGACCTCCATTTTTCCGAATTGATGGTCCGTAATCGCCATAAAACGGACCTGACCCTCGCTGGGTAAGGTCCGCGACAAATAGCGGCGGTGGGTCTCGCTTGCCTCTTCGCTCACACAATACCGGGCGTAAACCGAGTACTGCAGCATGGTAAACCCCCGCTCAAGCAGTGTCCGCCGAAACTCGGCATACGCCTTGCGGGCCGATTTGGTGGTAACCGGCAAATCGAACATCGCCACCAGCCACATAGCTCGGTACTTGGATAAGGGCATAGAGAATTGGCACCATACTCATAGAATCCTGCCATTCAGATCTTCTAGCCTAATCACTGAGTTCAGCAGTTGCGAAGCTAATTCCAGAGACTGTTCCAGCAATTGTGCAAAAACCAACACAACCGCATTAGGCGACTTAGTGAACCAGTTTCCATCATCTCATTCTTAGGACTGCGATAACCCAAGACTTTCGGACAGTGGCGGGAGCCGGAATAATGGTTCCCATAGGAGGTCCGAAATATGGACGAGCAAGCGAAGCGGCAGCGGCCGACGTATAGCGATGAGTTCAAGCGAGACGCGGTGCGACTGGTAGTTGAGGAAGGTTATTCGTTCAAGGCAGCCTGCGAGGCGGTGGGGGTATGCGATGCCACGCTGCGGGCCTGGCACGCCAAATTGGCTCCCCCGCCGGAGCCGTGCGGTGACGACGCCACGGTCGAGGAGATGCGAGCCGAGATCGCTCGGCTCCGCAAACAACTCAAGCGGACCGAACTGGAACGAGAAATCCTAAAAAAAGCCACGGCGTACTTTGCGAAGGAGTCGACATGAAGTACGCCTGGATTAGCGAGCACCGCGACTCCTTTCCGGTGGCCCTGATGTGCCAGCTCCTTCAGGTCAGTCGATCGGGCTACTACGACTCGGTCGACCGTCCGCGAAGTAAACGCTCCGAGCGGACGGCCAAGATTCACGAGTCCGTACGGCAGGTCTTCGAGGCAAGCGACACGATCTATGGTCCCCAGAAGATCGCTCACGAACTCCAGCAACACGAGGAGTTGGAGACGGCCTGTCGTAACACGGTGGCTTCTGCGATGAAAGAAATGGGCCTGAAAAGCCGAGTCCGTAAGCGGTTCACGCCGACGACGACCAAGGCGGATCCGTCCAAACAGCAAGCGCCGAACGTCTTGGATCGGGACTTCGATGCGGAGCGTCCGAACCAGAAATGGGTGACCGACATCACGTACTTGCCGACGCTGGCTGGTTGGGTGTACGTGGCGGTCGTCGTTGATCTGTTTAGCCGCAAGGTGGTAGGTTGGTCGATGAGTCATTCGCTGGCCACCCCGCTGGTGAGCGATGCGTTACGTCAAGCCATCGAGTCACGACAACCACGTACTGGCGAACTGCTGCATCACAGTGATCGCGGTTGTCAGTACACGAGTGAGAGCTATCAACGGACCTTGCAGACACTTGGCATCGAGTGTTCGATGAGCCGCCGGGGCAACTGCTACGACAACGCGGTTGCCGAGAGGTTCTTCTGGAGTCTGAAACATGAGTGGACGAAGCACTATGAGTACGCCGACCTTGAGTCAGCACGCCTGAGCGTGTTCAAGTACATTGACGTGTTCTATAATCGCCAGCGACTCCACCAGTCGCTCGGTTATAAAACCCCCGAAGCATTCGAAGCCGAATACGCCCCGGCCGTAGCGGCGTAATAGAAAATAGCCCCCGCCGCTGTCCGAAAGTCTTGGGCTATCGCAGACCACTGGATAGCTGTGTGTCGGGAATGCTCTGTATTTCGACGTACTCCTGGTGCGAATGCTCATCCATGCTGATGTCTAGCTGGTTTGAGCAAGACTTCACTGCGCATCTCCAATGCGCCACAGCGATGGAAGACTTGCGAGTTTCAATCATGACAAATCCTTTTTGGGTTTCGGCTCAACACCACCATGGCACTGGTAAACATTTTAGTCCCCATTGCATTCTACGATCATCACCGTAGAATGCAATGCACGCTCGCTGGCGATCATCCAAAAAATGATGTCTTAGCAAACCACTAAGGGCTCAGAAAACATTTTAGCTGTGGTTGGATTGGCTGTCGCTGCTCGGATACATCGGTTCCGGCAACCCAAAAACCAACTAATCGCCAGCGGGCGTCCATTTCCCCAGCGGCGAGATCGCAATCTTCATTGCCCCCATTTGGCGCAGCTTATCGACCGAAGCCCTAATACGAGCCCCTGGTATCTTCTTTCGAATGGTAATGGGACGAGCATCGCTGTGAGGCACAAACTCGATTTGTTGGCCTGAAATTACGGAGACTCGGAGTATTTGCGGTTCGGTGTCCCCTTCTCCGGGCAACAAGACATGCTCGCCATTGGCCAGAGAGAATACCGGCTTTTTCCCCGGTCCATGATCTCTTCTCACTACCGGTTCCCCAGCCGTATGTCGACGGACTGCTTCGAAACGAGAGACAATGTGCCCTTCCCATTTCTTGGGGGTTCCTTGTTTATCAAGAACGGCGGCAATCTCCATGTGGTGGTTATCTCCCGCAGCTACTCTCCGTTGGCGACTTCCCCTACCGATGGCTATGGTGGTGACGCTCGTTTGAATACGGGCTCGATGGATCGGGATGAGTCGTTTGTTCTTGGTTGTCAGGTAGGGATGATTGTTGCGATCGGCAAATGCCTTTTTGGGATCGCCACCAAGGCGCTCAAGCTTGTCTAGCACCGCTTGCCGAACTGCAGGGTCGACTATGGCCTCAATTTCGCCAAGCGACATGGCTTCGAGCGGTTTCCGAACATGATGGACTGTTTTGGTCGTGTCGGGTTTCTTGATATCAACCACTTCATAGGTCTTACTGTAGATCGTGTCCTTGTGAAGGCCTCCATTGAGTTTTCGATTTACACGGGATGACACGACTATATTGTCCACGGCATCGGCTAGGTTTTTCCAATCAAAGCCCTCCCAGGGGAGATCGATATTTTCTAACAGATCACGGGCATAGTAGGACTCGGCACGTGAAGCTGCCCGATTTGCTGCATGTACGGTGGCTGTGGTCGTAACCGCTACCACAAATGCATCAATAGCGTGGTGGCGATGGTCGGCTCGGTCTTTCTGGTCGCCATCTTCGGGATCTCCATAACCAATGCGATTCAATTGCCATGCCCGGCGGAGAATTGCAGTTAATCGCCCGGGTGAGGCTTGCACGCGTAGCTTGCCATCGCCATCAACACGGCCACCATACAAAGTAGCTAAGTAATCGGTCGCCGCACGAGATAGATAGCGGGTATCACTAAGTTGCCTTTCGGCAAACTCATCCATTTCGGGCAGTTTATCAGCTAAGAACTTTGCCAACTTTGCATTGGCAGCACTGCCTTTGAAATGCTTCACCCTGGCAATGATATCTTCCCACTGCTCTGTTGAGTGGTAGGCCTGATACGGTGTCTGATTCCGCTTAACATGACGGTTTTCCTCATGATAGCAAAGCGTCTTATTCATGTATGAATTGTCGAGGCTTTTACTGTAAGGAATGATGTGTTCAATATCGAATTGGGGCGAATCTCCGACTAGTGTCTCCATTTCGATTCCGCGGCCCGTAAAAGGGCACACCCACCCGCACTCTTCGGCCAAACGGATTTTGAGAATATTGTGTGGCTTATTAAGCTGTTCGCCAGCCGCCTTTCCCATTCGATCGAGTAGGCGTTTACGGGCATCGTCCCGAGATTTAGTATTGCGGTCGCGTTGATCGGTGAATTGCTGACGATCTTTACGCGACCGCTTCAGATCGCGAGCCAGCTCAATGCGGATAAAACGCGGTTTTCCATACTGAGCCACTAAGGCATTGACGACCTTACGAAGCTCCGCCATGGCCCGAGCTAGCGTAGGATTGCGAACAGTGGGAGCTACTTGAGAAAAGGGCGGAAGCCGTTCCTCGGGGGGCCGGGCCTCGAAGGATTCGGGGTAGATCTGACGGCGAGCCGTTGAGTAGGCCTGGCCTTGCTCCATCAAGGGGCGTAACTTATTGATAGCCCGGCGAGATATGTTTCCATAACCAGCTTCTAGCGTAAGATTTGCCACTGCTACGGCCTGTTGCTCTCCAAACTGCCAATGCTGTTGCAGATGGTGCAGCAACGGTTGTTCGTCCTCGAATGTTAACACGCTATCTACTAAACGCGTGCGAGTGGGTTCATCCATATCGTCCCAGGGCTGCCCGAGTGCTTCGGAAAACTTAGCGGCGGTACGATTCCCAATTAACTTTTTTTCTCCGTCTCCTTCAAAATTGAATGTGTATTTAACTGGTTGTTTCTTGGTTGTGCGCAGGCCGAGGGTTTTCTTAACTTCGTTCCAACTCAAGTCGCCTTCGACAGTGAGGCGGATTAGTAGTTGCTCCCGTTCGTCGTGGGTTAGTGGGCGTGGCAAGTCGAGCTCGGATTCTACCCGGAGATCATTAACCCTTTGGAGTACGCGAAACTGTTGATACGGCAAACTCGCGATTGCAGCTCGCCGACGTCTAGGCTCCAGATCACATTTGCCAATTAAGTGTCGCTGCGACTTAAGGGGCCGCTGGTGGAAAATAGCCTCGGAAAGCTCTTCCTTTAGCTTTTGGGTAAGAACATGGGGGTGGTGCTTAATCTGAGTCCGCCAGATAGCCTCAAATTCATCCTGGTACATCTGTCGCGAAGTCCATCGTTGGCGAATACGCTGCTCGTCGGCATCAAGTCCGGCGAAGTGTTCGCCCAGGGTTCGCGCCCCGGAGGTTTCCATATCTTTGCTTAGTTGTGAAATCCCTTGCTTTACCTTGCCGGTTTCCTCGTCGCCCCTTCCAGCTTTGAGGTTCGAAAGAAAGCCGCGACGTTGTGCCAAGTGGTAAAAGGCTCGCCCCAAAGCATAGAGCGGTAATGGGCCATCTAGTGCTCTTGCGCGCAACGTATAAGGAACGACGTGTGCAGTACGACGATCCGAAATGAGTTTCAAATCGTCCACTAATTGGCTATCAAGGGATAAAAGCAGTTTGTGGCGAGAGTCATGGTCGGTTGATTCAGCAACAGGCAACAATCCGCCCCCTTGAAGGACACCAAAGACCTTACTCAGCCTCCATTGTCGACGCCAAGTATTTCGCCGAGGCCCACGTGCTAACCGGCGGGCCTGCGATTTTGATTCCTCACGCCCCCGTGAAATGTCGCCCTCGACTCCGGCCTCAAACCGACGGACTCCCAAAGAATGGAGGCCGACCGGATTGTCATCTTTATCAAGCAATACCATGGCCCAGCCGACCGAGCCACAACCGGCATCAATCCCCAGCCCATAATGAAGCAACTGCTCACATTCTATCTTCGCAGACAATTCACATCCCCCTGGAAAAGACGGTTGACTCTAAATGTACACCACGCAATAATATTTGTAATGTATCCGAGCGGCGATTGCCACTAATCATAGTAAGGCTTTTGCTCGCAAGGCGCTGCGGTTCATCCGCAACCTTTCTACGCCCCTTCTTGGGGCGTTTTTTTGTGCGCATACAGTAGTTTGTTACAAGTAGTTCATTGGATTTCGCCATGTCGGCTGACTAATGTGAAAGTGTGGCTTTCAGGAATGCCATCTTTTGCTAATCGTTAGGGCTGACAACAATGAAAAGAACTGTAGAGATTTCCCAAAAAGCTGCGCATCTATCAGTTCGTCACAAGCAGCTTGTGTTAAAACATGAGGGTGAGCTTCTCGGCCAGGTGCCATGTTCAGAGGTGGGGGTGGTAGTCGTGTCACATCCACAGGCGACATATACTCATCAAGCGCTAACTAATCTTGCAAATGAAGATGCCGTTGTCATTTTATGCGGAAACGATCATCAGCCGCTTGCAATGCTCCTGCCGCTCTCAAGTCACACTCAAGTTGTATGGCGGCTTAACGACCAAGTCGCCGCATCTCAACCGTTAAAAAAGCGACTCTGGAAGCAACTCATAGTCGCGAAGTTGAGAGCTCAGGCATGTGCACTGAGCCCCTCGCAACCTGCTCACAAGAAATTGCTCGCACTGAGTCGACAAGTCCGTTCCGGGGATACCACGAATGTGGAGGCTCAGGGCGCCAAGGTATATTGGGCGAATTGGCTAAATGCAGACGATTCCGAAGCCCTGGATTCCGAACCTTTTCGTCGTGATCCGAAAAGCTCGGGAGTCAATGGATTCCTTAATTACGGCTATGCAATTCTTCGTGCCGCAATAAGTCGTTCATTAGTTGGAGCTGGATTACATCCAAGCTTAGGCCTCAAGCATTCAAACCGCGGGAACATGTTCTGCCTCTCAGATGATTTGATAGAGCCATTTCGGCCGCTAGTGGACATCCGTGTCCGGGAAATGTACAGACAGGGATACGAAATGCTAAATCAAGATGCAAAAAGCGAGCTGTTACGCATTTTGCTGGACAACATGACGGCAGGAGGCCTGTCATGTACTGTAACATCGGCTATCTCGACTCTGGTTTCATCGTTGGTAAGCTGCTTTGAAGGAAATAGCAAAACCCTGGCAATCCCCAGCCTGCCACCTGCGGACTGTTAGCCGTTAGTGAGGAAATAAACGCATAATCGGTTCTTCTGCATGGTAGAAGGGGTAGGGAGCTGAAATATCTACAGCTGTAAGGAAAGAAATACAATGAACGGAATCAGGGACACCCGAGCACTTTGCAGCGAGTTTGCGAAGGGGAGGAGCCTTTTGGCGAGTGGCTTGGCTCTTCTTGGCATGGATAGCGTGGAGGAAGTTGACGCGTTCCTCGCCGATCGACAATCAAGAACGGGGCTGTTTACTGGCGATCCCCCAACCGACCACCCCGACTGGCTCAAGTTCTATACCCACCCTGCCTATTTAGAAAAACAACTCTTCAGGGGGCTGCTCGGAGAGGAAGAGGGGGACGAAGCACGCGCACTTTTGAAACTACTGCGAAATCCCCAAACCGGTACGGAGGAAGCACAGCGGGAACTTTTCGCCTTGTTGGTCGGCCTCCTAACGCCAATGTCGTACGACAAGGCTGACGACGTCTCCGACGCTCTTGCTAGCCTGCTGGAGTTGCCTGAGATGGAAGAAGAGGCAAACGACGACAACGATATCCCTCCTGCGTTTGCGTTCTATCTGTGGATTTGGATTCCGTGCTGGCTCGTGTATGGCTGCGAAGTACCACAGCTACTAAAACGAGTAAAAGAGGGAGGGGCTGCAGCAGCCGATGCAGTAGAAGCCTTGGTACGACTAGATCACACGTCCGCACGCATGCGGTATGTCAAGAAGTGGGTGGAGGAGCAGCCGGGCGATCGGCAACCAATGGTGCGAGTCTGGAAAACTAGCACGCCATTCAGGAAGCCGAGAAAGAACACTGCCGCGTTGGGCATCTGTAGTGCATGGGTGGCAGGCATTACGAATTTGATAGATGACCGCCCTGATGCTGGCGAACTAAAAGAACTGTGTATTGACCTGAGTGAAAGCCGTGCAGACGACATTGCAGAACTCTGCTTATCTAAAACCAACGACGATTTCGGCCGAATGATCCGTCAGTACTTGTCGAAACTCAGCATGCTAGCGCCCCCGGACAAAAACTGGATAGAAACTATCCGGGGTTGTGCACGGTAACTTATCTACGATTCGGGCATGAACAGCTCGAATCAATCTGAACACGACTCCCAAGGCTCGCCGACCCCCGCTCCGCGCCGGCGGTCCCAAGCCGCCGCGGAGCGGGGGCCGGCGCAGCCGGCTCCCGTCAGCGGAGGACAGAACCCTCACCCGCCCCAGGAACACAGAGAAGAGGTGGTGGGAAGGGGGTCTGGGGGAACGGCGGGGGGTCCCCCAGTCCCCGCCGAAGGCGACAACACGGCTGCGCAGCAGTCCTATCTATCGGACGCCGACCTCTCGTTCGATCCTGGCGAATGGGAAGACAGCCAGGGGGCAGCTAGTATCACCCCCTGGCAGAACCTCACTACCGGCGGTGAAGACTATCTCACGGTTAGCTTCTGGGTCGAGTACGAAGACTTCGATGCCTTAAAGAAACAACTCGAAATAGCACAGGCATCCGCAAGATCGAGAGAGCGTTCTGATCCTAAACGTGGCACTCCACCAAACAACGACGTTCTCCATCTTGGAGACCACCGGCTTGTTGTGGCTCCCCAGGGCGGTCGTTTAGGAGGTGGCAACCGGGCATTGGCCATTAAGTGGAAGCTCCAAAGCGGACAAGGCATTGAGCTTCTGCTGAGAGATTCGGACAAGTGCGAAGGTCATACGCCTAACGCCACGGCCCAAGCCACTTCGGCGACTCTAATGAGGCTGGGCTTCCTGGATACTTGGCGGGAGATGCAAGCACTATTTGAGGCACTCGGAAGCAAGATTCACCGGCACGCCCTCTCTAGAGTCGATGCGGCTGTTGACCTCCCAGGTGTTGCCATCGATTCGTTGTACCATGCCTTCAAAGAAGGGCATATGGTCACGCGGGCAAAACACCGCCAAGCGTACCATGATTTGCGATTCGCCAGTGAGCACCTGGCCGCCCGCAAACCAACCGGCTTTGCCATTGGCAAATCACCTCTGCGCCTCGTCGTATACGACAAGCTGGAAGAGACCTCGCACAATCCTTACAAGCGTGGCCTGCTTATCAGTCGCAGATGGGGAAAACTGCCAGAAGCAGCAATCCGCATCGAGATACAGCTGCGGCGTGCCAAGCTAACTCAGTTCGGAGTCGATACGGTCGACGACTGGATCAGTAAACGCTCAGCCATCATCAGCAAGCTCACTCAAGATTGGTTGCGACTCACAGACGGCCCAGTGAATCGCAAGCATCCTAAAAGCACTCCCAACCACACCGATTGGGAACTCATGCGGGAACGCTTTAAGGACTGGACCGGTTTGTCAGTGGGAGCAGATCTCACCGCACTCCCCAAAGGTCACATTGACTCAAGCAAGCAGATAGCCCAGGTCGTGGGCATCTTCATCGGCATGTATGCCCGCATCTCGAAAGTGATCGAAGACAACGAGCAATTCTTCCGCGAAGTCCTGGCTGATCTGCAGGGCGGAGTCGGCAAGCGCAATATGGCGATTGAAGTCGATCGCAAAGCGTTGGAACTCGGCGTGGAACCCTCTACGGCGATTGATTACTAACACTCTTTTTTTGTTACTAGAAAGGACTCGTGCGATGGCAAGTAAACGCAGTAGAAAACAAGCAAAGGCTCGTCACTACAAGAAGCATAGACGGGGTCTCCGTCGGTCATCAGCCCCCGATTACAGAGACCCCTATCGTCCTCCCAAGCGTGCCTGCGAGGTGTTTTGCATACGATGTGGTGAGTGCTACCCGTCAACTCAAATGAAATGGGACTCCAACTATACTCTGTGGGTATGCAAGAATTGGCCTTCGTGTGTCGGGGCCGGATTCGGTGTCGATGTCCACGAAACCACAGATTGACTCGTGCCAGTTCTCGTTGCAGATCAACAAGTGTTGTTTGGTCTCTTCCGTCTCAATCCCCCAATCATGGACGAACATATCATGACAAATCGAACTACCGATCCGAATCGACTGATCCCACTAAAGGCGTTACCGAATCTCTTGCCCAAAAGAGGAGGCAAAAAGATTCACTATTCAACGCTCTATCGGTGGGCTACCAAAGGGGCTCGGGGCCGACGTTTGGATACCGTCATGATTGGGGGGATTCGTTTTGCTTCCCTGGAAGCACTGGAGCGGTTTATCGGCAATCCCGTCTTGGAAACACCCCAAGAAGTGGATGACCTGTGTGGTGCAATTGATTCTGCTCTCGACGAAGCAGGGCTCTAACCAATCTCTCGCATTACCTCGATCGCCTTTTGCAGGTCTAGCTCTGCATAGATTTCGGTAGTACTAGTCGAACCATGTCCGTCAACGGCTCTTGCCGCGTCGATTCCAAACCGCTTTCGAATCTCTGTTGAAGCGGTATGGCGGATGCGATTTGGCGACCACTTATCGACACCTGCCTTGTCACAGGCTCGATGAATGGCCCGGCGGTAGCTGGCGGTTGTATAGCGATCGTTGGCCGATCGCTTGGGCGATGTCTTGCGATTGGTGCCTCGACGATTGCCACAAGAGAGTGGCGTTGTGCGTCGAGCTGTCGCCAAGGCTCGTCGCATCCGTTCCGACTCCGCAGGCGAAAAGCAATAGTCGGTCTCTAACCTACCTAAGTACTGCTTCAAGATGGCTTGAGCTTGAGGACCGATAGCTACAACTCGGTCCTTTTCGAAATGCTCCGTCTTATGCTCCGCTGGTCGATAAATCCACACTTCCCCCGAACGATCAATATCGCCTGGCGAAAGACTGCATACTTCCCCAGGTCGGGCGCTCGTTAAACGCTGAAAGCGAACCATATCGGCTACCATCGGGGGGAGATGTAGAAGCGTTGCATCGATCACAGCATCGTCCACTTGCGTGATGCGTTCAGTTTCCCTCGCCTTAGTTCTTCCCTTCTTTAGCCCTGCAAGCTGTTGCAAGGCTACAGGCACGGCGGCATCGACGATCTCTTTAGACGATGCCCATTTAAACATCGCCCTGATTCGATTGACCTGCTTGTTAATGTACTTCCGCGACCAATCCAGCTCTCTAACCATGGCATGCCGCAATTCATCGAGAGCAAGCGGACCGAACTCGGCAACGTAGGTTGTTGCATGGTGTTTTCGAAGCAGACGCAAGGCGTCGTCGATCGCCCCCGCCTCGCGAGTCACCTCGCCATTTTTGCGGTAGTACTCGTGGGTGTGTTGCCGGTAGACGTAGATAAGCTCGCTGATGGTGATGGGCGAACCGGCAAGCCGCTTCTCTCGCAGCATGTTTGGAGTAACGCTCAGCACGAGCTTCTCGGCGGGCTCCAGGGGGAGTTCGTCAGTTTGCCGCTGTTCAGATGGCTGGTGCCGAGCCGCTTCCCAGTCCTTCAGCACTTCTTGGTATCGCTGATGGCTTTTTTGCGAGCCGTACGGTCCAAGATAGATGTGCTTGCCGAAAAAAGATACGACGGCCTGCTTGGTCGTCTTGTGCAAACGGTACTTCGGCGGCCGGTGAAAAAGGCGGGGCATGGGGACGACCTTTGCAGTTGCAGAGGGCGCAAAGAGGGATGTCTGTGCAACATCCCTCTTAGCATTCCCTCTTTGGCTTCGGCAAAGGGCCGCTCCGGCTCGCGTGGCCGGGTAACCTAAGTCCAGGTTTGGCTTGGGTTTAGAAAAAGTGGCGGGGGCCGGATTCGAACCGACGACCTCGAGGTTATGAGCCTCGCGAGCTACCTGGCTGCTCCACCCCGCGACATTTGTTCCTGCGGGTCAGTTACTGGGCTATTTGCCCTGACCGGGAAGTAAAGAGTATATCGTGTGTGGCCGACTCCGGCAAAGGGGGGCGTCCACCAGCAATACTACCTCACAAATAAAGCGTATCGTCCATCGAAATGGGAATGCCTGAGCGATTCTTGCCGAAATATATATTGGTTGATCGTCAGGGGGAACTTTCTCCGATGTTTCGACCCGCTGGTGCTGGCAACTTGGTTGCCGGCTCGCCTCGTGGTCGATAGGTTTCCTATAGAGACCCTTCGGTTGGCTCGTGGTTCGCCTAAACCCTCGCAATTTCTGAGTATATTTCTATGCCATCCGCCGATGCCCATCTCGACCTGGTTGAGCTGCCGTCGGCGATCGACTCTGATATCACCCCTCCTGGCCGGCGGCCAGCTTCGGCCATGGACCCCAATTCCGAGGAGCCCCCTGCCCTGGTCGAACCGCTGTTCGACTTCGGCTCGGTGATTCGCGGTGCCCCGCCGTGGCTTTTGAGTGCGGCAATACACATGGTGGCTTTCATTGTGCTTGGCCTATTGGCCATGGTGGTAGTGGAGGATAGCCCGTTCGTCTTGGTGGCGGAGTTTGGTGAAAACGACATCGATGCCGATCTCGATGCGATTCCCGATCTTACTCCCACCGCCGACCTGGAGCTTCAGACCGACGAAATCATGCCGCAGGACTTGCCGGTGGTCGAAAACCCATTCAGCATGCCTGATCTGACTGCGATTCAACCCAACGGACTGGTGCTGGGGAGCGATACTCCTTCGATATCAGTCGGACTGGAGCTAAAAGGTCGTGAGCCTGGCATGCGCGAAGCGATGCTGGCAGCCACCGGTGGAACATCTGGCACCGAGAACGCCGTGATCGAGGGACTCAAGTGGCTCGCCCGCAATCAACGACGTGATGGTTCATGGAGTTTACAGGGCCCCTATCGTGGTGGGGCGACTAGCCGTGAGAACCTCGAGGCGGCCACCGCCATGGCGCTACTCGCCTTTCAAGGGCATGGACATACTCACAAATCGCCGCCCGAAGATCCTTTCTACCGAGTTGTCGCCCGAGGCTGGCATTGGCTCCTTTCACAACAGCACGACGATGGGCATTTTTATGGCGAAGTCGGCAACGACCGCCTGTATACCCACGCCCAGTGCACGATGGCTTTATGCGAACTCTATGCCATGACAGGCGACTACGAACTTCGTAAGCCCGCCCAAAAAGCGGTGGACTACTGCGTAAAGATTCAAACCAAGAAAGGGGGCTGGCGTTACACTCCCGGAACCGATGAAGACCTTTCGGTGACCGGTTGGTTTGCGATGGCACTGCAGAGCGCCCGGATGGCTGGCGTCGAAGTCCCTAGCGACACGTTCGAGAACCTAAGAAATTACTTGAACAGCTTCGATCACGAATATGGCAGTCGCTATTCCTACCAACCCAACCAAAGTGTGACCCCTGCGATGACAGCCGAAGGCTTGCTTTGCCGGCAGTACCTGGGATGGTCTCGAGACGATCATCGCCTTGTAGACGGAGTGAGCTATCTGCGAGGCTTCTTACCGGAGTGGAACGAACGCAATATGTATCACTGGTACTATGCGACGCAGGTGATGCATCACATGGAGGGAGAGCCCTGGAAAGAGTGGAACGGCATCATGCGCGAATTACTCCCCAGCAAGCAAGAAAAAACGGGCCGCGAACGTGGCAGCTGGACTCAAGCGGGCGACCGTCATGGCACCGCAGGCGGCCGACTCTACACCACCTGCCTGTCGATTTACATCCTGGAGGTCTACTACCGCCACCTGCCGCTCTACAGCAACCGCGTGATGCACTAGACCCAAACGCCCCCGGCAGGATTCGAACCTGCGACACACGGTTTAGGAAACCGATGCTCTATCCCCTGAGCTACGGGGGCAACGCTTCGTTGCCATGGGCAAGGGACTCTTGGCCGATGGCGAAAAGTCCGCAGCCGAGTATTCTACCAAGCCGGTAACTTAGTGGGAACCTCGTCCGTCCCCCCCCCGTCGACGGTGCTGATTGTCGGTCGTTAGCCGGTAGTTCGCATGTCGGCTGCCACGCCTTTGATGGCTAGCTGACTCACCCGGTCGAGTTCCTCGACGGCGGCTTCGTCAGTTGTTTTCAGCTTGGTTCGGCGGAGCAGTTCGACTTGGATGAAGTTCAGCGGATCGACGTACCGGTTTCGCACCGTGATCGAACGCTTCAGCCAAGGAATGTCTTGCAGTAAGGATTCGCTGCCGGTGATCACTTCCAGCGCTTCGCGGGTGCGTTGGTGTTCGGCATAGATTGCCTCGGCGATCCGCTCGATTGGTTCGGGGTCGGCGGCCGACTCCATTGCCAATGCGACGTAGCGACGGAACACCGGCATGTTGGCCTTCGACACTGCCAGCACCGCATTGTCGACCATGGCACGGAAGTAACGCCAGCTGCGGTACATCTCTTGCAGTTTGGCGGTTGCTTCTGGATCTTTTAATTCCTCAGCGACCGCGGTTCCCATTCCGTACCAAGCAGGCAGCAAGCATCGGCACTGCGTCCAGGAGAAGACCCATGGGATCGCTCGAAGGTCCTCGATCCGATCGCTCCCCTTGCGTTTCGCGGGGCGCGAGCCGATTTGCAACCGTTCGATGCCGTCGATCGGCGTCGCATTGCGGAAGAAGCTGACAAAGCCGGGCTGCTCGATCAACGACCGATAGGCCTTGAGCGAGCATTGAGCCATGCGTTCGCCGAAGCCTCGCCAGACGTCGATCTGGTCGGTTGAATAATCGTGCGTTGCTGCCATGAGCGTGCTCCAGAACACCTGCTCCAGATGCCGATAGGCAACCAGCGTGTCGTCGTATCGTTCGGCCAACACCTCGCCCTGCTCGGTCAATCGCAACGAGCCGTCGAACGTTTCGCCTGGCAGCGAAAGAATCGCGCGGGCGGTGGGGCCGCCGCCGCGGCCGAGCGAGCCACCACGGCCATGGAAGAATCCAACGTGCACGCCGAGTTGCTTACAGGTTTCGAACACTTCGATCTGACCAAGTTGCAGTGCCCAGTTCGCAGCCAGATAGCCGCCATCTTTGGTGCTGTCGCTGTATCCAACCATCACGGTTTGCTGATCGCCGAGTGCACGAACATGCTCGCGATACTCGGTGACTGCCAGAGCATCGCGCAACACTTGCGATCCATGCTGCAGGTCGGAAACCGTTTCGAGCAACGGCACAATCGGCAGTCGCAGTTCCGGGTCACTGGGATGGCCTCCGTCGACACGCTCCGACCACTTCCATAACCAGAGAACATTGAGCAAGTCGCTCGCGTTGTGGGTCATGCTTACTACATGCATGCCGAGTGGTCCCATGCCAAATCGGCGAGCGATGCGACGGAGCACGCGGAACAGTTGAAGCGTCTCGCGGGCGATGCTCGACACCTCGACCGGCGACAGGTTCGGGGCGACTGGCAATGTTTGTTGCAGTACCTCCATCCGGCGTTCTTCAGTCAGTTCGCCATCGCCGATCAGTCGCGTAGCACGCCAAATCTCTTCGATTACCGACTTATAGACTTCGGAATGCTGACGAATGTCGAGCCGGGCGAAGTGCAATCCGAAAACCGTGATCTGATCGAGCCACGCCTGCAACTCCGAGCTAGCGATTTCGACATTGCCAGTCTCAATCAATGCACTTTTCACCAACTCCAGATCGGCGGCCAACTCCTTCGACGACACATAGGCACCATCGGGCCAAGGTCCTTCGAGACCAAGCGCGCGGGTCTGCTCGAGTCGCCACCAAATCACGCGCAGCCACTGGCGGTAGCCTTCCTCCGGTGCAAGTCCTTCGAGTTCGGCCTGTAAGGCTGGCCAATTCTCGCAAGCGGACTCCGTTTGAGTAAGCAAATCGTCGCAGCTATGTGTGTGACTGCATGCCATGCTCAGCGATTCAAGCAATCGCTTGCAGGTATCGAGATGGGCCTCGACCGCGGCATGACGCAGCCACAACACGGTTTGTAAAGTGATGTCGGAAGTTACGTGAGGATGGCCGTCGCGGTCGCCCCCCATCCAACTACCAAATCGCAGTACGCGCGGCACAGTAACCGGTTGGTCGGGGAAGTATTCGGTGATCGCGTCGCGGAGGTCGCGAATGATTCGCGGAGCCGTTCGCCATAATGGTTCTTGAATCGCCAGCCCCCGGCGCACTTCCTCCAACACAGTGGGACGCATCGGGCGGACGAGGTTGGTTTGCCAGAGCTTGAGCAACTCCAGCTTGATCTTCTCTTCAATCGCTTTCACATCGCCTTGCGATAGATTGCCCGCATCGCGATCGGCCAGCAGATGGCGAATCAAACGCAGCTTCGAACGTAGGCTTTGTCGCTTCGCTTCGGTGGGATGCGCGGTGAATACCAACTCGATATCAATCTTTTCGAGCGCGGCTTGTACCTCTTCGGCGGAAAACTCTTGATCCTTAAGCGTCGCTACACCGGCACGCACCGATTCGTGATAGGGACCGGGATAGCACTCGCTCGCCCGTTCGCGGAGCACTCGCATCCGCTGACGGTCTTCGGCCAGATTGGCTAACTCAAGGAAAAGGCTGAAGGCCTTGACCACAATCCGAATTTGATCGAGCGAGAGCCCAGCCAGCCGTTCGGCAAGTTGCTCGCCGGCGGTTTCGTCGCCATCGCAAAATCGCCGGGCTTCGGCCCGCACGGCTTCGACCAACTCAAAGGCCTCAGCGCCTTCGAAGCGAGCAAATGCATCGCCAAATTCACGGCCAAGGTAATCAACTTCTTCACGGAGTTTCTGGTCGCTGGGCATAGGCTAGATTGGTGGTCTGATTCTTTTTTGAAGGATTGGAACTGGCAACGTTGGTCAAAGTAACCCTGACTGTATAGGGCGTGACTACTCACTTCACAAGTGCGGCAACTACCTAAGCTGCCTAAGTTTCGCGAAAGCAGCAAAGTGAAGGCGTTTTCCCCATCAGTCAGATTCACAAAGTCCTGTGTTGGGGCCACTTTACTTGCCAAGTGTCTAGTTTGCAAAGCATCTTTGGGTGAGAGAGTCGAGAGGATCACGCCGAATAATGTTCGCTACAGTATTCACGCAGCTTATCACGCAAGGCTAGCAGCAGCCGACTCTCGAATCGGTAAGGATTCCAGGCCATGGCCACGGTGCGCTTCGGCTTTGCACCATCGAATGAACGATAGACTCTGGTTTTCGAAGCGTCGCAGCGGTGCGCCATCTTCGGAATCATCGACACGCCATGCCCTAGCGATACCAGTTCCTGCACGGTTGCCAGCTGACTGGTGCGTTCGACCGCTACCGGCTGAAACGATCGTTGGCGGCACGAACTTACCACGCTGCTGGTCAAGCAGTGTGCTTCCCCCAGCAACACAAACGGGTACGGCTCGACATCGTCGACAACCACTCTCTTTTTCGTTGCCAAAGGATGTCCGACCGGCATCGTTAACAGTAATTCTTCGTCGAACAGTGCTTCGGTATCGACGTACTTCGCTGCAATCGGCAGCGCTAAGATCGCCAAGTCGACCTCTCCTTGTTTGCAGGACGCCAGCAGGTTGTCGGTAGTTTCTTCCTGCACAATCATCACCGCTTCGGCGAACTGCTCACGGAAATAGCGGAGAAAGTCTGGCAGAAAGTAGGGCGCAATCGTGGGAATTGCCCCGATGCGCAATCGACCGCTCCGCCCGTCGTCGGTCATCTCGGCTTTGGTATCGTCGAGGATGCCGATGATTTGCTCGGCGCGACTTTTCAACAATACACCTGCATCGGTGAGTGCCACCGCGCGAGTCTTACGCTCTAATAACGGCTGGCCGAACTCTTCTTCCAGTCGTTGAATCGACCGGCTGAGTGTCGGTTGCGAGATGGCGAGCTCCTCGGCAGCCCTGGTAATATTGCCAAGCCGGGCAACCTGCAAAAACTGCTTAAGTTGTTCGATGTCCATGTTGGTAGGTTCCCTAAACTATCATGCATGATGTGCATTGCATCTATTATAGCTATGCATTGGGCGCATTGCATCACCAGGGATATACTCCCCCGAGGAGGAAGGAAATGGGCTATGACACGTAGGCTCGCCTCTCCAGCTTGTATTTCTTTATGGGGTTCTATCCAGGAGGTCAGATATGAAAGTGCGATCGTTCGTGCTCGCGGCCGCGTTACTTGCCAATGGCATGGCGCAGGCAGACGAGCCTCAGACTCAGGTGGCAGCGTCGTTGAGCGCCCACCCTGTGCAACACAGTGAGCAGTTGGCACAAGCACCAAGTCGGTGCCCGATTACCGGCGCGTTGCAAAGCTTCACCGCCATGGCCGCTTCGGCCCAGCAGACTGCCGTTGATAGTCCAAGCACCGCTGGGATCGGCATGCATGGCAACACGTCGACTGGTTATATGACCAACGACGACTGGTGGCCGAATCAGCTGAACCTGCGGATTCTTCACCAGAACTCGCCGCTCAGCAATCCGATGGGTCCCGACTTCGACTACGCCGCAGAGTTTAGCAAGTTGGATCTGGCTGAAGTGAAGAAGGACATCAAAGCGCTGATGACCGATTCGCAGGATTGGTGGCCAGCCGACTATGGTCACTACGGCCCGTTCTTCATTCGTATGGCCTGGCACAGCGCCGGTACGTATCGCGTGGCGGATGGTCGAGGTGGTGCCTCGGACGGAACGCAACGCTTCGCGCCGCTCAACAGCTGGCCCGACAACGCGAATCTCGACAAGGCTCGTCGGTTGCTTTGGCCCATCAAGCAAAAGTATGGTGATAAGCTCTCGTGGGCCGACCTGATGGTGCTCACTGGAAACTGCGCGCTTGAGTCGATGGGTTTTGAAACCATCGGTTTCGCTGGCGGCCGCGAAGACGTTTGGGTTCCGCAGGAAGACGTTTACTGGGGACCTGAAAGCGAATGGATGGGCACCGAGCGTTACAAAGGTGGCGACGATCTCGATACCCCCCTCGGGGCAACCACCATGGGCCTGATTTACGTGAACCCCGAAGGCCCCAAAGGCAAGCCCGATCCGATGGCTGCCGCCCAGGCGATTCGCCTCACGTTTGGCCGCATGGCGATGAACGACGAAGAAACCGTGGCCCTCATCGCGGGTGGTCATACTTTTGGTAAGGCTCACGGGGCGGCAAGTCCCGCCAAGTACGTGGGTCCCGAGCCCGAAGGTGCCGGCATCGAAGAGCAGGGGCTCGGCTGGCACAACAAGCTCGGCAAAGGCAACGGCGATCAAACCATTACCAGCGGTCTCGAAGGTGCCTGGACCACCACGCCCGCCCAGTGGTCGCACGATTACTTCCAACACCTGTACGGCTACGAATGGGAACTCACCAAGAGCCCAGCCGGCGCTCAGCAGTGGACTCCTGTCGATGGTTCCGGCGATGGCACCGTGCCTGATGCACACGATCCATCGAAGACACATGCTCCCATGATGTTTACCACCGACATCGCGCTGAAGACCGATCCGGAATACGCCAAGATCTCGAAACGCTTCTACGAGCATCCTGAAGAGTTCGAAAAGGCGTTTGCCAAGGCTTGGTTCAAGTTGACGCATCGCGATATGGGTCCTGTGTCGCGGTACTTGGGTCCAGAGATTCCGGTCGAAGACTTCCTGTGGCAAGATCCTCTGCCCGCAGTGAATTACACAGTAGTTAGCGATAACGACGTTGCTGCTCTGAAGTCGCAGATTCTCGAATCGGGCTTGTCGGTTTCCGATTTGGTTTCGACCGCCTGGGCTTCGGCCGCTAGCTATCGCGACTCCGACAAGCGGGGCGGTGCCAACGGTGCCCGCATTCGCTTGGCTCCGGCCAAGAACTGGGAAGTCAACGAACCCGCCCAGTTGTCGAAGGTGCTCAAGGTGTTGACCAAGATTCAGCAGGACTTCAATAGCTCGCAGTCGGGCGACAAGAAGATCTCGCTGGCCGACGTCATCGTGCTCGGCGGTTGTGCTGCCGTGGAAAAAGCAGCCAAGGATGCCGGCCACGACGTGGAAGTGCCGTTCACGCCTGGGCGTACCGATGCTTCTCAAGAGCAGACCGACGCCGAAGCCTACGCGGTGCTTGAGCCCACGGCCGATGGTTTCCGCAATTACATGCGGGAAGGTCACACTCGCCCCGGCGAACAATTGCTCGTCGACCGTGCGAACCTGCTAAACCTGACCGCTCCGGAGATGACCGTGCTCGTCGGCGGCATGCGTGTGCTCGACGCGAACTTCGAAGACACCGACCTGGGCGTCTTTACCGAGACTCCTGGTAAGTTGACCAACGACTTCTTTGTGAACCTGCTCGACATGGGCACGCAATGGAAGAAGTCGGCCGACGACGAAAACGTGTTCGAAGGATACGATCGTGCTTCGGGCGAACTCAAGTGGACCGGCACCCGCGTCGACTTGATCTTCGGTTCGAACTCGCAACTGCGATCGCTGGCCGAAGTGTACGGCAGCGACGACGCCGAAGAGAAGTTCGTACACGACTTTGTCGCTGCCTGGAACAAGGTAATGAACCTCGACCGGTTCGACCTGAACCCAGCGGTCCGCAGCGGTGCCGACTCGTCGACCGTTACGCAGCGATAGGCTCCTAACCACTTGCAGTAACAAGCAAAAGTCAACCAAGTTGCAGACTCCCAGCCCGGTGGGTGGCCAAGGCCGCCCGCCGGGCTTCTTTGTGCGCTCGTAGGAGTTTCGTCTGACAATGCACCTGTTTTCGTACAAGGTATAATGCCAGTAGCCCCTCCATTCCGTCGACAGATTCCAGCAAGTTCCATGTCCTCCCCCCTGCACTCTCTGTTTCTGCTTTGTCTCTGGCTTGCCAGTACTCAAGCGTTTGCCATCGAACCAACTTCTCCCCCTGCTTTCAATCATCCCGGTCTGCTTCACACCGAAGACGACTTCGCCCGCATGCGATCCAAACTGGCCGACAACCAGCAACCCTGGCTGGCAGGTTGGCAAGTCTTGGAGCAAAGCCGCCACGCCCAACTCAACTGGCAACCTCGCCCCACGGAGACCATCGTTCGAGGAGGCCCTGGGCAGAACTTTCCGGTGCTATTCAACGACATGCACGCAACCTATTGCTTGGCGCTGCGTTGGAAGGTATCAGGCGACAAAGCCTATGCTGACAAAGCAGTCGAGATTCTTAATGGCTGGTCTTCGACACTCAAACACATCCGCGGAAACTCCGATCGGTTCCTGGCTGCGGGAATCTATGGTTATCAATTTGCGAACGCGGCAGAAATCATGCGAACCTATCCCGGTTGGAGTCACGACGACTTCGGCCGGTTTCAACAGATGATGCTCGAAGTGTTCTACCCGATGAATCATCAATTCCTCACCGAACACAACGAGGCGGCTATTACCAACTACTGGGCGAATTGGGATCTCTGTAACATTGCGTCGATTCAAGCCATCGGCGTTCTCTGCGACCGTCGCGACTTGTACGACGAAGCCATGCAATACCTGTTTCACGGCCGCGGCAACGGCGCACTCGACAAAGCCATTTACTACGTGCATCCCGGCAATCTTGGCCAATGGCAAGAGGCCGGTCGCGACCAAGGGCATTCCACCCTTGGCATCGCGCTTCTTGGCCCCATCTGCGAAACCGCATGGCACCAAGGCGACGATCTGTATGGCTATCGCAACAACCGTTTTCTGGCCGGCGCGGAGTACGTTGCCAAGTACAACCTCAACCAACCAGTTCCTTATGTCCCCTACGCTTGGGGTACCGGCCAGCGCGGCGACCATCGTGAGCAGGCAACCATCTCCGACAACGGTCGCGGCAATCTTCGAGCGGGATACGAACTGGTTGTGAATCATTACGTCCATCGTCTTGGCATCGCTGCTCCATATAGTTCTCAGTACGCGGCCAAACTGCGCCCCGAACCTGGAGCTGGAGGTCACGCGTCGACCTTCGATCAACCCGGCTTCGGCACCCTTACTGCAACTATCGATCCGCAAGTCGCTTCGCCCCGCCCAAGCGGCCTCACCGCAAGGTTGCGTTCGCATAACGTGGAACTGTCGTGGTGGGGAGCGGCCAACTCGACGTCGTATCAGCTTTCGCGAGCTACTCAGCCCGAGGGTCCTTTCAACGTGATTGCCAGCGATATCCATGATCCACTTACCTATACCGATTCGAATTTGCCGCGCGGAACTTACTACTATTACGTAGAAGCTATCGTCGAGGGGGTTCCGGTCTCACGTTCCGAGGTCGTATGCCTGTCGACAGCCCCGACTCTGGTATCGCGGTACGAGTTCGACGAGCATCGCGAGTCACAAGCCGACAGTCCATCTTATGTAATGCACGGGGCTAAACTTGTCGCTGGTTTATCCGGTCAAGCAGTCGCTCTCGACGGAGTCGACGACTACGTTGAGCTGCCGACCGGGGTGGTCAGCCAGTTGAGCGACTTTACGATCGCTTGCTGGGTGCAGGTCGACGAGCAGGCAACCTGGTCGCGGGTTTTTGATTTCGGCGACGACCGAGGCTTCTCCATGTACCTCACTCCTTCGAATGCGAACGGAAAGTGCAGCTTCGCTGTCAGCACGGTCTATTACCATAACGAGCAAGTAGTCGAATCCCCTTCTCCCCTGCCTTTGCATCGCTGGGTGCATGTCGCGGTCACTCTATCCGATCGCACCGCGACGCTGTACGTCGATGGGCAGGCGGTTGCAGTGCGGGACGATATTCATTTTCCTCCGTATCGATTAGGGAATACTTCGCAAAACTGGATTGGTCGTTCTCAATATTCCGATCCTTACCTAACTGGCAAAGTCGACGATTTCCGCATCTACCATGGCGCGTTGTCACCAAGCGAAATCGAAATGCTCCTGAAAACGCGGTAACCGCCGGCTCGCTCGCAGCAAACCACATTGCACCCGGCTGCTGCCTGCATTACTTTGAACAAGCCGCCGCCGAAGCTTGCTGCGTTGCGGCCCTCTCCTGCAGGCAACACCATGACGCTCCTCTACTACAATCCCCAGTTCCAGGAACACCAAACCGGCAACACCCACCCCGAGAATCCCGGGCGGTTGCTGCCGATCGTGCGTCATATGAACTTCGTCGCCCTGGGACCTCACTGTCGCCGTCCTAGCTGGGAGCCGGCCACGATTGCTCAGCTGGCGCAAGTGCACGATCGTTCGCACATTGCCATGGTTCGCGAGTTTGCCAGTAAAGGGGGTGGATGGATCGAGCAAGACACTTACGTGAGCGACCGCTCGGCCGACGTCGCCATGCTGGCGGCCGGGGCTGCTTGCGATGCGGTTCAGCGGGTCGTCGCCGGCGAGGATCATCAAGCGTTTTGCCTGATTCGCCCGCCGGGGCACCATGCATTGCCTAACGGGGCGATGGGGTTTTGCCTGTTCAACAACGTCGCCACTGCCGCGCGGATGGCAACCCGCCAACTCGACATCGAACGCGTGCTCGTGATCGATTGGGACGTTCATCATGGCAACGGAACGCAGGACATTTTTTGGGACGATCCTCAGGTTGGCTTTCTCTCGATTCATCGCTGGCCTTTCTATCCCGGCACCGGCGCGGCCGACGAAACCGGCAAAGGCGACGGGCTCGGCACCACGCTCAACGTGCCGCTCGAACTCGGCACGTCGCGCACCGACTACATCGACCACTTCACTAAAGCGCTCGAAACGCTGGCCGAACGCATGCGACCGCAGCTGGTGATCATCAGCGCGGGCTTCGACGCCCATCACCTCGACCCGGTCGGAGCATTGGGCCTCGAGACCGAGGATTACCAAACGCTCACCCGCGCGGTGCTCAAAGTCGCCGAGACCCACGCCGACGGTCGCCTGGTCAGCGTACTCGAAGGGGGCTACAACCCCGAAGTCCTGGCCGACTGCATCGAAGTGCACCTCGAAACGCTCATGGAATGGCACGACGAACTGTAACCCATCCGGCGGCGATGCATGCAGCGAACGAATAGATTCCCAATTTACCCACCGATGGGCAAAATGAATCTTCGCCCACGCTATAAAACCAGTGGTTTTCGGCGTCGAATAGATTCCCATTCCCAATAACGCATCGAGTGGGAATCTATTTTCGCGGTGGGAAACTATCGCAAGTCGTGTATCTGTATGGATTTACATCAACACCTCCGCGATAGTTGCCCAAAATAGATTCCCACCCATGGGAAACTATTCTGGTTGGTAGTTGGGGGTTGGAAGTTGGGTGTTCTGAATGCGGAATGTCATCTTGAGGGAGCTTCCGGCGACTGAAAGATCTCAGCCTACCGCTTACAGCCTAAAGCCTACAGCTTTGACACGCGCGCAGCAGCGAACGCCCACGCCAGCAAACATCCGCCGGCGCGTCGCTAGGGGTCTGATATTCAGACGATCATCTCACCTCTATCACCTCCTTTCATCCAAAAGCCAACAGCCGATAGCTGAAAGCCGACAGCCCTAAAACACCTGTCCATTAGAACACTCTCAGTGGCCATTTCCCAGTACAATCTGGAACATTCCGACAAATCGTTGAGCCCGCCGCCGCAGGCGGAAGCTAGCGATGTGAAACGAAAGTTACCACCACCGCCAACTGGCAAGCTCCGGCACTTTCAGTTGTCGCCGGGGCTAACCCAAAAAGCGCATAACCAATCCGTGCAGATCCGTGATCCTCCGTGACCACATCCACACGGACATCAAGGCACCGAATGTTAGCCACTCCGATGCAGTACCCCCCAGTTGGGTCGAGAGCCCCCACGCTTACGGAGCCTACAGAGCCTTCGTTCGCTTCCACTTTGTCTCGATGGCCACGGCCATCGGGTGGAGCAGAAGTTCCGAGAGCGCGAGCCCGTAGAGTGGGCCGAGCAGGCAGAGGCGAATAATGGGGCCGATTTTGGCAGGGTCCGACATATCGCTCAAGATGGCCATGGCTTCTAGCAAGAAATACAGCACGCTACAGGCGATGGCCCCTCGGCTGGCCAGGCGGAACTGTGAAGCCGCTAGATGGTAGTCGCTCTCGCCAGCAGCAGCTTGGCTATAGAACAACACTCGGCAAGTGCCACCCCAGCCACTTGGCTCGCTGCCGATCAGTACAATGGCCAGCGTCCCCAATCCAATAAACACGAAGGTGGGAATATCTAACAGGCTGCCAAACTCGGCTCCAACCACAGCAGGCATGCCCAGCAATAAGGCAACCACCGTAACGAGGCCGAGGCAGCGGGCAATCGAAATCATGCATTCCTCCATGAAGGGCAATGGCGTTTCACCGAAGCGGCCGTCGGCCGTCTTGCTCGTCGTAAACAACGCGAGGATACTACGAACATCCGATTAACGCGATAGAGCCCTTAGATGCCGCGTACCAATCCGTACCAATCCGTGCATATCCGTGTTCATCCGTGGCCAGAAACTTCCTCGAGCAGCAGAGCTGCAAATACTAAGACGCGAGGCTGGTTATTCGCTTCGTTTTTGATTGGATCGACCGACAACTTTCTGATCGCCATCGTAGGTAATGCGTTTTTCTCGTTCGATCACGGTGTTCCAATCGAGTCGGTGAGGCGGGTCGAGGTAATGCTTGTACGCGGCGGCCATCTGGCGTGCCGACTCGGAATAGTCGACACCGCCGAAGCCGCAGCCCATGGCAGGCAGGGCCACGGTTTCGATCGGGTGTCCATGCTGCGTGTTGTACCGATAGATTGCGGTTAGTGCGGCAAACGTGGCTCGATAGATATTGTCGGTGTTGCCAATCGAGCCTGGCGTCCGCATCGTGGGGGCGTGACAGACGTACGGGTAGGCGGTGCTGCCGGTCGGTTCGATGATCGCGGTGCCGACTGGTTGCTCACCGAGAAACTCGTCGAGAATGCGATACTGAATGCGGGTGGCTAGTTCGCTACCATGCTTCCGCACCACGGCCGCGTCGATACCGGCGTTCATGATGCCATAGCAGTTGGCCGCGGTTACAAAGCAGTCGTGCGGAGCGAGTTCTTCAAAAGTCGACTGCATCGTGCGGACCGAGGGAAGACCAGCGAACCGCTGCGCAAAGGCATCGATCGCCTGCTCCTCGGGATGAATTAGCCACAATTCCATCGGTAACGGCACGCCGCACTCCCCTCCCCTTCGTTAGGCCGACCACACACACGGCCGACTTGGTTCCCAATCACCAGAGATTACTCGTTCCCCACAACATACGGCAAGAGGCACTCGCGGCAGGTGTCGGCGCTCTCCATAAAAAAGACCCGCAACAGGCCGGGGGGCCTGTCGCGGGTCGGGGGGAGAAAGTCGGTGACAATGGCGAGTTATGCCTTGCTGCTGGCCATCTCTTCTACCATTTCCTTCACGCCGAGCACCACGTCGTCGCCAGGCGAGCTTTTCAGCTTGAAGCCGCGGTTCGTGAAGATGCTGATCATCCGCTGGTTCTGCGGGGCGGTTTCGGCTACGATCGTGCGAATGCCCCAGTTGGTGCAGATCTCCAGGCAGTAGTCGGTGAGAATCGAACCGAGCCCCTGCCCTTGATACGGATCGGCGACCAGCACCCCGTAGTCGGCGTTGATGCAATCGGCATCGGGCACCAATCGGCTAACGCCGACGAGTTTGCGCTGCCCGTTCTCTTCCATCTCGGCGGCGATCGCAATTTCGCGATCGTAGTCGATAAAGCAGAACCGGGTGGCCATGTCGTGCGTGCTCTTCTTGAACAGGTACCGGAAGCGGAACCAGATCGACTCCTTCGAGCAGCTGGCGAGCATGTCGTGCCACATCGGTTCGTCTTCGGGCTTGATCGGCCGCAGCAACACTTGGCGGCCATCCTTCATCTCGACCCGGCGGGTAAACTCCTCGGGGTAGGGACGAATCGCAAGGTGCGAGAACCGCTTCGGCGGATTGACGATCATGTCGTGGTCGAGAATCACCCGGGCGTCGAGCGCGATCACGTCGTCGGGAGTGACCAGCAACGGATTGACGTCGAACTCTTTGATCTCCGGATAATCAGCCACCAGGTACGACAGCCGAATGAGCACCTCGATCAGCCGATCGATATTCACCGGCGGGCGGCCACGGTAGCCGGTGAGTAGCGGCCACGACTTGAGTGCCTCGAGGCTGCGGCGGGCGAGTCGTTCGTTAAGCGGTGGTAGCTCGAGCGCCCGATCTTTGAACAGCTCGGCCGAGGTTCCACCAGCACCGACCAACAGCACCATGCCAAACACCGCGTCGCGGCGGGCACCGACGATCAGCTCGCGGCCAACCGGGCTAGTGATCATCTTCTGCACGGTGACACCCTCGATGTGGGCGTCGGGGCGTAGCTCGGCCGCTTTGCCGACGATGCGATTGAACGACGCGGTCACCTCTTCCGCGGTAGCGAGCGACAACTCGACGCCGCCGACATCGGTTTTATGCGTGATCTCCGGCGAGAGAATCTTTTGCACGACGGGATAGCCAAGCCGCTCGGCCAGGCTCACCGCGTCTTCGGCCGTACGAGCAACGTACGGTTTGGCGACCGGAATTTCGTACGACTCGAGCAACGCCTTCGACGTGCTTTCGGTCAGCGTGTCGTTGCCTTCGCTGAGGATGGTGTCGAACACTCCGCGGAGTTTGCCGCGGTCGAGTCGGAAGCCAACCGGCACCTCGCGGGGTGTTTCGTACAGCACTTCCTTCGTGCGGGCGTACGACACCAGGTACATGAAGGCCCGCACGGCCGGCTCAGGGGCCGCGTAGGTGGGGATGCCAGAGCGGTTGAAGCGATCGATCGCTTCGGCCATCGAGACCCCGCCCATCCAACTGGTGAGCACTGGCTTCTTGGTTTTCTTAGCGACTTCAATCACCGCTTCGGCAGCTTGCAGCGGCTTGCTCATCGCTTGCGGGGCAAACACCACCAGCACCGCGTCGACTCCCTCGTCGGCGACGACAATATCCAAAGCCTTGCCAAGTCGCTCAGGCGAGGCGTCGCCCAGCACGTCGACCGGGTTGCCATGCGACCACGCGGCCGGCAGGAATTCGTTGAGTTTCTCAATCGACTCGGGCTTGAGCTTCGCGAGCACCCCATCGCGGTCGAGCAAGGCGTCGGTCGCCATCACGCCCGGGCCGCCAGCGTTGGTGAGAATCGCCAGGCGTGGTCCCTTGGGAGGTTCCTGACGAGCGAGCAGTTCGGCGCAGTCGAACATGTCGCTCATTTCGGTAATGCGAACGATGCCCGCCCGATTGAACGCGGCCTCGTACACGGTGTCGACGCCGGCCATCGCCCCGGTGTGCGACGCGGCAGCCTCGGCCGATTCGGCGAACCGCCCCGCCTTGTAGGCGATGATCGGCTTATTGCGCGAGAACGCCCGCGCGGCGGATAGGAACTCACGGGCTTCGGTAATCGACTCGACGTACAGAATGAGCGACTCGGTCCACGAATCGGTGGCGAAGTAGTCGATCAGGTCGCCGATGGTCACATCGAGTGTGTTACCAAGCGACACGAAGTGCGAGAAGCCGACATGCTCTTGCCGCGCCCAGTCGAGAATCGCGGTACACAGCGCGCCCGACTGCGAAATCAAAGCCACCCGGCCCGGCGCCGGTGTGGCGTTGGCGAAGCTGGCATTCAGCTTCACGTGCGGCGACATGATACCCAGGCAGTTGGGGCCGACGATTCGCATGCCGTCGTACTCGCTGGCGGCCTGGCGCAGTTGATCCTCGAGCTTGCGGCCCTCCTCACCCATCTCGCGAAAACCGGCCGAGAGAATCAGCAACCCGCGGATGCCAGCCTGTCCGCACTCGTGCACCAGCCCCGGCACGGTGGCCGCGGGGGTGCAGATGACTGCCAGGTCGGGCGTGGTCGGCAAACTTCCGACATTCTTGTAGCACTGGCGATCGCAGATGCTCTCGTGCTTGGGATTGATGGGGTAGAGTTCGCCTTCGAAGCCTACGTCCACCATATTCTTGACCACGGTATGGCCGATGCTGTCCGGCTTATGGCTGGCGCCGATCACGGCGACGCTCTTAGGATTGAAAATCTTGTCAATGTTCCGAACCGGCATCGTTCATCCTCATCTCTGTATTAATGGAAAGACGGAGCTGCAATCACCACAGTCCTTATCGCCAGGCTCTCACCTAGAATGTTGGCCGAAATGCTGGTGCCCCTACAAGGCCAACTCTCGATAGAAAGTCGAAACAAGATTTAGGTGCAAATACTGTTCCTCCAAGACTCGAATTCCGCACCCCTGTTTTTCCGCTTGAAAGACAAACAATTCCCACGATCGAGCCGTACTTTACGTGCTAGCAGCGCGATTCGGAACGGCTGGGTGTGCCGATGCGACACACTTGCTCGAAGCCGTGCTGTGGATGCTGAGCGAAAACTCCACTCCCATCACCACCTGCATTCCACTCAAGGGAAGCCATGGCCCATCGCGCACCCAGCGGACAACCGTTGAAGGTCAAGATGATCTTACCGGCGCTGACCGAAGCCACGAGCCCGTTGTTCCGCCCGGTGAAATACAGCTTGTTTCCCCCGTTGGGGTTGGCCACATTGGCGGGCTACTTAAACGAGCACGACCAGGTGACACTCGAAGACGAACACGTGGAGCGTGTGCGTCTCGACGACGAACCCGACCTCGTAGTGATCCAAGCGTACATCACTTCGGCCTACCGAGCCTATGAGTTGGCCGACCACTATCGTCGCCGTGGGGCGTATGTGTGCCTGGGTGGTTTGCACGTGACCTCGCTACCCGACGAAGCCGCGATGCATGCCGATTCTATCTTCCTAGGACCAGACGAAGACACCTGGCCGCAGTTCCTTGCTGACTTCCGCCGAGGAGAACCGAAGCCGCGCTACCAATCGACCATTCGCTCGCTGACCGAGCTGCCTAACATTCGTCGTGACCTGATCAAGCGACATCTCTATCTGGTGCCGAACTCGATCGTCGTCACGCGAGGCTGCCCGCACCATTGCGACTTCTGCTACAAGGATGCGTTCTTCGCTGGTGGTTCGTCGTTCTACACGCAGACCGTCGACGCGGCGCTGGCGGAGATCGATCGCTTGCCGGGCCGGCACCTTTACTTCTTGGACGACCATTTGTTTGGTAATCGTCGGTTCGCCGAAGCGCTGTTCGATGCCATGCTCGGCATGGGGCGACTCTGGCAGGCCGCGGCCACGGTGAACTCGGTGCTACGCCCGGATCTACTGGAGAAAGCAGCCGACGCAGGGCTGCGGAGTTTGTTTGTCGGCTTCGAAACGCTCAGCACCAGTAATCTACAACAGCATGGCAAGCGGCAGAACTTGAATCGCGACTACGCGCTAGCCATCCAGCGGATTCACGACGCGGGAGTCATGATCAACGGCAGTTTCGTGTTCGGCATGGACGACGATGACTCGTCGGTGTTTGGCCGCACGGTCGACTGGGCGGTGAAGCAGGGCATCGAGACTTCCACTTTCCACATCATGACGCCCTACCCTTCCACCGGACTGTATCAGCAGATCGAGCAGCAAGGACGACTGCTGCACCGCGACTGGAATCGCTACGACACCCGCCACACGGTCTACCGTCCCGCGAAGATGTCGCCCGAAGCGTTAGAACAAGGCTATTGGAACTCTTACCGCGAGTTCTACACCTGGCGCAACATCCTGTCGGCTGCCGGAACCAAGAGTACGCTCTCGTCCCGCGCCCGTCATGCGGCGTACTCGGCAGGCTGGAAGAAGTTCGAAGGGCTCTGGAACCTGGCGATCCGATTGAAGCAAATCAGCCAAATGCGGCCGCTACTCGAAAACGTGCTGTCGGGGCTGGGAACCGTGATACCCAACAACAAGGCTCGCCGACCAACGATCGACGAGCCTTGCGAAATAGCAATACCACAATCACCCGCTGCTGTGCGGGCGCGTTAGCGGCCTATCGGTTTACTTCTTTTTGAGCGAGATCGACATCCCTCCGCGGACCACGGTCTCCAGGTTCGGGTCTTCCGTGATCGCTTTCATGAACGGTGGATGCGCCATGCGGGGATTGATGTTGTGCGCAACAACCACGCCGCCGGGACGCAACAGCGGCATCAGTTTGTTGAGATAATCGATGTACCCTTCCTTGTCGGCATCAAGGAAAATAAAGTCGATCGTGCCCGACAGCTTGGTGACTTCCTGATGGGCGTCTCCTTCGACCACGGTAATCACGTCGGACAAACCAGCGGCTTCAAAGTTCTTGCGGGCCGTGGCGACGCGTCCTGGATCGATCTCGTAGGTGGTAAGCTTGCCGCCATGGTCTTTGAGCCCGAGCCCAATCCAGATTCCGGAGATACCGGTCGAGGTGCCAAGCTCGACCGCGTGCTTCACGCCCATCGATTGCACCATGATCCGTAGCATGCGGCCGTCGTTCTCAGGCACGTTCAGGTACTTCTCGTTGGCATTGATCTCGGCCAACACTTCGAGGGCCTTCTTCTCGAACTCATCGACCGGCAGCGGGGCTTTCTCCAGAGCCGCGTCGCCGGACTGCGGACCTCGGTTGCCAGGCTGGGCCACCGCGGACGATGGCACCGTGAACCCCGCTATCATGACCGCCAGCACTACCATCAATGTCGCACGGCGAATGGCAACTCGCATCTTTCGCTCCTCGTGAAATCGCAATAGAGGGTACCCAGCGCCCACGAAATACCAGTAGACGCAGGCGCGCACTAGCAGCCTGAATTGTACCAGCGGCCCCCTGCGAGGCGAGTACCACTAATGGGGTACGATGGATGCAGAGCGAAGCTAACGAGGCTAGCGAGGCTTGCGTGGAGCGACTTCCAGCGACTCAGGCTCTGGCATCTCGACCAGCTCCGGCAGATTGCCGCTTAGCGGCACGCTCGTAAACCGACCATCGGCCGGATGCAGCGTGACCGGCACTCCATGCGAGGGTTGCAGCATGGTCGATTGCACTTCAGCATCCACGGTGGCATTGGCCTCGATCTCGAAGCGATACTTGCTCAAGAAGCGTGGAATCGCGGTACGAATAATCTCGAGCGCCAGAGGGCCTCCGATGCACAAACGATTGCCGCCGCCGAATGGAATGTAGGTGTAAGGCTTTGGCTTCAGTGTCAACCAACGATCAGGATCAAACACATTTGGCTGAGCATAAAGATGCTCCAACCGATGCGTCACCAGCGGGGTGAACACAATCGGGGTGCCCCGCGATACGTGCAGCGGACCGACTTGCACGCTTTGCGCGGCAACGCGCTGTGAGTAAGCCGAGGCGGGCAGGATTCGCATGCTCTCTTTGATCACGCGTTCCATTAGCGGCAGCTCGCTGGCGTTGGTTGGCTCGACCAGCGTTCCATCGTCGTTGATCTGATCGTACAACTGCTGGGCGACACGCGGGTGCTGCGCCAGGAGCGTGAGCATCCAGGTCATCGAATGGGCGGTTGTCATATGGGCGGCTGCGAACAACACGCAGGTCTGCCCCACGAACTCTTCCTCGCTCAGTCCACCTTCGTCGTCGTGGCTGGCCATCAGGATCGAGAGAATGTCTTTGCCGACGGTTGCCTGGCGGCGATGCTGCTCGATCATCTGCAGCACGCTCGCTTCGAGCTTCTGGGCGGTCGCCAACAGAGTCTCGTAGCCGGTGCTGAACGAGTCGCTCGGCACCAACGCTCCGGTGCCGACCTTGTGATTCTGTGCAACCCACTCGGCAATCAGCTCACCAAGCTCATACGCTTGATCGAAGTTCTCCAGACCAAACAAGATGGTGCTGGTGATGCTGAGCATCAGGCGCGTCATCTCTTCGTTGAGGTCGGTCTGCTGTCCGACGCGCCAATCGGCCATGTGCCGATCGATCAGGTGGGTGACCGTATCGCCATAGCTGGCAATGGCCTGCAAGCTGAATACGTCTTTCAGCATTCGACGATTGCGACGATGCTGGTCGCCGTTCATCGCCAGAAGTCCCGAGGTCACCCGTCGCTGCGACGAGGTCTTAGGCCCCCGCAACGCGAAGAACCGGGCCTCGAACGTACTCGTATCGCTCAGCACCTGCTGATTCAGCGCTGGATCGAACAGGAAGACGATCCGCTGAGTCCCCTCTTCGATGGCAGCAATCTCTCCATGCCGGGCGTGCAGCTCGAACAGGTTGTGCAGGATATCCTGCGAGAACTCCTGAAAGCTCGCCTGGGTGACGTGAGGTCCCGAAACTTGAGAGGCCATCGGCCCGAACGCTGAAGACATGGATTGCAACTCTAGCCAAATAACAAACTACTATCGCCCGAATTATGTACGTTATTATGAACCATCGGCCTCCGGTTTCCTAGGAATCCACGCGGGGATTCTCACGAACAGGTTGCGACTGCTGTAACGACTATTCTCCGCTTCAGAGGGCCAGAAATCCGGTTACTCCAGTACCATCGCGCTAGGGAAACCCGCTACCCCCTGCTCTCCTCACGTCGGCAGCGAGTCGCTCAGGCGGAATCGGGAACAGGAAAAGCGGAAGCGACTTCCGCCGACCGACCAGCAGGGCGCACTCACAGCAAAGGTTCGGGCAATCACTCGTACTCGACGAAATCGGTGAACCCAGCGGGTAGAGCGGGTGTCTGTTCCGCAATCGTCCCAATTCTCTGTTAGTTCTCTTTGACGCTGAGTGCTGAATTACTGCCATGCTTTTTTTATCGCTACGCCCGTCAGTGGCATTCACCCCTGCTTAGGGACGCGACTCGTTGTTTGAGTAGCGTCCCCGGTGAATTTCCTCGCATCGCCGCCTCCGCGAGGCCAATGCCTTGCTGCGCGCTGCTGCGATCCTGCGATAACTCCATGGCAATTCCATGCACACTCCCTACACACGTTCGGGCGTGCGCCGATCGGCGCGCACCCGCATTACCCACGATCGTCGGCGGGCACGGCAGCTCAATGCCCGCGTGTTTGCTTCGCCCGATGGTCGCTTGCTGCTTGTCCGCGGCAACGTCGACTCGGGCAACATGTTTCGGCAATTGAGTCACGTCGACGATCCGTCACAGCATCCAACGAACCTCGCCAGCCTCGGCTTCCCAGCTTCGGCCTACGAAGAACTTTCGGAAGCAACGCTTGTTTCGGCTAGTCGTGCCCTCACGAACTGGCGGCGACTAGTCGACCACCAGCTCCGTAGCGGTCGCCGTAACCAGCGTCACCAGGCTGAAGCCGCCGAGGTCGAACATCTCGAACGCCGACTACATCAACTGCACACCTGGAAACGGATGGCCAACACCGCGCAGCTCACAAGCAGCTCGCCCTGGTTACTCGACGAGTCGCAACAGCGCACGCTGGCTGATATGCTCGAAGAATCCCCTAGCACGCTGCTCGAAGAGTACCAGTGGATCGCCCGCATCGTGTTCTGGCTGGCGGGCAAGTGTGCTTGCCGACGGTTTACCCAAACGCTGGCCGTGATAACGCTCGACGATCACGACACCGAACTTTGCGAGCAGCTTCGCCGTACGCTCGGCGAGCTGCACATTTGGCAAAACCGCTGCTTGACCGAGAACCGACGTGAACTACAAAACGAGCTGCAAATCTGGACGACTCAGCTTGGTCACGATCTGATTCTCCGCGCCCGCTTGGCGTTCCCGTTTAAGAAGCACACACTCTTTAGCGTGCTGCAACAGAACATCGTCCGCTGCCGACAAGCACTCCGCGAAGTCGGCGTTCGCAGCAAGCATCGCGTGGTTGCGGCCGTCGCTACGATCGTGGCCAACGATAACGCCATCGCCCCCCTCCCCCAACGCTTGCTAAGCCATTGGATTCAGAAGGACAACGAGGGCAACATTGCGTACCTGGTGAACGAGCTGATTGCGGAGAGCAAGACTCCGGGCTACGCACGCATGTTACGAGCGATGGAGACACTTCCCTCGCGGGCGTTCGAACAAATTACCTTCGTCTGCCAGCAGCTTGCCGCGCGACGGTCGCTCGACGACATTGCCTGGGCGCTGAATGTGTCGCTCGATCACTATATCTATGAGCCACGTTTCGACATCGGCCGCCTCCGCCGGTTGATCGTTACGCTCGAGTCCGCGGGGGTAACGCAAGCCAGGTCGCAACTGTACGTGTTTGTCGACAATCGCAAAACCTCTGAGCGGTACGACAGCTTATTTCAATTTGCCAACTGGGTGGCATCGCTCCCCAAGGCCGTACGAACTCCGCGAATCTGCAAGCTGATCTGGACCGTACTGCACGACTTCGTTTTCCCGGGTCTCGAAGTATTTCATCGCGAGCGCGTGCTCTACACCTGGAGCGACCAAGCGGCGGTACCGCGGGGCTTGGCAGCCGAGGCCCTGCAGGCGTGGAGCGACAAGCTGCAAGCCTTACCGCGCTCGACCGATGGCAAACCAGCCGCCTTGCTGAAGCAGGTGCGATGCGATCAGGCAGGCGATAAGCGGCAGCGCGAGCTGCACTATCTTCGCCAACTGCACGACGATGGCCTGGCCACCGAGGCCCAACTCGCGCGGCTTCATCACCTGCAACACTCACCTCAAACCAATGACACTTACGAGCGTAAAGCGTTACGGCGAGTGCAAGTGTCGGTAGTGCACGCGAGTTTGGAATTGCTGCGGGAGCAGCTTCGCACGGTCGCACAAGCATCGCTCGGCCCTCAGCTTTCCAGCCGCCTAAAGGACGAGCGACTGCGGCGCGTGATGGAATACCTCCACTGGCACAATGGGATGTGCGACGAAGAGCAACAATTGCTGGCGGAATTGCTCGCCGCCCATGAAGTGCACGGGCGGGACTACAAACGCAAGCTCACGCACAATCAGCCGTGGCTCAAGAAGGCGCGCCGCCGAGGAATCAACATCGACCACTGGCTCGCCGGCGACCACCGCTGTGTCGTGATTGCCGGCGAGAAGTACCAGCTGGAGATCTCGCACGACCCGATGGAGATCTTTCTAATGGGAACCTACTTTGGATCCTGTCTGAGCTTAGGCCGAGAGAACCAGCATTCGGTACTCGCGAACGCGGCCGACGCGAACAAGCAGGTGATCTACGTCCGCGATTCGCAAGGCCACGTGTTCGCCCGCCAGTTGATCGCAATCAATGACAAGTACGAACTACTCGGCTATCACTGTTACGTGAACGAAGAGAAGTCGACTGCAGAGCGTCGCGAGCAAACGATTGCCGCGATTGCTTCGTTCAGCGGCTCACTCGCTGCGCGGTGTGGGCTAGAACTGGGCGAAGAGGGCGAGCCTCACTCGCTCGGCCCTCACTTCTGGTACGACGACGGAGCCTACTACTGGCATGCGGCGGCGAAGACCGCGTTGTCGGCCGCTGCGAATCAAGGATCATGGTGGGAGCCAGCAAGTGTCTCAACCGCAGCGTTTGCAGAAAGCTGGCAAGCGGAACTGGCCGGCTGGCGGCTATAGATCTCTTGCACGAGAGTACCAACCATAGAAGACTCCGGCCACCAAGCATTCGCCTGGCGGCCGGAGTTCGTTAGTCATTCACCCGCGGACATACCCCGCCCGCGTGTTACTTCTTCTTTTTCTTTTTCGATCGAAGTTCCCGCAGCACCTCGCGGGCCATGTTGGAATCGATCCGCACCAACTGCTGCTGGCGAGTGTCGAATCCGATGACTCCCCCTTCGTGGCCCTTGGCGTACACAAAAGGCAAGCAGACTCCAATCACCTTGTAGAATCGTCCTGGATACTGCGGCAACACCCGCACTCGCACCGCTTCTTCGGCCTCGAGTGAAATGGCCGAAGCCCCCCACAAGTACGAGGGGAACTCCACGGTTTCGTGCAGAATGGCAACGTGATCGCCGACCTTGATGTCTTCGCCTGCAACGCGTGCGGCGACACTCGTCTCGAGGGTGTTGTTTTCTGTGACCTTCATCAATCTGGTTCTCTCAAATTAGAGCTAGGTACTTATGGCGCAATCGTTCAACGCGTGGAAACAGACAGGGTTACTCACCCGGATTCGGATTCGCCACAAGTTTTACGACAGACGCTAGCACGATAGACTCCGCTTTGAGGAACACGGTACAAACAACCTCCCACCCTGCGTTCATAGAGATGCTCGCGGGGGAAGTGATGCTTCTAACGACGTAGGACAGCGCCCCGTGGATTGGGTTCGCGCACTGGAGCTGGCTTACTGCGAGCGACTAGATTTCGATGTGCGTCACGCCGGCGACTTCGTCGAAATGGCCGATCTTCAGCAGTTCGCCCTTCGCACCGGGCATTTCGGCGACAAACGCGGGGTCGCACACCGCCACTGGAGTGGTGATCGTCAGGGTGAGCGTCGTGAGATAGGCAACCGACAGCGATAGGGTCACGAACCAAGGGAGCGAGCCGGCAGCGATGCTTAGCAGTTGATCGCGTTCAATGTGCGAGAGTTCCTGCTCCAGGCAATACTGATTGATCACCTCGTCGCGTTTCAGCGGAGAGGTCAGCTCGAGCATGTCGTCGAAGCTGCACGGCGTGGTCCGCAGCTTTTGGTAGGTTCGGGCAGCGCGGAGCGCGGTCTTGCGACGCTTGAACTCGAGCCGGGCCTGGTAGGCGTCGATCGCTTGCTGTTTGCGGCGAACATAGTAGTTCACCAGCCAACGAGGCAACGCCAGCGCGACGTTGCCACCGGCCATCACCGCCTGCGTCGCCCGCTGATACACCGCCTGCCGAGCGTACTCGGCGAACACTTCCTTCTTTACCTTGTCGATGGCGAGCAGCAAATCGTCGCGAGTAGTCAGTATCAGCTGGTCGTCGGCTTCCACGCACAGCGGCTTGAAGTAGTAGACTTTCACGCCTCGCTGCTTGCCTGGGCCAGCCAGAAACTCGTCGAGCCGCGTCTGAACGCAGGCGGGAATCTTGTCGGTGATTTTGTCGAAGTCTTTCTGCTCGGTCACGGTCACGAAGAACCGCCCCTTTGGCAAACGAATCGACGCCTGATAAAGATCGAGCTCGCGGACCTGCGTGAAGCGGTCGGCATGCTTTGCGAGCACTGCCGCCCACCGTGTATCCTGCGAAGCGAAGGGCCACGTTTCGCGGACCATCGTCTCGGCCAGTGTCGCGTGATCGTCTTTCGGCGGCACCCACAACGGCTCCGACACCCAGCGGCCAAACGGCTTGAGTTCTTGGTCCAAAGTAAACGGCCGGGCGGTCGCCGGGTCGACCTTCGAAGGTCGCACGCGTCGACTCGACTCTCGGGTGGACGACGCTTGAGTGGTAACCGGCCGGGCGATGGTGGTGGGCATCCTACGCTCCTATGCAACAAAGAAACGAACGAAAGCGATTCGACCTGGCGCTGGATAGCTTGGCAAAAAACGACAGAAACCGCTCGCCACCCCACGCCTTGCAGGCAAATGGCCAGTCAGCTTATTCGCTCTCCTCCTCAGCAAGCTTGGCAGAAAACCGCTTGCTTTCTCCAAGCTGCGCAGTCTTCCACAATCGACCTTAAACCCTCAGTTCACTTTGCACTGCGACTGATAAACCTCGTAGAGCTTGGTCGCCAGCTCGGCGATGTAAGTCCGCCCTTGCCGGCGGTCCTCCAGGGCGTCGAGCAAATGGCGGGGGATCGCTTCGACACCGAGGTAAGCCCCGCTGATCGCTCCCGCCATGGCGGCAATCGTATCGGTATCGCCCCCCAGCATGATCGCGTTCGCAATCGTCGCCCCGTACGAATCGGGCGTGAAGGCAAACGAGGCAATCGCGGTAACCACCGACGAGTTGGCTTCGATGCCATTGCCAAACTGACCGATGTCCACTGCCCGGTGGACGTCGCTCGCCCGTCGTAATGGACCGCCATACTCCAGCGACACGCAATGGTCGGCCAGCGTGTTGAGAAATACGTCGCGGTCGAGCGTGTCGGCCTGGCTCGCGAGCCCCACCGCCAGGGCTAGCACCTGGGCTCCTTCAATCCCCAGCGGATGCGTATGGGTCGGCATCGCCGACACGCCTGCTTGTTGCCAAAGCCGCTCTGGATCGTCACGAAACATCAAGCCAACCGGAGCCACCCGCATGGCGGCCCCGTTACCGAACGACCCGCCGGGAAAGTAGCTGGCCGCCAACGACCGATAGTCGTGCCCCAGCTGAATGGCCTCGATAATCACGCGGGCGCCGCGCCCGTAACCACGCTGCGGCAGGTAATTCTCGGCAAACCGGCGGCAGAGCGTCGGCTCGTCGATTTCACCCCGCTCGATCAGCGTTTCGGCAACACCGATCATCATCTGCGTGTCGTCGGTGTACCACAGCTCCCCTGGCGGTGGGTTGTCAATCAGCTCGTCGGCGGTGCGATACCGCTTGGCGATTCGCTCCGGCGCATGGCCTTCGAAGTTCGCCCCCAAGCCGTCGGCCACGGCCAAGCCCAATAGCGTTCCCGTGAATCGCGACTCGAGTGATGGCGTTTGCTGCTCCGTCATAATCTGCTGCCTTCCGCGTTGGTTGCCCCATCTCCTGTAGTTCGCACGACACCCGCTTGGTTATTTCGCCCGATCAGGGGAAGCAACTCTCCCCACTTTGCCCCTCGGCGACTACAATCCCTGCACACGATTAGAAGGTCCTCGCAGGAGCGAGGCAACACTCCCCCCCCATCGCCCACCGATCCCGCCGAAGAGGAAGTCATGGCCAAGATTTTGGCATTTGCCGGCAGCGCCCGCCGAGATTCTCACAACAAGAAACTAGTAGCCTACGCCGCGAAGCTCGCCCGTGAGCAAGGAGCCGAAGTCACGCTGGTCGACCTGCGCGACTACGAAATGCCGCTCTACGATGGCGATCTCGAAGAAGAGCATGGCTACCCCGAAGCGGCCGACAAACTGTACGAGCTGATGAAGCAGCACGACGCCCTGCTGATCGCCTGCCCTGAATACAACGGTATGATCACCCCGCTCCTCAAGAACACCATCGACTGGGTCTCGCGCCCCCGCGAGGGAGATGGCCGGCTGGCCGCCTACACGAATAAAGTGGCCGCCATCCTGAGCGCCTCGCCCGGCGCACTCGGCGGACTCCGCGGGCTAGTGCACCTGCGGACGCTGCTCAGCAACATCGGCGTGCACGTGATCCCCAGCCAAATGGCGGTGTCGGAAGCTCACAAGGTGTTTAACGAGGCTGGCGATATCACCGAGGAGTCTCTCGCCAAACCGATTACCGACACCGTGAAGCAGTTGGTGAACACCACCAATCGCCTGACCTGCGAGTAACCGGTCGAGCCAGATTGGTCGCCGCCTGGGTTTCCAACCACGAAAAGATCGACTCACCGGACTCGTGATGATGCGAGTCCGGTGAAGTCGTGGCCATATCCGAAACACTGCAAGGTGAAACGGCTGGGCTTATCGACGCGATTTCGCTGTTCCCTGAGAGTATGTGGGGATCAAAGGTCTCTAAGCAGCTCACATGCATGTAGCCAGATATCCAGCTTTTCTTCGTCCTCCCACTGCAGTCCCCCTTCTTCTGCTTCTTGACCAACTGCAGTCGATTCATCGAGGGAGCATTGCTGGCAATAAGAGACGACCCTGTCGCTTATGCACTTTCTCGCCGCACAATACTCCACACACTCAGCAACATCTTGACGCGTTAAATAGTCGTAGACAGTCAAAAACTCGCGGAGTGACATTTCTCCAAACGTCAGCGTCTGCACGATGTTCGCGCAGGTGAGGCGAGTTCCCTCCACCCGAGGATTACCGCCGCAAGTATCCTCGGTGCTGACAATTCTGCGAGTCATCAGTAAAGTCCAGAATCAGTATCGCGAGTGCCTGAAGAGCGCCAACTATCATCAATCTAGCAGCTAGCTGAGCAGGTCGAAACAGCTCTACTCCCTCACTGCAGCATGACAATCTCCCCATCTCCCCGCTGCTCCCAGTTATTGCAGCGGAGCACCTCTGCTCCATCCATCATGCGTTGAATACCTGCAGCTCGCCTTTCGCTGGTATCGCAGCGAGCATGACCGAGGGGTCGCTATTTGCTTACGGTTTGCTGTAAAAAGTAACCGTTGCGGCCCCTTAAGGTATCTTAAGGGGCCCACTGCTGGTGCTGGCCCCCTAAGGACAAGTCTGCTCGAACTACTTTTCATGGAGTTCCCTTATCATGCGTCTCTTCCGTTTATTGCTCGTAGTGGTCTGCATCGGTCTGTGGAATAGCGCGGGTGCGGAGCAGCCGGTCGAGCTGAAGTCGGGCGATCATATCGCGATCTGTGGCGATTCGATCACCGAGCAAAAGATCTACTCGGCCTACATGGAAACGTATTTCCTCGCCTGCCAGCCGGCAGCCAAGCTTCAATCGTCGCAGTTTGGCTGGGGCGGGGAGACTTCGTGGGGATTCGCCGAGCGGATGGAAAACGACGTGATTCCTTTTGAGTCGACCGTCGCCACCATGTGCTACGGCATGAACGACGGAGGCTACTCGGCCTCGAATCCTGAGCAGATCGAGAAGTACCGCGCGGCCCTCACCGAGGTGGTGCAGACCTTCAAACAGGCCGGCGTGCGTCAGATCGTGGTCGGCTCGCCTGGCCCGGTCGATTCCGATTCGTTCAAAGGGGTTTGGTTCCACCCTATCACGGCCGACGAATACAATCACACGCTGGCCGACCTGACCGCCGCGGCCCAAACGGTAGCCGAGGCCGAAGGAGTGCAATTCGCCAACCTGCATGCCGAGGGAATGCGGGTGATGCAGGCGATGAAGCAGAAATATGGCAAGGAATACTACCTATTCGGCGACGATGGCATTCACCCCCGCGAGGCGGGGCACCTACTGATGGCCCACGCCATGCTCAAGGCCCTTGGCTGCGATGGCAACATCGGCACGATCACCATCGATCTCGAAGCTGCCGAGGCCACCGCGACCGATGGCCATCAGGTGCTGAACGTGCAGGACGGAACCGTGAGCCTGAAGTCGACTCGCTACCCGTTCTGCTTCACTGGCGACCCCGCCAAACCCGAAGCCACCACTGGCGTCATCGAGTTCCTCCCCTTCAACCAGGAGCTCAATCGCCTGACGCTGGTCGTGAGCAACATTCCTGCGGACGCGAAGCAAGTGCAAGTGCAATGGGGCAAGGAAACCAAGGAGTTCACACGCGAACAACTCGCGTCCGGCATTAACCTGGCGGCCGAGTTCCTTAACAACCCCTTCTCCGAACCGTTCCACCAGGTGCACGAAGCGGTACTGCGTCAACAGCGTTACGAGACGCCAATGATGAAGGACATGCTGCACTCGATCCCCGATTGGAAACGTCAGGGCGTGGATACCGACTTCGACGCGCTGGTAAAGGAACTGGTGTCCGTCGACAAAGCCCTTCGCAAGTCGGCCGGCGAAAGCGTGGTGCCCGTCGAACACTCGATTCGCATCACTTACTAAGCGATGGCGATGAAGGCCATTGCTGCGGATATCCTCTGCTGATTCCTAAGTGCACGATCCATCTTTTACATGATGCATGCGACGCTTGCGCCTGCCTGCAAGGTTGTCGTGCGTCACTTGACTGCAATACTACCGCAGGAAAAAAGAAATGAGAGCCTAGAATCCGTACGAAGGTAGCATGCAGTCCTTTCTCACCAATTGGGGTAACGCGTCATTAACATCGCTGGGATTTTTCTGGATGGCCATGTGGGCGTTCGTGCTGGGATACATCGTGAGTAGTTGTATCCAGGTGTTTGTCACCCGCGAACGCATGAAGCAAGCGATGGGCAAGGCCGGCGCCCGCAGCGTAGGACTGGCCACGTTTTCTGGATTCATTTCGAGTTCCTGCAGCTTTGCTGCACTGGCGACTTCGAAGTCGCTGTTCAAGAAGGGAGCGGGACTCGTCCCCTCGCTCGCCTTCTTGCTGTCGTCAACGAATCTGGTAATCGAACTGGGAATCATCATTGCCATCTTTTTAAGCTGGCAATTTGTCGTCGGCGAGTATATCGGCGGCATCCTACTGATCTTACTCATGTGGGTGCTGGTGAAACTGACGCTCCCCGACTCCTGGGAAAAGCAAGCCCGGGAGCGGATGGGCGAAGACGAGGAGCAACACGAAACCGAAGACTGGAAGAAACTAATCACCAGCCGCGAAGGTTGGCAACGGGTCGCGAGTCAGTACTTCATGGAATGGGGCATGGTCTGGCGCGACGTGACGTTCGGATTCACCGTGGCCGGCATTATCAGTGCCTTTGTGCCGCAATCGTTCTTCACCACCCTGTTCGTCGGTGCCGGCGGCGACAACGATCCTGCGTTCTGGCAAGTACTGCTGCAAACCCTCGTCGGACCGCTGGCCGCCTTCCTGACCTTTATCGGCTCGATGGGCAACATCCCCCTCGCTTCGCTGCTGCTCGCCAATGGGGTGAGTTTCGCCGGCATCATGGCGTTCATCTTCAGCGACCTGGTGGTATTCCCCGTGCTCCGTATCAATGCCAAGTACTACGGCTGGACCATGGCCCTCTACATACTCGGAGTGTTCCTCGTCGCGTTGGTTGCCGCCTCGCTGCTATTACACTACGGGTTTGGACTCGCCGGCATGCTGCCCGAAGGGGGAACTCGGCAAACGGTCGAACCGATGGAACGCTTTAAGATCGACTACACGCTGTTTCTGAACGTTGCATTCCTGGTGATTACGGGAGTGCTTGTGTGGTTGAAATCGAAAGCCTCGGCCCACGCAATGCACCACGAGCACGAACAGGATGAGCACCAGCACGATGATCAGGCACAGGAACACCAAGGCCACGAGCACGAGCACGAGCACGAGCACATGTCGCAACCAAGCCTCGGCGACCGCCTGCTCACCGGCCTGGCGTACGTGTCACTCGCCTGGCTGGCCGGAGGAGCGATCGTGAGCCTGCTTGGTGGGGCAACTGGTTAGGTGACGGGGGAGTACTTGTGTTCCCCGCCCCGCGACTCTGCGTGAGACTTCAAGACTAGCTCTTCGTCAGCATCGCTAGCCTACGCCTTCGGCTGCGGGCTTAACAATTTTTTGGGGGATGCTCCACTTTTCGCTGGGAATTGGCCACCTATGGTGCTCCAATGAACAGGTATAGAGTTGTCCGTTGTCTGTGGTTCGCTGTTCGTTGTTGGAGAATGGAGTGGTTTAGCCGATTGTAAGTTCTATCGAATAACTGCATCGACGCGCAAGCGAATGTTAGCTTGCGTGGGCGTTCGCTGCTGCGCGGTTGTCAAAGCTGTTGGCTTTAGGCTGTAAGCGGTAGGCTGAGATCTTTCAGTCGCCGGAAGCTCCATCAAGATGACATATTCGCATTCCGCATTCCCCAATCCGAAATCCGCAATCCAGACTCCCCTCCCAAAAATACTTTCCCACGCATGGGAATCTATTTTGGGCAACTATTGCGGAGGTGTTGCTGTAACTACTGAAGTACCAACGACTTGCGATAAGTGCGCAGCGGGATAATAGATTCCCACTCGATGCGTTTTGGGAAATGGGGAATCTATTTGGGCTCGAAAACCCTGGTTTTGCAGAGTGAGTGCCGATTCAATTTACCCACTCGTGGGAAAATTGGGAAACAATCAGCATGGCAAGCGGAACGACCGCATGTGTGCGGCGCCGCACGGCGGGGGTTACTCGCTCTGCTGCTCTTTGGCCAGCGAATCGAGCTCTTCGAGCTTCAACCGGACGCTGCACACGTAGGGCGGCTCGCCGGGGGTCCAGTGCCCGTAAGTGGTGGTAACAAACGTCCCGTCGGGCAAGACTTCGACGCCGGGATAGGCGCAGTCGGCGCCCTTATGGTTGTCCATCAACCGCACGCGATACTGCCCTTCGCGACCGGCGACAATGTCGTCGTAGGTACCGACCCAGGCGACCCAATCCCCCTTCGTCGGGCTGTCGTGGGTTTGATCGCGAAACGAAATGAACAGCCGACCGTCAGGAGCGTACTTGCCGGTGTGGCGATCGCCGGTCAGCGCGGCTGGTAGCTCGCGCGGCTCGGTCCACGATTCCCCTTCATCATCGGAGAAAATTACATATGAGTTTCGACGACGAGAATTTTCGCGAAGCAGCACGGCCATTTGCGTTCCGTCGGGCGAGCGGATGCAGCCCGGCTCGCACAGATGCACCTTGGAATCATGCTGCACCGCGATCGGATCCGACCAGGTGAGCCCACCATCGGTCGACAACGTTTTGTAAAGCGTGAACTCCACCGGATTAGCCCGTTGACTACTTTTTGTGAAATACCGCCCGTCGTCGTGGAACATCGCCAGATAATGGCCCGGCTTGGCCAGCGGTTCGACAAAGCCCATGACTACGATGCCGCCCCAATCGCCGACTTGCTTGAGTTCGCTCCAGCTTTGGCCGTCGTCCTCCGACACCGCCAAGCGAGCGGGGTAGCGGCCCGACCACATGATGATTCGCTTGGTTCCTTCGGCGTCGACCACTCGGTGCAGGGTCGGCACCTCTTGGCTGGTGGCCCACGAACTGGGGGTCGGCAGCCGGTCCGACCAGGTGAGCCCGCCGTCGGAGCTTCGCTTGTAAACCACCGCCCCTCGGCCATGGCCTTTGGGGTACACGCACAGGATGGTCTTGCCATCTTCGAGCAACAACGTCGTCGGATGCCCCAGGTACTGACCTGGCTCCCGATCGACGATTACCTGACGCTCGGTTTGATCGGCGAGATTGATTGTCGGAATCGTATAGCCGCGTGGCTCGTCCGCTATCGAAGGATTACCGAACGAAAACAGAGCAACAGAACAGAGCAGAACCGTTAGAGAAGACCGCATGAAACATTCTCCATGGAAACAAACGAGGGCAGGCGAGTTGCCGCTGGTGGGCCGCAAGTATAACCGCGTGTTGCAGGAGAGTGAAAATCTTTCTGAATAAACCACACAATCGATCGAAACAAAAAAGCGAGTGGTCCATCGCGACGGACCACTCGCTTGCAAGAAACAAAATCAACGCACGACTGTTACATGTACTGGTTAATCACGTTCTCAAACAGCTCTTGGCGGCCGCTTTGATTCGGTGCCGCCTGGCCTTTTTCGAGCATGATTTTCTCGAGCGATTCGAGCGTGTGCTGGCCGGCTTCGATCTCCGCACCGAGTCCGCTGTTCCAGCTCGCGTAGCGATCGGCGACCATCTGCTCGAGTCGTCCATCCGCACGCATTGCGGCGGCAATCTTCAACCCCCGAGCGAAGGCATCCATCCCACCGACATGAGCATAGAACAAATCGATCGGCTCGAAGCTCTCCCGGCGCACCTTGGCGTCGAAGTTCACGCCGCCGGTCTTAAGCCCACCATACTTAAGAATCGAATGCATGCACTGCGTGGTCACGTAAATGTCGGTCGGGAACTGGTCGGTATCCCAACCGAGCAACAAGTCGCCGGTGTTGGCGTCGATCGAACCAAGCGCGCCAGCCGATCCGGCGACTTCGAGTTCGTGCTGCATGGTGTGCCCGGCCAGAGTGGCGTGGTTCGTCTCGAGGTTCAGCTTGAAGTGATCCATCAAATCGAACTGACGCAGGAAGTTCAAGCAGGCGGCCGCGTCGCTGTCGTATTGATGCTTGGTCGGTTCCTTGGGCTTCGGCTCGATGTAAAACGGCCCGGTAAAGCCGATTTGCTTCGCGTAGTCGACCGCCATGTGCAGGAAGCGGGCGAGATGTTCCTGCTCGCGTTTCAGGTCGGTATTCCACAAGCACTGGTAGCCTTCGCGACCACCCCAGAAGGTGTAGCCTTCGCCGCCGAGTTCGTGGGTGATCTCCAGCGCCTTCTTCACTTGCGCGGCCGCGTACGCGTACACTTCGGCATTGCAACTGGTTGCCGCCCCGTGCATGTAACGCGGGTTCGAGAACATGTTGGCCGTGCCCCACAACAGCTTGACGCCGGTACGCTGTTGCTCTTCCTTCATCACCGCAGCGATCGCGTCGAGATTCTTGTGCGACTCGCTCAGCGAATTGCCTTCGGGTGCGATATCGCGATCGTGGAACGCGTAATACGGGACTCCCAGTTTCTCAAAAAACTCAAACGCAACACGCACTCGGTTCTGGGCATTCTCAATCGACTCACTTCCGTCGTCCCAGGGACGTTGCATGGTCGGTGCGCCGAACGGGTCGGCACCTGTGGCGCGGAACGTGTGCCAGTACACCACACTAAAACGCAGGTGCTCGCGCATCGTGCGGCCTTCGATCACTTCGTCGGCATTGTAGTGACGGAACGCCAGCGGGTTCAGGCTGTCGGGACCTTCGTAAGCGATCGATTCGATCTCAGGAAAAGCAGTCATGGCTACTCACGGTGGTTAGAAAGCGTGCGAAGAGGGCAGTTGAGCCGCTCGGGACGCACCCGGGCGGTTCGATTGACTTTCTACCAATGTACGGCCTGCCGCTTGCGAGCAATAGACCCGCTAGTGCTCGTGCTATGGGTCGGGAGTCGCGGGCTCGTGCACCAACCAGGCGACGATCTTGCTACCCAGCCCTGCTTTCCAAAAGCTCAACATCACCGCAGCCAGCAAAACCGCGCATCCCCCCGCGTACCAGACGAGCCCTTGCCGCAGCTTTTCGTTCTCGATCTCCAGCAGCATCCCCCGACTCGCGCAAGCCAAGAGCAACAGGGCCAACCACCCAATCGGCAACAACTGCCACCGGATGCGCGTGACCATCAGGTAGGCGATGCCGAGGACCAACATGCCCGCCAGCAGCCACTCCACGGTATGCGACAAACTGGCGACCCAAGGTGGAGGAGGATCGAGCACCACCACGCTACCCGCCAAGGCCAGCAGTATTGGCCCGATCAGTCGCAAGAGCTTTGCAAACAGATCGCGGCACACGAGCGGCAACATCAAACTCCACGCCGACCAAAGCACCACCCCGCGCCAGCCTTGCTGCTCGCTCACCCAGCGTTGCTCGAACGAAGTTGCCAGCAACACCAAGGCCAAGGCCCCCGCGGCCGACAGCAGCAGCGAGTTGGCTTTCCAGAGGCCGAATGCGATGAGCGCGACGAACACAAGCATCAAGAACCACCATTGCGGAACATGAAGTTGGTGGAACGTGAGGGTCTCGGCATCCAAGCAGGCCAGGAACAAGAGACTCGCCATGGCCAAGATGCGGGCGCCGGAGGCTCGGCGGAGCATCGCAACCAGGGCGATCGCAGCGATGCAAATGGCGGTAAGCAACGGAGGAGCTGCCAAGGCATGCTGCAAATGACGCAGCGACAACGCCTGCGCAGGCGAAACTTGCGTTGGAAACGACAGCAGTGCGATGCATGGCAGCATCAGCAGCGCGGCGCGTTGCAGGCCGATCCGACGGTGCACCAGCCCGAACTCGAGCAACAGCACCGCGATCGCCAGCAGCACCGGCACCAGAAAGTAGGGATGAAACGCGGGAGACAGGCCGCGTGCGTCGGTGAACGACACGCTGAGCATCCACAACCGCACCGCCAGGGCGAGCCCCATCATCACGAAGATCGACCACGGGTAGTAAGGCCAGAGCCATGGCGTTCCGTGTCGGTTATCGGCCAGCGTCTTGCAGCGAATCGCGGGCAACAACAGCAGCAGCGAAACCGCCGAGGCACCGCTAAACGCAAGCACTCCGACGCACATTTGGTCTTCGTGGCCATCAATCGACAACCGCCCGAGCACCGCGGGGAATGCAAACAGCAAGGCCAACTGCACATAGAACGGGCCGCGATAGATCAGCGGCAAGCGAATCCGCAGTCCCGCGAGTACTCCCTCGACCACCACCGCGCAGAACACAAAGGCAACGAGCAACCACTGCCCGCCGGATGTTGGGTTATTCAGACACAGCAGGTCATAGCTGGTGGAGATGGCCATGAACATGAGCAACACCACCAGCAGAATGGTGCGAGCATCTTCCCACATTCGACCGAACCGCACGACCAACCACCCCGAGGCGGCCAACATCAATACGTAGGCAAACAACAACGAGGTTTTGAGACTACTAACCTGCAATCCTCCATCGGACGATGCGTGGTGGATGCCGTACAGAACGAGCGCAGCACTAACAAGATAGAGCGGATTATGCGGATACACCCGGCACAACCACCCCGCAGCAGATCGAGACTGCATAGCGATATTCCTCGAGTTACAGCAGTTCCATCCCCTGCTGGCTCGCTGAATGGTTTGCCAGCCTGGGGATTGGTTATTGCAACACGAGAGAACTTTTTTCGCTTATTTGCTCGATTCGTCAGTCGATTCGGTGACCGGCTGCGTGGGGCGAATCAGCAATTCAGGGTGGTCGATCATCATGTAGTGCCCGTGATCGGCAGTGACAATCAGTACCGATTCTTCCCAACTACTGTTCTTCTCGACCCAGTCGGTAATCACTTTCACCGCAGCGTCACCAGAGTTCACGGCGCCGATCGAGTTGTCGATGTTGTTGTCGTGGTTTGCCCAGTCGACGTCGCCCGCTTCCACCATCATCCAGAATGGCTTGTCGGTGGCCTCCAACACGGCGAGAGCAGCGGTGGTCATTTCGGCCAGCTTGGGATTCTCCTGCACATCGCCCTCGCTGTATTCGATCGGCCCGCCGCTCACGCCTGGCGCGGGGTCGTAAGCTCCGTCGGCCGAGGCGTAAGGCAGGTGGCCATCGTTCGAACCGCCGAAGCCGTAGACGCCGTAGAAACCAAAGAGGCGAGTCTTGTTCTCAATCGCCTTGTTTACCGCAGCGGTCAGCGTGTCTTTGCCGGCGACCCCTTCGGTGCGGAGGGCCACCGAGTAATTACCACCATGATCCATATCGATTGCTTTAAGATCCTGGTCGGTCAGGTACTTGTTACCAACCACGAAATTCTCGCCTTGGCCACGGTCGCTATCGGTATCGACGCCAAAGCCGGCGCCGATCAATACATCGACTCCCTGAAGGGCTTGCTCGGGATGGCTAACCGAAGGAAGTCCCAGCAAGTCGCGGGTGATGTCTTGGTAATCGTTACGACTCACGTTGTGAGAGTAGGTAGCCGCAGGGGTCGCATGGCTGATTGGCACGCTGGTGACAACCCCGATCTTATAGCCGGCAGCCTGAGCAAGGTGGGCTACACTCGGTTGGGGGCGACCTTCGTAAGTAACACCGATTGCTCCGTTGTACGACTTAACGCCGCAGTTCATGCTCGTGGCCGAAGTTGCCGAGTCGGTATAGGCATGACGCACCAGGGCGTCGCGCGGACCGGCAATCAGGTACTCGGGCACGGTCGCAAGACTCCACGGGTAGCGACCAGCAATCTGGGCGTTGTATCCGCCTGGCAACCCGCTGCCGGGATTCTTTACGCGTTGCGAGTTGACATCCACCTGCGCTCCATCGCGATAGGGGCTCGTGACCATCCAACCGTACTGGGTGGTTCCCCCCGCCTGATACTCTTGAAAGTGAGTGCCGGTGCCTCGACCTTCGTCGTAGCTCACCTTTTGCTCGTTGTAGATCGCAGCGATGCGAGTGGTCGGCCAGTCCATGCCATCGAACACAACAAGAAACACATGCTTCTTGCCCGCTTCGACCGCGGCGAGTTCGAGATCAAAGATATTGGTTTGATCCATGTAGGTCGCTTCGCTATCGAGCGAAGTTTGCACATCGCTCTGATAGAGATGCTGAACCTTCTGAGGGTCGCGGTACGGGCTGTTCTCGCCGGTGTAGCTATCGAGGTCGATTCCTTCGCCGGCTCCCTTGGTGCCAAATGCGTAGACGGGAATCAAGCGATTGCTATGCGATGTCCACGAACTGTAACGACTGCTGTCGACTCCCCAATGCACTGCGTCGCAGTGCTTGGTTTCGATGGCTTGAGTTTGCATGTCGCGAATCTCGTCGGCTTCGACGAACGCGGCAGAAAGCACACAACTGGCAAGACAAAACAGACGAATCAACATGGCTATTCAATACCCTGGGATGCAAATATATCCTGCAAAACAAGCAATTAGACCGGAGCGATCTGCGAATCGCAAGGCTCCAGGATAGACGAAATAGCAGCCGTGCGGGGGTATTTCGCACATTACCGAAGGCAAATCTAAGTCCCTCGCCGCTGACGCTGGCACCACATCTAACCCCTACCCGAAATTGTAGGTTCCTAATTCACACCTATCGAGGCGACATATCTCTTTGCTTCACCATTTGCTTTACCCGGAAGATCCGGCACAACCGCATCGGCGATCACGAGAAGTGACTCGCGGGAAACTTGCGGGTCGGTACCGTGAAAACCTGGAAAGTCTCCAGCATGCGATCCCGATAAGGACCTGCCCCAAGTCGGTGCGGCCCCTCAAGGTAACCACCGACATATTCCCTCATCAGGGGGACAGCGTCGGTTCAAAACCAGATGGTGAAGCCAACCACACGTCGAGGGATAGAGGTTGCTCACAGCCAGCAGATAGACGGCCCCTGAAAGCCGGCTGACAATTGAATCGCCTGCACCCAAGGCCTAGACTTGGAAAAGCTAGCCGATTTTTAAAGGACTCAGACTCTCCAAAGACCATAGAAGGAGTTATCGTATGCCAGCTAGTCCCGAAGTACTCGCCGACTTGCAGACCGCCCTCTCGATGGAACTGACCGCCGCCCACCAGTACCAACTGCATGGCAGCGTGCTCGACGATTGGGGCATCGACCGCCTCGCTGCCCAAATGGGCGAAGAAATGACCGAAGAGCTCGGCCACTCCAAGGCGTTTCTCGATCGCATTTTGTTCCTCAAAGGCACGCCTGAACTCACCATGCAGAAGACGCCAGTGGTGGCGAAGTCGCTGGCCGAGATGTTCAAGCTCGACCTCGAAGACGAAAAGGAAGCGATCTGCTTTTACACAGGCGCCGCCAAGAAAGCTTACGAAGCTGGCGACATCGGCTCGCGCAGCCTGTTCGAAAAAATCGTGCTCGACGAAGAAGGGCACATGGGGTGGCTCGAGCTGCAACTCGACTTGCTCGAACGCATGGGCGAGCCTGCCTACATTGCCAAGCACATGTCGGCTCCCACCGAAGGTGGCGAAGCCTAGCAGCACCCAGAGCGACCATCGCGCGATGGTCGCCCTCCGACGCACTGCACCTCGCCTGCTGAGTGCCAGCCTTAGGCACTCGGCAGCGTGGGGGTGTCGTCGTCCACTGGCAACTTACGGAAGACCAGAGCGAACATAATCCATGCCCAACCGCTCATCATCAGGTCGATGCCGACCAATAGTCCAATGACCCACAGGGCCGACTCGGGGAACTGACGCCAGATGATCAGCCCGAGCAGCACGGTGACTGCTCCATTCAATAACGTCCATCCCCAGCCAGGGAAACGTTCTTTCAGCGCTACTACGATCCGGATGATTCCTGCGGCCAAGAAGAAGGCCGCCATCAGCAGCGTGAGCCCAGCAGCGCCTTTGCCGGGATTCTCAAGCACAAAGAAACCGGTAACCGAGTAGAGGATGCCCACCAACAAATGGAGCAGCACGCCTTCCCAACCTCGGCAATGGAACGCACTGACGATCTGCGCCACACCGGCTACGATCATGAGAATACCAAGCAACGATACAACCCCTACGGTCGCCAGTAGCGGCGTAGCAATCGCGGCCACTCCACCTAGCACCAGCACCACCCCGAGAATCAATAGCCATAGCCATGAGTCACGCAGGGCCTTTGCTTCGTTTAAGAGTTCCTGATTCATCGCTCCCCTCCCAGCTTCAGTGGTTCAAGTGATCGTTACACTTTGGCAAACGTAGCACGCGATTTACCCTACAAGTCTATCACAGCTGCTACCACGTCCAAGTAAGTAACCATGGCAAGATAGGCCAAAAGGCCAAACTTCGGCCAAATAAAATGAAGCGACTGGACAACTCGGAGTTGCGCATTTCGCAACAACTCATGAGATCTTGTGGCCACTCCTCTGAGCTGCTTCCGATTTCGCTTTCTCGGCCTTCGAGATGACCCGCATCACGCTAAGAAAGCACATCGCACCCATGATTGCTCCACCCGTGCGAATGGTAGCCCACGCGCTACGATAACCTTCTTCCCCTAATGATTTGATAGTTGGTGCCGTATCCGTATGCGCGATGAAATACGAAAACACTGCGCCCCCAGTGGCCATCGATGTCATCAGTAACAGAACGTGACCAAATTTAAAGCGCATCGTTAATTGCCTTAAGTGAGTGATCGGTTCTAAGGAAATCGATTACTGGGTGAATCGGGATAGTCGTTGCAGTAGCGGAACCGGTAAACGCCGGGCGCATTGGTCGGTTGGTCCTGATAGTCGACGCTTTGCTCGTTAAACCACACCCGAAAACCACGTGTCGTATCGGGATTGTGGGACACGACGAGCGACAAATGGTCCGACTCCACAAAGACCTCTTGAATCTCAGTGATCTTAAATACCTCAGGCAGCTTTGCACTGGGAACTCGGCTCCCAGCATCGCAATCTCGAAATACGGCTTCGACCGCTCCCTGCAGCTCCGCCTGATGGGCCAATAAGTGATCTTCGATTCGATCCATCACACCGTTGCGAAAGTGCAGTGAAACTAGCACCAGGCTGGCAGCCAACAAGCCGCCAAAGCAGATTGCGATCAGAAGCTTCAACAACTTTCGAAGCTTATTGCTCATGGGCTTGTTTAATTCTGATGTGCAGGGGGTCGTCGAACATCCTGAGGACCTGGGAATCGGCTGGTACAGTTCTGCTCCAGATGTCTCTGGTTCCACTATCGATTGACCCTGACTCCTTGTCCAGCACCGACATGCGGCGAACAGCACGCCTGTTTAGGTGACAGATTTCTTTCACGTATATGATTGACATCTCTCATCTTGCAAGCAATACTTATCTTCAGCTTGGAACATTCCTACTCATTGCTTCGCACCGATGGTGACTGAACGCCGGACAAAACTGCTTGAGATCGTCCGCCGGCAAGGGTTTGCCTCCCTTCCCGACTTGGCGGAGACGCTCGACGTTTCGGAGTCCACCGTGCGGCGTGATCTCGATTATCTCGAGAAAACAGGCATGGCCCGGCGCACCCATGGTGGGGCGTTTTACGCGGGGCCCAAGCCGCAGCTAGCTCACTTCCAGAGCCGTCAGGAAGCACAGTGGGGCAAAAAGCGGGCGATTGCTCGCGTAGCGGCCTCCCTGATCGGGGGGGTCGATACCCTGCTGCTCGACGGGGGGAGCACCACCTACGAGCTCGCTCGCCTGATGACCGGCACGCCGATGCAGGTGGTCACCAACTCACTTCCGGTGGCCAATCTGTTCAGTTCCCGGCCTGAGGTCGGGCTGATCGTCGTGGGCGGCTACCTGCAAAGTACTTCCGGTGTGCTTTTAGGCACGTACGCCGAGCAGATGCTAAGTTCCCTTAGGGTTCGGACGGCCGTAATCAGCGCTGCCGGAGTGACCGATACCGGGCTCTACAACAGCAATCACATGACCGCTACGACGCAGCAAGCGATGATTCGGGCGGCGGATCAGGTGATTCTGGTGGCCGATAGCACCAAATTCGGGCACCAGAGCATTGCTAAGGTGTGCGACCTCCATGAAATCGATCACGTGGTAGTCGACAGCCAGGTGGAAGAATCCTGGCAGAAAACTATCACATCGGCCGGCGTCCAGCTATCACTGGCTGACGAGCTGGCGGCCGACAGTCATCCCGTCACCGACGGCCGCGCTGCGACGCAGGCCGATTCCTCTCTATAGAACCTACGCCGATGAGCACCGCCACCCTCCCCCGCAGCGAAGTCGAGCGTATCGTCCGCGAGATCGTTCAACGCCAATTTTCGTTTCCTCCTTCGTGTGGTTGCGACAAGGTGTCGACCGGCGCCGCGGTGGAACCCAACCTGGTGGTGAGTGTTTCGGCCCGCCATGTCCACCTGACCGACGAGCACGTTGAAACTCTGTTCGGCCCTGGGCACACGCTGACGCCGGCCAAGGACCTGTACCAGGATGGCTTCTTCGCTGCCGAAGAAACCGTGATGGTGGTCGGCCCCCGCCGGCGGATGCTTCCGAGTGTCCGCGTGCTGGGCCCTACCCGATCGTTCAGCCAAGTGGAACTCGCGTTTACCGATGGCATCTCCCTGGGCATTAACTTGCCTGTGCGGGCGAGCGGCAAGATCGAAGGAACTCCCGGCTGCGTGCTGGTCGGCCCCGCGGGGGTGGTTGAGTTGCCCGAGGGGGTGATTCGCGCCGAACGCCATGTGCATATGAATCAGCGCGACGCCGAGTTCTACGGCGTCAAGAATGGCGACCGCATGAACCTGCGAATTGAATCGTCGTGCTCCATGCTGCTGGAAGACCTGCTGGTTCGCGCCGACGACACCAGCAAACTGGAAGTGCACATCGATACCGACGAAGGCAACGCGGCCGACCTGGACCATGCCATGAGTGTGAAACTCGAAAAGCAAGAACCTTGCAGTTGCCAGTCGAAGCATTAAGCAGTTTGATTTCGAGGCTCGCTGACTCACCACAGAGTCACCCGCCATGTTGAATACGTGTTTTATTGAACCAACCAAGCAACCTTTTTCCTTTTTCAAACGAGGACAACAACGATGGCTAAAACAGTGGAAGCGCTCGGCATGATCGAGACCAAGGGCTTCGTGCCGTTGGTCGAGGCAACCGACGCAATGCTCAAGGCAGCAAACGTCAGCTTCATGTCGTGGGATAAAGTCGGCGCCGGCCTGGCTGCCGTGTTCGTTACCGGCGATGTCGCTGCGGTGAAAGCTGCTACCGACGCTGGTGCGACCGCTGCGGGACGCATTGGCGAAGTCGTCAGCGTGCAGGTGATTCCCCGCCCGCATGAAGACGTCGACAACGTTCTGAAGAAGAAGCCGGCAGCCAAGAGCTAACCAGAACCAACCACCACTAAGAATACACCTCATAAATTGACTGAAAGGTCTACCATGCAACAAGCTATTGGACTCGTTGAAACAAAGGGGCTCGTTCCGTTGGTCGAAGCGACCGACGCCATGGCCAAGGCAGCCAACGTAACGGTTGAAAAGCGCGTCGACCTCGGCGGTGGCCTGGTCACCACGGTTGTCAGCGGCGACGTTGGTAGCGTGCGTGCTGCTGTCGAAGCTGGTGCGGCTGCTGCCAGCCAGGTTGGCGAGTTGATTTCGAGCCATATTATTGCCCGTCCTTCGGATGGTGTGATTTCGGCTTACTTCAGCTAATCAGTAGTAACTGCGGACAAGGAACTCACTCCCTCTCACAGGCGCAAGAACCATGAAGGTTTTAATCGCGAACTTAGGCTCCACCAGCTTTAAGTATCGTTTGTTCGACATGGACGACGAGCGCCAACTTGCACGCGGTGGTGTGGAACGCATCGGCGCGGAGCAAAGTTCGGCCTTTGTAGAGATCGATGGCACACGTCGCGATTTGACGATCGTGGCCCCCGACCATGCCGTGGCGGTTGAGCAATGTTTGGCTCAACTCACGGATGCCGAACAAGGTTGCCTGGCCTCGGCCGACGAGGTTACCGCGATTGGATTCAAAGCGGTACACGGCGGTCGAGTGGGTGGAGTGCGACGCGTGGATAACGATGTGCTGGTGGCCATGGAGGATGTGGCCACCGTCGCACCGGCTCACAACCCGCCGTACATTGCGGCCATGCGGCAGATGAACGAAGCACTGCCGCATATCCCCCTGGTGGCGGCTTTTGAGACTGGTTTCCACGAGACCATCCCTCCGCGATTGAAACACTATGCGGTTCCGACCGAATGGGCGGACCAATACGGCATCAAGCGATATGGCTTTCACGGCGCGAGTCATCGCTACGTGGCCGGCCGTGTCGCGGAACTGACCGGCAACCATGAGCTGCGAGTGATTTCGTGCCACTTGGGTGGTTCGAGCAGTGTGTGTGCCATTCGCCACGGCGAGAGTGTCGCCACGTCGATGGGCATGAGTCCGCAATCGGGATTGCCACAGAACAATCGGGTAGGCGACTTCGACCCGTTTGCTCTGCCAACCTTGATGGAACGCACCGATACCACCCTGCCGGCGGCCTTGGAACTGCTGGCCAACCAGTGTGGACTGCAAGGCCTTTCCGGCACGAGCGGCGACGTTCGCGACTTGGCCACTGCGGCCGAGGCAGGCGACCAGCGGGCTCAACTGGCGATCGATGTCTATACCACGAGCGTTCGGCATTACATCGGCGCTTACCTGGTGGAACTCGGCGGAGCCGATGTGCTGGCCTTTGCCGGCGGCATTGGTGAGAACGGGCACGACATCCGTCGCGCGGTCTGCCAGAACCTGAGCGAGTTGGGCATCGTGCTCGACGAAGCGAAGAACGCCGAAGCAAGAAGCGAAGGCTCGATTCATGCCGAGGGAAGTCGCACGCAAATCTGGATTGTTCCGACCAACGAAGAATTGATAGTCGCTCGGCAGGTGCGTGACCTGCTCGGGCAAGTTTAAAGCAAACTCCATTGAGGCTCCGGAAATGTTTCTCGCCAAAGTGATTGGCTCGCTGGTATCGACGCAGAAGGTAGATACCCTGCGTGGCCACAAGCTGCTGATGGTCGAGCCGTATCGCCTCGATTCCACGAATCGTACCGATCTGGTTAGCGCCGGTCGTACGTTCGTTGCTGTCGATACCTTGGGAGTTGGCCAAGGCGACATGGTACTCATTACCCAGGGTTCCAGTGCTCGCTTGACGCCCGAAACCAAGAACTTGCCGATCGACACCGTCGTGATTGGTATCGTCGACCGCGTGGTTGTCGAGCAGAACACGGTCTTCGACCAGCAATAAACATCTCCCCCGCCTCCGACCCCAAAGCTCTCCCTATCATGATGCAGATCGACGAACAAACGCTTCGCAATGTGGTTGCGCAAGTGCTCGCCGAAGTCGGCAATCTGCCGGCGGCCACGAGCACGAATGGCTACTTCGGCCGTCACGGTGTGTTTACCTGTGTCGACGAAGCGGTAGCCGCTGCAAACGAAGCGTTCGACCAACTTAGCCGCCGGACGATTGAAGATCGCAAGCGAATTATCGATCATATTCGCCGCATTTCGATTGATCAGTGCGTCGAACTCGGCACCATGGAGATGAACGAAACGGGTGTCGGGCGGCTGGAACACAAAATCGAAAAACTCAAGACGCTCGGCGAACGCACGCCTGGCGTCGAGTTCCTGAAGTCCGAAGTCTTCAGCGGCGACCACGGCCTGGCGGTGATCGAACGGGCGCCGTTCGGTGTGATCGGTGCCATCACGCCGGTCACTCACTCGCTGCCGACCATCACCGGCAACGCAGTGAGCATGATCGCTGGCGGCAACACCCTGGTGGTCAACCCGCATCCAAGCGGTAAGAAGGTGGCCGCCGAAGGGGTACGTCGCTTCAATCAAGCAATTGCTGCCGACCTGGGCATCGACAACCTGATTTGCGTGATTGCCGAGCCGACGCTTGAGTCGGCCGACGCCATCTTCCACCACCGCGACATCGCCTGCATTTGTGTCACGGGTGGCCCCGCGGTCGCCCGCGCGGCACTCAATAGCGGCAAGCGAGCGGTCGTCGCTGGTCCAGGCAACCCACCAGTGGTGGTCGATGCCACGGCCGACTTCGATCGGGCTGCTCGCTCGATCATCCAAGGGGCGGCTTACGACAACAATCTGCTGTGCATTGCCGAGAAGGAAGTGTTCTGCACCGAAGCGGCTTTCGATCCGATGATGGACGCCATGGAGCGGGCTGGTGCGGTGCGACTGACGGCCATGGAAATCGAGCGACTTACCGCCGCGGCGATCACCACGGTCGGCGAGGGCGCGCATCGACACGACGTTCCGGCGAAGGAGTTCATCGGCCAGGATGCGGCCGTGCTGGCTCGCGCCGCAGGACGCGAAGTGCCCGCGGATACCGAATTGCTGTTTGGCGAGACCGACGAAACCAACCCGTTTGTGCCAGTCGAGCAGATGATGCCCTTCGTGCCGTTCGTGCGTTGCCGCGATATTGAAGAGTGCATCGCCAAGGCCAAGTTCTACGAGCACGGCTTCCGTCATACGGCCATCATCCACACGAACAATGTTCGCCACATGACGATGATGGGTCGTGCGATGGACACGACTCTGTTCGTGAAAAACGGCCCCTCCACCGCGTCGCTCGGCCTGGGTGGCGAAGGGTACCTTTCGTTCTCCATTGCCACCCCGACTGGCGAGGGAGTGACCACGCCGATCACGTTTACCCGCGAGCGACGTTGCTCGCTGATCGACGACCTGCACATCCTTGGTCGTTGATAGGAAACAAGTCCCATGCTCAAAGCCACGGTTGTTGGATCCGCGACCTCTACGGTTAAGCACCCTTCGCTCGAAGGCGTGCGGATGCTCGTGGTGCAACCGTACGCCCCCGATGGCACGTCGCCCGACGGCCACCCGTTGCTGGCGATCGACACCGGCTACGGCGCCGGCCATGGCGACCAAGTGGTGATCACCAGCGATGGTCGCTACTCGCGAGAGAACTTGCATAACGATAACACCCCAGTCCGCTGGACCGTCATTGGAATTTGCGATTAAGTGACACTCACTCAAGAACAACTCGAATGGATTGTGAGCGAAGTCGTCCGGCGACTTCGTGCGGCCGGCTATGGCGACAACGCTTCGCCTGCCGCGGCTTCTGCGACGACCACCCTGGCGATCACCGATCGGCTTGTGACCTTGGCCACCTTGGAAGGCAAGCTACAAGGAGTCGCGGCGGTGCAGGTCGGTTACAAGGCGATCGTCACCCCTGCGGTGGTCGACCATTTGAAGGAAAAACAAATCACCTTAGTGCGGCAATAAACCGCGCGTCCCCCTCCATCCCACACACTGCCATGCGTATTGCCAAAGTCATCGGAAACGTCGTGCTCAGTCGCAGCCACCCGGATCTCGCGGGCGGATCGCTGCGTTTGGCGATTCCCATGACGCTCGACGAACTTCGCACCAACGCGGAGCCAGCCGGCGAGGAACTGGTGGTGTGGGACTACCACGGGGCGGGCCTCGGTTCGTTGATCGCCTTGAGCGAAAGTGGCGAAGCGGCCCAACCGTTCCGCCCCCAGACGAAACCTGTTGATGCTTACAACTCGGCGATTCTCGACACGTTGCGGTTCGATCGTTAACCGCTCCGCTGCGACGACGCTCGCCGACTAACCAAGACACTTCATACATCTCACAATCACCCTCCCGACTTTGAGGCCTATCATGATGAATATCCACCGGATGAAGCAGGAAATCTGCGAAATCGGCGATCGCATCTACAAGAAGGGATTCGCGGCTGCCAATGATGGCAACATTACCTACCGCGTTAGCGAAAACGAGGTGCTTTGCACGCCGACGATGCACTCGAAGGGTTTCCTGAAGCCCGACGACATCTGCCTGATCGATATGCAAGGCAACCAGCTTTCGGGCAACAAGAAGCGTTCGAGCGAAGCCTTGCTGCACATCGAAATCATGAAGGCCCGGCCCGACGTCAAAAGTGTGGTGCACTGCCACCCGCCACACGCAACCGCTTTTGCGGTAGCTCGCGAGCCGATTCCGCAGTGCATTCTGCCTGAGGTCGAAGTGTTCCTGGGCGACGTGCCGATCACCAAGTACGAAACCCCTGGCGGCCAGGCATTTGCCGAGACCATTCTGCCGTTCGTGAAAAACACGAACGTCATTCTGCTCGCCAACCATGGCACGGTCAGCTACGGCGAAAACGTCGAGCGGGCGTACTGGTGGACTGAGATTCTCGACGCTTACTGCCGCATCCTGATTCTCGCCAAGCAGGTGGGCAACGTGTCGTACCTGAATCAAGAGAAGTCGCAGGAACTGCTCGACCTGAAGCAGAAGTGGGGTTTTGACGACCCACGGTTGCACAAGGAGTTCGAGAATTGCGACATCTGCGCGAACGACATCTTCCGCGAGAGCTGGCACGATGCAGGAGTGGAGCGCCGCGGTTTCCCCGCTCCCCCCCCGATGCCCGCCAGCAAGCCCGCGCCGGCAACGCCAGCCCCCGCACCGGCACCAGCTAGCCCAGCCGCTGCCGATCAGGAAGCCATGGTGCAACTGATTACCCAGCGAGTGATGGAAGCCTTGGCAAAGTAGCTCGCGACCGAGCGACGCTTTGCGGTTTTCGTTCATCGTTTCCTCACGCGAATCATGACATTCAACAACGGATCTTGGAGATGAAAGTAAGCATTATTGGCGGTGGTGGACTCGTTGGTTCGTGTGCTGCCTTTGCGCTGCAAACCGGCGGCATCGTTCGCGAGATCAGCTTGCTCGATGTCAACGTCGAGCTGGCTGCTGGTCAGGCGCTCGACCTGCTTCATGGCGGGCCGAGCGTGGCCGATCAGGTGATTAACTCCGGCAGCTACGAGCACATACCCACCAGCGATGTGATTTGCATCACCGCGGGTCTGCGTCGTAAGCCGGACGAAAGCCGGCTCGATCTGATCAATCGCAATGTCGATTTGTTCATGACGATCCTCGAAGGGGTAAAACAAGCCGGGCCGAAGCCCGACGCGATTGTGGTGGTGGTTTCGAACCCGGTCGACGTGCTCACCTACTTGGCGGCCGATCGACTCGGTTTGCCGGCCACGCAAGTGATTGGCCTCGGCACACAGCTCGATACCATTCGCTTTCGCAGCCTGATCGCTCAGGAGCTGAAGGCTCCCCCGACTCAGGTGAAGTCGCTCATTCTCGGCGAGCATGGCGACAGCATGGTGCCGATCTGGTCGAGTGCTACCATCGCCGGGTTGCCGATCGACAAGTACCCTGGCTGGAACGCCAACCTGGCGAACCAGTTGTTCACTCGCACCAAAGGAAGCGGTGCTGAGGTGATTCGCGGCAAAGGTGGTGCTGGGTTTGCAGTCGGCATTGCGATTCAAGACGTGATCGAGGCCATCGCGCTCGACAGTCGTCAGGTGCTGCCGGTTTCGAGCGTGCAAAACGGATGCTACAACATTCGTAACGTTGCGTTGTCGGTGCCGACCGTGGTTGGTCGCAAGGGTGTGATCGATCGGCTTGAGGTCGAACTTTGGCCGAAGGAAATGCAAGGCCTCCGCAACAGCGGCAACGTGCTACGACAAACCGTCGAGACGGTGCTCGCCCGAGTTGGTCGCGGCTAACATCTGTCAGCCAAATTAGCAGCACCTCCACTGGACACGAAAGCCGTATGACGCTCCGACACTCACTCCACTTGCCGGCGCGGACAGTGCTTGGTGCTTGCTTTGCGATGAGATGTTTGCTCGTGGTCGCTCTCCTTTGTGGGGTGATGGTTTCAGCGGTAGCCGAAGAGCCCCGCCCTACCCTGGCCGAAGCGACCGGGCGGGCGTTGGACCTCGGCACGACTGGTTGGAAGCTCTTCATCCCCGACACCTACGTGGCGCGGGACGATGCGAAATACGACCTGCTGATTCACTTCCATGGGCATCCACCGGTGGTGTGGAACAACGCGCTCGAGGCGAAGCTCAACGCGGTGATCGTCACCGTGAATTACAACGGGTTGTCGCGGGCGTATTCCACTCCTTTTTCCGATCCAAAGCTGTTCGGCAAACTGCTCGACGACATTCATAACGAACTTCGCAAGCAACCGGAGTTCGGCGAAAAGGCAACTCTCGATCAACTGGCGATCTCCTCCTTTAGTGCTGGCTACGGGGCGGTGCGTGAGCTGCTGAAGCAGCCGGAGTATTTTGAGCAGATCGATGCGATTCTCGCGGCCGATTCGCTTTACGCTTCCACGGTCGACGATGGAACGCCTGACGATTCGCAGCTAATTGATTACAAACGCTTTGCCGAACTGGCGGTCGAAAAGCAAAAAACCTTCTTGTTTACTCACTCCGAGGTGCCGACTCCGACGTACGAGAGCACCGTCGAGACGGGCGACGAACTGCTCGCGCACCTTGAACTCACGGCCGAACCTTCCGACGCAACCGGCCTGGGGACCATCGAGTTTTATCGCCAGGCGAAGCGCGGGCAGTTCGAACTGCTCGGCGCCCGCGGCGACGATGGCGACGCCCACATGGAGCACCTGCGGTACATCGGCGAGTTCTTCGCCCGCTTGCCGCTTGCGAAATTGCCGGAGTAGCAATGCTTCGCACAACCAGCCCGGGGACGCCCCCGGGCTAGTCGACGTCGCGCTGTGGGTGGCGATTACTTTTGTTTCACGCCGGCCTCGATTCGTTCGCCGATGGCGGAGTCGATGTGCTTCCAGTACTCAAACGCTCGGCTGAGCACCGGCTCGCCGACGCCCTCGTTCAGGTGCCCAACGACGTTCGACACCAAACGGTCCCGCGCGGCGTCGTCCATCACTTCGCGAACGAGCGTGCCGGCCTGCCCCCAGTCGTCGTCCTCGGCCCGCTTGGTATAAGCGGCCCGCACGAACTCGCCGTCGGCCGCCCACACTGCGTTCTCGGGGTATCGCTCGCCATCGGCGGCCGGTCCCCCCTTGGAGTTCGGCGCGTACACCGGGTCGGTCGCCGGCTCCACCCGCATCGCCCCATCCTTGCTGTAGCTATGCACCGGGCAGCGCGGCTTGTTGACCGGAATCTGCTTGTAATTCACGCCGAGTCGGGCGCGGTGGGCATCCGCGTACGAGAAGATCCGCCCGAGCAACATCTTGTCGGGGCTCGGGCCGATGCCAGGCACGAAGTTGTTCACCTCGAACGCGGCCTGCTCAATCTGCGTGTGGAAGTCGACCGGGTTCTGGTTGAGCACCAGCTTACCGACCTCTTGCAGCGGGTAATCGGCATGCGGCCAGACCTTCGTGAGATCGAACGGGTTAAAGCGATAGGTCTTCGCCTCTTCGAACGGCATGATCTGCACGTTCAGCGTCCACGAAGGGTAATCCCCCTGCTTGATCGCGTTGAACAGATCCCGGCGGTGATAGTCGGAATCTTGCCCGGCCATATCGACCGCTTCGTCCTGCGTGAAGAACTCGATGCCCTGGTCGGTCTTGAAGTGGTACTTCACCCAGAACCGCTCGCCGGCGGAGTTCACCCACATGTACGTGTGGCTCGAGTAGCCATTCATATGCCGCCAGGTCTTGGGGATGCCACGATCCCCCATCAGCCAGGCGACCTGATGGGCCGACTCGGGCGACAGGGTCCAGAAGTCCCATTGCATGTCGTGATCGCGGAGCCCGCTGTCTTGCCGGCGCTTTTGCGAGCGGATGAAGTGCTGGAACTTCAGCGGATCGCGAATAAAGAACACCGGCGTATTGTTGCCGACCATATCGTAGTTGCCCTCGCTCGTATAGAACTTCAGGGCGAAGCCACGTGGGTCGCGCCAGGTGTCGGGGCTGCCGCGCTCGCCGGCAACAGTCGAGAAGCGGATGAGCACGTCGGTCTTCGTGCTCGGCTGAAACACCGCTGCCTTCGTAAACTCGCTCACGTCGCTGGTTACCTCAAAATAACCAAACGCGCCGGAACCTTTCGCGTGCGGCTGACGCTCGGGAATCCGTTCGCGATTGAAGTTGGCCATCTGCTCGATCAAATAGCTGTCGTGCAGCAGGATCGGTCCGTCCGGCCCGACGGTCAGCGAATGCTCGTCGCTCATCACCGGGCAGCCGGAATCGGTCGTGGTTGGTTTTGTTTTTTCGGTACTCATTTCCTTTTCACCTTCCTGAAACATCGAGACCATCGGTGTCGCTGACCGCGCACGCACCAGGTTGCCAGTCGGGCAACCAGCCAAATGCGGGGTCGGACGACAGGACCACGCGGAAGACTCTCGATGCGAGTCCTCCAGGCGTTGTCGCTTTCACGAGTGCTAATAAAAGCAAGTGCGATGCCAATGCCTAACGAAGCACGCGCCATCGCACGCGGGCTGCGGCCAGATGACCGTCGCTCGTCGACAGTTGCCAGAAGTATCGTGGTTCGACCAGGCTGCCTCGTCGATTGGCACTCGTCGTTTTGCCCCCACTTTGCCGGAAAATCGATTGGTGGGGGCAATTCTTACGGCACCCTCATTTGCGCTAAGTACCATGCTCGCAACACCTTGCACGATGCTGGTTCGACGTAAGTTGCATTTCGAAAAGCCCCCTGGGGGCATTTGATCAGACGGCTCACAACAAAATCTCCTTTACTGGAAACACCACCTATTCACTAGTACACTACCCTACCACATAGGGTGGCCAATTACGAGCAAAATCCGAGCAAGCAGGCGGGGTTCATCGAAGCCGGCAAAGTGCTGCGTTTTGAGATGCAGCCATAAAAAAAGCCCCGGTACGAATACCGGGGCTTTCTGTTTTCGATTCGCTGCAGCTTGTCGCTTGCAGCCTAACGCTAAAGGCTTGTGGCCAAGAGCTATTTCGCGTCCCACCACCAGGTGTTGCTGTTGGCAACGCGATCTTGTTGGCCAGCGACTTCGTCGATCGTGGCGACGGTTTCGTCTTCGGCCAGGATCTCGGCGGGGATGATTTGCACACCACCCGACGCGCTGATGATCCACTGGCGGCCAGCCTTGATGAACGAGGTTTGCGTGGCCACGCGCTTGGGAGCGTTGAACTCGGCCAGTTCGTACTTCTCGTTGATCCAAGGCATATCGAGGCCAACTTGCTCGGCCATGCCTTCGCGAACGATCAGCGTGGCCACCACGGCCAGGTCCATCGCGTTCCGCAGGTGACCGAACGACGAGTCCTGGTCGGCGAGTATTTCGAACTTGTCGGTGAAGGTGTCGGCCCACTTCTTGGCAGGACCGCCGGCTGCAACGGTTTGGGTCTTTTCGCCTTGAGCATTCACGTAGTCTTGCTCGGTCAGGCACTTGATGCCTTGGCCACGGATTTCCCAGGCCAGCCCGGCTTCGTCGCGAAGCACCGGTTGGTAGTTGGGAGCCAGCCACCAGCGGGGCAGCATGTTCTGCGAAACGCGACCGCGGCCTTTGCCGAGCAGCTGCAGGTAGCTCGGCATGTTATTCACCGGCGAGGGCTCGAAGCCCATGGCGAGACGCTTCATGCGGAAGTCGGCGGCCACCATCGTACGGGCGAAGTGCGAGGTTTGGGGAACGCCGGTAACCGAGATGGTTTGATAACCCATGGCCTCGGCAATGGCGTTGGCAGCCCGCTCGGGGCCAGCGTTCGCGTTGAGGCTTCCCACCATCTTCTGCACGTTGGCCAATCCCTCGGGAGTGGGATCGATCGAGCAGCTCATGCCCTGACCTGGGTTGGCCAGTGCCGAACGCATGGCGACCATGAAGTCGTCGAGGGCGACCACGGGACGGCCGGAGTTCTGACCAACCACGTTGCCCAGCTCATCGATGCGCCAACCTTCGGCAGGTCCGGCGAGCACCACGTCTTTCAGCTCGGGGTAGACCAACACGTACTGCACGCGTTGCAGGCCGCCCAGCAGCATCACTTCGTCGGGCACTGGCAGGCCGGCTTCCTTCTTCTCGGCGATGATCGCTTCGACCTGACGCAGCGAGATGAATCGCAGCGGGCTGGCTTCGGCAATGTCGGTCGGCACCTGGTCGAGTCCGGTCTCGCGAACAGCGGCCAGACGCTCGGGGTCGCCAACCGTGGGGTTCGAAACTACACCCTCGGCATCGATCGACACGCCACCCACTGCATTTTGACGGACGAAGCCGCCGGCAAAGGCTGGCTGGCAAGTTAGCAGCAGCAAGGAAGCCAACGTACTGGCAAAGCTGATGCGGAGCACTAAGGACATGTTTACTCTCCCGTTTGTCGCGAATCTGGCGGAATGGTTAGACCGGTCTCCCGACCAACCTGAATGGGCCTATATTGGCCAACTGGCAGGCAGCAAAGCTTGCATCAGTTGAAGTAAGCAGAATAAAGGGCTCGGGCGGTTCCGGCTATATCAAAATACTTGCTAAGTCGTGCTCTCGCAATCGGTTTCGCCTATTCAGAGGCTGTGAATGGTGTCGATCGATATGTCCTGCAAGCGATCCGGCATGCGGTAACTACCGATCTCGAGCGTCCGAAGGCTCGTAGAAGCAGTAAAAACTCCCTAAGTTACGGCCAGTTAGGCATTTCCGGCTTCATTTACACTTGATGATCTAGGTATAGTAGGAATAGGCTGTATTAGGTGAAAACCTAGCGGGGGAAGGCTGTTTGCCACAGCCCAGTCCGGCTGACCATCCCGCCCTGGCATATGGATTCAATGATTATTCGATGACCGCGTACTTGGTTATTCGCGAAGGCTCCAAATGGACCGATGTTTTTCGCCTTGTTGAGGGGGAATCGGTAACGATTGGCCGGGCGCCAACGAATGCCATCGTGGTGAAGGACGAGCGTTGCAGCCGAAATCACGCGGAAATCTTCCAAATTCAGCAGCAGTGGACCCTGCGCGACCTCGATAGCCGCAACGGCACCCAGGTCGATGGCGACGTAATCTCTGCGGATTACCCCCTGGAACCGGGCGACATCATCCGCATCGGCAACTCGCACCTGGCGTTTGTCGACAACCTGTCGCACGCGTTTCCCGACCCCACGAGCGTGCTGCGGACATCGCGGCCAGTCGACGAGAGCCGCAGCGCGTTGTCGGACGATGATGACGACGAAAGCGTGTTCGAGCCGGTCGAACCGACCCAAATCACCCACCGCCGCGACCAGAGCCGGTTTCTCGAGGCCTCGAGCCACGACGACCAACCCGCGACCCCTAAAGTGGGCCGAGCCGCGACCAAGCTCTGCCGACTGGCATTCGAGCTGGCCAAAACCACCGACGTGGTGTCGCTGGCCAACTCGGCCATGGCCGCGCTGTTTGAGAGCACCCAGATCGACGCCGGCGGCCTGCTGCTGCGGGGACGCGACAACGAAGGGGGCCGCACGCTCGAAACGCTCGAAGTGATCGCCTCGCGTAGCGAGTCGGCCCACCGGTATCACCGAGTCAGCCAGTTCCTGGCCTCGACCGTGATGCGCGACGGTCAGGGCGTGCTCGCTCGCAACGTGATGGACGACAGCCAACTCGGCGCCCGCGACTCGAGCGGCGACATCCTGGCGACCAGCGTGATCTGCGCCCCGATCCGGCAAGATGGCAACGTGCTGGGCATCCTGCACTTGTATTCCACGGATGCCGCGCGTCCGCTCGATCCCGATGACTTGGAGTTTTCGCTGGCCGTGGCCGACACGGTATCGATGACCCTGCAGAACCTCGATCGCCGGCAAGAGCTGGCCGAGAACCTGAATTGGGTCCGCGACGAGAACGTTCAGCTCCGCGAACAACTCGGCGTGCAGAGCGAAATCGTCGGCGGCAGCGAAGCGATGCACCGCGTCGCCCAGCAGATTGCGCGAGCGGCTCCCAGCCGTTCGACAGTGCTGATCCGCGGCGAGAGCGGCGTAGGCAAAGAACTGGTCGCCCGAGCGGTGCACTACTCAAGCCCGCGGAAAAAAGGGCCGTTCGTCTGCTTGAACTGCGCGGCGCTCTCCGAAACGCTGCTCGAAAGCGAACTGTTCGGCCACGAGAAGGGAGCCTTTACCGGTGCGACGCACCGCAAGCTGGGCAAGTTCGAATCGGCCAACAAAGGGACGCTCATGCTCGACGAAATCGGCGAGATGAGCCCCACAATCCAAGCCAAGTTCCTGCGTGTGCTCGAAGGGCATCCGTTCGAACGCGTCGGCGGCAGCGAAGCCATTAAGGCCGACGTTCGTGTGATTGCCGCAACGAACCGAGACCTCGAAAAAGAGGTGATGGAGGGACGTTTCCGCCGCGACTTGTACTTCCGCCTGCACGTGCTCGAGATCATCGTGCCCGCGCTCCGCAAGCGGCCCGAGGACATCCCCGAGCTAGCGCGGTACTTCCTGCATCGCTACAACGACGAAACCGGCCGCCGGATCCGCGATTTCACCCCACGGGCGCTTGAGGAACTGCAACATTACCGCTGGCCGGGTAACGTGCGGGAGATGAAAAACGTGATCGAGCGAGCCGTGGTGCTCGCCCGCGGCGAGTTCATCGACCACGACGACCTGATTCTCTCGACGCTCAAAACCGCAGGCGACACCGAGACCGGTGGAAGCTCGGCGAACTTGCCAAGCGACGGTTTCGTGCCTTGCTCGCTGGCCGAAATGGAGCAGCAGCACATCCTGGCAACACTCGAATCAACCGGCTGGAACAAGAGCAAAGCCGCTTCGATCCTAGGCATCGAACGCTCGACGCTCGACCGCAAAATCCAACGCTACGAACTAAACGCCCACCGCGAAGCGGCCAAGCGTTAACCGGGTGGCTAAAGCTGTTCGGGCAGAAGCGTCAGTGGGCTACCATCTGCTTTCTGTAGCAGTTGAAAGTGCCGACGATCGACCGTGAACACGGTATCCATTGATTCCCGATTGGCCAAATGCAGCAGGCAGACATCCGCCAGATCAAGCTGCTGGTCGTGGTACTTGGCAAAAATCGAGCTGATTTCGGGGAGATCTGCTTCGGTTAGCGGAAGCAAGCTGAAGTCGCCTGAGATGATCGCTCGAAACAGGTCTTGTTGTTGGCTGCGCTGTTTCCTCAGCATGTACATCGCTTCGGTTACAACTGGCCAGCAAGTGTAGGCTTTCCCAAACGGTAAGGCATCGAACACATCGTAGCAGACTTGATGCGCTGGATCTCCGGAATTGTAAAGTGCGAGAATAGGACCTGTGTCCACAAGTACCGGCTTACTCAGCTTCATGGCTACCGAAGCCTTCCATGTACTTTGGATTCGTCGACCAATCGGGAGGGGCGTCGGTAATCGAGCCGATCATCCCGCGTTCCTTAAAGCCGTCTAAGACTGATCTTTTAGGTTGTTCGTCTGTTTGCGCAGCATGGCTTGGCTTGGCAGTCATGATACTACTGACAAGCTCGGCGCGCTCCGCTTCGGTCAGTTCTTCAACCTTGGCGAGAATCTCTTGTACTTTGCTGGACATGGCAATTCCTCCTTACGATCTATGCTACGCAAATCGGAATACCGAGGCCACCGCAGTTACCAAGTTGCCCCGCGGGGCGACTATTCGTCGGCTGCCCGCATCCAGGTGGCGATCGTCGGGGTGTGGTCCACCAGCTCTTCAGGGGTGAAGTAGAGGGCGATTTCCCGCTCGGCCGCTTCGGGACCATCGGAGCCGTGCACCAGGTTCATCTGGCGGCTGCTGCTGAAATCGCCGCGGATGGTGCCTGGGGCGGCCTTCAACCCGCTGGTCGCACCCAGCATGTCGCGGACCACGGTGATGGCTTCCAGACCTTCCAGCACCGCGGCCACGATCGGGCCACCGGTGATGAACGACTCGAGCGTCGGGTACCAGGCCTTCTCTACGTGCTCTGCGTAGTGCTGCTTGGCCAGCTCAGGCGTGACCTGCATCAGCTTCATGCCGACGAACGAGAGTCCCTTGTCCTCGAACCGCGAGATGATGCGGCCCATCAAACGGCGTTGGACAGAGTCGGGCTTAAGCAGAATAAGCGTGCGTTGCATAGGGAAGTTCTCGCCTGCAGGGTGGATAGTGTAAGTTGGTTGGGACTCGGATTTTAGGTCACCCCGCGCGAGTGTTCAACGGGGAGCCACCCAGGGAAGTCCGAATGGCGAAGGACGAAACGACAAGCTAGGAAAGGTTCAAATGCCCCTATTCGGTGCCCACATGTCGATTGCCGGCGGCTATTACAAAGCCGTTGAGGCGGCCAGCCGGGCTGGTTGCGAGTGCGTTCAGCTGTTTACCAAGAATAACAACCAATGGCGGGCCAAGGAACTTACCGACGCCGAGGCCGAGCGGTTTAAGGCGACCCTCGCCGAGCTTGGCATCACGAATCCGATCGCCCACGACTCGTACCTGATTAACCTCGGCAGCCCCGACGACGAGCTGTGGAAGAAGTCGATCGACGCACTGGTGGTCGAACTCCAGCGGGCCGACAAGCTCGGCATCCCCTACGTGGTCGCCCACCCGGGAGCGTTCACCACCAGCACCGAAGCCGAAGGCATCCGCCGCATCGCCAATGGACTGAACGAAGTCCACAAGCAGACCAAAGGCATCGGCTCGCAGGTGCTGCTCGAAACCACCGCTGGGCAGGGGTCGAATCTCGGTTGGCGGTTCGAGCACCTCTCGGGCATCATCGAAAAGACTCGCGATCCCGACCGTCTGGGGGTCTGCTTCGACACGTGCCATGTGTTCGCGGCCGGCTACGCGATGGAGACCAAGAAGGAATACCTGGCGACCATTCGCGAACTCGACAAGACCGTCGGCTACAAGATGGTCAAGGCGTTCCACCTGAACGACAGCCTGAAACCACTTGGCTCGCGAGTAGACCGCCACGCTCACATCGGCGAAGGCGAGATGGGCCTCGAGCCGTTCCGTCATCTGCTAAACGACCGCCGGTTCAAGAAAGTACCGATGTACCTCGAAACCCCGAAAGGCACGAGCGACCTGGGCGAGGATTTCGATGTGGTGAATCTACGCACGCTACGCGGCTTGATCGAGAAGTAATAAGAGGACATACCCAGAGCAATCGTCTTAGTATCGGGGGGAGCGACACATGCGTCTCAAAGCAATTGTGGAAGATAGCGACACATCGGCTGGTTGGTGGTTTGATCTAACCGTGCAGGTGTTGATTATTGTTTCGCTATTTTCGTTCTCTATCGAAACGCTTCCCGACTTACCACCACATGTCCACCGAGTGCTCCGCATCATTGAGAGCGTAACCGTCTGCATTTTTTCGCTGGAGTACCTGACCAGAGTTTGGGTAGCGGATAACAAGCTAAAGTACATGTTTAGCTTTTTTGGCATAATCGACTTTGCGTCTATAGTACCCTTCTACCTGCCTGGAGGAGTGGATCTGCGGTCGTTGCGAGTGTTGAGATTGCTGCGAGCGTTCCGGTTGTTCAAGCTGTTGCGATACAACCAGGCGATGAAGCGATTTAGCATCGCGATTGGATTGATTCGAGAAGAACTCATTTTGTTTTCGATCGTCACTTCGATGATGTTCTATATCTCCGCAGTAGGCATTTACTATTTTGAAAACACCGCTCAGCCGGAAGTGTTCGACTCGATTTTCACCAGTCTTTGGTGGGCGATCGTCACTTTAACCACGGTCGGCTATGGTGACATTTACCCCATTACTCTCGGCGGCCGCATCTTTACCTTCTTCGTGTTGATGGGAGGGTTGGGAGTGGTCGCCGTACCGGCGGGTTTGTTTTCTTCCGCTTTGAGCGAAGCCCGCCGATTGTCGAACTCAGACAAAACCAATGCAGTCACCAGCGAAACCACAACTTGACTTCACAGGCATCACCATTGCCCTGGTAACGCTTGCCGCGCTCGTGGGGTGCTGGCTGGCGGCTTGGCAACTAGGTGTGCTACTCGCTTCGGGCGTGATGATTGCCATCGTCATCTGGCAGGCGTGCGATCCCTTTGCCGAAGCCGCGCAGTGGATCGGCACCGCGCTCCGCATCCCGGGCTCGGTTCGAGGGGCAACGCTCGACGCGATTGCCAGCAGCATGCCCGAGTTGTTTAGCGGCATCTTCTTCGTCGTGGTCGCAGTGTCGTCGGTCGACGCTGGCGAGGCAGCCGCGGTGGGGGCCGAAGGCTATGGCTCGACCATTGCCACCTGTGCGGGTAGCGCAGTCTACAACATGATTCTCATCCCAGCAGCGGTAGGACTGGTGGTTTCGTTCCGGCGCAAGTCGCAACCGTACGTCGAGGTCGGCAACGAAGTGCTCGCTCGCGACGGCATTTGGTTTCTCGTTTGCGAAATGCTGCTCATTTTGTTCTTGTACGAACCGCAAATGAGCTGGTGGCACGCTTTGATCTTCCTCGGCTTGTACTTGGTGTACGTCGCCCAGTTGGCCCGCGACACCTGGAGGCATCGGCAAAACCTCGATGCTGCAGAGCTGGCGGAAGAACTGGCCGAAGAGCAGGAAGAAACGCCTCAGTTGGCTAGCTGCTTGTTTGGTGCGGTGCAACTACGGATGAATCACGTTACCGCCTGGGCGATTGTCGCAGTGGCTACCATGGTTGCGGCCATCGCTTGCTATTTTCTCGTCGACCTCACCAGGGCCACGGCCGAGCACCTGCAGGTGCCTACCTTCTTTGTCGCGGTCATCCTGGCGGCCGCCGTGTCGAGCGTGCCCGATACGTTTCTCTCGATCGGCGCAGCGATGCGGGGCGACGACTCAGGCGCGATCTCCAACGCGTTTGGCTCCAACATCTTCGACATCTGCGTCTGCCTGTCGATTCCGCTGCTCGTGAACTCGTACCTGGTTGGCTGGCAACCGGTGCTGCTCTCGCCCGATGGCGAACCAATACCCGGCCTGGTCGGCCTGCGACTGCTGTTATGGGTGCTTACCGCGGTCACCCTGCTGGTGCTGTGGTATCGCAGGCAACTGGGACGAGGAAAAGCACTACTGCTACTGCTGCTCTACCTAATCTTCGTCGGCTACGCAGTGGTCGGCTCGCTCTGGCACTAAGAGCTTCGGACTCTTGAACGCTATGGTTCGGGAATTTCGCGGCCGTGGGGATCTTCGGCCCCCTCGGGTAATCGTTCGGCGAGTTGCTCGCGGATTTCGTCGTCGATAAAGTGCTCCATCCGGTGGGCTGGTTCATGCACATGATCGAGCGGCAAGTTCAGCTCTTCCACGAGATAGGTTTCCCACAAGCGATGCGTCCGCACCATGGTGGCCGCCTGCCCGCGTCCCAATTCGGTCAAAGCGATTCCCTCGGGACCATCGGTCATCTCTCCACCAGATAGCAGCGATTGAAGGGCGCGACGGGCGACCAGTCCTCCGCCGACCGCTTCCACGGCGCTTTCCCGTTTCAAGTGCCGAGTGTTGTCGAGTTCCTCCACGCGATAGACCATGGCCAGCAGGTCTTCGCGGACGATGCGACTGGCGGTTTGATAATGGAACCACGCCCGCGACAGCACACCATTGGTCGGCGAGAACACCATGGCCATCGCGTAGAACAGCCCCGCGTACACGGCCATCGTTCCCGGCGGCGACACATCGAAGTAGACCGCGGTCACCGATCCGCAAACCGCGACCGCGGCGCCGAGCAGGCACGAGAGCCACACCATATGGCTCAGTCGTTCGACGCATAGCTGGGCGGTCGCTGGGGGAATAATGAGCATCGCAATCACAAGAATCGATCCCACCACCTGGAACGAAGCGACCGCGGTCAGAGCGACCAGCGTCATCAGCGTGTAGTGCACCACGGGAGCCGAGATGCCCATCGCGGTCGCCAGCGACGCGTCGAATGTGGTCAGTTTGAGTTCTTTCCACAAGAGACCAATCACGCCGACACTCACCACCAGCACCGGCACCGCAATCAGCAACTGCCGCGGCAACTGCAGGCCGCCGATTTCGATGGTCTCCAGCACCTTGAGCAACGATCCCTCGTACACACACGCGGCATCCAGATGAACGTGCGAAGCGAATAGCTTGAGAAACACGACCCCGAGGGCGAAGAGAGAGGTAAACACCACCCCCATCGCCGCATCAGTAGTCAAACGCCCGTAGTTGTGCAGCGTTTGCGTAAGGTAGGTGGTCGCCATGCCGGCCACGACCGCACCGATAAACATCGGCCCAATCCCCAGGCTACCGGAGAAGAGGAAAGCAATCACGAGCCCCGGCAACACCGCGTGCGACAAGGCGTCGCCCATCATGCTCATGCGGCGGAGCACCAAAAACGAACCGACCAGCGCGCACGAGACGTTCACTACCACGGCAACCGTCATCAAGCGGAGCACCATCGGAAACGTGTCGGGCGCGAACGGATTGATCAAGGCGAGAGTTTCCACGGTTATTGGTTCCCCCCTCGCGAACGCAGCACATGCGGCGAACGCGGCACCTCGCCTGGCAAATCGGAAGGCAAACGTCCCTCAGCACGCAGTTTTTGTTCCAGCTCCTCAATCACTTCCGGCGGCAACAGATGTTCCATGTCGTCGGCGTAATGATCCACCCGCTCCGGCGATCGGTCCCAGTCGCCCACCATGTAGAGTTCCCACAACCGATGCGCCCGCACCAGTTCGGCGGCCTTGCTGTACCCATCGGGCGTTAAGCGAATACGATCGTTATCGCGCTCGATCAAATCGGCCCGATCGGCATCGCGCACCTTGGCATGCACGGTGTGGTCGGTCCAGCCGCCGTAGTTGGTGAGCTTGTCGAGTTCAATCCACGGCCGCGCGTCTTCCGGCCGAGGCGAAAGTTCGTACATCGCTCGTAACAGGTGGTCGCGAGCGATCATGCGTTGCATCCTGCGGCGGCCACGCCAGCGGGCAACGATGCCTTGCTCGGGGGCGGCCAGCATCGAGAATATCAGCAGCGCCGAACCGGCCAGTACGATCAGCGGGCCGGGAGGAAGATGGACCATGCCGCCGATTTCTAGCCAGTGGATGCCCAGGGCTTTGAACACGCCCGGCGCAGCCAACAGGCATCCTAGCGCCCCCGCGAGGGCTCCGAACAACGACGCGATGGCCAACATCGGCGTCAAGCGATTGGTCCAGAATCTGGCCGAAGCGGCCGGCGTAATCAGCATGGCCGCCATGAGAATCACCCCACAGATCGGCAGTCCGATGACGGTCACCACCGCAATGGCCGCCATGATCGCCAGATCCAATGCATAGGTGGGCCATCCTTGTGCGGCAGCGAATCCGGTATCGAACGACGACACCTTCAGCTCTTTGTAGAGCGCGATCACGAACACCAGGAGCAGCCCGCCAGTCGCCGCAATGATGGTGACGTCGCGCGAACGCAAGCTGGCGATTTCTCCAAACAGGTACGAATCGAGCCCCGCTTTATCTCCCTCGGGAGTCGCCTGGATGATGGTCATCAGCAGCACGCCGGCCCCGAAAAACGCACTCAGCACGATGCCGAGCGCTGCGTCGGGGGCGGTGCGGGTCCACCGAGCAATGCCCGCAACGCAGGCCACGCCGAGCAGACCAGTGGCCAAGGCACCTAGTGAAAGCGGAAGCAACTCGCGGGTTTGCCAAATGATGAACACCAATCCGATGCCCGGCAGCGAAGCATGGGCCAACATGTCGCCCACCAGCGCCCGGCGACGCAACACGGCAAACGTACCGACAAAGCCCGAAGCGGCCCCCAGCAACGAGGCCCCAAGCATCACTTTGTAGACAATCGAATCGAACACGGCAGAAACTAGGGTTGGAGGAACTCGAACACCGTTTGTCAGCTGGCCCTTTATTCAGGCGCCTGACGACGGACCGCTTCGGCGGCTTGATCGAGAATCGTTAGTCGTCCGCCGTAAGTCTTGTGCAGGTTTGCATTCGTGAATGTCGTTTCGATCGGACCGCAAGCCAGCAGTCGCAAGTTGAGCAACACCACCCAGTCGAAGTACTCGCGGGTGGTCTGCAGATCGTGATGCACCACAAACACGGTTTTGCCGGCCGAACGCAACTTCTGCAACAACCGCAGAATGGCCGCTTCGGTGGCCGCATCGACGCCGGCAAACGGTTCGTCCATGAAGTACACCTTCGCATCCTGCGCCAGCGCCCGGGCGAGGAACACCCGCTGTTGCTGCCCGCCTGAAAGTTGGCGGATCTGTCGATCGGCAAAGTCCGACAGTTCCACCTGCTCCAAGCACTCGAGGGCCAGTGCTCGCTCCGCCTTGCCGGCGCGGCGAAACCAGCCGAGTCGACCGTAGGTGCCCATCAGCACGACGTCGAGCACCGTGACAGGAAAGTCCCAATCAACGGTCTCGCGCTGGGGAACGTATCCCACCAGGTGTCGCTGCTCCTGGTACGGCTTGCCATAGATTTCGACCTTGCCACTCGCCAGGTTCACCAATCCCAGCACCGACTTGATGAACGTCGACTTGCCCGCCCCATTCGGGCCGACGATGCCCACCAGATTGCCCTCCGGAACCGTGAGATCGATATCCCACAACACCGGCTTGCGTCGATAGGCAACGGTCATGTCGTGCACTTCGAGCGCGATCTTGCTGGCAGGCAACGCAGCGATTGCGTCGCGATTCTCACTCACCATGGCGATTATTCTCTCCCGTCAATCCTGCTATTATCGATTGAACATTCGCCTGAATCATGCCGATGTACTCGTCCGCGCCGGAGCCTTTAGGGCCCATGGCGTCGGAGTAAAGCTCCTTGCCGACGTGCACCTCATGCCCGGCCGAAGCGCACTCTTCGATGAGCTTTTGCACCAACCTGGGCGAGGTACTCGACTCCACGAACACCGCCGGCACTTCGCGGTCCACGAGTAATCGTCGCACTTCGTCGAGGTGAGCGAAGTCGGCCTGATCGTCGGTACTGATGCCTTTGAGCCCGATGGTCTCGATGTCGTACGCTTTGCTGAAGTAGCCAAACGCATCGTGGGCGGTCACAAGCACCCGCTTCGAATCGGGAATCGCCAGTAGCTGATCTCGCACCAGTTGATCGACAATACGCAGCTGTCCGACGTACTCGTCCGCATTCGCCTGGTAGATCTCCGCCCGCGCGGGATCGAACTCTGCAAGTTTCTCGGCCGCGTAGGCGACGCAATCCGCCCACAAACTCACGTCGTGCCAGACGTGGGGGTCGTGCATCCCTTCGAACTCCGGCGGCGAAAGCAAACGCGGGTCGTGAGTGCTGACCAGGCGGTCGGTCACCGCGATCACCGGTTTGCGTTCGGAGAGTTGTTTGAGCGTTTCGACGATCCGCCCTTCCAGGTGCAGCCCGCTGTAGAAGACGATGTCGGCCTGCTCAAGCTTCAACACGTGCGACGGCCGTGGGCGGAACAGGTGAGGGTCGACCCCCGGGCCCATCAGCTCCGAGACCTCAGCCGCTGGACCGGCGATATGACGCACCGCGTCGGCCACCTGGCTGGTTGTGCATAGCACCCTGAGGGGACGTTCGCCGGTGAAGGTCGGTGGCTGGCTCGCCGCTTGGCTCGCGGGGCCGTCGCAACCCGACGCAGCCAGCACGATCACGGCCAGCATGGCCATGAACAGCGGCAGAGCATATTTGGACGGGTCAAAACCCATGGGCCTAACTTGTTTAATCGCTTGCGCTTGGCGAGTTTTTGATATATCAAAATCTATACGCGGGTCGCCATTCAAGTCAACGGAGAACTTCCCAAGCAACGGATTGCCACAAGGCTCGCGGCCAACCGCATGCCGGCATCCGATGCACACTCGTTAAAACCTCACAAATCCCGCGGTTTGAGCTGATTTCCGTGCCAGCGAAAAGTTTGACCTTGGTCCCGCTCAACGCTAAATTGCAGAGGCCACAGCGTACGAGTGCGTCGGCAACGAGAGCGAAGGACAGGTTCGCGTACCTCTCCACCCCAGTTGCGCGGCACGCCGTGCAGGAGTTAGGTCGCATGTTGCCTTCGCTGCTTTCTCCCCTCGGATCCCTGTGGCCGTTTTCCTTTGGAACGGCCTGGCGAACATCGAATATGAGCGTTACCTATATCAAGCGGCACCGCATGGAAGTCGATCTGCGTCGACGCCCGCCCCTCGCACCGCGACTGCCCAAAGACTACCGCTTGGTCCCCTGGTGCCCTGCCCTGTTGGAAGACCACGCCGAGGCAAAGTATCTGAGTTTCCACTGCGAAATGGATGCTGAGCTGTTTCCCTGTTTGGGGAATCCCGAGGGATGCCGGAAGCTGATGCAAGACATTAGCGCGGGCCGCGGATTCATTGCCGAGGCGACTTGGCTAATCGCCAGTTACGATCAACGTGGTGGCTGGGAGCCTTGCGCAACGATTCAAGGATCGCGGTACGATGCCACATATGGGGCAATTCAGAACGTCGGCGTCGTGCCCCAACATCGCCATCGCGGCCTGGGTGCCGCGCTCGTGAGCGCCGCACTGCTGGGCTTTCAGCAAGTTGGCCTGCCGCAGGTGTATCTGGAAGTCACTTCGCAGAACGTCGGCGCGGCTCGCTTATACCAGCGACTCGGATTTAAGCGGACGAAGACCATCTACAAGACCGTGGAAATGGCCCTCAGCTAGCAACGCCCTCGCCTGGGTGGCACTTGCCCTCTGCCCGGCGATGGACCACATTAGTGCGTGCCGCACAGGCGTGCTTGCAACTCTGGCGGTGACATCTCCGAGCAACTCTCACAAGAGCCGCGATAGCCATCGGAACAGGCTGCCGCAACTTGGCGATTGTGTTCCTCCTATGTCTCCCAACCTTGGTTTGCCGGTGCCTGCCGAATACATCTATCAACTCGATAACGGTCTTGTACTCATTGGCGAACCGAAGCCATCGTTTCAATCAGCAGCCTTTTCGCTGCTTCTGCCCGCGGGCTGTCGTCACGACGATCGCCAGCAAGCAGGCTTGGCCAGCCTGACCTGCGAGATGATGCTACGCGGCGCAGGCGACCGCGACAGCCGCGCGTTGATTAACGATCTTGAGAACCTCGGTGTCGAACGCCACGAGTCGGTGGGAGTGTCGCAGGCCAGCTTCAGCGCTGCAACCACCAGCGAAAGCCTGCTGGCGGCCCTGGGAATCTACGCCGACGTGGTTCGCCGACCTCATATGCCTGCCGACCAACTGGAAGCAGGTCGAGCGGTTTGCATCCAAGAAATCCGTAGCGTTGAGGACGAGCCCGGCCAGAAACTCATGTCCGAGCTGCGTCGCCGCCATTACGCGGACCCTTGGGGACGCCCCAGCCACGGCGAGTTAGAATCGCTCAACTCGCTGACGATCGATGACGTGAATCAGTTTTACGCAAAGCAGTATGGCCCTCGCGATGCCATCCTCGGCGTCGCCGGCAACTTTGATTGGCAGCAAGTTTCCGACTCGGTCGACGAGCTGTTTGGCGACTGGCAACCACAGCCAGCCGAAACACCAATCACCGAAGTGCCTGGTCCCACAACGACTTACTTGCCTTACGAGTCGAATCAATCGCACATCGGACTTGCCTTTCCGTCGATCCCATACCGTCACCCGCAATACTTCGAGGCCTGGTCGGCCGTCGGCGTGCTGTCGGGCGGCATGAGCTCGCGACTCTTTAGCGAAGTGCGTGAGAAGCGCGGCCTCTGCTATACCGTCTATGCTTCGCTCAACACTCAGCGTGACCGGGCGGCCGTGTACTGCTACGCAGGCACCACCGCCGAACGCGCGCAGGAAACGCTCGACGTGACCCACGCCGAACTCGTCCGCCTGGGCGAAGGGGTGCTGGTCGAAGAACTCGACCGTCTGAAGGCTCGCATCAAGAGCAGCTTGATCATGCAGCAGGAGTCGACCTCGTCGCGGGCGGGCTCGCTGGCTCGCGACTGGTATCACTTGCAGCGAGTGCGACCGTTGTCGGAAGTCTCGGCCAAGGTCGATGCACTGACTGCCGAGAGCATCAACGCGTTCCTCGCCGAGAACCCTCCCCTTACGTTTACCGCCTTGACCTTGGGTCCCCAGCCGTTGGAGCTACCTGATGGAGTTTCGTAGTCACCGACTTGAGAATGGCCTGGAGATCGTGGCCGAGTGCAATCCCGAAGCCCTCTCGATGGGGCTGGGGTTCTTTGTGCGCACAGGATCGCGCGACGAAACCAGCGAGCTGGCTGGCATCAGCCACTTTCTCGAGCACATGGTCTTCAAAGGCACTCCGCGACGCAGTGCCGACGATGTGAATCGCGAGTTCGACGAAATCGGCGCCCACTACAACGCGTTCACCAGCGAAGAGAGCACGGTTTATTACGCCTCGGTGCTGCCCGAGTGCCAGTCGGCTGCGCTCGACATTCTGGCCGACATCATGCGGCCAAGTCTTCGCGAGAGCGACTTCGAGATGGAAAAGAAGGTGATTGTCGAGGAGATTCAAATGTATCTCGACCAACCACCCTACGGCATGGACGATCGCATCAAACAACTCTGCTTCGGTGATCATCCGATTGCCAATAGCGTGATCGGTAGCGAGCAAAGTGTCACCGCACTGACCCCCGAGCAGATGCTGCTTTACCATCGCGATCGCTACTCTGCCGACAATCTGTTTATCGCCGCGGCAGGCAAAGTCGACTTCGACGCACTGGTTGCACAGGTCGAAGAGCTTTGCGGTGCCTGGGAATCAAGCGGCGCCGAGCGAGTGGTGCCGCCCGCGCGGTTGCACCCGCTTAGCGAGTGCAAAGTGAACTCCACCTGCACGCAAGAGTACGTACTACAACTGAGAAACGGTCCCGCGGCAGGTGACCACGATCGCTTTGCTGCCAAGTTGCTGACAACCGTCATCGGAGATGATTCCGGCAGTCGCATGTACTGGGATCTGGTCGATCCCGGCCTGGTCGAGAGCGCTAGCCTGGGACATTACGAGTACCAGGGCGTTGGCATGTTCTACACTTGGTTGGCCTGCGAACCCGAAGACACGGCCGACAACCTGGCGCGTCTGCAAGCGATTTACGAGAAGGTTGAACGCGAAGGGCTGGAAGCAGAAGAACTGCAGCAAGCCAAGAACAAGGTGAAGGCTCGGGTGGTACTGGGCAACGAACGCCCTCGCAGCCGACTGTTCAGCGTCGGCGGCAACTGGCTGCAACGACGCGAGTATCGCTCGATCACCGACGATCTCCAAGCGGTCGATGCGGTCACGCTCGACGACCTGCTAGCCGTACTGGCCAAGTATCCGCTGTCGCAACATTCCACGGCCGCGGTGGGACCATTGAGTTCAATTGCTGGACTCTAAGCGATCCGCTGCAAGAATCCAGTCGCTCCATTACAGCTGTCGGTTGCGTGCGCGGTCGTGCACTCAGGTACGCATTTGCACTCGGTGAGCTGTTTGTCGAGTCCGAAACTCGGACACCCGCTATTCCACGAATCGGCACAACAACTGCCGAGTTTCTTACAACCAGGCTCATCTTGCCGGATAGCGAACTTGTGAGCGTTCGCGCCCGCGATTAACCTCAACGAATCACCCTTTCCTTCTCCCCGAGTGCTCACGATGTTCCCTCCCAAGACTTACCTAATTTGCACACTACTGGTACTTGCCTCCACCAGCACTCAGGCGATCGCCGCGGACGAACGCCCCGTCGATCTGGTGAATCCTCAGATCGACACCCACAACTCGCGATGGTTTTACTTTTCGAGTGCTTGCCGCCCGTTCGGCATGGTGAACCTGAGTCCCGATACGCAAACCAAAGGGACTTGGAAATCGGGATACTTGTACGGTGATAAGAAGATTCGCTGCTTCAGTCACATCCACGCCTGGCAGTTGGCCGGCATTCCCGTAATGCCGACCGTCGGCGAGTTCCAAGGGCACAAAGGAATGAACGCCTACCAGTCGGAATACTCCCACGACAGCGAAGTCGCTCGCCCTGGCTACCACAAGGTGGTGCTCGACAGGTACAAGATCACGGCCGAACTCACTTCGACGTGCCGAGTGGGGATGCACCGATACACGTTTCCTGCGAGCGACGACACGTACGTGTTGTTCGACACCGGAGCGTTCCTCGCCCACGGGCCGATGATCACGTCGCGTATCGAGCAGGTGAACGATCGCGAAATCACCGGTCGCGTGTTGATGGGAGGAACCGATCGCCGGCCGAAAGATACCTACGTTTACTTTGTCGCCCAGTTCGATAAACCCTTCCGCCAACTCATTGGCTGGCGCGATGGCAAGCTACTTGGCGAGTCGAACATGGTCGATGGCCCCAACTCCGGCGCGGCAGTCAAGTTCACTACCAGCGAAGGCGAAGCCGTGCAGATGAAGCTGGCGCTGTCGTACACCAGCATCGATGGAGCCCGCAAAAACCTGAAAAGCGAGCTACCGCATTGGGACTTCGACCGCGTCCGGCGTGAGTCCGACCAAGAGTGGAACCAATGGCTCAGCCGCATTCAAATCACCGGCGGCACGCCCGAACAGCGGGTGAAGTTCTATTCCGACCTCTGGCATGCGCTGCTCGGTCGCAGGATCGTAAGCGATGTCGATGGTAGCTATTGCGACATGACTGGTAGCGAGCCCAGAGTGCGTCGCAAGCGACTCGGCGCGGATGGCAAGCCGCTATTCCCCCACTACAACTTCGACGCTTTGTGGGGAAGTCACTGGTCGATCAACATCCTGTGGTCGCTCGTGTATCCCGAAGTGATGGATGGCACCTGCGAGACGATGGTCGACATGTATCGCGATGGGGGACTCATCCCCCGCGGACCGTCCGGCGGCAACTACACCTACGTGATGATCGGCGATCCCGCGGTGTCGTTCTTTGCCTGTGCATACAACAAAGGTATTCGTGGGTACGACGCGCAAACCGCCTACGAAGGCTTGCGGAAGAATGCCTTCGTAGGGGGCATCCGCGACCACGCTGGCTACGAAGACGACCACCCCGCAACCGGCGGCGGTATGAAGTACTACGTCGAGCGGGGTTATGTTCCGGAAGGAGTGGAAGGCAAAGGGGGCCATCGCGACGGAGCAGCCATGACTCTCGAATACGCCTACCAGGACTGGTGCCTGGCTCAACTCGCCAAAGGCATGGGCAAGCAGGACGACTACGAGTTCTTCGCTACGCGATCGCAGAACTACCGCAAACTTTGGGATGCCAAGAGCAAGCTAATGCGGCCTCGTGAAAAGTCCGGCGAGTGGATTGCCGACTTCAAGCCGATTGCCAAGGGAGCCAGCACCAAAGGCTTTTGCGAGAGCAATAGCATGATCTACTCGAACTACGTTCCGCACGACATGGCGGGACTTATCGAGATGTTTGGCGGTCCCGAAGCCTATCGCGACTTTTTGAACCACTCGTTCGAAGCGAGCGAAGACCAACACTACCAGGCTCCACATGGCGAGCACGCGAGCCGCTTGGTGGACTACGACAACCAGCCCGGCACGGCGATGGCCCATTTGTTTAACTACTGTGGTGCCCCTTGGCTTTCGCAAAAATGGGTTCGCAAAGTTAAACTGGAAGCGTTCGCGGGCACCACTCCCTACGCTGGTTACAATGGCGACGAGGACCAGGGTCAAATGGGTGCCCTAGGAGTGTTGATGGCCATCGGATTGTTCGAGGTCGACGGTGGAGCCTCGGTCGATCCGATCTACGAATTAACGTCCCCCTTGTTCGATCGGGTCACGATTCAGTTTGATCGCCGGTATTACGATGGCGATCAGCTGACGATCACGACGCAACACAATTCTGCGGAGAACGTTTACATTCAAAATACAGAGTGGAATGCTTCGCCGCTTAATCGTTGCTGGCTATCGCATCGCGACGTCGTTCAAGGAGGCCAGCTCGATTTCACTCTTGGCCCGCAACCGAACAAGCAATGGGGACTCGAAGAGGCTCCTGGCATCGCTCCCTAACCGCAGCGTTGTCCAAACGCCATGGCTCCAGCAACGAACAACCTCCACGCAGGATGGACTGCGGCGATCTATGCAGCGGTCGCCCATCTACTCTACATGCTGATCGCACCAGGTCACACAGCGAGTGGACCCGAACCACTCGACGAAGCAAGCCTGGCTTGCGCGATAGCGGTATTCGTGATCGGCATCACTTTCTGCGCACGGGCGGGGATGCAACCGGGATGGGCCGCTCGCTTGCTGGCGGTCATGGCCTTGTTGGTGCATCTCTATTGGGCTCGGATGCTGGTTAATCACCTGCCAGTTGGTAATCGTTGGCCTTGGTAGCGCCCTCCGATCCTGATTACGCTGATAAAACTAGAAGTCGGTGAGCGATTTCGGCGGCAGCGACATCCTCAACGCGTTGAGCACCGCCAGCACGTCGATGATCTCCTGTGACACCGCACCCGCAACGGGTGGTAGCAATCCCACCGCGGCGAATCCCATACCAACTACGCTCAAGGCCATGCCACCGATGGCGCTCTGCAGGGCGATTTTCCGCATCCGCTGACTAATGTGCATGAACTCGTCGACCTTCTCGAGCGAGCTATCGAGAATCACCACGCCGGCCGCTTCGGTCGTTACATCGCTGTTCTGACCGATGGCCACGCCGACCGTCGCAGCCAGTAGTGCTGGGGCATCGTTGATTCCGTCGCCCACGAACATGGTACTCGCCTTGGCGTTCTCCTGTTCGACGATGGCCACCTTTTGCTCAGGGCTTTGACTGGCGAAGATTTGCGAGATTCCGACCCGCTCGGCCAGGTGTTCGACCTCCGACGAGCGATCGCCAGAGACTAAAAGCACCTTCTCGAAGCGATGCATCGGCTCCAAGTGGTGGATGAACTGCGCCCCTTCGCGGCGCGGCTCGTCGCGAAAACGATAAATGCCCGCCAGCTTGTCGTCGACCACGAGCACGCACTCGGTTCCGCCGATCGATTCAGGCAGTTGTTCGGCCCCCTGCGGATCCGCCTTCGCGTAAAGCTTACGACTGGTAATCCACACGTTGTGGTTTCCAACCCGACCGCGGAGCCCCTCGCCGGGGCGTTCGCTGATTTCATGCACCTCGCGGAGTGCGATTTGCTCCTTGCGAACCGTCTCGGCAATGGCTTGCGACAGAGGGTGCTTCGAGTACCGCTCGACGCTGCCAGCCAGACTCAATAGTTCGCTACGCTTGATATCGCCGGCGATGATTTGTTCGGTCAACTGTGGCCGACCATAGGTAAGAGTCCCTGTTTTGTCAAAAATCGCAGTGCGGCACGAGTCAATGCGTTCGAGCACCACGGGGTCTTTGATCACGATACCCCGCTTCGCCGCCAGAGAGATGGCGCCGATGATAGCGACCGGAATCGCGATTAATAGCGGGCAGGGAGTCGCCACGACCAGCACCGCCAGAAATCGTACCGGCTGGCCGCTGATCGCCCAGGCGATGCCGGCGATTGCCAGCGCCAGCGGGGTGTACCAGGCGCCAAGCTGGTCGCCGAGTCGGCGGAGCTTGGGCCGCCGCTGCTGGGTGGTTTGCATCACTTCCATGATCTTCGCGTAACGCGAATCGACCGCCAGCTTGGTTGCCTGAATCGTGAGGGCCGACTCACCATTCACCGCGCCCGAAAGGACTTCGGCCCCTGGTGTTTTCGACATCATGTAGGGTTCGCCGGTCAGGTACGATTCGTCCATCACCCCATGGCCTTCGATCACCACTCCGTCGATCGGGCAGATCTCGTGAGGCAGCACCACCAGCTCGTCGCCTGGCACCACCGCGTCGAGCGGGATGTCTTCGAGTGTCGATTCGCTCTTGCGATGTGCGACGGTTGGCATCCGCTTTGCCAAGGCTTCCAGCACCGACGAAGCGCTGCGTACCGCGAAGGCTTCGAGGGCCTCGCCACCTGAGAGCATTAGCACCACGAGCGTTCCAGCGAGGTACTCGCCGAGCACGGTTGCGGTGAGAATCGAAATGCCCGCCAGCAGGTCCGATCCAAACTCGCCGCGAAAGAGTTTGCCAAGCAGCTCCCCAACCAACGGAATACCACCAAGCCCCAAGGCAACCAGCAGCGGCCATTTCGCAAGCTCAGTGTCGGCACTCGGGCCGAAACGAAGCACCAGATGAACCACAATCGCCACGATCGCCAGCGCGGCAATCAGATACTGCCGAAGCGACCAGAGATACCCAAGAGAAAATCGATTCATCGACCGTAGCCACTAAAGATTAAGAAACAGCTGAGAAGCACTGTTCGCATCTTATCACTCGCGCACTGATTGCAGAAGTTGCGAAGCCACCCGCGGAGCGCAATTCATCTGTCCAGTGGATAGCGTTTGAGATTGAGACTGAGACCAATGCTCGAAACGTGCTGTCGAGTTGACTAAATGGCGGCTAACCCTACAGTGAACATGGCCAATTGCCACCGCAGGCGGCGATGTATTGTTTGTGTTCCCCCCACCACCATTGCGACAGGAGTTGCCATGCCTTCGCCGATCGTTCCGACGCTCAAATACAACGATGCCGCTGCTGCTATCGAATGGCTGTGCAAGGCGTTTGGATTTAAGCAGCACCTGGTCGTGCCTGGTGAGAACCACAAGATCGATCACGCACAACTTACTTACCGGGATGGCATGATCATGCTCGGTTCGGTGCGCAACACCGAGCTTGATGGTCTCCAAAAGCTACCCTCGGCCGTTGGTGGAGTGTGCACTCAGAGCGCGTACGTGGTAGTGAACGATGTCGACGCCCATCACGCTCGCGCGGTAGCAGCAGGTGCAAAGGTGGTGATGCCCCCGACTGATCAAGATTACGGTGGTCGGCATTACTCTTGCTACGACCTGGAAGGCCACCTCTGGCATTTTGGTTCGTACAACCCGTGGGCGGAGCCGTCGGCATAAAAAAACCCGGGACTTTCGTCCCGGGCTGAGGGTGGTTTGCTTGTGGGGTCGTACGGAGGACGTACGGCAACCTTTGCTTGAGCCAATTGGCTACTAGGCGACGTTGTCGCTACCAGCTTGGGGAGCACCAAAGTTGCTCTTGCCGATGTCGCTCGCCTTGCGAGGCGTGGGGCCGGTCGGCACAGCATCGTTATCGATATCGAACCAGGCGGGATCGAACCCGATCTTCTGCTGCTGTTCCATCGCCATGTTGCTGGTGAGCGCGATAATCGCGTCGGCCATGGCGACCTTGGGATGGCAGTGCAGCGTTTCGGCAGGCTTGTTGTTCTTGATGCACCAAGCCCAGTGTTCGATCTCTTCCTGGTAGCCGCGGCTGATGTCCTTGGGGGCCGCTGCAGCCACTGCACCGCCGCCGCCGGTTTCGTAGCTGTCGACCACCGCATCGCGATCGACCTTTACGTTGGTCGGCTTCTTACCACCGATAAGGTAGGTTTCGCTTTCCTTCTCAAGGATCAGCGTACCGTCGGTACCCATGACCACTTCGCCATAGCCACCGTAACCGTTGCCGTTGATCGACGAGTAGGTGACGACCACCTTCTTGTTCGGATCGGCCACCGGCCTCGTCGGATCGTCGTCTTCGAAATAGCCCTTACCGGGATACTCGAAGGTGCAGTAGACGTGGTCGTCGATGTCGCGATTCTCGGGATACAGGTGACGTCCACCCACGCCGGTGACGCTGAGCGGATGCACCTTGACGTGTCCCTTGAACTGGGCGGAGATGAAGATGCCCGAGGCATCGAGCTGATGGCTGCCAAGTTCGGCCATCAAACCACCACCAGTGCGGTTCCACAGACGCCAGCGAATCAACTCTTCCAACGGCGAGCAATTGTAGCCACCTGGTAGCGAATGCGATTGATAACCATACGAAGCCGCATTCACACCGGCATCTTCGATAATCTTATCAAGCTGAGTCAGGCACTTGATCCAGCCTTCCTTCTCCTTACCAGTGATGCTCGGATTATCGACCCGGCTCTTCACACTCTTGTGCTTCGAGACCACTCCGTGCAGGTCGATAAAGGCTTCCTCGGCTGCTTGCGCGGCGGCAACGGCTTTCTTGTCGCCGGTCTTCTTGGCTTCGGCAGTCTGCTTGCGAAGTTCACGCAGACCGATGTCGAAGTCGCGATACCAGAACTCATCCTTCGGCTCCGGCAACGATGGACGCCAGCTATCGGCAGTGCGGTGCCATTGAGCACGAATGTGATGGATGTCGCCGATCACGCCTTGCTGAATGGTGTCGACCGCGTTGGCATACAACACGCTGTAGTGACGCTGATGGCCGGTGGCCAGCAACTTACCAGTGTCGGCAGCTACGCGGGCCATTTCCTTACACTCACCCACGCTGTGGGCCATGAGCTTTTCGGTCAGCACGTGCTTGCCAGCCAGCATGGCGTCGATCGCACAGGGAGCGTGCAACCAAAGCGGCAACGCGATGATCACCGCTTCGATTTCGTCGTCTTCCAGAAGCTGGTTGTAACCTTCGGTGTAAACCTTTACTTCCTTGCGGGCGTCGTCTTCCGTCTTCCAGTTGCGCGACTTGCCATACACGCTCAGCAAACCGGGACGCGCTGGTTGGCCTTTTTCGTTCGGCCAGTCGCCATTAAAGGCACGCCAGACGTTGGAAGGGCGAATGTCGCAGATCGCTTTGACATCGATGAACTCGGGGTTCAACGCACCGATCAGCACGTTGCCTTCGTCGCCGGTGCCGATGATGCCGACGCGTAGCGGCTCTTCGACTTTACCATAGGCAAAGTAAGCTCCACCGAGTCCGGCGGCCGAAGTTGCAGCGGCTGCAGAGATACCTTTAAGGAATCCGCGACGATTGACCATTAAGGTCTCGTCGTAGTGCAGCTTGGCTTCTTTCTTTTGTTCGTCGGTAAAATGCATCGCCTGAAACCTCCAGCGATTGATCTAATGGAAATGGCTCGTGGCCGGTAGTTTTAAGATGGAACGATGATGTTGTTTCGAGTGGCCACGCTTAAAATGGCCAGCCGGAGCTTAGCCTTCTTTGTCTTCCTTGCGGCCAAACAGGACTCCGTCGAGCCCGGCCCAGCGGCCAGCTCCCAGCCCTGCGAGTACCAACAACGCGAAGAACTCGATGCCTTGGTAGGGGAACAACGCGACTGCCAACGAGGGGACACCCTCGACCCAGACGGGCTGAGTTGACATGACCGAAAGCAAGAACCCGGCCGCAGCTACTGATGTCAGGCGGGTGAACAAACCGGTGATCAACAGCACCCCTACGCCGAGGGTGAACCACGTGACCACACGATCGATGGATTTGACTTCTGCCGGTGGATTCAAAATAGCTTCGCTACGTTGTTTTACGGACGTTTTGTCGAGTTGTTCGTCGGTAAGCAGGCTTTTGAGGTCCGACTTGTACAGGTCTTCCTCAATCCCCACCCCACCGAGTAGCGGGCGCCACTTGCCGGTGGTCTCTGATTTTTTGTCGGAAATACGCTCGGCCATGTAAGGTGCGTCGTCGTTCTTACGCTCTTCTTTCAAATCTTCGAGACGATCGAGTTCGTGGTGCCATTCTTCGAAGGCTCCCCGATTCATCTCGGCGAAGTAAGCCAGCGCCCGGTAGTGGGCTTCGTAGGTCGAGTCGATCTCGGCTTTTTGTTCGTCGGTGATGCCGGGAATCTTCTTGAATTGCTCGGCCGTTGCCTTCCAGTCCTTGGCCACTTGGGCGATCCAGGGTCCGTAGGCTTCGGTCGGTTCGGGGATGAATCCGAGGTCGTCGGTCTTGGTCTTTACCTCCCGCACGATCATTGCCGGATCGTCCTTCGTCGCACCAAAGTAGCGACGCTCATGGTCGAAGTTGAACGACTCGGGCCAAGGTTCCTCGGCCAATGTGTCCCAGTCGTGAGGCAACGGAGCCATCGACTGATAGAACTCGGCCATGGGACCGTTGGAGCCACGTAAAAAGCCCTCGGAACTAAAGCTGGGATCGAATTTCTCGATACCGGCGCCAAGGAACTGTATACCGATTGCCAAGCGTAAGAGAACGATTGCCAAAACGGCAAACGCACCCACGCGATAATCGTTTTTCGCCACGCTTATGCCCTAAAAATTGATACGGTGTGTGAAAGACAAGTCATCCGGCTGGAAGGTTGACCTGCATAATGGGAGGGAACCGGAAGCTACCTTGATGGGGCAGTTGAAGGAAAGCAACCAGTTAGCAAAAACCCCAGCGGTTGCTGGCCAAGCTTAGGCTTTCGCTGTTCATCATGATAGCGAGTCTCACAACAAATTGCCAACAGATGTTTGAAAAGTGGATTTAACTCCTTGAGTTTTTTCCTGAACTGGTTATGCACTGTCTTTCTGTGCTAATTCGCTCAGGCGGCCGCTCCGTTGGCAAACTGCCCGATTCGTGTCATCTTTCTATGGTCGTCGGGCATCGTCGCCCGTTGTGATTAACTAAATGCCTTATTGTTTATCGATTAACTCGCCATGCGAATCGTTCTTTGCTATCCGGTAGAATCGCAACACATCGCCCAAATTCAGGCGGTCGCCCCCGATTGGGAGATTGTCGACGCCGGTCAGGAGCGGATCGCCGAGTTGCTGCCGACCGCCGATATTTACTGCGGCCACGCCAAAGTGCCGGTGCCTTGGGAGGAAGTTGTCGCAGGCGGGCGGTTGCAGTGGATTCAGTCCTCAGCGGCCGGCATGGACCACTGCCTGGAACCGCCAGTGGTCAAGTCGGATATCCTCGTCACCAGCGCTTCGGGCGTGTTGGCCAATCAGGTGGCCGATCACACCATGGCCCTGTTGGCGGGTTCTTTGCGGCGGTTACCGGTGTTTTTCGAGGCCATGGAGAAGCGAGAATTCATCCGCCGGCCGACGCAGGATCTGCATAACGCCACCGTTGGTATCGTCGGCCTCGGCGGCAACGGCCGTCGGCTCGCCCAAGTGCTTAGCGTGTTCAACACCACGATTCTGGCGACCGACTGGTTCCCAGTGAACAAGCCACCAGAGGTGGCCGAACTGCTGGCCGCCGACCAGATCGACGAAATGCTGCCGCGTTGCGACATCGTGATTTTGGCGATTCCGCTCAACGATGTCACCCGCGGCATGTTCGACGCCAAGCGAATCGCGCGCATGAAACCAGGTTCGGTACTCATCAACATGGCTCGCGGACCGATCGTGGTAGAAGACGACTTGGTCGATGCGCTCGAGTCGGGCCACCTATGGGGCGCCGGTTTGGACGTGACCGAAGTCGAGCCACTTGCGGAAGACAGTCGGCTGTGGACCGCACCTAATTTGGTGCTCACTCCTCATGTTGGTGGACAGTGCAAGACCCGCATCGAGGATATGACTAACTTTTTCTGCGATAACCTACGACGCTTCCGAGATGGCAAGCCTTTGAAGAACGTTACCGACAAGAAACTTGGCTTTCCGTTTCCCGCACAATTGGAAGATTAGTGGTCGCAGCAGCTTGTCGCGAAGAGTGCTGAACTGATAAAAACCGACCTTACAGGCACCCCAATCCGGTTCCTTTGGGGGCCATGCGGCATGATCTTCGATCTGTCCGGCTGTCCAGTCGGTCAAAAAGGAGATTTCTGGCCTATTCTTTTCCTCGAAAGGGCAACTTGCGGTTGGCAGTGGCCCCTGCGTGTGTCATTCTAGATATGTAGATATTTCTCCGCGATGCTGCTGGTTTGCCTAGCGGAAGCACGAAGCAACCGTCATTCAATTTATATTTTTCACCTAATACCACTTTTTGAGTTGTGGGATGCGAAAGACTCGCCAGGTAGCTTTATTAGTTGAAACCTCTCGTGGGTATGGCAGACAAGTCGGCCTCGGCGTGGCTCGCTTTTCGAGTTTGCATGGTCCTTGGAGCTTTTTGCTCAATCCAGGCGACTTCCAACAGATGTTGCCGGAAATGGGTCACTGGAACGGCGATGGCATCATCTGCCGACTCGAGAACGAAGAACTCGAAAAAGCCGTGATCAAAGCCGATCTTCCCACGATCGCTTTGGACATGAACGAGCGACAACTCGATCCCAACAATCCACTGTCGCGGGTCACCAACCTGTCGGTCGACAGCGATGGCGTCGCCAAGCTGGCCGTAGATCACTTACTCGAACGTAATCACAAGCACTTCGGCTTCGTCGGCGTAGCCGGACGCATCTGGTCGAAGAATCGCGAAGAAGCCTTTGCCAAGTACATCAAGCAGTCGGGCTTCAAGATCAACATCTACGAGCCCCCAGCCGATAGCGAACTGCACTGGGAACTCGAACGCGAACAACTGGTGGAGTGGCTCACCACCCTGCCCCGCCCAGTCGCGATCATGGCCTGTAACGACGTTCGCGGTCGGCAAGTGCTCGAAGCTTGCCGAATGGCAGATTTGTCGGTTCCGAAAGACGTTGCCGTGATCGGCGTCGATAACGACGAACTATTCTGCGAGCTTGCCTACCCAACACTCACCAGCGTAGCCCTTAACGGGGTGATGGGTGGGTACATGGCGGCTGAGAAACTCAACAGCATGATGAACCGCAAGGGACGCTTGCCCCGCAAGGGAATCACGATTCCCGTGCAGGCGGTCCGCGTGGTCGAGCGTGAATCGACCAACTCCTACAACATCGGCGACGAGTCGGTGATCACCGCGCTGGAGTACATCCACAGCACCCGCGGCGAGAAGGTATCGGTGGCCGACGTGGCCAACGCCTCGGGACGCCCTCGTCGGGACATCGAAACCCGTTTTCGCAAAGCGGTTGGGCATACCATCGCAGTGGAGTTGCAGAACATGCGACTCGACCATGCCAAGCGTTTGCTCGAAGAAACCGACTTCCCGATTCCCGAAGTCGCCAAGATGGCCGGCTACAGCTCGGCCAGTTACATGATTCAAGTGTTTCGTCGCTGCTTGGACATGACTCCGGCCAAATATCGCGCAGGCGTGCGGCTACTCACGGTCGATTCTCAGCAGATCGAAAGCTGAGTCGAGCTCCCGACCAGCTACCCTAAGCTGCTCAATTCGCCCGAACACTTGAGCCGTGATTGCCTTGCCCATGGCGATCTGGGCGATATCGCACAGATCAAACCGCTCTCTTCCCAAGCGATCGTGCGTTTCCGACAATCGATAATTGAGTTTTAGACTCAATTGTCGATAATCAATTTTTGTTCATCGCGATGGTTGCCACTTCGCCGACTGTCGCCTGGCACCTTTTCCTTCGGCTTTACAGACGGACTTTCTATCGAGCCCCGCGTATCGCTGCAGGCGGTCTGTTGCTAGGCAACAACAGCTTCCGTATGGTGGCATACTTTCGCCAAGTCACCCTCGAACAAACACTAGCGTCATGTTTCCGATCACCGAGGCCAAGTTTCTCGCCCCTGATGTCAAGCGAATTTGCATCGAGGCTCCCCGTGTGGCTCGCCAGCGACAGGCGGGGCAGTTTGTCATTGTGCGGGTCGAAGCCGAGCATGGCGAGCGAGTGCCGCTGACGATTGCGGACTCCGATCCCGACGCTGGCACCATCACCATCATCGTGCAAGGCGTCGGCAAGACCACCAAGCTCATCAACATGCTCGAAGCCGGCGACGCACTCGCCGACGTGGTCGGACCACTTGGCGAACCCTCGGAAATCGAACACTTCGGAACCGTAGTCGTAGTTGGCGGCGGGGTTGGCACCGCGATTGCATATCCTACTGCGGTCGCCATGAAAGCTGCCGACAATCACGTGATCGGGATCGTCGGCGCCCGCAACAAGGAACTATTGATCCTTGAAGACGAAATGCGGGCGACCACCGACGAACTGCACTTGATGACCGACGACGGTAGCTATGGCGAGCAAGGCTTTGTTACCCAAAAGCTGCAACAACTGATCGACAACGGAGTGACGATCGACCACGTGCTGGCGATCGGACCGATACCTATGATGAAAGCGATTGCCGACGTCACCAAACCACATGGCATTAAGACCATCGTTAGTTTGAACCCCATCATGGTCGACGGCACCGGCATGTGTGGCGGTTGTCGCGTGCAGGTGGGTGGTACCAGCAAGTTTGCCTGCGTGGATGGGCCCGAGTTCGACGCCCACGAAGTCGACTTCACGATCCTCGCCCAGCGCAATCGAATGTATCGCCCTCACGAACAACAAGCGGTTGCGGACCTCGAAGCTGATCCCGAAACGCAAGTCGCACAGATCAAGCATTGCCAACTGCAACACCAACACCCTGAAGTCGGCCCCAAAACCAAGTAATCGCATACGCTCACCGACCACTCACTGCCCAAGGCTACCATCATGGCTGATCGCCTGCCCCCTAAAGAACGCATGAAGATCCCTCGGCAATCGATGCCCGAGCAAGATGCCGAGCAGCGTGCCTGTAACTTCGAGGAAGTGAACTTGGGTCTCGACTCAGCGATTGCGGAGAAGGAAGCGCAACGCTGTTTGACCTGCGCCGACCCCAAGTGCAGCCACGGCTGCCCAGTTGGTGTGCAAGTACGGGAGTTTGTCGACTTCGTGCTCGAAGGCGAATACCTGAAAGCAGCGGCCAAGATTCGCGAAGACAACGTACTGCCAGCCGTGACCGGACGCGTCTGCCCGCAGGAGAATCAATGCGAAGGCGCCTGCGTGCTTTCGAAGCGATTCACCTCGCTGGCTATCGGCCACCTGGAGCGTTTCGTCGCCGACTACGAGCGGGCGACCGGTCAAGTCGGCCTGCCCCAGCGCGCTCCCGCTACCGGCAAGAAGGTGGCCATCGTCGGCAGCGGTCCTGCGGGGCTTAGCTGCGCGGGCGACCTGGTGCTCAAAGGGCACGATGTCACCGTGATGGAAGCACTGCACGAGATCGGCGGCGTGCTTGTCTATGGCATCCCTGAGTTCCGCTTACCGAAAGACATCGTCAAAGGCGAAGTCGAAAACATGCGGAAGATGGGCGTGAAGTTTGAGACCAACGTCGTCGTCGGCAAGACCGTCACCATGGACCAATTGCAGAACGAAGAAGGGTTCGACGCGGTGTTCGTTGCCACCGGTGCTGGTTTGCCCAAGTTCATGAACCTGCCGGGCGAGCACCTCGGTGGGGTCTACTCGGCGAACGAGTTCTTAACCCGCGTGAACCTGATGAAGGCTTACGACCGCGAGCATTCCGACTCGCCGATCTATGAGTGCCGAGACCGCAACGTCGCAGTAATGGGAGGTGGCAACACCGCGATGGACGCAGTACGCTCCGCCTTGCGACTCGGCGCGAAGAACGCCTATATCGTTTACCGTCGTAGCGAAGAAGAAATGCCCGCGCGGGCGGAAGAGGTGCATCACGCCAAGGACGAAGGGGTGCAATTCCTTAATCTGCACAACCCGGTCGAGTTCCTCGGCAACGACGAAGGCTACCTGACCGGCGTCAAACTTCAGAAAATGGAACTCGCCGAGCCCGACGACTCCGGCCGGCGGCGCCCGGTACCGGTCGAGGGATCGGAGTTTGTGATGCCGCTCGACGTGGCTGTGATCGCTATCGGCACGGGTGCCAATCCGCTGGTGCAGTCGACCACTCCCGGGCTGAACACGAACAAATGGGGATACATCATCGCCGACGAAGAGAGCATGCGAACCACCCGTGAGGGAGTGTTCGCCGGCGGCGACATTGTCAGCGGTGCGGCCACGGTAATTCTGGCGATGGGCGCAGGCCGCAAGGCGGCGAAATCGATTCACGAATACCTCACCACCGGCGAGTGGTAACCCCCGACCAGGCGACCGCAATCGTGCGGTGCCGCACAACATTGTCATTTCCGCTCACCGGGCAGACTCATTGCTTGAGACCTCAGCACACATTCGGAGAATTACTACGTAAACCCTTTTATCAAAAAGGCTTTGGCCTTTACGCACTTGCAGCAATGGACGCCTCACACGGCATTTGCCACGCATTCGGTTGCAATTTGTAAGGCACGCGATTTGCATTTCCTCCCGCCTAAAGCGGAGGCCTCTCTCGTCAGCAAACGTTCTGTACAGGAGGAATCGACATGGCTGCCAAAGAAAAACCGAGTAATCCTTATGCGGAGTTGTTTGATACTCTCCGCAAATCGGCCAGCGATGGTATGAGGGCTCAAAGCAAGTATCTCTACGATTGGAGCCAATTCTGGCCCCGCAATTCTGAGCAACGTCAGGGCTGGCTTACCCCTCTTCTGCAGATGCAGCATGGCTGGGCCGATGCCATGGTGAATCTAGCCAAGAATCAACAGGAGTTGATCGACCAACAATTCGACACCGCGATTAGATCCTTCGAAGCCATCTGGCAACGCCTGCCGACGCAAGTCGGCAAACCAGCACCGAGCGTTCCCACTCCAGCCCCAGCTCCCGCTGCGGTAGTACCAACAAACGGTACGCCCGCTTCGGTGGATGGCATCCTGGCAGAGATCCCGGCGTATCAAACAGGCGGAGCGACGAACATCGCCCAACGCGTTGCCATTGTCACCGGTGCGGCAAGCGGCATCGGCGCGGCAGTCGCTCATCAACTCGCAAGCCGCGGCGCCCGCGCTGTAGTGCTGGTTGATCTCAGCGATAAGGTGAACGAAACCGCTGAAGCCATCAACAAAGAAGTCGGCCGCGAAGTGGCCGACGTCATGATCGGCGACACTAGCGACGGTGAATTCCGCTCGCGGGTGTTCGACGAGGTGTCCAGCCGCCACGGCTTGGTACGAATCTGCGTTCCCGCGGCCGGCATTACTCGCGACAACCTGAGTGTTCGCCTCGACAAGGAAACCGGCAAGGCGTCGATTTACTCGATCGACGACTTCCGTAAGGTCACCGAGATCAACCTGATCGCCCCCATTTACTGGGCGATGGAAATGGTGGCTCGCATTGCCGAAGACCGTCGTCGTCGCGGTCTGAAGCGATGGGAACCCGATGAGCCGATGGAAGGTGCCATTGTGTTCCTGGGCTCGGTTTCGTCGCAGGGAAACAAGGGACAAATCTCCTACGCGGTCGCCAAGGCAGGCCTCGAAGGAGCCGGTGCCACGCTGATGAAGGAAGCCATTTACTATGGCGTCCGCTGCGGCATCATCCATCCCGGATTTACCGATACCCCCATGGCACGCGCACTGGGACAAGAGTTCCTCGACAAGTACGTGCTGCCTTATACCCAACTGCGTCGTTTGATTCGCCCCGAAGAAATCGCCGATGCGGTTTGCTTCATGATTTCGAACTCGGCGGTCAGCGGCGAACTATGGGCCGATGCTGGATGGCATCCGCCTGCGTAAGCAACCACCACAAGGAGTCACGCACGTAGAAGACACGCAGTTGCGATCTGCATCCACAGAAGCGACTGCGTTGCGACCACAGGGAAAAGATTTCCGCAAGCTATTCGCCTCGCCCTTCGAGTTCGTTCAACCGCTCTTCGAGCTGATTCATTCGCTCGGTTAACTGCAGTTGATCCCCGGTGGGCGAGGCCGGCTGCGGGTCGCCTCCTTTGGTTACCACCGAGTCGAGCCAGGTTTTCACCCAATGCATGGGTTGAGCCAGGCGAGGAGCCCCAGGGCTGTGACGATAGAGGTAATCGAGGTAGGTGAGAGACTGACGAAAGTAGTCGCGTAGGAAGCTCGACATGGTGTCGTTCGACCGCAAGATGAAGTGGAGCAAGTCGGTTGGAAAGAGTTCCATTTTGTCCGGATGCCGCTCGACGATGATCTGTGTCAGAACCGCACGCGTCAGCTCCTCGCCAGTTTGGCTGTCGCGGATTTCAACCGTTTGCCCTTCCTGAATCAATTGTTCGATTTCCTGTAGCGAAACATACTTACTGAGCGGTTTCGCATAGTAGCGACGATTGGGATATCGTTTGATTTGAAATCGAGAGTCGGGCATGGTTCGATCACCCTGAATGTTGCTTAATGTTTTCGACAGACTCGCAACTAATTGAATTGTAACACGTTCACGACACACAACTAGCGATTGGCCACACGGTCACATTTTAGATGGGAGGTGATAACGAACAAATCCTTCAGAAGTTCTTCCGTTAGTTATCGGCGACATGGTGCGTTCGCGCTTGCCAAACTACAAGTCCCCCGATGCTAAAGATTCGAATTGATGAAGAAGAGGTTAACGCCCTAGTACCCACGAGAAAGGAGGTAGTAAGATGACTACCGACACCGCCGATAATGTGTACGACGAGGTCTTTAATAATTTCCGGAAAGCTGCAGAGTCGAACTTGAAGATGCAGCAAGAAGTGTTTCGCCATTGGGGCTCGATGTGGCCAGGGTTTCCCACGCCACAAGCCGCTTGGGTGGACAAAGTCCGGGATTTTCAGCACGAGTGGGTACGGACTATTTCCGATATAGCCCGTAAGCACCGTGTTTCCCTCGACCAACAGTACCAAATGGCCCTGGAATCGTTAGAAGAGGCTTTGCGCGTTTCCGAGTCGAGTAATCCCGAAGAGTTCCGTCGCCGGATTGAGCAGATGTTTCGCAAGACGTTTGAATGCGTCCGCGAGATCTCGGAGACGCAACTTAATGAATTTCAAGAAGCAGTTCATAAGTGGAGTGAGTTAACAACGAAGGCCGGTACCTAAACTTAAAGTAGCAAGTTAGAATCGGGAGGTGCGGAGTTAACCATTCCGCCTCCGCTTGGGTAGACCAAGGTTGTTCGCACCTCCCGTCTGCTCGATCCGGAAAGGTCAGCAGTACTGCCTCGCGTGCTGATATTGCTGCAAGACTCATCCACCTATTAAAGGAGTTTCTATCAGTGAGTGCGGCAAAATATGTAACCCTCGATGGTAACGAGGCAGCTGCCTACGTTGCTCATCAAACCAGCGAAGTCATTGCCATCTATCCTATCACTCCCGCCTCACCTATGGGGGAACTGTCCGACGCCTGGTCGGCTCGAGGGCGGGAGAACATTTTTGGCACGGTTCCCAGTGTCATCGAAATGCAAAGCGAGGCCGGCGCATCGGCCACGGTGCATGGTGCCTTGCAGGCAGGAGCGTTGTCGACCACCTTTACCGCGTCGCAAGGCTTGTTGTTGATGATTCCCACGATGTACAAGATTGCTGGTGAATTAACACCAACGGTCTTTCACATCGCGGCTCGATCGCTTGCCACGCACGCCCTGTCGATCTTCGGCGATCATGCCGACGTGATGGCAGTTCGCCAAACCGGTTGGGCGATGCTGGCTTCGGCCTCGGTACAGGAATCGCAAGACTTGGCCATGATTTCTCATGCGGCCACGCTGCGAACCCGGATTCCCTTCTTGCACTTCTTTGATGGTTTCCGAACCTCGCACGAAGTGAACAAGATCGCCCAGCTTTCGATGGACGACGTCAAGTCGTTCATGGATTACGATCTCATTGCCGCTCATCGCGAGCGAGGCATGAGCCCCGATAATCCGATTCTCCGCGGCACCGCTCAGAATCCTGACGTCTACTTCCAGGCTCGCGAAGCCTCGAACCCGCTCTACTTGGCTGTGCCTGACATCGTGAAGGAAATGATGCAGCAGTTCGGTCAGTTGACCGGTCGCCAGTACGGCCTGTTCGACTACGTGGGTGCTCCCGACGCCGAACGCGTGATCGTAATGATGGGCTCCGGCATCGGTGCTACGGAAGAAGCGGTTGGCAAACTCGTTGTCAGCGGCGAGAAAGTCGGTCTGGTGAAAGTGCGGCTGTATCGTCCGTTCGACGTGCCCGCCTTCATCGAGTCGCTTCCTGCGACCACCAAGTCGATCGCGGTGCTTGATCGCACGAAAGAACCTGGTTCAATCGGCGAACCGCTGTATCAGGATGTGATCACCGCATTGTCCGAAGCGGGCAAGCTGGCGAGCATTCCTACGATCATCGGCGGCCGTTATGGTCTATCGTCCAAGGAATACACCCCGGCGATGGCCGCCAGTGTGTTCGACGAACTCAAAGCGGCCGAACCGAAGAAGCACTTCACGGTCGGCATCGTCGACGATGTCACTCACCTGAGCTTGAAGTGGAATCCTGAATTCTCCACCGAACCCGACGACGTCATGCGGGCAGTGTTCTACGGGCTCGGTAGCGACGGAACCGTCGGCGCCAGCAAGAACTCGGTGAAAATCATCGGCGAGAACACCGACAAGTTCGCTCAGGGTTACTTCGTGTACGACTCGAAGAAGTCGGGATCGGTCACGGTTTCGCACCTGCGATTCAGCCCCCGCCCGATTAACTCGACCTATCTGATCGATCGGGCGAACTTCGTGGCTTGCCACCAGTTCAACTTCCTGTCGCGGATGGACGTGCTCGAGGTCGCTGAACCTGGGGCAACGTTCTTGCTCAACAGCCCGTATGGGCCAGACGAAGTTTGGGACACCCTGCCGAAGGAAGCCCAACAGCAGATCATCGACAAGAAACTGAAGTTCTACGTTGTCGATGCCTATACCGTGGCTCGCGAAGTTGGCATGGGTACGCGGATCAACACGATCATGCAGACCTGCTTCTTCTCGCTCGCCAAGCTGCTGCCTGGCACCGAAGCGATTGATCACATTAAAACTGCGATCAAGAAGACCTACGGTTCCCGCGGCGAGTCGGTGCTCGAACGCAACTACGCAGCCGTCGATGGAGCTTTGGCCGCTTTGCACGAAGTAACCGTGCCCGCTTCCGCGACAAGCACCAAGCAACGCGAAGCCCTGGTTGCCGACAACGGCACCGACTTCGTGAAGCGCGTGACCTCGATGCTAATCGCCGGACTCGGCGACAAGCTGCCAGTGAGTGCATTGCCGATCGACGGAACGTTCCCCACCGACACGGCGAAGTACGAGAAACGCAGTATCGCTCAGGAGATTCCGATCTGGGATCCCGACATCTGCATCCAATGCGGTCTCTGTGCACTGGTTTGCCCCCACGCTGCGATTCGCTCAAAAGCGTACCCCGCTTCGTCGCTCAATGGATCGACGCCCGAAGGGTTCGAGTCGCGCCCGTGGAAGGGTAAGGAGTTGGTAGACCACTTGGTGACCATCCAAGTGGCCCCCGACGACTGCACCGGCTGTGGTGTGTGTGTCGACGTCTGCCCTGCCAAGAGCAAGGAAGTCGTCAAGCACAAAGCGATCAACATGGAAGAGAAGCAACCGCATCTCGACAAAGAGCGGGCGAACTTCGATTTCTTCCTCGAGCTACCCGAAGTCGATCGCACTGCGGCAAAGATCGAGACCGTCAAAGGTTCGCAACTTCTGCAACCACTGTTCGAGTTCTCGGGTGCTTGCTCCGGTTGCGGCGAAACTCCCTACCTGAAGCTCATGAGCCAACTGTTTGGCGATCGAGCCATGATTGGCAACGCCACTGGTTGCTCGTCGATCTATGGCGGCAACTTGCCGACCACGCCTTACAGCGTGAACGGTGCCGGCCGTGGTCCGACCTGGAACAACTCGCTGTTTGAAGACACCGCCGAGTTCGGCGTTGGCCTTCGCATGGCGGTCAACCAGAAACGCGAGTACGCTGAGTACCTACTTGGCAAGGTCGCATCGGTGGTTGGCGACGACCTGGTCGCTGCGATTCGCAACGCTCCGATGACGAGCGAAGCCGAAATCAGCGCCCAACGCGAGCGGGTAGTTACCCTCCGTTCGAAGCTGGAAGGCTCCGATCATCCCGATGCCGCGAAGATGATGGCCATCGCTGACTCGCTCGTGAAGCGAAGCGTTTGGATCGTCGGCGGCGACGGCTGGGCCTACGACATCGGCTTTGGTGGTCTCGACCACATTTTGACCACGGGATTGGACGTTAACATTCTGGTGCTCGACACCGGCGTGTACTCCAACACAGGTGGCCAGATGTCGAAGGCCACTCCGCGAGGTGCGGTCGCTAAGTTTGCCGCTGGTGGTAAACCAGCTCGCAAAAAGGACCTTGGCATGATCGCGGTGGCTTACGGCAACGTCTATGTCGCGCAGATTGCGATGGGCTCGAATCCGAACCAAACGCTCAAAGCGTTCCAGGAAGCAGAGTCGTACGCTGGGCCGTCGCTGATTCTGGCTTACAGCCAGTGCATCGCCCACGGCATCGACATGGAAACCGGTATGTCGCATCAAAAGGACATCGTGCAGTCGGGCTTCTGGCCGTTGTACCGCTACGACCCGCGACAAGCCCAATCGGGCAAACAACCGTTCCGCTTGGACAGCCGCAAGCCGACCAAGCAGTTCCGCGATCTAGCCATGACCGAAGGTCGCTTCGCCATGCTGGCTCGCACCAACCCCGAACATGCAAATTACCTGTTCGACCTGGCCCAACGCGATATCGATGATCGCTGGCATTACTATGAGCAAATGGCTGGCGTGGAACGCGAGATTCTGGACGAACTCAATGGAGCTGTGAATAGCAATGGCAGTTGATCTTAAAACCCAGTACCTAGGACTTACCCTGAAGAATCCCCTCGCCGTGGCGGCTTGCCAGCCGCTTACCGGCGACATGGAAATGCTGGGTAAACTCGAAGCCGCTGGCGCTTCGTGTGTAGTGATGCCTTCGTTGTTCGAAGAACAAGTGGTGCACGAAGAACTCGAGATCTCGAATCTCTACGACTTTCACACCGACTCGAACCCCGAAGCACTAACAAACCTCCCCCCCTTCCCTGAGTACGACAAAGGTTCCGACGAGTACCTGAAGCGTCTCGAAGAAGCCAAGAAAACGCTGTCGATCCCGGTGATCGGCAGCCTCAATGGCTCGTCGAAGGGTGGTTGGGTGCGTTACGCCAAGGAAATGCAAGACGCAGGGGCCGATGCCCTGGAGCTCAACATTTACTTCATTCCAACCGACGTCAACATGACTGGCGATCAGGTGGAAGGTCAGTATGTTGACCTGGTGGCCGCGGTTCGCGAGTCGGTTAGCATTCCCCTGGCAGTGAAAATCGGACAGAACTTCACCAGTCTGCCAAACTTCGCGCAAAAGCTCGTGGGCGCCGGCGCGAATGGCTTGGTGCTGTTCAATCGATACCTCGAGGCAGACATCAATCTCGATGAGTTGGAGTTCTACCCCGACCTGGTATTGAGCAATCGCCACGAAGCTCGGGTGCCGATCCGTTGGATCTCGATCCTTCGCGATCAGGTTTCCGCCTCGCTGGCAGCGACAAGCGGCATTCATCGCATGGAAGGTGCCATCAAGCTGCTGCTTGCTGGTGCTGATGTGCTGATGCTGGCTAGCGTGCTGCTAATGAAAGGCCCCAACCAGCTGACGACGATCTTGAACGACATGACTGCCTGGTTGGAGCAGAAAGAGTACGTGTCGGTTCAACAACTTCAGGGTAGCATGAGTTGCGCGAATAGCTCGAATCCTAGCGAGCTGGTACGTGCTAACTACATGAAAGCCCTGCGGAACTACACCACGGAGTACACCAGCCCTCACTAGGTGGAGTCTTCGTGTTATAAAATAGGCTTGGCGCTTCTCCCCACACACGTGTTGTGTGGGGAGAGGTCGTCGCGCCGCCCGCGACGCGACCAAGCGACAGCGACGCTTCGGTAACAATTCGGTAGGCCATTGATGGAAGGGTCGATCATGCGTGATCCCCCAGACGCTTCCAACTCGGTTGATCCTTTTTTGCGTCCACTCTTGGACACCTGGGCACTCTACACCCAGCAATGGACCGGTTCTGCCAGTCAGGCCCCCGGCCCTTCGAGCCCCAGCGACGATCCAGCCGAGGCTTGGATTGAATCGACCGGGCAGATGGTCGATCAGTACTTGCGAAGCCCCTCGTTCTTGCAGCTCTTCCGCCTGCATATCGAAACCTTGATTGCGCTCAAGAGCTCGGCAAAGCCTCCTGCTGCTCCCGCAAACGAAAGCTGTGATATCGACACGGTCATTGCCCGCATTTCCGAAGTGGAAAAGCGTCTGACTGGACTCGAACAACGAATCAAGAGACTGGAGGGGCCGCCATGACCTCCATCCCTCCTGACGAACTGTTCGCCTCGCTTCTCAAATGGCACGCCAGTGTTCAGCAGCAAACCCTCGACCTCTGGCAACAGTACTTCGGTCCCAACGACTCTTCTCCCACTCACGACCTAACCTACTCCGGCGCCACCGACTACGAAGTGGTGCACCAGCAGCAAGGGCAACGATTGCTCCGTTTCCGCTCCGCTGAACCGTCGCGATGGACCGAGCCGATACTCATCGCTTTTTCGCTGGTGAATCGCCCTTACATTCTCGATCTACCCAACAACCGCAGTGTGGTTCAACGATTACTCGATCAGCATTTCGATGTCTACATGATCGATTGGGGAATACCGACCGACCAGGATCGCGACCGTGGTCTCGACGATTATGTCTGCCGCGCGCTCGACGATGCGGTGCAACTGACCATCGAAACCTCCGAATCGCACCAGGTAACACTGCTCGGCTATTGCATGGGGGGCACCATGGCGGCCATGTACGCGTCGCTCCGCCCAACACTCATCCGCAATCTGGTGCTGCTCGCGACTCCTATCGATTTCCATGCCGGCGACGGGCTGCTGAATCTCTGGGCGCGGCCCGAGTATTTTGACGTCGATCGCTTCATCGACGTGTACGGCAACTGCCCCGGCTGGTTCCTGCAATCTTGCTTCCAATTGATGAAGCCGGTACGAGTCAGCTTGAAGCACATGCTCGAAATGACGCGCGACCCTCCTTCGAAGGCTTACTTGCAGAATCTGCTGGCCCTCGAACGGTGGGCTGGCGACAGCATTCCGGTGGCTGGCGCTACATTTCGGCAATACGTGAAATGGATGTATCAGGAAAATCGCCTGGTCGCTGGCAAAGTGATGCTCGACAGCACGCCGATACGTTTGGAAGATATTCGCTCACCAACCTTATCAATCACCGCGTCGCGCGATCACCTCGTACCCCCACAATCGAGTCAGGCGCTACAATACCTGATAGGAACCGATGGTTACGACGCGCTGTCGATCGATGCGGGACACTTGGGTCTGGCCATCGGCCAACGAGCCCATCGCGAGTTATGGCCACGTGTGACACATTGGATAGCCGAACATTCCACTCCCGCAACCTGATATAGCAGGGATTCGCCGCATCCGTAAAAATAGGTCCCGAGAACGTCGATTCCACCATGCCGAGCAGGCGTCGCTCCGCGAGCTTGCTATCATGGCGACCAACCTCCTACCCCCACAGACAACATGCAAGAGATCGTACGACAATTAGAAGCCAAACGAGCAGCGGCTCAGCTGGGTGGTGGTCAAAAGCGAATCGATCGCCAGCACGCGAAAAGCAAACTGACCGCCCGCGAGCGGATCGAGCTGCTGCTCGACCCCGGAACGTTTGAAGAATGGGACATGTTTGTCGAGCATCGCTGCACCGACTTCGGCATGGATAAAGAGAGCATTCCTGGCGATGGCGTCGTTACAGGCTATGGCACCGTAAGCGGTCGAGTAGTGTTTGTGTTTAGCCAGGATTTCACCGTGCTAGGGGGCTCGCTCTCTGAATCTCACGCGGAAAAGATCTGCAAGATCATGGATCACGCAATCAAGGTCGGCGCCCCGGTGATCGGCCTGAACGACTCGGGCGGCGCCCGCATTCAGGAGGGGGTCGCCTCGCTCGGGGGGTACGCTGAGGTGTTTCAGCGCAACGTGCTGGCCTCGGGCGTGGTTCCGCAGATTTCGGTGATCATGGGGCCCTGTGCTGGCGGAGCGGTCTACTCGCCGGCGATGACCGACTTCATCTTCATGGTCAAAGACAGTTCGTACATGTACGTCACCGGCCCCGAGGTGGTGAAAACGGTTACGCACGAGGAAGTCACCCACGAGGAACTGGGGGGAGCGATCACTCACTCGACGAAGTCGGGCGTTGCCGACCGCGCTTTTGAGGACGATGTGGAAGCGCTGGCCATGGTCCGCCGGTTCATCAATTACCTGCCGGCCAGCAACCGGACGCCGCCGCCGCATCGCCCCACGCCCGATCCTGCCGACCGGGTAGAAGTGTCGCTCGATACGCTGGTGCCATCGAGTCCAACGAAACCGTACGACATGAAGGAGCTGATTCTCAAGATCGTCGACGACACCGACTTCTTCGAGTTGCAACCGGAGCACGCGAAGAACATCATTACTGGTTTCGCCCGCATGGAGGGCAACCCTGTCGGCATCGTGGCCAACCAACCGTTGGTACTGGCCGGTTGCCTCGACATTCGCTCGGCCATCAAAGCGGCTCGCTTCGTGCGGTTCTGCGATTGCTTCAACATTCCGATTCTCACGTTTGTCGACGTGCCGGGATTTATGCCAGGCACTGCCCAAGAGTACGGCGGCATCATCAAGCACGGCGCGAAGCTGCTGTTCGCCTATGCCGAAGCCACGGTTCCCAAAATCACGCTCATCACCCGCAAAGCGTATGGTGGAGCGTACGACGTGATGGCTTCGAAACACCTGCGCGGCGACGTGAACCTCGCCTGGCCGAGCGCCGAGATCGCCGTGATGGGTCCCAAAGGGGCCGTAGAAATCATTTTCCGCGAAGAACGGGATAACCCCGAGCGCGTTGCGGAGCTAACCGAAGAGTACCGACAAAAGTTCGCCAACCCGTTTATCGCGGGAAAGCGAGGGTTCATCGACGACGTCATCATGCCGCGCCTGACTCGTGGGCGCATTTGCCGATCGCTGGCAATGCTCCGCGACAAACGCTTGGAAAATCCCTGGCGCAAACACGGCAACATCCCCCTATAGACCATGTTCGACAAAATACTGATCGCCAATCGCGGCGAAATCGCCTGTCGTGTCATCAAGACCGCTCAGCGCATGGACATTGCTACTGTCGCGGTTTATTCCGAGGCCGATTGCGATGCGCTGCACGTGCTAATGGCTGACGAAGCGGTGCTGATTGGCCCGCCGCCGGTGGCGGAGAGCTACCTGCGGATCGATCGCATCGTGGAAGCATGCCAACAAACCGGCGCCCAAGCGGTGCACCCCGGCTATGGGTTCTTGTCGGAAAATGCCGCGTTCGCCGAGGCGCTCGATAAGGCGGGCATCGTGTTCATTGGGCCCAAGCCCCACGCGATCACGTCGATGGGCGACAAAATCACCTCCAAGAAAATCGCCATCGAGGCCGGCGTGAACACCGTGCCTGGCTACACGGGGGTGATTCGCGACAGCGATCATGCGGTGGAGGTCTCGCGCGAGATTGGCTACCCCGTGATGCTTAAAGCCAGCGCCGGCGGCGGTGGCAAAGGGATGCGTGTTGCCTACAACGACGAAGAATGCCGTAGCGGCTTTGAACGCGCAGCAGGTGAAGCTAAAACCGCTTTTGGCGATGACCGTGTGTTTATCGAGAAGTTCATCGAACAGCCTCGCCATATCGAAATTCAGGTGCTCGCCGATGCTCACGGCCATACGCTCTATCTCGGCGAGCGGGAATGTTCGCTGCAGCGGCGACATCAAAAGGTGATTGAAGAAGCCCCGTCGCCGTTGCTCGATGAGAAGACCCGCTCAGCCATGGGGGCCCAGGCGGTCGCTCTGGCCAAAGCAGTCGACTACCAATCGGCCGGCACGGTGGAGTTCATTGCCGATGCGAATCGCAATTTCTACTTCCTGGAAATGAACACTCGGTTGCAGGTGGAGCATCCCGTCACGGAATACGTCACGGGGCTCGATTTAGTAGAGCAGATGATTCGCGTCGCCGCTGGCGAGCCACTCGCTTTCCAGCAAGCCGACGTGAAGCTCAAAGGCTGGGCGATCGAAGGACGCGTGTACGCCGAGGACCCGTTCCGCAACTTCTTGCCATCGATTGGACGCCTGGTACGCTACTGCCCTCCCCAAGAGTCGAGTACCACCCGCGTCGACACCGGCATCTACGAAGGTAGCGAAGTTTCGATGCATTACGACCCGATGATTGCCAAGGTCATCACGTATGGGCCGACTCGCACCGCGGCCATCGAATCGATGCGCGACGCATTAAACGAGTTCTGTATCCGCGGCGTCGCCCACAACATCAGCTTCCTGGCTGCGCTGGTGCATCACCCCCTGTTCCGCGAAGGTAACATTAGCACCAACTTAATTGGCGACCAGTATCCCGAGGGCTTCAACCCGCAGGATGTCGTGCATCAGGATCCACCTTTGCTCGTGGCGGCCGCCGCGACGATTCACCGGCGGTACATGGACCGCGCCGCTGCGATTAGTGGCCAGTTGCCTGGTTACGAGCGGAAGATCCAGGACGACTGGGTGGTGATCATAAACCAGGAACAGCATCCAGTGCACGTGAAGCCTTTGTCAGGGCGTCCGGGGCACGAGGTCGCCTATCAAGGCCGGCACTACGAAGTGCTCAGTGACTGGCAATTCGGTCAGCCGGTGTTTCGCGGCACGATCAACGGCAACGCGGTTTGCCTGCAAGTGGAACGCCGCAACCTGCATTACCGCTTGTTCCATTGGGGCGCACAGGTCGACGTGATGGTGCTGACCGCCCGCGCGGCCGAATTGCTCGCCAAGATGGCTGTAAAGCAGCCGCCCGACTTGTCGAAGTTCCTACTATCGCCGATGCCGGGTCTGCTGTCGAAGCTGCTCGTCGAACCTGGCGAAGAGGTGAAGAGTGGGCAGGACTTGGCCGTGGTCGAAGCGATGAAAATGGAAAATGTGCTTCGCGCCGAGCACGATGGCACCATTAAAGTAGTCAACGCCGAAGTGGGAGCCACGCTGGCAGTGGATCAACCGATTCTCGAGTTCGAATGAACACTTCGAGCAGCTTCTGAGCGATCGCCGGGACAAGTGCTTCCGTCAACTCACCGCAGAAGGCATCTACATAAAAACAACCGATTGCAGACCGCACCAAGCAAGTCTGCAATCGGTTTTGTTCTCGCCCTGAGTTTGGAACCCAGGTTGAATAGTGGTGCAGCGGCTAGTCGTTCCCTCCCCAGGCTAACCTTAACAGTACGCGTTCAGGCTACGACAGCAACTGCTATCCACTCAGGTATTAACGACGGCGTGCAACCACCAAAGCCAGAGCCGCGCCGAGAGCCGTAAGGGCCAAGGTCGAGGGTTCTGGAACAGCTTGGTTATAGAACTGGATGTCAGCAATCTGCATCGAGTTCGTGGCACCGGCATTCTTAAGAGTAGGGAAGACCATCTTGTACGAAGCGTAGGCCGTATCATTATCGACGATCACGAACGGACCTTTCTTCAAACGATCAACCGGAAGCTCCATGGCACCCGAGTCGATCAATTCCCATGCCTCGGCGACACCGTCGCTGTTGTCGGCGCTGGTGATCGGGTCGTTGGTACCATACACCTCCCAACCAACGGGATCACGTTCTTCCGCGTCGTTGGCAGTGGTGATCTGGAACGTTTGCAGAGCCATCGGGCCGGCGGCCGGCGTGACGATGAAACCGGTGTTCTCAAGACCGAAGTTCAGGTACTTGGTGCTCGAATCGCCATCGAGAATCATGGCTGGCGACTCAAGGTTGGGATAATCGCTATCCCACGATTGTCCAACAGCAATAATGGCATCGCCATCGTTCAGCACGTCGGCGCTAGTTCCCAAAGTATCCGTGTAGAACGATACCTCTGCGACCTGCATCGAGTTCGTGGCACCAGGATCTTTGATCGTTGGGAATAGCAACTTGTAGGAGGTGTAAGCATCGCCATTGGAAAAATCGACTAGCGGTGCCAGGGTGTCGCGATCGGAGGGGAGCGAGAGAGCCCCTGAGCTAATGAGCGACCAGCTCTCGTCCAAACCAGCACTGTTCTCAGCACTAACAATCGCGTCGTTGGTGCCCCACAATTCGAAGGAGGAAGGATCGCGTGCTTCGGCGTCGTTGGCGGTGGTTAGCTGCAAGCTTTGAACCACCGAGCTACCGCCCGCAGGCGTCACAATAAAACCAGTACCGAGTTTAGCAAAGTTCAAGTACTTGTTCAGAGTGCCGTCGATGGCTTTGGCGGGGGCCTCGCCTGCAGGGAAACTGCTGTTCGGCTGATAGCCATCAGTATCGATGGCGAGAATTGAATCGCTCGGCGAAAGGAACCCCTCCAAGGCCGACGCGGTTTGCATCGTGAGACCCAGGCAGGCCACGAGCGCAAGACTCCACACTACTTTCATGATGCTCCTCCAAAGAAGAAAACGAAAAGATGTATACAGAAAAGTTTACGCTTGAAAGTGCCTGCTTCTCGCGTCCTCGCAATAGCTTAAGCTTGGGCCCTTTAGAACACAAGCAATCCGACTCTAGGTTGGTGCACAATCTCGGCAGTTTGCGGCCTGCCGCCAGGCTGAATAGCGAATGACCAGCATCGCTATGCGGCTCATGGCAGGTTGGTGCTTTCGCTCCACACGCCCCCCACACAGTCGGCTACTGTTTAATACTCAAAACAGAAGATTGGTTACACAGAATATGGTCAGAAGTGTCTTTTTTGTCTTTTTTTCCTTGTCACCTACGATTAGACGCAGCTTCATGTCACTGGTCGATGGAATCACGCCCCAAAAAGCGGAAAGTCTGGATTGGTAGGTGATCGTGCGCTAATCCAGAGGCTTTCCGCCAATCGATGGCATCTATGCCCCTCTGCTGCACAACGGCGATAAGCTAACATGCGCTAACACGCGGGGGGTGCGTATAGCGCTGCTCCGCCTGATGTTGCCGTTGAAGCGATGCCACCCCAGAGTCCCCTCTACTCTCTCCGAATACCTGCACGTCTTGCAAGAGACTTTAATTCGCCATGAACAATCCACCAGCAAACGGCTTCTCCACTCAGGGACTGAGCGACCCGACCTACGGCCCACGCACTTTGCTGAGTATGGTTCGCACGACAGCCACCTTGTTAGTCTTCGCGCTCTCTCTAATCTTGCTCGTCGATCACTCGATCGCGACCGACTTGCCGGATCCTGTAAAGATCGTGCTCGTTGGCGACTCGACCGTGAGTGAATACCCTGAGAAAGTCACAACGAGAGGTTGGGGGCAGTATCTTGAGCAAGGCTTTAAACAGGGAACCGTCGACGTCATCAACCTTGCCGCATCCGGCCGCAGCACCAAGACATTTATCACAGAAGGCCGTTGGACGAAAGCCCTGGCAACCGAGCCGACTTACGTTTTCATCCAATTCGGGCATAACGACTCGCATGCCCCCGAGCGTCCTGAGGCGACCAATCCGGCGACCGACTACAAGCAGTTCCTCCGTCGATACATTGAAGAGTCACGCGAGATAGAAGCCGTACCGGTACTCGTAACGCCCATGGTACGTCGAGCGTTTGACGCGGAAGGAAAGATCATCGAGAACCTCACTCCACTCAATCGACCACTCTCCGAATACGCGAAAGCGATGCTCGAGATCGCTAAGGAGATGGATGTTCCCGTAATCGACTTGCAGACGTCGAGCAAAGAGTTGGCGGAGAAAATAGGGCCTGATGAAAGCAAACAGATGGCAAGCAAACCAGGCGACATTACTCACTTCAATGCCAAAGGTGCGGAGGCGATCGCGAACCTGGTGATTGCAGATATCGAAGAGACCGTGCCAGCGCTCGCGAGCTACTTGAAACAGCGAAAAGCTGCGACGGAGTAGTAATTACTCGCTGCTCCATTTCGCAAACGCCAGTAGGGTTGCTTCTCAGGTAGCACCTGATCCACTTACAAGTGCAACCGCTCTCAACATGCGATGCTTGCAGCTTGACTAGGGTTAAGTCACGACGCGTGTTGCGACCAATGCCTGCGAGGTGGACGACAAGCCCAAAAGTCCCCGCTACAATGCAGTACGCTGGCAGGAATTGCGATGCACGTTACTGCCGCCTGCAAGTTTCTTACGGCGACTGAACGCCAAGCCTGACTGGAACACCACATTGTCCGAGAACCCTTACGAATCGCCGGAAGATGCCCCGTTGCCGATCGTTCCTTTGCGGGTGCACAAGGGACGGAATACGTTGCTGTTTATCGCCGGCCTGCTGGTGTTAATCTTCGTGTGGGATGTGGTGAACTACAATCACGTGGTTGGGTGGAGTGGGTTCCCACAGCAACTGTTTCGGCTGGCCTTGCCACTGGGGCTGACTTACGCCATCTGGACCGGGCGGAACTGGACGCGATACGTGCTGGCAATTTATTGCCTGATCGTCATCCTTACCAATCTTCCCATGCTCCAATTATTCGAGCAGGCGGCCTCAGAACACCAGATGGGCAACCTGGGACTGATTGTGCTGATGCTTGGCGGGCATGCCATCGTCGCGGGACTCGCGATGCTCTCGACCAACATCACGAACCTGATTCTCTACCGTCAGGACCAGAAAGACCTCGCCTGATCTGGTGAAACGACTTCTTATTTCTTCTCGGTTTCTTGTCGCAATTGGCCACCACTAGTGTTCTAATACACAGGTGCTATGGCTGTCGGCTATCCGCTTTCGGCTGCTGGTTTTAATTGTAAGTAGGTGATTGAGAGGCAACGCTTGTTCTAATGGCAAACCAACTATTAGCGACGCGCAGGCGGTGTTTTGCTTGCGTGGCCGTTCGCTGCTGCGCGGTTGCCAAAGCTGCAGGCTGTAAGCGGTAGGCTAGTTCTTTCAGTCGCTGGACGCTCCTACAGATGACATTCCCATTCCCCCTCCCCCATTTTTGAATCCTCCCAAAATAGATTCCCACCCATGGGAATCTATTTTGGGCAACTTCACAGGAGGTGTTGATGTAAATCCATACAGATACACGACTTGCGATTGTTTCCCACTGCAAAAATAGATTCCCATCCGATGCGTTTTGGGAAATGGGAATCTATTCGAGGACGAAAACCACTGGTTTTATAGAGTGGGTGCAGATTCAATTTTCCCATCGTTGGGTAAATTGGGAATCTATTTTCAGGCAGTCGCTTCGACGATTCTCTGGAATGCTTGCATCTCGACCTGGCTGCCGACCACCAGGGGGGTTCGCTGGTGGATTTCGGTTGGGGTGACATCGAGCACCCGGCCCGATCCGTTCGAGGCGATGCCGCCGGCTTGCTCGGCCAGGAAGGCGACCGGATTCGCCTCGTACAGCAATCGCAATTTTCCTTCGGGCGATTTTGCCGTGGGAGGATAGATGAATACTCCCCCTTTTAGGAGCGTGCGATGAAAATCGGCGACCATCGACCCGATGTATCGCGACGAATAACGGGTGCCGAGCCCGCCGCTGCGGATATGGCGAAGGTACTCCTGGTAGCTCTCGGGGAATTCGTCCCAGTAGGCTTCGTTCGCCGAGTAGTAGGGTCCTTGGATCGGCATCTTGATGTTCTCGTGACTGAGCACGTACGCACCGATCGTGGGGTCGAGCGTAAAACCATGCACCCCGTGCCCGGTTGTATAAACCAGAATGGTCGAGGAGCCATACACCACGTAGCCAGCGGCCAGTTGCTCGGTGCCAGGTTGCAGCACCGCCTGCTTGGCATTGGTCTCCACGTCGATTCCTTCGGGCACGCGGAGTATCGAGAACACGGTACCGACGCTCACGTTCACGTCAATATTGGAGGACCCATCGAGTGGATCGAACACGATGACATACTTGCCGCTTTTGTTGCGCCCTTCGAAGATCAATGCTTCTTCGTTTTCTTCCGAGGCAATCACCGCGACGCTATCGCGGGCGCCGAGGCAGTAGATGAGCGCTTGATCGGCGAAGATGTCGAGTTTCTGCTGCATCTCGCCTTGCACGTTGACGTGTTCGGCCGAGCCAAGCACATCGAGCAGTCCGGCGCGACGCACCCGCGATTCGGTCAGTTTGGTTGCCAGCGTGAGTCCGGCGAGCAGCCAACTGAAGGTGCCGGTTGCTTCGGGCGAGTGCTGCCGTTGCTGCAGCTGGATATGCTGCTCGGCGGTAATGATAACCGGTTCCGACAGCGACAAGACAGGCGAGCGAACCATCAGCGACTCCCTTGCTGGCTATTTGAGTCGCGTCGCTTCTAGAGTGAGTAGCAACGCGAAAGGTCGCCGCTCAGCATAACGACGGCCAGTCTTGGCGACAACCTGAAACGGTCGTCGCGAAGACTGGCCGGTTGAGAGAAAGGTGTGTTTGCTACTTGTTCACCAACATTTCGATGAAGTACCCCGCGACGACGGCCGTGCCAATCACGCCGGCGACATTGGGTCCCATGGCATGCATCAGCAGGAAGTTCTGCGGGTCGGCCCGCTGCCCCTCGACCTGGGCAACGCGAGCGGCCATCGGCACGGCCGACACGCCTGCTGCGCCGATCAACGGGTTGATCGGATTCTTGGGACTGATCAGGTTCATCAACTTGGCGATCAACACGCCGCACGCTGTGGAAACACCAAAGGCAACGATGCCCATCGATAGAATCTTGAGCGTGTCGGACTGCAGGAAGGTGTTGCCATTCATGGTGATACCCACGCAGGTACCAAGAAAGATGGTAACGATGTTGATCAACTCATTCTGGGCCGCTCTCGACAACCGATCGACGACGCCCGACTCGCGAAGGATATTGCCGAGCATGAGCATGCTGATCAGGGCCGAAGCCGAAGGAACAATCAGAATGCAGATGATCAATGTTGCGAAGGCGAAGATCAATTTCTCGAGTCGGCTCACTTTACGCAGCGACTGCATGCGAATCTTCCGCTCGCGCTCGGAAGTCAGTGCCCGCATGATAGGAGGCTGGATCAGTGGAACCAACGCCATGTAGGAGTAGGCGGCCACCGCGATAGGACCCACGAGATGGCTTGCCAACTTGTTCGCCAGGAAGATCGACGTGGGACCGTCGGCACCACCAATAATGCCGATGGCGGCCGACTCGTCGGGAGTGAACCCAAACAAGTAGGCTCCCAAAAAGGTGATCAACACGCCCGCCTGCGCGGCTGCTCCTAGCAGGAGCGTTCGCGGGTTGGCGATCACCGGGCCGAAATCTGTTAGCGCACCGACCCCTAAGAAAATGAGCGGCGGGTAGATTTCGAGCTTAATGCCTTGCGACAGGTAGTAGAACAACCCGCCAGCTTCTTCCTCGGTTGGCACATTAAGCAAGCCAGCGGTAGGCAAGTTAGCCAGGAGTGCGCCAAATGCAATCGGCAGCAGCAGCATTGGCTCAAACTCTTTGGCAATCGCCAAATAGATGAGCACGCCACATACGACCCACATGATCAGCATGTAGCCCGTGACTTCGTCGAACGCGGTGAAACTATTGAATGCGTCTATAGAACGATAGAGTGCGTCTAACATAGCTAGCCTAGCTCATTTCGAGGAGCACGTGGCCCTCGCTAACGTTGTCGCCTTCCTTAACCAAGATCTTGTTGACCTTGCCAGCTGCAGGAGCCGTAATGCGATTCTCGACCTTCATAGCATCGAGCAAAATCAGCACCTGGCCTTGTTCGACCGCATCGCCTTCGCGAACCTGGATCAACTTCACCATGCCCGCCATGGGGCTGATGATCACGCCGGGCGCGGCTGCGGAAGTCGGCTTGCTTGCGGCAGCCGTGGGTGGGGGTGCGATCGGGGCCGATGGTGCGATGCCGGGACGCGGCATCGACATCGGATTGGGGTTATCGTCGCTAAGCACTTCGACGGAGACGTCGTACGACTTATCTCCTATCGTGATTCGAAGCTTCTTCATCGGGAGTCCTGGGGTTTCAAAGCATGGGAAGCATGTATTTGCGAACGACCTTGCAACGCCCAAGCCATATCGTCGGGGGTCAGGCCGCGTACGTGGACAATACGTGCGGGTTGGCTAATCACAGCAGCTACCGCTGCGGCAATCAATACCATGGTTTCTTCCGGCACCCCCTCCTCGGGGACGGGATCGGCCGGTTTTACTGGTGGCGGCGACTTCTTCATCGCGTTGAGCACGAAGCCGACCACCATGCTCATGATGGCCAAGCTCGCTAACGCCGAGACCACAACAAAGATGCCCATGCCCACAAACTTGAGCAGTTCGCCAGTTGTTGGTTCGTCGGGAAGTACCGCGATCAGGGTTTGAATATTCAATATCATAGGGGGATCAAACCGTGCTTCTTTGGTGGACGGGTTTCACGTTTACGCAGAGTGTTTCGCAATGCGAGCGAAACCACTCCACGCGTTTGGCAGGGAGAAATAACGTCGGTAATCATACCGTGCGAGGCTGCCATGTAAGGCGAAGCGAATCGATCGCGATACTCTTCGACAAACTGGGCACGCAGTGCCTGGCGGTCTTCGGCCGCATCGAGTTCGCGACGGTACAGCACATTCACCGCACCCTCGGCACCCATCACAGCAATCTCGGCAGTCGGCCAGGCGAATACCATGTCGGCACCGAGGTCGCTGCTGCACATCGCGAGGTACGAACCACCGTACGCCTTGCGGGTGATCACGGTAATCTTTGGCACCGTGGCCGCCGAATAGGCGAACAGCATCTTCGCTCCATGGCGAATGATGCCGCCCTGCTCCTGGCTAACACCAGGCAGGAACCCAGGCACGTCGACCAGGGTGACCAGCGGAATATTGAACGCGTTGCAGAACCGAATGAAGCGAGCCCCTTTGTCCGAGGCATCGATATCAAGCGTACCCGCTTTGACCATTGGCTGGTTGGCCACCAGACCAACGACCATGCCGTTGATGCGACCGAAGCCGATGATCAGGTTCTGCGCGAAATCCTTGTGCACTTCGAGGAACTGACCAGGATCGAGCAACCGCTCAATCACTTCGTACATGTCCATCGTATCCTTGGCATCTTTCGGCACAATTTGATTCATTGCCTCGTCTTCGTCGAGGTTGATCTGATCATTGTAAAGATGCGGAGGATTCTCCAAGTTGTTCGGCGGCAAGTACGACAACAGTTCGCGAACCAATCCCATGGCGTGCTCGTCGTTGTCGGCCACAAAGTGCACGTTGCCGCTCAACGTGGCGTTGGCCGCTGCACTGCCGATCTCTTCCATCGTGGCATCCACGCCCGTGGCCCCCTTAATCACGCCAGGGCCGCAGATGAACATGTTCGCGTTCTCGCGAGTCATCACCAGGAAGTCCATCAACGCTGGCGAGTAAGCAGCACCACCCGCACAGTTGCCCGCGATCACACCGATCTGAGGCACCGCACCCGAGAGTTGCACGTTGCGATAGAACACTTGGCCGTAACCCGACAGCGATTCGACCGCTTCCTGAATGCGGGCACCGCCGGAATCGTTGACGCCGACCACTGGCATGCCGCCTTCGATGGCGTAGTCCATCAGGTCGCAGATCTTCTTCGCATGGCGTTGGCCAAGAGCACCGCCGCCGATCGTGGCGTCGTGGCTATACGCTGCGATGGGACGACCATCGACCCAGCCGACACCGGTGACAACACCGTCGCCAGGCAGCGATTTGCCTTCCATGCCAAAGTCATGGCAGGCATGGTCGACGTGCATGCCCCATTCTTGAAAGGTATTCTCGTCGAAGAAAATACCAAGCCGCTCGCGGGCTGTCATCAGCCCTTTGGCGTGCCGCTTGTCAATCCGCTCCTGACCACCACCCAAGGCAGCCGTCTTGCGGCGTTTCTTGAGGTCGTCGAGCAGTTTCTTCTGAATGCTCATCGGTTGATCCTTTTATGTGTCACTCTCAATCGAGTGAAAAACCTATCGTTCGGAAGGAGATTCAATCCTTCCGGACGGGCCGGCGTAGTCTTCGACTACTTAAGCCCGCACGCTTCTAATATTTGTCTGGCGGCAGCTTCTGGTGCTAAGGTACCTTCCAGCACTTGCGATTCTAAGTCGCCCCGCATTTCGACCACCGCCGGATTATTCCGCACGACTTGCTTGAGTTGCTCGTCGACGATGGTCCACATCCAGTTCGAACTCTGGCGACGACGACGCTCATCGAGCGCCCCCAACTCCTCCATCCGCTGGTGCCGGTGCTCGATGGCATTCCACACCTGGTCGATGCTTTCGTGCTCGCGAGCACTGCACGTCAGCACAGTGGGAGGTTCCCCTCCCTGCGACGGCAACGCGTGCAAAATGCGTTCCAATTGCTTGGCAGCCACTTCGGCTGGCTTGCGGTTGTCGCCGTCGGCTTTGTTCACAGCGATCACATCGACCAACTCCAGCAGCCCGCGTTTGATGCCCTGCAGTTCGTCACCGCCGCCTGGCATCATGAGTGCCAGGAAGCAATCGGTCATCTCGTCGACCATGGTTTCGGACTGCCCGACACCCACGGTTTCGACCAGCACGATTTCGAAACCAGCCGCCTCGCAAATGAGCATGGTCTCGCGAGTTTTTCGCGCAACGCCGCCCAAGGTTCCAGCAGAGGGTGAAGGACGGATGAACGCATTCGGTTCGGCCGACAAGTGCGCCATGCGGGTCTTGTCGCCGAGGATGCTTCCGCCGCTCACGCCGCTCGAGGGGTCGACCGCCAGCACGGCGACCCTTCGTCCGCTGCGAGCCAGGTACGTGCCGAGCGCTTCGATAAACGTGCTTTTACCCACCCCAGGAGGACCGGTGATGCCAACTCGTATCGACTTGCCGGTGTGCGGCAAGATGCGCGTGATGAGTTGCTCGCCCATTTCCTGGTGCACGCCGCGAGTCGACTCAACTAGCGTGAGGGCTCGCGGCAGCACCGCGACGTCGCGCGCAATAACACCTTCAAAGTATTCATCGAGGGTCAGTTGTCGGCGGCGTGGCGAAGTTGCCATTGCAGGTCTATCGGTTGTCGAGGCTTGTTGCATACTTCAGCGGTCCTTCCCTATGTTGCGATCACGACACCAGTATTCACTGCTGGTTAGCATCGCGATCACAACTCAGGAAGTTCAGCGTAACCAGACAGTCGTCGGGCTAGCTAAGGTTGTACTCCAACCGTTTGCCCAGGGCGCGGAGCAGCTTGGCGGCTGCTTCGCCGATCACGGTTCCGGGACCGAAGACCGCCACCGCTCCCGACTCGTAGAGGGCGTCGTAATCCTCCGGCGGAATAACACCGCCGACGACGATCATGATGTCATCACGCCCCAAGGCGGCGAGTTCGTCGAGGAGCAGCGGCACCAAGGTCAAGTGACCTGCGGCCAGCGAACTGACACCGACGACATGCACGTCGTTCTCGACCGCGTGCCGAGCCGTCTCGGCAGCAGTGCGGAACAGCGGGCCGATGTCCACATCGAAACCCAAGTCGGCAAACGCACTGGCAATGACCTTTTGTCCTCGATCGTGACCATCCTGCCCCATCTTGGCGATGAGAATCCGCGGCCGGCGGCCGTCGAGTTGTTCGAACTCACTTACCAACTGGCGAACTTCGTCCGCATGTGCTTTGTCACCCACTTCGCTTCCATATACTCCACGTACGGATTGAACGGGGGCCTCATAGCGACCGTAAACATCTTCCAAAGCATTCGAGATCTCACCCACCGTGGCTTGCACCCGAGCCGCAGCAACGGCCAGCTCCAGCAAGTTGCCGGTGCCATCTTTAGCTGCTTCGCGAAGTGCATTCAACGTGGCGTCGACCTTCACTTGATCGCGTTCGGCTCGCAGCTTCTTCAAGCTGGCAATTTGCGATTCGCGGACTGCAGTATTGTCGACGTGCAGTACCTTCAGCATCTCCTCTTCCTTCGGACGATACTTGTTCACACCGATCACGACTTGCTGTCCCGAGTCGATGCGAGCCTGGGTGCGAACCGCTGCTTCTTCGATTCGCATCTTGGGAATGCCTGCCTGGATGGCTTTGGTCATTCCGCCGAGCTCTTCGACTTCGCAGATGTGCTGCCAGGCTCGTTGAGCAAGATCGTGCGTCAGGCGTTCCACGTAGTAGCTTCCGCCCCATGGGTCGACCACATCGCAGGTGTCGGTTTCCTGTTGCAGGAACAACTGCGTATTGCGGGCAATGCGGGCGGAGAAGTCGCTCGGCAGCGCGAGGGCTTCGTCCAACGCATTCGTGTGCAGCGACTGGGTATGGCCATGCGTGGCTCCCATCGCTTCGACACACGTGCGGATCACGTTGTTGTAAACGTCTTGAGCGGTGAGGCTCCAGCCGCTTGTCTGACTGTGGGTCCGCAAGCTCATGCTCTTCGGGTTCTTCGGATCGAACTGCTTGATGAGCTTCGCCCAGATCATGCGGCCAGCCCGCATCTTGGCGATCTCCATAAAGTAGTTCATGCCGATCGCCCAGAAGAACGACAGACGGGGAGCAAACGCGTCGACTTCCAGACCTGCTTCACGACCCGTGCGAACGTACTCGAGTCCGTCGGCGAGCGTGTAAGCCAGCTCGAGATCGGCGGTCGCACCGGCTTCCTGCATGTGGTAGCCGCTGATGCTGATGCTGTTGAACTTAGGCATCTTCTCGCTGGTGTACCGGAAGATATCCGCGATGATGCGAATACTCGGTTCAGGCGGGTAGATGTAGGTGTTACGAACCATGAACTCCTTGAGAATGTCGTTCTGGATCGTACCGGCGAGCTGCTCTGGCTTCACGCCTTGCTCCTCGGCGGCCACGATATAGAGGGCCATGATCGGCAGCACGGCTCCGTTCATGGTCATCGACACGCTCATGCGATCGAGCGGAATGCCGTCGAACAGCATCCGCATGTCGTGGATGCTATCGATCGCGACGCCAGCCATGCCGACGTCGCCAGCGACCCGCGGATGATCCGAGTCGTAGCCGCGGTGTGTCGACAGGTCGAACGCAATGCTCAACCCCTTTTGACCCGCTGCCAGGTTCCGACGGTAGAACGCGTTCGACTCTTTCGCGGTCGAGAATCCCGCGTACTGACGAATGGTCCACGGCCGCATCGTGTACATCGTGGTATAAGGACCACGCAGGAACGGCGGCATGCCGGGCATGGTTTGCAGGTGCTCTACACCTTCCAAGTCGGCAGCGGAGTAGAGCGGCCGCACCGGAATCTGCTCGGGCGTTTGCCAGGTCAGATCCTCCGCTTTCGTACCAGTGGCTTCATGCCAAGCGTCGTACGTTGCCGGTGTGGCCGGACGCTCGGCGAACGGCACATCCGCAAAATTGGGAACAGGGTTACTCATTGCAACACTCCTTCCTCGCGTAAGAGATCCGCGAGCGTGCTGAGCACATCGCACTTAATGAAAATAAACCGATCGACACCTGCCTGGCTCCAAGCGGCTTCGTTTTCGCCAGGGTGGCCAGCCAGCACCACGGTGCGAGCACCGGCTGCTTTCAGCTTTGCGGCAGCGTCGGGGACGAACTCAGGATACAGTTTGTCGGACGAACAAATCACAGCGACCTTCGCACCCGACTCGGCGAACGCTGCCACGGCGGCATCCACGTCGGCGAATCCATTGTTCGAAGGCACTTCGAATCCGCCGGCCTCGAAGAAGTTCTTCGAGAACGTCGCGCGGGCGGTGTGGTGGGCAATCGGGCCCAGGTTGGCCAGGAAGACCTGGGGACGACTTCCCTTTTCTTCCAACCACTTGTCGCTTGCGTCTCGCAACACTTCGAAGGGAGCCGCAAACGGATGGGGAGCAACCGGCGTGATCTGCGTCGGCGAGTCGCCGAAGCCAATCGCTTTGGCTAGTTGTCCGATGGAAGCTCCAGCGGCGGCCGCTTCGGAAGCAGCGGCAATCTTGCAACTGGCCGAAGCCAGGCTGCCGAGTCCGTCGCCAGCGTACCGAGCGGAAGCCAAGCGGTCGGAGGCCGCTTTTCGCAAGGCCGACAGGTCCGGCGTTTCGCGGACAATGGCGTCTTCCGCTACGTTCGGGAACTCGCTGACACCGGTGATGCCTTCCTTGCGGCTGGCAATACCCTTGGCCCGCGGAGTGAATGCCGACTCGATCTGGTCGGCCACCCAACCACTCTCGATGGCCTTGGTCATGCCGCCCTGACGTTCGATCTCTTGCATGAGATCCCACGCCTTCCTGGCAAACTGATCGGCCAGCCAATCCATGTACCAACTACCGCCAGCCGGATCGACAATGCGATTCAGATGCGACTCGTCTTGCAGCACATGCAGCGTGTTGCGAGCGACCCGCCGACTGTTGGCATCAGGCAACCCGAGCACCACATCGAACGGTTCGGAAGTAATGACTTCGGCCCCGCCGACACCAGCGGCGAACACGGCAACTGTGTTCCGCAGCATGTTGACGTAAGGGTCGCGGGCAGTGAGCACTCGCTTGCTGACTCGCGTGTGCAGTTTCATAGCAGCCGCTTCGGGCTTGCCGCCGCACGCTTCGACTACCCGCGCCCACAAACTGCGGGCCGCGCGAAGCTTCGCGATGCTCAAGAACTGGTGCGTGCCGACACTCATACTAAACAGGATTTGCTTGGCAGCGTCTTCAACGCTCATACCAGCCGCGGTCATCGACCGCAGGTACTCGATGCCAGTCGCCATGCTGAACGCAATGTCCTGCACGACCGTCGCACCAGCGTGGTGGTAAGCAGCCGTGCCGACCCGTACAGCGGTGACGTTGGGATAGTTCTCGCTGGTCCACTTCGCCAAGTCGGCCATGGCTTCCAAGGCCGCGGACGAAGTCGTCGGCAGCTGACCATCGCGGGCGAGCACTGCCAGCGGATCGGCGTTGAACGCGCCGGAAGCTTGCTCGGCACTCAGACCTCGGCGTCGCCAGAGTGCGACCACCTGGGCAGCGGCCGGCAAGAACGCCGCACCAGCTTCCAAGGCGAGGCCCACCATATCAAGCTCCACGTCTTTCAGCACCGCATCAAGATCGTCCACATGATAGGCAGCCACTCCGTCGCGTCCCGACAGCTCTTCGGCCGCAGGATCGTCGGCATCGGTTCCGCCACGAGCAGCACAGTCGAGCCGCAGCAAGATGGAGGTCACTCCTCCTTCGAGGTCGGCCAGAATCTGCTTATTGGTGGTCGCCAGGTCGGGGTGCTTGAACTCCTGTCGCAAGTCCCATCCGGTTTCCGCATTCCCCAGGGGAGCGGATCCACGCAGATAATGGGAGAAGCCGGGAAAACCATTGGGGTCTTCGGCGGAGTTCCAATCCTGCGCGGTGTAGACCGGCTGGACATCCACACCTTCGTAGGTGCGAGTGACCAGCTTCTTCTCAAACGGCGCCCCGGCAAGATCCTTTTCGACTTGCTCCCGCCAGGCGTCGTAACTTACGGGTGCAAAGTCATCGCTGACACTAAACTCAGTGTTTTCCATCGTTCAAACACATCTTGGTTAGTACGAGTCGTAGAGCCATGCTTCCGAACCGGCAGCCAGCGTATCGCAGGGTGCTGCGGATACGGAAGAACATCAACACATCATGCGCTCTTGTTCAATTACTCAGCAGGTTCGCACAACTCGGTGAGTACGCCGTGCGTGCTCTTGGGGTGAGCGAATGCGATCTTCATGTGATGAGCACCCAAGCGTGGTGTCTCGTCGATCATTCGCAGACCGGACTCTTTGAGGTCGGCAATTCGCTCCTCAATATCGTCCACGGTAAAGGCCAAATGGTGAAGCCCTTCCCCCCTAGTTTCTAGAAATTTCGCGATCGGACTGGATGGATCAGTCGGTTCCAGCAATTCCAGCCGAACGTCGCCCACTTTAAAGAATCCGACTTTTACCTTCTGGGTTGCCACTTCTTCGTAACACTCAAACTCGGCCCCCAGGTGTTCCTCGTAAAAAGGACGCTGGGCGTCGATTGACTTTACGGCAATTCCAACATGATTTAATGCCTTGACCGGTTTTTTCACAGTTAGCTCCTAGTTTATTCAGTTGCTTGGGCAGCGAGGCGTACGGAGAGTTGACAGCAAATCGCGAATCCGGCCGAGCCAGTAGCGTGTTGCGGTATTGGGTATCTCCATCAAGCTCCGCGTCAGGTCAAAATTGGATAGTCTCGTTGCAAAGTCGCGGCAGTGAGGCATCACGGCCCATCTGCGCGGCCACTCCGCAATTAATTGTTGTACGAATTGCCCGAACAACACTTCGTCCAGGCGATCGTCTTCACCACTCAAATCGTTTAGCACCCCGTCGAAGGTGTGCAGGGTCTTCCGAAAAAGTACCAAGTCGGCACCCAATCGCAAACCCGCCAAGTGGTAGGCTTCGTCGAGCATGCCGACGAGCCATCGCATGCCTGGCAGTTCGCCTTGGCGAACCCGTTTGATCCATTGCTGTGCGACCTCGTGCAGCGCTGGTGCGTCGTCGATGCGAGTTGCAATCGACTCCAGAGCCCGCACCACTCCGGTGGAGCTGAGCGTTGCTGCGGCCAGCAACACCTGCACTAGCGATACACGCTCCTGCTCGGTGAGCACACCGACCAGGCTCCAGTCGAGCACGCCGAGCCGACCATCGTCGGTCACCATGAGGTTGCCCGCGTGCGGATCGCAATGGAACAGCGACTGGCAATCAGCCGACAGCACCGGCTTGGCCACCAAAGCTTCGACTACCAGATTCGCCAGTGCTCGTCGCGAGTGCTGGTTGTCTGTCTCGAAGTCGGTGACCTTCATGCCCTGGAGCTGTTCCATGTCCGTAACGCGGCTCGTGCAATTCTCGTAAAGCTCTGGGATGTGTACTCGTGGGTCGTCGGCGTAGTACTCGTGGGCGAGGGCCAGATTTCGCTGTTCCTTGTCCAGGTGCACTTCCGCTTGCAACTTGTCGCGTACTTGTTCAAACGTTTCCCGGTAGTCGAGTGAAGGGATTCCATACTCCTCACACTTTTCGTCCAGGTGCTCGCCAACCAAGCTGGCCAGAGCAAGTTCTTCCTCTAATCGCTGTTCGATGCCAGGCTTCAGCAGCTTGAACACGCCGAGCCGGTCGCCATGGATACCGCGTTGGCGATATCCAATGACCACGGCCACACTGGCCTCGGCAATCGCCGGCGGGGTGAGCGTGATCCCCAGGCGGTCGAGCGGCCCCAGCTCTTCGCTCAAGGCTCGCTCAATGTCGTCGGGTTGCACGCTCGGAGGTAACGATTCGAGTTGTTGCAATTCCCCTCGCAATTCCTGCGCCAATTGCGAATCGCGGGCGAGCACCTGTCCCAGCTTGTGGAGAACCGGGCACGCCCGCGCTAGCACGGATAGCCGCTGCGAGATGGTAGCCGACGGAGACATCGCGAGTTGTTCGGCCAAAATCTGCCGCTGACGGGCTTCGGGCAAGTGCTCGAGAAACAAGCCAAGCGCACTGGCTACCGGCCTGGAGAATCGCTGATATTCTCCAGGCAGCACCGACGCAATCGCGGCGGGATCGATGAGTGTGCCCCAGTCGAACAACGTACTTACTCGATAAATCGAGCCCTCAATAAGTGGGCGGACGCAGGCAAATCAGGCTGATCGGCTCGCTAACCACGATTCGATATGAGGCCAGGTGCTCTTTTCAGCCCCTCGGCCGGCCATGATTCCGATGTGTCCGCCACGAACGCGGAGCACTTCCTTGTCTCCACTACTGACCATATCCATGATCCGTTCCGACTGACAGGGTGGCGTGATGTGATCCGACTCGGCAATCACATTCAGCAGACTCGCCCGAATATCGCTTAAATGGACCGGTTCGCCGCGAATCACCAACGCATCTTCCATCAGGCGGTTCTCTTTGTAGAAGTCGTTGATCAGCTGTTTATAGGCGTTGCCGGCCATCGGAATGATGTCCCGCACCCAAGTATTCATGGCGTGCCAGGCTTCGGTAGCCGCATCATTGTCGAGGTTATCCCACAACATCGTGTAGCTACCGACGTAGTTCTCGACCGGCTTGAGCATCTTGGCCCCCGAATCGATCATCTCGCCGGGGACGTTGCCGAACTTCTCGACAATCATGTCCGCGTTAAACGCAGGATCGCTCGACCAACGAGTGAATCCCCCTTGGGTTTTATCGGAGAAATCAAGCGGAGCGGTCAGCAGAATTAGATTCTTCAGCCCTTCGTTCGGCCGTAGTGCCGCGTAGAGCGTCGAAATCAACGCGCCCAAACACCAGCCGAGCATGCTGAATTCGGCGGAGCCCGACAGGGCCTTCACTTTGCGGACCACCCGCGGCAAATACTCCAGGGCGTAGTCGTCGAATTGCATTTGTTGGTCTTCCGGCCCTGGGGCTCCCCAATCGAGCAGGAACAGGTCGTAGCCCTCGGCCAGCATGTATTCCACAAAGCTGTGCCCGGGCCTCAAATCAAGCACGTGAGGCCGGTTCATGATGGCGAAGACCATGAGCAGGGGAACTGGCTTCCGCTCATTCGCCGGAACAGGCGATACGTACCGGTAAAGCTTGGCCTTGTTCAGGGTCCAAACCAACTGCTTAGGGGTTTGTGCAATTTTGGCGTCGGTGGTCAGAAACCGATTAAATCGCTGTGCACGCTCAAACGTTTTGTGCCACTCCGCACACACGTCGGCAAAGGAAATCGTTTCTTGAACCGAGCATTCGGAATCGGTAGTCGCAGACATCGGTAGCTCCTTTAGCCGTTCTGAGTCGGGGAAGATGGACGCAAGCATTGCAACATCTCGTCGAGCTTGGCGTCCAAATCGTCGAGCCGCATTTCGATGTTGGTGAGCCTGCCGGCCAGCCTGGTGATCTCCTCCCGCGAGGGCATATTCAGCTCCGCCAGCGACTTTTCCATCGCCTTCTGCGTGGCTTCACGGAACGGCCCCGACGTTACCAACCAGGCGTCGAGCATGGCGCCGGTGGCCTCGGAGTAGGCGTCGGTGTTCACCGCTTCGACCATCATTTTGGCCCACGTTTGCATGCCTGCATCGCGGACATCTTTCAGCATGCCCGTCGGGTCGAACGGGTTGAACGACTCAGTGGAATTCGCACTCATAATCGCCTCGCTTGCAAGTTTTGTTTCGGCCAACTGGACTCCTGTTTGCGGAACATCAGGCGAGGGATGCATTCCCTGCATGGAAGTGCGATGAATCCCTTCGCATCACTTCCCTCGCCTGAGGTATTCCCGCGTGTGACTACACCTTCCGGCTACTGCATGAAGGCCCCCCCGTTCACGTTGATTTGCTGCCCGGTGATGTAGTCGCCATCGGCAACCAGGAACAGAACTGCCTTGGCAATTTCCTCGGGCTGGGCGTACCGCCCCATTGGAATTTTACCTTTAATTTGAGCCTGAATGACGTCCGGCACCGCATTAAACATGTCGGTATCGGTGTAGCCAGGCGAGACGACATTCACCGTGATTCCCGACCGCACTAGCTCGGCCGCCGCAGTGCGCGTAAAGGCAATAATGCCCCCTTTGCTGGCACTGTAATTGGCCTGGCCCATCGCCGGGATTTGACCGTTCATCGAGCTGATATTCACGATCCTTCCATAGCTCTGACGAGTCATGATGGGAATCGCTTCGGAGGTGCAGAAGAAGCACCCATTCAGGTTGGTCGACACGACTTCCACCCATTGGTCGTCGGTCATTTTTGGCAGCATCGAATCGCGGGTAATGCCAGCGTTATTCACCAACACATCGAGGTGTCCGAACTCATTGGCAACGCGCTGAACCATGCCTCGAGCTTCGCTCGAATTGCCAATATTGGCCTGCACAATCATGCTTTGCCCTCCCAACGCCGCGACGGCGTCGGCCACCTCCACGGCCTTGGCTTCGTTGTGCGAATAATTGATAGCTACCTTTGCTCCTTCGCGAGCTAGCTCCAGAGCAATCGCTCGTCCGATACCACGCGAGGCCCCCGTCACGAGGGCGGTTCGTCCGTCGACTCTTCCCATCACTGACTCCTTGAGGCTGAAGTAGATTCTCGTTTGTGGCTCTTAAAAAAAGCCTTTTTTGCAATTCGCTCTCGGTTATTCGCGCTCGAATATGGCCGCGATCCCCTGCCCTCCTCCTATGCACATGGTGATCAGCGCCCGCTGCTTGGCAGTACGCTGCAGTTCGTACAAGGCTTTCACAACGAGGATGGCACCGGTTGCTCCGATGGGATGTCCCAGCGAAATCCCGCTGCCATTCGGGTTGGTGCGATCCATCGGTAATTCGAGCTCGCGAGCCACTGCCAGTGCTTGGGCTGCGAACGCTTCGTTGACTTCGAACACGTCGATGTCGTCGTAGCAGAAACCCGTTTTTTCTAGTATTTTCCTGACCGCCGGCACCGGGCCGATGCCCATGTACTGAGGGTCGACACCCGCGTAGGAATACGCGACCAACTTGCCGATCGGCTGTAGCCCGTGCGACTCGGCGTACTGGCGATCGGCCACCACCACGGCCGCGGCCGCATCGTTGATGCTCGAAGCATTGCCAGGCGTCACGGTCCCTTCGGGATCGAACACCGTGGGGAGCTTGGCGAGCTTCTCGACGGTTAGCCCGAACCGCACGGTTTCGTCCACTTCGAACGGCACCGTTTCGCGCTTTACGCGAATCTCGATCGGAACGATTTGGGCCTTAAAATACCCTGCATTTAGGGCTGCTCCGGCACGCCGATGGCTCTCCACCGCCAGAGCGTCTTGGTCCTCTCGTGAGATCGCGTATTTCTTCGCCACGTTCTCGGCCGTGACACCCATGTGGTAGTCCTCAAACGGGTCGGAGAGGGCCCCCACCATGGCGTCGACCATTTTGCTGTCGTTCATCCGTGCACCGAAGCGCATGGCGGTCGAAAAGTAGGGGCTACGGCTCATGTTTTCGGCCCCACCGGCCACGGCGACCTCCGCATCGCCGAGCATGATGGTCTGGGCTGCGGTGAGAATCGCCTGCAGACCGCTTCCGCAGAGTCGATTCAGCGTTAAAGCCGGGGTTTCGTAAGGTAATCCGCCCTTCACGCCGGCCACTCGAGCCAGGTAATGATCGTGCGAATCGGTGTGAATAATGTTGCCAAAAATGCAGTGACCGACATCCTGTTTAGGGACATTTGCTCGGCTCACCGCCTCGCGGACGCAAGCGGCCGCTAACTCCGTAGGCGGGGTATCCTTCAGGCTGCCGCCGAATCCGCCGATGGCGGTCCGCACTCCACTCAACACGACGACTTCACGATTCATCGTATCCCTCCAAGCTGAGTTTTTATGCACGGTGCTCGAGCAAGAGATGAGGCTCGAAGCAGAAAAGCTGTCTACTTTGTCAAGCACATCTAATGCCATTATTCGGAAATCTGAAAGTAGTCAACTTTGTCCCCCATGCAAATCAAACCGTCCGTTTGCGTGTGCGTTAACGCGCGCCACGGCACGGTTCAGTGACACATCAGCACACTCGTTGGCAAACCATACCCTCACGATGTTTGTTGGAATTAGCATTTGGCATTTGGCATAAATTCGGGCATACTGCAGTAGCCTTATTGAGGTCCTTTTCGAGTCCACAGCACAACTACTTTGGAAGCTCTTCCCCCATTGGCCCCGACGGGGTTTACCACCGAGGCTACGAACCGGAGAAACCATTCCGCCGGTCGAAATCGCCGGCATGCGTTTCGCAGAGTCGATCACTCCAAGGAAGCACCTGATCTCAGGATTGCCCACCGGCAGTTCGCAATCGAAAGGTGAGAGCATGGGATTAAGACAAAACATGGCAAGCGAGCCAGTCAGCAAGCTGGACCTCCGTGAGCCAGTTCTCTGCGGGCCGGCCGAGACCGTCCGCGATGCGATTCTCAAAATGCGCGAGCGGCGCCTGGGATGTGTCATCGTGGTCGACATCTACCGCAAACCGCTTGGCATGTTCACCGAGAGCAAGCTTACCCAGCTTCTTGCGGACAACCCCGAGGCGGTCAACGACGTCATCGGCAACCACCTCGAGAAACCTTGGCCCTGGGTCATGGAGTCGGATCCCATCTCCCTGGTGCTCGAAGACATGCAGTTGAACAACGTCCGCTTCATCGGCGTGCTCAACACCGATGGGCAAGTCGTTGGCCTCACAGGGCAAAAAGGATTGATGGAGTACATCTCCGAGCATTTTCCGCAGCAAGTCATGGTACAGCGAGTTGGCAGCCGCCCGCCCGCCGAACGCGAAGGAGCTTAACCGATGACATCGCGACGACCATTTCCCGCGGACTCCGGTGAATTTCACGATCCTCTGGAGAATTACGACCCCAAAGAATACGACGATCCACTCGAGGAAGCCCTCGCAACCCAACCGGCGTCGGCCATTCAGTCGACCCCCTACGTCGGCGTCTCGCCCGACACCACCATCGAACAGGCGGTCAAGAAGCTCTCGGGCTTGCAGGTTGCTTGCTTGCTGGTGGAGGAAGACGAGAAGCTCGTCGGGGTATTCTCCGACCGCGACCTGCTCGACAAGATCGCTTTGGAGTACGAAGCGAAGAAACACCTGCCGGTCCGCGACTTCATGACCAGCAATCCTAACTTCGTGTACGACACCGACTCGGCCGCGGCGGTGCTCACCGTGATGGCCGTGCACGGTTTTCGGCATGTTCCAGTCATTAACCTCGATCATAAAATTGTTGGCATCGCCAGCCCGTATCGCATCACTAGCTTCCTGCGTTCGTACTTCGCTGGCTGAGTCGTCCCCTCGCCCGGCGCTCGCTGACAGCGACTGCCTGGCGAGAAAAAACCGCCGCAGCGCATAGGAATCTCTTCGCATTCCAGGCAAAAGTGTGCAAGAATCGGAACCACCCCGCATCGACCGGTGCGCATTGCCACCGGTCGATCCGTTGTTTCGATTCCTCTGCCTTTGATGAGCCTCAATATGCCTTGCTTGCTTTCGGTAATCTCCTCCTCGATGCGATCTTCGCATCTGCTTCCAATTATTGTTCGTTTGCATCTGATTGTATTGCTCGCTGCTTCGATCACGTCGACCTTGCGAGCCGACGACGACACGCCCGACTCGACGACCAACGCTCAGCGTCCACCGAACATCGTGGTGATCTTCATCGACGACATGGGCTACGCCGACATCGGACCGTTCGGAGCGAAGGACTACTCGACCCCGAACCTCGACCGCATGGCGAGCGAGGGCCGGGTGTTTACCGACTTCCATGCAGCCACGGCTGTCTGCAGTGCGTCGCGCGCGGCGCTGCTCACCGGGTGCTACCCCGAACGCATCGGCATCCTCGGCGCGCTCGGGCCTAACTCGAACCATGGCATCAACCCCGACGAGACCACCCTCGCGGAACTCTGCAAGTCGAAAGGCTACGCGACCGCGATCTACGGCAAATGGCATCTCGGCGACAGGCCGATGTTCATGCCGACGCTTCACGGCTTCGACGAATGGCTCGGCATCCCCTACTCGAACGACATGTGGCCGCTCCACCCACAGTATGCCAAGCTCTCGAAGGGCGCCGCCGACCGCAAGCAGGGTTACCCTCCTCTGCCGATGTACGAAGACGACCATATTGTCGACGAAGTCATCACCGGCGACGAGCAGGCGCAGTTTACCAAGCGTTTCACTCAGCGGGCGGTCGACTTCATCGAACACAATCAAAAGCAACCTTTCTTTTTGTACGTGCCGCATCCCATGGTGCACGTTCCGCTGTTTGCCTCCGACGACTTCAAAGGCAAAAGCGGCGCGGGATTGTTCGGCGACGTGGTCATGGAACTCGACTGGTCGGTCGGCGAAATCCTCAACACGATTCGCAAACTTGATCTCGATAAAAATACGATGGTCGTCTTCACCTCCGACAATGGCCCCTGGCTAAGCTACGGCGACCATGCCGGCTCGGCGGGCATCTTCCGCGAAGGCAAAGGCACCATGTTCGAAGGCGGCTATCGCGAACCTTGCATCGTCTGGTGGCCCGACACCATTCCGGCCGGCACCAAGTGCGACGAGCTGGCAAGCACCATGGACCTGGTGCCGACGATCGCCAAGCTGATCGACGCTAAGCTGCCAGACGATCGCACCATCGACGGGCACAACATCTGGCCGCTCCTTTCCGGCCAGCCCGATGCCAAGTCGCCTTACGAGGCGTTCTACTGCTACTACGGCGGGCAACTCCAAGCGATCCGCGACCGCCAGTACAAGCTCCACTTCCCGCACCAGTATCGCTCGCTCGATGGCCGCCCCGGCGGCACGAACGGTTCGCCGGTCGGGTACAAGCAGCTCAAGATCGACCTCGAGCTGTTCGACCTCAAGGCCGACCCGAGCGAAACCACGAACATCGCTGCGGAGCACCCGGAAATCGTCGAGCGACTTCAAGCCGCCGGCCAGGCAGCCCGCGCCGACCTGGGCGACAGCCTTACCAAGGTGAAAGGCAAGAACAACCGCCCACCAGGACGAGTAAAACCAAACAAAAAGGCCCCGTAGACTCCCGTTGCGCAGCAGCTTGCGAATAGATTCCCAATTTACCCACCGATGGGAAAATTGAATCTTCGCACACTCTACAAAACCAGTGGTTTTCGGCCTCGAATAGATTCCCATTTCCCAAAACGCATCGAGTGGGAATCTATTTTCGCAGTGGGAAACAATCGCAAGTCGTTTGACAGCAACAAGTTGCATCAACACCTCCGCGATAGTTGCCCAAAATAGATTCCCACCCATGGGAAACTATTTTTGGTTGGACGTTGGGAGTTGGGGAATTTCGGATTGGGGATATCGGAATGTCATCTTGAAGGTGGTAGGGTGGGTCCAGGAGCTTCCAGCGACGCAGCCCCACCACCGCATTGCCCACACGCGCAGCAGCGAACGCCCACGCCGGCAACCATTCGCCTGCGCGTCGACATTGGCAATCAAGTGAATTCAGAATTAGCTAAACCATTCCATCCTCCAACTACGGACTACTGACCACAAACAACGGACCAAATACACCTATCCATTAGAACACCATGAGTGGCCAATTCCCAGCGAAATCTGGAGAGAATAAAAACACCAATTTCACCCTCCGCTGGCGGAGGGTCGGCCTCTAAGGGCCGGGGAGGTGGGAAGCGGAAAACGCCCCTCACTGTTTCAAATCCGACTTCGGCTAGTGCTCTGTTACACCTTGATTTCAGGGTACACCGATTTCAGTTTGGTTCGTGCGTCGTCGATCTTCATTTGCCATTCGACTCCGCGTTGTATTTGATTGACGTCCTCGTGCCAGGCGGCCGACTGCTCGCGCAATTGCTCGGCACTACCAATGCGACGCCCCGCAACGCATTGTCCGGTGAGACAGCTCAGTTCGTTCTCGGCGATGTTCAGCCAACTGCCGTGCTTGGGCGTATGGTGGAATTCGATCCGGCGGACTAGACTGCGGGCACGCTCCGGTTCGAATGCGTCGTAGAAGGCGCCGATGGTGTGCGTGTTGAGATTGTCGCACACCACGAGCACTTTCTCGCATTTTGCGTAGCGGCCCTCCAGGAGGTTCGCCATCTCGACGGCCCAATCGACCTTGGTCTTCTTGTCCCGCACCGAGACCTGACGCCACAAGGCAAGTGGCTCGGCGAACATGAAGACTTTGGCCACTCCCGATCGCCGGTATTCGTAATCCACTCGCTTTGGGTGATGACGCGTTGCCGGAAGGGGAGCTTTGATCTCTTCGACCAGTTGAACCGGTTGCTCGTCCATGCACAGGACGGGAAGACACGGATCGTAGGGCCGGGAATAAACGTCCAGCACGTCCTCCATGTGGGCTACGAACTCGGCGTTCGCTTCGGGAGGGATCACCCAGTATTGAACGTTGCGTTTGGTGTTCATGCGGTTTTTTTGAGCGTGCGCCGCACGGTTTGGTAGCTGATCGAGTCGACAATTTCTAGCTCTACCGCCTTTCTTGCCAAGAGACGCAGCGTCCACTTGCCGTAGCCCTTCGGGGCCTCTCCCAGCCGCATGGCGATGATCTTTGCCTCTTGTTCGCCGTCAAGCAACTTTTCGGTGGGCGGGCTGTCTCGCTGTTTGCCGTTGAGCGTCTCCTCAAGGCCCCGCTCGACGAACCGCTGCCGCACATTTTCCACTGTCTTCGTGCGACAATCCAACGCCTCGGCGATCTTTGCGTCCGTCCAGCACGCACCCCCAATATCTGCCTTCAGAAGGATGTTGGCTCGCTTCACCTTCTGGCTGGTCCCCTGGAGCCGTTTCACGACATCTTGCAGAACGGAACGCTCCTCCTCGGTCAGTTCAACGATATACTTCTTTCTACTCATGACGACCTCCTTGTCGAAATGCACGGGCAAAACGCAAGGAAGTCTCGCATCAATGGGCGGAAAAGCCAACCCTAATTCCTAGCTGTCACGAAGCACTAGTACCCAAATGGATAATGAATAGTGATAAGGATCCAAGCAAACTCAGGCCACCCACCTTCCCTCCCGCTTGCGGCCAATAAAGAGACACGGGTCGGGCTATCAGGCCCGGGGAGGGCAGCACCAGAGTATGGCACGAGAATCGAGCCAGCATGGCAGAGTCGCCGAGCCCGCGGAGCAACTGGGTAGCACCAACAGCTGGGCGCACCACGCATTGCCACTCCACAAGACGCACCACGCCCTGTAGTCGGTGGGCGAAGCCCAAGAGGCCACCCCATCCGTGATGATAAGTGTGCGTCCGTGGCTGGAAGGAAACTGTTTCACACGTTCCACACCAAGCATCCAACCCACTGCTGGCAATTGGGCAACATGGCGGATCATGAGCGATCCGCTCTTTCTGCCGTGCGATCTCGAAGGACTGCCCGCGACAAGCCAGCAGTGGCACTCGAGAAGCGGACGCCGTAGCAGTGTCGCCGTGCCGCGTCGATCTCTTAGTAGTCTGGATCGTGAATCACTTGGCAATTAGTTAAGGCAGACTGTATCGACGACACGGACTCATCATCCAAGTTCGTGCCGCTTAGCACCAAGGTTTCAAGTTGCGAAAGACTCGCTAAGACACCTACGCAGTCGTCTCGAAACCTAGTACGTCTTTCCTGAAATCCATTCCGCTGCTATATGCTGCGGAATGAAAAAGCACATTGTTTGCCTGGACCACCAGGCCCGTGGAGGTTTGGAGCAGCTAGCACGCTCAGGCGCCCGCGCGGCGCAAGTGGTGCGTCGCTGCCAGATATTATTGAAATCGGACTCGGGATGCACCGACGAAGAGATCGCCGAGCATGTGGGCTGCACGACGCGCAACGTCCGAGCCGTCCGAAAGCGGTTCTGCGAAGAGGGCGTCCAGCGGGCGGTGTACGATGCGCCTCGCTCGGGCCGCCCCCCAGAGTTCACCAAGCGGCAGCAGCAACAGGTAATCGCCCTGGCGTGCAGCGAGCCGCCCGAGGGACGGGCTCGCTGGACGCTGGAATTGTTGTGCGAGCACGCGGTGAAGGAAGGCTTCGTCGATTCGCTCAGCGTGACGGAGGTCTCGCTGTGGCTCAAGGAACACGACCTGAAGCCGTGGCGAAAAAAACTTGGTGCGTGCCCAAGCTGAACGACGAGTTCTGTGAGCGGATGGAGGACGTCCTCGAGCAGTACGAGAAGCCGCTCGACCCGAACGAGCCGGTCGTCTGCCTCGACGAGCAGCCCTATCAGAGGGTCGACGACGCGCGGCCGCCCGAGCCCGCGGCACCCGGCAAGATCGCGAAGCAGGACTACGAGTACCGCCGCTGCGGAACCTGCAGCGTGTTCGTGGCGGTCGAGCCGAAGGCGGGCAAGCGATTCGTTCAGGCCAAGCGTCACCGCAAGCGAGCCGACTTCGCCCGGTTCGTCCGCGACCTCTTGAAGCGCTATCCCGACGCAGAGCGGGTTCATCTGGTGATGGACAACCTCAACACGCACAACGAGAAGTCGTTGATCGAAACCTTTGGCGAGGAGGCGGCTCGGCCAATGCTGGAGCGGATTGTGTGGCATTTTACCCCCAAGCATGCCAGTTGGCTCAACATGGCCGAGATCGAAATCTCGGCCATACAGCGACAATGCCTGGGACGTCGGTTGGCTTCGCTCGACAAGGTTCAAAGCGAACTCTCCCACTGTTCACGCGACCGCAATCGGAAGAAAATCAAAATCAATTGGACCTTCCATCGAAAAGACGCCAAACGCGTCTTCCCTGAACTCTATAGGAAATGACTTCCGGGACGACGTACTAGTGCCCGCCAGCGACAGGTATTTGAGGTCTGGTAGGCACGTTAAATAATTGAGCGTGATCGACGAAATCTCTGAGTCAATTACCCCCGCAGCACTTACTTCCTTGAGCAAGGACAGTCGATTTAGCAGGTGTTCCTCCTCGCGAAAGCTATCTATCAGCACGTTCTTAACAGGAAAGATTAGCCCCAGTCCGTTTAGCCGTGAGAGCCCAGCCATATTTAGCGCGAGTTTTAAGGACGATGGGGCATCGCGAGCGTCGTTCCACTCAGGCGAAAACCCAAAATGAACGTAGGGCTGCAATGCCTTCACATGGCGAAATCTCGCTAGCGACATTTTCATCCTTCTGAACCTTGTTGGTGTCTCAGTTTTCGTTTACCACGGTTGCGACCAACACCTCCAGTACGAAGAACTGCTGGAACTCACTGCTTTGAGCTAAACACCGCTTGGCACTGAGCGCGACGATCCCCCTGAGAACAGCACAAACATGATGTCCCGCCATTTACAACCATTGCCACAAGAATCGCTTCTTTTTCTTGTTTCTGACCAGGCGTTGCAGGGGTATTCACTTTTGTTAGCATACATTCAAGCAATATACATTGCAGCTCTTTGTTCATAAGAAACTTCTTGACGACGTGCTTAATGATCTGCCGATCGCTGGCAACGGAACTTTCCCACTGCTACCACTGCCGAAAACCATGGAAACTCTGAGATCCGCAGATCATTCGAAATCCCCCTCCCGCTTGTGGCCAATAAAGAGGCAACCTTCGGGCTATCAGGCCCGGGGAGGGCAGCACCAGAAAACGGCGTGAGAATCAAGCCAGCATGGCAGAGTCGCCGAGCCCGCGGAGCAACTGGGTAGCACCGACAGCTGGGCGCACCACGAATTGCCACTTCGCAGAACGCACCACGCCCAGTTATCGGTGGGCGAAGCTCAAAAGGCCCCCCATCCGTGAGAATCAGTGTGCGTCCGTGGCTAGAACGAAACTGTTTCACACGTTCCAAGTTACCCGCTACCGCCGATCCGTATTTGGGTTCGTTGGCTGCTCAGTTCTTTGAGTGTCGCGACACGCCTCGCCAAACATCCAGCCCACTGCGAGTCAATAACTGGACCTGCCCCGTTTCTTGCGCCTCAATGTTTACAGATCGCAATCAAGCTCAAGACAGCTGCCAAGCCCGAAATCGCGATTAGGATAACCGAAATCCTCAGTCGATTTTTTTCAGGTGAAGGCGGTACCCCAGCTGGAAGGCTTCCGACTGCACCACCGACGACCATGATGATTATCCCCACAGCGTACACTGAGCCAAACTTCTCAAAACGAGCCACATTTGCATCGAGTATCGAATAGTGAATGCTGAAAAGCGAAAACCCCATAAACGCGGCAAGATAGCACGAGTCTAGGACTGCCAGTCTAGTGCAACTCGTAACAAAAGCCATCATGAACGCTAGAAACGCTCCTATTGAGCAAAAGATTGCTAACTGCAAGAGTGGATGATCAATCGCTTTCCAAAGGAAGTGTGCGAAAAGAGCCGCACCAGCAGCAATCGCAACTCCTAGACTTATAGCAACCAATGCAAGACGCACTGACATGTTTCACCCCCCGAAACGAACAAAGTTCCGCGATCGCTCACGACTTTCGAGCAGCTGAAAGGGGGACATTCTAGTTTTTCAACAAATTAGAATGCCCCTTTTATCCTCCCCCTTTTCCTCCCGCAGCCGGAGGCGTCGGCCAGCGACTCATAACCTCATGCGGTTAGCCATCACTCAGGTTTATGGTCTTGCTTCTTGTCACACGACACGAACTCTCTTGCAAGCCTTGCCCTAACAAACTCCGGCCTGGTAATCACCAGGTGGCTGCTACGCTTACCATTCCGTTGCAATCGATGCTCTGCCAGAGAGATTGGTTGCGAACCTGTCGGACTGAGCGCCGAGCGGTCAGCTAGGCAGTATGTTTCGAGGTCAGCCTCTGTTCGACATGGCCGTAGCTTCAACTCTATTACAGATTTTTTAAGAGAATATCTGATCGAGCATGCCATTCTGCAAACTCCGATTTAACTCGTCATCAACCGACTCTATCCAAACTGCTGCAATAACTCTGCACAAACATTTGCTAGCTCAGAACCGACTGCGCGGGCGAGCTGGTATGTAAGTTGCGGCCCAAGGCGATATGGGTGATGCAAGACCCCTAGAGCTCCACCCTGCCCGTCTGCCTGGCGACAACGTAAGTCACTTATACACGAACACTGCACCAGGACGCCAAAGTTATTTCTGCAGCCGAGCAAGCAAGCTGATCCTTGATTGGCAGCTAACAGAGTATTTCGCGAGGCAGGCAGTGGGCTCGCGGTCATCTGCTGGGCGTCTGAGGTAGCTGTTAGATTCTCTACTATTTGGAAGGAACACTCATGCTGTTGCGAAGTCTTACCCTCTTGGCTGGAGTTGCCGCACTGGTGACTGCAGTCCCCGCTCAAGCGGTCCACAGCGTCTATCAGGCTGACGTGAATACGCTAAATGATTCCGGTGTATCTGGTACTGCAATTCTTGAAGTTAACCCCGATACGCGGATCTTAACTATTGATATGACTGTAATTGGTCTCGAACCAAACATGGATCATATCATGCACATCCATGGTTTGTTGGATGGCGACGGATCGAGTGGAAACCAAGCACTTGATTCGATGACGCCAACATTAGCCAACGACAGTGATGGCGATGGTTTCGTTGAAGTAATTGAAGGGGTTCCCTCCTATGGCGACATCCTGCTACCACTCACCACGATGAACACACCAGATGGAACTTTCATCTACAGCGATACCTTTGATCTCGACGATTCCTCTCTGTTCATGAGTCCTGTCACCGGCAACGAATACGTAGGCGATGACCTACTGCCGCTCGAATTTCGTGAGATCGTTATTCATGGCCTCACAGTCGATGGATCGGCGGGTGCCAATACCGAAGGCGAAATTGACGGCACTGCCGGCTACAAAGCCGTGCTCCCCGTAGCAGCAGGTGAAATCTACCGGGTGCCTGAACCGGCGACTGCCCTACTGGCGGGCATCGCCCTGCTTGGCGTAGTTACTGTATTCCGCAGAGCCTAGGCTACCAAGCTTAGTTCCACTACTTCCCCTCATCGGCTCGATTTGCTCCGCGCAAGTCGAGCCGATGTTTTGCGCTATCGCTGAAATCGAAGCGTTTAGCTCTCACGCATTAGCCAACCTCCTGCAGAATTGCCCAGTGAGGTTGTTCACTCAGCTCTCATAACTACATCAAAGCGGTTGTGCTCTGAGCGATCACTCCCAACCGAGCAACTTCGCCGCGCTGGTTGTCACTCCGCATCGATACATTGCTGGCAGGCACTGCTGCGACGAGGGCTTTGGCAGGTGGGAGGCCCCCCTAACCTAACTTCCATCTCTTACCGCCTCAGTTTGCCAGGACTGGATACCGAGTTGCCACTACGGCCATCCGCACAACGAGATCAAGTCTGTCGAACACCACGGGACACTTCAGCCAATCACGAACTTTTTGCCGGCCTATTTCCCCAAAACGTCCTTTTATTACAGGGCTCACGCAATTTTGGCGAAAATTTCATCGCTTTTTCTTGTAACGCGACAGCTCCCGCGGTTCAAATAACCTTCGAGGCGGAGAAGGCGGACGTTGTTTAATTGCAGCTTACCTGTAGTTACTTATTCCATTAGTGCGTCCGAGTAGATAAGTGGGCTGAATGAACCAGCACCGGGATACGACTACATCCGAATCCGAATCCTCGCGTCAATCGCGTCGAGAGCTAAACGTCCTTTGGACGCAGGCTCACAGCGTGGTGCTGGGGTTCATACGCTCCACGGTAATCGACTTCCATAAGGCGGAAGATGTGCTGCAGGAAACTGCGGCAACGGTTGCAGAGAAATTCGAAGAATACGATCGCTCCCGACCTTTCGTGCCCTGGGTGTTAGGCATCGCCCGGTACAAGGTGTTGGAGGAGCTACGAGCGAATTCTCGCGACAAATTGGTCTTCGACGACGAAGTCGTCGAGGTTTTGACTTCCGCATTCGATGAACTGGCCCCTTCGGCGAGCGACACTCAAGTTGCGCTGGAGAGTTGCCTGAATCGCATTCGAGGCCGCGCGAAACAACTGCTTGAAATGAGATACTTGCGACAACAATCTGTCACTCGCGTGGCCGAGACCACCGGCATGACCGCCGGCGCGGTCCGCGTGGCCTTGCATCGTATTCGCAAGGCTCTGGTCGATTGTGTTCATGGCCAACTTGGCTCCGACGACATGCCAAGAGGGGCCAGCAAATGAGCCAAACCATTCACGACCCGATGCCACCCGATGGAGTGCTTGAGCTGTTCCATGGGTACTTGGACGATCAACTCAGCGAGTCGCAGTTCGCGGTGTTGCAATCGATGCTGCTGGAGAATCCCGCGTACGCCCGGTGGTTCGCCCAGGTAGCGCTCATCCATTCCGGCACCCACAGCCAGCTCCACCAGCGGGATCTGTGCCAATTCTATGCAGCCTCGGATTCTTCTTGCGAGCTGAAACTGGATGTTGATCCAGCGAACATTCGCGAACTACTTCACGAGTCGGCCGAAGCCGACCGCAAAAAGGCCGAAGCCGAATCGCTGCGTCGTATGAAGCAAGCGTTGGTAGAAGCCGAAGAAGATCGGCTCCGCCAGCAAGAGCTCGAACGACTCAACCGCCCCCGACGGCCGCAGCCGATCGAGATTCCCCGGTTCGCGGTCTGGCTGGCAGCCACGGCCGTGATCGTGTTGATTGGGTTTGTCACCCAGGCGATGCTCAGCCAATCGTCGTCCCAAGGCGACCTGGCAGAGGTCTCTCCCCCGCTGGCAACCCCAGCAATACAAACCTACGGCAAGGTCACCCAATCGTTCAACGCAATCTGGACAGGCGACAACCGTCCGATTGGTGCTGACCAGCGGCTACCGCTTGGTGAGTTCGCACTGGATCAAGGAGTGGTCGAGATCCTGCTCGACGATGGTTCGATCCTAGTCGGCGAAGCGCCGTTTGAGATGGACTTGCTCTCGGCGAATAAAGTGCTGCTCAACAAAGGCAAAGTACTGGCCCGGGTGCCGGAAGAAGCGATTGGCTTCACGATTTCCACTAGCGCGGGTGCGATTGTCGACCTTGGCACCGAGTTCGGCGTCGACATCGAAGAGTCGGGCAACGTCGACGTGCATGTGCTCGACGGAGCCGTCGCGCTAGCTGCCAACAGCACCACGGTGAACGTGCCACGCGAAACACTCACCGAAGGGGGAGCTCGCCAAATCGCGGCCAATGGAGCCTCGGTAAACGACATTACATTCAACAAGTCGTCTTTCTTACGCAAGGTTCCCGCATCGTCGTATGAATTGGCAGTAACTCACAGTGCTCCTTTGAGCTACTGGCGGTTTAACCAACCTTATCCGGTGGTGAAGAGCCAAGGGGAGCTTGAGTTTTCGGCATCGCCGAACTACGGAGTATTCCTCGACCAAAGAACCGACATGCAGGAGTCCTCGAATACGTATGCCCTGTTTAGCAACGATAACCAGGGCATTCAGTTACAGGACCTCCCCGAGTTGAAACTGAATAAGAGCTTTAGCATCGAAGCATGGGTGAAGCTCACAGACGATAGCACCACGAGTGCCAAGCGGATTATCTCTAGCTTCTACCGCAACGCGACGGATGAGGGTGGGTTTGCGATGGGAGTGGGAGGATCGCAATTCGCTTCCGACGACAATTACGAAGGGCATGGATTGATATTTACTTTCCATGGCGTGTACGACTCGATCTCTACCACGGCCATCCCTTTTGATCGTTGGACGCATGTGGCGGTCACCGTCAACGAACTGGGCCACCCACAGATGTATATCGATGGCAGTCCGGTTCCCGTAATGCTGCGTGCTACCGGCCATGGCGTCATGGATTTCGCTCCGCTACCTGCAGATTCGCCGCTCGACCTTAGCGGTATTCTCAGCAAAAACAATTGCTCGATCGGTTGCCATCCACTCACTTCGAACGACTACTGTCCGCCCGAACGCTGGCGGGGTGGAATTGATGAGCTGGCGATTTTTGATCGCCCACTGACGCCAGAAGAAATCGGAGAACACTACCAGGCCGGGCTGAAACGTCCCTAGCTTTGCCCGGTGTTGCTGTACTTGATTGATATACCCCCATGATTAACTACCTACAACAACAGCACGAAAGGTTCGGCGCGGAGTCGTCGCGACTCCCGTCACGCTCACTTTGTGCCACCCCTGGCACAATCTTGCGTCCCCCAACGTCCCCCACTACCGACGTCGCGCCCGGCCCAACTCCACGGATCGCATGGTGCTGATTTCGGCCAAAATCCCACGACTTTGCTTTCCCACAATATCCTGACTTTCCCCTTATCTACCGTTTAAGAAAATCTCGTTCATCCACTTTTGATTCACTCACGAGAGGGAGTACTAATGATTCGCTACACGCCCTTGCTACTCACACTTGCCCTCGCAGTTGGCGCTAGCCAATGCGAAGCGGTGTTGGTAGCTCACTACGAGTTCGATAATTCCAGTAATGTGGGACTCGACACCGCCGGCGGCGACAACAATGGCACCTCGGTTGGAGCCGACTCGTCTTACTCTGGTACCTCACGTGTTGGATCTGGCGCACTCGCGCTCGATGGCACTGGCCTCGGGTTGCGACTCGATAACCCAGCCGACTTCCAATCGCTTACGACGTTCACGATTGCAGCGTTTGTACGCCCCGACCTGAATAGCGTGACCTGGGGCGGCGGCAGCGTAAACATCGGCCGCATCTTCGGTTCGGTCGGTGTCGACTCGCCCGGCGGCGTCTATTTTGGCGACGGCGGTGGCTATGGCTTTGGCTTGAAGCTCATCGGCGAAGAAGCTGGCCTGCGTTTCACCACCTTTGCCGTCAAAGACTACGACGTAAATCCCGACACGCTGGCTAACCCGCTACTCGACGACGAGTGGGCACACGTCGCCGTGGTCGTGACCGAAGGAGCCGCTGAGTTCTTCATCAACGGCGTGAGCGTTGCGACCGACACCGGTAACAATGGCAATCCAACCACCAATCCCTACCACATCGGCGCAGGTGGCGGCGGCAACAGCGACTCGTACGCTGGCTTGCTCGACGACTTGCGGGTGTACAACGAAGCGCTCGACGTTTCCACGATTGCTGGCCTTGCTTCGCCTGGCGACAGTGGTCAAAAGGGTCTCGTCGTGACCGTCGATCGTGGTACTGGCAACATTTCGCTCACTAACGATACCAGCAGCGGCACCGAAATCCGTGGCTACTCGCTCACGTCTGCTGCTTCGCGATTCGATAGTGGTGAGTGGCAATCGATTTCGGAGAATTACGACCAGGGCAACGGATCGGCTTCCATCGACACCAATGACGACTGGCTCATCTTCAGCCAAACTGCCGATGACCTGAGTGAAGGCACCACCGGCGAAACTATGCTGTCCACCGGCCAATCCGTGATGCTCGGCTCGGCCTGGCGCAAGGGTCCTTTCGAGGGCAATGACATTCAAGCCGAAGTGCTGCTCGCCGATGGTACGACCATGAGTGCTGTAGTCGAGTACACCGGCAACGGCGACTCGCCATTCATAATGGGCGATGGCCTTGTTGACTAACTCCACTCGAACTGTGGAAGCCCGAGTTGGGTGAATTGATTGATGATTTTACAGCGCAAGCGGGCTTCCGTTTGTTGGTTTTCGAATACTCGGTTTTTGAGATGGCTCCCAAAGCTTTGTTTCACTCGGTACATGGTCGTTTCCGCCAAGCTTCTACGATGATAGCCCACTTCCTCTTTCCAACTCCTACGCCCCTTGCGTCGAATCTGACGAATTGCCTCGTCCCGGGGCAAAGGCTCCTCCGCAGAGTTGCCATGTTGTTTGATCTTGGCGTTGTGCTGCGGCGGAATCACCGGCTCAATGCCTTCGGATTCCAGCCCTTCATAAACCTTCCACTTGTCGTAACTACCGTCGCCGTGAAACTTTTTTACGGGCTGCTCCACCTGCTCCAGCATTTCGGGAACCGCATCGGCATCGTGGCAACTGTTCTCGGTCAAAATCTCCGCCACAATCTCGCGGGTGTCAGGATTCACCGACAAATGCAGCTTCCGCCATGTCCGCCGCTTCGACTTGCCATGCGTCCGCATCTTCCATTCGCCCTCGCCAAACACTTTCATGCCGGTGCTATCCACCACGATATCGATGTCGCCCCTCTTGTTAGCGATATCGAGCGAAACATTCAGCTTGCTGGCTCGCTTGGCGAGCGAAGAATAATTGGGAATCGCTGCCTCGACGCCCAACATCGCCACCAGCGAGCGGCCGAATCCCTCAGTCTGCCGATAGGGAAGTTTCAGCAGTTCGCGAATCGTCAGCAAGCACTCGATCGCCGTATCGCTGAAGACAAAAGGGCGACCGACTTTTGTCTGGTCGTTAGGATGTTCCCAGTTCTCCAACGCCTCGTCGCTAAACCAAATAGTGATGTTTCCACGCTCGATGAGCGACTTGTTATACTCCTTCCAGTTCGTGACTTTGTAGGTTCGTTTTTCTTTCGTAGCCATGTTCGATCTCCGTAAAAAAGGTACGTGGTTCCATTCCACGTTAGTTTTTACGGAGGTTTGTGACTAATTGTTCAACAAGGCCATGGGCGATCTCGACTTCGATAACGATGTCGACCTCGACGACTATCAAATTTACAATGCGAGTCTGTTCACCACTGGCATCGACCCTGAATCAACCGATTCGTATCTGCTCGGCGATCTCGATGGCGATCTCGACAACGACTTTGCCGACTTCCTGATCTTCAAAAACGCTTTCATCGCTGATGGCGGTGCCCCTGGTGCCCTCGCCTTTGGTGTGGCGGTTCCTGAACCCTCGACCACCGCTCTGATGCTTATCGGTCTGGTCGCGGTGGTATTCACCAAGCTCCCGCGATTCACTCGCGTGCTTCCTTGCTTGGCTTTGTCGGCAATCGCCATGTTTGCCAGCCCAGCACAAGCGGAATTGGTTCCCGTGTTCAGCTACAGCTTCCCCGCTAGCACCGATGGCACCAATCTCACGATTACCGACCTATCGACCACTGGCAACAACGCAACCCTCGATGGGGAAACCACCCTTGTCGACGATCGTCCTGCTGGCTTCGACTCGTCGTTGATGTCGCTTACTGGTTCGGCTGGTGGACATGGTGCGACCGATGCCATCGATTTATTGGAGAATTCCATCATCGACGACTTCGGTGGCTACGTGATGGACGTCTGGCTGAAGTGGGAAGGCACCTACACCGATACCCGCAAGCAAATCGACTACGCCGGCACCGAGTTCATTCGCACTCGTGACAGCAGCGTCCAGTTCGGTTTCAACGATTCGGCCGTGGTGCTTAGCTACCCAATCGAAGCCGATGAGTGGTACCACGTGCAAGGCATCTTCGATACCGGTACGAATGAGACCGATGCCGAGGGTGGTCTCACGGGCAACGCTTACTTGATCGTCAACGATCGTCTTGTCGACTACGAGTTAAACGTCACCAAGAGCAGCTTTGGCGACAGCCTCGATCGCGCTATTGGCATCAACCGCTGGGCCGGAGCCAATGCCGCCGACTGGAACCAAGGGGCCATCTTCAATCCCTCGGTCTCCCTCGGTGCACTTCCGATCCCTGAACCCTCAACCACCGCTCTGATGCTTATCGGCTTAGGTACTGTGGTATTCGCCAAGCTCCCCCGCCTGACTCGCGTGCTGCCTTGCCTGGCATTGTCGGCAATCGCCATGATTGCCAGCCCAGCGCAAGCGGAGTTGGTTCCCGTGTTCAGCTATAGCTTCCCCGCTAGCACCGATGGCACCAATCTCACGATTACTGACCTCTCGACTGCTGGCAACAACGCAACCCTCGATGGGGAAACCACCCTTGTCGACGATCGTCCTGCTGGCTTCGACTCGTCGTTGATGTCGCTTACTGGTTCGGCTGGTGGACATGGTGCGACCGATGCCATCGATTTATTGGAGAATTCCATCATCGACGACTTCGGTGGCTACGTGATGGACGTCTGGCTGAAGTGGGAAGGCACCTACACCGATACCCGCAAGCAAATCGACTACGCTGGCACCGAGTTCATTCGCACTCGTGACAGCAGCGTCCAGTTCGGTTTCAACGATTCGGCCGTGGTGCTTAGCTACCCAATCGAAGCCGATGAGTGGTACCACGTGCAAGGCATCTTCGATACCGGTACGAATGAGACCGATGCCGAGGGTGGTCTCACGGGCAACGCTTACTTGATCGTCAACGATCGTCTTGTCGACTACGAACTCAACGTCACTAAGAGCAGCTTTGGCGACAGCCTCGATCGCGCTATTGGCATCAACCGCTGGGCCGGAGCCAATGCCGCCGACTGGAACCAAGGGGCCATTTTTAATCCATCGGTTTCCTTGGGTGCTCTTCCGATCCCTGAACCCTCCACCATGGGACTGTTTGCCATGGCTGCTGTTGCCTTGTGCTGCCGAGTTGGCTACCGCCGTGTCAAGCTTGCCTGCTTCGCCCTCGCGTTGGGTCTGGCAGCGTTGGCCAACACTGCAGTGGCTCAGCTTACCCCTGTTTTTGAGTACAGTTTCCCCGCCAGCACCGATGGCTCGGTAGAGACGGTCACCGACCTCTCCTCGGCTGGCAACAACGCCACGTTGGACCTAACGACCACCCTTGTCGACGATCGTCCCGCTGGGTTCGACTCGTCGTTGATGTCGCTAACCGGCTCGGCTGGTGGCCATGGTGCCACCGATGCGATTGACCTGCTCGACAACTCGATTATCGACGATCACGGTGGGTTCATCATGGACGTGTGGGTGAACTGGTTAGGAAACTACAGCGATGGTCGCAAAATCCTCGACTACGCCGGCACCGAGAGCATTCGTACTTTCGACGGCAATATGATCTTCGGATTGAGCAATGGCCAGGTTGTTCTCCAAACCCCCATCAATGCGAATCAGTGGTATCACGTGCAAGGGGTCTTCGAGAGCGGCGGTAACCAAACCGATGCGAACGGCGACCTGCTTGGCGACGCTTACCTCTACATGGACGGCGTCGTGGTTGACTCCGCCTTTGGTGTCACCAAGACCGGCTTCGGCGATAGCCTTGATCGGCAGATCGGTATCAATCGCTGGGGCGGTGGCGGCGGCGAGTATAACCAGGGCAACATTTTCAACCCATCGATCTACCTCGGCACCACCGGTGAGCCGATGCGTCTGGAGGTGAATACCACCACTGGTGAAGTCACCATGGCTCACACCACGGACGTGGTTCTGGGCGCCGGTCGCGACATCGACTTCTACCAGATCACCAGTGCCGATGGCGAATTGACCCTCGGCACATGGACCAGCCTCGACGACACTGGCTTCGGTGCAGGCTCCACTACTGGAGACTACAACGGAGATGGCTCCGTAAACCTCGCCGACTATACCATTTGGCGTGATTCGCTCGGTAGCACCGGCACCGATCTCGATGCCGATGGCAACGGAGACCAAGTGGTTGATTCGGCAGACTACACCCTGTGGAAGGACAACTTCGGTGATACCGGAGCTTCCAGTTGGGCGGAAGCTGGCATTCTCACGGAGAACCTGATCGGTGAGTCGAATCTCACGGGATCGACCTTCTTCGACTCAGGCACCTCCGTAAGCCTTGGTGAACTTTGGAATGAGGCAAGCTTTGCCGATCCGACAACGGACCTCGTGTTCCAATACCACGTGGTTGGTGAATCCGGTTTGAGAACTGGTGTGATCGACGTAGTGTCGGGCAGCCTACAGTCGGTCACATCGGTTCCCGAGCCTTCCTCGTTGCTGATTCTGGCCCTCCCAGCAGTTGCCCTGCTAGTAATGCGCCGCGGTTCGCTGCAACGCACGTCTGCCATTTGCCTGACGATGCTCAGTTGCCTGGCAGTCGCAGGGGCGGCCGTCGCCGAAACGACGAACGATCGTGTGTACCTGTTTGGTAACAGCGGCGGCGACGGCGGCGCCAACGGCGTCTACGTAATCGATAGCGCCGACGAAGCAACCTACGACGACGAGGTTGACTTCAGCGATCTAAGCGGGACCGCCCATGACCTGATCGCTTGGGAATACAATGGCACCGTTGCCGCCAAAGCAATTCCCGGCACGAGTTCGGGCCCCCGATTCGTCAGCACCTCAGGGCGCCCACTCGCTGACTCCACGCCGATCGGAGTTTCGTTCGACGGCACCAACGACTTGCTCATCGGTGCCCGCCTGGGTCTTCCCCAGACCACCGCATCGAGCCAGCAAGCGCAATCGGTTCCTCCCACTTCGGGAATCATCGGTCCGTTTGACTACAGTGGTATTACTCGTCGCGGTTTCGACCTGTGGGTGAATCCCGATGAGAACAGTGCTCAATTTGGCACTGCCGAGCAAACGGTAGTCGCGGATACAAGTCAGCAAGGCTTGCTTATCAGCGATGAAGGAACTTGGGTGCTTCGCTACTCGAGCACCAACATCGACTCCGGCGTGGCCGTCAAGACCGATAGCACCGACAACGGCTGGTCGCACGTAATGGTGGTGTACCCCAACAGTGGTTTTGCCGGCGGCATCATGTACGTCGATGGCGAAGCCGTCGCCGCCCGCCTTGGCGGATACGGCGGAGGCAACGACAACCCTCTCGTGCTCGGTGCTAACACCGGTGCATTTGACCCAGGTGCCTTAGAACCCGATCCAGTATTCACCGGCGGCAACAGCAGTTTCTACGCTGGTGAGGTCGACGACATGAACATGTTCGTGATGGGCACTAGCCTTGGCGGTACTGAATACGGGATGTTCGATCTGACGACCGACAATCCGTTTGTCGCCGATGCACTGTTGGGCTACGGTCCTGCCGACCTGACTGGCGATGGGGTCACCAACGAGTCGGACGTAACGCTGTTCATCTCGAATTGGGGATCGACCAATATGGTGAACGACTACCTGGTTGGCGACCTGTCCTCTCGACTCTCCGGCGACTTCAATATCGACGGTTCGGTGGATCTCGACGACTGGCAAGTGCTGGTGGAGAACTACACCGGGTCGGGTTCGCTGAATCTCGATCTGCTGCTGGCTGGCAATGCCGTGCCTGAGCCATCGTCGGTGGCTCTGCTTGCCCTGGCTGGCCTGGCCACCTGCGGAGCCATCCGTCGGCGATAATCGCTTGTGAGTCTGTAATCCTGCTATACGCCGCAAGCGAACCCATCCGTTCGCTTGCGGCTTTTGTTTACCTACGAGAGTCCCGATGAACCCTCGCCTGCTAGTTTCCTCCCTGTTTCTTTCCATCGTACTGAGTGCCTCGCTCAAGGCTCAGGTGTATGACTGGAATCCCACGCCGGACAAAGTGGACGTGCTGGTGATCTCCACGCACCCCGACGACGAAGGCATCTTCATGGGTTCGGTGCTCCCGTACATGACTCAGGTGCGGCAGGTCAATGCGCTGCATCTCTCGATGACCAGCGGTGACTACCAGGCCGAGAACGGCGCCCCCGACTGGCGGAGAGAAGAAGAGCTTCGTGCGGCCGATTGGGTTTATGGATTCCGCAACGAGCCAATCTTCGCTCGTTTCCGTGACTACCCCACCAACACCGTCGACGAAACGTACGACATTTGGGCAGATGGAATTCTTGGTAATGGTGACTCGGAAACCGGGCGCGAGCTGGCTGCCAACTACCTGGCAGAGCAGATTCGCCGCTTCCAGCCCGAAGTGCTCGTGGTTTCCGATCTCGATGGCGAGTACGGGCATAGCAACCACCGAGCGACCTCGCAGTCGGCTTTCGAAGCCTACGAGCGGGCGATGGATCCGTTGGTCGACATCGCCGGCCTCGATGCCTGGCAACCGAAGAAATACTACATTCATCAATCTCAGGCAAACGGCTTGGGAACCGCTGGGGTCACGTTTGAAAATTGGCTGTTTCACGATTACACCGAAGACATTTCCATCGATACCGATGGCGATGGCGTCCCCGATGCTACTCCTCGCCAGGTGGCCGACTGGGGACTCGACGAACACGTTTCGCAAGGCAGCCCCGATGTTTCCACCGTGTTCCGCACCGGCGAGAACTTCGATGGTCATCACACCGAATGGTGGGGCCTCTACGACTCGACCGTAGGTCCCGATACGCTGACCAGCTTCGAAATCGAAGGGCAGTCGTACACCAACTGGGCGCGAGGCGACTTTTTCGAAAACGTCTTCGACTTGTTCGACCTCCCCACCGATATCAACCAGGATGGCATCATTGCCGGCGATGGCACCGGACCGTGGGAGACCGACGATGTCACCGCGTTCATTGCCGGGTGGGGAACCACCGGGCATGGCACGAACCTCGAGCGTTTGATGCACGGCGATATCAACCTCGATAACCGCACGTCGATTGCCGACTGGCAACTCTTGGTCGAGTCGCTGGAGAATGGCGGTTCGCTCGATCTTGCCAACCTGCTGCAAGCCTCGCAGGTTCCTGAACCAAGTTCCCTTCTGCTAGTGTCGATCGGATTGTTCGTGGTCGGTGCCAAGTGGCGTCGCAGTTAATCAGCCAGCCCTCTACGAGCAGCGTAGCCACGTGCGACGCACTGCGCAAACGCTGCAACCAAGCATCGCCAGAGCCACTGCCTGCCATATGCCTGCTGGCTCGGGCACGGCCGAGATAGCCGACAGCGAACCTTCGCCGTGCAGCCCTTCGTAGATCTGCTTGAACAGCACAAAGTCGTACTGATCGTTCTGACCGTCGCCGGTCAGATCGCCCCGCGCCCGCTGCTCGCCGACGGGATACATCCGCAGGTCGGAGTAAAGATTGTCGCGAAAAATCAACCAGTCGGCGGCCCCTACGGTTCCATCTCCATCGAGATCCCCTAGGGCGGCCGGAGCCCCGATCACTGGTGCTTTGCCTTGTAACGTGATGTGATCGAACTGCAGTTGGCCCGCGTCACCGGCGTACGATAATTGCAGCGTGAAAGGCGACCCAAGGTCCGCCGCCAGCTGCTCCTGCGTCGGCGAGTCGCCGACGTAGCCGAGCTGAACGCTCGTGCTGGTGGAATTGCCCACCGTCAGTGCGGCGGTGTCGATCGCTCCCTGCAGATACGTAAAACCACTCTGCCCCTTGAGCGTAAGCTCCAAAAGAGGAGCCGCCTGGCCGGCGCGGGTAAGATCGAGCGTTACGTCGTACAACTGGTGCAGGTCGTCGAGGTACAGGGCGATGCCCTCGGCTTCGTCTTGGACCGCGCCGGTGAAGTTCCGGGGATCTCCGCTGCCATCCACGTGCCATGCACGCGTTTGCTCCGCGGGGCGGATGGCCTGGGTGACGATGCCATCGCGTTCGGCCCGGCCAGTACCAACGTCGGGAGGCACCAGGGCCAATTGCGACGACATCGGCACATGATTGCGGGTGATGTAGCTAATCAGCTGCCCTTGGATCTCTTGGATTGCGGGATCGTTGTAGCGATTCGTGGTCTCGCTGGGATCGGTACTGAGGTCGAAGATCTCAATCGAACCCGCGCGGCGGATGATTTTCCAATCGCCGAGCCGGCCGATCTGATTCGGCACGCGTCCAGCGTCGTAAGCGTACCCTTCGAAGTACAGCCCATCGCGTTCGGCTTGGGTTCCCTGACCAGTAAGCGTCGGGGCGAACGACACTCCATCGTTGCTCGGCACCTGCGTGACACCGGCCAGATCGGCAAACGTTTGCATGTAGTCGTAGAACGCGACAGGTTGATCACTGGTAGTTCCCCCCTCGATCGTTCCCGGCCAGAAGGCGATCATCGGAGTCCGCACGCCCCCTTCGTAGTAGCCCTCTTTTGCACCCCGAAGATCGACGGTTTGTCCGTCGCGGGTTTCGATGTTGCGATCCCAATTGTGGGCGCTTTGCCAGCCGCCGTTGTCGCTGGTGAAAATGATTACCGTGTTCTCCAGCACGCTATCGCTGGTGTCGCCATCGCCATTGGGATCGGCGAGCGTCGCCCGCAGTTGCCCCACCTGGTCGTCGATCCAGGTCACAAACGCAGCTTGAATCTTGTCGAAGTCGTCCCAATCTTCGTTGTTCGCATACAGATCGTAGTAGCCACCAGGCTCGGCAGCCGATTCGTTGATCGTGCTCCGACGGTGCGGCGGGGTCCACGCTCCCCAAGCGTAAAACGGCGTGCCCGACTGACTGTTCGCACGCACAAATTGCTGCATGCGATCGAAAACTATGGTGTGGGCGTGCACGCGATCGTTGGGAATCAAGCCGGTTTCGGGCTCGTTGAAGTTCGCGTTTTCCGGAATCAACAGCGGCGTGCCCGCATCGAAGATACGATCTGGAAAGTGATAGTGGGCGTGACGCTGGTCGTAGTAGCCGACGAAGTCGTCGAAGCCTTGTAGCTCCGGCGCGCCGGGCGATCCGGGAGCCCCAAGTCCCCATTTCCCATAACCACCGGTCGCATAACCAGCCGACTTCAGCACCTCGGCAATCGTGACGTCGGCGTCGCGCAGGCTATTGCTACCGCTATTGATCCGCATGTAGGTGTGGCCGCCGTGCAGACCGGTCATGAGCGAACTGCGACTCGGTGCGCAGTTGGCCGCCCCGGTGTAGGCCTGGGTGAAACGCATGCCGTCGCTGGCCAGCTGATCGAGGTTCGGCGTGTGAATCGGCGAGTCGGCCCACGAGTGCGTGAAATCGCCAGTGCCGGCGTCGTCGACCATGATGTGAATGATGTTCGGCTGACCGGCACTGATCTTGGGCAATCCCAACAGCAGAGTGGTGATAAGTAGCCAATGGAGCTTAGGCATGTGGAATCTCATGCTACGAATTCAATGAAACAGAAGGTCCGCCATCCCGCTGGGCCACTCGGGCCAGAGGATGGCGACCAACGACTAGCATTCAAGAGTGTACTTGCTCGTCGAGGCTGGTGGCCAGCAGCAAGCGGTGTTACTTTTGGGCTTTCGCCTTGGCGGCCATCGGATAGAACGGCGACTCCGAGCGATCGCTCTTCAGCAGTTCTTGCATCTGCTTGACGATCTTCGGATGCTTGGCCGCTACGTTGTTCGACTCGGCCGCATCGGTTTCCAGGTCGTAAAGCTCGATTTTGCGGTTGCCTTTGGTCGTGTTCTGCACCACGCCTTTCCATTTGCCCATGCGAACGGCTTGCTGGCCGCCATAGCCGGCAAACTCCCAGATCAGGTGGTCGCGCTCAGCCAGGTCCCCTTCACCGGAAATGGCGGGAAGCATGCTGATGCCATTCGCAGCGTCCGGCGTGTCGGCGTCGGCCACGTCGCAGAGCGTCGGCATCAGATCCCAAAACGCGGTGATCGAAGGCGACTCGCTACCAGGCGTGGTGTGTCCCGTCCAGCGAGCGACCAACGGAACGCGGATGCCACCTTCGTAGACCGATCCCTTGAGTCCCCGTAATCCAGCGGCCGAATCGAAGAACTCCGAATCGGATCCCCCCAGTCGGTTGTAGGTCGGCCCGTTATCGCTGGTGAAGATGATCAGGGTATCTTCGGCCAGACCAAGTTCGTCCACCAGATCGACAATCTTTCCGACGTCCTGATCCAAATGGGTGATCATCGCTGCATACCCAGCGTGCGGCTTGGGATGCGGCAGGTAACCTTTGTGTTGGTACTCGTCCTCCTGCATCCCGTCGTACAGCGCGAGCGTTTCTTCGGGCACCTGAATCGACAAGTGAGGGATGATCACCGGCAAGTACAGGAAGAAAGGTTGCTGTTGATGCTCGCGAATGAACTCCTGGGCAACTCGCGTGAACTCATCCTGCGAGAAGGTCTCGCCGGTCAGACTCTTGCCATCGTTCCCAGGATAGTAGACTTTCTCGCGGTTCTTCCATAAGAACGTGGGATAGTGGTTGTGAGCATGCCATTGGCAGTTATAGCCAAAGAACAGATCGAAGCCCTGCGTGTTAGGATCGCCGGTGGTGCCAAAGTGACCGAGCCCCCATTTGCCGATGGCTGCGGTCGCGTAGCCCTGTTGCTTCAACGCTTCGGCGATGGTCACTTCCTCGGCGGGGATGGGCCGCTGCCCCGGGAATTCCCAGCCATACTTCTCTTTAAGTCCCGCGAGTTCCTTGGCTGGGCCGTTGTTACGAATGTACGCGTGCGACGAGCTTTTGCCGGTCATCAGCACGCACCGCGACGGAGCGCACACCGGCGAGCCACAATAGAACTGAGTGAATCGCACCCCTTCGTCGGCCAGCTGATCGATCCGCGGCGTTTTGATTTTCTGTTGCCCGTAGCAACCGAGTTCGCCATACCCGAGATCGTCGGCGACGATCAAAATGATGTTCGGCGATTTCTGCTCCTCGGGTGCGGTCTGGCCGAAAGCAATCGGCGCGGCGAACATCGTGCAGACAAACAGTAGGCAAAGTCGTTCAATCTTCATTCGAATCACTCTCCATCGCTGCTGAGTCGAAACTCGAGCGAGCTGGCGTTATCGGCGGTTATGTCTTGGGTAAGCTCTGAAGCCATGTTGTACTTCGCAGGCACGATGGATTTGGTTTCTTCCACCATCTGCCCTGGAGCATCGCTATCGGGAATCATCTTTCCGGTCTTTTCGTAGCCGGTTATCTGCACGCCATAGGTGCCTGCTGGAACGCTGCGATCGGCCGGGATCGCAAACTTGCCATCAACGATCGACGCGGTGGCCACGGCTCCTGAAACGCTGGTAAACAAGATGTCGCCGGTGGCAAGCGGCAGCCCATCCAGCTCTACCGAGCCAGCGAGCGGCAGCTTACCTTGGCCCGAGCCGTTGCAACCAGCGAGCGCCAGCACACACAAGGTGAGGCCTAATAGTCGACTCATCATTATAGCGAGTCTCCTAGCACTTCTTCGCCATTCATGGTGCTCATCGCCTGCCAGACAATTAGCTCGATGTCGTCGCTCACCAATTGCACCGAACCATCGACGTTCGCGGTCATTACTCCACCTGCGTGTTGGCTCCGCGACACCAGCTCGTGAAGTCGGCGGCCGCTCGCTCCCTGATAGTTGTAGCAGGGGAAATCGGGATTGTTGGTCACGCAGCGACTGATGTCGGGTGCGTCGCTATTCGGCAGAAAACGCGTCATGATCTGGTAGCAGCCACCGTCGTCGTTCCATAGTCGGCCCCGGCGATCGAATTCCGAGTCGCCGGGAAACTCAGGAATCTGCACCATCTCCATCATCAACAGTGTGTTGCTGGTACCGTCGGAGATCTGCGAGAGCTTCGCTCCAAACTCCACCCAGAACGGCGCCCGATTGCCCCACTTGGCGTTCGTGGTGGTTCCAGGACAACCGCGTTGAGTGATGCCGGTGGTGGTATTGAGATTGCCATGCTGACAATCGTAGGAGAAGGTTCCCCAGTTGACCCCGTAGTTGCCTTTGTAGGCGGAGTAGATGCCTTGCTCGAAACGAAACGACTCGTCGCTCGGGCAATGGAACACGGGGTAGTAACGACGCAATACTTCCTGCACCGCGGCTGGCTGCGACTGCACGTGCTTACTGAAATCGTAGAGATCGAGCGTGGCCGATTGCTCGAGGTAGTCGAGAATGTAGGTATACACGGTGGTTCGCGGGGCGAAGCCGTACTCCATGTCGGCGGGATTCACGCCGCGTGCTCCCACGGGAAGCTGCCCCTGAGCACTCTCGTAGTTCAACATCGCCAGGCCGAATTGCTTCATGTTGTTCGAGCAACTGGCCCGCCGCGCAGTTTCTCGCGCGGCTTGCACTGCTGGCAGTAGCAGCGCGACGAGGATGCCGATGATGGCAATCACCACGAGCAGTTCAACCAGCGTGAACCCGCTGTTCCGTGGACCGCAGGCTGGAGTGGCAGCACGCATAAAGGTTTACTCCGTTAAATCGGGTTAACGTCAGCGCCTGTGAAACGAAGGACACAAAACTCCTTCGCCTGCTATAGGAAACGGTGAATGGGATAATCTTGTCGAGGAAACCTTCACTAATTCAGAGAGTACTTTTTCGTCAAATAGGCAGTCACTTCGTCGACTTCTTCGTTCTCGAGCACCCCGTTGTAGATGAGCACTTCGGAGATGTCGCCGCTAAAGTAGTCCTGCCGTGGATGGCGGCCAATCACCTTGCGCGACGTGTACGATCTCCACCGCGGGGCGGTATCGACCTGCTGCAGTTCGCCGTTGATCCACATCTTTGTCTCGTTGTGCACGGTATCGTAGCGATACGCTAGCAGTATCGGTTCGCCTGGCTCCGCGGGTCGCTTCATGGTGGTTGAGCCGACGTTGTAGATCAGGTTGCCTTCGCCGACGCCGGCAAAATAACGCGCCCAGTACTGGCCATCGACGTCCTGGTCGCCGATTTGCAGCACTCGCATCAACTCTTCGTTGTCAAGCGGATAAGGGGGGCCGTTGTAGTTGATCAGTTGCCGCAGGTACCGTCCGCTTGGCGTGCTGTCTCTGGCGAACAGCAAGAAGAGCGTTTGGTCTTCCGTCGAATAGAGCGGCGTGGTCGTCAGGTACGACGACTTACCATCGAAACGAACCGACGGTAATCCACCGATTGATTTGCGGACATACTCCGGGCGACTCTCCGGCGAGTGCTGCCAGGCGTCTTCTTCGGTTTGGTTGTCGCCGGTGGCAATGTCGCGCCAGGCGATCACGCGGCCCGAGTCGTCGGTCTTCAGCAATACGTCGGCCGCCAGCCAGAGCGCCAGGTCGTGGGTCACACTCATCGCGGGTAGTTCCTCGGCCGAAAGCCGGGGCGAGAAATCACGAAAGGCGAACTTCGAATCGTCGTAATCGACGGGAATCGGAAGGATCTTGCCTTCGCCCAATAGCGCGGCTTCTTGCTGCTCGAGTCGCACGCCGGTCGTGCTCTGGGAGTTCGGTTCGCGATCCCACACCACGACTTCGCCGGTGAATACGTGCACCTCGGTCTTGCCTTGCGCGTTGACTTCGAGGCCGAATTCGGTGCCAAGGTCGACGATCTCGGCGGTGGGAGTTTGAATGCGGAACCCAACCGCCTGACGCGGCACCAGCGCGGTCATTTTACCCGCGGTCAAACTGGCTGCTCCGGTACCTTCGACGCGAAACGTCGCGGGGCCCTGCAGCACCACCTTCGCCCCATCGTCAAACGTCAGCTGAGCGAGCCCCGAGATCAGGGCTACTTCGCGGCCCGATTCGAGCGGTTCGCCATACTTGGGACCCTCTAGATACCCGGCCCACTGGCAGTCGACCGCGCCGGTAAGGGTCGCGACAAAATCCAGCTCGCGAATCGATTCGGTCGGATTGGTCGCGCCCGGGTCGGCCTGCGTGATCGGCTGAGGGTCGCCCGCTCCCTTAAACGCAACCCAGCTTAACAGGAAGGTAATCAGGCTGGCTGCCAGCATGCTACCAATGTAACGGGCGCGGGGATGGTCGGAGGGGCCCAGCGGGCGGAGTTCGTGCGGCCGCTCCCCTGCCCCGGCGATGGTCGCGGCCTCGTTGGCGTGGTCCAACTTGCCTTCGGGCGAAACCAACTGACCGATCGACACGGTGTCGGCCACGTGCTTTACGTAGCTGGCCAGGGCCTGCGGATCGGTGCGGAGCTTCTCTTCGAGCGCGGCGAATTCTTCGGGCGAAAGCTCTTCGAGCTGGCCGCGGAGCGCCAAATCGAGCATGCGCTCGTCGGAGTTTCCAGCGGCCGGGTTGTGTTGATTCGATTCCATATGCCTAGCCTGCGATATCCCTAACCTGACTGTTGGCCACCGACACGGCGTTCGATGCACGAATAAAGCCATTGCCTGACCCGCGAAACGGCCAGGTACGTGGCATTGGCCGTGCGATTCAGCAGATCGGCCACTTCCTTGATTTTCATGTCGCTATCGTAACAGAGCGCGAGCAACTGACGATTGCCCTCGCTCAACTCATCAATACATTTCGGTAAAGCTTCGAGCCGCACGTCGTACTCAGCGAGCGATTTGTCGATTTGCTCGTCGATCAAATCGAGCACTTCCTGGCTGAAGTGCAACTTGTCGCGCGATTTCTTTTCGCGGTGCGACATGATCACGTACCGCGCGATGGTGCACGCCCACGCGCCGAAGTTGGTGCCGAGTTCGAAGCGGTCGAACTGCTCCCAGAGCCGAACGCTGGTCTCCTGCAGGATGTCTTCCGCATCGGCCCACGAAGGTACCGACGCATGCACGTAGGTAGACAACCGCCGGTCGTTCGCTCGAAGCAAACGGACAAAGGTTGCTGTCTTATCCTCGTTCGACTCCATACACGACTCCATCGCAGGGGGTGGTTCCGCCGGCAAATTGTAGGTGGTCCACCTATTCAAACGGATGACGGGCAGATGGTTGTCATAAAAAAGTGTGCTGATACGTGAAACCGCGAAATAGTCGTCCCCCGCCTGGCAAGTTTTTCCCGATTTTTCGATTTCGCATGACAGAGCCGCGTTGCTCGCCATTTTATTGGGTGTGCATCGGGCTTGGCGCAGCGACTGCGAAACGACTGCACGACCGCGGTTACCAACACAGGTCGGGGAGAACCGCAACCTCATCAGGCGGCGTAAATCACTATCTGCCAACTCCTTACAGCTAAGGATAACAAGATGACGCGAATCATTTGGACTATCGCGTTGGGGGTAAGCCTTCTGGCGTGCAGCAGCTCCAATGCCCAGACCACGGCCAACTGGACCGGCTTCGGCGATGGCATTTCGTTTACGGACCCCGCTAACTGGAATCCCACCCCGGGGGGGCAGATTGAAGTCCCCCCCAGCAGCGGCACCATGATCATCAACCCCGATGGATTGGTAAACAGCTTTGTCGTGAACAGCCCGTTCGCGGACGTGCTGCTGCAAACCGACTACGACTACGATGGCGACACCGCGCTCGACGCCATGACGTTCGTCACGCTCGACTCGCTGACCGCCGGAGGGCCGCTGTCGATCACGGTCACGCAAGGCTCGGTGAAGTTCGCCCGCTTCGACCCGTTTCTCGGCGAGTTCGAAGATGGTGGTGGACTCCGCGGCGACGGCGACGCGACTTATACCGAATCGCTCCTCATCAACGGTGGCTACTTTGAGTCGATGTTTGTGAGCATCGACCTCAACGTGCAACTCGATTCCGGAACGCTCCGCCTGACCGGCGTCGGCAATCCGATTGCCAGCGGGGCCTCGATCAACTTCTCCAGCGACTCGACCGCCACGTTCGAGAGCTTTGAAAGTCCAGCCGATTTTGTCACCGAGCATCTTGCGAAGATCACCGTCGACGGAGTGACCGCTGCCATTGGTGGCAACATCGAAATCGTTGGCCAGGATCTCGACTTCGACACCGAAGCCGATGAAGAAACCGTGGTCAGCATCCTGCAGGGAGTCACCCCGGCCGGCCCTGGCGATTTCAACCGCAACGGCTCGGTCGACTACCAGGACTGGCTCGTGCTCAACGCGAATCTCTATAGCTCGCTGGCGGCCATCTCGGCGGCCGACCGCTTTGACGCCGGCGATACCAACAACGATGGCCGAGTCGACGAGCTCGACTTTGTCGCGTTCAAAACCATTGTCGAAACGCAAACCGGGGCCTCGTTCGCCACGTTCCTGTCGGTCGCGGTGCCCGAACCCTCGAGCCTTGCCCTGCTCGGCATGCTCACCATGGTGGGCCTTGTGGCCGGCATTCGCAAACACATCGCCGTTAACGGGAGGAATCGCTCCATGAGTCGCTTTGCCGGAGTCTTTGCCGCTGTACTTTGTATCTCGATGGCCCAGCAGGCCCAAGCGGTCGTGGTGGTGGAAGAAATGTTTGACTACGCCGATGGAGTGGTCGCAGGCCTCGACGGCGGCACTGGTTTCTCCGAACCTTGGGGAGTGATCGTCGGCGACACGGCCGATCCCACCGGGTACTTCGAAGTGATCAGCAACCAGGCCATCTACAACGGCAACAGTGGCGGCCAGATCGTCAACTACCAACAGCGCGGGCTGACTTCGGCTGTGACGGTCGACACTGGCAACATCGTGACCATCGACCTCGATGTGATCATCGGCCCGAACGACACGCAGATCGGCCGCGGGATTGCCATGAACTTCGTCAACGGCGAAGACGTCGCTTTTAGCATCGGCAAGGCCCTGAACGAACGCCTTGGCCTGCTCGATCTGGGGGTCGAGGCAGCTTCGAGCAACATCGGCGACAGCAACTTCGGCAGCGGCACCGCCGGCACGTTCTCGCTGACCGCGACGCTGCAGTACGATGGAGCCGACACCTCGGTGGCGCTGAGCAACGGAACCGATACCATTTTGCACACGTTCGTCGGCGAGCAAATCACTTTCGACGCGGTTCGCTTGAATGGCTATCACCAGTCGACCACCGGCAACGGCATCGACAACCTGGTGATCGACGTCACACAAATCGCCGAGAGCGTGATCAACCTGCAGATCGATCCCGATGGCAACGCGACGCTCGTCAACCCGACCGGCAGCCCCATCACCATCGATCTTTACAACATCGCGAGCCCCGACGGGAATCTCGACGTGAACTTTGCCGGTATCCAAGGCAACGACCAGTCGGCCGATGGATTCCCCGCCGGGCCAGGCACCGGCCCAAGCGCCGGCACCGGCTGGGAAAAAGCCCAAGGCACCGACGTGGGAGCTAATCTGATTGGCGAATCGTACGCGTTTGGTAGCTCGACCCTCGAAGACGATGGCACCACTATCGAGCTGGGCGACATTCTCACTACGGTCGACGAGTCGGAAGACCTGACCTTCACCTACCACGACGCTACGCTCAACCAGTTTGTGACCGGCTACATCGAGTTCGTTGCTGCTCCGACCGATTTGATCGGCGACTACAACGGCGACGGCACCGTGAATCTCGCCGACTACACCGTTTGGCGCGACAACCTCGGCGCTTCCGAATCGGTGCTGGCCAATCCTGGCAACGACAACGGCATCGTCGACACCGGCGACTACACCGCCTGGAAGCAGAACTTCGGCATGTCGGCCGCCAGCCTGGCAGCCGTCGGCACGGGTTCGGCGGTGCCGGAACCTTCGACGCTGGCATTGCTCGGCATCGGTTTGCTGCTGTTGCGACGGAGCAGTCGCTAACCACGAAGATGGCACCGGTTCGAACACTGGCATCCTGACTTTTCACCTGGGAGAGACTAATGACTTGGAAACACCACTTGGTTCTCAGCGCACTTTGCTTGCCGTTGCTGCTGGCAACCACGACCAACGCTGCGGTGATCACCGAAGATTTCGATAGCTACACCGACGGAGTGATCGGCGGGCAGAACGACGGGGTCGGCTGGGGCGACGCATGGGGGGCCACCACTTCGGTCAACGATCCGGTCAACGAGTTCGAAGTGGTGTCTGGCGTCGCTTTGATGATGGGTAACTCCGACGAACAACTCGCCGGCGGCAACCAGGAGATCATCACGCATAGCCGGCCATTTGCCGACACGGTCATGGTGGATACCGACACGACACTCACCTTGTCGTTCGATCTGATCGTCAACGAAACGCAGCTCGGCCGCGGAGTCGGCATCAACCTAACCGATTCCACCAACTCGCAGATGGTATTCATCGGCAAGCAGATCAATCAGGCTGCGTCGGCCAACGGAGTGCACAGCAGCATCGGCGCCGGCGGCGACGATTACACCACGCTGGTCGAGTCCGGCAGCGGCAGCGCTTCGCTGGTTGCCACGTTCACCTCCGATGGCACCGATACCTTTGTGTCGCTCACCAACGGCACCGAGACCGTCTCCGGCACGATTGCAGGCACGCAATTCGCCTTCGATGGGCTCGACCTTACCGGCTACCATCGCCAAACGCGGACCAACGGAGTCGATAACATCAGCATCGACGTGACCAACACCGCGGTTCCCGAACCATCGACGATTATGCTCAGCGGATTGGCGGCGTTTGTGCTGGTGGGCATTGCCCGCCGTAAGTAGTCGGGAGCGCCGCTTTGCGAACACACCGGGGATGGGCGTTCTGGGCAGCTCGCCGGTCCTCGGTGTGTTTTTATCACCTCGCGATGGGAAAGGACCGCCATGCGGCTGCGCGACATTGCTACCCTGGTAGCGTTCTGCACACTCGGCTTGCTCGCTGCATCGAGCTTGGCAGCGACGCCGAACATCGTGTTCATCTTTGCCGACGACCTCGGCTGGACCGACACCAGCGTCGCGGCCGGCACCGGCGGCTACTCCAGCGATTTCTACGAAACGCCGAATCTCGAACTCTTGGCCACCAATGGTATGGCCTTCACCAACGCCTACTCGGCCGGGGCGAACTGCGCCCCCACGCGAGCGGCACTGCTCACGGGACAATACGCCCCGCGGGCGACCAACAACGTGTTCGCTGTGGGAAGCCTCGATCGCCCTGCAGGCGAGACCGTCCCGCTTCGCGCCCCATCGCAGGGGTTGCCGGACGGATCGGATCAGATCCCTGGCACTGCCATCACGCTGGCCGAAACCTTGCAGACCGCTGGTTACACGACCGCCCACTTCGGCAAATATCACGTCGGCGATCCCGATAGCACGTACAACAATGGCCCGCTCGCCCAAGGTTTCGACTACAACTTCGGCGGCAACGGTACTGGCAATCCAGGCTCGACCTACTTCGCCGACACAACGGGGGTGTTTGCCAGCCCAAACATCGGCCCCGAGCTTGATCCGTACGCGTCGCCGGCCGAGCATCTGACCGATGCGACCACCAACGCCGCGCTGGCGTTCATGGCCGATCACACGACCGGGCCGTTCTTCATGAACGTAGCCTACCATGCACCGCACTCGCCGATCGACGGTCAAGGCCGGACCGAACTGGTCGACAAATACGCCGCGAAAACCGATGGGGTGTACCACAACGACGACGATTACGCCGCGCTGGTCGAGGGGGTCGATGAAGGAGTCGGCCGCATTGTGCAGTACCTCAACACCACGGCCGATCCGAACCATCCCGGCCAGATGCTGGCAGCCAACACGCTGATCGTGTTCACTTCCGACAACGGCGGTAGCGAAGGTGCCACCGAGAACGCTCCGCTGAAAGGACAAAAAGGGGAATACTCCGAAGGGGGCATTCGGGTTCCGTTGATCGTGTCGCAACCAGGCGTCGTACCGACCGGCACCGTGAACCATACTCCTGTTTCGACCATCGACTACTATCCCACGTTCGCAGCGGTAGCAGGTGCCGACTTGCCGGCCGACACCCCGATAGATGGCGAAGACCTGATGCCAATCTTCGCCGACGAATCGGCTTCGCTCACCCGCGACTCGCTGTTCTGGCATTTCCCCGGCTACCTGCTCGATAGCGGTCGCAACCAACGCCCGCAGTCGATCCTCCGTCAGGATGCCGATGGCCATCAGTGGAAGCTCCTCTACAACTACGAAGACGAGAGCTTCGAGCTGTACGATCTGGCTACCGATCTCGGCGAAACCACTAACCTGGCAACTACCGAAACCGAGATGGTCGATCAATTGGGCGACGAGCTTCGCGACTGGTTGCTCGACGTTAACGCGAAGGTCCCCACGGTGGTCGCTACCGGGTTGCCGGCAGCGCTGCCTAATTTGCTGGCAGGCGACCTCAACGACGATGGCACCTTGGACGCACTCGACTGGCAACTGCTGAACGCGGACCTCTATAGCGACCTTCGCGACCTCCCTGCCTCGCAAGCCTACTTCCGCGGCGACTTGAATCGCGACGGATGGAACAACCAATTCGACTTCGCTCTGTTCAAGCAGTACTACTTGGCCGGCGACGCCAGTCGTTCGCTCAGCGACTTGGTTGCCACGGTGCCGGAACCTTCGACGCTGGCAATCACCCTGCTGGCGGTACTTGGTGGAACCCTCTCGACCAGCGCACGTCGCCGACGTCGATAGCCCCCTGCGAGCGGTGGTAGCAAGTCGTTTGTTTTGCCCCCACTTGGCCAAAATCGATCGGTGGGGGCAATTCTTACGTCGCGTCCTCGAGTCGTAACTCGTGCGTGCAGCTCGTGTTATCGTCAGGCTTCTCGTCATAAGTCGGGAAACTCGTTTTGGGGTGGGGGCTTTATTTTTCGGCGGCACTCGCCGACACACACTGCATATCCATTTGTTCACTGCCTGATTATCCCCGACCAGGTGGCCAAAAACCACAACAAACTGCTTAACTCCACCAACTTTCTTTTGCCGCCGCGCGCGTCGAAAACTCCCCCCATCTGGCTGGTAGGTTGTCCGATTGGCTTGGCGACTCATTCCGGATACGATAGCGGTCACCTACTTTTCGCTCGCGGTGAATGTGGAGCGGCAAGTCGCCATTCGTTCGACAGGTGGTCATCCTCGTAACGCGTGGTGTGCGGGTAACAGCTTTGGCCCCTCTTCTCCAAGCAATTGATTGGACAACCTGGAATGCGTTCGTCGTCCACGCTCATTCGTAGTTCGGTTACCGCCGCGTTTGCTGGCTTTTTGTTCGGTTTCGACACCGTTGTGATCTCGGGCGCGGAGCAGACGATTCAGTCGCTCTGGGAACTATCGGACCTCGAGCATGGCCTGGCCATGAGCATGGCGCTGTGGGGAACCGTGGTCGGCTCGCTGGTCGGGGGATGGCCCACCGACCGCTATGGACGAACCAAAACGCTGTTCTGGATCGGCGTGTTCTATTTCGTGTCGGCCGTTTGGTCGGGCCTGGCGACCGATTTCTACTCGTTCATGGTCGCCCGCTTTATCGGCGGGTTAGGGGTCGGCATCTCCACCGTGGCCGCCCCGCTTTATATCTCCGAAATCGCCCCGCCGGAGTCGCGCGGGCGTCTGGCTGGCATGTTCCAGTTCAATATCGTGTTCGGCATCCTGATGGCTTATTTGTCGAACTGGTTGATCCAACACGTCGGCGACGAAGCCTGGCGGTGGATGCTCGGGGCCGAGGCCCTGCCCGCCATTGTTTATACGGTGCTTTGCTATGGCCTGCCTGAGAGCCCACGATGGTTGATCGCCAAACGCCATCGACGCGACTTGGCGATCGAAGTGCTCCAGCACGTGAACTCGGACGCATCGGCCGAAGAAATCGATGCGTTGGTTGGCGAGATCGAAATTGCCTCGAACGAAGAACAGAAATCGACGCACGGCTTCTGGACTCCCCGTCTGCGAGTGCCGATCATGCTCGCGTTTTTTGTCGCATTCTTCAATCAACTCTCGGGGATCAACGCGATCCTGTACTTCGCCCCGCGCATTTTCGAAGCCGCCGGACTGGCGAATCAGTCGGCACTCCTAAAGTCGATTGGCATCGGCGTCACCAATTTCATCTTCACGTTCGTCGGATTATGGCTCATCGACCGCTTAGGACGCAAAACACTGCTGCTCATTGGTTCGGTCGGCTACATCGGCAGCCTTGGGCTCTGCTCGTGGGCCTTCTTTACCGAGACTTACAACATCGTGCCGGCCTGCATCTTTGCGTTCATCGCCGCGCATGCCGTGGGTCAAGGAGCGGTAATCTGGGTACTGATCTCTGAAATCTTCCCGAATCAACATCGCGCAGCCGGACAGGCGCTCGGTAGCTTTACGCACTGGATTTTCGCCGCGCTACTGACGCTGTTCTTTCCGAAGATGGTCACCCTGTTCGCTCCGGGTTGGGTGTTCCTGTTCTTCTGTGGCATGATGGTGCTTCAACTACTGTGGGTACAGTTCCTCGTGCCCGAGACCAAAGGGGTACCGCTCGAACAAATCCAGCGGAAGCTCGGCATCTCGTAAACAAGTGCGACGCCGCGTGTTCGATTCGCACGACCGCGCTGCCATCGGTACGCGACACCCACCACCGGGGGTGGCGGCGCGCTACGTCCCGCGTTCACAATGCGCTAGTCGCCTGACGCGTGACCGTGCGGAGTCGAATTGCGAACTCGAATCTCTGCGTACCTCGCTGGGCGGCGTGAATCACTCGCAAACTCGTTTTCAGCTTTAGCCATCATGACACCTACTCGTCCGATCCTTCTCGTCGCGATCACTGCCTGCATTTGTTGCCTCCCTTGGTTGGAGACACTCGCCGACCCCCCGGGCACGGTGATCGATCACATTCCAGCCAGCACCGGGAGGTACGTTGGCTCGCCGAGCATCGCCGAACTGCCCGATGGCACGCTGGTGGCCTCGCACGACGAGTTCGGGCCCAAGTCGAACGAGCACAAGTGCGCGACCACGCGGGTGTTTCGCTCCACCGATCGCGGCGAAACCTGGAAGCGCATCGCGTCGATCGAGGGACAATTCTGGTCGCAGTTGTTCTGGCACCGCGACAACTTGTACTTGATCGGCACTTGGGCGCATCACGGCAACTTGATTATTCGCCGCAGCAGCGACCAGGGAGCCACGTGGACCAGCCCCGACGACGCAGCCACGGGACTGCTCGCCGAGGGGGAGTATCACTGCTCTCCCCAACCGCTGGTGGTGCACGAGGGACGCATCTGGCGGGCGATCGAAGATGCCGGCGGCGGCAGTCGCTGGGGCGAGCGCTACCGACCGTTTGTGATGTCGGCCCCGCTCGACGCCGATCTGCTGGATCGCGAAAGTTGGACCTTCTCGAATTACTTGCCGGTGAATAAGGAGTGGCTCCAAGGCGACATGCGAGGCTGGCTCGAAGGCAATCTGGTGGTCGCGCCGAATGGCAAGCTCGTCAACATGCTCCGCGTTGCCGGCGGCAACAGCGTGGTCGGCAAGGCCGCCATGGTTACCGTGTCGGACGATGGCACCCGAGTGGCCTTTGATCCCGAGACTGGTTTTGTCGACCTGCCTGGCGGATCGAAGAAGTTCACGATTCGCTTCGATGCCGAAACAAACCGCTACTGGTCGCTCGTGAACGAAGTTCCCACCGAACTGGCAGGCACCCGCTCGGCTTCGTCGATTCGCAATCGCCTGGCACTGGTCAGCTCGCCCGACTTGAAGGAGTGGACCACCGAGCAACTAGTGATTGACGACGACGATTTGACCCACGGCTATCAATACGTCGACTGGATCTTCGACGGCGACGACCTACTTGCGGTGGTTCGCACCGCGACCGACGACGGCCAAGGGGGAGCCCACAACTACCACGACGCCAACTACCTGACGCTGCACCGCATCAAGGATTTTCGTAAGCCGCAGCCACCGCGCTAGTAGCGAATCTCGTACAAGCAAGCGTCGCCCGAGAGTTCGACTTTGAGGAACACCTTGTCGGGCAGCGGAGCATTGATCGCGGTCCCATTCCAACGAAGCACGTAGTTCGCGTGGTCGCCTTGCACGATGGGGGAGTCTTCGAGTCCGTAGCCAGGGACCTCGGCACCAGTTTCGTCGAGCAACGCCGCCCGCACCGTGCCTTGCTTGGTGTCGACATTTAGCGAGAAGGGCTGATGCTCGCCAGCGGCAAGCTGCGTAATCACCGCGCCCGAATTACCTTCTGGGGTGAGGGCTACCAGCCGCCCCACCGTCGAAGTTGCCAGGCCGATGTTGGCCTTGCGGCCGCCGACGTTGTGAGGGCCATCCCACCCGCCGTAGAAGAAATCCATTTGCTCGTCCCGCACCACCGGCGGGGCGGCAAACACCATTCCATCATCCCATGTGTCTTTCTCCCCGACCGGCAAGAACGCAGTACCAGGGGCGATGCGGTGCCAGATCTTATCGTCGCGACTGTGTGCGAGTTCGATCTCGATCGTTTCGTTGCCTGGCTTGTGATAGATACGCAGCAGCCCGAAGTACTGACCTTCGTACTTGAAAACCGGCATGCCATACGTTTGCGGTTGCGACTCATCCTCCGCTCGGGGATCGAACACCACTTCGGGAGTCGACCACTCGCGGAAGTCGGTGCTTTCACTTCGGCAAATCAACCGATACAGCGCCTTCTCGCCTTGCCATTTCCAGCACTTCGCGTGCACGACGTACTTCTGCAGCTCCGCGTCGTACATCAAGTCGAGCACGTCGCTCGCCGAGTCGTTGCGTTTCTCCGCGACAAGCCGGGGGGACTCGCAGTCTTCCTGCCAGTGCACTCCATCCTTCGAGATGGCGGTGTAGGTGCCGCCTCCGCCGTCGTAGGTCGAGCCGTTGCGAATGTCCCAGAAAGCCATCCGATAAGGATGCTCGCCGCCGACTTCCTCCGGTACCTTGATGACCGATGGGCTGCAGAGACGCTGCAGCGGCATCACAATATTGTTGTCCTTGTTACCTTCGAATTCGACTAAACCGAGTTGCGGACGCACCCATTCACGGCCATCCTTGCTCAGGTTGTATAGCACTGGAGTGCGAATGCTGACGCCGCCGTTGAGGGACTGGTACCACCCCTTGTAGGTCTGCTCTGCTTCGTCGTACGCGAACGAACCATACGCGTAGGGATTCTGCTCCCAACGTTGATCTCCACGGATGACCGGCTCCGGGAGTTTCTCGGCTGGCTCGACGACCCGCTTCAGCGAGTTTCGCTCGCTCACCTGAGCATCGTCGGCGAACAGCACCACCTCGGCATACACTTGATGGGCGATCGACGAGCCAACAATCAGCAACAGAAACAACCTCAAAGCAGCCATGAAGAACCCTTTGTAGACCATCCAATGTAGCGACAGGATATAGGTGGAACACTACTGCTCCGCCATGTCCATACAGCCTGTACGCTACCTGTTCGTTTCATGAGATTCAACCCAAAAGCAGGAAAAACCTCCGGCCGGACGAACTGGTCGACTAAATTGTATTTCTCGAACATTTCGTGAAACTTCTCGCTCGCTCAAGGGGAACTAGTCGTGTCCTGATCAGGCGAAATTGACACATACAGGCTGTTCGTCCACAATGCGTTTTCACGCCCCACTGCCTGGCGCGCATCAACTCGAAGGAGGCACTCCATGCCCGGAGTCAAACGTGCGGTTTTTCTGAGTTTGTTCCTCTGCTCGCTCGGTTCCATTTGCTCAGCGGCCGAGCCCTCGCAGCAACTACTCCGGACGGCGGCCGAAATCCAAGACCTGGCGATCAAGGCCCTGCAAACGGGGCTGAAAGCCGAGAAGTTCTGGGTCCGCGTGCATGCGGCCGAGTTCCTGCTCGACCTCGGGCAGAGCGATTCGCTCGAAGCCACCGTGAGTCGTGAGCTCGAAGAAAACGGACAGAAAAGCCCCGAGCGAATCGGCGCCTGGCGGTTAGCCTATCGCATGGCCGACTCCGCGCAGGCTCGCGACATCTTTGAACACAAGATCCTAAGCGTGGCCAAAGATGCCTCAGCGACCGATCATCTGCACGCGGTCGAAACCCTGGCGAAGCTCAACATTCAATTGCCCGAGAGCGAACTGCAGGGCATCCTCGCCATCACTCGCGAAGCAGGCACTGATGAGCACGCGTTCGGACTTTGGCTCGCGGTCGTTCAGCGCGATAACGGCAATCGCGAGCAACTGCAGGAGCAACTTGCCTCGCTGATGCTGAGCGACGACCAGATCACAAAGCTCCGCTCGGCTTACGCCTTGTGGAGCCTATCGAACGAGTCGCCGATGGTCCGCGACATCATCATCGACGCCGGCGTGCGATCGGCCGAACAGGAACTCAAAACCGAACTCGAGAAAATGGCCGGCGCCCGCAACATGGCTACCGCCTGGAAAGTGGCACGCTTGTTTGGAGTCGACGACGACATCGAAGCGGGCAAAGAGGCCAGCATTCAGAAGTTCAGCACCGCCTTGAAGCAAGGTGCCGATCAGTCGCAAGAAGTCGCCAAGATTCTCTCCGACACGCTGGCCGAGCTTGGTTCCCCGGAAGATCGCGAGCGGTTGCTCAAATACCTGGCGGCCGACCACGACGACTTGCGCGTGAGTGCGGCGCACGCCCTGCTACGCATTCAGATTCGCATGTCGAACGACGACAAACGTTAATTTAAGCACAGGCGGCGACCCTGGTGCGTTCTTCCAACTCCTCACGCCTGCTGCAGGCATGTTATTTGCGCACTAACTCACCAGCCGTGCGAACCCCGTTTGCCGCGGTCCTCCTGGTAATCGCTGCTCGACGTCGCCTTGCCGCAAGGCCTCGGCTACCTGGCTTAATGCATCGTTGGCTTGCTGCATGAACTGCTCGACATGCTCCTCGCGGTGGGCCAAGGTGGGATAGAACCCCGCGCCCGCTAGCACTCCGCGTTTGAGCATTTCGACGGTAAACAGCGTTCCCACCGCCGCGGCTTGTTCGCACTCAAGACTCAAGTGCTGCAGGGCGTCTCGGCCGCTGATGCGTAGCGGCAACTCGTAGCGGTCAGCAAGCTCCAACAGCCGACCACGAAACTCACGCCCCACGTGGGCCAACTGCTGGTGGACCTGCTGTTGCTCCAGCTTGGTGATGGTCGCTAGCGCGGCGGTTGGACCAATGGCTTCGGTCCAATAAGTGCTCGAGATAAACGTCTGCTGAAACGCTTCCATCACGCCCTGCGTGCCGATGATGGCAGCCATCGGAAAGCCATTGCTCATCGACTTGGCGAACACCGCCATGTCGGGCGTGATGCCGGCTTGCAAATGGAAACCACCAAGGTTGAACCGCCAGCCGCTGGTGATTTCGTCGAATATCAGCACAGCCCCGCACTCGTCGCAAAGTGTCCGCACACCTGATAGGAATCCTGCTTCCGGCTCGGTGTAGCGGAAAGGCTCCATGATCACCGCGGCCAGGCGGTCGCCTTTGGTTGAGACGATCTGCCGAAGCTCCTCCAACTGATTGTACCCGAATGGCACCACGGTGCCTGCCAGCCCGATTGGCACCCCGCTCGGTTCCAGCCCTGGCAACAGATGCTGCTGCAACCGGTCGCTTTGACTCCCCTCGGAGGTTGGCAAGTTGGTCGCCAGGTACCAATCGCTCCACCCGTGGTATCCACAAAACGCGACGAGGTCGCGTCCGGTAGATGCGCGGGCGACACGAATCGCCACCGCGTTTGCCTCGCCGCCGGTGCGAGTGAACCGCGCCCGCTCGGCCCATGGATGGATCGCAAGCAGTCGTTCGGCAAGTTCCACTTCTTCAGGCGCATTCTGCGAACACATCGATCCCCGCCGCACCCGGTTGATCACCGCTGCATTCACCTCGGGATCGGCGAATCCCAACAAGCACGCACCAATGCCAGAAGTACTGAAGTCGAGAAATTTACGACCGCCGAGGTCGACCACTTCGCATCCTTGAGCCTGACGATAATAGGCCGGCCAGGCGTTGGGAGCAAACATCTCGGGTCGTTTGCTGAGCAGTTGCGTCCCGCCTGGAATCAACTGCTTCGCGTGCTGGTAAAGATCGTGCGTAGCGGTAGGCGACGACACATCGAGCCCCAGCAACCTGCGGGCGTTACCTTGCATCACCAGTTCCACTTCATGCTTGCTCAGTCCAGCGCGATGAAACGCAGTGACCAGTGCTTTTAGCGATTCGATTCCCACAAGCGTTGGGTGCACGTCGCCTGCAGAGCAATGCTGAATCGCGGTTTCGTCCAGCCAAATGAAACGGTCGCCGACGCTCACCGCTCGACCGAGCATCTCGCTCACCGGGAAGTCGCTACCGAACAACAAGTGTTCTGGGCCGAACTCAGTCAGGATGGCATCGAACGCCGGGGCTTCGCATATCACGGAGGTATCGAAGTAAACGTTGGTTAGCGCCCGAAGTGCTGCGACGCCACGCACGGTGTGGTCGCTGCAAAATCCACGCCCAGCATGGGCGAGCACCAGCCGGGCGTTGGGATAGCGGGCGGAGTGTTCCAACAAGTACGCCTGGTTTCCGCGATCGGCCAAGGCATGCTGCTTGACCAGGTGCAGCATGATCACCAACTTATAAGCGTCGGCAAGCTCCCAACACCACTCCGGCAAGAACTCCCCCACCTCGGCCTCTTGAGTTTGCGGACGCTCCGCATAGCAGTGATAGACTTTGAAGCCGGACACGTACTGCGGATGCTCGACGATCTGCGACTCAACTTCTCTTCGTTCGTCGCTAGGCGTCACGAGTAACAAGGCCTTGGACTCGCGGGAGTTTGCGACCTCGGAGAGCACAAAATCGTTGGCTGCGGCGATGTCGATCCCACGCTTTGGATAGGCGAAAAACAATCCCGCGGTTGGCGAGCACTCCCCCATCCATTCGTCGAGCGATGCCTGCCAATGTTCGATTCCAACCCAACTATCACGATTGCCGAGATGGTCAGGCAGAGAGCTGCTCCCATGATCGCGATAGTACAGGTGGGCGTGGAAGTCGAAGCAGGTGCTAGGTAGATAGTCGTGACAGGCCTCACGGAGTAGTTGCGTATTCTCTTCGAATACCGCCCGAGTTTTGTCTGTCAGCCGACGTTGCTCTACCATGCGGTCCAACCTCCATCGACCATAAGATTATGCCCCGTGACGTACGAACTCGCGTCGCTACAGAGAAAAACCAAGGGACCGCCAATCTCTTCGGCTCGACCGATGCGTCCCATCGGCGATTTCTGCTCGAGCCTGGCGACTAGCTCCGCAGGGGCTCCCTCGGGATTAGGAAACGGCCCAGGGCTCAACGCGTTCACGCGAATGCGATCCTTGGCCCAGTACACCGAGAGATGTCGCACCATCTGGGCGACCCCCCCTTTCAGGCATTGGTAGGCGACCGAGCTAGCGGGGCCGATGCCGTCGTAGACTTCGGGATACGAAGCGACGCGACCGTACATCGAGCCGAGCATCACGATGCTGCCTGGCATCTGTTTCGCGACCGCAGCATCGCGAAACAACCGCGCCAACAAAAAGTAGCCGGTCGCGTTTCGCATCTGTTGGTCGAAGCCGGGTCCGTCGACAGTGGTCCAGTCGCGTGCGTCGAGAATATGACCATTGTTCACCAACACATCGATCGCGCCGGCGCGCGAGATTGCGTCGCTAAATCCCTGCTCGATCGCCTGGTCGTCGCGATAATCGAGGGCGACACCTAGGTGCTCGACTCCTGATCGGTTCTGCAACGCGTCGGCCACTTGCTGTGCTCGCGATTCACTGCGACTGCCGACTACTACTCTAGCGCCGGCCGCCGCCAGGCTGTTGCAGAACGCGAGCCCCAGGTAACCGCTACCTCCAGTGACCAACGCAGTCTTTCCCGCTAAATCGAATGGCGAAGTGGGTTCCGTCGGTTTCGACATAGGATTGCCTTACTTGAGTCCGAGCAGTTGGAGTGAATCACGGTGGATCATCGCGTCGATCGCCTCGACGGATAGTTTTGGCAACTGTGTTCCTTCCGTGATGTCGTTGAGTCGATACAATCCATCGATCGTATCCTTCACTCCCGCAAAGGGATAATCGGTTCCGAACAACAGCTTATCCCACACCCCGTATTCCTGTACCAGCATCAAGCTGTGGAACAGTTGCCAAGGACGATAGTAAAGAGCACTGATATCGGCAAACAAGTTGGGATGCTTGCGAATCACAGCAATGCACTCCCCTTCGTAAGGATGGCCAAGGTGGGCCAAGATGGCTTGCACTTCCGGGTAGCGAATGGCGACTTCGTCCATTAGTTGAGGCAACGTATAGCGAATCGGTGCCTGACTGACAAACGTTGTGCCGGTGTGCAAGAGCACTGGCAGGCGATGCTCTTGCACGTATTGCCAAAATGCACCAAGGGCGGGATCGTCGGGCGAGAAGCCTGCGTACATCGGCATGAGCTTCACCCCGCGGAGCCCGAGTTCCTGATGCCCTCGACGAAGCTCACGATCCCAGTTCGGCTCGGCGAGGTCGAGACTCATGAACCCGATAAGCTCCGAGGGAGCTTGGGCGACATAGCTGGCGACATAGTCGTCGTCGACCCACACGCCGCTGAGCCGGGCTTTGCCACCGAATACGATCGTGGTTACCTGCTCGTTTTCCGGCAGGCTCGCGCGATAGTGCTCCAACTCGGTGGTTAGTTCGGGAGTATCTCCCCCGCGGGCGCGTGCTGCTTGCTTGATAAAGTCGGGCGTGAGATGTTGAGCCATGTCCCACGCGTGCGAATGGACGTCGACAATCATACTTACTCTCCATGCTCAACGAGCGATTGCACCACCTGATCGATCACATCGAGGGTATTGGCGATATCGGTCGAAGTATGCGCGGCGCTCACGCTGCCTTGCTTGGTTGGTTTGGGGAAGTGGTAGATTCCACGCTCGATCAACGCCTGGCGGTACTTGGCATCAAAAGCAAAATCGTGCGACGTAATCAACTCCCACCAATTGGTCGGAGCCTGGCTGCCAAAGTACGCTACGTGGGCACTCCCCTGACGGACAACTTGGGCTTCAACCCCTTGGCGACTGAAGATGTCGCGCATACCGGAGACCAGGGTCTCGGTCTGTTGGTCGAGCTGAGCGTACAGCTGCAACGAAGGATCACTGAGCTTCTTCAAACAAGCCAGCGACGCAGTAACCGGAATCGGATGCGCGTTGTAAGTGCCAGCCACCAATACTCGGCGATTGGGATCGGGGTCGACTGCCAGCTCCAGCAATTCGGCCTTACCAGCGAGGGCGGCAATTGGATAGCCGTTGGCCATTGCTTTGCCAAACGTCGACAAGTCGGGCGTGACACCGGCCACTTCCTGGTAGCCGCCGAGCGAAGCGCGGAAGCCGGTTTTCACTTCGTCAAACACCAACACAAAACCGTACTGGTCGGCAAGCTGACGCAGCCCCTCAAGATACCCAGGAGCGGGAGGAATGACCCCCACGTTCTGCAACACCGGCTCCATCACCAACGCGGCGATCGCGTATTTCTTGACCATCGCCTCGACTGCTTCGAGATCGTTGTACTCCACTGGATGCAACAAATCGAGTTCGGCTTGAGGAATGCCGGCCGTCATCGGGCACTTGGGATACTCGCCCCCCACGACGGGTTTGCCGCCGAGAGCCTCGACCGAGTCCATCAAGTTAATCGCCACTACGTTTTGATTGCCGTTATAACCACCTTGCATCAAGATCACGTGATCGCGACCAGTAAACGCGCGGGCGACACGAATGGACTGCGCAGTGGCTTCGGACCCAGAATTATAGAACTGAACTCGCTCCATCGTTGGAACGCACTTCAGAAACAGCTCGGCCAGGGTGCCTTCCTGCTCGGTCGGACCGGAGCCATAATTGCTGAGCCCTTGCTCCATGGCAGCAACGACCGCCGCGTTTACGTCGGGGTCGCTATGGCCAAGGATGTAAGGTGCGAATCCAGCATGGTAATCGATGTATTTTTTGCCATCGACATCCCACATGTACGCACCACTTGCTTTGGCAAAAGCGATAGCAGGCGACGTTGCCCGGTTGACCGAGGCCATGCCGCCGGGGATCCATTGTTTATTGCGTTCTAATAGCTGCTGCGACCGGCTAGCAGTTGCCGACGAAGCCGCACTCGTGGCAGTAGATAGGGAACTCATCGTGATTTTCCTCTCGCGTCGATGGGTAGTTCAATGGGAGATTGTTCGCTGCCAAACCACCACGCTTCATTGGTAAGGTTGATGACAGGGCAAATATGATTGGGCACGATCTGAACGCGCTCGCCAAGCTTCGGCGCGCGATCGCACTCACCGATGGCGACCTGCGCGTGCTCTTCGCTCAGTGCAGTGATCACCGCTTGGGGATAGTCGGGCAGGAAGCCATGTCCGGAATCGGGAGCAGGAATGCAGCGATCGATCGCTAGCGCCTTACTGCCGGAGTCGAGCACCACTTGGCCTGGCACCGCAGTGCTAACCACCGTGGCTATCACGCGGGCCGCACACGAATTGAATTCACAGAAGCCGCCCCGCACGGTATTCATGTCGTTGTACACATAAGTGCCCGAGCGGATTTCAGTGACCGACTTCACTAGATGCGACTGGTAGGCAGTGGGAGTCGAACCAGCAGATACGATTTCGGCTGCGAATCCCTTACTGGCCCACAATTGCAGGTGACTGTCGATGATGTCCGCAACCACCTCAAGCGGCTGCTGCTGCTCACCCGGCGGTGCCCACACATGCCCTGGATATACAAACAATCCGGCCAAGTGCAGATTGGTCGCTCGGTCGACTTGCTCGGCCAAAGCCAGGCTTTCGGCAGGCGTCGAAACACCGGTGCGGCCCATACCGACATCCGCGTCAACCAGCACCCGCAGCGGCAACTTCGCACTACTAGACGCTTCGATGAGGCACTCGACCGCTTGCTGCGAGTCGACCGTGAACAGGCCGCTGGCCGATTGCTGCGGATCGCCAGCAATGCGACGCGCGCCAGGCGAAATCGCGGGATATGCGATTAAGCGATCGATCTCGCTGCTAGCGAATGTCTCGAACTCACCAGCTTTCGCGACCGTAAGTCCAATCGCTCCCGCATCGCATTGAAACTGCGCCAACACGCGCGACTTATGCGTCTTTGTATGAGGTCGGAACTTCACTCCCTTTGACTGGCAGTATTCGCTCAAGCGACGAATATTCTGCAGCACCATCGCTCCATCAATCGCCAAATACGGCGTTGCCAGTCGATCGTATTCCAACACCTGTGGCCATGTGCATGGCTTCGCAGCCAACTCGGCGTAGGGGCCGACGTCGCACAGCTTGGCGGTGCTTTCGCTTGAAATTGCTTGCATAATAACTCTCTCTATGGTTCGTCCGACACTGCGGTGGGTAACGCAGGAAATACCAGACTCAACACAGCGCCAACAACGATACCAATCGCTAAAGAGACAGGGAGCATCCACAAGAAACTAATGTCTTCGAGCAATGGGATATCGAGTTTCTGAGAAAACGAAATGGAAGCGGCCACGCCCATCGCGGTTAACGCAGCCGCGATGGCAGTAGCTGCGCTAGCCCTTGGTACGAACATCGTCATGAAGAACAACACAAAGAGCGGCCCCGTCATCAGGTTCGCCACCCGCACGGTCAGCTCAAAGAGATTGCCTTCGATGTACTGCATAAAGGTCGATAGCAACACGACGACTGCCCCCATGACAGCCGACGATACTCTTGCGGCCACCAATTGTTGGGTGGGAGCCAACTTCCATCCCAGGATGCCTTGCATCCAATCAGTCGAAATCACCGCAGCGGTCGAGTTGACTCCTGACGACAGACTCGACATCGCAGCCGACATCAACCCGGCGACTACGATCCCAGTGAGCCCGACCGGCAAGCCAATGGTGATAAATCGCGGAAACAGTCGATCGGGCGTTTCGAACACGCTTTCGCCATCGGCAAGCCAACTCGGATTACTTGTAAACCAACTCATCAAAGCCAGTCCGACCAAGCCCATGAAACAGAACACGAGCCCATCGATACAAAGCGAGGTTCGCAGCACTCGGCGAGCGGTGACTTCGGTAGGAGTCGCCAGAAAACGCTGAATCGCCATTTGGTCGGATCCCATCGTTGCGATGTACCAGCAGATGAAGTTCAGCAGGAAGCCGAGCACCGTGCGATCGGACCAGTGAAAGTTCACACGGAATACCGACCAATGATCAGGCCACGACGTGGGAAAGATCTCGCTCAATCCCCCGAGGTTGTACGAAATGATAACCAGCGATACCACTGCCCCCATTAGCAGAATGAGTGTTTGAATGACATCGGTCATCACCACCGCGCGAAGTCCCCCCAGCACGGAGTACACCACCGTCACCACGCCGAGCACTGCACACAACCAAGGAGTAGAACTGGCAGGCAAATCGAACACTGGGACAATCACCTTGTGAATCGTGGCATACACCACCACAGCCATCCATAGCGTACGGAGCAGCACAAACATACAGGAGGCCAAATACCGGGCCGATTTGCCGAGCTTCAGTTCGAGTATTTCATACGCACTCGTTACCGGATACCGCATGATGCGTGGTATCAGAAACCACCCCACGACCACAAACACGATGGGGTAAGCGATTACCTGCGATAGGATCGTCGGGCCATGGCGGATGATCTCGCCCGGCCAGCCGAGAAACGAGATGGTGCTGAGCATCGATGCAAACAACGACATGCCTACCGAGGTGCTGGCCATCCGACGCCCACCCAAAAGGTAGTCGTCGGAGTTATTCATTCTCAGCGAGTAATAGATACCGATGCCGAGCATGGCCAGCAGATAGACCACCACAATCGACACATCGATGGACGTGATAGATGCCAGGGAAGGTAGAGTCACAAGATCGTTCATCGAGCAGTTACAAACATCTCTGGAGGGTAGCGACTGGGTAGCAAACAACCTTCGAACACCTAACCTTCGGACAGCAGCATTTCAGCAGCCCCCCGGGGTTTACCAGGTGTCACTGAGGTCCAGCTTGTATGATCGGCCGCCTGCAGGATCGCCATTTGGGTTTTGAGTGTGCTCACCGCTTCGAGTAGCGAGCAGACCGCAGGTGTTCCCAATTCGATCTGATCGAGGAAAGAGTCAGCTTGCTTCACAAACAGATGATCGCGTTCCAACTCAGGGAACTTCGTGACTTGCCAAGGTTCGTCAGGGCGATGCACGAGGTGGATTGAGTTGCTATGCACCTCGCCTCGCACCATGCCAGTGGTTCCGATCACCGAGAGGCTGGTTTCGTTGGCTGGTTGATGCTGATTAAGCGTGAGACTCGACATCACCTGCCCATGCCGAGCGAGCACATGCACGGTGTCTTCCACGTCGACGCCATCGAGCATCAATCGACTCGCATCAGCCTGAATCGCGGTGGTCGGTCCGACGATCCACTCTGCGAGATTCACAAAATGCGTGAGTGCGTCCTGAATCGCTCCCCCGCCGGATGCCCGCTTGGCGTAGTAGGTTTCGCGATACGCGGGGCGATAGAACGGAAAGTGTTGGCCCGATTGCAGCAGCAACTCGACAGGCGTGCCGATCTCGCCCCGCTGTACACACTCCTTTACCGCTGCGTATACCGCATGGCCTCGCAACACATAGGCTACCGCAGTTGGCACCGCTTGCTTTTCGGCTAGCTCCACCAACTCGGCAATGCCATCGGTGGTAAGGCTCAGCGGCTTCTCAATCAACACCGGCACCCGCCGCTGCAGTAGCTCGATGGCTTGGGGTATATGGTACGGCGCCGGCGTGGCGATCACCGCTGCATCCAATGGCAAATCGGCAAGCCGAGAGAAGTCGTCGATCGTCGAGGCAATCTCCACCCGACTGGCGACCTCCTGCATGCGATCTCGGTTGATGTCGCACAACACAATCGAAGCTCGTCCGGTCTTGGCAAAACAACGAGCATGCCGCTCACCGATGGAACCAGCCCCGATCACCGCGACTAACTTGCGAGGCTGCTCGGTGGTCCTCGGGAGCGAGTCGGCCCTGATCACTTCCATGAGGGTTTGCTCTTCGTTGCCGGCCGCTTGCGAGGGTTCGCCTGGCAAGTTGGCTCGCAACCACCGCAACCAGTTGCCATGGAAGATCGCCTCGATGGCTTCAGTGGAGTAGTTGCGATTGGCCAACACCTCCGCCAGGTTCTGCACGTCGGCAATGCTCTCGAGACCATAAGGCGATTGCTCGGTGCCGAAACCTCCATCGAGATCAGTACCGATCGCCATTGCGGTGTGCGTGCCAGCCAACTGACAAATATGATCGATATGATTGGCTACCGACTCCAGCGTTACTGATTCGCGAGGTGTCACCCCGAGCTTCCATCCTTCAACTAGCATCCAATTGTCAAAGGCCGCACCGATGACCCCTTGTCGTTCGATGACAAGCTTCAGCTGCTCGTCGGTAAACTGCCGTCCGCCAGGCACTACCGAGCGGGCGTTCTGGTGACTCGCGAGCACCGGCCCGTCGAAAGCATCCAACGCTTCGAAGAAAGCCTGGTCGGCCAGATGCGTGAGGTCGAGCGCCATGCCAAGCTCGGAACACCACTGGAGTAACTGCCGACCTTCGGGGGTAACGCCCCCCTCTGCCCCGGTGCCGGCCGCATAACGATTCGTGCCGTAGTGCACGAGATTTACCTGCCGCAACCCAGCGGTATACCATTCCACCAGATCATCGCGATCGGTGATCGGATCAGCCCCCTCCATTACGAGCACCATGCCGAGTGCCTTGGTGCGATGCGATTGCCGATCGTTCCAGTAAGCGTCGAGGTCCGCTCGCGTTTTGATCATCCGGATATGCCCGAGCGACACCATTTTTCGATACCAAGCCAACTGGGCATGTGCCGAACAGTAAGCCCCCCACCACTGGCGATGGTCGAGATCGATCCGCAGTGCACCTGACTCTGGATACTTCTTCATCGCATTGTTGCGAGCTAGCAATGTTCCGTAACAGAGCCACAAATCGCCACGGCGCATTTCTTCAAAGCTTACGACAGCCCCGCCCCGCGCCTGACAGTCGGTGTATTGCCTTTCGCTAGCGTTTATCGCCTCGGCTGTGGCCGTGAGGTCGCGATCAAACGACACCGCGTTCCACGCCAAATCAAGATGCGAATCAATCAGGGGAATCATTTACTGGTCCTCTCCACTCTCGGTGCCTTGTCGCCAGGTATCCCAAACATGCTTCCTGAACCGCTCCAACCAGGCTTCAATCTCCTCGGGCGTGCATTGATAAATGCCCTTCCGATCCGAATCCGATTCGGCGTCACCCCGCGCTGCTTCGGTGAGCATCGCCGGCGGTTCCTTACTACTGCTGAGCGTCGGCAGCACCGGCGTCATCGCCTTCGCGTATAACGCTGGGCCTCCGGAGATATCGATCCAGCGAAACGGCCCGCAGAACGGAGCCCATAGACCAATCGCATTGCGACATGCCCGATCGATGGTCTCGGGATCTGCCACTCCGGTTTCGACCAAGTAGGCTGCTTCGCGATACATCGCATAACCGATGCGGTTTACAATAAAGCCTGGCACGTCTCGCTGCACAACGCTTACCTGCTTCTCGCACTTATTAGCAAGCCATACAGCTTTTTCAAACGCATCGTCTCCGGTTGCTTCGCCGCGGATCAATTCCAAGAACCGCGTCGCATAGGCTGGCTCCGCCCAGTGCATACCCATAATTCGCTCGGGGTTCTTGCACTTCGACTGAAGCAACTCGATTGGAATCGCCGACGTATTGGTGACCACCGGAGTGTCATGCGAGACCACGGCCTCCACTTGTTGCATGACTTCTTGTTTGATCGCTAGATCTTCGGTCACGCTTTCAATGACAAAATCGCACTCCGCTACTGACTCGATAGAACAACTGCCATGAAAGCAAGCAAGGATGGTCTCGTCGTCGACCGGACCGATCACTCCCTCGGCTTGCATTTCGTGAATGCCTTGCAACACTTCCGCCCTGGCAGCATCGACTTCCGCATCGGTCAAACCGACGGCTACAACGTGCAAACCTCGTCCCACCAAAGCGGCACAAATACCGCGACCTAACAGGCCGAGGCCAATCACCCCTACGGTACTTAGCTCCATAATAACTATCCATTGCAATTGGAATTGTGTTGGTTGCCACAAAGCTGAATTGCACCTACGGTGTGCGCTATACAGCCAATAATCCACTTGTACAGTTTACCGACTAGCACTCTAAACACTTACCCATCGAACGTGAAGTCTGCGCATGACCTAGTTGTAAACCACAATCAGAAAATAGATACAACGATTCGCTCTGATTGCGTCTTGGCGTCAAGTGAAAGCTTGGTTAATGTTAGTTGTAGCTATTGCTCCTTAAGCAGTAGTTCGTCATCAGCCGTGAGCACATAAGGAATCACCCGTGCACGAAAGTAAAGTTCTCGAACGAATCCGCAACAATGAAACTGCATGTGGCGTTACGCTGCATCTTCATGACCCCTCCCTGTTCGAGATGACTGCCTCGCTTGACTACGATGCAATCTGGCTCGACCTGGAACATCATAGTGAAAATGGAGTTCATATCTCTGAGCTGATTCGTGCGACTCGCGCGGGTGGTCAAACCGATGTGATTGTTCGCCCTGGCCGCGGTGAGTTCGCTCGCATGGCCCGCCTGCTTGAAGTAGGTGCTCACGGCATCATGTACCCAGGCTGCACTTCGGTGGCCGAAGCGGAAGAAGTGGTTCGCTGGGCCAAGTTTGCTCCTCTTGGTTCTCGTGGGTTTGATGGATCGAATGTCGACAGCAACTTTATGGGTCGACCGATGACGGAGTATCTTGAGTGGGCCAATGCAAACACGTTTGTGATCATTCAAATCGAAGACATCCAAACCGTGGAACTTGCCCATGACATTGCTAAGGTCGATGGTGTCGACATGTTAATGCTCGGCCCAGCGGATCTGTCGGTCCGCCTGGGTTACCCCGGGCAAATGGACCATCCGATGGTTGCCGAAGCACAGCGCCGTGTGGTGGAAGCCGCCCAGAATGCCGGCAAGAACTGGGCAATTACGACTAGAGGCCCTGAACACGCTAGGCAAATGTCCGAGGCAGGTGCCAAGCTCGTTTTCCAGGGCGCTGATGTGGTATTCATCAAGAACGCCTTGGTAAACGCGATTCGCGAGTTTCGCCAGTCGTAGAGCACCACCCTAACAGCTAAAACCACACTTGTCCATACAGGCTGTACTCTCCTGTATGAAACCCTACACAAGCCCTAGGGAAACAAGCCTCGGAAGTACGACACTCGCTAGCCGACCACTTGCCTGCCATGCACCGCCGAATTAATATGGTATATTGTACGAACAGGCTGTCCAAAGCAACCCCTGCGGGCATAATCATAGGATCGGCGGTGATTAGATGGGTGCGAACACATTTCGGGATACGACGCGAACGACCAAGTACGCCAAGCTGCGCGATCTGATATCGGATCAGATCGCGACTGGCACGCTGAGTAAAGGCGACTTCCTCCCATCGGAGCCTGTGCTGGCGAAACGATTCGAGATCTCCCGTAGTACTGTTCGTCAAGCGATTGCTGAACTCGAAACCGACGGTCTCGTAGAACGCATTCCAGGCAAAGGAACGCTGGTACTGCAAAGCAGCGCACTCGCCCCTCCACGGCCAATGCCGTCGGCGGCCTCACGCCCCACCGTCCCTCCGACTGTATCAGCGACTCCCCAAGCTCTCAGTGTCTTCACGGTAGTACTTCCGGAACTAAAGACAGGCCACTACCCAGCGCTTGTTCAACACTTCGAACAAGCTGCTAGCGACCTGATGCGGCAGACCATCTTCTGCACCACTGGCAACGATGTTCGCCGACAAGGCGATATCATCCTGCAGTTGATCGACAAACGCGTTGCAGGCGTTGCACTTTCGCCTCCTACGGTCGGTGCGGTTCCTACCCATCAAATTCGGCAACTGCAGTTAAACGGCATTCCGGTGGTCCTACTGCACCGTGGTGTTACAGGTATCACGGCTCCGATCATTGAGATCCCCTACGAGACAGTCGCCGAGAGAGCAGCTGAGGTGCTACTCGAACAGGGCCATCGTCGTATCGCATTCATCGGCAGCCATGCCAGTGCTTCGACCGAGCGCTATCGCCACAGCTTTGCAAAGACCCTGGAAGCTCACGGAGCAAGTCTCCCGGAAGAGCTTGTGTGGATTGGCAACCAATCGATTGCCGAAGCCGGAACGCCCAATTCACAGCGACTCAACGAGGTCGAAGTGGCTTTCGATAAAATGATGGCACTGCCTGGCGATCGTCGCCCCACAGCGGCCTTCGATCCCTGGGATGCCGACGCCGAAGCCATCTATCTTACTCTGCTGCAACGCGGCATGAGCATTCCCAAGGACTTCTCTATCATTAGCTTTGGTGGAGCAAGCGGTACTGGCACCCTCAGCAGTCGCATTAGCAGCATCACACTCGACGAACATCACTTCGCCCTAAAAGCCGTCGAACTACTCGAAAACATGGTGAAGGGCGACCTGCGATTGAATGACGACAGTCGCTTTCTGGCCGATCTTGGGTTCCGCAAAGGCGAAACCCTCAAGTCCGTCAATTAGCCGCTGATACAGCTTGGCGCAATAAAACAGGGGCCGTCCTTCACGAAGGACGGCCCCATGCTTTTCCATACTCGCAGTAAGACTCTAGTTCTTGCTAGCTGAACCACGGCGGCGCACCAAAGCCATTGCAAGCACACCAACTGCAAGCAGCATCACGCTACCTGGCTCTGGCACTTGCACGCTGGCAATCGATGCACCGGAAAGACCAGTGAGTCCGAAGTTAAGCTTCCATACATCGTAATCACTTGCGTCGACACCAGGTGTCAGATCGTTAGGAAGTTCGACTGACGAGCCCAGATTGTCGCGCCATATCGTGTAGTCAGCCAAGTCCACGATTCCGTCGTCGTTGTAGTCACCCTTGAGAAGGGGCTCGGGCAAACCAGCCAGCAAGGCTGCTGCGCCGCTTGATGCCAACTGAGTAACCTGCTCACCAGAAAGAGCGCGACGCAGCACGAGCACATCGTCGATGTTTCCGATGAAATTCTCGTTCACTCCACCGGCGTTGTCTTCCCCCACACGCAATACATGGTCACCAAAGTCCATGGCCGTCGCGTCGACCGTGGTCGTGGCGATTTCGACTCCATCGAGATACATGGTTACCACACCATCGTCGTAAACGGCTGTCAAGGTTTGGTTGACTCCCACCTGCGGCACAATAGTACTGTTGAGCCGAGTGCCATCGGGCAAGAACAAACGAATGGCATCGCTACCATCTGCTGCACTCAGATTGAAGTCCATAATGAACCGCCCCGAGGTCGATCCACCACCACCGTAAGTACTGAGCACTCGGGAGTACTGATTACCCGAATACCCAGCCGCCAGTGGATTGATAACTACCGAGAAAGTGAACTCGGAGCCCATTAGTCCGATTGGCTCGGTTTCGATCACACTGTGAAGTACGTCGGGGTTATCGACCCGAGGGTCTTGCGTTGCAAACGACGAACTACCGAGCATTGCGTTATCGGCAGTCGTGTCTACCATGGCCAATTCATGACCGATGCCATTCTGGGAACCATCCAGCGTGAACATATCCGTGGCGGTTGGTCCCGAGTCGCCTTCGAAGCTGTAGTACACAGCCCGCTCCGAGGCCAGCGGTGTAACTACGTTGGACACAGCGGTGCCACTTGCGAGCGTAGCAATGTCGCTAGCCGACAAAGCACGCCCCAGCATGAGCACTTCATCGATATTGCCAATCAGCTGCTCAGCTGCCGAACCACCACCATCGTGGGGATCCTCGCCAAGATGAATATTGAAGGAATTGCTGTATCCAGCTGGCACGACACCACTCGCTACTTCCGCTCCATCAAAGTAGACCACCACGCTACCACCCTCGGCGGTTGGCTCGACAGTCATGGCGTAGTGATGGTACCCGGGATCCGTTATTCCAGCGGGAACTTCACTGGTACGCACTTGCGTATTTCCAACAATTGCCCGAATACCCGGAATCGATACACCTCTTGAATCGAAGTCCAAGAGAATGCGATTGTCCGATACCGCGCCAGTACCGCGGTAACTGCTGAACGCACGGGTAAAGTCCTGAACTTCTTCGTCGTTCTTGATAAAAGCAGCTAGAGTCAGTGAGAAATCCGGCTCCAATGTGGAATCTGGAATCTCCAGCGTACTGTAGGGAGGCACAACAACACCAGGGGAAGGAATATCGAACAACGCCGACTCACTTCCAAAGGCCGGATCGAAGGTATCATTCGGATCAACATTCTGGTAGATCACTCCATTCTGCGATCCATCGGTCGTCAGTTTGTCGATCACAGTATCGGTTTCTGAGCCTTCGAAGTCGTAAAACAACTCAAGGGCGTTAGCACTGCTGGCGATCATCGCCACGCTTGCTATTAAGCACGTAAAAAGGTAACGCAACATACAAAAACTCCAGAGGGTAGTTTTCCAGTTCACTCGCCTGTGATTCTCTACTCCGCTTCCTGCTGCAAAGGTTCACCACCTTGCATATTACACACAGTTCTCGCGACGACGAACTGCCACAACTCCAACGAGCATGGCACCCACAATCATCACAACACTCGAAGGCTCAGGAACAGCTAACATGGCCTCGGCTCCGAATAGTGACATGTACTGCACTTGCGCTGCAGTGAGTGCCCGATCCAGGATCAATACATCGTCAACAATACCAAGCAAGTTTTCATTGACAGATCCAGCCGAGTCCTCACCGATCAGCAGCTTCGTGTCACCAAGATCAAATCCTCCCGATGCAACCATATTTTCAGCAACTAGTTCGCCATCGAGATAGATGCTTACTTCACCATCGTCGTACACGGTGGTAATCAGATGGTCTTCGTCGTAACTGAAAGTCCCTCCGTAAACCGTGGTGTTTCCCGAACCGGGCAACAGCAAACGAATCCCAATACCCGACTGATCTGCGTCTGGATTAAAGTCCACAATCAGCGAATTGCTTGCAGAACCACCGCCAGGATAGTTGGTAAACAAACGAATTAGACCATCGTTCGCATAGCCACCGCTGGAGACATTCACCACGCTCGACAAGGTAAACTGGCTACCCAAGTCGGTACCTGATACCGGTGTTTCAATTTGGCTGAACCGATGAACAATCGTTGAGGCGTCCTGCAAGTACAGCGAGCCCGAACCTTCCGCTGCGTTCGCAGGATCAGCATCCACTGTCGCCGCGATTGGCAGCGTCAACACAGCATCCTGCACTCCGTCAGAGACAAACAAGTCTGACAATGGGGCAGCACCTTCGAAGCCATAGTTGGCGGCGTAGAAACCAGTTGGAGTAATCATTGAAGCTGCGGATGCCCCTGAAGCTAACTGCATAATGTCGGCAGCACTTAACGCTTCGTCCATCACCAGAATATCGTCGATATTGCCCATGATTTGTTCGTTCGATGCACCACCTGTATCTTCTCCGACCAGCAAATCGGTACTTAGTACATTGCCGGTGGGAACGGCTCCGCTCCCCAGGGCCATTCCATCCATATAAATCGTGGCGGTTCCGTTATCAACAGTTAACGCATAGTGATGATAACCAGCGTCCGGAAAAGACGTTGCCGTGGGCGCCGAGATGACAGTACCCCCGATAATCGCTCGCAAATAGGTTGGTTGATGATCGAAAATAATTCGGTCCGCACCAACGCCACCCGTACCGGGATAATTTGAGAAAATTCGAAACGCCGAGGGAGTTGGATCATTGATATTCGCATGAACCGCCAGCGTGTAAACGTCCCCAAGAGCAGTTGATCCTGGTACCTGCACAGTACTGAAAGGCGGATTCACTGCACTCGGCACTTCGAACAGCGCCGCTTGCCCCCCAAAGGGAACTTCCGGGCCGCTGACGAGCGAAATATTGCCGAGCAACGTACCATCCTGAACACCGTCGCCAGTAAGCTTGTCGGTAGCCGTCGTACCGATATCGCCTTCAAAGTTGTAGAGTAGTTGTGTTGCCGAGGCCATCGGCACTGCGCCCAAGGAGAAAGCAATACACAAAAAGGGCCGCAGCCAATGTTTGTAATTCACGAGATCTCAACTCCAGTTGCAGGGAAAACAAGAAGTCAACGAACCAACGGTTCCTGATCGAAAGTCAAAAGTGTCCTCAGGTTGGTGATAATCGAGCTCGAGTGGCTGGGGCGAGTTCTACGTTGGCCGATAAGTCGCTGCCCAACTTCGGCTTGGTAAATTCGCCCCAACCACTTCGATCGCCTGACCGCTCGATTTCAGCTAAACGGCCCCAGATACAACCTCCGGCCCCTCCTGTCAGACAACTTCCTCCGGCATTCAAATGCCATGGCATGTGCGCCGCGAAACCGCTACCAGCCAGCAAAATAAGTGGATTCGCGACCGAAATACTCGCGTGGAGCTATCAGGTCGGTCGAACAGCAAGGCCGGACAAGTCAGGACAGCACATGCATACAGCCTGTATGATACATGCCCATTATGAGCTTGCAAGCGTTTGTTAGAAAAAAAGCGATGAAGCGGGCTATTTACTGAAACTCCACACTAAACTCTGCTAATGCAGGGGGTTCTAGAGGATTCAGCTCATACCAGAGCTTCGAGTCGGCGTTGTACTCGGAGGCGATTTCTCGGCCAGAACCTTCCGGAGCATAGACCTCCACCCTGTACAACCCAGGCGACAACCCAGGCAATTTGCCACCACTGGCCATCACAGCCCCCGAGCCATTCGCACGCAAAGTTGCCTCAGCCGGCCCAATTGCCTCGTTTAGAAACTCAACCGGGACGAACTTCACCTTTGCCCCGGCAAGAGGGCGTCCACGTACAGTTGCCCTACACGAGAGGCTTTGAAGGCCCGTATTTGAGGCAACGTATTGCTCGACACGCGACTCGATCTCCGCTAACGACAAGGCCCCATCCCCATCCTGATCGATCTCTTTGCTTGCCCCCTGCAATGCGGGCGACGCAGCCATTTCGGCCTTAGAAATAGAACCATTCTTATCTTGGTCGTACGCTTCGATCGCCCGTGCGGCCGCTGCCTGGGGATCAAACCCCGGCATAGTGATCTGCGAAGCCCCATCTGAACAACCTGTCATACAGGCAATCGACAAGAGCAGTAGAGACACACAGACCGCTCCCAGCGACTCGTAGCAGGACGAACGCAGGGAACAAATAGCTTTCAATAAGGTTCGCATACCGTCCACTTACTCCGCTAAAGGTGACGAATATTCCGGATCTTTTGGATAAATATGTTTGCAACAACCGATCGTTCGTGTAGCATACAGGCTGTTCGTACTGGCTGTCCAGTGCGCTGCAAGAAACAGGCGAGGACGAAACCTAATAAAGGGCCCCGTATGGCAGCTCCCCACTTCGGCAAGAACACCGAACGGAAAGAACTCCGTTTTACCGAATCCCACCGACAAGCCTTTCGTAGCCAACTTTCTCCGAGGAATCGCCAAGCGTTCACCTTGGTTGAGCTACTGGTGGTCATCGCCATCATCGGCATACTGGTCGCACTCTTGCTTCCGGCGGTTCAATCGGCTCGCGAAGCGGCCCGCCGTACTCAGTGCATCAATCAACTCCGCAACCAAGGGCTCGCCTGCCATCAACACCACGATACGCATGGCTACTTTCCCACAGGCGGATGGGGTAGCGGCTGGATGGCTGACCCCGATCAAGGTTATGGTCGTTCGCAACCTGGTGCTTGGATGTTCTCCATTCTCCCTTTCATGGAAGCCCAAGCTATTCACGATATCGGCAAAGGGGATCCAAGCTGGCCGGTAGGCATTCGCAAACGTCGCGAGTTGCTCTCCATCATGAAAATGCCGGTTGAGCACTTCTATTGCCCATCGCGACGATCGCCTGGACTGTACGGTATGAAAGGTACTTTGGGTGGCAAGAACTGGATTCACGACGGCAGCGCACTCGCCCGTAGCGACTACGTGGGTTGTGTAGGTTCAGTGAGTGTGGTCTGGCCTTCGATGTCGCCGACCTATGAGAATCACGATTCCTACGCAGGCTGGCCAGGGAAAGATCACTTCGACGGCATGATCTTCATGCGTAGTGAGATCTCGATCCGCCGGGTAGTGGATGGTACTTCTAACACCTACATGGTTGGCGAAAAGACGGTGCGTCCGGAAGCCTACGAATCGAACACGACCACCTACCCCGACTTCGGCGATGACGAGGGATGGCTTACCGGCCACAACGGCGATAATGTTCGCTCCTCGGGTTCCCCTCCCCTGCCCGACACCGAAGGCATCAACCCCTACGAAAACTGGGGAAGTGCCCATCCTGGTGTGTTTAATGTGATGTTTGCCGATGGCTCCACGCAGTCGATTAGTTACGACATCGATCTCGATACGCACTTCGCACTCGGCACTCGGGCCGGCGGTGAGGTAGTCGATAAATCCAATCTATAATCTTTGCTGAGGATTCCATGACACGTTTTTGTGATACCGCTGCGCGCGTAGCGTATGTCGCGTTAGCCCTGGCAGTCATTCCCTTTAGCGCCCAGGCAGACACACCGACCGACCTTACAAGCAAACGCGAGCTGTTCGTCGATTCGCAAATGATCGATACGATGGACGGAGTGAAGCTGGAACTTCAAAAGCCCAATGAAGAGGAAGTGGTCATCGTCCACGACGAACCATGGGAAGGCAACACCTCTTGTTATCACACGGTGTTCTTCGACGATGGCAAGTACCGCATGTACTATCGTGGTGCTCACTTCGATGAGTCCACGGGCAAGTCTCCACATGCCGAGGTGTTTTGCTACGCGGAAAGTACCGATGGCATTCATTGGGTAAAGCCCAACTTGGGACTCCATGAGTTCAATGGAAGCAAAGACAATAACATTGTCATCGCTACTCCAACTCACGCCCACTGCTTTGCCCCCTTTAGAGATGCAAATCCTGCTGCTACGGCTGATGCTAAGTACAAAGCACTCACAAGAAGTCGCGGTGGTTTGGTCGCCTATGAATCTCCGGATGCAATTCATTGGACTCTGGTATCGAGCAAGCCGGTGATCACCGATGGGGCATTCGACTCGCTAAACATCGCCTACTGGGATTCCTACCGTCAGCATTATGTCGACTTCCATCGCGACTTCCGCGAGGGAGTGCGTGACATCAAGACCTGCACATCCGACGATTTTACTAACTGGACCGTTGCTGAATGGTTAAGTTACGAAGGGGCTCCTACCCAACATCTCTATACCAATGGCATCGTGTCATATCATCGCGCCCCCCAACTGTTCGTGGGTCTTCCCAAACGCTTCAATCCTTCCCGCAACCCTTCGAATCATTCGCAAGGTGGTGTTTCGGATTGCGTGTTCATGTCGAGCCGTGATGGCGAGACCTTCCATCGCTGGAACGAGGCGTTCGTTCGCCCTGGTCAACAAGCGAATCGCTGGGTAAATCGCAACAATCTACCAGCCTGGGGTATTGTTGAGACTGAGGCCGACACCGACGACGCGCCTAATCAGCTATCGCTTTACATGACGGAGGGGTACTACCGAGGCCCAGGTACACGTCTGCGTCGCTACACGCTTCGCCTCGATGGCTTTGTCTCGATCGACGCTTCCGCCGAAGGTGGAGAGTTCACCACAAAGCCAGTGATTCTCAGCAAAGCAGGTACACCTACCGAACTTCGCATCAATTTTGCGACATCCGCGATTGGCAATGTTCGTTGCGAGATTCTCGACGATGCGGGCAAAGTCCTGCCTGGATTCTCGCTGGAAGAATGCGATGAATTGATGGGTGACAAGGTCGATGCCGTCGTCACCTGGAAAGGCAAGTCTTCGCTGCTTGAACTTTCCGACAAACCAGTAACTCTTCGTTTTGTAATGAAGGATGCCGATCTATATGCTATTCATTTGCCTGAAGTCGACGCGACGATCAACGAATCGCAAGCGAGCAAGTGAATTGGAGTTATCGCAACTCCTATTGTGAATGAATGACCGAAACCGTGTTCTGCAACTTTGAATTGATGCCATACTTTGCCTTTTTTTCTCGATTGGTTCAGCAGCTTCGTCTGCGTTCGCTTGCTCGCACCTTCCGTCCGTACTCCATGGTTTACCTATTTGGCGTACTTTTAATGACACAGGGTGCCGCTGATGCAGCACAGGTACTCTATGGATTCGACACCGATGAGAACTATCGTATTGCTGACTGGCTGACCGGCGATGGCTCTCAGGATGCAATTGGCCTTGGTATCTACGATATCAATAAGTCTGGCGAAGCTGCTTTTGGCGCCGGCGCGATTGAGTTCCCAGTCGGGTTGAGCACCTTCGGTGCACTGGAGCTCCCTGACACATCGATGCTTGGCGACTCCTTCACTCTGTCGGTCATGGCCAAAGTACTGGGTGCCAATCACACTCGATTGTTCAGCTCTTACAACGGTGGCTCGGTGGGTGCCAACGAGTTTGTCTTCGACATGGACACGACTGGAGACATTGGGTTTGGATTGCGGGCGATCGTTAATGGCACCTCGGTTTCTCGCAACATCGCGTACAACGATTCCCAGTACCATCACCTGGCGATGACTTACGACAACGGCAGTGTGCAGCTTTACTTCGATGGAAGTCCTCTGGGGGAGTCTGCCACCGCTGGGTCGGGGGCGATTACACTTGATCAGAATCTCCGCTTCGGCGAAGACTATGCTCCCACGTCCTTGACAAACGAGGTGTTCGAAGGATTCGCTGACGACATTCTGGTTTACGACCGCGCCCTGTCGTCGACCGAAATCGCCTCGCTCCGAACACAAGGCGCCGAGAGTTTCTTTGGGATTTCGGCCCCGCCTGAGCCCGATCCGCTTCCTCCGCCGAATATTGGATCGCGGATCGAAATGTTTGTCGACCGCTACATGGTCGCGGAGTCGAACAACGTCGAGCTCAAACTCCACGCCCCTGTTGCCCAAGAGATTGCGCTGCAACTCAATGGCCCCTACGAAACAACAACTTCCACCTACTTTACTGCGTTGCGTGACGAGGACGACAAGTACCGTCTCTACTATCGCGGATACGTGGGATCGCAAGAAGTTACGTTGATGGCTATCAGCGACGATGGCATCAACTACACCCGTCATGAACTTGGGTTGTACGAAGTTGATGGCTCCGACAACAACCACATTGTCTGGCAGGGCGCTCAATCGCACAACTTGTCTCCCTTCATCGATAAGAACCCCAACGCTCCTGCGGACGAAAAATGGAAAGCGTTGGGAGGAACCGGCGAGATGTACGCGATGAAGTCCGCCGACGGGATCCATTGGGAATTGATGCAAGACGAGCCCTTGGATATCAGCGGACAATTCGACTCGCAAAACACCGCTATGTGGGATGCCGAGGCGGGAGTGTATCGTTCGTTCAGTCGCATTTGGCTGAATGGGGTTCGTGCGATCCAAATGAGCACTTCCGAAGACTTCATCAACTGGACTCCTCCCCAACCATTCATTTACGAAGATGATATGGAGCACTTCTACACCAACTCGATCGAACAACTCCCCGGTGCCGAAGGCGTATTCGTTGGGTTCCCGATGCGTCTCGACCCAACGCGCACCAATCAACCTTCCCCTGGCCAGACGGGCGTGAGCGATGCGGTTTTGATTACAAGTCGGGACGGAGTGCATTGGGATCGTGAGTTTACTGAGCCTTGGATTCCTGAAGGGTACGATACAACTCGCAGCCATATGCCTGCTTGGGGAATCGTGAAAACTGCTGACGACGAGTGGTCGACCTATTCCACGGAGCAATATCGACTCAGCGACAATCGTTTGCGACGTTTGACGCTTCGCCCATATGGAATCGCGTCGATTTCGGCCGAAGACCAACTCGGCTGGTTCTCGACCCCTACGTTTGAGTTTGAGGGAGAACAACTGCTGCTGAACTATCAAACCACCGACACCGGGTTTATCGCGGTCGAGATTCGCGATGAAAACGGAGTCGTGATTCCAGGTTTCGAGCTTGCATCCATGCAAACTCTGACTGGCGACGAGCTCTGGCAGCAAGTGTCTTGGACTTCCGGACAGTCGGTCGGTTCGCTGTCGGGCCAGTCGATTCAATTGTATTTCGAACTGCTGAACGCCGACCTGTTTGCCATGCAGTTTGCTGAGATCCCTGACACTGGCTTGGTTGGCGATTACAACAACGATGGCAAGGTCGACCTCGCAGACTATACCGTGTGGCGCGACAACCTTGGCTCGGAGCAACCACTCGCAAACGACGCGATAGGCGGGACGATCGGAGTCTCGCAGTACGAGCAATGGAAGTCGCAGTTTGGCCAGAGCATTGCCGGCGATAACGCAAATTCGCAGGCAGTGCCCGAAGGCCGTTCGGTCGTTCACCTTAGCTTGGCGATCGTGCTGTTTGGTGCCGTGGTTACAGGCAATTTCCGTCGCTGCTAGCCTGCTGGCACCGACTACCTTCCAAGTGCGGTGGCTCCGCCACCCTGTTAGTTTTTCATGCCTAACGATCAGTTTCACAAGCCTGGTTCCAACTCCAAAGTGCCTGCGCCGAAGCATGCGCAGTTGCGGCACTATATTGCCGAGAGCATTCACAACGGAACACTCGGCGGCGGCGACTTCCTTCCTTCGGAGCCAACGCTCGCGCGGGAGTTTTTGATTTCCCGAGGAACCGTGCGTCAGGCGTTGAACGAACTGCAGAACGAAGGCTTGATCGAGCGGATTCCGGGCAAGGGAACCGTTGTCACCCGGGTTCCGGATCAACAGCAAACTACGGTTACCACCACCGATTCGTCGCTCAACTTGTTTGCGATCGTGCTGCCTGAACTCGGCACCGGCCACTACCCTGCTTTGGTGCAGGGATTCGACGAGTCGGCTGGCAAGGTACATCATCAAACCATGGTGTGCGCTACCGGCAACGACCTGCGTTGCCAAGGCGACATCGTACTGCAACTCATCGACAAGCGAGTTGCCGGAGTCGCTCTGGCCCCGCCAACGGCAAGCGAGGCTCCGGCCCACCATATTCGACAGTTGCATAGCCATGGCATTCCTTTGGTACTGTTACATCGGGCGATCGAAGGGGTGTCGGTGCCAGTGGTTGCTTTGCCATACCAACGGATTGCAGAACTCGCAGCAACGCAACTGCTCGAATGTGGTCATCGCCGAGTGGCCTACATTGCCAGTCACCGCAGTAGTGCTTCGGTGATGTACGAGAACAGTTTTCGCGAAACCATCGAGCGCGGCGGTGGTCGCTTGATTTCCGAGTGCACTCACTATGGCACCGGCACTCGCGATTCTCTCACCGGTTTCCCTAACGCGCAGCGTGCTTCGGAAATCGAATCCGCGCTCCGACGCTTGCTTCGCCTGCCGGAACATCTTCGTCCCACCGCGGTGTTTGACCCGTGGGATGCCGATGCCGAGTCGCTTTATTTGTGCGCGATGAACGAAGGTCTCTCGATCCCGGAAGATCTTTCGATCGTGAGCTTTGGTGGAGCAGGTCGCACCGGTACACTGAGCGGCAGCATGGCCCGCGTCATCATTCAAGAACGCGACGTGGCCGAACTGGTTGTCTCGCTGTTGACACGCATGCAACGGGGCGCAATGCCTTTGGCTAGTAATGACTATCATGAAGTAGACGTTTCTTTCTTCCAAGGCAGCACCATGCGTTGCCTGAAAGGAGTGTGAAGTGACGATGTCAGACAAACTACGGCAAGCCTTCGCTGAGGATGGATACCTGTTGCTGCAAGACTTTCTCAGCCCCGAGGAGTTGAGCCTCTTGCAGCAGAATCTTGCTCGCTACATTTCGGATGTTGTTCCCACACTGCCTCCCAGTGAAGCGTTTTATCAGATTCCCGGCCAGCAAGATTCGCTTCGGCAACTGCAACGGATGGACCGCGACTCGTTTTTCAAAGACTACTGTTCCCATCCACGATGGATGGAGTTGGCTACTACCTTGCTCGGCGAACCGATGCTTCCGGGCAAGCCGGAGTGGTTCAATAAACTGCCAGGCGGGCATGCTACGCCACCGCATCAAGACAACTACTACTTTCAACTCGATCCTCCGCAAGTGCTTACCATGTGGTTGGCTCTCGACGATATCGACCAAGAGAATGGTGGATTGCGCTACGTGCCAGGTTCGCACCGCAAAGGGCGTCGGCCGCATCACACGACCGAAGTCGTTGGCTTCTCGCAAGGCATTGCCGATTACTCGCCCGACGACTCCTCGAAAGAAGAGCTGGTAATCATGCGTCCGGGCGACTTGCTGGTCCACCATGGCGAGACGATCCATCGCGCCGATAGTAATCGTTCGACCAGTCGCCAGCGACGAGCTTTTGCCATGGTGTTTCAAGCGGTCTCTTGCCAGCAGAACAACGCCGGCCGGGCCGATCACGAAAGTAATTTGGCCAGACAACACAAAAAAGCCGGCATGGCGACGACATAGCCCTCCTGAAGTTTTTATTCGCCACCTCACACTTTGGCACTCCATACGTGCCTGCGCACCCTCCTTCAACCATAGAATGGCATTCCGGTGAAGCATCTCACTATCACACTTACCATCGTCGTAACGCTCCTGAACTGGTGTTCTTTCGCAAGCCAGGCACCTGCGGAAGATGCAGTAAGCCTGAAGCTCATCGATACAAAGCTGATTTGGGATAAATCTCCCCATTGCGCATTCACCGACCTCATTCGCTGGCGCGATAAGTGGTACTGCGGTTTTCGCGAAGGCGAAGGACACGCTGGTGACCGTGGGTGGTTGCGGATCGTGTCGTCGACCGATGGATCGAAATGGGAAACGGTTACCAAGATCGAGCACGACGACTTCGACATGCGCGACGCGGCACTCTCGGTCACGGCCGACGACAAGCTGCTGGTGATTGCTGGTAGTCAACAAACCGTTAACGGCGAACGCTCCACCGGCACGTTCGCTGCCGTATCGGAAGATGGCAAGACCTTCTCGACTCCCCAGCGCATCTTCCCTCAAGGGCGTTGGCTCTGGCGAGTTACCTGGCAAGGCGATACCGGCTACGGCATCACTTACTCCGCGTACGACGATTACCCAATCACTCGATTGGTGAGCACCACCGACGGTTTGCACTACGACGTACTGAACGACTCGCTGCTCAATTCCGGCTGGCCCACCGAAGCACGGATTCGCTTTGCGGAAGACGGGTCCGCGTTCTGTCTGCAACGAGTCGATCGCGATACCCCCACGTCGCTGCTCGGCAAGTCGAAAGCACCCTACACGGAGTGGACCTGGACCGATCTCAAGCAACGAGTCGGCGGCCCCAACTTCGTTCAGCTCCCCTCGGGGCACTGGATTGGTTGCGGCCGATTGACCGAGGAAGGCCGCTCCTACACGGTAGTTTTCGAGCTGAAAGTCGATTCCGACGAGATTGTTCCGCTCGTGCGTTTGCCTTCGGGCGGCGACTCCAGTTATCCTGGCATGGTGATTCATGACAACCAACTCTGGATCAGTTACTATTCTAGTCACGAAGGTAGTACAAAAATCTATCTCTCGCGTCTGTCGTTTTGACGAACGACTCGGTTTCAAGTCATTCCAGCTTGTCGTAGAAAGCATCATTCATGAAATTACTCCGTATCGGTCCGCCGGGGCAGGAAGTTCCTGCCATGCTCGACTCGCAAGGCAATCCTCGCTCGCTTGCTGGAATCGTGGATGATATTTCGGGGCAAACGTTGTCGAAACAAACGCTCGATCGCTTGCAAAAGATTGAACCGGAGAGTCTCCCCTCGCTCGATTCCGATTCGCGCATCGGACCTTGCGTAGGGCATGTCGGCAAACTTCTGTGCATCGGACTGAACTACGCCGACCACGCTGCCGAGTCGGGCATGGAACTGCCAGCCGAGCCGGTTGTGTTCATGAAAGCGACTAGCTCCATCTGTGGACCGAACGACGACGTTGAGATCCCCCGCAACTCCGAGAAAACTGACTGGGAAGTGGAACTTGGAGTCGTCATCGGAGAGCACACCAAGTACGTCGACGAAAAGGATGCCATGGACTACGTCGCAGGCTACTGCGTGATCAACGATCTCTCCGAACGCGAATTTCAACTCGAACGGAGCGGGCAGTGGGTGAAAGGCAAAAGTTGCGATACGTTTGCCCCCCTTGGCCCCTGGCTGGTTACCAAGGACGAAGTGCCCGATCCAGCAGCACTTTCGCTCTGGTTGGAAGTCGATGGCAACCGCTATCAAGATGGTTCGACGAGCACCATGGTGTTCAAAGTCCCCAAGCTGGTGAGCTACCTCAGCCAGTTCATGTCGCTGCAACCGGGCGATGTGATCTCGACTGGCACGCCGCCTGGTGTCGGCCTGGGCATGAAACCTCCCCAGTACCTGACCGCCGGACAAACCATGCGGCTTAGCATCGAAGGCCTGGGCGAACAAACGCAACGCACGATCTCCGCTTAATCTATCGCGATCATCCATCACCCACTCATTCGGAGATACAGCCAAATGTCGGACGCAACTACAGGATCGCGCGAAGCCCGGCTGGAAAGCCTTGGTTTTCCTGTCGATAAGCTCACGCCTGAAGGGGCACTTGTGGATGCGGTTTCCATCGATGGCTCGATCGTTTACGCGTCGGGGCAGGTGCCATTCGACGGCGACCAGCTCGTCAGTTGTGGCAAGGTTCCCTCGCAAGTGTCGGCCGACGAAGCGACGAAGGCGGCCGCTTTGTGCGCGGCGAACGTGCTGCGGATGGTTCGCCATGCGGTTGGCTCGCTCGATCGCATCCAACGCGTCGTGCGAATCACCGGCTACGTGAACTCCGATCCGGATTTCACCGATCAACACCTGGTCATTAACGGCGCGTCGACCCTGGTTCGTGAGGTATTCGGCGACGCTGGCAAGCACGCCCGCACCGCGCTCGGCATGGCGCAGCTGCCGTTGGGTTCGTCGGTGGAAGTCGAAATGATCCTGGCCTTGGTACAAGACAGCTGAAATCCACCAGTCGAAGGTGTTCGCTCGACATTTCGGCCTCGGCTCGAGGACACGACCTTTTGATCCCGAGTGCTTAACAGAGCCGAGTCTTAACGCATGCCAACTGCTGAGCTCAGTACCGAATGGTGTCGACAGCGTCAGAGGACCTTGGCTACACACCTTTCGGAGCATGGCGTCGATGCCATGGTGGTGCTCTCCCCCGAGCATGTGTACTACCTGACCGGTTACTTGCCGGCGGTTCATCACGCGGCGGTAGTTGTAGTGACTTCGGCTGGCCAGTCGCTCATCGTGCTGCCCAACTGCACAGATCCTCCTGAGGGAGCGGTTGACGCTGCACGGCATTACGACGCGGAGTACTTGAGCACGACCGTCGACGACCCGATGGCCGCCGCCCTGTCGGTAGTGCGAGATGGCCTTCGCAGAACCAGTCGTCTGGCGAGCGATATGCAGGCTGCAACGCTGTTTCGCAGCGACGCGGTAGTCGATTTGTCGACTGTGCTGCTGCGGATGCGTCGGTCGAAATACCCTGATGAAATCGAACTCATCAAAGCAGCGGTCCGCGCCTGCGAAGCGGCCTACGCCCGGGCGGCCCAGATACTCGCTCCTGGAGTGCGCGAAATCGACATCTACGCCGAAATGCTGGCAGCTGCCACGAAGCAGGCTGGTCTTCCCCTCGGCGACATGGGCTACGACTTTCAAGCTGGCACCACCGGTGGTCCACCGCGCATGCGCGCCATTGAACGCGGGGAACTGATTCCGCTGGATGTCTCGGTCGTGTATCGTGGATATCGGTGCGACCTTTGCCGCACGTTTGCCGTCGATCGTCAGCCTACAGCCAAACAGCAACTGGCCGTCGATCGAGTGTTGAGTGCGTTGGAGTACGTGGAGCAGGAAGCCCGCGAAGGGGTTCGCTGTCGCGATCTGTTTACCGCTGTTAAAGCAGAGTTAGAAGAGGGCCATGACTGGGAGTTTCCACATCACCTGGGGCATGGGTTTGGTTTGAAGCCTCATGAAGCACCGCGGTTGAATCCGCATTGGGACGACGTGCTGCAAGTCGGCGACGTATTCACCGTACAGCCGGGCCTGTACCACCCCGACCTGAATGGCGGCGTCCGCATCGAACACAACTACTGGCTTACCCCTGAACGACTGGTTCGCCTCAGCAGCTTCCCGACAAGCTTGGTGCCTGAGGTCACTCGTTAGTTCACCTGCCTCCCTCCACTCACTACCTCGTCCTCCAGTATGCATAGGGCTTCTCGCATGGGCCGCGCACGTCATCCACTTGCTTTGGTTGTGACGATTCTCTTCTTGGTCGTTCTTCCATGGACAATCACCGCCAGAGGGCTGCGAGCCGACGAAACCGCCGTCACTGGCGACGACGGCATCGATCGCATCGACCTGCTCCCGCCAGGCGAATCGAACCCGCGGAATAGCGAAGGCGATTTCATCGAACTCACTGATGGTCGACTCCTGTTTGCTTACACTCACTTCACGAATGGTCGTGGGGATCATGCCGATGCTCATATCGCTGCTCGCATTTCCGACGACAAAGGCTACACCTGGTCGTCGGACGACACGGTAATCGTCCCCAACAACGGCGACATGAACGTGATGTCGGTCTCGCTGGTTCGCACCCAGCCCGTTGAAATCGCGCTGTTCTATCTCATGAAGAACTCGCTCGCCGACTGCCGACCGGTGGTTCGTTTTTCGCACGACGAGGCGCAAACCTGGAGCGAGCCCGTTCCGATCATTCCCGACAGCGAGGTTGGTTATTACGTTTTGAACAACGACCGCGTCGTGCAGCTTTCGAGTGGGCGATTGGTGGTTCCGTTGGCGAATCATACGAATGGCAAAATCGGCAAATGGGACAAACGGGCGAACATGGTCTGTTATCTGTCGGACAACGTCGGCCGCACCTGGCGATGCTCTCAAGGCCAGGTCGATCGCGACTCGCCAGGCCATGAATCAGTCGTGCGCCAAGAACCAGGAATCGTTGAACTGAAGGACGGGCGACTGATGATGTTCATGCGCACCTCCGCGGGTTGTCAGTATCTCGCGTACTCCAGCGATCAAGGCGACACCTGGACCGACCTGCAATCTTCCGATTTAATTGGTCCCATCTCTCCGGCGTCGATCGAACGCATCCCCTCGACCGGCGACCTCATGGCGGTCTATAACGACCATGCGAACGTCGCCGCTGCGTACCGCAACAAGCGAACTCCGCTGCACATTTCCATTTCGCAAGACGAAGGTCAAACCTGGCAGCACCGCTTGGTGGTCGAAGACAACGTCGACAAATGGTACTGCTACACCGCGATCGGCTTCGTCGACGACTACGTGCTGCTCGGGCACTGCGCGGGCAAGCGAGTCGCCGGCAAGCTGAACGGGCTGGAAGCCACGCAAATCACCCGGTTCAAAGTCGGCAAGCTGTACGACAAGTAATCACCTCGCTACCTAGCTTGCGCATCCCCCGCAGAATGGAGGCGGAGAATAGATTCCCAATTTTCCCACCGATGGGAAAATTGAATCCGCGCCCACTCTACAGAACCAGTGGTTTTCGCCCTGGAATAGATTCCCATTCCCAATAACGCATCGAGTGGGAATCTATTTTCCCGCTGGGAATCAATCGCAAGTCGTTGGTAGGAAACAAGTTGCATCAATACCTCCGCGATAGTTGCCCAGAATAGCTTCCCACCCATGGGAAACTATTCTGGGGAGGCAAATTTGGATTGTGGATTGTGGATTGTGGATTTCGGATTGGGGAATGCGGAATGCGAATATGTCATCTTGAAGGAGCTACTGGCGACTGAAAGATCTGTAGCCTATCGCTTACAGCCTAAAGCCTGCAGCTTTGACAACCGCGCAGCAGCGAACGCCCACGCAAGCAACCATCCGCCTGCGCGTCGTCAAGCATTCGATTTCATCGCAAGCATCACATCTCCATCACCTCCTTTCACCCAAAAAGCCAACAGTCAATAGCTGAAAGCCGACAGCCATCATCACCTGTTCATTAGAACACATAAGGTGGCCAATTCCAAGAAGAAACTGGGGATAACATTGGTAAGACGTCGTGGCCGTTGCTCACACGACATTACGGCTGGGTGACATTGAATGCTACCCGCCGAGGACGAATTGCCTGCGTCTCTTGATGGGCTTCTTTCCCACATAGGAAATCGTCGCTTACGATGGTTGGCACGCAGGCGGACCTCTGCTGCTATTCTCTAGTCGAGTAGTGCAAGCTTAAGCAGCACACCCAAAAACCGCATATTCCCCATGCGAGATATGCTCTTTTGCTTGCGTCACCATGACTGTTCTTCGACGATCTACTGCAGCAGACTATTTTCCTCGTAACTCGAAGCGGCTTAAACATCGTGTTGCTGTAAACACTTCTGAATCGCTGGCGATGGTGCCCTGCATATCCGAAGGGCTTCCTCCGATTCATTAATAATCCAGTAGACACCAGCATCGAACAGCATTAGTCTTGTGGCTGCTTGGAACTGTTTCACGCTAGAACTTCTCTCTAACCCATAGGCGGACCACGACAAACAACACCTTGAGTAATCACGATTAGGGGGAGCCCATGGCTACTAGGCGTGTGCTGAATGTTGCTGACTGCAAACCAGAGTGGCGATGGATTGAGGACCGGCTCGCTCCGCTAATGCAGGAATACGAATGGCAGCATGTTTATGCAAGTCCACTCAATCGTCTGGAACGGTCGATCAAGCGGCTACCGATCGCCCGTCTGCGCGGCACTCTGACCGCAGCTTTTCTTAGCAGGAAATCCGACTGCCTTACGATTTCCCACGGGCCATCTTACACCTACGCCTGCGAGTTTTTCCGGCGATTGCTGCGGAGCCAATCCAAACACCTGGCGTTTGCGTTCAACTTTACTCGCTTGCCACAGGGTAAACGATTACAAAAAGCGCGCAGTGCATTCAAGCGAGTCGATAAGCTAGTTGTATTTTCGAATTACGAACGACGTCTGTACGCTGAGCATTTTCAGCTCGATCCCGCCCAGCTTGAGTTCGTTCACTGGGGTGTTGGGGCTCCTCGTCTCACTGGATCTCCCCCCTCCTATCTACCATCGGGCCCCTACATTTGTGCTGTCGGTAGCCAAGGACGCGACTATTCCGTTTTGTGCGAAGCTGCCAAGCTGAATCCAGAACTAAAGATGGTGATTGTTGCCCACTCCGAGAATGTGTCAGGCCTGGAGTTTCCGGAGAATGTTATTCTTCGCACTCACATTCCTCTTGCTGAGGTCATGCACATTGTTGCCCAAAGCACCATCATGGCCATCCCATTGTTGAGCGAACAAACCTGTTGCGGGCATGTGACAGCGGTTACCGGAATGTACTTCGGCAAGCCCATCCTGGCGACCTCGTCAGTGGGAATTGTCGATTATGTGCACGATGGCACTACCGGAAAGCTAGTCTCATCGAATGATCCCGAACTATGGGCGCACGAGTTACAGTGCTATCTCAACGATCCGGAGCTTTGCGCAACGCAAGGGCAAGCGGCCAAGGAGTTTGCTTATCAGAACTGCACCGAGGAAGCTTTGGCCAGGCGGATTGCAGACATCGTGACTCGACTAGATTCCCCTGGCGAGAAACACGCTCCCCATTTTTCACTCCAGCAGTCGAAGCGGACCGTCGCGAAGTCGGCCTCATAGGCTTGTCGGAATCGTTCACCAGACGGATCCGCAAGCACTGCAGATCGTCTGGACTGAGCTCTTCGACGAGCCGTTTCACCCATAGGGAGAATTTCAGCCACGCTCGCCCACAAGCTATCGTGGAATCGATCGCCAACGAGACATCGAGTTATCGGTCTTTCCAATCGTTCACTCCACACAAGCAACGCATGACCGGGCTTCAGATCGAACAGGTTCGCAACGTTTGGTGGCTCACACTTCCCCCTCACTCTCGTCTCCAGGGACTTCGACGGAAGGATAACCGAGCCTTAGAAAGTAGAACTTCATCATCCAGCACCAGCCAGCTCAATGATAATGGGCGTAATAGTAGGCTCGCCCCGTTTGTCGGTCATAGGCTGCATAGACTCCCCGATCTTCCTTGTTCCACTGGTAATACAGCCCATCGGTAAGCGTGATTGAATTAGGTCCGACCAAATCCAGGGTGAGTCGATAGTAACGAGTGATCGTATACTTGTCGCCGATTGGTTTCACCGGAATGTGTGCGGCCTCGGACTCCAAAGAGCCGATGCCCGAATCGAACCAATCGACGAACGTGTCTTCGTCGGTGCTGAACTCCAAGGCAATTATTCCTCGTACTCCTTGGCAATAAGAAACATCGCGGGCATTGCTCGGCAAACCAAATGGAACATCTTTGGCCGCGACGTGTTCCGCATATTCCGGCGGGGTGGACGAGTGGAAGTAGAGTGTCATTAGCAACACACTGATCATCATCAGTACAGCAACGAGCAGTCCCTTTCCGCTCCCCTTCCCGGTTACTGCCACCACCTCTGGTTGGGATTCTAGTGTGCGTGCCCAGCCTATGTTCAACCAACCAGTGCCGATACAGATCAGACCGATACACAGCATCGGAAGAAGTGGCATGATCCACGACATCTCGGCCCCTGCGACGATAAAGTCCTTCATCAGCGAAGTAAAAACAAACAGGGAAAATCCCCCCGCAACGAGTAGAAACCCCGCAGCAACCATTGCCGACTTGGCTGGGTAGCCAAAAACACCGCGATACTGCAAGTAAGACACGACGAGTGGAAATGGCAAGAAGATGGCACCGCTGATGACCGAACACACGTCCCACGTCACCAGCAACGCGGCAAGCGACGCAGCAGCAAGTGATAGACTCCCCAAGAGAACAAGGACCGACAACAGCACATGCATCTTCGATGGTTTTAGTGCAGGCGATTCGGGAGGCACATCCGTAGACTCAAGCAGGCTCATCGTGACACCGTAAAAGATTCAATAGAAACTATCTGTCCTAAGCCTTAACAATTCGTTGGACATAGGTGGTGCGGCAGAAGCTGAGCACCTAGTAGCCCAACATTGATTCCGCTTGCCAGTATCTCGCAAGAGATGGTGCGATGCCAGCCTAGGCGAGGATGTGAGCGGCCAGCTTCTTGGCCTCGATCGTCACATTGTGCTGTGATTGCACCGACTCGATCGCTTGATGGCCCATTTGCACTAGCGTATCTTGCGGGGTCTCCAGCAGTTGCATAATGGCCGCGGCCAGCGACTCGGCGTCGCCCGCGGGGACCAGCCAACCATTCTTTCCCGTGACGACCAACTCCGGGATGCCAGCAATCATCGTGCTGATCACCGGGCGGCCCATCGCGAGGGCCTCCATGATGACCACCGGAAGTCCTTCGGCGAAACTGGCCAAGACTAACGCAGTCGACTGACGCAATTGCTCCTGCACCTGCTCGCCATCGGCCCAACCGAGCAACTTGACTTGCTCGTGCAGGCCATGCTTGGCAATCGACTTTTCGACTTCGCCGCGCAGCTCGCCATCCCCTACCAAGGCCAGTTCAAACGAGGGATGCGTACGGGCGACAATGGCAGCCGCTTCGAGCAGCGTCATGTGCCCCTTCTGCTCGCCCAACCGCCCGACACACACCAGGCGATTCGTCGAGACCGGAGGTTCGTACTCACGTTCAAGGTAGTGATGATCGAGCCCACAGTGTACGACCTGAATCTTCGGCCAGTCTTCAAAACGAACCCACCGATAAAGCTGACTTCGCGCAAAGCTGGTGATAGTCGCCACGAACTTCGCCCGCGAGGCTTTCTCGTCGAACGCGACACAGGCCGCGCGGTCAAACTCTTCAGGCCCATGCACCATGAAGCTATAGGGATGGTCCCCAAGCACGTGGGCGTACATGGCGACCTCGGTAGGATTCGTTGCAAAGTGCACATGCAGATGCTTCACACCATCGTTCTGCAACCACTTATCGAGTACACAAGCTTCGGCCAGATAGATGAGGTGATAGAAAAGCGAACGATCGCTCCGGCGGCTGACTTTACGTAACAGCGAGAAAGCCTTCAGCAGTCGCGCAGGCTTGCGAAACATCGTCGAGATCATCACCAGCAGCAACTTCGCTACACCGAGAGTAGCGATGTAACGGGTTTGTTCGTGCTCGCGTTGATCGAGCGCATCGACCAACTTGCCAGGCCATGGGCGAAGGGCGTATCGCTGCACTCGGAAACCTTGATCCTCGAGCGCTTTGATCTCGCGCCGGATGAATGTTTGGCTGGGCATCGGGTACTGATTGATCAAGTACCCTATCTGCAACGAATCAGTCGATGACATCCACAGAACCTAAGGTTTGCTGCTTCGATAAGTGAGGAGCTGGCTTACCCACTTGCCCCGCAGAACGGTCGGTGCGATGCCATTGAGTCTCGGCTTTTCTTACGGCCGCCGAATAGATCGGCAGCTTGCCCAGAATATAAACGGGCACTCTCGCAAGGTCGCTGAGAGAGAGGAGATTGCGACCTTCCATCCGCCATGCGCCCATAATCGCAAGCGTAAACGCCACGAAGGCTGTCGTGCAGAGCATGAGCGGTACGAGCGATGCCCCGATGACACCCACTACGCCCGCGACGAACAGCAACATCAACAGGCTCGCCGCGAAGAGCGATAGCGGAGGTACCACGAGTTCGAAGACCAGCAGCAACATCGACCAACTTGGGCGCTTGACCAACGAGATCAATAGTTGCGGGACGAACCGACGAATGTTCCGGAGGTGGCCATGCTCCCAACGGGTACGCTGCGTGGTGGCAGCTGCCTTGGTGCTGGGGAGCGGAGCCGAGATGGTCATCGGTGCATAGAACCGTGGGAAGTCGCCTTGCTTGGCGAGCTCGATGCCGATGGTCATGTCTTCGACGATGTCGCCCGATGCCCACTGAGTGCGTTGGGCAAGTTCCCAAGGGAAAGCCATTCCGGTTCCGGTAAGCAACGAGGGCCCACCGATCGCCGCCAAACCTTGGAGCCGTACCACGTTTTTGAGCATCACCGCGAATGCACTAATGCGATCGCGGAACGTCGCCTGCGCGGGCACAGGCATGATGTAGGCCGCTTGCAGTGGACACTGCCTAGCCGCGGTGGCCTGAGCGAGCGACTGCAGCGTCCCTTGTACGATTTCACAATCGGCATCCACGATCACCATGACTTCAGGGGGATCGGATGCCAGATGGTCGACCCCGTACTGCAGTGCGTAACCTTTGCCTCGCTGCTCGGGATTGTCGCGAATAATGACTTCGGCTCCCGCTCGGAACGCAAACTTGGCAGTCCGATCGGTGCAGTTATCGGCAACCACGATCAATTGATCGCCTTGGTTTAGTTGCTCGAGCATCTTCGAAACAGTACGCTCGATCACCGCTTCTTCGTTATGCGCCGGCATGATCACCGCCAAGCGCGTAGGCTGCGAGCCATGCGCTACAATAGGGTCGAGCGATTCGCCTCGCTGGCGGAGTCTCGAGATCCAAGCAGCGACAACCTCCACCAACAGGAATACCGCCAGCAAACTGAACAAGAAGCTCAGCAGCCCAAACGCGGTCAGGATGGAGTGGAAAACCAGCATCGATCTCCTAGGCAATCATACCGACGACAGGCGCCCGAAGATCGATCATGTCTTGGATGGCAACAACGCTGCTCGGATCCTTCACGGCCTTGTTGTCGGCAGTTAGCACGATGGCATCGGCTCGGGCTGCCAACATCTGGAAGTCGGCCAAGTTAGCAGCAGGGGGACCAGCCACCATGATCAGGCTGTAGCTGTCACGGCAATAGTCGAGCAACTCGGTGAGATTCTTCGAAGCCATGGCTTCAACCGGGAACTCAGCATTGCCGCTGGTAATAAGATCGACATTCGGATTGCTCGTCGACTGAATCAGCTCGCTATTCAGGTGACACGAGGCCGCCAAGTAGTCGGAGAGACCAGGTCGCAGCGTCTTGCCATCTTTGTCTTTGACTTGGTGGGGATTGTCGTGCAAATGGGCATCTTGCGTGGCAATCTCTCCGCCTCGAGCCGAGAGACTAATCGACTCAATATTGGTGCGATGCTCGCGAGGATCGAGGGCGTCGACAATCACCACCCGCTCACCACGGTGGGCAAGGCAATCGGCGATGCTAGCAAACACCGAAGCCGGCGTGGGCGACTTACCAAGGCTGCTCACCAGCACAACGCTTGCCGACTGAGGCAGCGATTGCTGAATACGCAGGGCGGCCATACGCACCGCTTCATTATTACGCCAATCCGACGACGCCTCGACGCGACGCATCGCTTGATCGAGCACGCGAGTTGCAATGAGAGGCAAGTTCCATTGCTTGCTGAAGGCGATGACCGGGGTATCGCGTTGATGCAACCATTCGAGACCAACGACTGGTGCCGACAGCAGCAAACTCACCGCGACAAACGACATCACGAACAGTTTCTTCTTGTCCGAATCAACCGTGACGGTCTCCAGACTGGCTGGCACCAACAACGAGAACTCACGCGACCGGCATTGCTCCAGTTGCTTCATGTTGTCGAGCTGCGAACTTACTAACTCCAAGCGAGCATCCGCCGCAGTCAGCGATTGTTCGTAGTCGGCGACTTCCGAAGAACTGGAAACAGCCACTCCACCAGCTTCGTCCGTAGCTTCCTTTTGATACTCTTGAAGACGTGCCTCGAGCATGGCGATCTGATTCGTTACAGGAATCATGTCTAGTCGCCGCTTCTCAATGGCTTCGGCGTCTTTCACAATCGAATTCTGCAAGGTAGCCATCGCAGGGGTCATGACCACCGACAGAGGTCCAAGCTCCTGTTCGCCCAAGGCCGACAAGGTCTGCTCCCATTCATTCAGGGACAACTCCCCCTGGTCTTTCTTGAACTGCTCCAATTCACTGTAGATTCGTTGCAGTTCTTTAAAGCGAGCAGAATCTTTGGTATACGCTTTTCCTAATGTCCGGAGTTGCGCGAAGCGAGCTTCCAGCACCTGCTCCTTATAATTGTTGACGTCGGCTTGCTGAGATTCCTCAATCCGCTCAATCTGTTGCTCCATGCCGAGCTTCTCGACGTTCTTTGCATCGATGCTAGCCTGAGTGTTGGTCATTTTCGCAAGTACACTGGTGTATCGCTCCGAGGCCAGGCCGCCGGATCGCAACTCTTCGTCATAGCGCCGTCTGGCCGCTTGCAACTGTTCGCCGGTTTCGTCCACCTGACGCTTCGCTTCGAGTTGTGCAACTTCAACATGCTTCATGTGCTCGCGAAGAATCGACTTGCGACGCTCAGCGGCTTCGTCAATGAGCAGCTGCATGGTGTCGTTCACCAGCGCAACGCCCTTCTCTGCGTCCGGCCAATTTAGATCGAGGTTCATCACACTCGATCCATTGGAGATCTTCATGTGAAACATGCTCGCCAGCTTATCTGGCGGGATGTTTAAATCGTGCTTTTGCGACAATCGCTGCATGCTCTCTGCGGAGAACAGGATTTCCTTGTAGGTAGGAAGCGATGGTGGATGGTAGACCTGCGGGCCGGGAGGCATCGGCAGCCCCGTGTAAATCAGACTTCCCGAGACATGCGCAGTTTGCTTGCTGTTTTCACCAGCAATCCAATACGCAACACCCCCTGCCAGTACAGCGGCAATCAAGAAAGCCCACCATCGGCGTTTGATCACGGTGATCAGCAGAGGGGGTTTCTCCAACTCCACACGACTATTCACAGCGGTGTAGTCGCCCGACGACGAATTGCGTTCGGTGTGAACGGTTTTTCCTGCCGGAATTGGCATTAACTCGCGGTTTGTCATATCTCAATACCAGTTAGACCCAGTTGGTACTACTTGTTTATATGCGTTTATCAGAGGGCGTCGCAGGCAACGCTTTCCTCCGGACAGTCACTTACACCCACAATCCTCGCCGGAATGCCAACGGCAGTCGCCCCTGCAGGTACGTCCTCCAGCACGACCGCATTTGCTCCAATACGTGCGTGATCTCCGACGATCACGCCCCCGAGTATCTTTGCGCCAGCGCCAACATCCACATGCCCCCCTAGCTTCGGAAAGCCAGGTATCGAACCACCCTCTCCAAGTGTCACTTGGTGAAACAACAAACAATTCGGACCTACAACCGCTTGCGGGTGAATTACGATTCCATTCGGATGCGGCAACAACAGCCCACCCGCAATATTAACGTTCAGTGGGATGTCACACCCACACACCACCGACCAAAAACGATGACCCAACAAATACCACTTTCTCAACAACCAATTGACTGGCCCGCCTTGCTGGGTTGATTGGTACCCGCGCACAGTGCGCAGAAGTTGCTGCGAGGGACGCCAGAACTTGGTCACCCTTTCGCGGCTCCAATCAGGTTGCGTGGCGGAAATCATAGGGAATGTCCAGGATGTAAATCTCGAACAACTTTAAAGTGCATTTTTGGAATGGAAGCGTGCTTCGACTCGGTGGTTCTTTCCACCGCCTTCAAGTCATAAAGGCAGTAGGTGGAGGCTCCTGCCGCCAGAACGTAAAGGGGATTCACCATCCCATTCACCAGCGAGTCCAACAAAAAAAGAAGTGGCAAGAACGCAAGCAACACGGCAAACCCGCCTGCGGTGTTCATCTGTTTTTTACTCATTTTAATTAGCGCTAGCAGAGAGGGGAGACTGCACACAAGAATTAAAGACACGACTTGGGGAATGCCATGGTTTCTTGCTTCTAACAGCCACAATTGGTCTAACCCCTTCCCCCATCGTCCGTATCCGAACACAGGGCTGCTTAGTACACTCCCTCGAACCTTATCTTCTTGAGCCAACCGGGCATTCATCGATCCGCCACGATTGGCATCGCCCGTAATCGCGACGGCTGTTTGCGAGACAATCTCGCCCGAGAATACACCACTCAATCGGCCAGACACCCAGAACGGTGCAATCAGCAGTAATGGCAAGATCACTATTTTTGGACCAAAGTGCTTTGCCACGAAAAGCGCACTAATCGCAACCACTCCTAAGGCCAACGCGCCTGTTGAACGCGACAAGACAGTAGTCAGCACCATCAATGGCAAGAAGTACTTGGTAGAGAAACCAAACAACAGAGGAAGCTCTTTGCGGCGCCAGAGCCAGATGCCGATTACGGTGGTGAGCACCATAAACAAGCTGACCATGAGTCCATGTTGCATGAACACCATGGGGCGCCACCCGCCCATCCGAAACGTTTGGGCGAAGGAATGTTGGTGGAAACCGTAAAACATGCTATGCAGCTGGGGGCTCATCCGAACTTCGTACAGGCAGAACGGCATGTAGGCGATTCCAGCCAGATAAAAAGCTCGTGCGAGATAGCGAATGCCATCGGCATCCGAGAAGTACATTCTGCCCACCAGGTAGGGCCCTCCCCACGTAGCCAAATATTGCGCGACAATGCTGAGACCATCCCACACCCCATTTCCATTGGCAACCGAGCATACGCCGGGCCATAAGCAGTAAGCGATGATCGGCAAGTCGACCCAATGAAATTGCAACTTTGCTACTCGCTTTGCATCGAATAGCAGCACCCCGACAATCACGGTCGAGCAGGCGGCCATCATTTTATTGAAGTCCAGAAAGCCCGAAATCGGAATGGTTGCCATTGGCAGGAACAACCAAGCTCCGAACAGTGTAAGTGCCGCAGCTTTACGAGGGGTCATCCAGCCAAAGAAAGCGATACCAAGCGGCATGATGCCGAACATCGCCAAGTAAGCGAGTGGAGTCATACGGAGGCCTCCACTGCGGGGTTACGACTTATAGCCGGACTGGCAGTTTCCTCTGCCCCGGATAGTCCACCGGGGCGTAGTTCAGCAGGGGCATTCTTGACATTTGCGAGAAAGCGACTGATCTCGGAAAACTCCTTAATCAACGAAACATAACCGACGGCTCTTGCATTGTAGAAGCGGTACCAGAACTTTGAGTCCCCCATCTCGTGACTCCCCGCGGAGACCATGCTCAGCAACCGGTATCTAAACGCATACAGGCGATTCGCAATTGATCGACGCAGGTAAATCCCGCGCGAGCGGTGTGTTGCGGGCTTCTTTAATATTTCGAGCCACACCCACGCCCATTGCATGGCAAATACGATCGACTCAATGTAGTTCACGTCCAGGCGTTTCGCTGGAATCACATGGGTCAACTGCAGCATAGGAACATAGGCAACCTCCCAGCCCAACATCCGTGCGACAGCGGTTTTTTCGAGGTCTTCGCAACAACCTGGACCATCACCGATACGATCGGGGAGTCGTGTACCAATATGCTGGTAAATGCCTTGCATCAATTGTGTACGGCCGACCATGCCGGCGCCGATAGGAGCTTTTCCCATCACCACTTCATCGCCAAAATCACGCACCGCGAGCATGCCACTAGCCCATGGGCTGATAGCATCGAGGTCGACATCTTCTTGTTCAAACTCGGGAAGAACCTTACCACCTATCATCCCGATATTCGCGTTCTGGTCCATGAATTGGACAGCCGATTCCAGATAATCCGCATCAAGCAAGTTATCGTCGTCCACGACGCAAAAGTATCGCCCTTCAATCTCGCGAAAAGCTTTCTGAAGTGCATAACTCTTGCCAGGTTGGGCTTCATGCAGCACACGACCTTGGATGCCTGCCGCTTTAATGGCTTCCAAAGCAACTTCGGCCGAATTGTCTTTGCTGGCATTATCGACGACAACCAGTTCCCACTGCTCCACCGGCAAGCTCTGCAACCCGAGCGCAGCAATCGTGCGATCAAGGCACCAAGCGCCATTGTAAGTACAAGTGATAACTGAAATTCTGATCATACAAATCTGAAGACTAAGTCTTTCCAAGCCTGGCTATCGTCCTCGTAAAACGCAAAACGCTAAAACCCATGAATCGTATCTAAAGGGATTGCGAACTAATGATCTCGCAACCATTTTCGCAGCGGTGCTTCGATTGCCAGCACCTAGAGCCCACCATCCCCAATTCACCAATACGTCGAAACTACTAATGTTAGTGTTCAACGCTTCCGACGAATAACGATCGAGTGTCACATCCTCAGCGAGTTCACTGGAGACTTCGGGAAGATTCCGCCGCGAACGGGCTTGCGACTGGGCGATCGCTACGATATTCCGCTGCCGCGCCGCATTCGTTCTCGAAACCGACTTAGGATGCATGCGATACTTGAGCAGACACTCCGTAAGATTCTCGAGCTGACCGATTTCTCCTAACCGCAGGAAGATATCCACGTCTTCCGCAGGGCAACATTCAACTCTATATCCACCGACCTGAGCGACAGCTGCTGCTCGCATCATCACCGAAGGATGCGAGACACATCCTCCCAACGAGGTTAGGTGATGACCGTCAATCGCTTCATGGCCATATTGATGGAAGCCTGGCCGGATATCCCAGCCTCCGTCATCAACCAGTACCGTGTTCGTCCCTAACACCACACATTCGGGGTGTTCCTGCAAATAGGCAATTTGTTTCTCGAATCGTTCGGGCAACGAGATGTCATCCGCATCCATGCGAGCAATAAATTCACCCTCAGCATCCGCTAACATCTCGTTGAGCGCTACGACGTAGCCCGTATTCGCACGCGACTTCAACCGAATGCGTTTGTCTTTGCTTGCGTACTTCTCCAGGATGGCTAAACTTCGATCCGACGAGCCATCGTCGACAATCAGGAATTCAAAGTCACCACATGTCTGCGCAAGGATGCTCTCTACCGCTTCGGCGACGTATCGCTCAGCGTTGTAGACAGGCATAATGACTGAAATCAATGGACGCATAGGAAATCGACGATATAGAGTTAGTTGTGAACGACTGACTTCTTGGAGCACTGGTAACGCTCCAGGTAGCTGGCAGCAACCTGCTGCAATCGGTCATACATTCTCAAAGCGGTTTTTGCCGTAGGATCGGTAATTGCCTGTTGCTTCTTCGACCTTCGCACGGAACCATCGACTTGATCAAAATTGAGTTCCCCCTCAACCAAGTCTTCCAGTGCATCACGCCCAGTTCCGTTGATCACCGACTCCGAGTCGAGTAGGAGAAAACGGGGATCGTTTTGAGCCCATTTCAGCAGACGCGCATAACTTCGGACCCACATTTTCAACAGTTTATTCCGTTCGAACGGAAGGGCTGGCGAGTAAGTCTCGGATGCGTCTCGCAACATGCTGTCAACAGTTCGCAAAGGACAGCGAAAAACAGTGATAAACCGCACGCTATCAGGCAAGTAAGGCATCCAACTTGGCAACGTTGCGTTGAATCGGGGATCCTTCAAACAGAATGGAGTTCGAGAGACCAAGCTGCGCACAAAATCATCATCCTCCTCGTCCAATTCCAGCGGCCTGGCAGACAGAGGTAGCACGGCCCAAAACGATCTCCAATCCTCATGCGTTTTGGGGTAAACAAACTTCCGCAAGTGAAAGCAGCCTGGTGGATACAGCAACTTGAATATCAACTTATTATTAAGTGTATTGATCCTTCTGCATTCATAGTAGCCGTAAGGATTGGCCGGAGTCGCTTCGATCAACTCATCACCAAAACTGGCTCCAGTATCCCTGAAACACGCAGTAACCATACTGGTACCACTGCGGCCTGTTCCCAGCACAATAACGTTATGCATGGTTAGACTCCTGTAGGCAAAGCAGTGGGGTACGATACTCAGTAATCATGGCTCGGTAGGGTTGCAGTCCTGCTGGAATACTACGGTTCGAATCAGTCAGTGGTCTCCCACACTACGGCTGTGGCTGCGGCTCCAATTCAACATTCCAGGCAACTGGCACCGCTGCTGCGGGTCGATTCGCTGCCGTAAATTTCCAATCCTCAGAATAGGGTGTCTCCAAAACCTCAATGTACAAGCAATCGTTTACGTCAGTGACCGTACCATAAGGCCGAGTAAACGCTCCCACCGCGATGCGATATTTGCCCGGGGGAAGAATATTTGTATCAACAGCACATTTCACCGTGCGTTCGCCGGCGTCGCTCAGATCAATCGAACTATCGCTAATCGTGTTCAACACCACCACCAGGTTTTCACGCGTATCGAACACCCGAAGGCCATAACTCAGGTTGGGCACATACTCTCGATGATGCCAACGCGTCGTGATAGAAAACGGCTCCCCAAACAACAATACGGAGGGGGAACTGCTAGCATGCTTTTCAATCCGAGCCTCTTTGAGCACAACTCGACTATCATCGTCGGCAACCGCTTTTTCGTCGGCCTGATACGAGGTGCGATTCGCATCGTAATGCAACTCCATGTATTGCCGCACGCACTCATCGGTGCCACCTTCCAATACCACTTGGCCTTTTGCGAGGAGCACTCCTCGATTGCAAAGCCTTTCGACAGCAGCCATGTTGTGGCTAACGAACAGCACCGTACGACCTTGGCCTTGCGACACTTCCTGCATCTTGCCTAGGCATTTCTTCTGGAACTGCGCGTCACCGACAGCTAGCACTTCGTCGACAATCAGGATTTCGGGCTCTAGATGCGCGGCTACTGCAAATGCCAAGCGAACGTACATGCCGCTCGAATAACGCTTGACCGGAGTATCGAGAAATCGCTCGACTTCGGCGAAGGCGACGATCTCGTCGAACTTGCGATCAATCTCGGTCTTCTTCATACCGAGAATCGAACCATTGAGGTAAATGTTCTCCCGCCCGGAGAGTTCGGGATGAAACCCAGTACCGACCTCGAGCAACGAAGCAACCCGGCCCCGCAATACCGCTCGGCCGGTCGTCGGTTCGGTGATCCGGCTTAGCACCTTTAGCAACGTACTCTTGCCAGCACCATTGCGACCGATAATACCGACGACATCTCCTTGATTGACTTCAAACGAGACATCCTTCAAAGCCCAGAACAGTTCGTCCTCACTACCTCTTCCGCTAAGTCGTTGAAAACGTTTGAACGGAGCTTTAGCAGCCCCCACCAACGCTTCACGGAACGAAGGGTACTTCTCGTCTTGCTGACCAAGTCGGTAGGCTTTGCTGAGATTATCGACAGTAATAATGGGGCGGCTCATACCGAAATGTTCTCCTTCCACTTGCCATATGCTTCTTGCAGAAGTTTCGCTCTCTTCGCGGCTACATCGGTCCACGTGTAGTGCTTAGCTTCTTCATGTGCACTGGCAGCCATCGATTCTCTGAGTTCACTATCAGAACTGAGCCGCCGAATAGCGTCGATCCACTGTTCCTTATCATCTATGTCGATTACAAGACCATCGATTCCATCTCTGACTGCCCGGCCAGCACCAGCCTTAGACACAAGCACAGGCAATCCATTCGCCATTGCTTCGTAAGTAACTAATGGGCCGCCTTCTTCATGAGAAGGAAAAATAAAGACATCAGCTTCGCTGAAATACTTCTTAATATCAGTGGTGTAGTTGACCCACTCCACTGAATCATCATCATGGAGCTTCTGGCGATATTTCTCGGGCAGATCTGAACTAATTTCGCCGACGAAAGTGAGTTTTGCATTCTCTGGCTTCGCCTCGGCCCAATAATCCAACAGATACGGCACGCCCTTCCGAACACCAACACTTCCAACAAACAAGAAGTTGACAGTGTTTTTACCTCCAGATTTACTCTCGGCTTCCGCAAGAACTCGCGATGGCGAGTAGCCATAGCTAGCTTCCATTATCTTGTCTGCAGAAACACCATTTTCCAGAAGGGACTTCGTGACAAACGCACTTGGTGAGAACACTGCGTCAGCTAGCTCTAATCTGCGGTTCTCTTCTTCAATCCCATGTTTATAAATACTTGGCAAGGGCTGCGACTCTCGCTCGTAAACGGGCGCTAATATATCCGCAGCGTAGTTAATATGGGAGTTAAACAACTCTAGTACTATCATTGCACCTCGCTGTCGAACTCTCTCCAGATAGTTAACAGTAAACCCAGCCCAGGGATAGCACACATCGTACTTCTTAACCCTTCTAGCATGCGCGCGTTCACTGAGCTCTCGCTGCTTACTATCACCTCCAAACCTATAGATGAGCTTGTTCACGAGTGGAGAATACTGCCATCTCAGATTCAGTGAACCTTGTTTTTCAAGATTTCCTTGAGGTGCTGACAATTCAACATTCAAGTCCCGCGAATTCATATGTTGGGCAAGTTCTACACAAATGTGACTATGCGACCTACCAGTCAGATACCCAGTAAAGAGCATCCGGACATTTTTACTCGACCTATCTTTGATGTGCGTCATTTAAGAGCTCCCAGTTCGTATTAAGCAATATCAGCAAAACGTCGTTCCGTTTTGCGGAAGTAAAGCATGCCGAACACCAGGAGCGTTACCGTCGTCAGTAACGACATCCCCAGCATTCCCCAAGGAACTTCTGTACCAAAGATCGCGCTACGAAATCCTTCGATGATTCCCGCCATCGGATTCAATGCGTAGAGCAGTCGATACTTCTCTGGAACAATGGTCGTGGGATACACCACCGGACTCAGAAACTGCCAGGCTTGCACCATAAATGGCACTACAAACCTAAAGTCGCGATAGGTAACCGTGAGTGCCGACAACGTGTAGGCGATACCCAACGAGGCACACCACACCATCAACACCAGAAATGGCAGGAGCACAATGGTTGGCGAAATAGCCACGCCATAGATTGCCATGAGCGTGAGAAAAACACAAAACGACAGTCCCATATCCACCAACGATCCACTTACCGTAGCTGTTGGAACAAACAGCCTGGGAAAGTAAATTTTGGTGAGCAACTGTTGCTGACTCACCAGCGACATACCACCTTGGGAGATACCGGTTGAGAAAAACAACCAAGGCATCATCCCCGCGTACACATAAACTGGGTAAGCAGCAATGAGCGACTCAGGTAGCGTATTCTTAAGTCCCGCAAAGTTACCGAAGATGATCGTAAATACGGTAACACTGAAGATGGGAACCAGAATCGCCCAAGCCACCCCTAGGACGGTTTGTTTGTAGCGAACCTTAACATCCCGCCATACTAGGAAGAACAACAGTTCGCGATAACGAATCAGCTCACGAAAATCGACCGGCACCCAACCACTCTTCGGTTCGATGACAAGCGGCTCACCATCGTAAGCGGCGTCGGCATCAATCGGAGCAATCGTTGAGTCGGCTTGGCCGGACGAGCCATCCAGTTCTGGGGGACTGGACGGAGTATCTCGCAACAGCTCTGGCTCGGCAGCAAGGGAGTCAGACATATATATTTGCAGGCGTAATTTTAAGGTGGGAATTAGTAAGGCGGGGCCTGTATTCGCTCAACCGCAGATCACCTTGGTGATTTACGGCGTTTGCGAACATGAGGGATACCATACAACTTGATCTTGCGATACACGGTCGCCTGCCCAAGACCAAGTAACTGCGACGCGTCGACGACGTGCCCGTCAGTATGTTGAAGTGCTTCGATGATCGCGGCTCGTTCGCGTCGTTGAATCGGTGTTAACTCCGCTAACGCGATCGAAGTCTCTCGTTCACTGGCAATCGGCAATGGCTGCCCGCCGTTCGTCGCTTGCGAGTGGTAATTCCGCATCGGACTCGTCGCGCTGAGACCAAGTGGCGAGTGCACACTAGCACGGAAGCTGGGAGAGTGGAACTCTGCCGGAATATCCATTGGCTCGACGATTTCGCCTTTGGCGAAAATGGCGATCCGTTCAATCGCATTTTCCAACTGGCGAACGTTGCCTGGCCAATCGAAGGCTTCGAGTACATCCAAGGCGTCCTGCGAAAAACCACCCACGGTACGGTTATGGTTCTCAACAGCACGCTTCAAAAACAATTCAGCAAGTTCGGCAATATCTTCCGGACGCTCTCGCAGCGGAGGCAAGTGAATTGGGACGACATTTAAACGGAAGAACAAATCTTGCCGCAGTCGCCCTTCATTGACGATCGATACAGGATCTCGGTTGGTTGCACCAATGATGCGAACGTTCACCGCTTCTTCTTGTTGTGAGCCAACTTTGCGCAGCTTGCCTTCCTGCAAGAAACGCAACAACTTGGGCTGGAGGGTCAGTTCCATCTCGCCAATTTCGTCGAGGAACAAAGTTCCCTTATCAGCAGCCTGACACCAACCCAACTGATTTTGCGTAGCGTGCGTAAACGAGCCTTTCAAATGGCCAAACAACAGGCTCTCAGCCAGGCCTTCGGGGATGGCCGACATATTCACTGGAATAAAAGGCGAATCATTGCGTGGGCTCAATCGGTGAATCGCTTGAGCAACAAGTTCTTTGCCGGTTCCGCTCTCGCCCCAGATCATTACCGTGGCATTCGTGCTGGCAACCTCAGCCACCTGCCGGCGTACTGCCTGCATGGCTGGGCTTGTTCCTCTTAAGAACGACCGCAGATCTATCATTTCTTGCGAGCTATCTATCTGAGATGGCCCGTCGAACGAACTGCCTCGGCGACGCCCTGACATATAGGGAGAGTTTGGCTTTGCATGCCCATTCTCGCTATTGCCATTCTTGCCATTGATCGGCGAAGAATTGAGACCACGATCAATCCGAACGGTCGACTCACCTTCGTGAACCAGGGAGCGACTATTCGTCTTTCGGAATGTACTCACTTCCGAAAGCAAACTCTCCATATCTTTGGAGCTGAAATCGCCGTGATACACGTCGAAGGCACCCGCCTTCAACGCCTTTACCACATCGGAAACATTGTTATCCGTGGAATTCAACCACCCCGCCACGGGGACTCGTTGCTTCCAATCGGAGATCAGACTATTCGAATGGGCGTCGGTTAAAGAGAGTATCACCGCGTCGTAGTGACCTAACTCCCGACCAACAGCCTCAGCATCCCCATTAATCTTAGGAATGCTTACGCACTCACCATGCACTTCGTGCAGCAACGCCTTAAGCGACCCAGCCGCCGATTGATTATCGACAGCCAAAAGCACTCTTGGAGGACGCTCATGGACACAATTTGGGCGCGGATTCTCAGCAGTTTTTTCAATAGTAGACATGAACTCTTCTTCCTGCTCGCATAACATACGGCAATAATAGCCGCATACAATATGAGCTGGGCCCCTAAGAAATATTCACAGGTGTGTTGTATGTCGGGTTGGGAACCCAACAGGTAGGTGCGAATCTTTCGCTGTACAACACAGAAGGAAACTCAGGATCGAAAATGACAACTGTTACATCACTCTCAAACAATACTCCCGCAATCAACTCGATGGCAAAATGCCCAGAGCGTGAGATTCCAAGCCACGTATGCTAGGATGCATGACTCTTTCACCCCCTCTGGTGTGTGATGTCAATCGCCTGACTTATGGTAAGCCTGCTTCCATCCCCCAATGATCATCTGTTCCGTCCCCTCCAAGGGGCTTATATCACCGAGAGAATTATCAATCCGTTATTATTGATGTGTATTCGAAAATTCACTAACAATAAGACGCAGTATAATCGTCAGGGAAACCTTGGCAACAAAAACTGATAGAAAAACTGTAAATTATCTCAAAGTGATAATAAATAGAGAAGTTTGCGGGCAGTTTGGCGGACTACCCTTTGTGCAGTTATGATTCGATAAGGCGTTCATTATTTGTGGTCCGCAGGTTACAGCTGGCTTTTCGCGTGCTGCAACTTTACAAGTCTATCACACAGATCCACTTGCCCAACATGCAAACAATTATTGTTACTGGGGGTGCCGGTTTCATCGGCTCCAATTTTGTCCGCCTGGTCCTAGAATCCACGGATTTCCAAGTTGTCGTCCTTGACAAATTGACTTACGCCGGAAACCTAGGTTCCCTCCCTTTGAGTGACTATCCAGAGCGTTTGCACTTCATACGTGGGTGTATTGGCGATGCTGGTCTGGTAGCTGATTTGCTGGAAAAATACACGCCCACTCGCGTGTACAATTTTGCCGCCGAATCGCACGTCGATCGCTCGATTGATGCTCCGGATGAGTTCATTAAAACGAATGTGCTGAAAACCGGTGTTCTGCTGAAGCAGTGCCTGAATTTTTGGGAATCGCTCGAGCCCGAAGCCAAATCGGCTTTCCGTTTCCTGCATGTGTCGACTGATGAGGTGTATGGCTCGCTCGGCCCAACTGGGCTGTTTACCGAACAAACTCAGTACCAACCGAACTCTCCCTATTCGGCATCCAAGGCAGCATCCGACCATCTGGTGCGAGCCTACCACCACACTTACGGACTGCCGACGATCATTAGTAACTGCTCCAACAATTACGGGCCTTATCAGTTTCCTGAAAAACTGATTCCCGTGATTGTGCTTAACGCCGTGGAAGGCAAGCCGCTGCCGATCTACGGCGACGGCATGAACGTGCGTGACTGGTTGTTTGTGACCGACCACTGCAAGGCCTTGCAACTTCTGGGCGAGAAAGGCCAACCGGGCGAGGTCTACAACATCGGCGGCAATGCCGAGAAAGCCAACATCGACGTTGTCAAAACCATCTGCGGTGTTGTCGACGAGCTTTGCGAAGGCCTTGCGCACTCGCCATGCGAGTCGCTTATCGAGTTTGTAAAAGACCGCCCGGGCCACGATCGACGTTATGCGATCGATGCCTCGAAGATCTCCAACGAACTTGGCTGGACCCCTTCGGTCACGTTCGAAGAGGGTATTCGCCAAACCGTCGAATGGTACTTGGCCAACTCCACTTGGATCGAAGAAGTCACCAGCGGCGAGGGGCGCGAGCGTATCGGTCTGCGGACCAAGCAGGACGGACCAGTGGTTCATGTCCCTTGGACCACGCCGGCCGAAAAATACGTCGACGGTCCCATCGAAGGTATCGAGCCGAAATCGTTGAAGACTTTCTCCGACCATCGCGGTTGGCTGATCGAATTGTTCCGCAACGACGAATTGCCAACTGACAATGCGCCGATCATGGCGTACGTCAGTCAGACCGAACCTGGCGTGGCGCGGGGGCCTCACGAGCACGTCGATCAGGCTGACTACTTTGCCTTTATTGGCCCTGGCGATTTCGAGCTCTGGCTGTGGGACTCCCGTCCCCACTCCCCCACGTACGGCAATCGCTCGGTCGAAGTGTATGGTGCGTCGAACCCCACCGCGGTGATCGTGCCAGCGGGTGTGGTGCACGCTTACCAGAACATCAGCGACGAACCGGGCTGGGTGTTCAACGGGCCGAACCGCTTGTACGCCGGGCCTGGCAAAACCGAGCCAGTCGACGAAATCCGCCATGAGAATCAAGAAGATTCTCCCTACCAGCTTGGCCAACCGAAGTCTAACAGCTAGCTCACAGGCTCTCGATACCTTCCACGGTTTCGCCCCCCCCCAAAAAAGGCAGCTTTCGATGAGCTCTGAACGTAAAGGCATAATCCTGGCCGGCGGCGCGGGTACGCGCCTGCACCCGATGACACTCGCGGTCAGCAAGCAGCTGATGCCGGTGTACGACAAGCCGATGATCTACTACCCTCTCTCGGTGCTGATGCTGGCTGGCATCAAAGAGGTGCTCATCATCTCGACTCCGCACGACACTCCGCACTTCGAAAAACTGCTCGGCACCGGCGAGCAGTTTGGCATCCGTGTCGAGTACGCGGTGCAACCCGAGCCAGGTGGTTTGGCTCAGGCGTTTACCATTGGGCGGGACTTCCTCGATGGCTCGCCGGCCGCACTCGTGCTGGGCGACAACATCTTTTACGGCCAAGGTTTTCAGCAACTCCTGCGTAACGCCAATGCTCAAGAGTCGGGCGCGACCGTGTTTGCGTATCAAGTGCTCGATCCTGAACGTTATGGTGTGGTGGAATTCGATGACCAAGGCAAGGCGTTGTCGATCGAGGAGAAGCCCAAGACTCCCAAGTCGAACTTCGCTGTGCCGGGCTTGTACTTTTACGACAGCCGCGTGTGCGAATACGCAGCCAACCAAAAGCCATCGGCTCGCGGCGAGCTGGAAATCACCGACCTCAACCTCACCTACTTGCATCAAGGCGAGCTAACGGTTCAACCTTTCAGCCGTGGCTTTGCCTGGCTCGACACCGGCACGCCCGACTCGTTGTTGGACGCGGCCGAGTTCGTGGCCGTGATCGAGCGGCGGCAAGGCCTCAAGATCGCTTGCTTGGAAGAAATTGCCTGGCGGCAAGGCTTCATCTCGCGCGAACAGCTTGCTACTCAAGTTGCCGACATGAAGAGCACCTATGGCGAGTATCTCCGTCGTCTACTTTCCCAGAGCGAGGCCTAGGCCGTGACCAATCCTTCCGATTCTCCTATCGACTCGCTTCCATACCAACGCATCCTCGTGACCGGCGTGAAAGGCCAGTTGGGAACCGATCTCTCCCTTACCTTAGGAGAGAAGTGTCTGGGGTTTGATCGCGATGACTTCGATTTGACCGAACCGTCTGAGACCCGCGAGCACCTGCTTCGCGCGGCTCCCGACTTGGTGATCAACACGGCTGCCTACACGGCGGTCGACAAAGCCGAAGAAAACGAATCGGACTGTTTCGCGGTCAACGCGGATGCGGTGGCCAACCTGGCCGAGGTGTGCGAAGAACTTGCTTGCCCTCTGGTTCAGATCAGCACCGACTATGTTTTCGGCGGCGATAAACAGCGAAAGACTCCCTACCTCGAGGACGACACGCCCGATCCGCAAGGCGTGTACGCGAAGAGCAAACTCGCCGGCGAGCAGGCTGCTTCCACCTGGCGCGAGCACCTGATTGTGCGCACCTGTGGGCTGTACTCGGTACACCCGGATGGTCCGATTCGCGGCCGCAACTTCTGCGACACCATGCTCTCGCTCGGGCGTAACAACACTCCTCTGCGAGTGGTCGACGACCAATGGTGCACGCCGACGTTTGTGCCGCATCTTTCGCAGATGATTTTTCAGCTGCTGGCGCGCAACGAGCGCGGTGTGTTTCATGCCACCGCTGACGGGCAGACTACCTGGTTTCAACTTGCCAAAGAACTGTTTTCCGCAGCGGGTCTCGACGTCGAGCTGACGCCGATTCCGACTTCGGAATACCCAACTCCTGCCGAGCGCCCGCAGTACAGCGTGCTGGCGAGCAGCAAGCCGCTGGAGCGACCCGACTGGCGTTTGGGTTGTCGTGAGTACGCGGCCTTGCAATCGGCCAGTTGATCGTCGTTGCTTACTTCTTTTCCAAGTCGTAAACGCGGACGTAGTCGATTTGAAATTCGTCGGGCAGCTTCGCCGTGGAGATGGTCTTCGACCACTCACCGATTTCGTCGCTGAACTTCACGTAGAGCGGCACCTGGCACACACCGCTGGCGGTGGTGGTCCAGGTTGGTTTGCCATCGACGTAGAACACGTATTCGTCGGCTTTCCACCAGAGCCCGAACGTGTGCCAACCCTCCATCACGCCTGGCACTTCGGCATCGGTAAACTCGTTCTGGTGGGCGTCGCCGTACCCGTCCCAATGCAGGGCGTGATGCACTTGATCGTCGAGCGTAATCTTCTCGAAGATGTCGATCTCGGTACCATCGCGACCGTCGTCGCCAACCTTGTTCACGCTATCGTTATACAACCAGAACGCAGTCCAGTGCCCAGGCTCCTTTTGTAGTTTGACGCGGGCGACGTAGTAGCCGAACTTATGTTCGAACTTATCCCGCGAGCGAATGCAGGCGTTGAGATAGCGATCTCCCTCGCGCAGCGTTTTGATGGCGAGATGCCCCTCGCCATCCAGGGCGACCGCTTTGGCCGACCACCAAGCCGCGCGACGCTTGTACTCGGGAATGTCCCACTTCGATTCGTCGAGCTTGTCGCCGTCGAACTCATCGTTCCAGATGAGTTTCCAATCCTGTCCTTCGGGAGGAGTCGGTAGCTCCTCCTGCGGATCGGCCGCCCAACTGATGGTGGTCATCGTGGTGAAAGCAATCATCAAGCAGCACCATCGCATTTTCGCCTGCATCGCATTTCTCACTTCTATTCTATCGATTCGTAAATGGCATCTCATTCGTTGACCATGGTCACTTTAGCATCACTTTCCAGTGCGGTTGCTAGCCGCCGGTGATCTGTTGAACGGTACGCTGGAGGTACTGATTCGCGTTCTTCTGTAATTGACGCTGCATCCAAGCATCGGGAATCTGCTGCTCCAGGTGGACGTGTTGCACCGCGTTGAGCAGCAACACTTCCTGCATGGGACTAAGTGAGTTCTCAAACTCGCTCAGCAGATGCTGCTTGCCCCGCGCGTGATCCAACCGGCACAACGCATGGGCGGCCACGATGCGAACCGCGGGCGATTCGTCGCTCAATAGCCCCAGCAGCGTATCGGTGGCTGGCTTTGCTTGGTTTCCCAGCACGACAAAACCGAGGGCCCCCCAGTAGCGTTTGATGGGATCTTTTGCTTGGCAAGCTTCAACTAGTTCGCCGATCGATGCCGGATCGCGCTGGCTGGCAACGAATGCCAGTTCCATGTACTCCTGATAACTACATTCGTCGCTGCGGACATACGCGAACATGGTGCCATCCTGCGCCAGATCTTCGAACATCGACTCCGGCACCACTCCGGTGTCGCGAACCTCGACCATCTTTTGCTTCAATCGATTCCGCATCGCCAGCAGTTTGTCCGCAAAGTTGGCATCGCCGGCCAGGTTGTGCACCTCCCAAGGGTCAACCTCGGTATCGTAGAGTGCTTCGACGTCTTGATCGGGTTCCCATAACTGCTGGTGGTAGCCGGTGAGCTGCCCTTGTTGCCAAGCGGTTCGCCAAGCAACCCACGACGGCATCGAGTAGGTGTAAAGACTGTAAGGCGACGCAGGCAAGTGTGGCGTGAACCGGCGAATGTACTTGTAGCGACCGTCGGTGATCGCCCGACGCATGCCGGGGATGCCATCGAAGCGACCGCCGTACAGGAAGACGATGTCGTCCTCGGGGGCTGCTTGTTGGTACTCGCCCATGAACGCCCGCCCCATCATGTTTGCCGGCGGTTCGATACCGCAGAGACTCAGCAGCGTCGGCGCAAAGTCGACGAACGCGACGAGTTCGTCGGTCTCTTCGTTCGGTTTGAGCGTGCTCAGGTGCTGCCATTTTTCTGGCACCCGAATGAGCAGTGGTACCCGCACGCCGGAGTCGGTGAGGTAACGCTTACCACGGGGGATGGTCCCCCCATGATCGCTGTAATAAAACACGATGGTGTCTTCAGCCAATCCGCGGTCTTCCAGCTCCTCTAGCAGCTCTCCGACCTGGCGATCCAACGCGGTCATCATGTCGTGATAGATCGCAATATCCTCGCGGACTTCTGGCAGGTCGGGTATCGAATCGGGCACGGTCACCTCGCTCGGTGCGAGCCGCGGCGATTCCGGAATTAGCCCTTTTTTCCGGCGGTTTTTCACATTCTCGGGGAACAGCGAGCTTTCGTGCGAGACCGTCAGATTCACGATCGCAAAGAATGGCTGACCTTCCGCACGATTCTTGTAATGGGCTTTGCCGTTGCATTGGTCCCAGTACGAAGCGTCCTTGCCGGCCTGGTTATAGTCGGTCTTTGACCTGTTGGTGCAGTAGTAGCCCGCATCGCGCAAGTAGGTGACATACGGCTTGATGTCGGCTGGTGTTTTATAGCGACTTCGCATGTGCTGCGTGCCGAGCGATACCGCATACATTCCATTGAGCAGCGTCGATCGCGCGACCGCACAAACAGGAGCATTCGAGTACGCCCGCGTGAACTTCACTCCTTCAGCAGCAAACTGGTCGAGCGTAGGGGTTTCGGCCTGTTTGTTGCCATAGCAACCGAGCCAGAAATCGGAATTGTCCTCGCTGGTAATCCAAAGCACGTTCGGCCGCTCGGCTGCGACTGTAATTTGCGGCACCAGCACTCCGGCCAGCACGATCAGACCCAGGAAATGTCGACCACCTAACACACGATTGCGTTTGACTTGCATGGAATCCTCTCGCTAGGTTTGCACGCGCTCATCGGCGACAACACGCACACCCCAACCTGCTGGCTTGGTTGATTTGAAGAGATCCGTTCACCACGCTGGCTACTCGTTGGTGGAGGGTTGCGATACGTTTTCGAAATCGAGAAACACGATGCACGAGGGATTACCTACCGGTACGTATTGCTCGGTGAACTTTAGCTCGCCGGTATCGCGGTTCACGCGAAACACGGCCAGGTTATCGGCGCGTTGGTTGCAGGAGTATAGGAACTGCCCCGACGGCTCGAAGGCGAAGCTCCGAGGATAGTCGCCGCGAGTCCAGTGGTAGTTCACAAACTCCAGTTCGCCCTGCTCGCCGATGGCAAACACGCTAATACTATCGTGCAAGCGGTTACCAGCATACAGAAACTTACCATCGGACGACACCAGAATCTCGGAGCAAAAGTTGCTTCCCGCGTATCCTGGCGCGAGCGACGCGATGGTCTGTCGCTTGGTCAGGCTACCACTCTTGGAGTCGAAGTCGAACAAGGTGACCGTGGAGCCTTCTTCCTGAATGGAATAGAACCAGCGGCCGTTGGAATGAAAGGAAAAATGCCGCGGACCATCGCCGGGGGGCAACGCGACGAACGGTTGCTCGGCCGGCGACAGCTTGCCCGACTCGAGATCGAGCTGCCAAACGTAAATGCGATCCTGCCCGAGATCGACATGTACCACGAACCGGCCCGAAGGATCGGTCTCGATCATGTGGGCGTGCGTCCGATCGTGGCCGCTGATGGCAAAACTCCCCTCAGGGGCGTGCGTTGCTTTCGTCGGCCCAATGTTTCCGGTGGCGGCCTGCACGTCGGTCGGTTCGCCTAACTCGCCGCTGGCCAGAATCGGCACCACGGCAATCGATCCCCCGAAGTAGTTGGCCACCAGCAAGTACCGCCCGCTGGGGTGGATGCTCACGTAGGTGGGCCCTGCCCCGCCGGAGCTGACCGTGTTGATTTTGGTGAGACTTCCATCCGCACGATCGATGGCAAACGCACTCACGGTGCCATGCTGCTGCTCGCCGACGTGATCGGTTTCGTTGGCCGTGTAAAGTCGCGTGCCTGCGGAGTTGATCGCCACATGGCTGGGGCTGGTGCCCAATCGGCATTCACCCACCGCGGTAAGTCCCCCAGTCGAGCGATCGACACGGAAGATATGGATCCCGCGACCATTGCCCTCGGGCAGGTCGACCTGAGTCGGCAGCGGGTCGTGAAGCGGAGAGCTAAACGTGCCCACGTACGCGTACAACGGTTCTTCCGCACCCGCAAAAGAGGATGCCACCATCAAACAAACAGAGAGAGTCAAACAGAGTGTGGTGTATCGCAAGGCTATCGTATTCCTATAGGAGTGCGTTCGACAAAGTTGGTTGGTAAGTGGTTTCGTAAGTTGTTTGACGCAAGCTACGCAACTGAAATCACGCTCGACGAGCGTCTTCAAACCAGGCGTCGTCAATTCGTCGGAATGGGGGTTCCGAAAGGGCTTTAGCTTACCTGATTCGCCGAGGGGATGCCTGAATCGGCCAGAAGCACCGCGGAACGATTGCGGCACGTTGAGCCGCTCGATTTAGAATTGCCCCCACCACCGCGAGTGGGGGCTAAACGGATTGTTCTAACTGCCTAGTACGTCGTCCCGGAAGTCATTTCCTATAGAGTTCAGGGAAGACGCGTTTGGCGTCTTTTCGATGGAAGGTCCAATTGATTTTGATTTTCTTCCGATTGCGGTCGCGTGAACAGTGGGAGAGTTCGCTTTGAACCTTGTCGAGCGAAGCCAACCGACGTCCCAGGCATTGTCGCTGTATGGCCGAGATTTCGATCTCGGCCATGTTGAGCCAACTGGCATGCTTGGGGGTAAAATGCCACACAATCCGCTCCAGCATTGGCCGAGCCGCCTCCTCGCCAAAGGTTTCGATCAACGACTTCTCGTTGTGCGTGTTGAGGTTGTCCATCACCAGATGAACCCGCTCTGCGTCGGGATAGCGCTTCAAGAGGTCGCGGACGAACCGGGCGAAGTCGGCTCGCTTGCGGTGACGCTTGGCCTGAACGAATCGCTTGCCCGCCTTCGGCTCGACCGCCACGAACACGCTGCAGGTTCCGCAGCGGCGGTACTCGTAGTCCTGCTTCGCGATCTTGCCGGGTGCCGCGGGCTCGGGCGGCCGCGCGTCGTCGACCCTCTGATAGGGCTGCTCGTCGAGGCAGACGACCGGCTCGTTCGGGTCGAGCGGCTTCTCGTACTGCTCGAGGACGTCCTCCATCCGCTCACAGAACTCGTCGTTCAGCTTGGGCACGCACCAAGTTTTTTTCGCCACGGCTTCAGGTCGTGTTCCTTGAGCCACAGCGAGACCTCCGTCACGCTGAGCGAATCGACGAAGCCTTCCTTCACCGCGTGCTCGCACAACAATTCCAGCGTCCAGCGAGCCCGTCCCTCGGGCGGCTCGCTGCACGCCAGGGCGATTACCTGTTGCTGCTGCCGCTTGGTGAACTCTGGGGGGCGGCCCGAGCGAGGCGCATCGTACACCGCCCGCTGGACGCCCTCTTCGCAGAACCGCTTTCGGACGGCTCGGACGTTGCGCGTCGTGCAGCCCACATGCTCGGCGATCTCTTCGTCGGTGCATCCCGAGTCCGATTTCAATAATATCTGGCAGCGACGCACCACTTGCGCCGCGCGGGCGCCTGAGCGTGCTAGCTGCTCCAAACCTCCACGGGCCTGGTGGTCCAGGCAAACAATGTGCTTTTTCATTCCGCAGCATATAGCAGCGGAATGGATTTCAGGAAAGACGTACTAGGACATAACGACTTACGATTTTGCCCCCACCCCCAAAAAGCGGAACAACGATTCGTGGGGGCTTTATTCACTCCCTCGGCAGTTTTGGCATTCTCCTAACTTATTTGAGTAACACGAGTTGCATCGACGACTCCAAAACAGGCTCACGACGTTTTGCCCCCACCCGCTCAGGTGGGGGCACAACCAGGGTTGGTTATACGTTTACTTACTCTCTCTCAGCACTGGCATTAAGGTTCATTTGTACAGATACCATTAGAGCAAATTGGCGCCGAGATGCAAGCAAAATAGTTGGCCATTTAGAAGGTGCTGCGAGGCAGCAACACTCGTATCGATAGAGTCTTGCCAGCTAATTGCTAGTAAGCACAACACTAGCAGCGGGTATTGCGAAGCGTTGCTCGCTTGCTTCGCAACGCGGCTGCAACCATCGCCCCGCAGTACAGCAGCAGTGCAGAGCTGGACTCTGGCACCTGCTGCGGATTGGTTGTGACGCTGAAATCGACCGATTGACCGAAGTGGCTTCGCCAGACTTGATAGTCTTCCTGGTTCACCAGGCCATCGCCGTTGCCATCGCCGAGACCAAACGGGATCGCATTCGATCTACCAAGATTGTCGCGCCATACAGTGTAGTCGGCGAGATTCACGAAGCCATCAGCGTTGTAGTCGCCCTGCAAGGTGGGCACCACTACCAAGGAGAACGCATGATCGTCAGAGTATGCAAACAGCGACAACACCGCATCCCAATTCGGTAAGATCTGTAACTGGAAGTCGCCGTGGATCATGTCGGCCGTGGCGATCTCGAACACCTGCCCCACGGAAGGAAGGAATCCGTCGATCAAATCGATCTGCAAGATGCCGTTGAGCCACAAATCGCCCGCGACAACCAACTGGTCGAACGATCCCAGTTCGGTTCCGCCGAGTTCGATCACGGTCTTCGCGCCTAGCACAAGATCGCCGCCGAAGTTTACCCTCGCGGGGCTGGCTCCAGGAGAGAAGGTGCCGAGTACTTCGAGTGCACCAGTACCCACGGTCCCGCCGGGACCATCGAGATCGCTGTAGACCAGCACTCGGGAGTTTTCCAGTAGATTCAAGGCACCAAATTGATGCAGTGCCCCAATGATCGACACCTGTGTATCGCGTGAAACGCCGATGGTACCATGGTTCGAAAGATTACCATGCCAATCGATATTGCCCGACACAAAAGAGAGTTGCCCCTCGTTGGTCAGTCCACCAGAAGCACGGACCGTGGAATTGCGAACTGCAAACAGTCCCTCCGCTTGGTTGACGATGTCCCCCAGCAGCACCAGGTCGTCGGCTTCGTCAAGCACTTCGATAAAACCATAGTTACTCAGGCTACCTTCGATACGCCCGTGTCCGTGAATCACTCCGTTGTTGGTAAACGTGACGGCCTGAATGTTTGCCAGCGATCCTTGCAGTTGAATCTCTCCGTCGTTTTGTAGAGCGCTGGTGACGAGCGCAGCGTTCTGATCGACTGTTAGAATACCGCCTGACTCGACGAGTGTTGCTCCATCCACCTCGAGCCGCTTATCAGCATCGAGCGTGTAATAACGACCCCAGGGACTCTGGTTACTGATGGGCCTTGTTGAACAATTAGTCACAAACCTCCGTAAAAACTAACGTGGAATGGAACCACGTACCTTTTTTACGGAGATCGAACATGGCTACGAAAGAAAAACGAACCTACAAAGTCACGAACTGGAAGGAGTATAACAAGTCGCTCATCGAGCGTGGAAACATCACTATTTGGTTTAGCGACGAGGCGTTGGAGAACTGGGAACATCCTAACGACCAGACAAAAGTCGGTCGCCCTTTTGTCTTCAGCGATACGGCGATCGAGTGCTTGCTGACGATTCGCGAACTGCTGAAACTTCCCTATCGGCAGACTGAGGGATTCGGCCGCTCGCTGGTGGCGATGTTGGGCGTCGAGGCAGCGATTCCCAATTATTCTTCGCTCGCCAAGCGAGCCAGCAAGCTGAATGTTTCGCTCGATATCGCTAACAAGAGGGGCGACATCGATATCGTGGTGGATAGCACCGGCATGAAAGTGTTTGGCGAGGGCGAATGGAAGATGCGGACGCATGGCAAGTCGAAGCGGCGGACATGGCGGAAGCTGCATTTGTCGGTGAATCCTGACACCCGCGAGATTGTGGCGGAGATTTTGACCGAGAACAGTTGCCACGATGCCGATGCGGTTCCCGAAATGCTGGAGCAGGTGGAGCAGCCCGTAAAAAAGTTTCACGGCGACGGTAGTTACGACAAGTGGAAGGTTTATGAAGGGCTGGAATCCGAAGGCATTGAGCCGGTGATTCCGCCGCAGCACAACGCCAAGATCAAACAACATGGCAACTCTGCGGAGGAGCCTTTGCCCCGGGACGAGGCAATTCGTCAGATTCGACGCAAGGGGCGTAGGAGTTGGAAAGAGGAAGTGGGCTATCATCGTAGAAGCTTGGCGGAAACGACCATGTACCGAGTGAAACAAAGCTTTGGGAGCCATCTCAAAAACCGAGTATTCGAAAACCAACAAACGGAAGCCCGCTTGCGCTGTAAAATCATCAATCAATTCACCCAACTCGGGCTTCCACAGTTCGAGTGGAGTTAGTCAACAAGGCCTTACTGATGGCAAAGTCATCCTGCGTTAGGTGCAACACGCCCGATTCGAAGCGAAGCAATTGCGAATTGCTGATGGCACCTACCGACAGGGTTCCGCCGGCGATGGTGAACGAGGACTGCAGTGTAGCAGTGCCATCGATTTGTAGTTCACACCCAGGTGAGATCAGATAGCTCCCCCCCATGGCTTCCTCCAGTGCTTCACCAACGGCAAATCTGGTGGACTCCGGTAGCACCAGCTTGCCAGAGTTGAACTCGAAGGTTCCCCCCGACTCGACTGTAAGTGATTCGCAGATCAGCGTCCCCCCGTTGATGGCTACGGATGCATTGTTCCAGAGTTGGAGTGCACCAGCGATCTCGACCACGCCGCCGTAGTCGATAAAGAGTTCGCCGGATCCACCCGAGTTGGATTGATCACCGCCAATATACACCCCCGCAGCAGTCCATTGCGATCCAGAATCGGTCACACGGACGCTCGCCGAGGCCCCCGCCTGGCGACCGAGATAGGCGGTGCCGCTTGTGACTTTACCGCCTGATTCAACAACCAGTGATGCTTCGCCTTGATCGCCGATGATCAGGTCTTGCTCGCTGACAACTACAAGCTTCATTCCGCTGGTTAAGGTGAGTTCCGAACCTAGACTTGACGAGACCGAGTCGATTACCAGCGAGCTATCGGTTACTTCGAGGGTGCCACTGGTCCAATCGAACGAAGGATTCGAACCGCCCAAAGTTTCGATGGCAAATCCGCCTACTCGAAGAGTGCCGCCATGAAGACCGACAGCGCCGGATTGCCACACTTGCAAATTACCGGCAATTTGCACCAAGCCATCCTGTTCGACGAGTAACGTGCTCGCTCCGCCAAGGCTGCCCGCCAGATCGCTGCCGCCCACGTAAACGGAACCATTGGATTGCCATTGCGAGCCGGAGCCGGTCACTAGCACGGTTCCAGAACCACCCGTTTGGCGACCGAGATAGGCACTACCACTAATGATTTGGCCGCCCGAGTCGACCACGACCGAGCCTTGATTTTGATCGCCGATGACAAGTGCGTTGTCATTGGCAAGATGCAGCTGCATTCCGCTACCCAAAGTGAGCTGTGAGTTCATACTTGTAGACGCAGCATCCACCACTAGCGAGCTTTCTGTCACTTCCAAGATTCCATTAGTCCAATTGAAGTGAGAATGCCAGTCGCCTGAGACGGTCGAATCGATTGCCAATGCTCCAACGCGCAGAGTACCACCGTGGAGCTCGACAGCACCGGTCTGCCAGACTTGCAAAGTACCAGCGATTTGCACCAGACCATCCTCTTCGACTCGAAGTGTGCTCGCACCATCGACACTGCCCGCCACGTCACTGCCGCCGACGTAGACCGAACCGGTGGATTGCCATTGTGCGCTAGCGACTTGCACCAACCCCGAAGCACCATTTTGTCGCCCTAAATACGCACTACTGCTGGTTAATAACCCACCTGATTCGACAACAAGCGATCCATTGCCCAGATCGCCGACCGTTAGATCGCCACTTACGTTCCAGGCGGAGGAATCATCGCAGATCCGCACCGAGCCGGTGGTTCCCGTATCCGCAGCAATCACACCGCTCGCACTCGACACCGTCGCTGCCAGGCGTACTTCTAGCGAGCCATCAGCAACATCCGCTACGACCAGTTCGTTTTCGATTTGCCAGGGAATGGTGATACCATCGTACAACAAGTTCAAAGCTCCCGTTGCCAAGATGGGAGGAGTGCCATACGACATCAACTCGGGCAGGGCAAATTCGGTCGTCATATCGTAAGGCAATCGATACACATCACCAGCTTGGGTGGTAAAGTAAAAATTGCTTGGCGAGGGTTCCCACGCATCGCCATCGGCCCACAGCCCGTAAAAATCTGCTTGGGCGTTCAGCGGACGCTGTACGTAACCTTGGTTGAATAAATCGTTGTTGGTGAGCTGATGTTCGAGTACCCACGACTCTCCTTGATTATCGCTGGTCCACATGCCAATCTGCCCGCCGGTGCCGTACTGTTGGGGCCCATCGATAAAGGGAGCGATAATCCGCCAGGTGTCGCCTTCGACATAAAGTGAACCGTGATCGTAGTTGTGATCGGTGGTCATCACATCGCGAATCACCCATCCATCATCGTAGTAGGCGGTTTTTACAGTTCTGGTTTCCGTGCCTGGAATGTGTGTTGGCGATGTGACGAACAGGATAACTGGGTTGCCTTCCGAATCGTAATTAATGTCCTTCAAGTACACCCGCTCATCGCCGACGGAGTCGTACACCAAAGCATCGGCTGAACGTTCCGTAAAAGGCGTGCTCAATTGGAGCCCAGCAGCATTTTGCCAGGTGGCACCAAGATCGCCTGTTTCAGCATAGTAGAGGTCGGTCCGATAGTCGGAACCATTGCCGATCTCGGGATGAATATTAAAGATGGTGCCGACCGTTCGTCCGTCGTCTTTCACCCAACTCGTTTGGTATTGCCCCGCTTCTATCTCGGAGAACGTCTGCCGTGTGGTCCAGGTATCAGCGTCAGGCGACGTTGAATAAAAAAGGTCGCGGTCTCCATCGATATAGCGAGTGTGGAGCAACAGGAACTTCTCATCACCTGGAGCATTCGGCAGATACCAGCCGCCTGCATAGCTAAACCGCGGCTCGCCGGCTGTGCTGCCAAATACAGCCATGTCTTCAGCAGAGTAGTCGAGCAATTCATCAATGCTATCGATCGAATATTGCTCACTGCTCCGATGGATGTAGGAACGACGTGCTTCGCCGTGAGTGGAGCTAAACAAATACAAGTACCCTTCGTCGTCGATCGATAACACTGGCGAGTCGTGAGCGTCGGAAGTCGCTGTGTCGACCCAAATCTGAGGCCGGGCGACCATACCGGTCACGTGGTCGTAATAAGAAATCGCATGCCCAATGCGGTGTGTCGAACTAGGATCGATATCGAGCGAAATCCCAAAAAATGTTTTCTGTGCAGCTTCCGAATACACCGCCATGGGTGCGTTCTGCTGAGGATAGGTGCCGAGACCACCACCGTATTTATTAGGAGCGGACCCGCCGCCAGAGGTCACTTCGTACCAGATACCCTGGAACCCATTGGCCGGAGTCGCACTGATTTGGGCCGAAGCAGTCGACAGCATCAGCGAAAAGGCAACTATCCAACCACTAACGATGGCGGCCGATTTCCTCAAACGAAAAAGCGGGCGACTCTCACCAGCTGAAGCAGCAATACAACCCCAGCAACTATCAATACGCGCAGCATCGACACGCAGACCACACTTACGGATACACAAGCGCCCGCCCCCCATACTCCGATTCATCGTCGACCGGCAGAGATACCACCAGGATTCGTCGACGACACCAACCTGAGTGTAACCACCGCTACATGGGAGTCAACACTTTCAAGGCAGCACTCACACAAGGCATGAACACTAGTGGTTTTTTACCACTCTATTCGACCCTGATTGTAACCTCTCTTCGCGATGGTTGCCAGGGCAATGCTGAACCTTAAAAGAGGGCGTCATCAGGACCTGGAGGTCGCCTTTGCCCGGGCGGATCCCCAGGCTAGTCCGCGGGTGATTGCCTGGCGGGCTTGGTCGAGGGTAAAGGGCTTGGCGAGCTGGCCGACGTTGTCGTGGGGTTGCTCTCTCAGGGTCGCCCCGCGTTCGAAATAAGCCGACATCAAGATAATCGGACACTGAGGAACCTGCAGTCGTAGCAGTCCAAGGGCTTGGTTGCCATTCATGCCTGGCAAGCAAAGATCGAGCAGCACCAGGTCGGGGCGGGTTCGCGAGACGAATTGCAATGCCTGCTCGGCCGACGAGGCGGTTTGCGTCTGGTGCCCCATCCGCGCTGCGAGCCGGCTGAGGCACCAGCAGATGGCATGATCGTCGTCTACGATGAGCAGTCGAGACATGAGTCGGGGCATTGGTAAGCGGGCGGAATGGTCCGGTGGATGCCTACCAACAATGCAAATCGGGGGCCGCTTGCGGTGAAATCTGCCAAGCGGGCTCCCACGCTCAAAAACCAGTGCTTTTAGCCTTTCCTAAGGGAAATTCCGCCCCCCTGGTGGTGTTGATCCGGCCGACAGCAGCGTTGAAAGATTCGACGCCTGCCAAATATGGCCCGTCGGTAGCCTATTCGCTCGCCGGCAGTCGCGCGGCGTACAGCACGTAGCCGGCGCACAGCAGACTGCCGATCGCGGAGATGCCGATGATGTAGCTCATGGGCCGCGGGGTGCCATCGGCAAGAATTCCCACGAGCGCCGAGCCGAAGATGCCCGAGCCGTACTGCATGGCTCCCACCAGAGCCGACACCGAGCCAGCGCGCTCGGGGAAGTCGGCCATCGCGCCCGAGATGGAGTTCGCCACGATGAGCCCAACCATGGCTACGAACAGCAGCAGCGGAACCACGAGTCCCCAAAGTCCACCAAAACCGGTCACCGCGTTGGCGACCAGCACCACCGAAGCCACCGCTCCTCCGACAGCACCGATGGCCATCAATCGAGCGATGCCGAGGGTCGGCACCAACCGGGCGTTCACCATGTTGGCGATCATGATCCCTACGACACCGGCCGAGAACAACCACCCGTAGGCTTGGGCCGAAATGTGGTAGTACTCCATGTACGCGAACGGCGTGCCCGCGATGTAGGCAAACATCCCTGCGTAATAAAACGCGCTTACCCCCGCGTGACTCAGCAGTCGTGGCTCGCGAAGCAGGTGCACGTATCCCGCCATCGCGCGGTGAATCCGATGCGGCTGCCGGCGATGCGTCGGCAGCGTCTCGGGAATGGTGTACACCGCGATCAGCGTGGCGGTACCAATGCCGACCAGGGTCCAGAAGATCGCCTGCCAGGAACCATGACGCAGGATTTCGCTCCCCAGCACCGGTCCCAGGAGGGGAGCGATCGCCATGACGGTCATCAATGTCGAGAGCATCTGCGCGGCGCGGGTGTGTTCGTAGAGATCGCGAACCATCGCGCGACCGATCACCACGCCGGCGCACGCGCCGGAAGCCTGTACGATGCGGCAAGCAATCATCTGCCAGGCAGCGGTGGAGAGCGCGCAGCCCATCGATCCGAGAATGAACAGCCCCAGCCCAAGCGCAACCGGCCCCCGCCGACCGAACCGATCGCCGATTGGCCCCCACAGCAATTGACCAAGGCTGAAGCCAATCAAGTAGGTCGAAATGGTAAGCTCCATCGTCCCGGCGCTGGTGTGCAGTTCGCGGGCGATCGTCGGCAGCGCTGGCAAGTAAAGGTCGGTCGAAATCGACGCGAACCCCATGAGCGTGCTTAGAATGCCGAGCAACCAAATACTGCTCGGCACGTAATGCTCGACATCCGCAGCCGGATAGGCAGCCTCGGCGGCTCCGGAATACGAACGATCGAGCGGACACTCACTAGCACAGGCGGATGCATCGGCGTTAGAAATTTGCTTACTCCATGGTAACTTGGTTTTACTATTGCTAGGCGAATCGACTCGTTGGCGACTATTCGCCGGCGACTTCGCCAAACTCATCGGGATCGGGGCCACCGCGTTGGTTGGTGTGAAGCGCATCGATCGCCGCGATTTCATCTTCCGTCAGAGCGAAGTCGAAGATCGCGAAGTTCTCTTTGATTCGCCCCGGATTGGCCGACTTGGGAATCGCCGAGTAACCGTGGTCGAGCTGCCAGCGCAGAATGACCTGAGCAGGCGTTTTGTTGTACCTCTCTGCCAGTTCGACAATCACGGGGTGCGTTAGCGGATCCTTGGCCGGATCGGGATTGTCGCTCCAGTAACGATTCACCCCGCCGATCGGCGACCACGCCTGAGTGACGATGCCAAGTCGCTGGTTGGCTTCGACCACGGCTTGCTGAGTGAAGAACGGGTGGAGTTCAATTTGATTCACCGCGGGAACCACCTCGGTTTCGGCAATCAAGTCGTCCAGATGCTGCGGATTGAAATTGCAGACACCGATGGCCTTCACGCGACCTTCGTCGAGCAACCGCTCGGCCGCCTTATAGGAAGCAATCGTCGCTTCAAAGCTCTTTGGCACCGGCCAGTGAAGCAAGTAAAGGTCGACGTAACCGAGGCCAAGTTTCTCTTGACTCGTATCGAAGGCTCGCAGTGCCTGGTCGTAACCAAAGTCTTTGATCCACAGCTTGGTGGTCACGAACACCCCATTCCGCGGAACCGTGCTACCACGCACCCCCTCGCCGACTTCCTTCTCGTTGCCGTAGATAGCCGCGGTGTCGATCAGCCGATAGCCATGGTCGATGGCTGTTTTCACTGCCTCGACAGTTTCGTCGGGACCGCTACGATAGACCCCCAACCCAAAGGCGGGCATCGCAACACCGTTGTTGAGTGTGATCTTTTCGGTACTTTGCATGGCAATGGTTCCTTTCTTGCTTCGATACTCGCTGCAGATCGCTTTTTCCACTCGCCCCCCAAGTTTCGGGGGCTGCGAAACATCAGGCAACACCGCAAGATTCTAACGTCTTGCTAGTCGGTTTGCTTGGTGGTTTCTTTGCTGCCGCGGAAGAACTCGTCGAGGTTCTGGAACGCGACGTAAAAGATCGGGATAAAGAACACCGCGAGCACGGTCGAGGCGATCATTCCCCCGAACACCGCGGTGCCTAACGCTTTCTGCCCGGCCGCTCCTGGTCCGTTGGCAAACACCAGCGGGGTAACCCCCAGGATGAACGCGAACGAGGTCATGATAATCGGGCGGAAACGCATGCCGGCTGCTTTCACGGCCGATTCGAGGATCGACTTGCCATCGGCTCGCAGTTCGCGAGCGAACTCCACAATCAGAATCGCGTTCTTACTGGCCAAGGCAATGATCAGCACGATGCCGATTTGCGTGTAGACGTTGTTATCCATTCCGCGCACCGCCACGGCGATCACGGCTCCCAGCAACCCGAGCGGTACGACCAGGATCACCGAGATCGGCAGAATCCAACTTTCGTACTGCGCGGCGAGCACCAGGTAGACCAGCAAGATGGCCACGGTGAAGACGAAGATCGATTCGCCGCCCACCTTCTTCTCCTGATAGGCCATGCCGGTCCAGTCGTAGTCGACCCCTACCGGCAAGGTTTCGGCCGCCAAGCCTTCCATGATGCGGAGCGCGTCGCCCGAACTGTGGCCCGGCTTTGATTCGCCGGTCACGCTGGCAGCAGGATAAAAGTTGTAACGATTGATCACCTGCGGGCCGAGCGTACGATGCACGGTGGCAATCGCACTCATCGGAATCATCTGCCCGCTGCGATTGCGTACTTCCAGCTGACGAATGTCTTCGGCTTCGGCACGAAACTCCTGATCGGCTTGCACCCGGACCTGATAGGTCCGCCCGAACTTGTTGAAGTCGTTCACGTAGGCCGATCCCAAGTAGGCTTGCAACGTCATGAACACGTCGCTCAGGGGAATATCCAACGTTTCAACCTTCACGCGATCGATGTCAACCCGCAACTGCGGAACTCCCGCACGGAACGACGAACGAACCGCGGTGAGCGCCGATTGCGAGTTGGCATTCTGCACGATTGCTTCGGCGGCCGACTGCAGTTCGTCGATACCAACGTCGCCGCGGTCTTCGACTTGCATCTCGAAGCCACCACGGACGCCAAGACCACGAATCGCTGGCGGAGGGAAAGCAAACGCGACCGCTTCGCGGATGCCGCCCACGCGTTGCTGGATTTCGCCGATGATCTTCTCTTGCGTCAGCCCCTTCTCCGCGCGTTCCTCGAAGTCGGTGAGCGAGGCAAACACGGTTCCCGCGTTCGGAGCGCTACTGTTATCGAGCAGCGAGAGACCGCCAATCGTCACCCAGCTCGAGACCCCTTCGGTTTCGGCCAGCGCGGCGTCGATCTTGGCCATGACTTCTCGCGTTCGCGTTTGCGATGCCGCATCAGGCAGTTGCACCGCCATGAAGATGTATCCCTGGTCTTCGGTAGGGATAAAGCCCGTGGGTAGATTCACGTACCACCAGCCGGCCAAACCGAGCAACACTGCAAACACCATGAGACCGATCCATACGGCTTTCACGATCCGTCGCACGATCACCAGGTAGATTCGCTCGAAGAAGCTGTATACCGCTTCGAACCAGCGGAACAGGAACATCTTCTTCTGCTTGGTTGGCTTGAGCCAGAGCGCGCACTGGGCTGGCTTGAGCGAGACCGCGTTAATCGCACTAATCAAGGCGGTTGCGGCAATCGTGAGCGCGAACTGTCGATAGAGTTGGCCGGTGATGCCGCCCAGCGTGGAAGCCGGAATAAACACCGCCAGCAGCACCAGCGTGATACCAATGATCGGGCCGAGCACCTCGCTCATTGCCTTGATCGTGGCCTCCTTGGGGGGTTCGCCGCGTTCGATATGATGCACCGCGTTTTCGACCACCACGATCGCATCGTCGACCACGATGCCAATCGCCAGAATCAGCCCGAATAGAGTGAGCATGTTGATCGAGAAGCCGAGCATCAGCATGGCGGCAAAGGCTCCGATGATCGTCACCGGGACCGTGGTCGCGGGAATCAGGATGGCTCGCCAGTCCTGCAGGAAGACCAGAATCACCGCCAGTACCAGCAGGCCGGCTTCGAATAGCGTCTTGTAAACCTCGTGCACCGACGCGGCAACAAACTCGGTGGTATCGAGTGGAATATCGTAATCCATGCCTGCGGGGAACTGACGCTTCAGACGTTCCATGGCCGCCTTCACGTCTTCGGCCACCTGCAGGGCGTTCGCCCCTGGCAACTGATAGATACCCAGATTGGCGTTCGACTGGCCTTGCTTCTCGGTGAACTGATCGTACGACTGACTGCCGAGCTCGACGCGGGCGACATCCTTCAGGTAAACGATGCGAGTCCCCTCGCCCGACTTGACGATGATGTTCTCGAACTGCTCTGTATCGCTGTACCGACCTTGAGTTTGCACCGAGTACTGAAACTGCCGGCTATCGGGTGTGGGTGGTTGGCCGATCTGTCCCGCGGCGACTTGCACGTTCTGCTCCGCCAGAGCCGATACAACGTCGCTGGCGGTCATGTTGCGTGCCTTGAGCTTCTCGGGATCGAGCCAGATACGCATGCTGTAGCTCGCGGTGCCGAACACGGTGACTTCGCCGACACCGTTGATGCGGCTCAGCTCGTCGCGAAGTCGAAGCGTTGCGTAGTTCGACAAGTACAGCGTATCCATCGCGGGATCGTCGCTGGTAAGCGATAACACGAGAATAATGTTGGTCGACTGCTTCTTGACCGTAACGCCTTGGCGGCGGACTTCTTCGGGCAGTTGCGGCTCGCCAATGGCAACTCGGTTCTGCACCTGCACCTGGGCGTCGTCGAGATTCGTGCCGATTTCGAACGTCACGGTCAACGAGTAGGAACCGTCGCCGGAGCTGGTCGACTGCATGTAAAGCATGCCTTCGACGCCGTTGACCTGCTGTTCGATCGGCGCGGCGACCGTGTCGGCCACCGTCTTCGCGGTCGCCCCTGGATAGTTGGTAGTCACACGAACCGTCGGCGGCGTGATCTCTGGATACTGCTCGATGGGAAGCTCCCACAAGCAGACAGCACCGATCAGCATCGTGACCACCGCAATCACGTTGGCAAACACCGGTCGTTCAATAAAGAACTTGGAAAGCATTTAACAAAAACCTCAGTGGGTAGTGCGTCTAAAGCAACAATTACTCAGCAGCGGGGGTTGGCTCCCCTTCGTCCGACTCATCATCTGTATCCGCGGGCTCCGCGGCTTTTGCATCGTCGCCTGCGGATGAGTCCTCTTGGGTGGTAGCCTCAGCGGCACCTTTTTCCTCAGGCACTACCTTGCTTCCAGGCCGAGCACGCTGCAGCCCTTCGACGATTACCTTGTCGCCAGCTTCGACTCCGCTGAGCACCACCCGCTCGTTCTCCAAACTCTCCCCCAGCTCGACCGGGCGGAAGACGACTTCGTTCTCGTCGTTGACCACCAGCAAGTAATCGCCCCGCTGGTTGGTACCAATGGCGTTCTCGGGAATCACCAATCGCGGGCGAGGCTCACCAACAGGAATGCGAAGATGCACGAACAAGCCCGGCTGTAGCTTCTCTTGCTCGTTTTCGAAAGCCGCGCGACACTCGGCCGTGCCGGTGCCGGGATCGACCCCAAACTGGCCAAAGTCGAACCGGCCGTGAAACGCGTAGTCCTCTTCGTTGCCGATCGACATATCGACCTCTACTTCGCGAGCTGTCTGCATGTCGCCTGCTTCTTTGATCTTCATGAATCGCAGCAGGTCGTCCTCACTCACCGTGTAGTAAGCATGCATGGGAGTGACCGACTCGATCGTGGCCAGCAGCGTAGTCGCAGGCTGCACCAGATTGCCTAAGTCGACCTGGTGCCGACCAATCCGCCCCGCGAAGGGAGCGGTGACCTCCGTGTATCCGAGATTGAGCTTCGCGTCGCGCAGAGCGGCCTCGGCTGCTTGCACGTCGGCGATCGCCGAATCGCGGTCGGCAATGTCCTCGTCCAATTCGCGCTTGACGAGCGGCTCGGTACGCGCAAGTTGTCGCTTCGCCAGGTCGAGGCTCGCTTCGGCCTTGGCCAGCGCGGCTTCGGCCGACTGCACTGCAGCCTCATACGGCTCTTTGTCGATCACGAACAGCAATTGCCCTTTCTCGACGAGCTGACCATCCACGAACTTGATGGCATCCAGGTAACCACTCACCCGCGAACGAAGCTCGACGGTCTGCGCCGCCCGGGTCTGCCCGACTGTGCGGAAATACTCCTGCACCTGTCGTTGCTCCGGGTGGGCAACCGTGACCTTCGGCGGTGGCGGCGGGACGTACTCGTTGGACGACTCGCACCCTACGGCCACTACTACGGTCGACGCTATCACACTCAAAACAGATCGGTAGTTCATAGCTGACATTAACTTCACAAAAGGCATATACGGGGGTTCTCTTTCTTGAGAGCACACTTCTCGATCACTTGCTGGCGTTCTGATGCTTCTCCAACCGCTCATGGATGAGCATGAGTTGGTCGCGAAGTCCATCGAGTTCGGTTTTCGACATCCCGTCGGTGGCACACTTCTTCACACGATCCTTGCATTGCAGCACCCGCTTCCAGACGTCTTCGGCGGCCGGGGTCGGCACAATGCGATACTTCCGACGGTCTTCTTCGCAAGTTTTCCGCTCAATCAGTCCATCGCGCTGCATACGATCGACAACCGAAACGATGGTCGACGGTTCGACTCCCGAACAACGCGCTAGCTCGGCTTGCGACAGATCGCCCTTCAAGGCGAGCCAGGCGAGGATCTGAAACTGGCGGTACGAGATGCCGACCTCCGACAATTCGGCATTCATCATGCTTTCGAGTCGATGGGCACACATGTGCAACCAGTACCCGATGTCGGTAGTAAAGTCGTGCCTGAGCAAAGGGGGACCTCTAATTAGTTAGACATCAAATGGTTAGCCTACTAATCATATAATCCCAGAAGGGAACGACCAGAACGGATTCCCGATGCAAGCAGAAGAAAGTTTTGAATTGCGGATTACTGAGTTACTCACTCATCGGCATGCCGAACCACAGATAGTGCAATCCACCTACACCTAAGTGGCACACTTGAAATGTGAATTACGCGAGCCCGAACGCTACGAATGTTGATAGCCACATTCTTTTTCACGATCGCGCAAGAATGACGCGGAGAGCGCTAGTCGGCTAACGCACGACTATCGCAAGAGACGTTGGCCGCAGCAAAGGTTCGCGCTACGAACCAGTGGTTTACAAGAAAGCGCAGAACTCGACTACTGAATAATCGAGGGAAGAGTACCACCCAGCAATGCTATAGACAGACGACCTGTTCGCTGCGGAGCCAACCATCCCCGCCCGATGCCTGGCGAACCTTGAGCCAGTCGCCACGCTGCTTGACCACTTGCACCGCGTCTCCTTCGGAGAGCTTGGCACCGCTCTCGGAAAACCGATTACCATCCCCTTCGCGCAAGTTGACTTCGGCAACCGTAACGATGGCCTGCGACTCACTCGTCGCAGGCCAGTTGGCGAAATAGCCACTGGCCGCCAGTACGGTGACCAAAGCCGAAACCGTCGCGAGCGACTTCCAGGCGAATCGGCGGCCGATCACCCGCAAGCCGATAACGAGCCACAGCGCGCACCACCCAGCCAGCGCGGTCATCCCCAGCGTTCGCAGACCGATGCGCTCGAGCAACCACTGATTCGCGAGCGGCAGCAGATCGTTCAAATCCACCGAAGTAGCTTCAGCGGACTCTGAAGAACGACTGGCCAACAGTCTGCGGGCGTGCTGCAGATTCGTCAGCGCAGTCGGATGGGTGGGGTCGATCGCTAGCGCCCGCTCGTAGTAAGCGATCGCCTTGCCGAGTTCCCCCGCCTGCAGATAAGCGTTCGCGGTATTTGTAAACAACTGGCTGTTTCGAATGCCACTGTCGACCAGCAGTTCGTACTTGGCTGCCGCATCGGCAAAGCCTTGCTTGGCCTCGGCCGAGTCGTCGCTGGTGACCTGCAAGGCCTGCTGATAGGCAGTGTTCGCCTCGTTGAACAGGGCGAGCTGCTGATCGTGCGTGAGCAAAGCAGCTTGACTCGTGTTTGAAGGTGCGGCTGCCAGGCTGTTTGCTGCCATGGCCATCGCCAGAACCAGGAAATTGGCCACCCGGTGGGGAGAAAGGCCATTTTGTTTCGTCTGCCGCGCAGGCGTGGGGGTACGACGACTGCGAAGCAAGTGACTCTGCAGCCCGGCGACCACTGCATGTGCCTCTTGCTTGATGGTTTCGACCGGCACCGGTCGGCTGACTCCGCTCGCGTGCACTTGCTGCGCGGCCTGAAACACACGTTCGCAGCGGACCGCGAGAGAATGCTCTCCCCAGGCTCGTAACCGACCCAGGATGGCCGAAGTGTCCCCGCGCCCGCTTGGTAGCTTCAGTCGCACACCGAGGTAGTGCGCCAGTTCATCGGCCACCTCTGGAATCGTCATGGCGTTCGTCAAACGAGCGTCGATGCGATGCATGCCCCATCCCCAGCGAGCCAGGAGCGACGCACAATCGCTACGGTACTTGGCAATTCCGATTCCCACCACGATCGTCGGTGGCAACGCAATCACCACCAAGGCGGACCACGGAATCGCCCGGCGCGGCGATTCGTTTGAGAGCACGCTGTTGTCCGAAGCATTGTGGAACGTCGCCGACGTGTCTGCAGGCGACATGCCATCGTCCGCGGAGGGTACGTCTGCCCCCGCCTGCCCGCCGACAATCGCATCCATGGCCAACGTGTCGGCCTCGTTCACGTGAATACGAACCGGCTTGCTATGCACGGTAACGTACTTCTGCTGCAGTGGATCGAAGTAGGTAAACGGAATAGCTGGGATTTCTTTGATGCCAGCTTTCCGCGGCCGAATCGAAGCGGAGAACAGTTTGCGGTCACCCTGCACGAAGCCTGCGAGTGGGCCACGTGGCACTTTGAAATCGGCAGTGAGTTCTGGCAACTCGTCGAGCGGTGGGGCCTGCACCAGCTCCATCGGTCCCGTGCCTACGATGCCGATGAGCAGCTCGATCGGATCGCCCGCTTTCACGACCACCTGACGAGCTTCGGTAACGATTTGGTACTCGCCAACCGCTCCGCGATAGTCATCCGGGCGGCCTTCGCTGGGGATCGGTTGCACGTTGATCGGATCGACCTCCGCGTCGGCGACGATCGGCCGAGTGGAGCGCACCACGAGTCGCTGCCCGAAGGGGGAGGGAAAGTCGTCTCGCCCCATTCGACTTGGCATTCCCCCTGGCAAATCGTCGAAGAAGGTGCCGAACGGATCGCGAGCCGCTCCCAGCTGGGTGGGATAGTCGACGATCACGTGAACATCCTCCGCATCGATCTTGCCAGGGCTTTGCGGATAGATGGTCGCTTCGATCTGATATAAGTAGTAACTATGCTCAACGCCGTCGGAGTCTTTGCGAATCACCTCTTTCGCGCCGGGCCGCTCGCGGTTGTGGGCCATCTCGAGCATGCGATCTTGGAACATGCCCCAACTCGAACGCGGCGAGACCATTTGCCACATATCGCCGGCAGACAAGGTGAGCTGCCGCTCGCTGTCGCGATAGGGTCGCAGCCAGATCTTCAAGGTGAGATCGAGCGCCTGCCCAACGTAGATTTGCTTCTCTTTGCCAGCGATCTCGACAAACAGCAAGTCGCCGGTCTCACTTTTCGAAGCCATAAACTCGATATTGCGAGTCTGATGCTCCTCGCCATCGGCGCGGATAGTAATGGCAGGCAACTCAAACCGCCCGACCCGCAGCGGGGTGAGTTCGTAGCTGTAGGTTACCGAACTAGTTCGGGTGGTCACTCCGTTGATGCTCGTAATTTGAGTGCTCTTGCCAGGTGCGCCTTGCGAGCGGATTTCGACACCATCCACGGTTGGCATCACCGGGGGATCGAAGTCCTTCGCGTTGCGAATCTGAATCTGCAACCGGACCGGCATCCCCACGTAGGTATCCTTGGACGAGATTCCTACACGCACATCGGCTGCCGAGGCGGGCAACATGCTGGCCGCCAGCCCCAGGGCCAGTAGCGCCGAGATTCGATAGATGTTGTTTGCGTAATACATATCGAGGGTCATGCTTCGGTTTCTATTCGTTACCAATCGCGATCGACCGGGATGTGGCGGTCACGCTCAGCCGCTTGACGACGCAGCCGGCGGAGCATTTCGCGGTCGCGAATCGCTTGCAGCATTTTTTCGGCTTCTTCTTCGGTCATCTCCCCTTCCTTCACTCCTTGGACGGTCTGGCCTTCGGCAGCTTCGCTCGACGAATCTTCCTGCGACTCCGCAGCCGACAGCTCGCCCTGCGGAGGTTGCTTGCGCTCATTCGCGGAATCCTCCGTCGCGGATTGGTCGCCCTGAGTCTCTGGCGCTTCCGCCTCGTTCGACTCGGAAGCGGGCTTCTTGTTCGACGTCTTCGCCCTCTGCTCGGAGTCAGGGCGAGAATCGGCTTGCTGGTTCTCTTCGGCGGAAGCCTCTTGCGAATCCGACGACTGGTCAGCCGACTCTTCTTGCTTGGTTTGTTCTCCTTCTTGAGCGTCTTGCGACTGCTGTTCGTTTTGCTGCTCTTCCTTTGCCGAGGTTTCCGACGGCTGCGATTTGTTCTCCTGGTCACTCTCCTGCTGCATGCTTTCCTGCTGCTGACCGTCGGACTGCTGACTATTTTCTTGGTCGCTGGAAGACTCGTTTTGCTCTTGCTCTTGTTGTTCTTGCTCTTTCTGCTCCGGTTCTTCTTGCTTCTCCTGTTGTTCCAGTTCTTGCTGTTGTCGCTCCTGTTCTTCTCGCTTCTCTTGTTCTTGCTGTTCGCGGAGTCGATCGATCATCCGCGCGGCCAGCTCGATGTTCGCCCGCGTGTCGTCGTCGGTGGAATCGATCTCCAGAGCACTACGGTAGTGCCTAATCGCCGACTGAAGTCGCTCGATTGCTATCGAGCGATCCTTTTCGGCCATCTGTAGCCCCGTAACGTAATCGCAATTGCCCAAATTGAACCGGGCGTTAGCGGCGAGCCGATCGTCGTCGGCCGCGGCGACCGACTCGAACTGCTCGGCAGCGGCCGCGATGTCGCCCTGCTTGTAGTGGGCGAGGCCGTAGTTGTATTTGAGTACCGGCGACGGAGGGCCCAGCTCCTGCAACTTCTCGTACCCAGCCATCGCCCCGGCCAAGTCGCCATCGGCAAGCAACTTGTTCGCTTGATTCAGCTCGGCTGCCTGTTTCGCTACCTGCTCTGAAGGCAACTCAGCCGCATCCGACCGACTGCCAGCAGTCAGTAGCACAACTAAGACGATAAAGAGTGTTCTTGTGGACATATCGATCACGCTGCATTCGATGGTTCGTTGACTTCGGAGGATCTCTGCGACGTGCTGGACTCGGCTCGCTCGAGCATAGCCGCGCTTGCAGTGGCTTGCGCAACTTGGCGTCGAGGCCAGGTGGAGATCACCACCTCGGTCAGCAGCAACAGCAGTGCGGGAGCCAGCAGCCATTGGAAGCGAGCTTCGTACTGCTCGATGGTTGCCGACTCGAACTCGGTTTGTTCCACGCTGGCGATGTATCGGTGATACACCTGGCTCATGTTGACTTGCTTGGTGCCTGCTGGAATGTAAGCCCCTTCGGTCTCGACAGCGACTTGCCGCAGGATGTCGCCATTGAGTTTCGACCAGACTTGCTCTCCTTCATACTGCACGTAAGTGTTGCGACGATTGTCGGCCACCGGAATCCGAGCGCCCTGATTCATGTCGCCGAGCCCGATGGTAAAGATGCGCACGCCCGACTCGTCGTGCACCTTCTTGGCAATGGCCACAGGATCGCTCTGTTGGTCTTCACCGTCGGTAATGATCACCATCGCCTTGTGGGCGTTCAGCTTGGTCAAGAACGACTCCGAGGCCACCTCAATGGCTTCGCCCAGTCGCGAGCCTCCGCGGCGGACGCTTTGCGGGCCGACCTCTTCGAGCGATTGCTTGAAGTCGTCATAGTGCGTGGTGAGTGGGATCTCTTGCTTGGCATCGCCGGCAAACACAACCAACCCCACGCGATCGCCGGTCATCTCGTCGACCACATCCATGATCTGCTGCTTGGCTCGCGCCAGCCGACTCGGCGAGGCATCCTCGGCCAGCATCGACCGCGACACATCGAGCACGAACATCACCTCGATGCCTTTCTGCGGTACTTCGCGCGCCACCTTGCCCCATCGCACGTCGACGAGTGCGATAACCATCAAGCACATCGACAGCAGCACCAGACACGATGCCAGCAGGTTACGCCATTTCGTCCCGCCGGGAAACACCCGCCCAACGAGATTCGCAGTGACAAACCGCCCCCTGGCTCGCTTGCGGGCGACGACCGCCAGCACCATGGCGACCACCACGACCGCTGGCAGCCATAACCAGATGAGCTGGCCCGAATTGCCGATTTGGATGTCCATTGAATTGAGCATGGGAGGAATGTCAGGCAAGTTCACGAAACAGGGTGTTAGCAAGAATCACCCGCGAAGCGAGCAATCCCAACGCGACCAGCACCAAGGGGGGACACGCCCACGAACCGAGGGATCCGCCTTGGATAGCAAGCTCGCGATAGTCGACAAAATGCCGCTCTTCGATTTTGGTTTTCTCCAGCTGATCGATTTCGTGATAGATCTCGGTTAGCGACTCGGTATCGGTAGCACGAAAGTACTTACCACCGGTGACTTCGGCTATTTGCTTGAGCGTGTCCTCGTCGATGTTTACTTCGGCCCACTCAATCTGTTGCCGCCCGGTGAAGGGATTCATCACTGGCACTGGGGCCCGCCCGCGGGTGCCGACTCCGATGGTGTAGATCTTGATGTCTTTCTTCTTCGCCAGTTCGGCCGCTTGTTGCGGATCGACCTCACCAGCATTGTTTTCACCATCGGTGAGCAGCAACACCACTTTGCTCTTCACCTTTTCGTCCTGCCGGTCGTCGAGCGAGGCGAGCTTCTCTACAGCCAGGCTAACCGCGTCGCCCAAGGCGGTGCCATCTTCCGATCGCTGGCTGACGATCTCCTGGCGAATCAACTGGTTGGTTACAAACGGATGATCAAGCGTCGGCGGAGTAATTGCGTCGGCATAGCCCGCGAATGTGATTAGCCCCACCAGGTCGCTCACTCTGCCGGACAGCGAATCGGATTCGTCGGACTCGTCCGCATCGGTGTCGCCAACGATGAATCGACTGGCAACATTCTTGATGGCGGTCAAACGGTCGACTTGTTTGCCATCGATCTTAAAATCGAGCGCCCGCATACTTCCCGAACGATCCACAACCATCTCAATGGCAATGCCATCGGCATCGATCACCGTCTGCTCCCGACCCTCGCGGGGACGCGCTAAGGCGACAATCGCCACAGCAATAGCGGCCAAGGTCAGCACCGCAGGAAGCCAGGCGAGACGCTGCCGCCAGGTGGGGCGTAGATGCTGCAGCGATTCGGTAGAGCTAAACGGTACCGCCGTATTCCGCCCCCCCGCACACAACCGCCAGGCGATCAGGGGAAGCAGGAGTAGTAGCAGGAGCACCCAGGGATCATGAAACATGCTGCCCTCCTGTTGGTTGTGCCTGCATTGGCTGCTCGCACTCGGCGATCAGCCCCCGGGCGTCGTCGAATGCTTGCTGCAGTGCGGGCAGTTCCACTTCACTACGGGCGAACTTTATGTTGTCGGCGATCGCCATGAGCGATTCGAGTCGCTGGGCCGGATGCTCTGGAAGCTCCATCGTCTGGGCCGCGATGCTCAAGAACTCAGGCGTCGTACGAGCACGAATTGGCAGAGCGTACTGCAACTCGAAGTACTGCCGAACGATTTCGACCAGCTCGTTGTACACGAGAGCACCATCAACCGACGGCCCCGCCAGCAGTTGCTGCAGGTCCTCGATTTCCAAGAGAGCCCACTTAGCTGGCGAGAGAGTCTTCTTTCGCATCAATAGCACCGTTGTTGCCAGCACCGCGACACCAACTACGCCGGCCCCAACAATCCACCACACGATCTGTCCGCCTGAGTTCGTCGATGGAATCTCGATATCGACAGGGTCTTTCACATCGTGCAACTTCGTGGGATCCGTTTGGTCTTCCAGCAAGCTGGCGATAGTCACCACCAACGGCTCGCTTTGCATAGCGTAAAACGTCTCGGGACGAGCAGTCGTAGCAACTTGAACATCGAGCGACGGAATCGTTTGCTCGCCGGTTCTGAGCGATTCCAATAGCGCAGTTAGCTTCCATAGCCTTTGGTTCGAACCATCGCCGAGGGGAATATCCTCTACGGAAGTTTGACTCAGCACGTCGAGTTCGCCGAGTTTGTCCGGCAAGCGGGGCAAGCGGACTTGCGTTCCACTGGGAGCAGTGACTTCGAGCACGAACTCCATCGGATCGGCCACCAGAGCGGTGGACTTATCGACTTGCGCATGGATGGCAACGTCGTCCAGCGAGCCAGCTGCTTGAGAAGCAGCCTGAGCGGGACCCGCATTCCAACTGGCAGCAGCAGCTAGCAAGACGAGGCAAAGGACAGCGATGCTTTGTCGAGAAGTTTTCACGATCGATTCTCCCTTCGATGGAAGAAGCGACGCAGTGGCTCGACAAAATCTTCGCCGGTGTAAACATGGATCGGATCGAGGTTCAGCCGGCGGAATAGAGTATCTCGCTCCTGCATTCGGCGTTCGGCGAACTCCCGATACGCTTCTCGACACGCCCGACTATTGGTATCGAGGGTGACCACTTTGCCAGTCTCCGCATCGCGAAGTCGCACCAGGCCGACCTTCGGCATTTCGAGTTCCCGCTGATCGGCGACCACTACGGGTATGATGTCGTGCTTGCTACGAGCAACCTTCAGCGCCTTTTCGTACCCGGTATCCTGGAAGTCGCTCACCACAAACACCACCGTGCGGCGCGACATCGTGCGATTCAAATGCTCTAACGCAGTGGACAGACTGGTACCAGTTCCCATCGGAGTGCAATACAACAGCTCGCGAATAAGTCGCAACACATGACGCGTCCCCTTGCGGGGCGGTACAAACTTTTCGATGCCATCGGTAAAAAGCGTCAGGCCAACTCGGTCGTTACCCTTGATCGCCGAGAAAGCCAGGGTCGCGCTCAATTCGGTCACTTGCTCACGTTTGGTTTGCCAGTTCGACCCCATGCCTTGCGAACCACTCTGATCCACCAGCAGCATGACCGCCATCTCGCGTTCTTCGCGAAACAACTTCACGTAGGGATGACCGGTACGGGCAGTGACGTTCCAATCGATCGAGCGGATGTCGTCGCCGAATTGATACGGTCGGACCTCTTCGAACTCGATACCACTCCCCCGAAAGGCAGAGTCCCACTGCCCAGCCAGCAATTCATCGACGATGTGAGTCGTATGAATCTGGATTCGTCGGATCTTCTTGATGATTTCGCGCGGTAACATTCGTTGTTAGCTTGGTTGAGTGATGGAGAACCCCTTCCCTTCGCTTGGATCTTGTCGGCATCACGGCACCGGGATCGCATTGAGAATGGTCTGCACAATGTCGTCTGCCGATTTTTCCTCGGCTTCGGCCTCGTAGGTCAAGATCACTCGATGGCGAAGCACGTCGAGGGCGATTTCCTTCACGTCGGAAGGCAACACATGCCCCCGACCATGCAAAAACGCATTGGCCTTGGCCGCCAGCGTGAGGTTGATCGTCGCCCGCGGCGACGCCCCGTAATGAATGAACTCGTCGAGTGATAAACCATATGACTTTGGCTCGCGCGTGGCGATCACCAGGTCGACGATATACTCCTGAATCTTGCGATCAACATAGATTTGGTCAACCAGCGCCCGCGCTGCCAAGATATCGGCCGGGGTGGCGACCGCCTGGGTGGCAATCTTCGGGCGGGTCGAGGCCATCCGCTCCAGAATCGCCAGTTCCTGATCGCGATTCGGATACCCAACGACTACCTTGAGCATGAAGCGATCCATCTGGGCTTCGGGCAGTGGGTAGGTTCCTTCTTGCTCTACCGGGTTCTGCGTGGCCATCACTAGGAAGGGTTCGTCGAGCAGATACGTTTCGCTGCCGATGGTGACCTGCCGCTCCTGCATGGCTTCGAGGAGTGCACTCTGCACCTTGGCTGGCGCGCGGTTAATCTCGTCGGCCAGGATGATGTTCGAAAAGATCGGGCCTTTCTGCACCACGAACTGCTGATCTTGCGGGCGGTAGATCAAAGTGCCGATCAAGTCGGCCGGTAGCAAGTCGGGAGTGAACTGCAAACGCTGGAAGCCAGTCTGCACGCCTTTCGCCAGGCACGACACAGCGGTTGTCTTTGCCAGCCCCGGTACCCCTTCAATCAACAAGTGCCCGTTCGCAAGCAATCCAACCAACATGCGGTGAATCAACACCTCCTGCCCGACGATTGTATTACCGACCTCAGCAATCAGCTGGCGGAACGGCTCGCTCTGGGCCTGAATGTTTTGCGAGAGTGCTTCGATGGACTCGTAGGTCACTTGATCGGCGGAAGTCATGGTTTCTATTCCTTAGACAGGTGGGGTAAGGCCACACCTAGACCTTCGGCGGGGGAAAGTAAATGGCGGGAGCCCATGGTGCAGTGCACGTCGATGCTGGCAGCTAGGATCACTCGTAGCTGGGGCTCGTAAGAGCCGGTCTGGCGTCTCGGCACCGACCTACTGGGCTTCTGTGAGGCGGCGGTGGGTTCGGGGCCTCAACATGTTACCTTACGAAGGCCAAACAGGGATAGTTCTCTTCTCTGAAGTCAATTAAGCGAGAACCGCCTACCGAAGTGCGATTCGGCAGGCAACCCGCAACCTGCCTGTCGATATCATGCCGAACTGTGCAGGCAACCTGCAAAGTGATGCAGAGGAGTTGCCTTGCACTCGATCAGCAGTGACGCTCCGACAGATCTCATCTATTGCCGCGCGGAGGCTGTTCTCCGGAGGCTCTGCGGGGCATCTGCCAGCGCCCCACTCAGTCTTTCAGTCGCACCCTCAGTCGCGCAGTCGTCCGGCCAACATGGCGGCCAGCCCCGCAGTGCCATTTATCGCCAGCTTGGGTTGGCCGGGGCTTGGCAACTTGCTGGGGGCAGCTCGAGAGCAGCTGCCCTTCTCCGCTCGAAGGCCCTCTCGAGCCGCTTAGTCAGATTCTGACAAACTTCCACCCTTCTCGTCCTCTTTTTGGGGAAGCTTGGGCCGGGGCCGGCGAACAGTTATCATAAAACGTTTTGGGCTGCTATTTCGTGCAAATAGAGGAGCATCCAGCAATTTTCCAGTTCTTCGAGTACTGCCTGGCCTGGCCGGTGATGCCGGCTTCGACCCTGATGGCATTGATCTTGATTTACGGCCTAATCGCCTTGCTTGGGGCCGCGGACCTCGATTTGTTTGAATTCGACGTGGATGTCGACGTAGACGTCGATGGCCATGCGGGTTCGGCCACCAGCGTGGGATTAGTCGTCCTGAAATTCTTGAATTTGGGCGATGTTCCAATCATTATATGGCTGGCGTGTTTTGGACTATTTTGGTGGTCCTTGTCCTTAATTCTGTGGGTGTTCTTCGACGGTCAGCCGGAAGATCTCACGTTCTGGGGCGGGGCGATCCTGGTATTTCGCAATGCCGGCATCTCGCTACTAGGGGCTAAGGGACTTACTGAACCTCTGCGTGAGATGTTCGACGAAACCGAACAATACACTCCCCAGAAACTGATCGGTCGACTCTGTGAAGTCTCCACTTACGAAGTCACCGACCAAGGGGGACAGGCACGCATCAAGACCGATGCCGCCCCGCTACTTATCGATGTACGAACAGAAGACGACCCCCTTCACAAAGGCGACATCGCTACGGTCGTAGCCTACGATGCCGCAACCAAGACTTACCAGATCAAGCAACCACCTACTGAGATTATCCCATGATGTTACTCGCCGACACAAGCAATGCACTAATAGTAGGCATTGGTATAGGTTTCATTGCCCTCGTGGCAGTCATCATTATTGGGCTCGCCTTATCGCGGTTCTATCGCAAGGTTGCCCCTGAAGAAGCGCTCGTGAGGTCGGGTGGTGGTCAGTTGGCAGTTGCCACCGGGCAAGGCATGTGGGTCTTCCCCATCGTGCACCGTGTCGATCGCATGGACCTTACCCTTAAGCGCATCGAGATTGCTCGACAAGGGAACGACGGCCTCATTTGCCGCGACAACATCCGCGCCGACATCAAGGTCGCCTTCTTCGTGAGGGTCGACAAAGAAGACGAGAAAATCAAGGAAGTCGCTCAGTCGATCGGTTGCACTCGCGCATCGGACGAACTCACGCTAACCGACCTTTTCGATGCAAAGTTCTCCGAAGCTCTGAAGACCGTAGGCAAGCAGTTCGACTTCGTCGACTTATACGACAAACGAGAGCAGTTCAAAGCGGAAATCATCAAAGTCATTGGCATCGATCTCAATGGCTACCGACTCGACGATGCAGCGATCGACTATCTCGAGCAAACTTCGGTCGAATTGCTCGATCCGAACAATATCCTCGACGCCGAAGGTATCAAGAAGATTACCGACCTCACGGCCAAAGAGCACGTTCGATCAAACGACATCACGCGGGAAAAAGAAAAGGTCATCAAAAAGCAAGATGTCGAAGCCCGCGAAGTGATACTCAATCTGGAACGTCAGCAGATTGAAGCGGAAGAAAAAATGAAGCGCGAGTCGACCGAAATCCGCGCTCGCGAACAGGCCGAAGCCCGCAAGGTGCAGGAACAAGAGCGATTGAAAGCGGAAACCGCTCGCATTCAAACCGAGGAAGAACTTCGCGTCGCCGAAGAAAACAAAGATCGCCAGATCATAGTCGCTGAGAAAAACAAGCAACGCACCGAAGCGGTGGAGGTCGAACGTGTCGAACGCGACCGCATGCTCGAAGTCACCGAACGCGATCGTCTGGTTGGCATCGCCGAAGTGGAAAAAGACAAGGCCATCGAAGTCGAGAATCGCAGTATCCAGGAAGTGATTCGCGAGCGCGTGATGGTGGAACGTGCGGTGGTCGAAGAGCAAGAGAAGATCAAAGATACCCACGAATTCGCCGCTGCCGAGCGTTTAAAGAAGGTCACCGTGACCAAGGCCGAAATGACCGCCGAACAAAACTTGGTGATCGAGGTCAAGGCCGCCGAGGCGACCAAACAAGCGGCCTCGTTGAAGGCCGAGCAGGTGGTGATCGAAGCGGATGCTCAACGCAATGCTGCCGAACGCAAGACGCAGGCCATGAAGATGCTGGCCGAAGGTCGTACCGCCGAGGAAGCGGCCGAAGGTCTCGCCAAGGCGCACGTGCAGATCGCCAATGCGGATGCCATCGAGAAGACCGGTACCGCCGAAGCCACGGTGATCGAGAAGAAAGCCATGGCCGAAGCTTCCGGCGTCGGTGCCATGGCCGAAGCGAAGGAGAAGGATGGTACCGCCGAGGCGAACGTGATGAAGCTGAAGTTCAGCAGCGAAGCCAACGGCATTACCGAAAAGGCCAAGGCCATGAAGTTGTTCGACGGCGTCGGCCGCGAGCACGAAGAGTTCAAGCTACGCCTGAACAAAGACAAGGACATCGAGATCGCTGCCATCCAGGCGCAGCAAGAAATTGCCGAAGCCCAATCGACACTTGTCGGCGAAGCCTTGAAGAGCGCCCGCATCGATATCGTCGGCGGCGAGAGCGAGTTCTTCGACAAGATCGTCGATTCGGTCAAGGGTGGTAAAGCGGTCGATCGCTTTATCCACAACAGCGAAGTGCTGACCGACGTGAAGAACACGTTCTTTAATGGCAACTCCGAATACTTCAAGGAAAAGACGCAGCAGTTAGTCGATCAATTCAACTTAAGCCCCGACGACGTGAAGGATCTGTCGATCTCGGCACTGATTTTGAAGATGCTTGGAATGACCGATGCGGACGAGACACGCAGCGAACTCAATCGCTTGCTCGATACGGTTCATCAACTCGGTGTGTCGGACAAACGACTTGCCGCGTTGGGCATCAATCAGGCAAAAGCGAAACAGTAGCGTCAACTCGCAAAGTTGTCTCTAGCCTCGATCCTTTCAGCACTGCGCGTTCAATCCAATGGCTTCGTCCGATCCGTCCAAAGCTGCGCCGACAAGTGACACGCCTGAGGAGGTGCAACTTGAAAGTGGTGCCTACGAGATACTCCGTAATCGCCTGCGCGAGCATGCCAAGGAGTTACGCAAGCGTCTCGACCAGCTAAACGACGCCCGCAAAGATGTGTTTGGCTCCATTGCTACCACTTTGGTAGCGACGGAGCGCATTACCACTCAGAACAACTGTATTCCCCGCGACCTGGTGTCGATCGGAGATCAGTTTCTGTTTGGCTACAACGTACACATGGGGCTCAAAAGCGAAACGGTTCTGGCCGATGTCTTCTCAGCCTACGAGTTTCGCGACCACTCTTTCCGCGAAGGGTCGCTCGATCTACTGAAAGACGAGCGATTCGAGCGGGAGTTCAGCGAACTCTACAAGTACTACAAAGACGCCCGCTTTGCGAAGTTCTTCGTCAAAACACCGCACCTTTATATGGTGTTCCGCGTCGGCACAAATGCTTCCGACATCAAGGCCTTCAAGTGGTTGCAGTCCGACGGTCAGCTGACCTATGTCGACAACCGCAGCGACCATGAAGTGGCTTTTCCACCGCAGCACGAATTCAAGTGGATCCGCACTACCCGCGATATGCACTCAAGTGGTGTCCACCCGCATATCTCGATCGAAGATCGCGTGTTTGTCGAAACCGTCGGCGGCGACCTGACGGTCAAGATCGAGGACAACACCGATTCGGGTGCAGGTATCTATGCCGAGCCGGTCGACAATCTCGACCAGACACTCGACGATGCCCTGATCTATTACGCGATCATCGGCAACATCATCTTACTCAAGATCCGCCCTTATCAGGAAGAAGCCTTTCGCTACATCGTCTACAACGAGAAGATCCAGGAAGCCCGGCGCATCGATGCCATCGAGCACGCGTGCGTGCTGCTGCCAGACGGGCATGGGCTGATTTTCTCGAATGGCTATTACCTGCAAAATGGCGAGCACAAGACGTTTGAGCATGACACCCGCGACATGCTGTTCGAACGCCGGGTGGCGGCGCCGAATGGCGAAGACTATCTTTACGTCTTCTACAACCGTTTAACCGGCGTTTACGTATTGTTGCGTTACAACGTCATCGAGCAACGTGTCGACACACCGCTCATTTGCAATGGTAGCTCGCTGTTCGAAGCGGGCGAACTGGTCTGCTTTCGCGGTACGGAAAAACCCGAGAAGCACCACGCGCTGCAAGTTTGGCAGACACCCTACGTGGGAATCGACTACGTTCCGCCGACGCAAACCGATTCGCAGCTCTTCAAGATCGGCAATCGTGAAATCGTCCGCGGCATGGCCGAATGCAACGCAGTGCTATCGCTTATCGATAAGGAACAAGCCTACGCAGAGCTCTATATCGATCTGGCGAAGCAAACCGGCGACATCCTCGACTCCTATTTCTGGATCGACCATGCCGAGACGTTCACACTAAGCGAACCTCTCAAGGAGATCCAGACCGCCGCCGGGGCGGCCATCGACGAGTTCGAAAAGGTTCGTCAGGTCCGCCAGGCGACCGCCAAGCAAACCGCTAGCACCCGCGACCGGGCGAACGAGATCCTTTCCACGGTGGGTCATGGGCGGTTTGAGACGATCGATGAGTTTGTCTCCGCACTCGGCGATCTTCGCGCCGTACGTGGTGCGACCATCTCGCTGCGCGACCTCCGCTACGCCGATCTGACGTTGATCGATTCGCTGGAGAAAGAGATTGTCGAGCAGTCGGATCGGCTTGCCGAGCGTTGCGTTGAGTTTCTGCTCGGCGACTCAGCACTTGCCCCCTACCAAACACGGATTGCGGAGCAGACGGAGCAAATCGCTCAGCTCGATCGTGTCGCCGACGCCAAGACACTGCTCGCCGAGATCGACCAAGGGGCCCGCGAACTCGAGATGCTGATCGAGATCGTCAGCAACCTGAAAATCGACGATGCGACCCATCGCACCGCGATTATCGACAGCATTTCCAGCATCTTCGGCACCATCAACGGCGCTCGCGCCTCGATCAAGTCGCGAATCCAGGAACTAATGTCGGTAGAGGGAGCTGCCGAGTTTGGTTCGCAGATGAAGCTGCTCGATCAGAGCGTAGTGAGCTACCTCGACCTGTGCGATTCTCCGGCCAAGTGTGAAGAGTTGCTAACGAAGATCCTGGTTCAGATCGAAGAACTTGAAGGCCGCTTTGCGGAGTTCGATGAGTTTGTCATCCAACTGAGCGACAAACGCGATGAGATCTACAACGCGTTTGAATCTCGCAAGATGGCCCTGGTCGAGCAGCGCAACCGCCGGGCGAGCACGCTAGCGAGCGCGGCCGAACGCATTCTGCAAGGCATCCAGAACCGGGTGGAGCACTTCGACGAAGTCGACGAGATTCACTCGTACTTCGCCTCGGATCTGATGATTGAGAAGGTCCGCGACCTGATCGCCCAACTCGAAGAGCTGGAAGATACGGTCAAGGTCGACGATATCCAAAGCCGCCTGAAAACGGTTAAAGAAGATGCGATTCGCCAGCTCAAGGATCGCAAGGAACTATTTGTCGGCGGCGACAATTTGATTCGCCTGGGCAATCATCAATTCACGGTCAATGTGCAGACGCTTGATCTGACGACGGTGCTACGCGACGAGCAAATTACTTTGCACCTGACGGGTACGAACTTCTTCGAGCCACTCAAAGACCAGCAGCTGCTGGAATGCCGGGATGTGTGGACTCAGGAGGTGATTTCGGAGAATCCCAAGGTCTACCGCGGCGAATTCCTCGCCCACGTGATGCTTGACCATCTGCTTCGTAACGACGACGAGCGGGCGGCCTTTCTGCACGCGACCGACGAAGAGCGGCTGAAGATCGTGCAGCAATTCATGGGCCCCAGGTATCAAGAGTCGTACGTCAAAGGCGTGACCGACAACGATTCGTCCGCCATTTTGCATGAACTGCTGAAGATGCATCAGCAGATTGGCCTGCTCCGCTATCACACCCAAGCCAGGGCTTGCGCCCGCTTGTACTGGGACTACTTCATGGACTCGGCGGAACGCAAGCTCATGGCCTCGCGTCTGCGGGGCGTGTCGTACATCGACGAGGTATTCCCTGGATCGAGACAGAATGTCAACTACATCCAAGATCTGACCGGCCAGCTTCAGGCATTTGTTGCGACCACCCGATTGTTTGAAGACTACCTGGTGGACGAGGCTGCCCGCTATCTGTTTGCCGAACGCACGCAACCGGTCGAAGGTCGCGTCGATACAAGTTTTGCAGTGAGTCGCATTGCTGCGGACGCGTGCGATCAGTTCCTGCGATTGCTTCGCCATCACAACTACGAGGTGCATTACAGCCGCAGCGTCGAATCGCTGGCAAAGTCGCCGTCTGCGCTGTTTACCCTGATTCGCGATTGGGTCGATGCCTTCCTCCCCACAAGCGAAGTTCCCACCGAGTATCGCGATGAAATTGCAGCGGTACTCATGAAGTACGATTCGTCCGCAACCAGCACTGTCGAGGGGCAATCGCTGGTCGAGGCCCATACGATCGTGGATGGGCAGGTAACCGCGGACCTTTCGAACATGCTCGGGGCGCATCCGGTAATCAAGTCGGGCGGCTATCAGCTTCACTACAACCACTTCATGAAGAAGATGGGGCACTTCCGCCGCGACGTGGTGCCTCGCTACGAATCCTTTCAACATCGCAAAGCGGAGCTTGTCGAAGCGGCTCGCGTCGACATGCGACTCGACGAGTTCAAACCTCGGGTGCTCACTTCATTTGTCCGCAACCGCTTGATCGATACAGTCTATCTGCCTCTGATCGGCGACAACCTCGCCAAACAGATTGGATCGGCTGGCGAATCGAAACGCACCGACCGCATGGGCCTGCTGCTGCTGGTGTCGCCGCCTGGTTATGGTAAGACCACATTGATGGAATACCTGGCCAATCGGCTTGGCATTATCTTCATGAAGATCAACGGCCCCGCGATTGGCCACCAGGTCACGTCGCTCGACCCCGCCGAAGCCCCGAACGCCGCTGCACGTGAGGAAGTGGAGAAGCTGAACCTGTCGCTCGAAATGGGCGACAACGTGATGATCTACCTCGACGACATCCAGCACTGCAACCCCGAGTTCCTGCAGCGGTTCATTTCGCTCTGCGATGCTACCCGAAAGATCGAAGGTGTTTACAAAGGCCGCACGCGGACCTACGACCTTCGAGGTCGTAAGGTAGTTGTCGTGATGGCCGGAAACCCCTACACCGAAAGTGGGGAGCGATTCCGGATTCCCGACATGCTGTCGAATCGTGCCGACATCTACAATCTCGGAGAGATTATCGGCGATTCGGCCGAAGCCTTCGAAATGAGCTATATCGAGAACTGCCTTTCGAGCAATCCCACCCTCAGCAAGCTGGCGAGTCGCAGCCAGAAAGACATCTACTCGTTTATTAAAGTCGCCGAAACTGGCGAGCGTGATCAGGCCGACCTGGAGGGAAGTTACACCTCGGTAGAGTTCGATGAAATCGTCTCGACGATGAAGAAACTGCTGCGAGTCCGCGATGTGATTCTTGCTGTGAACCGGCAGTATGTCACCTCCGCAGCCCAGTCGGACGACTACCGCACCGAACCCCCATTCAAGCTGCAAGGTTCCTATCGCAATATGAATCGCATTGCCGAGAAGGTAGTGCCGATCATGAATGATGCGGAGTTGCAGTCGCTCATTCTGTCGAGCTACGAGAACGACGCGCAAACCCTCACCTCCGACACCGAGTCGAATCTGCTGAAGCTTCGCGAGCTACTTGGCATCCTCACCAAGGAAGAAACAGCTCGCTGGGAGAACATCAAACGTACGTTCCGCGAAAACTTGAAGATGAAGGGCATCGACAAGGACGACCAAGTCGGCCAGGTTGTAGTGCAGCTACGCTCGTTCAGCGACGGACTTAACGCGATCGAACGGGCGATGGCCGATGGAATCGACCGCTTTGCGGAACTTTCTGCTCGTGCAGTTCCGGAAAGCGAAAGCGATCTCAGCGAGCGTGAAAAGCACGAAGCGGAACAACTGCGAGCCGAAGAGATCGTCGATCGCTTGAGCCAACTCAGCTCGGGGATTACTGGCATCCACAAAACGATCGACTCGGGACTCCGCACGCTTTCGGAACTTGCCGACAACGACCGGGCAACCCCGGCACCGACGCCCGTCCCCTCCGAAGGGGCGATACCAGTTGCCGTAGCGGTGGAAGCCATGCACGAACTGGCTAACGAACTGCGCAGCCTTACCACGAGCACGGTTCCAGTCGACCCCACGCGCAACACACGCGTGTCGGTAAGCCATCGCGTTCCTAAGTCGATTCTCGGGGTGATTGAGAGCCAGTTTGAGCTGATGAAAGACTCTATTGCTCCGCTACTTACCGTCACGGATCGTCAGTCTCAGACATTTGACGAGTTGAAAGCAACGTTCCAGCAGTCGCTCCAACAAACAGCCGCGCTGATCACGGAACTCAAAGAGTCGCGTCAAAAGCATCCCAATCCACCAAGAGACGAGGAGTAGCCGATCTACTCCGCTGCACTGCTTAAGGTGACTTCCGACTGGGGAATCGCAATGTCGTCAACTCCGACCTGAACTGCATGGACTCCAGGAGGAACGTCTTGGATCCACAAGATCCCTCCCTGCTCGGTTCCCTGCACCTTCTTACCATTCAGTGTAATTGAGTCGACTTGTTGCCCTGCAATTTCGGGCAGTCCAATATCAGCAGTACTGTTGCCTGGCACCGAGACATTCAGTGTGTATCCTTGAGCAGTTCGTTGGAACTCCACTTGCACGGGGCCGCGGATGGTCGGCACTTTTGCTTCGAACTTCTCGAGGCTCCCTGGCTGGGGCTGAATAATCACCTTCTTGAACCCGGCTTCCCCTGGGCGGACACCGACCAGGTAGCGGGGAATCAGATTCGCTGGGGCGGCACCCCATGCATGGTTCCAGTCGAGATTCGGTTTGTACTGCTGATCCCAGGCTTCCAGGGTGATGGTCGAACCGACTCGAATCATATTGAACCAACTACGCTTGTCTTCCGAACGCAGCAGGTTCAACGCTTGCTCCGACTCTCCATGCAGATAGAGTCCTTCCAGCAAGTACTGGGCAGCGTACACGCTGCATCGCATCCCTCGTCGATCAAGCAAGCGGGCCACGCTGGCCACCTGCTCTTCCGGCACCACTTCGAATGCAAGTGGAAATAGATTCGCGTGCAAAGAAGCATGCTCGCTCCCCTCACCATCGAGGTAGCACCTTCGCCGAGCATCCCAGAGCTTGCGGTTAAACATCTCCTTGAAAGCGGCCGCCTTGTCTGCAAACTGCTTGCTGTCGTCCGGTAGCGAGAGCACCTCGGCAATCCTGGCCATCCGCTCTAGCGTGGCAAAGTGGAATGCATTCACCACCGTATTCACCGGGAGCATTTCGTAGCCATCTCGCTCGGCTTGGGGCCAGTCGACAATGTCTCGATAGCCGTCACCAGAGGTGTCGAGCAGGCCATCTGCTCGCTCGGCGGCCGACAAATGTTTTTCGCTCTTGAGCTGAGCGTAGCATTTCTGCAGGGACTCCGTGTTGCCGGTATACATGTAGTCTTCCCAAGCTATCAGTACGGAATGTTGTTTCCATTCTGTTGGCCAGGTCGAGTGCTTCATCAAGTACTCGTGGGAATAGCGCGCCAGCGCGTACTCTTGATCGACTCCGTAGTGAGCCAATTGATTGATGTAGGCGTCGGCTTCGTAGGGGATGCGCTCGCGATCACCATCGACGTACACCCCACAGAACGAAGTTGCACGAATGGAGTACTTGCACAGTTCCCATATCGCATTCAACACCTCATCGCTCGACTCAAAGTGCGAAGCCGACATATCGAAGGGATAGTCGATTCGCACCCGCGATATCTGCTCGGACTTCCAAGCATCAGGAGCACCGAGCAATTCGACATATCGAAACGGAGCGACCACTCCAACCTGTTTGGGCAGCGTCACCGCGTCGCCATGCGTGTTGCGATGATCGACGGGAGGCCGGACTTCGATTTCGCTGGCCCCCTCTTCCACCTCGACCTGTACTGAATAGTAGCGAATCGTCCCGCCTGGATTTGCATCGATTCGTCCCTTGCCCATTCGTTCGCCAAAATTGACCGTCATGGTGAAAGAGTCCTTCACCGGCGACTCGAACGACAACTTCAGATAGCCAAATGCATCGCGGCCGAAGTCGACCAACACCCCACCGGACTCAAGCGATTTTAGTTGCTCAGGAGATTCCGTCGTTGCTTCTACTGGATAACGGGATGTGAGCTCTGGGGATAGTTTGTCCGCCATCACGAAAGATTGTGGGCTCGACCATTCGGATGGCTGTCCTTCGCTATTCCACACCTGGACGCGCCAACTGTAGCTGCCACCAGGTAGCAATGGAGGTCCTGCGTACTCGACGTTAATCGATTGATCGCTGGCTACGCGCTCCGTATCCCACAGCAACTCGCTTGCTGCATCATCGGCGGCGCTGTCCTGCTTTAATTGAACGCGATAGGCCGACTGTGTGAATGCGGTCTCGCCGGTTCCACACATCCAGGCAAACTCTGGTTGCGGATCGAAGATCACCGTTTTAGTGGGGTGCTTTAGAAACTCGCACGACAATTCTGCAGGCGGAGGAGGAACAGTGTTCCGCGAAGGCTGCTCACCACACGCCATGCTGCTGAAGAGTAAGATCGCTGCAGAAATCATCGGAATGGATAGACGTAACATGTTATGCATGTTCAAGCTTGCTGTAGAGTGACTATTAGAATCTCCAAACGGCGGAACGCCGTTGGTCGGTCGTACCATTGTATCTTACGATTAACGATGGCGGGCGAGTCGGCCACCACCGAGCAGAGCGAATCCGCCCATCAGTAGCCCGGCATTTGGCTCTGGTACGCGGGCCGATTGCTCGGCATTTGCTGGGAGTTGCTCGCCGAAATGCGATTTCCAAAGCTCGTAATCAAGCTCGTCGACATGCAGATCGCCATTGCCATCCGCCTTGAGCCCTGCTCCCGAAGCTCCGAGAGACTCTCGCCACACGGTGTAGTCGGCGAGATTCACCACGTTGTCGTCATTGTAATCGCCTAGCAGCCCATCGATCACTTCGATCACCCCGCTGGACAGCACTTGCGAGTTATCCCATTTCAACCCTGAAGGCAGTTCGGGGAGCGCGAGCGATTCGAACACACCTTGAATGGAGGTGAAATCGAACAAGTCGTAGGAATCACCAGCAGTGGGTGTTGGTGCCTCGTTGGCAAGGGTGACTTCCACCTTGCCATAGGCGTAGATAGCTCCCGTAACGGCCACGCGATCGTAGAGTGTGGGATCGGTGAGATCGAGTTGGATAAGAGCACTCTCCTGTAAGGTCAAATCGCCCTCGATCGTGAAAGCGTCGGGCGCGACTGGCGTATAGGATTCGCGGAGCAAGCGAAAGAAGTCGACATCGCCGATGACATCGCTGTGAGAGTTGGCAAAGCCCACCGCACTAATCGTTTCGCTCAGCAGTTGCAATGGCCCCGTAATCTGCGTGTAGTCGACATCCGTAGGGAGCTTGGCAAAAAAGCTAGCGGTATAGCCTCCCTGCCCTGCCGTGGTGTCGAGCACTACGCGCATTTGCATGTCGCCGCCGTTGGTGTTGAGCGTCGGCCACGAAGTGGTCGCCACGGTACCGCTGGAGTCGTTGCCCAACAGCACCTGATTCGGTCCATTGCCATTATCGCCACGGAAAAGCATCCACGCTTTGCCAGTGGTTGGATCGGCGATAAAGCGGTTGCCATTACCTGCCCCTCCATCCATCAGCCCTTCCAGGAAACCGATAGCAAACCAATCGGCGTCACCCGAGACATTTTGGAAGCTGGCGTCGAGTACGTAACGATTCCCCTCTTCGATTTCCAGCGGCAAGGTTGCCGAGGAGCCACTCGCGACGCTAACCCCATCAGCGTTGCTCGTTATCGAAGAGTGAGCCGACCAGACTTCGCCGCCCGAGATGGTATCTGGCGAGAGACCATTGAGCGGAGAAGAGCCGTCTCGGCCAAACCGCTCTTCGTAGATCACTCCGTTGCCCAAACTCGTGTATGGTGTGACCTCGAGAATCGAACCTTGCTCCATCGTCAGATGACCTTGAATCCGCCCACCGCTCTCAAGTCGGGCGTTGGGTTGCACCCAGGTCGGTCCTACGCCGGTGCTGCCATCCACAATGAGTGTACCCGCGAGAACACGGGTTTCTCCCTCGTAGGAGTTGAGGCCCGCCAGCCGCAGCGTTCCCTCACCCTGTTTGATGAGCTCACCCGAACCGTTGATCGCGCGGTCGACAATCAATTGCGAGTTCTCGCCTACCTGTATCGCATTTGTGCTGCCCTCGAGTGAGACTGTGTCGGTAAGGGTCACCGACCTATCGGAAGCTACTTGCAGTGCTCCTTGCCCACCGCCATCGCCGGAGAGTTGAACTTCCTGCGGATAGACTCCGCTCTGTTGCAGCAGGAGCTGCCCCCCAGCATTGATCTGAACATGAGCCTGAGAGCCACCCAACCCGTCGGCACTCAGCACTTCTGCACCAGCATTTGCACCGACGAATACCTCGCCGACAAACAAAGCATTGTTTTGCAGCGATGTCGAGCTGTTGAGCACTTCGACCCGACCTTGTCCCAACATGTTCTCCAGGTTTGCTTGCTGATGCACCCGAATTACGCCATCGTTGAGAATGCTTATAGGATTCGTCGGAAAGACCGTACCGACCGACTCCGCGGTGCCGATTTCCAGCACGCCACGCGGCCAGACTTCAAAAGCACTTGCCATATCCGCCGCGTTGCTGGCATCCATCACTACCACTCCTTGATCGGCGGCAATGATGGTGCTGACCATCGCGTTTGCGTCGCCAGTGATCGTGAGAGTTGCATTCGACACCCGCGTGGGACCACTATAGGTGTTGTTCGAGGTCGCCAGATTCAGCGAACCACCGCCGACTACCGATAGACTACCTGCCGCCAGGCTACCATTACCGGTAAACACATAGTCCCCCGTGGAATCTACGACCACTTTGCCAGCTTGGATGCTGGAACTCAAGTCAATGGTTCTCGCGGTTGCTTCGTCGTCGAAGGTTACATTATCGTACGCTTCGAACAACGTCGAATCGTCAAAGTGCTTGAAGTTCGATGCCGCCGAATCCCACGTGCTAGTTTCGGCCCCAGTCCAGTGAATCACTCGTCCCAAGGCCGCCTGGGTGTCCCATGCGACGATCGACATAGGACTGCCGCCATTGCTGCTGTTGCCATCGATCGTCTGCTGCAGAATGTGGAGGTTACGCGACGAGTCCCATTGCATGCGGTCGATGGTCGGCTCGAAGTAGCCAAGATCGTCGGTTGTAAGCTTGATGAACTCCCAATCGTCGCGCGAATCCGCTTGCGAGTAGGCGACGGTGATACCACCGCCGTTGTCGTTATCCTTGTAGACCACGAACGCGCGGTTGTAGTCGTCGAAAACAATCTGGGGCCGCCCCATGTGGTTGTTGCCGAGTTGGGTCTCGGGCACGGGGGTGTTGGGATCGGAACGCCGATGGGTAATGCGTGAGGTAAACCACTCGTTGCCATCGTTGCCGACAAACATGTACTGCCGGCGATGATCAGGCACCGGGTCGTTGGCCCCCGGGGACCACCAGGTGGCAATCGCGGGGCGGTCGTACGCGTCGACGGCCTGAGTGCCAGTGTTGATAAGGCTCGAACCCTCAGGGATGTCGACAATCACCTGCGAATTCGGCTCGTCGATCACGTCGGGATAGGGAATGGTACCATTGATATCCTTGTACCAAGTCACCCCATCATCTGGCGAATAGGCGTAGAACAGGTTGTGGTTCGTCTGAAATCCCACGTGCCCGGTCGGCGACGAACTGTTGTACCTATACGTCCAACTGGCATGCAGTCCGCCATTCGAGTCGTAGCTCAGATTGTGGGGATAAGCGTTGTAGGTCAAACCGGAACTATCGGTATTGGCCACCCACACTCGATCGGCCCACGACCAGGAGTCGTTCGTGTCGTTGAACCGGGCAATCCGGTAGACCCCGTTGCCAGAACTACCCGTGCGATAGTTAAAGAGAAGATCTCCCGAGTTTGGCACCCGGATGAAGTTAGGGTAGGTGGTCGACAGCTCGTCCTCACCAGTCATGGTATTGAGCGCACCGGAGTTGCCAACGGTGTCGCCAGTGAATTGCAGTGGCTCACCCCCGTCGACAGGTGTCGTACTTCGCGTATAGAGCAACGGGTTATTATGAGTGCCCCACGCAACGTGCAAATAACCATCGCCATCGATGCCTAGCACCGGCACATTATGGGCGTCGTTGATGTTATACGAGGTGAACTCGGTAACACGGATATCCCAATCGTTTGTCGCAGCAGTCAGATCACGCCGCGATACAATGAGCCTTCCATCTTCGCGATAATAGACAACGAATTGGTAGTTACCCGAAGTAACCATCGACTCGTTTTTGAAGGCGGTCGAGTTGATCGACACGCGATCGCGCCCCAATTCGTTCGTGCCAGAATCGTTGTCTGTGATCAGATTCACTTGCAGATAGTCAAGTGGATCGGTCTGAGCCTGAGCACTGCAGCAAACGAACAGACTGAATAACGACAAACATACACACGCGGCGCGGCAACGGGAAATCGAGATCATGGTTCACAGTCTTCGGTTAAAACGATTTCGCTAGGCATCGATCTATGGTCCTATCTTAGAACTTGTCCACAAACGGCCCGGAGTTCTTATCGCCGTCCCAGGTCAGTTTAATTTCCAAATCATCGGTAGGCCCATCAATCGTGACCCATAGTTCAGAGCTAATCTTATTGGCGTATCGCTTGGGAGCATGCCATCGGTTGGAGCGTTCGTCAATCGACTCGACAGCCGACACTATTGCCAAATGCGTACCGACCGGCGCACCATCATTGAGCTCATAGCACGACATCTTGAACGTTCCATCCGACTGAATCGTTGCCTGGGCAGTACGACGGTCGTTGGCCAGGATCTTCACCTGCCCCACGGTCAGTGGTTGTCCATCAATCGTGACCTTTCCAGAGACAGGAACGATTTCTGGATGTTTGTCCTGACAACCAACGCACACAAACAGTACAGCTACACACACCGCCACCTTAAGGTGATTCATAGAGATCATCTTCCGCTTTATCCAGTTCGAGAAACAACTAGCGTGGTCCAGGCGAGGTGGGAACCGACTCGACGTACTCGTCGGCATTGGAAAGTCGTGTCGACATCTGGCGATAGACATCCTCCGAGACATCTTCGGTCAGATAGGTAACGCTACCATCGCCCATGCCGAAGTTCGCCCCACCAGGATGGCGACTGTTGAACCCGCAATGGGTGCGGGTTCCGGAGTTTTGAATCGATTCGCCCAACTCAGGGATCGTATTCAAAGGATTCACCGTGGTTCGCATCGACGAGTTGCAACGATTGCCGTTCGACCAGATGTTGCTTGCGAGCAGGTCGCCGCTACCATCTTCGGCAAGGCGTCCATGACCATCGACGGTTTCGCCAAAGAACATGGTATTCGATGTACCATCGGTAATTTCACGCAGCTTGATGCGTCGCACGTAGAAAAACACACCGGTGTTGTTCCACTTGAGATCAAAGGCCTTGCCGCGTGGATCGGCTCGGTCATTGAACAATGGATCGGGACCGTTTGGAGGACCCACGTCGCCTGCGACGCCTGCGTAGCTGCCGGTGGCGGCGCGTGCCGAGGTATTTGTAGCTTGATGCGCGTAGTCCGCGTACTCATTCAGTTCACCATCGCTAGGGCAGCGAAACTCGGGCACGGTGGTCCCAATCGCAGTCACCGTGCTGGGGTCGGTCAGCCACCCATTCCATTGGCCGGCATCCCAGACCGTTTTGTTCTTGATATCGAACAGATCGAACAACGCCTGCTGTTCCACGTAGGGTAGCAATTGCACAAATACGCTCGCTCCCTGGGTTCGCAGATTCACGCCTGCGACGTTACCCGTTTGACGCATGTCGTTACACTGGGCGAGCAAGCCGTCGCAGCCAATTCTTGCAGCGGGCAATTCGCCGTAGGCACTCTCGTAGTTCAAAGCTGCCAAGGAAAGCTGTTTTAAATTGTTGGTACACTGCATCCGACGAGCCGCTTCGCGAGCCGACTGCACCGCAGGCAGTAATAGTGCAACAAGAATGCCGATGATTGCGATTACCACCAGCAGTTCGACCAATGTAAATCCGTTCTGCCTACTTTTCATCGTATAGCTCCACGACAAGAAAAAGATCACTGCCCCACAGGAGTGCGAGCCAGGCCCGCCATTGTTCTGAAGGAGCGGCCGACCGAGTTTGGTTATGTCGGAGCGACCGCCGCTTCAGGCTGCCTATCCATTGCCTACGACCAAGTCTTCGAGCACTAAGAGCGTTGCTGCCGCCGGCGAGCGACACCAACCAGGGCGAGCCCCAATACTCCCAGCGCTATCGAACTTGGTTCGGGCACCACATTTTGATCCGAAGTCACTCCGGCCGACGCCATGGAATTGCCGAAGTTGGCTTTCCACAGTTCGTAGTCGGCAAAATCAACTCCGTTTAAGCCATCGCCATTGCCGAGCAATGCCGACTCGTCGGCCGCGCCGAGGTTATCTCTCCACACCGTGTAGTCCGCAAGATTCACGAGACCATCGCCATTGAAGTCGCCGAAGATCCCGTACGACATAATCAAGTCGGTAGTATCCACAATCGCAATCCGGAATCCCTCGGGTAGCAAGTAATCGACTCCCAGGTCGGCGATGCCTTCGGCTGCAGTCAACAACGTGTACTGCGAACCAGCAGCGGGAGTGAAATCGCCGAGCTTCGTCACTTCCACGGTGCCGTCGAGGGTTGCCGCACCAGACACCACAACCGAGTCTTGACCAAGCGAAGCGAAATCGAAGGCCAAGGTCGCATCGGTGCCCATCGTCAAATCGCCATCGATCGTGAGGGTTTGCCCCAACAATCTCGAGTTAGCGGGCTCGGTACCGGTCAAGGAGAAGGACTCCAAGGTACCGGAAATGGCATTTGTACTCGCATTGGCAATACCGACCGAGGTAATCGACTCGTCCAGCATCACTTCCGCCGAGCGGATCACCTGGTAGCCGCTACCAGTGTCGGCTTCCATCGTGGCGATCCAATTGCCAGTTCCGCCAGTCGTATCCAGCGAAATGCGAATGGAGACGTCGCCGCCACCCACGTTTTCGCTGGTCGCCCAGGCCGCTTGGGAAGCCAGACCACTGTTAGGCTCGACCGAGACATCGCCGAGGAACGTTTGATTGCCGTCGGTATTACCACGGTACAACGCCCAGGCCAGGCCTTCTACGTCGCCCGAGATAAACCGGGCAGCGTCGGAGCTAGCTGCTGACTGGCCATTGGCAAACCCAACACCAAACCAGTTGCCATCCCCCACAATGTTCGAGATGGATGCTTCTAGCACATACGTCGAACCATCGACCGGTTGGAACCCGAATGTCGCGGTGGCTCCAAGGTCTGGGCCGATAACGCTATCGCCATCGTCCTCGAACACCGGGGCGGCGACCCACGTCTTGCCATCAAACGAAGTGTCGGGCGTCGTGCCATTCAGAGGATTGCCGCTGCCGCCGAACGTGTCGGCATAGAACGTACGTGCTCCGCCGAGTGTTACGCCTGCACCGCCGATAGAAAGCGTACCATCGACGACGACATCGCCGGTGGTGGCCGAATCGACTTCCAGGGTTGCACCGCTCGCCACGGTGGTAGTTCCCGCGTAAGCATTACCGCTGTTCTTCAACTGCACGGTTCCGCTTTGCACGTTCACTGGACCGAAACCGGTCATTCCTCCCGAACCACTCACGGTGTAAGTGGTGCCGGCGCCGCCATTGAAGGTTACGCTACCAGGGGCAACGTCCGAGTTCACCGTCACCGACTTGTTGGTTGCATTGCCAAAGGTCACGTTATCAAGTTGATTGAACTGTGGACCGCCGGTGCCCGACCAGTTGTTGCTCGTCTTTACGTCCCAAAGGCCATTCGCAGGGCCATTCCAATTAAGGTTGGCGGACGTGCCAGTGACGTTCAGGACCACACTATTGCTCGTGTTGGCTACCGAAACGGTCTGACGCATGCCCGCGGTGATATCGTTGCCTTGGGCATCGAATACTCGCTCGACATAGGTGCCATTCCCTGCAGAGCCCGATTGCGAAAGACTCGATGCTTGAACCAAGGTGTAAGCACCTGATGCTAGCGTTCCCTCCACAGGGGTCAGGTTCACGTTGATCACATTGCTCGACGCACTCGCGTTGATCGTTGTGGCCCCGGAGACCACGATGCGATCGCTGTCGCCTGCGGCCACGGTATTGCCCAAGTCGAAGTTCCACGAACCTGCTGCCGTGTCGGCAAACGTAGAGTAGGAAAGGTTGCCATTAATCGTCAGCGTGCCCACTCCATCGCCAGGCGAGAAGGTGGAATCGTCGTAAGCCTGCAGAGTTCCACCTACATTAATCGTACCGCTACCAGCGAGAGTTTGACCTATCTCGTCACCGGTCGACAACGTGCCGTCGGGATCGTCGATCGCTTGCAAGCTATAAGTGCTAAAGCTGCTCGCGTCGAATACTGCATCCTGACGCACCTCGATGGTACGACTCCAGAGTTCACCATTTACACCACCGGTGGCTTGCACTGCCAGGGTGCCTTCGGCAACGATCGTTTGCCCCTGATGGTAGCCATCGCGAGCAGTCGACAGGTCGTCGGGATCGCTATTCTCTGCTGGCGGAACCGTCGCGATGGTCCAAGTTCCGGTGCCAGTTTTCATGACGCTAGTGTTAACGTTTTCGGCACCATCGCCGATGGTGAGGGTGCGATCAAGAATCTCTCCTTCGATGCGTCCGTTACCGGCGCCCGAGAGATTGAGAAAACGCTCGGTGGAATCTGGCAGGGCAATGTTGCCCGAGAGTGTCAACGTACCCGATTGCGACTCGATGCTGTACTGGTTTCCGCCGGCTGCGCCGACGATGTCGCCTGTCCACTCACTCGTACCAGTACTGGTGAGGTGAGGAGCGGTGACGTCGGGCTGTCGACCCGCGAGTTCCAATCGTTCATCCGTTACGGTAACGCTAGAGAGCTGCAGCTTACTCTCGGCAAAACCACCACCGACAAGGGTGCCAGTAGCGGCCGTATTGTCGGCCGTACCGAGCGCAGCACTGTTAGAGATGGCGAGAGTACCACCGGAAACGTTGACTTGACCGCTAAAGCTGTTGTTGGCCCTGCTGATCGAGACGACTTCGGTCGTCAGTCCATCGGTTTCGGGATCGTTGATATCGATGCCTTCTAGTCGCAAGATGCCAGCACCAGTGATTTCTTCACTCAAGGTACCACTCGCTCCGTTACCTTATCCGTCGCCATTCAGCCGAAACGTTGCCCCGGCACTAATGTCGATGGATCCCGACGACTGATTGATAGCCGCAAGATTCGGGACGTCGAGGATGCCGCCGGTGATGGTGGTGTTGCCGGTGTACCCGTTGGAACCGTTAGCCAAGACGATGGTTCCACTACCACTTTTCGTTAATCCGCTGCTACCCATCACCTGAGCGTTGATGGTGTGAGTACCTTGCGTGGCTTCCAAGCTAGCCATGCCATTGAGGGTGAGCGTGCCAGGTCCTTCGAGGATGTAGCTGTTCGCGTTTTGAAATCCGAGAGAATTCACCGACACCGAGGTGTCGATCGTGACAGTTGCTGGTGCATTGTCGGCGGTTAGCACACTACCGAACACGGCCGAACCTGTGGGAACCACGTCGTCGAGCCAATTATCGGCGACATTGAAGCTGCCGCTTCCATTCACGTTCCACTGATTGGGAGGAGCAGGACCCTCCAACAGAAAGCTGGTAATGCTAGTAGTACCTGCAGCATCGGTGGAAGAGAATCCCACGTAGCCGATGGTTGGAACATCGGCAGCCAAAACGGTTGCTGCCCGATCGACTCCGTCACCATTAAAATCCCAAGTCACTTCCCAATCGGGATTCGTTGTATCAATCGTGATCACCAAGGAGGTCGCACTGCTGGTGGGAGCGTTCTCGCCGCCGAAAGTGTGGTTACCACCCGCGTATCCGAGGAAGGATTGGTCGGCCCCGTCGGTACCAGCGGTTCGCATGAGCGCCCAGAGTGATGGGCGTGAATTGTTGCTTCCGTCGAGCCAGCGTTCTTCGAGCCCTGCCCCGGATGGAGCGAGCGACTCGGCAAAACCCATCGCCAGCCAGCTATTGTTCGTACCAGTGACGCTGAAGTCGGCCGACAAGGTATAGAGCCCAGCCCCCTGCTGCGGAGTGAAGGGCAACAGCGAGGTGAATCGTCCTGCGCCGTCTTGCACACCATTGTTCAGCAAATGCGAACCGGATGCCCACGTCTCTGCACCGGGAGCGACGTCGGGGATGGCGCCATTGAGACTACTTGTGCCGTCGCCGCTGAAATCATCTTGATAGATTGTGACTGCATGGATGGTTGGCGAGAGCCATACTGCGAGAAGAAGCGTTCCAAGCGTGGCCGCTGGCATACGAATCATAGGTTGTCCTCCAGAGCAAATATAAGCATGTCGTTTCGCAACGGCATACCACCTGATTGAGCCGAAAAGAAAATCTGAAGTCGCTGACGAAGAAGCACGTTCTGAAGTTATTGGGACGAGATGCACCTCCTAAAAGAGCGCTGCACAACGGAACGATATTGAATGAGACGAAACGATTACATGTTAGTTGCTCGAGGTTTCACCGCTGGGTGCTCCTCGGTTCGCTTTCCAAACGCATACCACTCCACGCGGAGTGCCATAGGATTTGGAGTGATGTCTTTAGCCGACCTGACCGGCATGAAGGTTCCATTCCACACGTCGATCTCTACGATGTTTTCGCCCTGCTTGAGACCGTCGGTGATGTCGACGAAACGAAACTGATCGTGCCCAAACTCCTGCCCCTGGACATTATCAATCCAGCTTTGCACTTCGACTTCGTGACCATTCACCCGGACCTGTTGAATGCCGTTGTCAGCCAAGAACCGGCCAAATAATTGAATGGTCGAGAGGTTGTAACCCGTTAAATCAAACCGCGTTTGAAACGTGTATTTCGAATTTGGTTCGGCAGTCCGCCAGGTTGGTACGGAGACCCATTGCGATAAGTCAGGCTCGTTCGCAACGTAACGTTCATCGGGATGACATACGGTTGCGTACTCCGGGGACACACTTTCGCCGCCGGGGGCGTCGACAATAAGCCAGTTCGGATCCTCGTCTCCGACCGCCAGACCATGCCCCGTGTTATGAAGAGTGATCGGATGATAAGGGACGACCGAAGAGAAATCAAATGTTTCGGCAAGCACTTCAGGCAATAGCGGCTGATTCTGATGCTCACCATCCGGGGCGATCACGAATGACTCCCCCTTACTGACCAACAATCCCCGCTGCTCCTTGGGAAGATTGTTACGTGGGTGTACGCGGACCAGGCCTTCGATCACCCGAGTTTCGTCTTGATTGTCGTCGCCAGCCGAAACGGTGAACGTGGTCCCCAGGTCGACGACTTCCATCGATTCGGTAATCACGGTGAATCCGCGGGCCCATTCCGCGACATGGACCGCGAGTTCGCCACGGACCAGATGCACCCGGTCGTGGGCGTCGAACTCCAGCACGCAAGGCGATTTCAAGGCGATTTCGGCTCCGCACCCAATGCTAATTTGGGCTTCGCCGGCGAGGAGTTCGATGCGATCTCCCTCGCGAAATATTTTTCCCTCTTCCCAACGCTCTTCTTTCCAAACCGCACCGGTTTGCATAGAGAGAGCGGCCACAGGGGCTGGTGGGCGGGAGGTGGCAACCACCTGAGTAATTCGTGGCGGTGTGAACTCGAATTGATGCTTTGGCGGCGAAGGCTGTGGAATCATCCCGAGCACGATCGCTACCGAAACCGCAATGATCATCGCGTGGGGCAAGTACCGCCACCTTCTCGGCTTGGCAGGTAGCGGGCACAGGGGAGCGAGTACTGGGGGCGGATCCAAATCGTCTTGTACCACTCCTTGCTGAACCATGGCCTCCGCCTGCAGCTGAACCTCTAGCTGCAGATAATCGACCATGTAGCGTAAGCGATCGGGATAGCCCAGCACCAGTTGCTCAAGGCGTTCCCGCTCTTCGGGCGCCAGTTCCGAGTCGACGGCTTTTGCAAGCAGCTGATTCAGTTCTCGCTGGATGACTGGGGAAAAGCTCATGACGATACCTCCTCTCCCAGCCGGTGTTTTACACAACGCAGCAAAGCGACTCGCAGTCGGCCGATCATTTTTTCGACCGACGTGGCTGTTTTTCCGACACGAGTCGCGATGTCGCGCATCTTCAAGCCGCTACGATATCGCAGGAGAAACAAGTCGCGGTGCTCGGCGGAGATTCCAGCCAAGCACTTGGATAGCGCGTCTTGCCGGACTTCAAACCAATCTTCGGTCGCTTCGGAGCTGATCACTTTCGCTAGCTCCGATACCAGTTCGTCGCTAAATACCAGCTTGCATCGCATTTGACGCTTCCGATAGGCCAGCACCTGCAGCCGAGCTATCTGAAATGCCCATGCAATGAAGTTCGAACCTGGATCGAATTGATCGGCCTTGTCCCAAATCACCAAGTTGGTCGATTGCAGAATGTCTTGGGTGGCTTCACGATCTGCTGTTAACGTGAAGATGTAGCCTTGCAATCGGTTTTGGCTGGCAGTGAGCTTTGAGACAAGTTCTGCCGTTGCTTTATCCATAGCGCCTGTTTTGTATCCAGAAAAGAGCAGAAACGACCGCACTGTCACGAATCCGCTAAGGGCAAATAGCCGCTGGCGACATTATCCGACATGAAACCGGCAAACAAAATTGTTTTTTTGGAAAGTTTCGCATTCAGATCGGACTCACAGAAATGTGCGGCACGTGCCGCCCCATGCCAATTCTTGCAGGGCAACGCTCCATTCGATCGCCACGCTGCAAGAACGCCCGACGCAGTTTACCTATTTTGACAGGCGGGCATCATCCGACTCCGCTTCACTCAGTAGTGCATCGCATTTTAGGCCCAGAAATCAGCAAGCCACGGCGATCTGCCCTCCCCGGTAAATGGTGCTACTTTCGGCCTTAAGCACACTTGGGTTCTTGCCAGTTTTCGCTAGAAATTGGCCACTGATGGTGTTCTAATGGACAGGCAATGGAAAGTGTCGACTTTTAGCTATCGGCTGTTGGCTTTTTGACGAAAGGAGTTGATGGAGATGTGATGTCTATCTAAATGTCAGATTACCAGCGACGAGCAGGCGAATGTTCGTTTGCGTGGGCGTTTGCTGCTGCGCGGTTTCTAAGCTGTAGGCTTTAGGCTGTAAGCGGTAGGCTGAGATCTTTCAGTCGTTGGAAGCTCCTTCAAGATGACATTCCGCAATCCGCAATCACAAATCCCCAATCGGCCCCCTCCCAAAATACTTTCCCACCCATGGGAATCTATTTTGGGCAACTATCGCGGAGGTGTTGATGCAACTCGATAACTACCAACGACTTGCGATTGATTCCCACCGCGAAAATAGATTCCCACTCGATGCGTTTTGGGAAATGGGAATCTATTCAGGCGCGAAAACCACTGGTTTTGCAGTGTGGGCGCGGATTCAATTTTCCCATCGGTGGGTAAATTGGGAATCTATTTGCCCAGCGGTGGGAATCTATTCCGCCCTGCGCGGATTCGAAGCGAGTAGCTCCATTACATCCGCGCCGATCGATTCGCCCAACCATGCGACACCGGAAAAGCCGAGCTACCACTGTTGGGGGATAGATCGGCTAGCCCCCTCTCCCAACTGCAGTCTCCAACTCGGTGGTGGTATATTAAACGACCAACCTAAACCGCAGCATGCACCGCTCGACTTTGCATGAGCCGTGCGTGCTTCCCTCCTTCCTGAAGCTCCTGCCATGTCTTCCCAAACGCTTGCGTCGATCGCGCTTACCTATTTACTTGTCGTTGGCTCCTGCAGCCAAGTTTCGGTTGCCGAAGAAATCGAGGTCGCATCGCCATCGAATCGCTTGACGGTCGAACTCCAGATCGACAATCCGATCCAGTACAGCGTCCACTTAGGGGATAAGCAGGTTCTGCAACCTTCGGCCATCGATCTGACGATTGCCGATCTGGGAGCGATTGGTAAGACCAAACAGAAGCCCAAGGTGGTGGTCGAATCGAAGAAAGAGAAGGTCCAGTTCCCGGTTCCGCGCAAGTATCGTTCGCTCGACACCGCCTACACGCAAGCGACGATTCATTTGAGCGAACAGGCAACGCTGGTATTTCGCGTGTACGACGAAGGAGTGGCTTACCGCTGGCAAACCAACATCCCCGGTCAGATCACGGTCGAAAGCGAGCTAGCCGAGTTCCGTTTCCCCGATTCCAGCACGTGCTACTTCCCGGAGGAAGAAAGCATGTTCACGCATCAGGAACGCGTCTACAAGCAAACGCCTGTCGCGGAGATAAGCCCCGAGCAGTTCTGCTCGACCGGCTGTGTGGTGGAGTGCCAGAACGGAGTGAAGGTCTATATCTCCGAATCCGATCTGTTTAGCTACCCTGGCATGTTCCTCCGCGGCACCGACAGCGGTCAGCCGGGACTGGTTGGCAAATACGCTGGCTACCCCCTGGAAACCGAGCTCCAAGGGGATCGCAATCAGGTGGTTACGAAGTATGCCGATTATCTGGCGAAGACCGATGGCGCCCGTTCGTTTCCCTGGAGAGTGCTGCTCGTCGCCGACGACGATGCGGATCTTCTTCGCTCCGAGCTGGTTTATCAACTCGGTCGACCGATGGCGATCGACTCGGCCGACTGGATCAAGCCTGGCAAGGTCTCATGGGACTGGTGGAACGGCATCGATCTGCGGGGCGTTGATTTCCGAGCTGGCGTGAACACCGAGACCTACAAGTACTTTGTCGACTTCGCTGCTGAGTACAAGATTGAATACATCCTGCTCGACGAAGGTTGGAGCAAGACGTCGACCGATGTGACCGCGCCGCGTTCCGATGTCGATATCAAGGAAGTCCTGGCCTACGCGGAGCAAAAAGGGGTGAAGGTTCTGTTGTGGGTGCTGTGGAATGCCATCGACAAGGAGATGGATTCCAAGCTGGCCCGCTTCGAGCAGTGGGGCGTCGCTGGCATTAAGGTCGACTTCATGCAACGCGACGACCAGGTGATGATCGATTACTACTGGCAAGTCGCTCGCACTGCAGCCGAACACCGCTTGATGGTCGACTTCCACGGAGCGTGCAAACCGATGGGCCTCCGCCGGCCGTATCCTAACGTGATGACCTTCGAGGGGGTCAACGGGCTCGAGCAGTATAAATGGGGCAAAGAACGCACGACGCCTGAGCAAGAGTTGATACTCCCCTTCATTCGCATGGTGGCCGGTCCGATGGACTACACGCCAGGCGCGATGCGCAATGCGAACGACACTAACTGGCGGTGGATCGTCGACCACCCCATGGTGCTTGGCACCCGCTGCCATCAGCTGGCCATGTACGTGGTGTACGAAAGCCCGCTGCAAATGCTGGCCGATAGCCCCACGACGTACCAAGACGAGCCGGAGTGCATGCAGTTTCTCTCCGCGGTGCCGACCGTGTGGGACGATACGGTTGTGCTCGACGCGAAGCTCTCCGACTATGTGGCCATCGCCCGCCGGTCGGGAGACGAATGGTACATCGGCGTGATGACCGACTGGGATCGTCGTGAGCTCGACTTGCCGCTCACGTTCCTTTCCGATGGGCCTTACAAACTCGAAAGCTGGGGCGACGGAGTGAATGCCGACCGCAACGGCGAGGATTTCGCTCAGCACACCGCGAGTGTGACTCGCGACGATACGCTCCACGTTCGCCTGGCCCCCGCAGGTGGATGGGTGGGGCGACTCCGCATCGAGCCAAGCAGTACTAGCACGGGAGCATCGCGATAGGTTGTGCGGAAACTTGGTTTACCTGCCGAACGATGGCGATGCGCGCCTTTCCTAAGCTGGGAGAGCCTGTTACGTTGCTGTGCTGAAGCCTCGCTCCCCGCCCGCTTGTCGGTGCTCCGTTGCACTGGCCATTGCATTTCAACCACGAGAAAAGATGACTGATATTACCAGCCGACTATTGGCTACCGATCTGGATGGAACGCTGATCCCTCTCGAAAATGAAACGCAAAATGCGAGCGATCTGAGAACCCTGGAGCAAGAACTTCAACAGCACCAAGCCGAACTGCTGTTCGTCACCGGGCGACACTTGGCGTCGGTGTTGGATGCCATGGACCGGTACGCGTTGCCGAAACCCGCGGCAATCATCTGCGACGTCGGGACCTCGATCTACACGTGGTCGGATACCGGGTCGTGGACACCGGTGGCCGCCTACCAGGAGCACCTCGGTCGGATCGTCGCAGAGATGCCAGTCGCTCGGTTGCGAGAACGGCTATCTACCATCACCGGCCTGACTCCTCAGGAAGACGAGAAGCAAGGTTCGTTCAAACTCAGTTACTATGTTGATAGCAATCAGCTCGACCAACTCGTATCGCAGGTCACTCATGCCATTGAGACCAGCGGCGCTCCCTACTCGGTGATAGGCAGCGTCGATCCCTTCAACAACGATGGGTTGATCGACTTACTTCCGTCCAGAGTATCGAAAGCCCATGCGCTCGACTGGTGGACCAAGCAGCGCGGTCTCGCCCCGGAAGAAATCGTCTTCGCAGGGGATTCGGGCAACGACCTCGCTGCCCTGACTGCTGGCTATCGAGCCATCGTGGTTTCGAACGCAAGTCGCTCGGTGGCGAACGACGTTTACGAGTCGCATCGCACGTCGGGCTGGAAGAACCGCTTATGCCTGGCGCAACGGCCAGCCACTAGCGGGGTGCTGGAAGGATGTCGCTGGTTCGGGCTGGCAAGCCCTACCCCACCGACCGGCGAGTGGAAGGGTGCCCTCCCTTTCACTCATAACCAGACCGCGTTCCGAGTTTGGGCTCCAAGCCACTCGAGCGTCGCGGTCAAGATCGTCGACAGCGACAAGTCGCAATCGCATCCCCTTGCGCCCGAGCGTGAGCAGGCGGGATGGTTCAGCGGCTCGGTCGAATCGGCCGGCCCTCATACAACCTACCGCTACCAACTGGGCGACGCGGGGGCGTATCCCGATCCGGTATCGCGGAGCCAGCCGCAGGGAGTGCATGGCCCCTCCGAGGTGATTCATCCGCAAAGCTACGCCTGGCAAGATCAAGCCTGGCAAGGCATGCCAACCCGCGATCTGGTGATCTACGAATTGCATATCGGCACGTTCACCGAACCAGGCACGTTTCGCGCGGCGATCGAACAGATTCCTCACATCCAGGAGCTGGGAGCCACCGCAGTGGAAATCATGCCGGTCGCCCAGACGCCTGGCAAATGGAACTGGGGTTACGATGGCGTTAACCTGTTCGCTCCGCGCAATACCTATGGCTCGCCCAACGACATGAAGGCGTTCGTCAACGAGTGCCATCAACAAGGACTCGCGGTACTGCTGGATGTGGTCTACAACCACTTAGGTCCTGAGGGGAACTATCTTCCTCAGTTCGGCCCTTACAGCTCGGCCGAGCATCATACTCCGTGGGGAGATGCGTTTAATTTCGATGGCCCCGATTCGGAAGTGGTTCGCCAGTTCGTGGTCGACAACGCGTTGTACTGGCTCGACGAGTTCCATCTCGACGGGCTGCGGCTCGACGCAGCGTTCTTCATGATCGACGACAGCACGCCGCATCTCCTCACCAGCCTGCGGGACGCAACCACCAACTTTGCCGAGCAGGCGAAGCGAGTAATTCACCTGATCGCCGAGACGAATGCCCACGATCCCAGCCTGGTGGGAGAAGCAGTTCAGGGCGAGCCTTACGATGCGATCTGGTGCGACTGTTTGATGCACTCCATTTATTCGGTCGCCGACATAGGAGTGCGGCTGGTTGCCCGCAGCTACCATGGCCAGAGCGATATGATTCAGTCGCTGCAGCATGGATTCATTTACGCGGGCAACAAGTTCGAACGTCAGCCTGCCCCTCCCGAATCGACCAACCACGCCCGCACTTATATCGAGTCGTTTGTCACCGCATTGCAAACGCACGACTCGGTAGGCAACCACCCGCAAGGCAAGCGGCTCCATCACCTAACCTCCAAATCGTACCATCGCGCAGCGATTACGCTTACCATGCTCTATCCCAGCATCCCCTTGATGTTCATGGGCGAAGAGGTGGCGGCCGACTCTCCGTTCCCGTTCTTTGTGGATTTCGAAGACCCGAAGCTGCGCGACATCGTCGATCAGGGACGGCAAAACGAGTACCCCCACCACGTGTGGGACGATGCGCTGCCCCCCTCGCACCCGCAAGTGTTTCACTCCGCTCTGTGCCATGACTCGGCAACGCACGATGGCGACATGCTCAAGTGGTACCAGCAGTTGATTGCGTTTCGCAAACAAGGGCTGCAAGAGCAATGGCTCGCCGCCGAGCAGTTCACTGCAGGGTACAGTGAGGAGCTGGATGCCTACTGGTTGAAGTACCCAAAGTCCGACGGGACGACGATCGCCATCTACGTGCGACTCGCCTCGGTGTCGCAGACCGACGAGTCGACACGTACGCTAAACCATCTGGAGGAACTGCTACTCTCGTCGAAACCAGCTTCGCTCGACGGAAGTAGCTTGGCACTCGGCACCAACCATGGAGTGGTGGTGCTGCACCACTAAAGGATTACACTTCCACAACAGGAGCATAGGAGGTTAAGAGTTTATTGGACGATCGACACACTCGCGGCTACTCGGCGATGCCGACGTTCGTCAACCGATAGACCGCAAACGTGGCCAACCAGTGCTCGCCCTCGTAATGACCACTAAACACGTACTTGAGTCCGCCTTGAGTGTGCCTGTCAACCGACTCGGCCAGTACCGTTCGTCGCGGGTCGGCAGCAGGCAGTACCGAGAGCACTCCGTTTTGCGTCCAAGCGCGCGACAAGTTGAGCCCAGCCAGGTGGACGATCTTAGGATCAGTCACGTCGGATACCACGACCGGTTGCAGCAGATTGGCCACGTTCGAATCGGTGGATTCAAGCCCCGGCAGGAAGCGATCGAGCCACTCGGCAAACTCCTGTGGCGGGAGCATGCGTCGCATCAGATCGGCTTCGTTCCACGACGGCGAGAAGAAGTCCTCGCCCGACGGCTCGAAGTGCCCGGGATAGTCGTGATCGCTCTGGTACTTTGTGAGCGCATACTCTCGCACCAACGCGGTCAGCTGCTTGTCTTCGACCACCAGCGAGTAGTCGTAGATCTGCGACAGCGCGAACGCGGTATCGGGATGCACCCCGGTACGAATCGGGTACGTGAGTTTAGGCAGATAGTCCTTGGTGAGTGCGACGATCCGTGTTTCCAGCGGCTGAAGAGCATCCGCCCACTTGCTCGCCTGAGGATGATCCCACGTGCGCAGCTCGGCCGCCAAGCGAAGGGTCCACGCCCAGCCGTACATGCGTTCGAAGCTTTTGTTCTCCTTGGGTCGTAGTACTCGGCTTCCTCCAGCAGCTTCGCTTCGGTGAGTTGCTCATCAAGCAGCGCGAGGATCTTCGGCACGACCGGGGCGTCGGGCTTGACCTTCGCCAGGCGAACCAACATCCAGTGACCATGCACCGACGAATGCCAGTCGAAACAACCATAGAACACCGGGTGCATGGCTTTCGGGCCAAGTACCGACTCGGCCCCGACCATGACGTTCGATGGCTTGTTCGGATACTCCTGGGTGATCCCAGAGAAAGCTAGGTTGGCGAACTGTTCCACTTGCTCATTGCTAAGTGGTGTCGAAATGGTTTGGGTCATAGCTCGGTTGGCAATCGTCATTGTTAGCAACAACATCACAATCTGGATGGACGCTCTCACGCAATGCATGTCGAATCCCTGGTTCACTTCCACTTTCAGACCTGAAGTACGGAACCACATTATGGTCGAACATGCAGCTGGAGTACACTTACCATCGACTGCAAGTGCAGTGAGCGAAAGCTGCGCCTGCGACAAGCAGCGTCGCTTACTACTGCTCCAGCTGATCCAGCGGGTTTTGCAGGTCTGGCTCCGCTGCGGGTGGCAGCTCTGCCGCGGGAACCTGAATCTCTTCGGCATCTGTCGGCGTGTCGACTGGTGCGGCGGGGACCGCGGGTGGGGTGTTCAGGTAAGGCGATGGCCAGCCGCCCCCGAGCGCCCGGTAGATCTCGACCACCCCCTGGGCGACCTCGCCCTTGGCAGCAGCCGCGGCAACCTCTTGCTGCGTTTTGGTGTTCTGCACTCCAAACACCCGGTTGAAATCGATCTGGTCGCCGGCGACGAACTTCTCGGTAATCAGCTTGTTGGTCAGGTCGGCGGCTTCGGCCGCTTCGAGTTGCAGGCGAAGCAGTTCTTGCGATTTCAAGAATCGTACGATCGCGTTTTCGGCTTCCAGGTTTGCATTCAACACCGACTGCTGATAGGCATACACCAGTTCCTGGAAGCGGGCGTCTTCGAAGCGAACTCTGTTGAGTATCCGCCCGTAGTTAAGCACGTTCCAGTCGACCGACGGTCCGACCGAGCCGAACCCCGAACCGCTGCGGAACAGATCCTTAAACTGATTCGCACTCCGCCCCACAGTGCCCGACAGCGTGATACGAGGATAGAAGTCCGCTTCCGCGACTCCGATGAAAGCACTCTGTGCGGCGACCAGTCGTTCGGCACGACGTACATCGGGGCGTTGCAGCAAGGTCGCTGCAGGAATGCCGAGCACGATCTCCGGTTCGACGGTCGGAATGTCTCCCTCGCCTAGCATGTCTAAGATATTCTCAGGCGGCATGCCCATCAGCACGCAGAGTCGATTCTGGGCCTGTCGCAGATTGATCTCCACCTGCGGAACCAGCGCGGCCGTTTGCACATAGCTCGACTTGGCCTGTTGCACGTCGACATCGCTCGACTCGCCCCCTTCAAATCGTATCTCTGTAATCTCGTAGGTCTGCTTCTGGCTCTCGACGTTCAGCTTCACTAACTCCAGGCGTTTCTGCAGAGTACGAATCTCGATGTAGGTAGAGGCAACATCCGCGATCAGGGTGACGACCACGTCGCCGTAGTCGAACATCGTTGCATCAAGGTCGGCGTCTGCGGCTTCGACTGCTCGACGATAGCGACCCCAGAAGTCGATTTCCCAAGCTAGCTGAAACGCTCCTCGCCAGGAGCTGAAGTGACGGTCGAAGCCCGAGCCGGTTGTGAGATTGTGCGAGTAATCGGCCGACGCAGTTTGCTGCTGTGGGAAGAGTTCGCCGATCTGAATCGCCCGCAACGCGCGGGCTTGCATGATGCGACTACCGGCTTGCCGAAGCGTGAGATTCTGCGAGTAGGCCTCGGCGACCAGTTCGTTCAGCACAGGGTCGCGAAACGAGTTCGACCACCAAGCGGCAGCATCGACCGGATCGCCGATCACCCGTTCATCGTCGGCATCAATCCAGCCTTGTGCTACCGGGGTACTTGGTGGGCAATAATTGGGACCGACTTTGAATCCGTTGGAAATCCATTGCCTGGGACCGGTGCATCCAACTGCGGCTAGCAACAAGCAGCCAAGCGAAACAGCAAGCATCCCTTGGCCGCGGCGGAGAATTTTGGCCGCCATTGCATCCAGGGGGCTTCGCATCACAAGTCTCGAAAAAGCGGAAATACAAGAACATTTTACTCCTGCCCAACTATCGGTGAATCCGGATTGATTGATACAATCTTTTGAAACCAACCCGCAAGGTTTACAAATACCGACGGATTCCAACACTACAGTCTTCGTCTTTGGTATAATCGTTAATCTCGGATCGCCGTACCTACCCTCGCCAATCAGGCAGCCGGCCCCCCGCTCGGACGGTTGCAACCTCCCAATGCCTGGAGGGTACGCTGCAGCGACCGCGGACCAACGACGTTTCCCCCCTCCTGTGCGAATTCCGTCGATCGACCTAAGCTTTCAGCACGATCACCCTCTACTGTCTTCTAGAGCAAGCCCTCTTTATGTCAGCGACTTCCTCCACCCCGATCCGCCTCGCAGGGCTGTTGCTCAGAGTGGCGATTCCCTGCGTGATCTTAGCAGCAGGGTGGTTTGGGTTTCAGATTCTCGCGTCGCACGTGGAAGAGGAACCTGCTCCCGAACCAAAGAAGCTGTTGCTGCGGTCGCGTGTGGAAGAGATGGAAGTGGTCGACTTCCCGGTGACCATCGAAACCAATGCAGTGGTGCAAGCTCACAATCAAGTGACCTTGAACGCTCAGGTCTCTGGAGTCGTGACTTCGGTTAGTGCGAACTTTGAGGTCGGTGCTTATTTCAACAAGGGAGACTTGCTGGTCGAAATCGATCAACGCGATTATCACACCGCCTTATCCATCGCCAACTCGGAACTTGAAGCGGCCAAGTCGGAATTGAAGCTCGCCAAAGTGGTGGAAGATCGCAAGCTCAAGCTCGTGGGATCGAATGCCGTGTCGCAAGGCGAAGTCGATGCAGCCACGGCGACGCGGGAACAAGCCGAAGCCAACGTCGCCCTCGCTGAAACTGGCGTGGAACAAGCGGAACTCAATCTTACTCGCACCCGCATCTTGGCCCCTTTCGACGGACGAGTCTTGTCGAAGCTCATCGGTATTGGACAGCTGGCCGGAGCCAATACCCCGCTGGGTGAGATTTTCGCGATCGACTACGTGGAAGTGCGACTCCCGATCTCCGGTGATCAACGCCCATTCCTGGATCTTCCGGAGTTCCCCGAAGACGAACCGTTGCCGGTAACGCTTCGCGATGGGATCCAAGACACCAACACCGCGGTTTGGCGTGGCAACATCGTACGCACCGAAGGGGTGCTCGACGAGAACTCACGCGATTTGTACGCGATTGCCAGAGTAGAGGATCCGTTCGGCCGCACCCAATCGAAACCTCCTCTGCGAATTGGGCAGCCAGTGGTCGCCTCGATTCAAGGTACTATCTTGCACGACGTGGTTGCCTTGCCACGCGCGGCGGTGCGACAGCTCGATAGCGTCGTGCTAGTCACCCGCGAAGAGCACACCCTGCTACCGCTGAAGGTGAAGCCGATCTGGTCGGATACCAAGCACGTCATCGTGGCCGCTTCGACGATCCCTACTAATATGCTGCTGGCAACGACTCCGATGCCGTACTCGCCGAAGGGCTCCAAGATCGAGATCATCCCGGCTGCTGATCCTACCTCGACGATTGCCGATACCTCGTCGCCCGATTCCGAACAGACCACCACCAACTAGCCTTGCTTCATGATCCGCTGGTTTGCCACAAACGGAATAGCTGCCAACTTCATGATGCTGGCGATTCTGGTCGCTGGTGTCTATACGGCGCTCTACAATATTCCGCTTGAGGTCTCGCCGGAACGCAGCTTTGAAACCGTGGTAGTCACGATGACCTATCGCGGCGGCACCGCGAAAGACGTCGAGCGTGCGATTCTCATCCCGATGGAGGAAGCTTTAGAGGGTGTCGAAGGCATTCGCGACATTCACGCGAATGGTTGGCAAGGCGAAGGTCGATTATTCATCGATGCAGAACCTGGCACCGATCTACGCGTGCTGCTGGACGATGTCACCGCACGCATCGACACAATTACCACCTTCCCCGACGAAACCGAGCGACCACGCATCTCGATTCCCGACTCTTCCAACTGGTGGGAAGTGCTTAGCATTGCGGTCACAGGGCACTTAAGTCCGCATGAACTGAGAGAGGTCGCTCGCAAGGTCCAGGAAGACGTTATCGCGCTGCCAGGCATTAGTCGCGCCCAGGTTCAGGGAGATCGCGACTACGAAATTAGTGTGGAAGTCGATACGAACAAGCTACTTGCTTACGGGCTGAGCTTGCAGGACCTGACCGACGCCATCCAACAGTTCTCGATCGATCTGCCGGCCGGTTCGATCGACAGTGCTAGCGGTACATTCATCGTCCGCACGCGTGGACAGGCTTACTCGGAACAAGAGTTTGCCAACATACCGATCCACGCGGCTGCTGGCACCGACATCCTGCTCGGGGAAGTCGCAACCGTGACCGATGGCTTTGTCGAAGGTGAAAAAACGGTTGAATTCAACGGCCGCCCAGCCCTGTTTGTCGAAGTACTGCGAACCGGCAAAGAAAATGCCATCGACATCTCCGACAAAGTGCATGAGTATGTCCGAACCTCTCGCAGCAAGTTCCCTGAAGGAATCGAGCTGTTCATCTGGGACGACGAATCGGTTGAGATTCGCGGGCGGTTAACCACGCTCGTCGAGTCGCTGGCGCAAGGCAGTCTGCTGGTAATGTTGCTGCTAGGACTCTTCTTGCGTCCAGGACTGGCGTTTTGGATTGTTGCGGGCATACCCGTTGGTTTTGCCGGCGGGGTGATGCTGATGCCTTGGTTTGGGGTCACTGCGAATGTGATGAGCCTCTTCGGTTTCATCATCGTTGTCGGCATCGTGGTGGACGACGCAATCGTGACCGGCGAGAACGTCTACCTGAAGATGAAAGAGGGGCTATCGCCGCTCGAAGCCGCCGTGCAAGGCACCCACGAGGTGGCCACGCCGGTGACCTTTGGTGCACTCACGACGATGGTCGCCTTTATTCCATTGCTATTCTTTGATGGCAGCTGGGGCGATTTCGCATCGCAGGTTCCCCCGATTGTCGCCCCCGTACTATTCTTCTCGCTGATTGAATCGAAACTGATTCTCCCAGCGCACCTTAAGCACCTGCGTCCGGTTCCACGGGACAATTTTATCACCCGTATTCAAACATCGATCGCAAGCAGCCTTGAATACTTCATCGAGCATGTGTACCAGCCCACGCTCGAAGTCGCCGTGCGTCATCGCATCTCGGTGATGGCGATCTTCGCCGCTGGCATGTTACTGATGGCTGGATACTGCATGAGCGGGCGCATGGAGTTCATTGCCTATCCTGCGGTCGAGAAACAGCGAATCTCAGCCGAGCTCGACATGCCCGATGATACTTCGCTCGAGACCACCGCTCGCTACATGCAACGCATTGAAGACGCGTTGCTGCAAGTTCAGAAAGAGTTCATCGACCCCGGCACCGGAGAGTCGCTTGTGCTTAACATTTCGAAGTTGGTAGGCGCGGCGCGCATTCATCGGGATTTCGACAAGTCGCGGGGATCCATTTCGTTTGAAGTATTGGCCCCTTCGCTCCGCAGTTCGACCGGTCCGGCGAACAGCGAGCTAGCCGCCCGCTGGAATGAATTGATCGGTCCTATCCCCGAAGCTACGGAATTTCGGATACGCTCCGACTCGAGCATCAACCGCGATCGCAACGTCGACAACGAGAATCTGAATATCGAACTGCGTGGGCCAATGTCGCCAGAGAAAGCGGAAGTCGCCCGCAAAATAAAACGCATCTTGGAAGAGTATCCCGAGTTCAGTTCCGCTTGGGCGAATATCAATTACGGTCAGGATGAACTGGAACTGCGACTGAAGCCGCTGGCTGCCGAACTCGGTCTCACCCAGCAACGCCTCGCCCAGCAGGTTCGCCAGTCTTTCTTTGGCGAAGAAGCGCAGCGACTCCAACGAGGTGTCGACGACATTCGTGTGATGGTGCGACTACCTCGCGAAGAGCGAGAGACCTTGCACACGCTCGAAACCATGCGCATTCGTACTCCACGTGGGGCCGATGTACCGCTATCGACGGTGGCCGATATAGTATTCACCAAGGCTCCTTCGTCGGTGGATCGGAAAAACGGTGCCGAAATCCTCAGGTGTGGGGCTCAGGCGGTAGACGAGACGGTCGATATTCTCGGGATCGCCAAAGAGATTTCGCCGCAGATCGACGCCCTTTGCCAGGAAAACAATCTTAGTTTTCAGTTTGTGGGATACGTAGCCGAAGCAGCCGACGCCCAGCGGCAAACGATCTTGGGCTCTTGCTTGCTGGCCTTTGTGCTCTACGGTCTGCTGGCAATCGCGCTGAAGTCGCTGGGGCAGCCCTTCTTTGTGTTGCTGGCGATTCCCTTTGCCATCATCGGTGCCTTGCTAGGACATATCGCACTTGGCATCACTCCGTCGTATCTTTCGGTATTCGGTATGCTTGCCCTGGCTGGTGTGGCCGTCAACGACACACTCGTGATGGTCGACTACGTGAACCAGCGAATGGCCGCTGGAGCCACGCTTCGCGAAGCCGCGCTGCAGGCAGGCGCGCGACGATTCCGACCGATCATGCTAACTTCCGTTACGACCTTCGTAGGACTAGTACCGCTGCTGATGGACAAGTCGCTGCAGGGCCAGTTCCTGATTCCAATGGCCGCCTCGCTGGCGTTTGGAGTGATGTTCGCCACGCTGGTAACGCTGTTCCTAATCCCCTGCGCCCAACTGGCTGCCGACGATGTTGGCAAGCTTCTATCCGCGGCCAAGAATTGGTATTTCCGCCCGTTCCGTGCGAGCCAAGCGAATTCACAACCTGCGACCAGTAGTCATTCCCCTTCGGCTGAATAGCCACCCGACTCCGTACTAGTCGTGAACGGTGCGAATGGTTTGATACATCTTGCGATACTGGGCGGGGGTTTCGCCAGAGTGCTTCTTGAACATGGTCGACATGTACTCCACGTGAGCGAATCCAACGAGTCCAGCGATCTCGGTGAGAGAATAGTCGGTGTCGGCCAGCAACTGCTTGATACGATTCACACGCACTCGCTTGATCTCCCCTTTCACCGTGGTGCGGGTGTGTTTTGAGAACCGCCGCACCAACGTGCTGCGAGACTGATGGCACGCTTTGGCGACGTCGTCAACAGTGATGCCATCGCAGGCGTGCTCGCGGATGAACTGTAGCGCCACCGCTACATCAGGATCGTCTACTTGCAGCAAATCGGTAGATTGCCGCCGACTGATGCCTTTGGCACTCACCAGCATCCGCGACTCGTGCGGAGCGAGTCCTCGCATCATCCGCGACAAGGTCTCGGCTGCCAGATAACCAATGCGGAATGTGTCTAACGCAACACTGCTCAATGGAGGAGTAGTAAGCTCACAGATCAAACGATCGTCATCGACACCAAGCACCGCGATCTCTCGAGGAATATGAATACCTAGCTCCCGACACACATTCAACACCTGGGCCGCCCGCACATCGTTGCAGGCGAACAGTCCCACTGGTTTCGGTAGCTCTTTGAGCCATTTGCACAATTGTGGGTCGTGGGCAAAGCCCGACGATTCGATGTTCGCGGTGTCGGTAAAACTCGTGGCTTCGCTGTTGTGAACGCTCGCCTTGTATCCCCGCTGCGAGAGATACTCGACCGCGAGTTCTTGTCGCACCCGCGAATAGTCCGCGCCATTAAACCCGCAGAAAGCAAAGTTCCTTACACCGCAATGAATCAGATGATCGCACGCCTGCTGAGCGACAGACAACTCATTGGTTTCAATCCTCGGCACACCGGACAGCGAGAACCGATAGCGGAGGTCAACGATTGGCAATTCGTGATTTGCTAAGAACTCCGCAAGCTCTTCGGTTTCGATACGAGCAATAATGCCATCGCCCTTCCAGTCGCGCAGCCAGGCCGGGATGGCATCGCCTAGACCACAGTCTTGACGATAGATGGAGAACGCTCCGTGCGATCTGGTATAGGCAGCGATTCCGCGAAGCAGGTTTCTTCCATAACCTCGCGTAGACTCAACGAGAATCGCAACCTTTGGAACCATAAGGGCCAGTCCAATGCAAAAGAATAGGTACAGGTCCGACTTCCCGTAAACAAACGAGAAGAAAACAGGCGCTAAAAGCCAATCGCAGGCAGCGCAAACGCATAGGGAAGTTCGCTCACTGAAGGTAAAGCCATTCTGCAGAACAACTTATGTCGATTCAAGAGCAAACTACACGTGCGCCAAAAACGAATAACTTTGAATTAAAACCTAAGTGACTCTGTCCCCCTAGCATGGTACACTGCGACCCGCGAAGTGTCACAGTCAATCGTGAGACTTCGAATACTTTTCCCATAAGTCACAAAACCTACTTCCAACACACACGGCTTTCCTGCTGTTCCACAGCAACCCGCTGGAAGAGCAAAACAGCACTTAACAGCTGGCAATTGCTCTGCTGCTTGATTCACCACAGGTGTGCTTGCTTGATTGATGTTGGTTCTTCGCGAATGAGTGCGAAGAACAGCTGACGAGATTTGTGCTTTTCTTTTCGTCGTGCGCTTATCGCGTATTACCTTACTTGAGCTGAATTCAAGGGAGATATCGGCGCTATGTTGACATTGCTCCATCCACTCTGTTTGCGCCCCACGTTGCGTCACGCAACACTGGCTGCATTCTCGTCACTCATGTTATTGGCATGCAACACCTATGCATTAACACTAGTACGTCTTTCCTGAAATCCATTCCGCTGCTATATGCTGCGGAATGAAAAAGCACATTGTTTGCCTGGACCACCAGGCCCGTGGAGGTTTGGAGCAGCTAGCACGCTCAGGCGCCCGCGCGGCGCAAGTGGTGCGTCGCTGCCAGATATTATTGAAATCGGACTCGGGATGCACCGACGAAGAGATCGCCGAGCATGTGGGCTGCACGACGCGCAACGTCCGAGCCGTCCGAAAGCGGTTCTGCGAAGAGGGCGTCCAGCGGGCGGTGTACGATGCGCCTCGCTCGGGCCGCCCCCCAGAGTTCACCAAGCGGCAGCAGCAACAGGTAATCGCCCTGGCGTGCAGCGAGCCGCCCGAGGGACGGGCTCGCTGGACGCTGGAATTGTTGTGCGAGCACGCGGTGAAGGAAGGCTTCGTCGATTCGCTCAGCGTGACGGAGGTCTCGCTGTGGCTCAAGGAACACGACCTGAAGCCGTGGCGAAAAAAACTTGGTGCGTGCCCAAGCTGAACGACGAGTTCTGTGAGCGGATGGAGGACGTCCTCGAGCAGTACGAGAAGCCGCTCGACCCGAACGAGCCGGTCGTCTGCCTCGACGAGCAGCCCTATCAGAGGGTCGACGACGCGCGGCCGCCCGAGCCCGCGGCACCCGGCAAGATCGCGAAGCAGGACTACGAGTACCGCCGCTGCGGAACCTGCAGCGTGTTCGTGGCGGTCGAGCCGAAGGCGGGCAAGCGATTCGTTCAGGCCAAGCGTCACCGCAAGCGAGCCGACTTCGCCCGGTTCGTCCGCGACCTCTTGAAGCGCTATCCCGACGCAGAGCGGGTTCATCTGGTGATGGACAACCTCAACACGCACAACGAGAAGTCGTTGATCGAAACCTTTGGCGAGGAGGCGGCTCGGCCAATGCTGGAGCGGATTGTGTGGCATTTTACCCCCAAGCATGCCAGTTGGCTCAACATGGCCGAGATCGAAATCTCGGCCATACAGCGACAATGCCTGGGACGTCGGTTGGCTTCGCTCGACAAGGTTCAAAGCGAACTCTCCCACTGTTCACGCGACCGCAATCGGAAGAAAATCAAAATCAATTGGACCTTCCATCGAAAAGACGCCAAACGCGTCTTCCCTGAACTCTATAGGAAATGACTTCCGGGACGACGTACTAGTGCCATTAACTCCCGACGCAGTTAACTCTTCCCAACCTGCTTACGGAACCGATATTGCCAACCTGGTGAGCGATCCGTTCGCCTACGATCCGGCGAACCCAACTTCGACCAATCCGCTAGGAGCCCACTCCGATGGATTCCACGCCGATGAGCCGGCAGGAACCGATGTGACCCTCATTTTCGATTTCACCAATGGCCCCATCACACTCGCTGCGGGCGAGACGTTTAAGGTCGATCTGTGGGGCAGAAACAACTGCTGTTTCAATCGTGACGACGACTATGAAATCGAGCTTTACAATGGCGGTTCATTAGTGACCTCGATCGCCAACCAGATGATTCCTGACTCCGCTCCGCAATTCAATCGTTCGGTACTCGGCACCGCGGGCGAAACGTTTGACAGCCTCCGAATCATCGCCCACGACTCGAATGGCACCGGTGACAATAACCTGTTTACGCCGGTCGAAATCCGTGCGTTTGCCAGCCTACCGCTCAATCCAGTGCTGCGAATCGATCGTGCGACTGGTGGCATGATGCTTGAGAACTTCACCGCTGGCGATATCAATATCGTTGGTTATTCGCTGCAATCCCTCGCAGGTTCGTTGAATTCCAGTCCTTCTGAGTGGATCTCGATCAGCGGCAACTACGACGCAACCTCCGCCAACGGAGGCACAGGCGACGGTTCGGTGGACGTCGACGACGAGTGGACCGTGCTTACGACCACTCCCAACGGAACCGACTTGAGCGAAGGTGAACTCGACGGCGGCGACGGTGGTGTGCTCACCTCCGGATCTCAGATCAACCTCGGTACTCCCTGGAGGCAAACTCCCTATGAAGACGTGACCGCCAAGCTTCTAGCGAGCGATGGTTCCATCTTCACGGTTCCCGTGCAGTACGACGGCAATTCCATCCAACGCGGCGACCTGGATGGTAGCGGAGCACTCGATGCGAATGACTGGGAGGAATACGTCTCGAATGCGATGAACGATCTCACTGGTCTTTCGCCAGCCATGGCTTATCTAGCGGGCGATTTGAATAGCGATGGTGTGACCAACCTATTCGATACCGACTTGTTCATCCATGCATACGAAGTCGCTAATGGTCCAGGTAGCTTCCAAGCAATGGTGGCCTCCCATAATGTTCCTGAGCCTACCAGTTGGATGCTGCTGGCCGTGGGAGCGATTGGTGCTTTAGTGGTTCGTCGCAAAGTGCAAGTGAACTGGCTACCAGCTTGCGTGTTGGTGATCGCAGCGGCGTTCGCCTCGCAGAACGCTCATGCCATCGATTACACGTGGACCGGCACCGCAGGCGATGGCAATTGGGACAATGCCAGCAACTGGGATGGCAACGGCATTCCAGTTGACGACAACGCCGGCGATGCAGGCCTAAGCCTCGCTGGACTCGACGATCGCATCATCTTCTCAGGCAGCACCATGCCGTCTACAAATGTGCCTCAAATCGGTGGTCGCAACGCCACCGGCACAAACTCGCCGATCCTTCAGCTAAATAGTGGCGGTAGCTTATCGCTCACAAGTGGCGTAGGGGGTATTGGTGGATTCATTACCAACCAGACCGCGGCAACTCGCACCTTGATCATCGTCGGCGACGGTGTAGGCGGGGGAACCGAAGACGTAACACTCAACCTATCTCACACGGGCGCCCTGATTCGTCATGAGCAGGAAGTCACTCACAACCTGCTGGTCAACTCGGACGGCACCCTTACCTTCGACGCTGGCGTTGAGTTCAGTAGCGAACTCTCACAAAGCGGACGTCCACGCTATGGTACCTTCACCGTGGATGGTGGTGCGGTCGACATTGCCGGACCGCTCACTCGCTTTACTGTTGCTGCCACCGGCGACGCCTTGGCGGTAAGCAACTTTGTCGACTTCACCGCTCCCGGCGGCACTTTCACCGCTCAATACGGTGGCGACCTCCTCGACCTTTCGGCCGTGCAAGCAGCTGCTTCACTGGCAGGAGATGGTTCGTTCCGTTCGACTTCCGGCTACTCGCTCGGCGTCTCCGACAATGGGGACAACTCGTTTACTATTACTTCGCTCTCGCAACTTGCACTTCTCGTGCTGCAGGTCGATCCGAATACTGGCAGCGCGATTATTCGCAATCCAACCGGTGGAAGTGTCGATATCAATAGCTACCAGGTGACGAGTGTTGCGGGTGCGATCGACCCAGACGCCTGGAATAGCTTCTCGGATCAAAACCTCGACCCGGTCAACTCTGGCACCAATCCTGGTGAAACCTGGGATCAGGTGGGACCAGGTTCGAGCTCGATTATTCACGAAGGCTTCTTGCTGGGAAGCACCAGCATCCCTGCTGGGGGACTCTCGATCGGTTCGATCTTCGACGAAACGGTCTTTGGGGCTGGTAGTGATGGCGATCTTGAGTTCACCTATCGGATGTCCGACGGATCGTTGATCCCCGGTTTGGTTATGTACGAAGAGCTGGCTGCAGTGGCCGGCGACTACAACGGCGACGGCACCGTAAATCTGGCAGACTACACGGTCTGGCGTGACAATCTTGGTGCCAGCGACGAGTCGGCCTTCGCAGCCGGCACCGGCAACGGCGGTGGTGTCGATGCCAGCGATTACTCGGCCTGGAAATCGAACTTCGGTGCAACCATTGGTTCCGGAAGCTTGGCTGCTGATACCCAAGCGGTACCTGAACCCTCGCCGCAACTGCTAATGCTTTTCTCTTGCCTTGCTTTGGCTCTAGCAACCCTTTCGAAATCAAACGGATTCGGTTCCATGAAGCTTAAGAAATCGACGATTACTTCCTTCTCCTTCTTCGGACTCACCGCATGGTGCGTCGTCGCGTGGGCGGCAGCGGGCAGCACCGCCCACGCGGCGGTCACCAACGACCGCGAGTACTTGTTTGGTGATCCAGGAAGTGCCGACGCCACGCTGGCCCCACCTTCGGTGCAAACCGCAGCGACCGTCAGCGAAGGTAGTCCCATGGGCTTTGTGTTCGATGGCCGCATCAGCACTGGCGACGAAACCGGACCAAGTGGTGCCTACCTCGACTTACAAGTGTTTGGCCCCACCTACACCAGCACTTCCGCTCGCCCGGGAGCATCGGTTGGTGAGTTCGGTGCACGCTTCGATGGCGTGGATGATTACATGACGGGCCAACCGCTCGACCGCCCCGACAGTCTTTCCAATCGATTGGGGCAAAGTTACCCCATTGATTACACCGGCATCACTTCGCGTGGCGTACAAATGTGGGCGTTCATCGATTCCGCCAAACTGGCGACCGATGCACCGCAAACGCTCCTCCTAGATTCACAAATCTTTGGCGGCCCGCAGATTTCTGCGGATGGCAAGTGGACTCAAGCCAACAGTCAGCACACCACCGACAACTTCAACAACTTTGGTGTTGTGCCTGCTGAAGTCGATGTCGTAGGCGACACCTGGCAACATGTGATGCACCATGTGTACAACGCAAACGATCCCCAAGCACCGGCACGCCTGTCGGGTGGAGCGGGATCGAATCACGTATCAGTTATCTATGTAAATGGCATTGCCGTCTCGTCCAACGTCGACAACCTGCCAGCCGATTTCGACCTACTCTCTCAAGGCTTTAGTGGGAGTCTCGTTGTTGGTGCGGAAGACGACGGAAGCGGCGGATTCAAGAACCACTTCCAGGGTGTGCTCGACGACATCGAAATGTACGTGTTCGGCAACAACGAAACCGGTACTCCCGGCAATCTTGCTGATGGCGAGGACTGGGGCACCTTCGACCTGTTCTCCGACAATGAGTGGATCGCCAACGAGATTGCGACCACTATCCCGAGTGGTGTCCTACAGCCCGGCGACGTCACCAAAGATGGCGACATTGATGGCGACGATATCGACGCCTTTATCGCTGGATGGCTTAGCGAGCAAATCCAAACCGGGGCTCACAGCTCCCAACTTGTTGGCGACTGGGGCACCTGGGACAAAGGCGACATGAACCACGATGGGGCCACCGACTTGGCTGACCTTTACATCATGAACCAAGCCCTCGCTGGCGCGGGCTTCAGTGGCATCACGGGCGACATGCTCGCTGGGCAGGCGGTTCCTGAACCAGCCTCGCTGCTATTCGCTCTGGCAGGTGCCGTTGGACTGCTCGGCCTTCGCAAGGTCGCGAAGTCGAGCGTCCGCTGAGTTGCCAGTTACTGTCCCATCAACCACCCGAAGTGTTGACTTGCTTTCGGCAAGAACCCCAGAAAGGCCTATATTGCGAGTGCACCGGCCGGCACACCTAACGAAGTTCGTCGCATTCATGCTTGCAGTAGGGGGCACGCTTACCGCTCCCGGTGCACAGGATGTTGACCTGGGGATCGTGCCGTTTGGCACCAACGGATCGGTGCGGTTGGTGGAAGTGGCCACCCTAGCGGGCGATAGTCAGCAGATCATTGCTCGCAACGACAAGCTGTACTTCGCCTTGCAAAATGGGACGGTTGCTGAGTTCACCAAGAGCGGCGATGGATCGCTCATCCCCAGCCCGCAACCGTTTCTCAATGTAGCAACCGAGCGGTCAGGTGTTTTTGGTAACAATCCGGTGGGCTCGGCCAATGGTCTGCGTGGTATCGCTTTTCACCCCGACTTCGACAGCAATGGCAAGTTCTACTCCATGCAATGCGAAACTCGGGGGGCAAATCCGACACACACGCTCAATCCAGCATGGAGCCTGGGAACTGGAAGCAATGTCGATAGCGTGCTGACCGAGTGGACCTTCCACCCCGGGACAACCCAGCTGATCTCTCAGCGGGAAGTTTACCGAGTTCAATATCCAGCTGGACACCATATTGGCCAGAACATCGCGTTCAATCCTATTGCCGAGCCAGGTGATCCTGATTACGGGAACTTGTACATCGGCTTTGGGGACAGCGGTGGCCAGTTGCCGGGATCGCAAGACTTTTCCGCTGACAATGTGATTACCACCGTGTCCCAGGATGGCACCACGGTGCTTGGCAAGATGATTCGAATTAATCCTCTGGAGCAAGCCAACCAGCCTTTTACGATTCCAACCGACAATCCTTTTGTCGGCAACGACGGCCAGGCACCTAACGGGGGCAACATACTGGACGAAGTCTATGCACTGGGATTTCGCAATCCGCAAACCATGGCGTTCGACCCGGTATCTGGCATGCTGTTGTCGGGCGATGTGAGCCACAACAACGTGGAGGAAATCAACCTCATCGAGAGCGGAGCCAACTACGGTTGGGCCGAACGCGAGGGCACCTACGACTTCACGACCCCCTACAGTAGCACCACACTTGCTGAAGTGCCGCTGGCAACTCGACTTACCGATCCCTATACCTATCCGGTCGCTCAATTCGACCACAAAAACAACCTCAATGGTACAGCGGCCATCATCGCCGGCGCGGTTTACCACGGCACACTTGCTCCCGAACTCGATGGCCTGTACCTGTTCGGGAATCTATCGACCGACCAGATCTTCTTTGCTGAAGCCGATCAACTGACGAACAACGAAGTTCCTGCTATGGTTTTTCGTCAATCGTTGGTCGACCATTCCAATAATCCAATATCGCTTGGCGAAATCGTAGGGGTGGGTGCAGGGGGTCGCGCAAACATGCGATTCGGGCAAGACTCCGATGGAGAGCTTTACCTGTTCAGCAAACACAACGACACCGTCTATCTGTTTACCTCGGGTGAGCCGATTGCCCCTCCTTCGATACTTGGCGACTTGGATCTCGATGGCTCGCTCACCACCCAAGATATCGATCAGTTCGTTGCAGGATGGCTCTCGACGTTTGCGTTTGCTGGAGTGCATTCCTGGATGAATGGCGATCTAAACCTCGACGCCAGAGTCGACTTGGAAGACGTCTACCTGATGCACACCGCGCTCGCCGATGTCGGTATCGAGTGGGCGTTCGGAAAGTCCCTGCAAGTTCCTGAAACAACCAGTCAAGTGTTGCTGGCGCCGCTCGCCATGACGTTTATCGCATGGTCGAGCTATCGCAGCGTTACGAAAGTCAGCTCCACCTGCTAACCCTTACTTTTCAGTATCGTTCACTACGTACCCTCGGCATCCACTCGCCAATTTTACACTGCCCATTTATGGAGAATTGGAGTCACTCATGCACATTCGCAAACGTTCGCTCTCTCCGTTAGGTTTCACATTAGTTGAGCTGCTGGTAGTCATCGCGATTATCGGAATCCTGGTCGCCTTGCTATTGCCAGCGGTGCAGTCGGCTCGTGAAGCCGCCCGACGCACCCAGTGCCGAAATCAACTCAAGCAGATCGGCCTGGCCTTTTTGAACCATGAGAGCGCCCACGGTGCATTGCCGTCTGGCGGATGGGGATGGACCTGGACTGGCGATCCCGATTCGGGATCGGGCGAGCGTCAACCTGGCGGGTGGGCCTACAGCATTTTGCCTTACATGGAAGGCGACGTGGTGCATGCGGTGGGTAACGGCATGACCCCGGCACAGAAACGGGTCGCCTTGGCCCAGCAACAAACCCAGATTGTTCCGGCGTTCTACTGCCCAAGCCGTCGAGCGCCGAGACTGTCGTACGCTCCCTATTCGGTCGTCAATGCTAACGATCCACCCGACTTCATGGTCGCCAAAACCGACTACGCCGCGAATGGTGGTTGCCACTCGCCTGCCGAAGGTTCGCCAGTGGGTTGGTGGGCAGGACCTTCGAACATGAACTGCGTCGACAACTATCCCAACTGTGGTACTTGGGGTTACACGAAAAAGAACATCAAGTGGTTCGACGGCCCGGTGCGTCCTCGCTTTCCGCTCGAACTTCGTCAGCTCGATCGTGGCACCTCGAACACCATGTTAGCCGCTGAGAAGTACCTGAGCCCAACGTTCTACGCGGAAGAAAGCCGAGAGAACAGTTGCTCCGACAACAACTCGCTTTACCAAGGTTACGACTGGGACGTGATTCGTTGGACTCGTAGCGAAGCCCGCTACCTGCCGCAGCCCGATACCGGTGTCGAAGAAGCCTGCTCTGTTCGCTTCGGCAGTGCTCACTCCGGCGCTCTGAATGTGGTGATGTGCGATGGCTCGGTGCAGTCGGTCGATTACGACATCGAACCAGCCCTTTGGGAAGTGATGGGCGTAATTGGCGAAACTTGCAAGGTGAAGGAACCCAAGGGACCAACCGGCCCGGTTCGCTAGTGTCCCCAGGGACTTCCCCCTGCGGTATATTTTTTTCGACGCTTCCTGCCAACTTAAGTTTCGCTTGTATCATGCCACCACACCTTCGCTGCGTGACGTATTGTGGAGTTCTCCTGACGCTCCTGACCACATCGGGATGCCTGGGCTCTTCGAGCTCAGGTCGTCTTGATGGGGATGAGGCGGCTAGCCTTGCGATGGAGTCTTATGACTCCGATGGGGATGGTTCGTTGAGTTCGGCAGAGCTCGTGAAGTCCCCTGCCCTGACGTCGGCCAAGGAACGAGTGGACGCCAACGACGACGACGCGATCTCGGCCGACGAGATCGCACAACGAATTAAGGTGTACGACTCGCAGTCGAGCTTTGTGCCAGTGACGGTTCAACTTCGCTTGGGGGGACGTCCGCTCGAGATGGCGACCGTTACTTTCGCGCCGGAGTCGTTCATGGGCGAGATGCAATCATTCACCGGGGTGTCCGACGCCACGGGCTACGTGATGCTCTCCGGCGAGGAACAGAAGCTGCCAGGTTTACCACAGGGCTTCTACACCATCACGATCACTCGCGAAGGTGGAGAACAGACAATCCAAGGCTGCGAAATTGCCGACGATGTTCCCGAAGTAAGTCGCATGACCTTTAATCTGTAATGCCATGACGTGAGCTGGTAGCCCACGATTTAGGCAACTGATAAGGCTTGCCTAACCGACGAGTTCCTTGACAACTCGGCCATGCACGTCGGTCAGACGGAAATGCCGCCCTTGGTACTTGAAGGTCAGCCGCTCGTGGTCGATCCCTAGCAGGTGCAGCATCGTCGCGTGCAGGTCGTGCACGTGCACTCCATTCTCGACCACGTTGTAGCTGAAATCGTCGGTGGTCCCATACACCGTGCCCGGCTTCGCCCCGCCGCCGGCCATCCACATGGTGAAGCAACGGGGATGATGGTCCCGGCCAAACTCGTTTTTGCTCAACTTGCCCTGGCAGTAGTTCGTCCGCCCGAACTCCCCACCCCAGACCACGAGGGTATCTTCGAGCATGCCCCGCGCTTTCAGATCCTGCAAGAGCGCCGCGGTCGGCTGGTCGGTTTGTTGGCATTTGTTGCGGAACCCACTCAGGAGACTACCATGGTGATCCCATCCCGGGTGATAGAGCTGAATGAAACGCACGCCCCGCTCGGCCAGGCGTCGGGCGAGCAGGCAATTCGCTGCATAAGTTCCGGGCGTTCGCACATCGGAACCGTATAGCTCGAGCGTGCTTTCCGACTCGTCCGCCAGGTTCGTCACGTCGGGTATCGAAGCTTGCATGCGATAGGCCAGCTCGTACTGAGCGATGCGTGTTTCGAGTTCCGGGTCTTCGGTTTCCGCAAGTTGCATGCGATGCAATTCCTGCAACCGATCGAGCGCCTGGCGGCGACTCTCGCGGCCGATGCCGTTGGGACTGTTGAGATACAACACCGCGTTGGCGTCGCTCCGCAGCTGCACCCCGTCGTGCTTGCCCGGAAGGAAACCACTGCCCCACAGCCGCGACACGAGCGGCTGGCCCCCCTGCCCGTTGGTGACGAGCACAATAAATGCTGGCAGGTCTCGATTCTCCGATCCCAGTCCGTACGACAGCCACGAACCGAAACTCGGCCGCCCGGGAAATTGCGAACCGGTTTGCATGAATGTGACGCCCGGCCCGTGATTGATCGCTTCGGTATAGACCGATTTAACGATGCAAAGCTCGTCGACCATTTTCGCCACGTGAGGCATTTGATCGCTTACCCACGCGCCCGACTTGCCATGCTGAGCGAACGCGAACGGAGAACCGACAAGCGGCAAGCTCGCCTGGTTGCTGCTCATGCCGGTGAGTCGCTGCCCTTTGCGAACACTGTCCGGCAGTTCCTCGCCATGCATTTTGTTGAGCAACGGCTTGTAGTCGAACGACTCAATCTGCGACGGGGCGCCTGACTGAAAGAGGAAGATCACCCGCTTCGCCCGCACGGGAAGATGAGGGGCGGGGGCTACCGCTTCGCTTCCTTCGGCCGCAGTGGGATTCAATAGCGTGCCCAGCGCGATCGCACCGAGACCATGCCCCAGACGCTCGAGTGCCTGGCGGCGGCTCAGTCCGCTTGGAGCGAACGGATTTTCCATGGCCATGTTGCGATTCTCGTTAAAGCTTGTCATTGCAACCTCACGCATTGATCGAGGTTCATGATGGCATTCACCAGCACGGTTGCCGCCGCATGGCGGGCGGGGGATAGATCGGGTTCGTTGCCAGCGTCTCCGATCGCTAGCAGCGAGTCGGCTTCGGCCGGTTGAGCTGTATAGAACACCCGCTGCTCGTCGTACAACGCCTGCAGTACTTCTAGTTGCCCTTCGGTCGGTCGACGACTGGTCAGGCAGCGAAATGCTTCTTCGATCAAGGCCTGATCGTCCTCCTGGTGCTTCTTCAGCAAATGCCCGGCAAACACCCGCGAGGCTTCTACGAATTGCGTGCCATTGAGCATCACCAACGCCTGCAGCGGCGACGGTACCTCCTCACGACGCACCCGACACACCTCACGCTTACCGGCGTTCAGCGTGGTCATCACCGGTGCGGGCGAGGTCCGTTGCCAGAACGTATACACGCTGCGACGATACAACCCGGCACCCGTCGCGGGAGTGGTCGGCTTGTACGAGAGACTTAAATCGTAGGGCTTGGCCGGCGGGCCGCCCACATCGTTCGCCAGCAGCCCGCTCACCGCCAGCACGTTGTCGCGAAGCATCTCCGCAGAGAGTTGGCGATGGAAGCTGCGAGCCAGCAGTCGATTTTCAGGATCGGCCATGCGAACTTCCTTCGACACCACCGCGCTCTGCCGATAGGTCGCCGAGAGGGCCATTTGCTTGAGCAACCGATGCACGTCCCAATCGTGCTCGATGAAGTCGCGGGCGAGCCAGTCGAGCAACTTTTCGTGCGTGGGACGTTCTCCCTGGGCTCCGAAGTCTTCCGGCGTCCTCACCAAGCCCATCCCGAACATCAGCTGCCAGTAACGATTCACCGTGACACGAGCCATGAGTGGATGGTCGTCGGAGGTTAACCACTTTGCCAGACCAAGACGATTGCGCGAAAGATCGGCCGGAAAAGCAGGCAGAAAGCTCGGCGTGTCGGCCTGCACCTCTTCTCCACGATTATCGTATCCACCCCGCACCAGCACGTAGGCTGGCAAGGGCTGTTCGAGTTCGCGCATCACCATGATCGCAGGTGTCGCGTCCATTAGCTTATTCCAACGCTGCCGTGCCTGCTGCAATTCGCTGCGGGCTTGCCGGCTCGGTTCGTGAACTGCCAGCAGATAATAGTCGCGGAGTTCGTCCATACTATTTCGTGAGGCCACCTGAAGCGCGGCCACCACGGCTTGCTCAAGATCGGCACCATCGTACACGTGACGGACTTCCAGCGAGCTAAGCTGGCGATCGAACACTTGGAACTCGTCGACCAGGCCACCTTTGAAACCACGGTCGCGGTACCGCGACCCGATCGCCAGATTATTCTCGCCACCGCCCCAGCGGGTGATCTGGCGGGTCAAATGATCCTTTACCACCTCGGTTTTCGCTGGCTCGCCGTTGAGATAAATCCGCAGCCCTGCGGCCTTGCTCGAGCCATCGTATGTCACCAGCACATGACACCACTGCCCAGGCTGTAACACGTCGACGGTCTCGACACAGATCGCGTTGCCCGGCCAGAAATGGACCAGCTTAGCACTGAGCTTCGAACCCAGTTTGGTAAGTTCGTAGCCGATGCTCCCCGCGTCGTCCCACCCGCGCGAATGACGATAAATCACCGCCCGTTCGGTCACTTCACTCGGCTGAATCCAGAGCGCGATGCTAAATGGCTGGTCACGGCTAAATTGCCCCACGGTTGGGATTTCCACCGCATCGTCACCGGTGAGCTTGATCGCGGTGCCGACTTTGCCTGGCATGAGCAGATTAGCTGCCGACGTACTGGCAGGCGCATCGGGCCGCACCTGGTCGGCAATCGTGAGTGTGGTAGGCTTTTCTGCCGAATCTACTTGTTCAGGGGCGTCGAAGGAGAGATGCGAGACCTTACCACGGATCTCACTTATCTTCGGCTCGCTAGCAAGCCAGCTGGCAAAATCGGATTCCGCATCGGACTCTATTTGCTTAAGTCGATGTTCGGCGGCTGCGATTTCGCCTTGCGCCTTGTCGAGTTCCTGCTGCTCTTCGTCGGTAACCAGCGGCATCGAGGGGGTCGGCACGGCGTCGGTAAAATACGAAATCAGCCCCCGCTCGTCGATGTTCGCAAAGAACGAACTGAACCGATAGTAGTCCTTCGTCGTAATCGGATCGTACTTATGATCATGGCACCGCGCGCATTCGAACGTTAGCCCCATCAGCGCAGTGGCGACCGTGTGAGCACGATCGGCCACGTTCTCGACTCGAAACTCCTCGACCGCCACGCCCCCTTCTTTTTTGTGAGAATGCAGCCGATTGAAGGTGGTCGCTAGGCGCTGCTCCTGCGTTGCCTCGGGCAGCAAATCGCCAGCTAGCTGCCAGGTAATAAACTCGTCGTACGGCTGATTTCGCTGGAAGGCCTCGATCACCCAATCGCGCCATGGCCAGACAAATCTCTCGGAGTCGACCTGATAGCCATACGAGTCGGCATACCGCGCCACGTCGAGCCATTCAGCTGCCAACCGCTCGGCACAAGCAGGTCGGGTCAGCAGTTGGTCCACCACCTCTTCGTAGGCGTCTGCCGAATCATCGGCGAGAAACGCATCGATCTCGGTTGTCGTGGGAGGGAGCCCGGTAAGGTCGAAAGTCACGCGGCGCAGCCAAGTTTCTTTGCTGGCCTCGACATTCGGCCGGAGGCCAGCGGCCTCGATTTTCGCGGCCACGAACCGGTCGATATCGTTCTTCGCCCACCCTTTTCCCTTCGCTGGTACCGGTACGCTCTCCGGCAAGGTGGCAAACGCCCAATGTGTTTCGTAAGCTGCGCCCGACTCAATCCACTGGTCGAGCAGTTGCTTCTCTTTTTCGGTAAGCTGGCGGACCGCTTCGCGGGGCGGCATCCGATCGTCCCCCTCGCTATGAATGCGGGCGTGCAGCTCACTCGCAGCAAGGTCGCCCGGCTTCACGCCGACATATCCACCGAGATCGGCAATGGCGTTCTCACGGGTATCGAGTCGAAACTCCGACGACTGATTCGCCGCATCGCGACCATGGCAGTGAAAACACTTGTCCGAGAGAATCGGCAACACATCGCGGTTGAACGAAACCTGGCTCTCCTGCTGCGCGAATCCAACCACCGGCCACCCGATGCCCACCAGCAACCAGACAAGGCACCAAGCGATGCGGCCCCCCATAGGAATCTCCCTTCGACCAAACCAGAAGTATGTGCAGCGGAGAAAACCAAATTGTATCCCAGTTGTTTCGGGATGCAAACTTTCTACGAGTTTGTTCTCCCACGTTCCATCTGGCCTGAGTCGGCGATGTTGCACCCCACCAATCGCCGCTCTACTATTTTAGTTCCCCTTCCCCGTTCCCTATATTTCGTGGGCCGCTGCCGGACACTGCATCGGTCGCCGCACAACACCCTCCGCTGGGAAAGCAGACCCGTGATTCGTTACGCCTTGACTGTTGTGATTGCCACACTGGCAGTTTTATCGAGCTCGCTCCACGCTGCGTCGCCAGTTTATTACTTCGACTTGAGCGAGCTCCATCAAGCTGACCTCAAAGACCCTGCCCAAGCGCAACGAGCATGGGATGTGATGCACCTTACCTCGTCGGTGCAAGGCATTGTGAATCGCAATCGCTCCACGTTGTTCGTACGGTTCTCACCCAACCCCGACGACTTCTGGTGGAACCACTTGCGATCAGAGGGGGAATGGCTCCACAACCGACCAGTCAAGCAAATTGGTTCGATCACCGAACTACTCAAAGTATTCCAATCGCAACTCAAGGGCACCGTGGTCTACGATCCACGGGTGCCAGCTACCTCGAATGTGGCGAGCACTATTGCGGGGGTGGAGAGTCGCGTGTGCCTGCGTTACGATCCCTCGCCCGACTCGCTGTATTCCCAAGTATCTCATAGCAAGCTGTCGTTTACGGCGAACGAGTATCGGCTGATGAACGACGATGGAAGCGTGATGTTCGACGCTACCGCTTCGCCAACCAGCGACGCTGAGTCCCCCGACGTCGCCAAGCGAGTGGCAAGTGCCAAGTGCAACGCCTATCTATGGGCGAAGGAGCGGTACCTCGACACCGGGATGGTTTCGAAGAGCGAGCTGGCCTACTATATCGATCTCTACTGGCTTCGCTGTGCGGGTAATAGCAGTGTTTTGAATAGCACCGTGATGAATCACGACTACTTCATTGCAAACCAGTCGTTTTTCACCGACTTGCATGTTTGGGAAGACGAAGCCCCGGTCGACGATCCCGATCAACCCGTCGGTACCGACACCGAAACGCTCACGCAATTACTCGCAGCGATGAAGCAACAGGCCGATGGCAATATGTACTACATGGGTGGCTTTATCCCTTGGGCTTACAAGTACACGAACTATGGCCCGGCCGGATCGCACCACGAACCAGTGGCCACCGAGTGGAAGCTGGTAAAAATGCTCAGCGCGAACAACGCCATTCTCGACGCCGATGCGCTCGGGTTCTCGGGCATGGCGAATGCCTCGTTCTATCAACACCATCCACAACCCGAGCAATACCCACTACAGAACAAGCCAACGCTCGAACGACTACAAGCCGAAGGTCTGGTAGATGCGGATGGCAAGGTAAAGCCGGCCACGTATGTTGCGTTTTACATGGGCGACTACGATTCGGCCGCCTGGTTCCATCATCATGTGCCGCTGCTGTGGTCGGATGAAGCGCATGGCAAGATTCCCTGCGGCTGGGCGATTAATCCCAGCCTCGACCGCCGGGCGCCGCACGCGATGTACTACGCTCGCACGCACGCGGCGGCTTCCGACTATTTTATGTCGGGCGACTGTGGTGCCGGCTACATCAACCCCGGCGAGTTTGCCAATACCAACCATGCCGACGAGAGTTGGCAAGCGTGGATCGATCTCAACAAGCGTGCGTTCCATAAGTACGACCTGTCACTCACCGGATTCGTGATCGATGGTCTCGCGCCGCGGATGGATGCGGCTGGGCTTGGTAAGTACGCGGAGTTTTCTCCTGATGGCATTGGTACTCAAGGGGTTTACGACTCCGCACTCACCGAGCAAGCACTTCGAGAACATCAATTGCCGGTAGTTCCCATGGCGACCGATCTGTATGGCGAACCGGCAGAAGCTGGTAAACGGCTAGCCGAACTCCCCAGTGGCCAGGCACCTCACTTTTTGTTCGTCCGCACGATCCTGAAGACACCCAGCTGGCATCAGCAAACCGCCGAGCAGGCGCAGCAACATCGCGACATCAAGTTTGTCGATCCATACACGCTGTTTCTGTTATACCGCTTGCACCATTGCCCCTAACGAGGCACGCCACTTATATTTCGCTAAGCTATCGCGGCCAGTCACGCGATACTGAGGGTAACGAGCGTCGCTTGCGACAGCGGAACGTCCCTCGATGTGCACCTCGATCTGAAGTTTGTAGCTGGATGACGAATAACCAATTCACGCTTGGCCCCCGCCCCAATACCGTTTGCACGCCTGACGGAGAGGTGCTCGAGCCCCCCAAAGATTGGTCGCTGTTGCCGCCGGGGGATGCCGCGTTGACTCGCCGGGTGAAAGCGGCCGGCGATCACTGGGTGGTGCAGGAGCGGCGCGGCCGCAAAGTTTTCTCAAAAGGCATATGGGCCCCCAGCAATACCATTGAACGCATCAAGGACGAGTTGGTAGCGATGCGCTCGACCGAGAGCTACGCCAAGAAGCAAGCCGCCAGCGTCCGACGCCGCGAAGCGACGCAGACTCAATACGTGGGTGAGTTTGCCGACGCGGTGCTGCAGTTTCTCAACTTCCACCCCAGCCATGCCGAACTCGCCAAACAACTGGCCGACGCGGTAACGACGCATGCCACGCCGGTAGGCAGCGGCACCGTCGCCCGCACGAAACGGATTCCCGTGGAGCGACGTGCCGAAGCGGCCGTGATCGCCTGGATGCGTCATCAGACCACCGCCTACGACTCGATGAAGATCCCCCGCGTCAAAGGCAAACGCCGCGAAGTGCGACGGATGCTAGCGCAGCACTCCAAAGCACTGCTCGCCAAATACCGCGAAGGAAAACAGGTCGACAACTGCCCGCTGCAAACGGCCGTGTCGCAAGCAAGCCAAGCTTAACAACTGGCAGGCTTACTCTCCAACCAACGCTATCCCAGCTGTCTGGCATTCTTTGCCATTTTGTGCTGGGAAATGGCCACCCAACATGTTCTAATGAACAGGTACGCATGGCTTTCAGCTATCGGCTATCGGCTTCTTAGTGATTGGAGGTGATTTAGATGTAATGCTTTCTGTGAAGTCGAACGTTTAGTAACGCGCAGGCGAACGGTTGCCCGCGTGGGCGTTCGCTGCTGCGCGGTTATCAAAGCTGTAGGCTCTAAGCTGTAAGCGGTAGGCTAGATGCTTCGGGTCGCTGGAAGCTCCCGTCAGCATGACATCCGCTTACCTGTATCCCCAAAACTTCCCTGCCCCCCGAATCCTGTTTCCTGACTCCTCCCAAGAATAGTTTCCCATGGGTGGGAATCTATTTTGGGCACTTTCCGCGGAGGTGTTGATGTAAATACATACAGGCAAATGACTTGCGACCGCTAGGCACCGCAAAACTGAACTACTACCGGCTGGAAGCCGGTAGGTTTGGAAAGAGTTCGTGAGCTACGGACTGAAGTCCTTCACTCACGAAGGCGTTACGCGGAAGTTATCTTCCCCGTCTTTGGGCTCCGTTCCCCGCTGACCCTGGATATACGCGGTAATCGCTTCCTCAGTCACACTTCCGCTAGACGCCACAAAGTACCCGCGGGCCCACAAATGACGCCCCCAGTACTGCTTTTGCAGATGCTGGAACTCCATCAGAAGCTTTCGCGAGTTCCTCACCTACTGTAACTTCTCGCCCCAAACGAAATGGCATTTCAAAATAAAGCGGCAATGTGCCCCAGTCCGGTAACTATCCATCCTAGTAGTATATGAACCTGAAGGTTTCGCCTGAAGGCGAGGGTTCTAACCCCATCGGTTGGATAATAGATTCCCATCGGATGGGTTTTGGGAAATGGGAATCTATTCCAGTGCGAAAACCACTGGTTTTGCAGAGTGCGTGCAGATTCAATTTTCCCATCGGTGGGAAAATTGGGAATCTATTTCGCCTGCGCGAATTCTCGCCCCGCGCAACCCGAGCGGTGGCTAGCGGGCGGTGGCTAGCGGGCGGTCGGTGCTGGTTCGGCTGGTTCGACGATCGGTGGATCCGCGGTCAGCGTGGGTTGCTGGCAACTTGCTTCGACAGCTGGATCGCCGCCGGTCATTTGCAGAGCGATGATCAGCTGGCGACCTTCTTCGCGAAGTCGTGGTAACCGCATGGCAAATACGAGCGACGCGAGGATGCAGACTCCTCCGCCCCAAGCTAGGGTGGCCGGGGCACCGATCCAACCTGCGACCATACCCGACAATAACGCCCCGACTGGTGCCATGCCCATGAACATCATCGAGTAGACGCTCATCACCCGGCCGCGAAGCGAGTCGGGCACCGACGCCTGGACCAGTGTGTTCGAAGCGGCCATCTGGATCATCATCGAGAACCCGACAGGAATCAGCAGGAACATCGAAAGCCAGAAGTTTTCCGACATGGAGAACAAGATCAAGCTCACCCCGAAAGCAGCCGCCGCGGCGGCGATCCACCTGCCGAGGCCAAACACCTGGTCGCGGGCGGCGAGCACCAGCGCGGCGATCATGGCCCCTACGCCGGTCGCGCCCATCAGGTAACCAAGCGTGGCCGAGTCGCCGCCGAGAATCTGCTCGGCAAAGATCGGCATCAACACCACGTACGGCATGCCCATCAAACTGATGACACCAAGCAATAACAATAACGCACGAATCGGAGCTGTGCGGGCAGTGAAGTAAAAACCTTCCACCAGATTTTCGAGCGTGCTGCCTGTGTGCCGGCGCACGAGAGGAGTGATATTCATCAGCAGCAAACCAACGATCACCGCGATGAAGCTTACTGCGTTCACAAAGAAGCACCAGCCTTCGCCAATCAGCGAAACAAGCACTCCAGCGATCGCCGGCCCGACGATTCGGGCGCCGTTGAACATCGACGAGTTCAGTGCAATCGCATTGATCAGGTTTTCGCGGCCAACCATGTCGGGCACAAACGCTTGGCGGGCGGGGATGTCGAATCCGTTAATCACGCCGAACGCTACCGCAATGACAAACAGATGCCAGACCTGTACCAGATCGGTAATCGTGAGACCCGCCAAGACGAAAGCGACGAGCATCGAGAGCGTCTGGGTAATCACCAGCACCCGACGACGATCGTTACGGTCGGCGACCACTCCCCCCAACGGAGCCATCAAGAACACCGGAATCTGCGAAGCAAAACCAATCAGCCCTAGCAGCACCACCGACCCGGTAAGCCGGTACACCAGCCAACTCTGGGCGACCGATTGCATCCAGGTTCCAGTGAGCGAAATAAACTGGCCGGCAAAGAATAACTGGAAATTACGATGCTTCAGGGCACGAAACGCATTGGCCATCGCGGCGCCGACCGTTGTGAAAATAACTTGAAACAACGCCGGTTGCCGTTGCTAGCAAGGTCCGTCGCTTTGAGAAATACCATGAGAACCAGTCGCGATCTTCGCACAACCAAGGAACGACAGCAAGTGAGTCGCCCGCGGACTGTTGCGCAGCACCGAAACTACTGCGGCAGCGTGCAACCGATTGCAGCACACGATTTGCCTGCATGTCGACGAAATCCGGCTCAACACCACCAGTATTGTGCGAACAGGCGGATTGGCAACTGCCTAGGCAAACAGCCTAGTCACGGCCTTGGCCTTCACCAGTTCCCGCGGTTGCTTCAGGTGATTGAGCACCGTGGTCTCGGGATTGATGCCGAAAGCATGGTAGATGGTCGCGAGCAGCTCGGTGGGGTGCACCGGGTCGACCAACGGGGCGGAGCCAGTTGCGTCGGACTCGCCATGCACGTACCCCCGCTTGGTACCCGCACCGGCAACTACCGCGGTATAGCAGTAGGGCCAGTGGTCGCGACCGTCATCGGAGTTATTGTTGCCCGAAGTACTAACGCCTCGCTGCGGGCTACGGCCAAACTCACCGACGACCACCAGCAAGGTATCCTCCAGCATGCCGCGTTCGTCGAGATCCTCGATCAGCGCCGAAATGCCGTTATCGAACATCGGGGCCGACTGGTCGCGCATCCGCTTGCTGAGATCCGAGTGTTGGTCCCACGAGTGATTGTCGGAGTTGGCCACTTTCGGCCATACCACTTCGACCACGCGGGTGCCGGCCTCGACGAGTCGCCGAGCGAGCAGGCAGCTTTGCCCAAACGTGTTTCGGCCGAACCGATCGCGAACCGAGTCCTGCTCCTGCGACAAATCAAACGCATCGCGGGCCCGCCCGGAGGCCACGAGGTCGACCGCCCGTTCGTAGTACTGGTTGAGGTTCTCTCCCGCCACGGCTTGCTCGATGGCTGGCATCTGGCGACTGACCAGTTCGCGAAGCCTGGCGCGGCGCTGCAAGCGGAGCGAGAACACATCGGGCTGAAGCTGCAAGTCGTCGACTCGCACCCCATCCATTTTGTCCATCTTCATGTCGTCCCCGGGGGGATACAACGTGTACGGATCGTACGCTTTGCCGAGGAATCCAGCGGTACCACCCTTACCGACAACGTTGCTCTCCTGCAGCGGGCGAGGGAGCATCACGAACGGCAGCATCGGATCTTGCGTCGGCTTCAGCCGCACGATGTTCGAACCGAAGTTCGGAAAGTCCTTAGGACTCGGCGGTTCGAGTTGTCCGGAGGGACTCACCTTGTCGGTGGTGTAGCCGGTCATCATTTGATAGATCGCCGCGGTGTGATTGAACAACCCGTTCGGCGTGTAACTCATCGAGCGAATCATCGTGAAACGATCGTTAAGTTGCGACAACTTCGGCAGGACTTCAGTGAATTGAATGCCTGGAATCTTCGTGGAAATCGGCTTGAACACGCTCCGCACGTTGTCCGGCACGTTTTCTTTTGGGTCCCACAAATCGAGGTGACTCGGACCACCTTGCAGGTAGCACAGAATCACGCTCTTCGCTTTGCCCCAGCCGGGAGCGGCCGAAGTGCTGGCGCTGGCTTGGGCTTGAAGCTGCAGCAACGAACCAAGCGACAGTCCCAGCAAGCCCGAAGTGCCGACGCGCAGCACGTCGCGACGCGTGGGACGCAAATGCGAATCGCACAAGTCTCTAACAGCCGAGTTTCCAGTGATACGCCACATAGGGGACCTCGCTTGGGCAGAGCGTTAGTGGTTGTACAGAAAGGCCGGGCTGTTCAACAACGCCCAGGCCAGATCCTGCGCTGCAGTCAGTCGCAGGTTGTTCAATTGTTGTTTGCTGAGCAGCAGTTCCTGTTCCATGCGACGAAGCTGCTCATCGATCGGCAACGGCTGGCTTGCTTTCTGGAGCTGCGATTGCAACTCCTGCTCCCTGGCATCCATCGCCAGCGGTTGCTGAGCAGTTGCAAGTTGTTGTTGCAGTTCCTTCAGACGCGAGTCGTTCGCCTGGCGATAGTCGGCCAACGATTTCTTTTGCTCGTCCGATCGCTCGGCTGCGGCCACTTGCAGAATGGCATCGACCTCGGGGGGCAATCCAAAGTCGGCCTCTCCTTCGGCGTCGGTGGTCGACAGTCGGAACCGGCCGAGTTGATGCTTGCTGTCGGTATACAAGTGCTGCAGCTGCAACTGCAGTTGCTGGTTCTCCTCCAACAACACCGGCGTGGCGAATCGGAACACGGCCACATGGCGTTGGCCCGCCTGGCCGCTAATTGCCCACCCGTTATTGCGGTCGCTCAGGTTACCATCAATGGCCGAGGCGACCGAGTAGTTTTCCTGGCTGTAATCGGCCTTGGCCGAATCGAAGGTAAGCGGCTCACCAGCGGTGGCTGCTGCTTCGCTCGACGCATCGAACACTTGAGCGGAGAACTCCGTCAACACAAAGTTGCCATTGTGGGCCAAGCCAGGACCCGATTCGGGATGATTCGCATCCGGCAACGCTTCGAGAAGAATCGCGGTAACTCGCTCCGGAACAGAGGTGCCCGAGATCGTGAAGGCTCCCTTCGCGGGCTCGACCTTCGCCAGAATCGAGCCATCGTCCTGGGGAATCAACTCGCCTGGGATGGTGGTGTTCAATTGCAGCGGGGTAAACGCGTGCCAAGGGGTAAACTGCCCGCGCAGCTCTGCTTCCCACTCGGCCGAAGTCGTGGCGAGAGCCTCCGTGTACTGCTTGAGATTCTGCTCAGCCGCCGCGATGGCCTGGTTTCGCTGCTGTTCCATTCGCTTGCGTTCTGCGGCGATGCTCACTCGATGCGAGGCCAGCTCTGCACTCAGGTGGATGACCTGTTGCTGCCGCGCCAGTTCGCGTTGCGCCAACTGCTGCGTGAGTTCCACCACGTAGCGATCGCGGTTCTCTACCAAATGATCATGGTCCTGGCGAATCTCGTCGAAGATCGCTTGGGCCGCTGTCGTCTCGTCGCTGATTGGCGGGCGGTTGAGAATGCGCAGGTAGATTTCTTCGATCAACACCGCGTCGCTCGTATCGGCAGCAGCCAAGTGGGCGATAGTGTTCTCGCCGTTGCTAATCGCGTTGCCGATAGTCGGTCCCGTCACAAAGGCCATGACTGGGCCGAGTTGCATCTCGTTCACCCGTTCACACTCGCAAGCACTTTCGCGAGCCGGGCGGCCGAGATTGTCGAGGAACCCATCGGCCAGCTTAATGCCGGAGTCGGGCAGCGCTGCTGCACGAGTGCCGGCCGGAACTCCTGGCAAATGCATCGCAGTACCGGTGACTTGGTGCACCGCGTCGTACAGAACCTCGGCGGGAAGTCGGCGCGGGCGGGCGTGAGAGAAGTTCAACGTGTCGTCGACATTCCAGTCGTTCGATGCGACGCTTCGCTGGTAGGTGTCCGACTTGCAAATCAGTTTCACCAGATGCTGGGTATCGAAGTCGCTGCTGACAAACTCGTTCGTCAAGTAATCGAGCAACTCAGGGTTCGAAGGAGGATTGCCGGCGCGAATGTCGTCGATCGGTTCGATGATGCCGGTGCCGAGCAGGTAGCCCCACAAGCGATTCGCATAACTGCGAGCAAAGTAAGGGTTGTCGGGCGAGGTAATCCAGGCAGCCAATTCTTGTCGCCGGGTCGCGTTGTTGGGCGACTCGTACGACACTTCGTAGGGGAACGACGGAGGAGTAACCTGCCCGGTTCGCTCGTGCACCATCTCTCCCTGGCTGGCGTCGGCGACCACTTCGAACAGCGGTTTGTTGCCTTCGACCGCGGTGCCGCCGATCGTGCGATCGCCGCTCTCCGGATCGCGTTCTCGAGTAACTTGCGAAAAATACGCGGCCATCTCGTAGTACTCATCCTGCGTCCACCGCTCAAACGGATGATCGTGGCACTTGTTGCAGTTGAACCGCGTCGACAGGAACAGATGGGTCGTGTTCTCCATCGTGTCCTCCGGCGTGCGGAGAATCTTGTAGTACGACGCGGCCGGATTCTCACGATTCGATCCGCTGGCGGTGATAATCTTGGCGACGAATTCATCGTACGGAGTGTTGCCACTGATTTCGTCGCGAATCCACTGTCGAAAAGCGGTCGCCCCTTCGCGTCCGAGGAACTTGCCATTCACCTGCAGCAGATCGGCCCACTTGTTGCTCCAATGCTCCACGTACGACGGACTGCCAACGAGTTGATCGACCAACGCATCGCGTTTGGTTTGAGAGTCGCGTGTGTTGTCCACGAACTGGGCAATCTGATCGGTCGTGGGTGGCAACCCGGTAAGATCGAGGTAAACCCGACGCACGAACGCGTAGTCGTCGGCGACCGGCGAAGGCAGTGTCTTGGTGCGTTTGAGTTTCTCGTCCACCAAGCGGTCTATGTCATTCGTCGCAGGCTGCTCGGCCCACTCGAAACCGGTGCGGTCGCCCATGATGGTGAGCGTGGTCGCTGCGTAGGCACCTTCGTAACGCACCAGCACGGGAGCTTCGCCCCGGCGGAGGGTGACGATCAGCCCAGCGTGATCGCCGGCCGGTTCGGCCACGTCGGCATTGCCGCTTTCGATGAACGCATCGGCGGTCACATCGCGCGTCGCTCCGTCGGCGTACTCGGCAATCACGCGGAACTGCTGGCGTTCGCCGATTTGCTCGACTACGGGATTGGTCGGACTGATCCGAACCCCAATCACGCGAGGAGTGTTGGTGTTCAGCCCCGCGCCCGACTCGATCCACTCGCGAAGCGTGTGATAGTAGCGACTGCCAGGCTCGATCACTTGCCCACCTTCGTGCGGCACGACGCCGATGGCTTTGAGCAGCATCAAGCTCTCGCCCGGCGAGGCAAGATTCACCCGCCGCGAGGCGTGGTCGTCGGTGAGCGAACGAATGTCGTACAGCGAATCGTACCCTCGCAACGAGAGCTTGAAGCCATTCTTTCCGTCCTTCGCTCCATGACACGTACCTGCATTGCATCCCGCCCGGGTGAGAATGGGATTCACGTCGCGAATGTAGTCGATGGAAGCATTTTCCGACGCGCGAATCTCGACTGGTACCTCGGTCGACATATTGTGAAACGATACCTGCAAACGCGTGCTCCCCGCAGCAATCGGGAGCAGCTCTCCATAGCCATCGACTTGAGCAACCGTAGTATCAAGTTGGAACGCCACCTGACGGGTCACATCGTAGCGGCGTCCATCTTCCAGTTCTGCGGTGACGGTCAATTGAACGGGATGGGTAAGGCTGGCCGCGTCGACCTGTGTCGGCTCGACGACCACCCGCGCGATCGGCGAATCGTCCGGCACCACCGGCTCGTTGGCCGCGGTCGAGGTGGATGGGGTATCCGTGTTACTGGTGCTAGCGAGTTCGGCTTCTGCCTGCTCGTCCGCCGGCGACGACTGCAGCTCGACCACATCGAACTGGTGGAGCAGCTCGCCAGTGGCTCCATCAACCATGCGGACCACGCCATCGCGTCCCGCGGCTACCACGCGTGTGCCATCGGGGCTGATGGCAACGCTATACAGCGGGCTGTTTTCGATCGTCAGCTCAGCCACCACGGTTACCGATTCGGTAAAGTAAGTCTTGAGCTTTTGGTTCTCGTCCGCGGAGCGGGAGTGGGTTGGCTTGAAGAGCAGTTGCTTGATTTCTTCGCTCGGTGCTTGCGCGGGATCGATGCGATACAGATGCAACGCCCCCTGGCCATTCAGGCTGCTGGCCGCGGCGACGAGCGACCCCTCGGGGCTGATATCGATGCTGAAAATCCGCCCTGGCAGCGGGGAAAACTCGAGCAGCAGGTTGGCGTCGTCGCCGATCACCCGCTTGGTTTGGCGGTGCATGCGGTAGATGCGCGGCACACCGTCGGCACCGCCGAACAGGATTTCATCGCGTTCTGGATGACGAGCGACGCTATGAATACCACCCTTCAGCGCGCCGGGGGTGATCGACGTAATATTATCGACAAACCGCTCATTGGGGACTTCGACCAGCTTCGCGGTCATGTCACGCCCCACGGCGACCAAATGGCTTCCATCGACCGAGTAAACCGTATCGAGCGGCCAGTCGTTCGGCGCACCTTGGAACAACAGCTGCTCGCCGGATTCGGAGTCGATCGCGCGAATCGTGTTGTCAGTAGCCCCGAAGGCGACCTGCTTGCCATCCGGCGACCAACTGACTCCGCGGAGCGTGTCGTAACTCACCATGTGCGAGAGCAGCAGCTCTTGATCCATGACATCCCAGATCTGTATTTCCCCACGCTGGGCGGGGTTGCCCCCCGCAACGGCCAGACGCTTGCCATCGGGCGAGAACCTCACGGTTTCGATCCGTTCGGAGAGTCCAACCAGTCGCCCGACGAGTTCGAATCCCTCGGCGCGATGCAACCGAACTTCATGGTATCCGGCAATCGCGAGCAGTTGACCATCGGGCGAGTAGTCGATCGAGGTAACAACGGGGGGCTGGGTATAGACCGGCGGGTGCGCCTGGTCGATGGGCGGCTCGCTGGCAGCCGGTGTATCGTCCATAGCACCAGCGGCGATCCAGCGCGTGATCAATTCGATTTCTGCGGCGCTCAGCGGCTCGCCATCGGCTGGCATCTCCGCCTGACCATCGGTCGGCGTGATGAGCGACACCAGCAAGCTGTCATGGGGTTTACCAGCAACGACGGGTTGCTCTCCGCGATCGCCGATAGCGATCAGGCGGTCGAAGCTCGTCATCGAGTAGTTGCCACTCGGCTTGGCCGGCTGATGACATCCATAACAATGCGCTGCAAAGATCGGTTGTATGTCGTTGGCGAAACTCACGCTCGGCGACGACTCTTCCGCAGCGGCAACCGCGTCGGGACTCATCATGAGTCCAACCACGATCAAAGCAAACACAACTCTACTGAATCTTGCAATCATCGACTACCACGTTCGTCGGAGAGGGGAGAACCAGGAACGTGCCTTTTGAGGAGTGAGGGTGGGAACACAGCACCATTCAAATCCAGAGTAGCGGTGACATGATAACGTATTGAGCAACCGGACCCAAACAATTCTTGATGAACCCTTGGTTTCTTTTTCACAAAACAACCGCATGTTTCCTACATCAACACAACTCCAGGTAACTGAGGAAGTTTATGGCGAGTAACAACTCTGATGCACGAACCTACTCAAGCAATCGTCCTGAACAGAATCACAAGACACTCGACGACTCGCTTGCACAACCTTGCCTAAGCGTTGTCTCCGAAACACCAAAGCGTTGGAACAAGCGCACCACTAAGAAGATCGTCGAAAGCTGCGTGAGCTGTTTTCTAAGTCCGTGATTCAAAAACATAGTCCGTTGCTGGCAGCGTCCCGTATCGACTTTGTTTCCTCCTATATTTGTGGATGTTTTTATCGATTCAGGCATGTCTTTTCTGTACAATGATCGTTCGCGATGGTCTTGCTCCTCTCAACCCAACACCTCCTCCTCAATCCCTTCGGCGCGTCGCGTCGCCCGCATCACTCCCCGCCACACGGCATCAGGGTCGCTCTCCCTTCGACCGATCCATGGCGTCTAGCAATGCGCGCGAAGCAACTCGCCTTGGTGGCGGAAAGGCCCACTGCATGCGTAACCGACCACTTCGAATCGAGAGTCTCGAGCCTCGCCAACTGCTGGCAGCCGATCCGCTCATCACGGAGTTCATGGCCAGTAACAACGCGACCCTCGCCGATGGTGATGGCAATTACCCCGACTGGATCGAGGTGCACAATCCCACCGACTCGTCGATCGATCTCTCCGGTTGGCACCTGACCGATGATGCTGCAAACCCGACGAAGTGGAGCTTCCCGAGCCTCACGCAGTCGGTGCTTGCTCCTGGTGAGTACCTGTTGGTGTTTGCTTCGTCGCAAGAGGGTAACGACTACGTCGACGCCGATGGATACTTGCACACCAACTTTGCCCTCAGTGTGTCTGGAGAGTACCTGGCCCTTACCGATCCCGTGGGGGGGGTGGTCCACGAGTTTGCTCCGGAGTATCCCGAGCAGCTTATCGACGTTTCGTACGGTATTAGCCAGGCGAACACGGTGCTGCTGCAAGGCGATTCGCCAGGGCGATACTTGGTTCCACCAGACGACTCGCTGGCAAACACCTGGACCACGCCCGCTTTCGACGACTCGCTGTGGACTCCGTCCACGCTTGGCATTGGATACGAGACCAATCCCACGTCTGGCGGCACCGGCGACCTCATCAACTTGGCTCTCAACGGCATCACTTCGCAGTCGTCGCAGTTGTCGTCGTTTGAATCCGACCGGGCGATCGATGGCGATCTGACTAACTTCACGCACACCGCTGCCGGGCAGGACCTGCCCGCCACCTGGCAGGTCGACCTCGGCGACGCGTACGCCCTGGAGCAAATCGTGCTGCACAATCGCGATGGCTGCTGCTTCTCGCGTTTGCGCGATATTACCGTCGAAGTGCTCGACGAAACCGACGCGGTCATTTTTACTTCGGACTTGCTGAATCCCGAGAACATCCTCGGCGGTGGAGTGGTGTTTGCTGGGCCGGAAACGCTGGAAGTCGATCTCGTTGCCCTTACCGGCGGATCGCTGTTGGGACAAACCGTCCGCGTGATTCGCACGCCGGATCCCGACCTTTCGGGAACCGCTGGCAATGGCAATCACGACGAGGCCGATGTACTTTCGCTCGGTGAAGTGCAAGTGTTTGGCCGCGAAACGGTAAGCTACGACCAGCTGTTCCCCACGAATCTGCAAACCGACATGTTCGGGGTAAATAGCAGCGTTTATCTTCGCAGCACGTTCGAATACGACAGCCAGACAACTCCCCTGGAAGCACTGCTTCTGAACGTGCAGTACGACGATGGATTCGTTGCCTACCTCAATGGAGTGAAGATCGCCGAACGCAACGCGCCTGCAGAACTTGGGTACGATGCAACCGCGACCGCTGAACGCAACGACGTGCAGGCGATTCGTTTTGAGTCGATCAATCTCACTTCGTATCTCAACCTGCTGGTCGACGGGGAGAACGTGCTGGCACTTCAGGGGCTTAACCTGAGTGCCGGCGATGATGATTTCCTGCTGGTTCCGGAACTCAAAGGTATCGCCACGACTTCGGCCGAGCGGTATTTCGACGTCCCGACACCCGGCTCGGCGAACAACGAGGGGGTGCTCGGCAGGGTTGCCGATACTGCGTTTAGTGTCGATCGCGGGTTCTACGATGCCCCATTCCAAGTCGAGATTACCTCGCCTACGCCTGCTGCCAGTATCTACTACACCACCAACGGCGAAGTCCCGACACCGACGACTGGGCTGCTCTACACGTCGCCGCTGACGATCTCGCAAACCACGGTGCTTCGCGCAGCAGCGTTCAAGACCGACTACATCGCAACCAATGTCGACACGCAAACCTACCTGTTTGTCGACGATATCGTAAGCCAGGATTACCAGGCGACCCTCGACGCGGGGTTACCCACGAACTGGGGCGGGGTATCGCCCGACTACGGCCTTGATCCCGACGTCATCGGCGACTTCGACGAGCAAGGCAACTCCCTGGGGGGAGACAACTACGGCGGAATCTACGCCGACTCGATCAAATCCGATCTCGTCTCGATTCCCACGCTGTCGATCGTCATGAGTACCGACGATCTGTTTGGCGACGATGGCATCTACACGAATAGCACTGCAGGCGGTGTCGCCTGGGAGCGTGCGACTTCGGTAGAACTCATCAATCCCGATGGGAGCGAAGGTTTTCAGGTCGACGCTGGCATCCGCATCCAAGGGGGCTACTTCCGCTCGCACAGCGCGACCAAGAAGCACTCCTTCCGCTTGCTGTTCAAAGATGAATACGGGCCGACGACGCTCAACTTTCCTCTCTTCACAAACGACGGAGCCGTCGACGAGTACAATACCATTGTGTTGCGGGCGGGGGCCAACGATGGATACTCTTGGAACGCGGCCCGCTATACCGAACAGTTCACCCGCGACGAATTCGGGCGGTTGCTGCAGAACGACCTGGGGCATCCCAGCGCCCACGGCAATTTCGTCCACTTGTACATCAACGGCATTTACTGGGGTCTCTACAACCCGGTCGAACGCCCTGACAACGAGTTTGCTGCCAGCTACCTGACCGGCGATGCGGACAACTGGGACGCGATTCACGTTGGCGATGCCCAGACCGGCGACTTCCAAGCGTGGGATGCCATGCTCGCGTTGTCGGACGATGCGGGCTCGTCGCTGAGTGCTTTCTATGAGCTCCAGGGCAAAGGCGTGGATGGATCCATCGACGAATCCATCGCCCCGCTGCTGAATGTTGAATCGTACATCGACTACATCATGCTCAACGTCTGGGGAGGCAACTGGGACTGGCCATTCAAAAACTTCTGGGCGGGGCGGGATCGCGATCCGGCAACTACCACCGGGTTCGAGTTCTTCAGCTGGGACTTCGAAAACACGATGGGCAACAATCGCAGTCGATCTCCCCTTTACGCCACGACGCTCGACCAGGACTTCACCGGCAGCCGCAACGCGGGGCAACCGCATACGAATCTCAAGTCGAGTCTCGAGTATCGCATGTTCTTCGCCGACCAGATTCACGAAGCCTTCTTCAACGACGGAGTACTCACGCCCGACTACCTTATCGATCGCTATCAGCAACTTGCCGATCAGGTCGAGCAGTCGATCGTTGCCGAGTCGGCCCGCTGGGGCGATGCGATTTTCGGCACTCCGCTCACCCAGGACGATTGGCTCGCCGAGCGCGATTGGATTCTCGAAACTTATCTGCCGCAACGTTCGGCGATCGTGTTGCAAGAGTTTCGCAACTATGGTCTGTATCCTAGCATCGATGCCCCCGTGTTTAGTCAGCATGGTGGTCAGGTAGTAAGCGGGTACGATCTGTCGATCACCGCCTCGGCGGGAAGCATCTACTACACGCTCGACGGTTCGGACCCTCGCCAACCCGGCGGGGCGATCAGTCCTTCCGCCATCTTGTACACCGGACAGCCAATCGAGGTGACCTCCACGTCCCAAGTGCAAGCCCGCGTGGTGCAGGGTGGCAACTGGTCGGCACTCAACTCCGCTCTGTTTACAGTCGACACGCTGGCAAATGCTACGAATCTTCGCATCACCGAGCTCCAGTACAATCCCGCGCCACCCACCACCGCGGAAGCGAATGCCGGCTGGGTGGACAACGAGGAGTTCGAGTTCATCGAGTTGTTGAATACCTCCGATCAAACGATTGACTTACATGGCGTGACCCTCTCGGGCGGCGTCGATTTCCATTTCGATTCGTCCACTCCGCTGGCTCCCGGCGAGCGGGTGGTGCTGGTCGAGAACGAAGCTGCATTCCAAACGCGATACGGCATCACAGCTCGCATCGTCGGTCAATGGACCGGCCGGCTTTCCAACGGCGGCGAAACCCTCACGCTGCTCGACTATCAGTCGGAACTCATCCAATCATTTACCTACCAGGATGGCGACGACCCCGGCGAGGAAGCCTGGCCCACCGCACCCGATGGCAATGGCCCTTCGCTCGTGATCATCGACCTGCAAGGTGACTACAACGATGGTGCCAACTGGACCACGTCGACCGCGGCGAACGGAACGCCTGGCGCCGACGACACGCCAGTCCTCCCGGGCGACTACAACCTCGACCTCATGGTCGATATGGCCGACTACCAGGTCTGGAAGTCGAGCATCGGCCAGACGCTCGCTGCCGGCACGGGTGCCGATGGCAATGGCGACGGCCTCGTGAGCCTCGCCGACTACACCGTGTGGCGCGACCATCTTGGCACTTCACAGCCGACGATCAGCAGCCTTGCGGCAACCAACTTCAGCGACTCTGCCGCGTCGAGCACGACGGTTCCAACCACTCCCACGACTCCAACCACCCAACCAGCGGACGCTAGCGTCGACCAGGTCGCCGAGACTCCGATCGACGATTCTGAAGAACCGGCTACTGCTCCCGCTGCGGATCGCGCGTTTCAGGATATCGGTAGCCCGAACACCGCCAGACCGCTTTCGTTCATGGTAGTGCAAACCGCCAGCAGACAGCTTTCCGCGAGTCACTCCCGATCGTTGCCGACTGCTTCCACTGCGAGCGAATCCGCGCTGCGACCGCAAGTCGCTACTGGTTTGCTCGCTACGAACACCGAACAGTCCACGGAAGTTCATCATCCACTGCTCAAGCAACCACGCAAACAGGATGACCAACACTTGGTCCGCGAGCAGGCGTTTAGCGACTTCGATACGCTCGCAGATCGCACCGAACGCTCGCTGCCGAACCTTCGGTAAGCCGAGCAAACCGCCCAGCGGGCAATAGATTCCCAATTTTCCCACCGATGGGAAAATTGAATCTGCACGCACTCTACAAAACCAGTGGTTTTCGCTCTCGAATAGATTCCCATTACCCAAAACGCATCGAGTGGGAATCTATTTTCGCAGTGGGAATCAATCGTAAGTCGTGTGCCTGTATGTATTTACATCAACACCTCGGCGATAGTTGCCCAAAATAGATTCCCACCCATGGGAAACTATTCTTGGGAGGAGTCAGGAAACAGGATTCGGGGGGCAGGGAAGTTTTGGGGATACAGGTAAACGGATGTCATGCTGACGGGAGCTTCCAGCGACCCGAAGCATCTAGCCAACCGCTTACTGCCTGAAGCCTGCAGCTTTCACAAACGCGCAGCAGCGAACGCCCACGCAAGCAACCATTCGCCTGCGCGTTGCTAAACGTTCGACTTCACAGAAAGCATTACATCACACTCACCTCCCATCACTAACAAGGCCAACAGCCGATAGCTGAAAGCCGCGAGCCTCACTCGCCTGTTCATTAGAACACCGCAGGTGGCCATTTCCCAGCGAAAAGTGGCAAAGAATGCCAAGTAGCAAAGCTAGCTTCGGCGAGTGGTTTTCGTCGTAAGTCGGTACGTTAGATGCACCAACCGCCGTCGATCACGTGGATTGCTCCGGTGGTGTAGCCCGACTCGTCGGCGGCCAGGTAAACCGCCAGAGCGGCGATTTCCTCCGGCGTTCCGATCCGGCCCATCGGCTGGCGGGCGACGAAGGCCTTGCGGATCTCTTCGTAGTCGCCTTGGGCGCGAATGCGGTCTTCGAGCGAGGGCGACTCGACCGTACCGGGGCAGATGGCGTTCACCCGGATGCCCTGGCCCACGAAGTCGGCCGCGACCGCTTTGGTAAGCCCAATCACCGCGGCCTTGGTGGTTCCGTAGGCAAAGCGATTCGGCACGCCGGTCACGCTCGAGGCTACCGAGGCGACATTCACGATCGATCCCCCGCCATGGGCGACCATGCCAGGGAGGAACGCGCGAGTCATGCGGTACATCGAAGTCACGTTGAGATCGATCGAGCGTTGCCAGTCGGCTTCTTCGCAGTCGAGAATCGTGCCATGGTGCACGTAGCCGACGCAGTTGAACAGCACATCGATATCGGTATGGCTGGCCGCCATGCTGGCGATCGCTTCGGCGTCGCACACGTTGAGCGGGGCGATTTCGATCGAAGGGGCTTCGGACTTGAGTGCTGCGAGTGCTTCTTCGTTAATATCGGTCGCAAGCACCTGAGCCCCTTCGCGGCTGAATGCCAGCGCGGCGGCTTTGCCGATGCCCTGCCCCGATGCGGTCGCCAGGATCTTTTTGCCTTCTAGACGTTGCCCCATTGCTTTCCTCAAGTTAGTGAACGCTTCAATGACGGAATTTTGGATTACTTGCTGAGCCGCTTCTGCCATTCGACTCCATCTGGGTAGCGATAGTCATCGAGACTCGCGGTGTGAATCTCGGCACTATACCCGGGAGCCTGTGGCGGCATGTAATGCCCTCGCTTCACCTCCACGGGATAAACAAAGTGCTCATGCAAGTGGTCGACGAACTCGGCGACGCGATTCTCTAAGCTTGCTCCCACCGCGATGTAGTCGATCATCACCAAATGGTTCACATACTCGCACAGCCCCACACCACCCGCGTGCGGGCAGACCGGCACACCGAACCTCTTGGCCATCAGCAGCACGCCAAGTATCTCGTTCACGCTGCCGATTCGGCAACTATCAATCTGACAGAACGAAATCGCATTGAGCTGAAGCAACTGCTTGAACATCACCCGATTCTGGCATTGCTCGCCGGTGGCGACGCCAATCGGCGCGATCGCCCGCGCAATCTCAGCATGGCCGACCGCATCGTCGGGCGATGTCGGTTCTTCGACCCACCACAGGTTGAACTCGGCCAGCGACTTGACCCATTCAATCGCTTCGGCGACTTCCCATCGCTGGTTCGCGTCGACCATCAACTTGCGATCGGGGCCAATCACTTCACGAATGATCGCCGCGCGACGACGATCATCCTCCAGGTTGGCTCCCACTTTCAGCTTGAAGTGCTCCCATCCGTCGGCCAACGCTTCGCGACACAACCGGCGGATCAGGTCGTCGGAGTAGCCGAGCCAACCGGCCGAGGTCGTGTAAGCCGGGAAGCCCGTCTCTAACAGCTCCGCTTCGCGAACTGCTTTTGTCGCTTCGTTGGCTTGCAGGATCTCGAGCGCCTGCTCTTTGGTGAGGGCGTTGGAGAGATAGCTGAAGTTAATGCACCGCAGTAACTCCTCGGGAGTGAGATCGCATACCAATTTCCATAGCGGCTTTCCTTCGGCCCGCGCCCAGAGGTCCCACACGGCATTCAGCAGCGCCGCGGTGGCCAGATGCACCACCCCTTTCTCAGGCCCGAGCCATCGCAGTTGCGAGTCGTTCGCCAGCTGGTGAACCGTCTCGCTAAACGACTCCACCAGCGTCGAAAGCTGCTTGCCGACGATCTTCTCGGCGAGTTGCTCAATGGCTCCCACACACAAATCGGTGCCCCGGCCAAGGGTAAAAGTAAGCCCAAAGCCAGTGAGGTCGGATTGGTTGGTCGTAAGCACGACGTACGCGGCCGAATAGTCCGGGTCGCTATGCATGGCATCCGAGCCATGCGCTTCCTCCGAAGTAGGAAAACGAAGGTCGACGACTTTGCAATCGGTGATCGTAAGTGTTGGGTCCATAATCAGCTAACAAGAGAATCGCGACAGTTCACAAAAACGACTACACGGCCACCGGTTCTTTGGATTGATTTACCAGGAATCCATAGATGGCAACAAATACAAAACAAGCGGCTGGCAACAGGAACGATGCCCGCACCGCCAGGGTTGGGTCGCCCCACTCCTTGCTCGCCCAGTCGATCACCAATCCCTGCAACGGAGGCATGAGAGCCCCACCGACAATGGCGAAAATAAGCCCAGCCGACCCCAACTTGGCGTCATCGACCGTCAAACCATCGAGGGCGATCCCATAAATCGTGGGAAACATCGCGGCCATGCACGACGAAATGCAGACCAGGCTGATGATTCCAACATGCGCGGGAAGCAATACGGTTCCCAAGCTGAATACGATGCCCCCCATGGCAAGCACCGCTAACAAGAGCCCCGGACGGACAAACCCTAATACATAGGTCCATACAAAACGACTCGCCAGGAACAGCACCATGCCGCCAATGTTGTACCACTGGGCACTGGCCGCGTCGATACCGACGACACTCATGCCATATTCGATGATGTTGGTCCAGCACATGATCTGAGCACCGACGTATACGCCTTGGGCAATGACCCCGCCGATGTATTTGAACGTTGCCAGATTGGCGAGCGTGTGCGATAGTTCGATCGGCTCCTCGGTATGTCCGGTGTGGGGCATTTTCGACACGAGAAAAGTCGCCAGAACGGCTAGCACGACGATGGCAATCGCCACATACGGTACGCGGATTACACCGAGATCATGCGATCTGAGTTCGGCGTAGGCCTCCGGTTGATTCGTGGCCATCGACTTCATGGCTAATGAGACGTTTTCACCAATCTCCCCGGCCGACAATCCCTGCTCTTTGTACTCCGGATGGGCGTCGATATGCTCCTTACGAAATTCGTTGACTTCCAAGTTGGGCAATACCAAGACTGCAGCAACGAACATCCCCGCGAGCGACCCCATCGGATTGAACGCCTGGGCGAGGTTGAGTCGACGCGTGGCGGTACGTATATCGCCCATCGAAAGAATATAGGGATTGGCCGACGTTTCCAGAAACGCCAAACCAAACGTGATAATGTAGAAGCAACCGAGAAACAGCCAATACATCTGGCTGATACTGGCGGGAATAAACAAAAGTGCGCCGATGGCATAGAGCGTAAGCCCAATAATGATGCCTGCTTTGAACGAAATCTTGCGGATCACCAGCGCCGCGGGAATCGCCATGGTTGCATACCCACCGTAAAAGGCGAACTGCACCAGATTGCCTTGCCAGGCTTTCAATTGAAAGATCTGCTGGAACGATTTGACCATCGGATTAGTAACATCGTTCGCGAACCCCCACAACGCAAAGAGCGTGGTCACCAAGATGAAGGGGTAGACCATTTCGGCAGTGACAATCGCTGGCGGACCATCGTTCAATTTAGGCGCAGCATGGCCGTCGGCATTCTCCCCAGTACCACCTGTTGGAGAAACAGAATCTGCAGTCGCTGAATAACTTTCCAAAGCTGGTCCCCACGTGAAAAGAGAGAAGAGGAGGAGGCGAGTGTCGGAAATCATAACAGCCGGATCACTGGATGTCACTTTTTTTATGGCACGAAGTTTCACTACAAAAACTTTCGTTCCAAGCACTCAGCTGGCGAAGAGTTTCTGCCTATTTTTCTTGACGTCCGGTAGCTGGTTCCATTACCGTCTTGTCTGAACTTGGTGGGGTTGTGGGATCGGCATTGCCCCCCCCCTCGCTCGCTAGACTTCCCCTCTACTTCCCAGCTTATCTCCTGCCGGCGGAACCTATGGCGATGATCATCGACGCTCACCATCATTTCTGGAACTACACCGCTTTGGAATTCGGGTGGATCAGCGACTCGATGAGCGTTCTGGCCAACGACTACCTACCACCCGATCTGTCGAATGCGATTAGCACCACTGACGTCGACCGGGTGCTCTCGGTGCAAGCTCGGCAGTCGACGGAAGAGACCACCTGGCTGCTCGACTTGGCTGCCGAACACGAGTTTGTATGCGGCGTGGTCGGTTGGCTGCCGCTGGTCGATGGGGAAGTTGCAGCGTTGCTCGAGCGGTTCTCGCAAAACCCCTGGCTACGTGGCATCCGTCATATCGTGCATGACGAACCCGACGACGACTTCATTCTGAACTCCGACTTTAATCGCGGGGTCTCGCTGCTTGCTGGTTTCGATCTAACGTACGACATCTTGATTTTCGAGCGACATTTACCGCTGACCATTCAGTTTGTCGATGATCACTCCGACCTGCGACTGGTGCTCGATCACATCGCTAAGCCGCGCATCGCCGACGGAGCACTAGAGCCGTGGCGGACGCAGATCGTCGAACTGGCTCGCCGGCCGAACGTCTACTGCAAGGTCTCTGGCATGGTGACCGAGGCCGATTGCGCGACGTGGTCCGCCGATGCATTGCGGCCCTACTTCGACGTAGTGCTCGAGGCGTTCGGCCCTCAGCGGCTGATGTTTGGCTCCGACTGGCCAGTCTGCCTGCTGGCGTCCGACTACGCGAAATGGTTCGAAGTCGTACGATCGTGGACCGCCGAGCTTACCCCCAGCGAACAACAACAGCTCTTCAGCGGTACCGCGATCGAAGCGTACCAACTGCAGGTACCGGTATCATGAGAGCTTTGCAAATCACTGCGCCCGGCGAGTGCCGTCTTGTTGAACTTGAGGTGCCTTCGATCCACGAAGACCAAGTGCTGCTCCGTGTCGCAACGGTCGGCTACTGCGGCAGCGATCTCAATACCTTCCGTGGCCTGAATCCACTGGTGTCGTACCCACGTGTGCCGGGCCATGAACTCTCGGGCGTAGTTGCCGAGGTAGGGGCCAGCGTCACGGAGTGGCAAATCGGTGAGCAAGCGTTGGTGTTCCCTTACACCGAATGCGGCGAGTGCGCTGCGTGCCTAGCCGACCGCCCGAATTGTTGCCAGCACAACCAAACGCTCGGGGTGCAGCGCGAGGGGGCCCTGGCCGAGTACATTGCGCTACCACCAGATAAGTTAATGCGGGCCGATGGGCTCTCGTTCGCCGAGCTTGCACTCGTCGAACCGCTGACGGTGGGATTCCACGCGGCCGCTAGGGGTAAGGTGGGTCCCGACGATCGGGTGCTGGTGTTCGGTGCGGGAGCGATTGGGCTCGGCGCGATCGCCGGCGCGTGCTTTCGCGGGGCGCGGGTGATGGCCGTGGACATCGACGACGCGAAGATCGAAATCGCCAGAGCCTGCGGTGCGTGCGAAACGGTGAACTCCAGTCGCGAGCCGCTCGACAAGCGAGTTGCCGACTGGACCAGCGGGCATGGAGCGAACGTGGTGATCGAAGCGGTCGGCGTGTCGCAGACCTTTGTTGCCGCGATCGATCTGGTCTCCTTCGCCGGACGGGTGGTGTATATCGGCTACGCGAAGTCGCCGGTTGAGTACGACACCAAGTGGTTCGTCATGAAGGAACTCGACATCCGCGGATCGCGGAACGCGTTGCCGAGCGACTTTGCCGACGTGATCGAGTTGCTGCAAAGCGGGCGGTTTCCGACCGACAGGGTGATTTCGCACCGAGGCTCGCTCGACCAAGCTCCCGGTTTGCTGCAAGCGTGGGCCGAGTCGCCGCGTGAGTTTACCAAGATTCAAATCGACCTGAACGCCTAGTTTGGTGTTTGAAAGGGCCGACGCTCGCTACTTGGGATTCGGCGGGCGATACCCCTTGGGCAGCGGGACCGGCGCGCCCGACTCGGGAATCTCCCCCTCACGCCCCAGCGCCCAGTAGATCGCGTTCACCAGCAATCGGCGCGAGGGCTCGTCGAGAAAATCACGCGGATGCCCCAGCGACGTGTAAAACACTCGCTGCGTTTGGCCCGTGGCAGTCTGGAGTTCGCGAGTCCACGCCAGCGGTTGCTCCTCGCCGAACTTCGACGCCACCTCTCCAGGCTCTTTAAGCGCGATGCCAGTGAGCAACGGGTGACAATCCGCGGGAAGCGGGTGCGTGGGGGGATCGGTCACGTACAACCACGACGCTAAGGGAAACTCCGGTTTCATGCCGCGGAGGATGGGGGAGTTCATCGCCGACGCATCGACCTTGGCCATGGAACTAGTCCCATGCCCGTAGTGCGAGATCCAGCGTTGGCCGAGTACCTCGTCGCCAAAACCATTATCGAGATGTTGGTGAGGGCCCGACTCGTACAAGAACGCGTGGCTCGAGGTCCGCAGCCCAATCACCGGTCGGCCCGACGCGACGTAATCCTCGATCTCCTTCACCTGGGCGTCGGGCAAGGCACGGAACCTCATAAAGAACACAGCCAGATCGGCCTCGCGGAGCGCGCGAAGTCCGGGGATCGAATGGGCGTGGCGATCGCGGTTGCCCTGCTCGTCAACTGAGTACAACACTTTGACTTCGAACCCTGGCAGTTGCTCCAGGATCGAACCAATCATCGGCATCGACAGTTCCGATCCGTACTCGTTGTCGCCGGTCACAATGACCACTCGGCTCGGCTTAGGCGTTTTGTCTTGCGGGATACGCCGAACCGTGTACCATGCCTCGGACGACCAGAGCTTTTCGCCTTGCTCATTGATGGGATCCGCGGTGAGATGCACCACGCGATTTGCTTTTACCCCATCCATCTGCAGTACAACGCTGCGACGGTCCGCCGAGGCAGTGATTTGCTTGATGGCGAGCGGTTCCAGCTCAAACTTGGGACCACCGTAGTTAGGCGTCGCCCGGTAGGTCCACTGCTCCGCCAGGTAGTTGCTGGGATCAGCTACCGCACTCTCATCGACGGGTTGCGTGAATCGCACCTCGAAACCTTCGGGTAGCGCGTGGACCGATTCGATGTCGAATGGCATCTCGCCGTTGGGCTGCAATCGTTGTAAGCCTTGATAAGTTTTCCGCCCGTCGGGGTCGACCCAATTCCAGGTGGCTGCGTGATCGCCGCCGATGGCTCCTACGAACAGCGAACCGCCGGGGCCAAACGCCAAGCGGTTGACGCCGCCTTCCATGCCTTGCGTGAACCGAAACGCACAGCCTTGCCAGACGCCATCGATCTGCTCGAGGCCAATGCGATTGATGCCGCCGTACTTCACGTCGCCAACGAGCATTTGCCCCGCGAAAGGCCAGCCCTCGGGAACGAGCACCGGCTCCGAGGGGCTGTTGGCGATTTCGTCTTGCGGCATCCACACGGTCGCTTCGGTTACCGCCGAGGGATTCTTGTCGCGCGTGGCGTCTGGCTGGAACGGTGATAGCTCAGCGTGCGCACCGGTGCGATGGAAGAACCCGTAGAACGAGCCATCCTTCACCAGGTTCAACTCGTTGGCCGGCGTGTACTCGCCTTGGTTATCGGTGACGTAGATCTCGCCATTGGGGCCCCAGCCGAGCCCGTTTGGGGTGCGATGGCCGCCGGTGATGGCTTCGACGTTCTCACCGACAGGAAGCGACAGGTCGATGCGCCAGACCGAGCCGTGGTTCGGCGGATTCGATTTCAATCCCAGCCCGGTCCCCTTGGCCAAGTAGAGATGCCCTGGATGCCCCCCCTGCCCTGGCTGATGCAACAAACCAAAACTGAGGGCGTGAAAATCGTTCGACTCCCAACCGCTGGCCACGGTGGTTGCTTGCCATTTGCCTTGCGACTCCAGGCGATCGAAACGGGTCACCTCCAATCGCTGCGACACGTAAATCGATTCGCCGACCACGCACACGCCGGCCGGTTCGTAGAGTCCCTCGGCAATCTTCTCGCGGCGGATACCCTCGACCTTGCCTTCGGCTCCGTGATACAGCCAAAGCTCGCCATCGGGTTCTTCTTGAGGACTCGGCGCACGGAGTCGGCGGGCGTCGAACGTGGCGACGACCAACGTTCCGTCACTCAGCACATCGAGCCCCCCGACAGGAACGTAGTCGTCCGGGGCGCGGATGGTCGCAAGATTGATGCTCGGATGCAGCCCCACGACTTTCGCTCCCAATCCAGGGCGATCTTCGTCGCGAGCCAAACGCTTTACCCCAGGACTCGTGGGGCGGAAGTGAAACGCCTGGGCTTGTAGCTCGCTGGTTGCGATGGAAGTTGGCTCCGATTGCTCTTTCGATTGCATCAGCAGCTCTAGTTCTGGCTTCTGCTTGACAAACAGCGCAGTGCATTCAATGCGGTTCACTCCTTGCTTGAGCGACACCTTGGCTTGTAGCCCTCTGCTATTCGGGGGGCTCGCGAATCCACGATCCTCTACCTGCAACGTGCAACGGGCTGCCGTCTTCAAGGTAAGTTCCACTTGCTGGGCGACCTCCGACTTCAGCAGGCATTCCATCTGCACCAGCAGCGGCCGCTCGACATCGGCGAGATAGGCCTCGTCACCCGTGATTTTGAACTCGGAGATCGTTTGATCAATGTTCGCACTCTGCCCTGCGGCCAATTGCGGCGAGTCGGACTTCGGCTGCTCGATTCGGTAGACGCGAAGTCGCACGCCTCGTTCGTACTCTATACCGTCGGTCGGAGCTGGCTCACTCTGCTGAGCTAATGCCGCTGAGCAAAACAGACTCATGGCGACCAAACTGAGAATTCGAAGTGGTTGCATCACGATCGTCACCTATCCATGCAATGGGGGCAGCATTCAGGGGGGATGATTTGGCAAGGATTCTAACACCTTTCGCCAAGCATCTCGAATCTATTCGGGGTACTTTCTTCTATTTCTCACTGCACTGCTGTTCCACCGACCAGCAACTCTTGCGTCCCGCTGGTACAATCACACACTAACGCTGAAATCATTCCACCTCCCCCTTGGAATACACCATGCACCAGCATCGGCGACGCAACTATTTGATACGGTTGGGAATGGCTCTAGCGAGTTTGGCCCTGTCGCTGTTGATGCTCACTTCCTCAGCGTTCGCCGACGAATCCCTCGAAGAAGGCTTCGCGCCGCTTTGCAATGGGCACGACCTCGAAGGCTGGGTCGCCATGCATGGCGGCGACTTCGAAGTGCGCGACGAAATGATTGTCTGCACTGGTCGCAGCAACTGGCCAAGCTGGCTGCGAACCGCCGAGCAGTATGAGAACTTCATCCTGCGGCTCGAATACAAAACCTACTACGGAGCCGAATCGGGCATCTACTTCTCGGCCCCCCAAGCGGGGCGGGTCGCGGACATCGGCTTCGAGTACCAAATCAACGGCACCGGACAGCTCACCCCCTACTCCACTGGAGCGATCGCCGGGGCGTCGGCTCCGCTCGCGCGGGCGAACAATGGTTCGTCGGATCAGGAGTTTCAGCAACTGGAAATCAAGCTGGACTGGCCAAAACTCGAGGTTCGACTCAACGGTCAGCTAGTGCAAGACGTGAACTGCGAAGAACACCCTCTGCTGAAATACAAGCAACGCGTCGGGCACCTGGGTTTCGCCTGCCGAGGCAAGCGGGTCGATTTTCGCCATGTTCGCATCAAGCGTCTTCCCAACCAGGTGACGGATGAATGGAAGCCCATGTTCAACGGAGTCGACCTCAGCGGATGGACCATCAGCGACAAGTGTTCGGCCACGTGGGAAGTTGACGAACAGGGCGTGCTCACATCGGCCGATGGACATGGTTACCTTGTTTCGGACGAAGAGTTTTATAACTGCGAATGGAAGTGTTTTATTCAACCGACGCTGCTTGCCAATGGTGGGGTATTTTTCGACTGGGTCCCTGACAATGGGCGAGGATTCGAAATTCAGATCGAGGACATCCTCGACAGCAACGATCCAACTGGCAGCATCTACGGTCGAGTGCGAGCCAGTCAGCTTCCTCGCAAGCAGGGGGAGTGGTCGCTACTGCATGTCGTTCTGCAGGACAATACCTGCATCGTGCGAGTCGATGGGACGACTGTCGCCGAGAGCAGTAGCATGAATCGCCGCCGGTGGGGACGCATTTCGCTGCAAATGCATCGCAACCAAGAGACGATTCAATGGAAGGACATGATGATCCGCCAGCTCCCCTCGCCCGCAAAGTAGCTTGGCTTAGTTCTTATCATCACCTGCAGGCACTTGCGACGAGAATCATCCCTTCAGAGCACTGCGGGCGCGGGCAACGAGTTGGTTGTCGGGCGTTTGGGAGCCGCGCATCAGGAACAGATTCGACGCCATGTAGGTGTTCCGCCAATCCGGCGAGAGATGGTAGTAGTCTTCGAGCACCGCCGAGCTGAACTTATAGTCGTGGGCGTTATCTCCTTTCATGAAGATCAGCACCCGCGCGGCATCCATCATCTCGCTGGCATCTTGCGATTGATTGAGATAGCCCAGCATCTTGGACGCGGCCGTCGCTGGCTGCCCATTCAACTCCGAGAAAATCTCCTCGATTGCTCCGGCTCCTTGCTCGGTGGGAACCTCCGGCTGCAGGTCGTCGATGGAGAGCGACTTCACCGAACCGCGGCCCCCCATCGCGTCGCGGAACATGGCAAGAAACGCGGCGTTCTGCAGCATTAACAGCAAGCGAGTCTCCTGATCGCCCGACGTTTGGTAAGCAAAGTGCAACGCATTCGTGGTGGTCACTGCGTGCAAGGCGACAATCGCTGGTTGACGCATGAGCAACTCGCCTGCTGCGACGAACAGCGCGTCCCAAACCGCCTGGGGACTGATCTTGCGATTTAGCAGGTCGACCACTTGCTCGCTCGCCTGCTGCGGTGTTGCGGAGCGAAGTGTCGCCAGCAGTTCGCGGGTTGCACTCGGCTCGACGATGCCTGCTTGCCAGTCGCTGCGGACCTGCTTGGCGAGTTCGACATTCTGGCGATACGGGCGGTCGGCCTCGGCGTCGCGCTGGCTGGGATTGTCGCCTTCGTGCTGAAGCAGCGCGTAGGTGAGCGAGCGAAGCACCGGCTCGGCGTGTTGCCAGCCGATGCACTGCAGGGTTCTCCAACTATTCGCGACGTAGATCGCCTTATGGCCAATCGAGCGGAAGTCGCGCATGCCGTAGCGGAACAGTAGCTCGTACACCTGCATCGCTCCCGTCTGGCGAGCCAGCGCAGCAACCGCAGTGTCGGCCGCGGACACATCCCACTTGTCCATCGCCTCGGTAAACGCGCGGGCCGCTTCGCTCGGTGCAGGCAAGGCCGACTCGTCGACGCGTTGCATGGTCCAATCCCCCCGCTCCACGACATCGCGCTGGGCGGCGCTCTTGTAGTAGTCGAGCGCCCAGAAGATGGGGAGCCACCGATGCTCAGGCGGAGACGAAATACTGGCCAGGTGCGCCGAGTTCACTACCAGCACAGTATGAAACTTGTGCCCAACGCTTGGGCGGGGCTCCACGTTCTTCACGCCGGCCAGGAGCAATCCGGCCAGTAGTTCGCGATAGCTGAGTCCGGTGCGAAGCCGTTCGGCGATGACTTCCAGCAACTTTTCGCGAGGGGTCTCCTCGATCAACCGTACGATCGGAGTGATCTCGGGACGGAGTTGCACAAAGTTCGGATCGACTTGGGCCTCGGCCGCAGAGACCGGCGCCAGCGTACTCAGAAAACCAAGGTCGCCCAATCCCAGAGCGGCACTCGTGGCAACGGTCGATCCGAGAAATGCTCGCCGCGATGGAATGTTTCGCATGGTGGACTCTCTTTGCTTGCGAAGTTGCTGATGAGTTCCCAACCCTCCGGCTGGATAGTATATCGTAACGTCGTAACGATTGCTGACTAGTCGAGAGCGCTACGATTGGTGATATCATGCGATGCGAATCGAGTCGAAGCGATGACTATTCGCATCGCATTTAGCAAGAAGCAAGAAACTCCAAGTCGAGTCAACAACAAGTGCCCGACTGGAGTTTCTTGTTTGTCAGCGGAATGCATCCACCACGAATGGCTACGAAGGCTGCGTGGTTGCAGTGAGATACTCGGTGTCGCGCACAATGCCTGGCATCGGCACCGGGTAACGCCCTTCGCTATCAGGCATCACCGGAGCGGGGCCATCCTTTGAGAAGTTCGGCAAGCCTGGCGCGAACTCGTGCGAGCAGTTGAGCATTTGCTCGAAAGTGATCTCCTGCCCGGTATGAGCGGCCATGCGTCCCATGCTGGTCACGACGCTAGCTTCCACCCCACGCGGTACTTCGTTGTACGGCGTGTCTTTCAGAATGGCCTCGACCAGATCGTCCCATTCAAGCTGGTAGGGATTCTGTTCGGGTTGGGGATACGCCCAGACGGTGTCTTTGCGATCCTGATTCTGCCCCGAGCAAATCCGCACGCGTCCCGGCGTATGCCCCGAGTGACTCACCACTGCGGAACCTTTGCTGCCATGGGCGATGCTCGACATGTCGTTCTTACAGCCAGGCATGATGCGGGAATCGAAGTACAGCTTCGCTCCATCTTCGTAGGTGTACTCGATTCCATAGCTGTCGAAGTTCTGGTCGATGTAGTCGCCGCGGTAATGACGACCGCCGATGCCCATCGCTTTGACCGGCCAGGCGTTCTTCATCCACGACAGTTCGTCGATCTGATGGATATTGAAATCGCTGAACAACCCACCGCTCGACCAGAGGAAACTGTGGAAGCGTTCGATCTGCCACATCAACTCCTCGCGTCCCTCCGGCTTGGGGGTCGAGAAACAGGTGACTACGGGGCCATGCATCCGGTAACCGCGCATCAGGATGATGTCGCCGATCTCACCGTTCGCGATTCGATCGTGCAGTTCGCGTCGGGCGCGGCAGTGACGCACCATGAGTCCGACCCCGCACTTCAAGTTATTTTCGCTGGCCTGCTTGGCTAGCTCGAGCAACCTTAGCGAAGTGGGTCCATCGGCCGAGAGCGGCTTCTCCATGAAGACGTTCACGCCCTTCTCGATGGCATATTGAAAATGAACGCCCCGAAACGCCAGCGGAGTTGCAAAGATGGCAATATCGCCAGGGCGGAGTTGGTCGAGGGCATGGCGGTAAGCATCGAAACCAACGAATCGCCGATCGGCGGGCACGTCGACCTTATCCGCCTGGTCTGCAAACACCTGGGTAAGGGTGTTGTAGCTGGAGTTCAAGCGATGGTCGAACACATCGGCCATCGCAACCAGCTTGAGCTTAGCACTTTTCACGTTCAACGCGTCGGCCGCCGCACCGGTGCCACGCCCGCCACAGCCGACCAGGGCGACCCGAATGGTCGCCTCGCTTCCGTGTTGCGCGAACACATGGCGCGGCACCGTGGACAAAACGGATGCAGCGCCGACCGTTTTTAGAAAGCCACGTCGGTTAGGATTGCTTGCATTGGGAGTAGCCATGACCTTGTTACCATTCTGTTTTAGAAGTTGGTTGAACTCTGACGCCTCGCTGTTTACTTGATTTTGCCTGTCGCACTATTCCAATAAGCATCCATCTCTTCCACGGTGGGAATCTTCTGGGGGCGAACCATGCGGAATCCCAACCACATGGCATCGGTGTGATACCAGATGCTCTTTGGCAATTGAGGATCCTGCTGTTTCCAGGAGGGATCCGATCCACGCCGAACTGCCGAGCGCAGGTTCTCGGGGTCATCGTCCCAGCCGCCGCCGCGCACGCTCCGCGGATAGAGTTTATCGGGTTTTAGATAGGGATTAGTCGCGCCGCCGGTGAGGCGTTGGTAGTAGTCGGGCTGGTACTGGTCGGCGGTCCACTCCATGACGTTGCCATGCATGTCGTAGAGTCCCCATGGATTCGGCTTCTTGGTGCCGACCTTCTGATACTGCGCGTCGCTGTTCTCGTAGTACCACGCGTAGTCATCGAGCAGCGCGGGATCGTCGCCAAACGAGTAGGCAGTGGTCGTTCCAGCCCGGCAGGCGTATTCCCATTCCGCCTCGGTCGGCAGGCGGTAGAAGTGGCCCGTCTGGGCCGAAAGCCATTGGCAGTACTTGTTGGCTGCATGTTGGGTCATGCTGATAGCCGGGTAGCCCGACTGCCCCATGCCGAAGCTCATTTCCATGTAGGGAGCGGTCGGCGCGCTCACCGCGTCGACGATCGTGTGCTTCGTGGGATCGAAATCCTTGCGTTTACCATTCTTCTCGCGTTCGACCACCGAGATCATGAACGGCTCGTATTCGTCCCAAGTGACTTCGCACTTGCCCATCCAAAACGGTTCGAGTTTCACCTCACGCTGCGGCCCCTCGTTCTCGCCATGATTGGGCTCGGTCGCAGGGCTACCCATTTTGAACGTACCGCCTGGGATGGCCTTCATGGCGAACGGAACATTCGTTTGCGGAACTCGGGATTCGTAATCGACCATCTCCGCCTTGGCGTCGGCCGTAGAGCGCTCGACGATCAAAGCGTGAATCTTCTCGAGAAGCTCCAGGTTATCAGGCGAACCTTTCACCACGGTTGGTTTGGCCTTGGCGGTGAGGGTGACTCCCTCCGGCCAGTTGGCTCCCTCGGCAATCCACTGCCGCAGTGTTTCGACTTGCTCTTTGGCGAGTGGACCGACCGCATTGACGGGGGGCATCAAGGAGGCAGCTAACGCACTGACACGAGTGCGGATGTACAGCGAGCTTGCTTCCGGTTCTTTGGCGACAATCACCGGGCCGTTATCGCCAGACGAGAATGCCTGCTGCTTGGTTGTCAGGTTGAGCCCGCCATCGGGTTCTGCTCCCTGATGGCACGAAACACAGTTTTGCTCCAAGATCGGCTGCACGTGCGTCGCAAAGTCGACCACCGCGCGGGCTTCGCCCATCGAGAGACAGATTATCACCATGATCGCAGGCATCAGCATTGACCTTGCCACGCGAACTTCAACGCTCCACCTTCCGCTCGCCGCATCACGCATTGTTGCACCATTGCTCATGAGGTAGTGTCACGATCCGACATCCCTGCATCACCGAATTATTGTATCCGCGGGACCAACCAATCACACGCTCTCGGTTGGCATCGCGAAACGACTATTATTCTCGAATCTTTTTGGTTGGCCGTATTACCATATCCGTAGTAATCTAAACCGGCTCAGGAGGTTCTCAGCTCCGAGTCTTCGCGAAACGATCGAGCAAAGGAATGCCATGTCGGCACCCTTTGCATCGACCGTGAGCGTCTTGAGTCTGTCATCAAGCGGTTTGCGTCGCATAATCTTCTTGTTGCTGCAGCTCAGGGCACGCGACTCCCATTAAATGACTCAGCACCAGCATTTCGAGCGACTCGTAATCACGATCTGCGATCAATTGCTGTGCTTGTTGCTCGGGGAAAGTTCGAGCCTTTTGCACCAGTGCCTCGAACACCGCTTTGCTATTGGCCAGATGTTGAGTCGCTCGGCTGGCTTCCTGCGTACGCATGGCCTTTACGTCGAGGCCGATGTACCGCCCGGTGTCGAAGTAGCGGGCTTCTTCCAGCACTCGAACCTGATTGAACGCGGCCCGCAGGTTGGCGCTACCGAACGACTTGTCCTGATCGAACTTCAGACCATTCTGATCGTTGAGGTGCACGCTCCACAGCTTGTCGTTGCCAAGAGCAAAGGCCATTTCGTCCGACGGATCCAGACCAGCTAGCTGAGCGTGGGCGGTTTCGATGAGTCCCCCGACCCGCTGTGGATCGCAGGTTCGCTCGGCCAGCGCCAGCGCGTGCCCGATGGTCGGCACGTACGCTTGATCCATCGGCTCGTTTGGCTTTGGTTCGATAGCAATCCGAATCGTCGGGTCGTGCTGCAGCATCGTGTTGATCGCTTCGACCAAGCGGTCGTAGGCCACGCGGGCCGACTTCGACTCGCGAATGTAGGTACCTTCTCGTGCTAACCAGAGCACCACCAAGTCGGTGCCCATGAGCTTGGCAATGTCGACTGCTTTCTTCGACCGCTCCACTCCCCATCGGCGAACCTCTGGATCATTGGCGGTAAGGCCGCCGTCGATTCCCCGTGGGTCTTCCCACAACCGCGGAGCAACGAACTCGGCTTCCAGCCCTTCCGACTCTAGCAGCCGCCGCATCTCTTTGGCTTCAGCCTGGATCTCGTCCCACGACTTGTCTTCGAGATCCGCGACGGCATCGTCATCATGCAACTGAACACCATCGAAACCGAGTCGTTTATAGACAGCGATCTTCGCGGCAAAGTCGACCGAGTCGCGCACCGTGGGGCCAAACGGGTCGGCACCTTCGTGGATGTTCCAAGGCCCGAACGAAAACTTATAGTCTGCCTGGCTAGTCATTGCTTCATTTCCTATGACGGATGAGTCGGTATCGTAACTACTTGTATTTAACAGTTCTCACATCGATGCTTCGGGGGTCGGCACGCCGGCTAGTTGGCAAGCGTCGCTCAGATCGAGCAGCCCCGCTTGGGCGCCGATTTGGGTCACGCAGCTCGCTCCAGCAGCAGCACCAAGCTTCGCCGCGTTGGTGCAATCCATTCCGCGTAGGCGACCTCCGAGGAACGCCCCCAGAAAGCAATCGCCCGCTCCCGTGGTGTCGACCACCTTGCCAGGCGGTTCGACCGCCGCGATCGCCTGCAGCTGGCCCGGACGCTCACTGACCACCACTCCGTCGGCACCGAGTTTTACTCCGACGACGCCTGCGGCTCCAAAGTCGCGGAACGCGGCAATCATAGCTGCGGGATCCGACTCGCCGGTCTGGGCGTAGGCTTCCTCTTTGCTCGGGAAGTAATAGTCGAGCCACGGCAAACAGGGCTTCAGCAGCTCAACGTCGCCGCCGCTGCCGGCTGGCTCGAGCGCGGTCAGGCAACCGGCTTCTCTCGCCTGCCGAAACAAACTCGGAAGCTCCTTCTCCAACTCAGGGAGTAGCGCCAGGTAGCCGACGAGCAGCAGCTTCGTGTTTGTCAGTAAATCAGAGTGAATCTGAACGGTCTTCAAGTCATATTGTTCAAGCACTCCAACGTGATGCCCGAACGAGCGTTGCCCGCTCTCGTCGACCAGCACAATCGAAGTGCTAGTTGATCCCTCGGTCGCGACCACCGACTCGACTTCGATCCCGAGCGACTGCATCCGCTCGCGAAGCATCTCGCCCCAAACGTCGTTCCCAACCACGGTTAACGCCGAGACTCGCATGCCGTGTCGAGCGAGCACTGCTCCGCAGTTCGCAACAATGCCGCCTGCGTGCACCGAGAGCGGTGAGGTCTTGAAGAGCTTGCCGCCGCCGATGGCTTGCTGCAGCTCTACCGGCTTGACCACGATGTCGAGCACCGCGGTGCCGCAGACTAATACGTCGATACTACGCTGCTCACACATGCCCCAGCCGCCTGTCGGGTGCAGAGTTGATGGTTCCAAACGATGTTCTCAGCCTAGGGGTTGAAGCGGGCGGTTTCTACCAAAATCATCCCAATCATGGTGGTATCGTACGCAACAGCTTGAGTTTTTCGCGTCGCAGAACGACAATACTACTACAACGCCCCCAAACCGCTGGCGTACTCCCTCGCAGGCGACCACCATGCAGCTTGTTGTCGAAACCCAACTCAGCAGCCCTACCGAGTCGCTTCGACTGCTGCGATGGGACCGCACCGTCGGCGAGGTGGAATTGGTCGGCGCAAACAACACCTGCGAGCGGATTCACGGCCTCGGCAGTCAGCTTCACCTGCACGACGACGCCGAACTCACGTTTGTTGCCGCCGGCGAAGGGCGATTGTTCGCCGGCGACTTCATCGGCCCGTTCCAAGGTCCCGAGCTGCTGCTCGTTTCGCCGAACGTGCCGCACTGCTGGCAAGCGATAGGCCCCACCCGCGGCATGGCGGTTCAGTTCTCGATCGACGATCGCCGCCCGCTTGCGCAGCTCCCAGAGTTTGCCGAGTTTGCCCGCACCATCCGCACTGCCGGGCGGGTGTATCGGTTTCGCGATCCAGCGGCCAGCAGTTTGCTGCCGATCTTCGAAGCCATGGCCGAAGCGTCCGACTTGGGCCGACTGCAGCAGTTGTTTCGACTGCTGGCGAAGGTCGAACAGCTGATCGACGGGGCCGTCCCCCTGTCCGAGAAAGCATACGGCGGCAACGTTCGCACGGTCCACTTTCGCGCCATTCAGGAAGCCATCTCGCAGATCACTCAGCACTATTCCGAGCCTCTCGAGTTGCAGGAAATGGTCGAACTTTCGGGCTTGTCGCGCACCTGCTTCTCCCAAGAGTTCAAGCGAATTACCGGGCGGACGTTCGTCGCGTTTGTGAACGAGGTGCGCGTCGACGCAGTCTGTCGAGAGCTGATGCAAACCGAAAAAACCATTGCCGATATCGCCTTTTGCTGTGGATTCGCCAACTTATCGAACTTCAACCGGGTGTTTCGACAGACCAAGGGAGTCTCGCCGCTTGAGTACCGCAAGCACGAGCTGCAGCGTGCCCATCGACGGACGCCAGCAAGTTGAGCTCGCTGCTCATCATCCACTACTTTCGCCCCACAGGGCTGGGTACTGCGATCTATCGAAATAGCTACCCGTGGGGAAATAATTTGGCATTCACTCTCGCGCCCGCTATATTGAAACCCTTGACTAGCCATGGTTAAAACGACAACGACGTTGAGGCAACATCTATGAGATTCGGGAAGGGTGCGCTTGCTCACCACAATTTCAAGTCGGTGGGTCGGTTCGAGAAACTCGAACCACGATACACGTTGTCGACTACGCCGCTTATCACCGAGTTCATGGCGAGCAACGATAGCACCCTGTTCGACGGCGATGGCAACGCTTCGGACTGGATCGAGCTGTACAACCCCACTGCCGAGTCGATTGATCTGACCGGCTGGCACCTGACCGATCGCTCGAACGACTTGGATAAGTGGACTTTTCCCAACGTCGCGCAGTCGGTGATCGGCCCCGGGGAATTCCTGGTGGTGTTTGCTTCGGGCCAGGATGACGATGCCTACATCGACCCGGGCGGCGCACTGCATACCAACTTCGCCCTGAACGCAGGGGGCGAGTACCTGGCACTCAGCGACCCATCTTCGGCGATCGTCCACGAGTTCACTCCCGAGTATCCCGAGCAGACCGAAGACTATTCGTATGGCATCGAGATGGCGTCGTACGACCAGACCTTCGTCGACCGCGACTCTCCCATGTCGTACTGGGTACCGACCCATGGCGATTTGGGAACCACCTGGACCGAACCGTTGTTCGACAATTCGACCTGGGATACTGGCACCTCCGGCATCGGCTACGAGAACAGTCCCGGTTCGTTGGTAGACTATTCGAGCCTGATCGACACAACAATCCCCTCGGGCACCACTTCGGTCTATACGCGATTTGAGTTCAACCTCGCCGACCCAAGCACGCTCAACTCGTTGACCTTGCGGATGTTGTTCGACGATGGGTTTGCCGCCTACCTCAATGGCGAGTTGATCGCCGAGCAGTTTGCTCCCAATGTGCTGCAATGGAATTCGGTCGCAACCGGCCAACGAGGGGACTCCGTTGTGGTCGAAGATTTTGTCGACTTCGATATCTCCAGTTACCTTCCTCAACTGGTCGCCGGCGACAACGTGCTGTCGATCCAAGGTTTGAATCTCTCCAATAGCTCCGACATGGTGATGATGGCCGAACTCGTCGGCGGGGTGAGTGGAGAAATCGGCGATTCGGTAAAGGTCGGTTACTTCGACAATCCGACTCCGGGGTTTGCCAATGGGCAAGCGTTTGATGGCTTCGTCGAGGACACGAAGTTCAGCCACGATCGCGGGTTCTATAATTCTCCGTTCAACTTGCAGATCACTTCTGCGACCACCGACGCGACCATCGTTTACACGACCGATGGATCGACTCCGATGGTCGACGAGAACATGAACATTCTCAACGGCATCGAATACACCGGCGCGGTGAATATCTCCGCCACCTCGGTCATCAGGGCTGCTGCGTTCAAGCTTGGTTTTGAGCCGACGAATGCCGATACGCAGACCTATCTGTTCCTGTCCGATGTTGTCGCTCAATCTCCTACCGGGTCGGCCCCCTCTGGGTTCCCCAGTGGTTCGGTCAACGGACAGGTGTTCGACTATGGCATGGATCCCAACATTGTGAACAGTGCTACCTGGGGGCCGCAACTCCAAGATGCACTGAGCGATATCCCGTCGATCTCGCTGGTCACCGACTCGGATAATCTGTTTGACTCCTCCAGCGGCATTTACGTGAATGCGGAAGGGCGTGGCCGCGCCTGGGAACGCCCCACCTCGATCGAATTGATCAACGGCGACGGCACCACCGGCTTTCAGACCGACGCAGGCTTGCGGATTCGGGGTGGCTTCAGTCGCGGCGACTTTAACCCCAAGCACTCGTTCCGTCTGTTTTTCCGTAGCGAGTACGGCGACGGCAAGCTCAACTTCCCCTTGTTCGGCGAAGAGGGAGCCGACGAGTTCGACGCGTTCGATCTGCGAACTGCCCAGAACTACGCGTGGAGTAACGACACATTTAACAACGAGAACCACAACACGTTCCTCCGCGATATTTTCTCGCGCGACCTGCAAGGCGAGATGGGGCAAGCCTACACCCGCGGCGACTACTACCACCTGTATATCAACGGGGTGTACTGGGGCCTGTACCAGACGGAGGAACGCCCGGAGGCCGATTTTGCTTCCACGTACTACGGCGGAACCGATGAAGACTGGGACGCGGTAAAGGCCAGCGGAGCCGTCATCGAAGCGACCGATGGCAATCTTGATGCCTGGAACACGTTGTCGACTCTGGTGAATGCGGGATTCGAAACCGACGAGGCCTACTACTCGATCCAAGGCCTGAACACCGATGGCACCGAGAACCCCGCACTCGAAAAACACATTGACGTCGACAACCTGATCGACTTCATGATCAGTGTTAACTACACCGCGAACCGCGACATGCCGCTTACGCTTGGCAATAACGCACCGAACAACTTTTGGACGATTCGCCCTCAGGATGGCAGCCAAGGCTGGATGTGGATTGCCCACGACAGCGAACACTCGATGGGTGCCCAGGATCACAATGTCTACTACAACGGCACCAACGACATTTCGGTCGGCACTTCTCCCTCGAATCTGAACCCTCGCTACATCCATCAGCAACTCACCGAACATGAAGAATACCGTGTTCGCTTTGCCGATCGGGTGCAGCAGTTGTTCTTCAATGACGGGCCGCTGACCATCGATAACGCCCAGGCGATGCTCGACGCGCGGGCTGCGCAGATCGACATGGCCATCATCGCCGAATCGGCTCGCTGGGGTGACCAGCACAACGAACCAGCGAAGACCAAAGATACCTGGCTGGCCGAAGTCGACTGGCTTCGCAATACCTTCCTCTTGCAGCGCGGCAACATTGTCCTGCAGCAGTTCCGCAGCCAAGGCTGGCTGCCCGACACCAATCACGACGCCCCCTCGTTCAGCCAGTTTGGTGGAATCCTCTCGGCCGAAGAGACGCTGTCGATTAGCAACAGCGAAGCTTCTGGCACCATTTACTACACCCTCGATGGCTCCGACCCACGATTGCCAGGGGGTGGAGTGAATGAGAACGCGCAGGAATACGTCCGCTCGCTGTCGCTTGCGAGTAATAGCACCGTGACTGCGCGACTGTACCGCGATGGGGAATGGTCGGCCATGATCCAGGCCGATTTCACCCTCGCCGACGCACCGGCCGACAACACCAACTTGCGGGTGACTGAAATCCATTACAACCCAGTCGGTCCCACGAGCACCGAACTGGCGCTCGGTTTCGAAGATGGCGACCAGTTCGAGTTCATTGAACTGCAAAACATCTCGAACGAGACCATCTCGCTCGATGGGGTCCGTTTCGTGCAAACGCCGGTCGGTAATAGTCTCGAGGGCATCTCGTTTGAGTTTGGTTTGCAAACCTTGCAACCGGGCGAGTACGCGGTGCTCGTCAAAAACCTCGCAGCATTTCAGCAGCGATACGGCACCAGCATCCCCATCGCCGGGACGTTCGATGGAAACCTCTCCAATGGCGGCGAGACACTCACCTTGCGCGACGCCCAAGGCGGCACCATCCAATCGTTCGCCTATCAGGATGGCAACGACCCCGGCGAGGAAGCCTGGCCGACCGCAGCGGATGGCGATGGCCCTTCGCTGGTAGTGCTCGACACGGCCGGCGACTACAGCGACGGCGCGAACTGGATGGCATCGAGCACCGCCGATGGCTCGCCCGGCAGCGATGGCACCACCCCGCAGCTGGCTGGCGATTACAACTCCGACAACGTGGTTGATCTCGACGATTATCACGTTTGGAAATCCTCCTTTGGTCAATCGGTCACGATCGGCACCGGCGCCGACGGCAATGCGGATGGCATCGTCAACCTCGGCGACTACACCATCTGGCGCGACAACCTCGGCGCGTCGCTGCCAGTTGCTGCGGTGGTGGCACCTAGCGATTCGGCATCGACAACCACCACTACCAACTCGACAGCACCAACAACCTCGACTGCTACGGTCGAAAGCTCCAGCTCCAGCTCCAGCGAAACCGCTTCGCCAGCGATCACTGCGAAGACCGCAACCGCTGCAGTCGAACAACCAACGAACGCGAGTGCCATCTCCGATAGTTCGGCGGCCACCGATTCGGCGCTGGTCGACTGGAGCGACCAACCGCAACGCCCACCAGTGGCGTTCTGGGCGCAGCGGACTCGCGCATTGCGGGAGGTCGAACGTCGCCCGGTTGTCGACGACTCGGCGAAAGCCAACTTCCGTTCGGCCAAGCAGGTGTTCGACGACGCTATCTACCAGCTAGCGACCGATCAGGCCGAATCGCACCGGCCGACTAGGCGGACCAGCGAGTCTCCACTCGACCAGTCGACCCCCATCGAGCCCACGCTCGACGCGAAAGACCAGGCGTTCGAGATCAGCAGCTGAGGATAGATTCCCAATTTTCCCACCGATGGAAAAATTGAAACTACGCCCACTCTATAAAACCAGTGGTTTTCGCGCCCGAATAGATTCCCATTTCCCAAAACGCATCGGCTGGGAATCTATTTTCGCAGTGGGAATCAATCGCAAGTCGTTTGCCTGTATGCATTTACATCAACACCTCCGTTGAAAGTGCCCAAAATAGATTCCCACGCATGGGAAAGTATTTTGGTTGGGAGTTAGGAGTTGGACGTTGGAAGAGGTCGTAGGGTGGGACCAGAAGCTTCCAGCGATGCAGCCCCACCATCGCTTTACCACGCGCGCAGCAGCCAACGCCCACGCCAGCACCCCTTCGCCTGCGCGTCGCTAGTCGTTCGAGTCCAAAACAAGCATCACATCTCGCAATCCTCCAATCACTAAAAAGCCAACAGCCGATAGCCTCACACACCTGTTCATTAGATCACATTCAGTGGCCATTTCCCAGCATAAACTGTGGATAATCGGCAACCGCGGGATTCACGGCCCTTTTTCCAGAATGGATGCCCATGCGACGTGTGAAGCGCCTCTCGTTCAGCGCCGAAATCCCATCGCACGCCCCCGCAGCAGCAGCAAGGCTCCTCCCACGAGCACTAGCGACTCCGGTTCCGGAACAACCGCACCAGAGAGCGATCCTTGGCCGTGGACCGATTCAAACAGTTCCCGAAACGCCAGGAAATCTTCGAAACCAACTTGGCCACTCTGATCGAAATCGCCGAGCTGCAACTGCTCGTCTTCGGCTAACGCGGAAGTGTCGAACCGAAAGTTGTTTTTGAGTTCCACCCAATCGGCCAGGTCAAGCACTCCGTCGCGGTTGAGGTCGCCGAGCACTGGCGGCAGGCCGATACCAGTGTCGTGCACCACCGCATCGAACGTGGTGCCCATTCGCAGACCATCAAGCAGCCAATCGGCGTTGCTGCCGGTACGAATGGCAAGCTGCTGAATCGTACCATCGATGTTGGCGGTGATGTCGCCGACCAGTTGCCACTCGATCTCGGCTTCGCTGGCTGGCACTTCCTTCGGGTCGTCGTACCAAGCGAGAAAGAGTTGATCGAAGTGCTGGTTCTGGGTGTCATCATTCGTTGCCAGCTTGGCTAGCAGCAGGTAGGTGGAATCGAGCGCCAGCGTGTTGCTGGGGGAACTGACCGTTCCACCGACATGGTTGATAAAGAAATTCTCGCTGCTGCCGACCCCGAACGCGGCCTTTGTCACACCGGCGCTATCTTGCAAGAGGATATCGAGGTACTCGCTGCCCCCATTATCACCATCCCTGCTGTCGTGCTGAACGAACAGCGAGAAATAGTGACCGCCATGTTGGTTGAGGTCGATCGAACCAGTGCCGAGCGATCGCGACATCGCCGCATCGCGGAGACGAACGTGCTGCCCGTCGTCCTCGGTGAGAAAACCGGGAAACTCCAACACGCCTGGCACCACAGCCGCCCCCGAGTGCGTCCACGCCCCGCTCCACCCGACGCCGCCCCGAAAGGGATCGATCTGGTTGCCGAATCCGTCGTAGTGCGACATCCCCGTGGGATGATCAGCTTTCTCTAACTCAGCCAGGTCGAAATGCACGTAGCGGATAGTGTTGTGATTGACTTCGTAAACCAGCCCGATAGTTCCATCGGGCATCCGATTGATTACCGAATAGGCGGCGGAGCCGCTTTCGATTTGCACCGGGTTGATGAAGGTGTTGCCTTCGTCGTAGCTTGTCCAGACTCCGATGTTGGAACGACTGTTGCCGCTGCCTGCGGGATCGCCCAATGGAGCGGAGAAGAGGATACGATCGCGATCCTCCCCCGCCCGTTGAGCGGAGTATCGAATCAACCCGCTGTCGACCGCGGTGACCGGAATCTCGCCAGCGAAGGCATCAACCCAGGTATCGCCTCCGTCGTGGCTGATCGAACGATTACGCCCCGATCCACTGCGACGCGCATCCCACAGCAGATCGCCATTGGTAAGCTCCACCACTTCCGATTCGTCGGCGTAATTCGGCGTGAAGCCACTGCCGTGGGTCCAGGTGAGCCCACCGTCGTCGCTGTAAATCGACACGCCGCGATAGGAAGGTGGTCGCACATGCCCGGGCATCAACAGTCGTCCGTTGCGCTCCGGGGCAGAGTCTTGCCATTGCAACTGAATGCCAACCCCCGGGCCAGTGTTGAGGGAGCTCCAGTTTCGCTCTTTCACCTGAGCATTGATATTCATCGGGCCCGACCACGTAAGCCCGTTGTCGGTGCTCGTTTGGTGAAAGATCACCGACGAGTTGTCTCCCAGACCAGCAGGCACGCACGCTTGGCCACACAAGGTAGGCCATTGCGCGTATTGCAAGTGAATGGTGCCGGAGTCACTATCGACGACGACTCGGGGATCGGAGTAATCGAAGCCGGAGGTCGCGTGCAGCACTTGAAGGTCGGACCACGTTAGGCCGCCATCGGTGCTGCGCTTGAACACCATCTCGATATCGCCAGGCGCACCGGGGTCGGCCCCGCCGGGACGCCCTTCGGCAAACAATAGCAGCGAACCATCCGGCGCGACGGTAAAACCCGGGATCCGATAAACACTAAAGCCTTCCACGCCTGCAGTCAGCACATTTCTCTGCAGCAGGATTTCGGCTATCGCAGGCTTGTCGCCACACAGTAGTGCATGCAGCGTGAGCAGAGCCACTGCCCAACGAACTTGAAACACGATTGCCTCTCCTCTATTCCAACGGAACCACGCACCACAGCACTAGCCAGTAATAGCTACTGCGGTTGGAGCTCACTTTCATTCCTTACGAATGGTTTGGATTACACCGACATCGTCGCACGATGGCGGGCAGATCGGGCCCAGGCGACGAAACCGAGCAGCAGACAGAGCGTGAGCGTCATGGCCTTCGGTTCGGGAACCGCTGCGCCGTTGAGCAGGGCAAAATTGAATCCGCCGGCTCCCGACGCGGTGAGGCTTTCGTGCAGGATGAACGCGTCGCGGAGGTCGACGATGCCATCGTAGTTCAGGTCGCCCTCTTGGCGGCTATTCCAGTCGCCGATGCGGACACCGTTGAATGTCTGCTGCTGCCGCCAGAAGCTGACGAACGCAGCTTCGTCGGCGGCATCGGCCAAGCCGCCACTCAAGTCGACATCGCCTGGGTCCGTGATGCCTAGCGTTGTTAGCTGCTGGGCGATCCAATCGCTGGTGGTCCCCAGATCGAGCCCTCCCCAGTCTTGCCCGTCGGCATTCAGCACGATCGGCGTGGGATCGGGGCCGCCGGAGTTGGTGCCTCCCACTGCGTTGTCGGCTCCCAGTTGGTTGCTATTGTCGCCCCACAGAAAGAGCCTGACGTCGTCGAGGGTCCCGTTGTAGTGGTTGGTGAATCCTCCACTTCCGTCGCCGCTGGCTCCGACGACAAGGGGTCCTGCATCGGCAAAGTAAGAGGCGGCATTCGTGAAGACCGCGGTTCCGTTGATGATTAACGTACCGCCGCTGGCTCCACCGGATGGGCGAGTGATCTCCATCACATGGGCCCAACCATTCTCGTCGAGCGTGTCGGCGACCGGTACCTCGGTGTCAAACCGCGCCCCGCGATAGATCAGTTCCCAGTTACCTTCGGCCGAAATTCCGATGCCATGCTGATTGGCATCGCTAATCAACGTTTGACTGGCGGTTCCCAGGGCGGCTTGGTTCGGCTGTGCCCACAACTGGATGCCATGCGTAAAGATCCCCTCGTAGTTGTGTGGAAACACATACGGAGCGGGGCCGGGGAAAAACGTGCTGTTATCCCACATCTGCGAGGGAGCATTCAGGCTGATGGCGGTGCTAAGTGCGTCGGAAGTACCGTTGAACTGCGCGCCGAGATCCGACGACAACGCACCAGGGCGGCTACTGACGCTCACGTAGGTCGGCGAACCGTTGACTTCCAGGTCCTGTAGGTCCCCCGCCCCCAGGGTTCCAGCGCTATCGTAGGTGGCACCGCTCATCGATGTGCCGTGCGAAGCCGATTCGTCGGGATCGTCGCCGAAGTCGTACTGACGATCAATCTGCACCGCGTAAGAGGATGTGGATACGCAAACCAAGCACACACACGCGGCGAAAGCTATCGCCCGCGACGCTCGGCGGCAAGACAGCAGTGCCATGCCGACTACCAGCAACAACGCGGCGGTTGGTTCGGGGACTGCAACTGATTGAGCAGTGATGGCCCCGCTCGCACTGTTGCCAAATCGCTCTTTCCAGTAGGTGTAATCCGACATGGTTACTCCTCCTCCGTCACCATTGTTGTTGATTGCCGACTCGTCTCCCGCACCGAGATTGTCGCGCCACACGGTGTAGTCGCCAAGGTTCACGACACCATCGCCATTGAAGTCGCCTTGCACGTTCACGGAGGTCACGTACTCGATCACGGCCGAAAGCTCTTCGCCCGATACGGTGCTCAACGTCAAGGCAAGATCGCGCTCGCCTTCTGGCGTGGTGGTATCGAACAGGTTGCCGAGCGAGAGATTGGTAGATTCCGTGAACGTAGTGAAGGTGGTCAAATGCCCTTCGGCGACCTCGGTGGTGCTCGGGGTCCCCAGGACCTCAAAGCCGATGCCATCATCGGCTGTCATCGATGCGTCGCCGATGCCTTGGCTTTCGAGACTCGTCAAGTTCTCGGGGATCAATTGCCCCAGCGCACTGGTGAGTGAGTAGCCGGTGATATCGAAATCGAACAGGTCGTCGCCAAACAGGGTAATGTTACCGGTGGTGGTGTTGACCCGCGCTCCAATGTCCGCCTGCGCGAGAATCTCCACTTCGTCCACCGCCACGAAAGCGTTGGAGGCATCGACTCCGTCGTAAGCGAACGTGATAAAGAGTTGATCGCCCGCGTTCACGGTTCCACTATTGAACGCGAGAGTCGTTCGCTGATCGTCGTAGGAGTCGTCGATGGTTCCCTCAATGCTGGCATCGAAGTCGCCTTGAGCGGTGAAGGCCTGAGGTCCACCAACCACGCTGGTGGCCGAGGCGAACGACTGGCCGACCAGCAAATCGTACGTGCCGGTGGCCGTCCGGGTGGCGTTGAACGTTTCGGTAACGAAAGCCGCACTGAACGTGTAATCGGTGTTGCTCAAGAATCCTTCGGCTTGCGTGATGCCACGACTATCGAGACCACTACCAGCGGCAGCGTTCGCCGCGCTGGCGATCCACAACCGTGTACCACCGTAGTTGGGGGTATCGAAAATGCGATCGGCATTCGGCGCGGTACCGTTGCCGTTATGGGTCCAGTTGCCGGTGGGGGAGAAATCGGAAGGATCGGTCAGCGGGTAAGCTTGGAAGTCGTCTGAGAAGATGGCAACCGGCACCTGAGCGGTAGCATTGGTGGCCAGCATAGCACCACACGCGAGAGTCAGGCCCAGCAGGCACACCGCCCGGCGTCGCATGGCAAAGCCCACCACTCCCACCACGGCTGAGAGCCAAGTCGCTGGTTCCGGAACAGCCGCACCGGATACCGCCGCGGCGAAGGCCCCGGGACCGTTCGCTGCATCGTAAAGGGTACGAAACGCGTTGAAGTCGCCAAAATCGGAGGCCCCATCGCCATTCAGGTCGCCTGCCAAGTAGGCCGACACTTGGGTAAATCCTGTCACGTCGCTTCCGTAAACGGACTTAAACTTTTGCCAGTCGACGAGATCGATGTCCCCATCCGGGCCATCGTTGACACTCGCCCCCGCCAGGTCGCCGAAAGCGAACGCTTGATCGTCGTTTCCGGTATAGACCAGTTGAAAGTCGGTTCCACTGTTTAGAACGGTCCCATCGTCGAGCAATAACTCCAGCTGGACGTCCTCGAACGGACTTTGGGTCCAGACGTTACCAAAGTTCCACGAACCGGTTCCCGCGAGTAAGTCGCCGCCGTCGCCGGAACCGGAAGTCGTGAAGACCGCTTCGGAAAGGTCGGTAGTAACACCTGCGGCCGTGGTGACCGTCCAATTATCGTTGTCGTTAGCTAGTTGCGATCCGGAGGCCTGCTGAATCCACCCAGTCTGCGTGAGCCCGCCCGCTTCGCTAAGAAGCGAGTAGCCAACAATGTTCGCGACGGGGGTGCCGGTGGTATTGGTAAGCGTAATGTTGCCTGTGCTGCGATCGATGGTAACGACCGTAGCTCCCTGATCCGAAGTGGGCGAGTACGCGCCGGTCATGTCGTAGCGGACGTACTCGATGTCGAAACTCTCCCCAAATCCACCAAAAGTGCTTCCCGCGACACTCGTGCAACAGTCGCCAAAGATCAGTCGCGTACTGCCGGTGGTGGCCTGTGGAGCCACTCCCACTAGGGGAGTTAACTGTACCGCGTCGCGAAAGTAATGATAGGCGTTCGCACTGGCATCGTAGACTAGACGGAAATCATGAAAGGCATCGGTGTTGCTACTCGATTCATAAACGGTTCCCGCAAAACTCATCACCGCATTCTCGCGAATCGTGAGTATGTCGCGATTCCCATTCAAAGCGGCCCAAATCACAAACCCACCGTTGCCAGTACCAGTGGAACCGACCTTAGCGCGAACCTCGACGGTCCAGCTTCCGCTGCCAAGCTCCCAAGGGGTAGAGCCAGTGTCTTGCTGAAGCCAGCCGTTCGTGTCGTCGTAGGTCAAGGTTACGTTCGAACCATTGAGCAAGAGATCGTCATCCTCAGCGCCGCCGGCCGTTGCCCAACCGTTGATGGCAGCAGTGCCATCAAAGATCTGATCGCCGGTGTACTGATTGTCAAAAGCACTCGACAGCACATTGAAGCCATCGAAGGCAGCCCAGAGCGAGACACTTCCTGACATTGCGAAAGGCAATACAAGTGCCGCTGTCATTACTCGAATTCGACTAACCAACATCTGAGTCATCTCCTCGTGATGAAATAAGCTTCAATCCAATTAAGTGCTGACTACCTTCGGCACATCATCGATTGCTTGGCGGGCAGCGCAACGTCACTCGCCTGCACACTGCCATGCCAGAACACCCCATAGCTACTACTCGATGGCCTGCGAGCCTTGCCGTCGCGTTGCTGCCCGAACGCGACGGCAAGAAGCTCCACTTGCCCACACATTCTTTAGCCAGTGCCTCCACCGCTCGCCTAAACGCGACGACGCACTACGACCACAACACCAGTGAGTGCGGCGCCGAGAAGCAGCAAGGCGGAAGGCTCCGGAATGGTTGAAATCGACACGTTGTCGATCCCGACAAAGGCTGAGGAACTATCGGTGCCACTGAAGGCAATCGAGATCGTCAAGTTGCCCCCTACGCCAGAGTCAAAGTACTGAGTCGTTAATTGATCTTCGTACGAGTTGCTATCATTGGGAGTCGCTCCGTCGGCATCGTCGCCGCGAGCGACGAATGATTGGGGACCACCGATAAGGCTGGCACCTTCGATCAACAGGTCGTAAGTACCGGTTGCTGTTCGATTGCCACTGAAGGTTTCGGTCACGAGCGCTGCCGAAAACTCGTAAGTCGTGCTCGGATCGAGTTCAATCGTGGCGGTGCTATCGATGCCGGTTCCGGCCGCAGCGTTCGCGGAACTCGCGATCCAGAGTCTAGTGCCACCATAGTTACCCGTATCGAACAATCGGCTGGCGTTCGAGCCACTGCCGTTGCCATTGTGCACCCAGTTGGCCATGACCGCGGGATCGGCCGCGGGATCCGACTCGAAGTCTTCAAAGAAAATCGTTGCAGCCGACGCAGTTCCGACCGCAACACTGCTAGCCATCGCTAGGGTCGTGAGAAACAGAACAACATACCGCTTGAGATTCACAATCATTAGACGCACCTCCAGGGAGAACTCATGAGCCTGTACGTGAGAGAAGAGAAATCCGGCAACGCGAAGCAACAGTCGTCCCTCGACCGTCAATTCACGGGCGTATTATGTGGTTAGCCCCAAAAAGAAGCTTAGGAAATGGCGCAATAATTGTCAGGATTTGCGCAAACGAGTGGAACACCCTTGATATGCAAGCCTACGCGACACCGCATTGGTGCGACCTCATTGGGGCCCGGGAAGCACATCCATTTGGAATTGATGTCGATATTCGCTGGGGGTAACGCCAACTTCTTTGCGAAACAAACTGCTGAAGACTTGCCTGCTATTGAAGCCGCAAGCAAACACCACACTAGTGATCGAGTCGGTGGTCTCGGCCAGCAGTTTCTTGGCTAGTTCGAGCCGCACCCGTCGCAATTCCAAGGCCGGTGTTCGGCCCACCATGGTGCGAAACCGAGTTTCCAAAGTACGTCGAGATATCGCGATGTGCTCTGAGATATCGCTTACTTCGATCGGCAAGTGCGCGTTCTCGCGAATGTACTTGAGCGCCTCGCGCACGTCCTCATCATCCACCGCGAGCACATCAGTCGACTGCCGAACCGCGACACCGACCGGCGGAAAAAAGGTGACCATCGACTCCACCGGTCTGCCCGACATCGCTGCGTCGAGTCGCAAAGCCGCTTCGTACCCAATGCGCTCCGCGGGTTGCACAACCGCCGATAAGTGAGGGACCGTCGACTCGCAAATCAAGGGGTCGTCATTCACCCCCATCACGGCAATCTCGTCGGGAACCTCGAAACCGCTCTCGAGAGCCACTTCCGCAACAAGCCTGGAGAGCGCCGAGTTCGGCGTACAGACTCCCAACGGTTTCTTTGCCTTCTGCAAGGCGTTGGCAATCGCTTTCAGATCGGGGCGGTAGTGCCCCGAAGAATCGGCAGCGACCACCTCGTGGACTGCGATCTTCAGCAACTGGCAATGATGCCCTGCTTCGGTTACCGCCTTCATGAAGGCTTCGGACCGCTGCTGTTCGCTATGCCAGCGAAGTTCACCGACAAACAGAAACTGCTTCAGACCACATTGCATCAAGTGCTCGGCGGCGAGCGAACCGATGGCCAGATTGTCGCACGCAACCGTTGCAAACCGGTGATCGATGATGCGAGAGCCAGCATTGACCACCGGTACGCCTGCGTTCAGCAGAATCTTCAGGTGCTCTTGACTATTAATCACAGCGATCAAGCCGTCGCCTTTCCAGTTGGCGACTTCTTCCCACTGCAACAGGGGATACTGCCCCTCGCCCTGGATACGCCAATGACGATTCACGCGGAGAAATCGGTACACGCCACGCGTGATGCCGCGCATGAACTCCTGCCCGGTCTGCAAAATCAGGCCGACTCGAAACACTGGTCGTTGCAGAGTGGAATCAGCGGGCATGTTGGTTCTTCACCGAGGAATACGACCAGAAAACCTACACCATACACAGCAAGCTTCAGGCATTGCGCAAATTATGACAATATTTGCGTCGATTCTCAAGCATTCTTTTCGCCCGTTTGGCAAACTACTTTCCGTTGCGAGCAGCTTCGTCATGATTGGCGTCACTCCGCTCACTTTGATGAATGCTACTTCAACGCTTCGGACATTGTCGCAGCTCGACTCGATTGGCCTACTTGGACGTGCAGCCTATCCATTTTCTCGACTTCAAGGGTTTCCTGTTATAGGGACGTTCGCTATGAAACGATTTCGCTCTCGCTTGAAGACAACGGTCCGCAACGCATTCACGCTGGTGGAGTTGCTGGTAGTGATCGCCATCATCGGCATCCTGGTTGCCTTGCTGCTACCGGCAGTTCAGTCGGCCCGAGAAGCCGCTCGACGCAGCCAGTGTCAGAACAACTTCCACCAGATTGGCGTCGCTCTGCACAATTACCATGCAACCCATGGCGAGTTCCCCGAAGGACAGATCAACGAACTCACGCCGACCTACTATCATGCTCCAGGATGGGGAGCGAAACTGCTCCCTTACATCGAGCAAACGAACGCCTTCGATGGTTTTGCCGATGGGGCGAAAGGCAACGTCATCGATCCCGGCATGCGAGAAATCGGCGGGCTACTCATCGAAGCCTTTTTGTGCCCGAGTGATCCTTCCGACACCAAGTGGGTGGAGGTCTCCAGTGGCTACAACGTGGGGCCAGGGCCCAACGACGACTGCCGCCGCAGTAACATGGCTGGCGTGGCAGGGGCGTTTCTGTGGATCGAAGATGGCACGATCTCGAAGTGTCGCAAGAACGCCCGCGGCATGCTAATCAACAAGCGTGCCCTTAAAGTGAAAGACTGCACCGATGGTACCAGCAGCACCTTGATCGTTGGTGAGGTCACCGGTGGTAAGGGGCGACACCCTTCGTTTGGCGAAGCGTGGATTGGCCACACCTGGGTTGGCTGGAACCTGCAAGACGTGAGTCGCGGTATCAACCCCTTTGGTTCGCTCCCCGGCGGGCGCGACGATGGCTTGGATCCGTTTGATGGTGATGGAGGCAATCGCCACCAAGAGTACTACACCGAGGTGGGATTCTCAAGTTTCCATCCAGGCGGATGCCACTTTCTGTTCACCGACGGAAGTGTTCGGTTCCTGGACGAAGACATCAATCAAGACGTGTTGCACGCGTTCGCCACGCGGGCCGACGGCGAAGCCATCTCCGACGACACGGCGATCGGCATCATCGGCCCAGATGTAGTTGGGCCTCCTGTTCGCTAATCTCCACGGCCGCTACTCGCTAACAGTGATACCGCCCTGCACTTTCACACGTTCGATGCCATGCATTCTAACAACGACCTTCCGATGACCTCTGTTTACCGACTGCTTGGAGCAGCTTGCCTGGCGCTAGCGTTCTCTACCGGATGTGGAAAATCGGGCGGACTCGACAAAGTCGTCGTCGAAGGCGATGTAACCTACGATGGCAACCCAGTGCAGAATGGCGAGATTCGCTTCCATCCCATCGAAGGAACCGAAGGTCCGGTGTCGGGGGCTCCGATCGTCGATGGCCACTATCGTGCGGTCGCGAAAGGTGGCGTGCCCGTGGGAAAACACTCAGTGCAAATCGAGGCCTACGACACCACTGGCAATGGCGGAAGTAGCGAGATGGTCGCCGGCGGAAGAACCGGCGCACGCGTTAACTACCTGCCAGACAAGTACCATCGCACGAGCGAGCTGACCGTGGAAATCACGGGAGACAGCAGTCAGACCACCGAAGACTTTAACCTCGAGAAGTAAGCCTTCACTGGCTTACGTACCCTCGGCGTATCCACACGATCAAACAGACACCTTTCCATCGAATCGATGCGACACTCAATTCGCTGTTTTACAGCAGCGGAATATTACCGTTTTGATAGGTTGATTCATGCCAGTTTCTTTAATCGCTCCGCCCCCCACGCTGTTCAACGACCAAGGTCAGATCGACCTGCGACAGCTCGACAAGCTTGCCGCCCACCTGAGTCGATCGGGTGTGTCGGGGGTGTTTGTGTGTGGATCCACCGGCGAAGGCATGTCGCTTTCGGTTCGCGAGCGGATGGAAATCACCGAAGCATGGGCCGAAGCCGCCCCCAACCATGGCTTAAGGACCATCGCTCAGGTCGGCGCGAACAGCCAACGCGATGCCATCGACCTTGCTGCCCATGCGGGGTCGCTTGGTCTCGATGCCATCTCGGCCCATGCACCCTGCTATTTCCGGCCGAAGTCGGTCTCTGAACTCATTGGTTTCTTCGCCCCGGTGGCCGGCGCGGCTCCCAATACTCCATTCTACTACTACGATATCCCCCAGCTGACCGGCGTCGACCTGCCGACCACCCAGTTCCTGGAAACCGCCCCCGCGCGCATTCCTTCGTTGGCAGGCGTCAAGTACACCAATCCCAATCTGGCGCAGCTGCAAGAATGTTTGCACGTAGACCAAGGGCGATTCGACCTATTTTATGGCAACGACGATTCGCTGCTCGCTGGCTACGCCTTGGGTGCCCCCAGCGCGATTGGCAGCACCTACAACTACATGGCTCCCCACGCCCATCGCATTGTGCAAGCCTTCGACGAGGGGAACATCGCGCTGGCCCGCGCTTTGCAACTGAAAACCGTGGAAGTCGTCAACATCCTCTCAGAGTACGGATACCTGGTCGCCGCCAAGGCCGTGATGCAGCTGTTCGATATCGACTGCGGAGGAGTCCGCGAGCCGCTTCAGAAGTTGCATCCGAATCAAAAGGGCGAGATCATTCAACGCCTGGTCGATATTGGATTTCCATTCGACGATACCACTTCGTACGAGCCATCGAACAATCACAAAGCTCCCGTTCCGGCTACGCACTGGAATCGCGACGGCGCCAACTCCAAGACTCAGGCGTCCTCGTAGAAGATCCACACGACAGTCGCACCGGCAATAGCAGCATACATCTTTCCATCGATGGACCATGGTGAACTCGCATCTTACTCTCCTCTGGTGTTGTCGTGTGGCGACCAGATGCATGCTTGCCAGCGTTCTCTTTGGATTCATGAGTCATGGTTCCGCCGATATCGTCTGGCAACAGTTGCCACCTTTACCCGACGATCATGGTTTCGGCGGGCCTGCGGTGGGTGTGCACAACGATGCCTTGATCGTCGCCGGCGGGGCAAACTTCCCGGACGGACCACCTTGGGCCGGTGACCCCAAGCAATGGCACGACACGATCTTCGTGCTCACCCACACCGCCGAAGGCCAACCGGCCGATGCATGGCTCGTGGGTGGACAATTGCCCAAACGCATTGCCTATGGTGCCGCTGTGAGTTGTCCCAGCGGACTGCTCCTCGTCGGCGGCGAAGAAGATGGCACCCCAATTCGAGACGTCTACCGATTGACCTGGACCCCAGTTGCTCAGCAGGTGCAGGTCGAGTCGCTTCCACCGCTGCCTGAACCGGTAAGCTACTTGTCGGGTGGATTGATCGGCTCGACAGTGTTCGTCGCCGGTGCGGTACGTTCGGACGGTTCAGATCGGCTCGACAAAAAAGTCTTCTGGTCGCTCAACCTTGATCACGCCGACGATTCTCCCGCCCCCACCTGGAACAAAGACTTGCCAGCCTACCCAGGTTCAGCGCGACACAAGTGCGTGGTCGCAGTACAGCAACTCGGTTCCGGACAGGAAAACCTGTTTGTCATCAGCGGTTCGAATCCTCGCTTTCAACCCGATGGTTCGCCCGACCTCGAGCATTTTGAACACTTCACCGACGCGTATCGTTACGATCCGCTTGCGAACCAGTGGTTTCGTATCGCCGATTTGCCGGTGGTTCCGGACCCACGAAAAACCGTGGATGCTTCTCCGTTCGCCCAATCTCGCTGGCCAGTCGCTGCAGGCGTGGGAGTGGGAATTGGCCAGAGTCATCTGCTCGTGCTGAGCGGGTCGACCGGCAGGTACATTACACTTCCTCTCGACGAGCGGCCGGCGTTTCCCAATACGGTACTCGCTTATCACACGATCACCGATACATGGTCGGTCGCCGAGCCGATGCCATTGGGGGTAGTCACTACCGGTATCACTCGCTGGGGCGATCGCTTCGTGATCCCCAGTGGCGAAATTAAACCGGGTGTGCGAACCAATAAGGTGCAGGCTTTTGCGATCGAGAGCTCCACCGCCAGCTTTGGAATGCTCAACTACTCGGTGCTTGGCGTTTATTTGCTCGGCATGCTCGCGGTAGGTGGCTTTTTTGCCACTCGCATGAAGACCACCGACGATTACTTTCGCGGCGGCCAGCGAGTTCCCTTCTGGGTCGCCGGGCTCAGCATCTTTGCCACGATGCTAAGTTCCATTACGTTTATCGCCTTGCCTGCGAAGGCCTACGCGACCGATTGGAAGTACTACCTTGCCCAGCTCACGATTTTGCCCATCGCTCTGATCGTGGTCTACTTGGTGATACCCTTCTTCCGCGGCATCGATGCCACGAGTGCCTACGAGTATCTGGAACGCCGCTTCAGTAAGCCGGTGCGGATGCTTGCCAGCCTGCAATTCATCTTGTTTCAGCTGGCCCGCATGGCGATCGTCATGTACCTGCCCGCGTTGGCGCTGGCGGCGATCACCCCGCTTTCGATTTTGGAGTGTGTGATCTTGATGGGTGTCTTGAGCGTGATCTATTGCACGCTTGGCGGTGTGGAAGCGGTGGTTTGGACCGATGCCATTCAGACACTCGTGCTGCTCGGCGGTTTGCTTGTCGCATTGGGCATCGTCGTGTTCAATGTCGAGGGAGGTCTTTCGACCACGGTCGATACTGCGGTACGAGATGGAAAGCTCCATCTGGCCGATCTCGATTTCTCCTGGGGTAGCTGGGCGACAACTACGGTTTGGGTGGTGCTGCTTGGCCAGTTTTTCGGTTCCCTTTACTCTTACACGGCCGATCAAGCGGTCGTGCAGCGCTACCTGACCACCAAAGACGAAGCCGACGCCCGCAAGGCGATGTGGACCACTGCCTGGATGGGCGTATTTGGTAGCAGCCTGTTTTTTGCGATGGGTTCTGCCTTGTACGTGTTCTACAAGGCCCATCCAGCGCTGCTCGACGTCGGCATGCGAAACGACTCGGTACTTCCGCTGTTTATCGCCAATCAACTGCCCGCTGGCATTGCCGGTTTAGTAGTCGCAGGCGTATTTGCCGCCGCCCAGTCGACGATTTCCACCAGCATGAACAGCACCGCAACCGCCATCGTGACCGACTTTTGCATGCCGCTGCATATCTGTCGCACCGATTCCGGCTATTTGCGACTGGCCCGCGTCGTCACCGCTTCGATCGGCATTGCCGGCACCTTGACCGCTTGCTGGCTAACCATGGTCGGCAGCGCCATGGCGATCGACGCGTTCATCTCGATCATCGGGCTCTTCGGTGGAGCTGTGTGTGGACTGTTCATGCTCGGCATGCTCACCCACCAAGGCAACGCCGTGGGGGGACTCGTCGGTGCGTTGGCCGGCTTCGCGGTGGTGCTGTGGATCATGCTCGATGAGTCGCTCGCTATCAACCGGTTCCTCTACGCCGGGATTGGCACCATCACCACATTCCTAGTAGGTTACGTGGTAAGCCGCCTCACCGGAGGGGCTAGGCAGACCATGCCTACCGGCTTGACCGTGTACGACCGCACGCCTGCCCCTCACACCCCCCCACAAGCGTCGTTGCTCGAGCACGCCTCCAGATGAACACCGCCCACCAACAACACCTGACACGAATCTACCGCGACGGTCTGCTGGAAGACGTGCTTCCCTTCTGGACCACCCACGCGGTCGATCATGAATCGGGAGGCTTCCTCACAGCCCTCGATCGAGACGGAACCGTTATCGACACCGACAAAGGGGTTTGGCAACAAGCCCGCTTCACCTGGCTGTTGGGCGAGCTGACCAATTGCGAGCTACTGCGAGACAATCCCTCACGGGACATATGGCTTGAGCTTGCAAGGCACGGGGCCGATTTCCTCACCAAACATTGCTTCGATCCGGCAGATGGCCGAATGTGGTTCCACGTCACTCGCAACGGGCAGCCGATCCGCAAGCGCCGCTACGCGTTCTCCGAGAGCTTTGCTGCGATTGCCTATGGCGAGCTAGCCCAAACGCTCCACTCCGATGAGTATGCAGCTAAGGCAACGCAGGCTTTCCAGCGGTTCATCACCCACTCGCTGACCCCGCCGGCCGATCAGGCGAAGTACACCCAGGTGCGTCCGACCCGATCGCTCGGTTTCCCAATGATCACGATCAACACGGCGCAGCAGCTGAGAGATTCCATCGGCTTGGAGGTCGCCAACGAGTGGATTGATCGCAGCATCGAAGACATCGAGCGGTATCACCTGAAAGCAGACATTCAATGCGTGATGGAAACTGTCAGCGACACCGGTGAGATCATCAATCACTTCGACGGTCGCACGCTGAATCCTGGGCATGCCATCGAGGGCGCCTGGTTCATCATGCTCGAAGGGCGTCATCGCCACGACTCACGACTCGTGGAGTTGGGATGCACCATGCTCGACTGGATGTGGCAACGTGGCTGGGACAACGAATATGGCGGAATGCTTTATTTCACCGATGTCTATCACCTACCGGTTCAGGAATACTGGCACGACATGAAATTCTGGTGGCCGCACAACGAAACAATCATTGCCACCTTGGCCGCCTACCTGCTGACCGGCGACGAAAAGTACGCGCAGTGGCATCAGCTCGTCCATGACTGGTCGTACCGGCACTTCCCCGATCCACAGCATGGCGAATGGTTTGGTTACTTACACCGAGATGGGCGACTGAGCGTGCCGCTCAAAGGCAACCTCTGGAAAGGTCCGTTTCACCTGCCACGTATGCTGCTAACCTGCTGGAAGCTACTCGAGGATTCAGCACACAACGAAACCACCAAAGTGCTCGACAGCAAGCGTCCCTAATCCATTATCCCGACGAGATCATCATGCGCACCTTTGCAAAGGCTCTCATCACGCTCACGCTGTTGTTGGGGCTTGCCATGGCGGTTCGCAGCAGTATCGCCACCGAAACACCTCGTAGTGAAGCACATACGACAACCAAAGAGATCGCGGGCGACGAGAGGTTCGAAGGCTTGCCGCTTGGAGAGGTCCAGGGATGGAGGACACCGACCGGCCTCTGGAGCTGCGATGCGGGGAATGCCGCAATCATCTCCGAGCATGTGCGTACCGGCGAACGAAGCTTGAGAATACTTGGAGGGAACAATCGAAGTATCCAGTTGGAAGCTACATCGGAAACCAAGTCCCCCAAGATTCTCAGTTTCTGGGCGGAGCGGTGGACGGCCCGCAATCCCTTCCGGTTTCGCATCGAGCAGCAACTGCAAGGCGAGTGGATAGAGATCTACAAGGGCGACAACAAGATCCGAGTCGGTGGATTCCTCACTCACGTCGAGGTCCCCCTGCGTCAAGCCGAGCGGATTGTGGTTCGCATGTTGCTAACGACCCCTGACTCGACCGGACTACTGATCGACGATGTCGATCTTGTGGACGTAAAGCCGATGGTGGCAACCGGCATCACCGTCGATCAACCGACGCTGCCGGCGTTATGCAGAGCGCAGTGGAGTGCGATCACTCGCATCTGCGTCAACGTGGATGGCACTCAGGAACTAGCTCCGTCGCTTACCAGCCTGCAACTCTCTGCCGCTGGTACGACTGATCTTGGGGATATCGCCAAAGTACAGGTCTTCTATACCGGTAATGACTCCTCAGTCTCCGCTAGCGGCAATCCTAACGCCTTCGCAGCAGCTACCCCGTTCGGCGAGGAACACCAGCCTGCTGAGTTAGTCACTATCCAAGGCGAGCAACCGCTTACTTCGGGAGCCAACTATTTTTGGGTTGCCTACCAGTTAGATGAAACGGCAAACATCGACCATCGAGTGAACTCCGTGCTCACCAAGGCTCAACTGTCCGATGGTGCGAGTCTGACTCCAAACTCTCCCGCTACACTTACTGGTCAGCGAATGGGCGTGGCGGTGCGCCGACGTGGTGACGATGGGGTGCACACCTACCGCATTCCCGGCTTGGCGACTACCAACCAGGGGACGTTCATCGGTGTCTACGACATTCGTCGGCGTAGCGGGCGCGACTTGCCTGGCGACATCGACGTCGGCATGTCGCGGAGCACCGACGGTGGTCAGACGTGGGAGCCGATGAAGGTGATCATGGACATGGGCGACGCGCCGAAGTGGCTGTACGACGGTATAGGCGACCCCGCAGTATTAGTCGATCGTACTACCAACACGATATGGGTCGCTGCACTGTGGAGTCACGGCAACCGCGCCTGGCATGGTTCGCAACCAGGCGTTGATCCACAGCAAACCGGGCAGCTGATGCTTGTCCGCAGCGACGACGATGGCCGCAGCTGGTCGGAACCGATCAACATCACCGAACAGGTCAAGCTGCCCGAGTGGTGCCTGCTGCTGCAAGGTCCTGGCAAGGGCATCACGATGCAAGATGGTACCCTGGTGTTCGCGGCTCAGTTTCAAGACACAAACGCGAATCGCCGGCTGCCGCGGTCGACGATTCTGTACAGCCGCGACCATGGCGATAGCTGGAATATCGGAACCGGTGCGTTCGACGACACCACCGAAGCCCAGGTGGTCGAAGTAGAGCCGGGCGTGTTGATGCTGAACTGTCGCTACAACCGGGAGCCTCGGCGGGTGGTCGCGATCTCAACCGACCTGGGCCAAACCTGGCACGAGCATTCGTCGTCGCGTTCCACGCTGATCGAACCACGTGCCTGCATGGCGAGTCTGCTGCAGGGTAATAGCATAAAACAAGATTCAGCGGCTGGCTGGCTGTTCTTCTCCAATCCCAATCATCTCACCAGTCGCCGACGGATGACGATCAAAGCGAGCAACGATGCTGGCGTTACTTGGGATCCTGCTCACCAAGTGCTTCTCGACGAGAATCCCTCGGCCGGCTACTCTTGCTTGTCGATAATCGATCGCGACACGATTGGCATCCTCTACGAAGGAAGTCAGGCACACATGACCTTTCAGCGGGTGAAGCTCGCAGACATTATCTCTCCATGATCATCTACTAATGAGTGTCTTATGTTTGACCTCGCTTCTGTGAATTGGACGCTGCTATAGTTTGAGCACTACTTCCCTGACCGTCGGACTGACTGCCGCGCCGAGGGTGGTGGAATCGTTGTACTTCGCTTCGAGATCGATGCTTGGATGGGTGATTCGCACCTTATAGAACCCCAGATGCACGGCCGGCAGGTCTTGCATGTCGTCGGGCAGATACTGCTTGTCGATGCTCATCCGTGCCCGACCCGATTCGTCGGTTACACCAGTGCAAGGCTGGATGCTTCCGCCCATGAACGACTCGGGTTCGAACTCCACGGTCGCGCCATTTAGCGGACGCCCTTTGTACATCACGCTGCAACTAAGGGAACGGAGCCCTGCGCCGCGGTCGGCCCACAGCTCGAACTCGGGTTCGATCTCGGCAACGGTCAAAGCCCCATCGCCATCTTTGTCTAACTCACCGACCATACCGGAGAGGGCGGGATAGGCCTTTAGCTCTTTGGCGGAGAGCTTTTGGTCGCCATCCACATCGGCATCGCTCACCGCCTGCTGGGCGGAGTCCGCAGGGTCCCAGTCGGGTTTCGACACCGCCGGCGGACGATCGAGACACCCCGCAGCGACACCCAACAGCACGCCCAGGCAGAGAAAGTAACGATGTAGTTGCATGGCTATTCTTACGGTCGAATAAGTCAGAACGTGAAACGGCAACAGCTGAAGCGAACACCGAATTACCGGACAGGGCCCCCGCCGATCGTAGGTGGTCCCTCGTCGCCGATACGTCCATCAGCCCGTTCGCCGCCGTTCAGGTAGGCTGCCCTGGTGATGTCGTAGGCAATGAGCGTCACCGACCCGTCGCAGAGAGCCATGTGCATGCCGGCAGGATGAGGACTGCCGAAGCCTTCGACATTCTGCCAGTTTTCGCGATCCTGCTGCGGAGGAATCACCTGGTCGAGGTTCGTGTTGTTGGAACTGACCCACCGCACCGTATCGGTGTCGTAGCCGACGTACATCGACAGATTGTCGCCGGGTGGATCGTTGAGTTGATAGTTCTGCGGTTGGATGTACTTCTCGCCCACCAGGTAGGTGTGGGTGAGACCATCGGTAATCGATCGCAGGGCGACTTCGCTCCGCTTGAAGCCAACGCCGGTGTACTGCGATGGTTCGGGCCAGTTGAAATTCTCCGCCTGAGCCAGCGACGAAGGAGCGGCCAGACTCCCAAAGCGAGAACCACCATTGATCGCGTAGTCGGAGCGCATCACCACGTCGGCCTGGCTGGCATTGATGATCGTCGTCAGCGGCGTTTGCCATGGTTTCAACAGGCTGGGAGGTCGGCGGCTAGGGCAATTGAATCCATCGATGATGGTCTGACAGACTTGCGCTGCAGCGTCGCGTTTCTGCTGACCGGTTAAACCAGCACCAATGTCGCGAACATTGCCCGCTTCGATGTATGGAAGAATACTGTAGATCCATCCTCCAGGTTGACTTGCGCCATATCCCAGGTCGGGATCGCCAACCCAGTTCCAATGCCATCCCGCGCTCGGCAGAAAACCATGCGTGTCCTCATGGCTCAACGAGGCCAAAGCAATCTGCTTTAAGTTATTCTTGCATTGAGTCCGGCGGGCCGCTTCGCGGGCGGACTGCACTGCTGGCAGTAACAGAGCAACCAAGATGCCGATAATGGCAATGACGACCAATAGTTCGACGAGCGTAAATGCCGCTGGTCGATCAGAAGCTTCGCGTCGAAACATAGCAATGACTCCTTCAGGTTTTGCTCTCGCTGACACTCTGCAAGCAAACAAACTACCGCCGGGTGCGGTAGCCAACGATCAAGCCGCAGGTTGTCAGAAGTCCGATGGTCAGAATGGAGGACGGTTCAGGAACGTTACTGGCCGCCAGCAACGCGCCGAGGGATAAGTTCTCGCTATTAGGATGATTCCGGGAGAGTAACTCCCAGTCGGTCAGCGATACGCGACCGTCGTGATCGAAATCGCCCCAGCCCCAGGTCTCCCAATCGCCGACGCGTACGCTATTGTGAGTTCCCTGCAGAACTTTCTCGCGTAGCCAACCATCAACAAAGGCAGAGACGTCGTCGCTGCTGGCCGGGCCGAGGCCATTGCCGTTGACGACGCCATCGCGGTTCACGTCGCCAGCGAGCAGGGTGCCATTGAGCGGACCCGCAGCAATCTGACTAGCAATCCATTCGTTGTCGGAGAACAGATCAAACGTCCCGTAGTCTTGTCCCCCCTGGCTCGAATTATCGCCATACACGTACATTTCCACGTCGTCGATCACGCCTTGGAAGAAGTTGCCATACACGGGAGGAGTCGCGTCGGGAATCTCAGAGGCTCCGATAACCAGTGAATTGGAGGAGGTGGTGATTCCGCTCGCAGAGAAGTCGACAATGGTATCGTTGTTCGCCGACACTGCGATACCATCGATGTAAACCACGCTGTAAGTGTTACGAATCGTTCCGGTGCCTGGCACGACCGTGGGGGTGCCTTCGTCACTAGAGGGATAGTTCTGGTGCATGTAGTGATACCAGGTGTTCGCGGCCGGCACGCTTACCGTTGCCGGCACGGGGGCAATGCCATCGTCGCCGTTTCCGTGCTGCGAGTTGGTTTGGGTCCACTGCCCTGCGGAGTTAATAGCAACGCCGCCGGTGAGGATTGTGTCGTACATGATCTGCTGATACGAACCGGTCAATTTCTCCGGATAAACCCAGCCTTGACTCCCATGTCCAAGAATGCCGGTGTAGTTGTCAGGCGTGTTCGAAGTTTCCGGAAAGTTGAGCGACACCCCCTGCAGGCGGTCGTCGACGCCATCGAATCGGGCGCCCCAGCCAGAGCGTCCGACGCCGATCGCTCCGACGTTCTGATAGGTCGGGCCAAACACATCGAGATCGGCATACGTTCCGGTGCCGTTGCCGATGGTGTCGGCCGTGTCGCCACTGGGAAGCGGCGCGGAATTGTTGGTCCCCATCTCGACACCAGAGTTAGGATTCTCCAGGCTATCGTCGCCAAGCTGATAGAAGCGGTCGTTGGTAACCGCCGCCTGGGCGTCGCTGCCCGCAAACGCCCAAGCGACGATCCCACTGACTAACAGTACGGATGCAATGATCGAGAAGCGAGACGATTTCGCTCGCTTGAACAACAACACAACTCCGCTGGCAAGCATCATCAGAACTCCTGCGTGGGGTTCTGGAACTGCGCTGGTGTCGAGCGAGCCCGACGCGGTGTAATTCACTCCGCCTTGTACGAAGTTTGCTCCGCCGCCGACCAGGTGGTACTCGAAGATCAAGTTGGCAGCTCCACCAGGAGAGAAAGCATTGCCCAGGCTGTAGTCGGCATCCACCGGCATCTCAAACCCGTTCTCCGCCAGCACGGCTTCAAATAGAATCGACGACGACACGCTGTCGCCCTCCTCCCAACCAAGACCATCGCCAGCAGGTCCACTACCGTCAACGTCCTGATCTTGCAGGCTGAACCAACCACCGTCGCCGGAAGTGGCTCCGAAGTTGGCTTTCCAGTACTCGTAGTCGAATTGATCGACGTCGCCGTCGGGGGTACCACTCATGTCGTCGCCGGTGCCATCGCCTGCGGGCCCGTTGCTACCGAGGTTGTCGCGCCACACGGTGTAGTCGGCCAGGTTCGTGGTTCCATCGCTGTTGTAATCGCCAGGTGCAGCGGACCCCACCACCAAGTCCCCCTCGGGGCTGCGGATTTCGTAGTAGTCGATCGCCACGGGTGCGCCGGTGTTGTTCTGCAGGCGAACCGCACCGGTAGTGCTGTCGACTACCAACTCCAATTGGTTAGGCAATCCATCGTCGAGGAAACCTTCGAGCGTGATTCCGTCGTACGTTGCGTAGGCACCGCCGCCGGGCATGTTGGTCTGGTAGACACTCACCGTGTAGTTGCCCGCGCCGAGCGAAACCGCGCTCACATCAAACTCTACGGAGTGATACGCGGGGGCGACTCCGTAGTCTTCGGCCGCGGTGCCCGTCACTGGACTGGCAAGGCTTCCGCCGCTCAGCTCGAAAATCAGATCCGAAGTGAACGACTGGTCCTGCTGACCGGTGTTATTGGTGTGTCCCGACGCGACGGTCAACGTCGTCAGATCCCACCCCGAACTCAGCGAGAAGTCGAAACTATACCCTCGCTTCGAAGTGGTGCGATCGGAGTCAACGTTATGGTTGCGGCTGAGATAGACCACATCAGGATTCGCATAAGCACCTGCACCATTTTGGGTTTGGGCGAACCCACCTAGAGTGCCGCTGTCGCCGGTGCTGATGGCTGTGAGCCCAGAGATCGAGGAGACCGACGCGGCGGTACTCCAGTCGTTGATGTTGAGTGTGCTACTACCGTTGGTGTTGTCGGTATTGCCCGAGAAGATGAACGCCCCGGTGTTGGCATCGAAGGCCGAGCTGAACACGACTTCATCTTGAGCAACCGCACTGAGCGTGGTGGCAACCACCGCGGCTACGGCTGCGATCATGGTTAGTGGATTTGGCAAACTCATGGCATTCTTTCTGATATTCAACCGAGCGCGAGGTGTAACCCAAAGGTTCGAGCGGCAGGCAACCATCAGCAGTGCGCCGCCGAGGAGCATCGTGAGCCAGGTAGCAGGCTCCGGCACCGGCTGCGACAAGGCCGCAAATGCCGCGGCCCCGTTGGCGGCGATGTACGCATCTTTGAAAGCAAGGAAATCGAGCCGGTCGACATCGAAATCGCTGTCGCTGTCGCCAGCCTGGAAAAGCTGTGCGACCGAAGAGGTGGGCGAGAGCATTCCGCTATTGAGATTGCCCCGCAGCACCAGCCAGTCGGCCGCGTCGACGGTGCCATCGGCATTCAGGTCGGCCGCGTCGATTGCTGCACCGTCGTTGCCGACGAACGATACGATGGTCGGCAACAACGAACCATCGGCCAAGAGCAGCTCGATTTGCAGGTCTTCGCTGGGGTTGCCGATCCAGGCGCCAGCTTCGCCCAGGCGAAGGGTGCCCGGGTTGTTGAGGTTTCCGCCGTTGATGCTGGCTTCGGAAAAATCGGTGGTGCTACCAGGATCGGACAAAACGAACCACTCTTCGTTAGCGTCGATCGATTCGTCGCCGCTCTGGTCGTAGTTGTCCGACACGGTCTGCCAGGCCGATTGATCGAGGGCCCCCACCGCGGATGTGATCGAGTACCCTTTAATGGCAACCGGCGATTCCGTCATGTTCACCAGGTCGATGGTGCCTGTCGTTCGGTCGATCTGAAGTACTGGGTGCGGAACAGGAACCGGATCGGTTGTGATTTGAATCGCATTCACGGCTCCCCGCCCTGGAGACGAAAACATATCGAGTGTAAAGGTCGAGGAGGTGAGTCCACTGAAGACCACATAGTTTTCTTGGCTGCCGGTGGCGGGACTGAACTCCACGTCGTTCCCTTCGACAAACAATCCGTCGAAGGTTCCTCCGTCGTCGATCGACTTGGTGGTGCCGCCAACGGTGATCAGAAAACGACGATTAATCTGGTCGGCATCCGAGTAGACAATCACGTTGTAACCGGTGTTCGTAAACGCCGAGCCGAGTCCACTGATGGTCAAGTTGCCGACGTCTTCGGGACCATCGCCATCGGCCCCGTCGAAGCTCAAATATGAGTGCATGAAGTCGCGATTGGGCGACTTGGGAGCCAGTATGCCGGTGACCGCAAAGTTGTTCCCCACGTAGGCAGTCCCCAAGGACGAGGTAAACGTCGCCGCGGCTGCCCCGGAACTGTCGTTCACCGAAATCGCCCCCGTGGTCGCATCGGCCAGGTTGCCGAACTCAAAACCGATGTTGTTCCAATTGGTAGCCGGCACAATGCCCGCCGCATCCGCAGCATCGACCGTGTAGTTCTCCTGATCGGCCGCTGTGGTTTGATGCAGATTGATGCTCACGGTGATCGCCTGCGAGGATGCACCCCCGAGAATGGCAGCGGCACATCCACACAAGATGGCACCAGCGTGTCTTGCGAAAGCAGTCATGATGTCGATCCTTACCAAGGTGACGTTGGAGAAACAGAGAGGGCTGGCTTGCTGCGACTTACGGTAGGGGTTGCAAGCTCTGAACCACTGGAACGCCGATGCGTCCAACAAGCGATGCCCGCTGTTCCCAAGGTGAAAAGTACGGCAGTGCTCGGCTCTGGCACGCGCGCCGAATCCGCTGCAAAAGCGTTGGCTCCGTTCGCTTCGTTGTAGGCCGATTTGAAAAGCAAAAAGTCGTAGCGGTCGATCACCAGATCGAAGTTCAAGTCGCCCTGGTCTTCGGCCTCGATGCGGTTACTGGCGATGATCGATTGATTCATCGCAGGTCGAAACAGCAACCAGTCGTCGATGGTAATCTGGTCGTCGTTGTTCAAATCGCCGAGCACGTGGTGAATCACGCTCGGCAGCTCGGCCAATTCACCCGTCGCACGAACGATTGGCAGCTGAGCGTCGACCTCGTCGAGATAAGCGACCATCGCGTTACAAAGGTCGCGAAGCGTATTGGGATGCGTCTCGGCCAGGTTCGTTGTTTCGCCGAGGTCGTTCGTGAGGTCGTAGAGTTCCAGCCGAGGATCGGGACCTTGGCCGTCGAGTTGACCGTCGCCGTAGAAATAAGTCAGGCGATAGTCCCCTTTGCGAATTGCTGTAAACGGCTCGACCCCAGCGGGAGTACTAAAACTGGTCCATTGGTGCGGGTAGTGGAATACGATCTCGCCTTCGCGTTCGAAGGTCTCCGCGCCGCTGAGGAGCGGCGTTAGATCGTTGCCATCGATCAGGCGATTCCCTAGATTGTCCACGACATACTGCTGCGAGTTCGGCACTCCGGCGACCGACAGCAGTGTGGGAAAGAAGTCGTCGCTAATGACGGGAGTGTCACTCGTCGAGCCCGGTGCAATCGGCAACGAAGCATGCAACGGCTCCGCGCCCGCCTGCTGGCCAGCCCAGGCGACGATCATCGGCACGCGGGTGCCTCCTTCGTAGGCGGTGCCTTTGCCGCTGCGGACGGGACGATTATGGTTGTTCGCACTGTAGTCGACCGAGACATTCTCGCCTGCGAGGGTCTCGACGGTTTGCACCCCACTGGTGTTTCGCGAACTATAGGACAAGCCGCCGTTGTCGGACATGAATAACACCAGCGTGTTGTCGGCCACGCCTTCGGCTTCGAGATTGTCGAGGATGTCGCCGAGACTTTTATCCATCGAGGCAATCATCGCCGCGTAGTCGTCTTCGGGATTCGGCCGGCCGATGCTTTGGTAGTCGCCGACGATGGTCGGATCGCCCTGCCCTCCAATCGGTGCATGGATGGCGTAGTGGGCCATGTTGATAAAGAACGGAACCTGATCGTCGACCGCCTGATCGATTACCGCGTTGGCTTCGGCCGTTAGTGCGGTGGTGATGTAGTCGCCTTCGCCGTACGCGCCGAGGTTTGGCATGGTCGACGCAGGGAATGGCCCAAAGTACCGCCCGCCGCTCCCTTGGCCATCGGGCGTGCCGATTTGGCTTCCGCCGCGGTTAATCTCGAAGCCCAGCGTCGTTGGATCGGAGCCGGACGTGCCAGCCGCGCCGAAGTGGGCCTTCCCCACATGGGCAGTGCGATACCCGGCATTGCTTAGAATGGTTGGTAGCGTCGCATTGCCATCGCGAGGTTGCAGCCCGACGGTATTCCAATCGGGCGATCGCAACACGGAGTTCTGCGAGATGCCATGCCCGATCCAATCGCTAATCCGCGACCGCGCGGGGTTCTGGCCGGTCATGAGACTCGTGCGCGTCGGACTGCAGACCGGACTGGCTGCGTAGGCGTTGGTGAATTTCATGCCCTGGGCGGCGAGCCGCTCCATGTTGGGCGTGTTGTACAGGTCGTTCCACACAGTGCGGCTGCTATGAAACTCAACCGACGTGTCTTGCCATCCCATGTCGTCGACGAGAAACAGCACAATGTTTGGCTGTTGGGCGTTGGTCGCGCACGCTGATCCCACCACGAGGAGTAGCATGACGACGAGACGACTAATTAGGGATAGCATATCGGGTCCGCGCTGTTCTGATCGTCGCAAAAGAATAACTGAAAAGCTGCGCAGGATACCTACCCTGCACTCTCCGTCGAATCGAAGCTTCGGCCGCGGACTCTCCATCGAGCGTCCGCGCCATGATTCATCCATCGCGTGGCAGCTCCTGCTACCGACGCTTTACGAGCCCAATGCCGCAGACCACGAGTCCCACTGCCAAGCACAGCGTTCCAGGCTCGGGGACTGCTTCGAGGGTGATGCCGTTGTACATGGCGTAGGCACCACCGCCGGGCATGTTGGTTTGATAGACATCCAGCGTATAAGTGCCGGCCCCCAAGGCCACGCCCGACAGGTCGAACGTCACCTCGTGGTAATCGGGCAGTGTGCCATAGTCTTCCGTCGACACTCCGGTAATCGAGCTAGCCAAGGATCCGCCGGAGAGTTCGAACACGAGATCCGACGCAAACGCTTGATCCTGCAATGCTGTGTTGTTCGTATGCCCAGACACTACGGTGAGTTCGATCAGCTCTTGATCGGAATCCAGCGTGAAATCCAGGCTGTAGCCGCGCTGCGAGGTGCTGCGGTCGGAGTCGGTGTTGTGATTGCGAGAAAGATACAGATTGTCAGGGTTTGCGTAGGGACGATCTCCACCGCCGAGTTGAGCAAAGCCGCCGAGGGTTCCGCTGTCGCCAGTGCTGATGGCTGTGAGGTCCGATATAGTGGACACCGTCGAGTCGAGTGACCAATCGTTGATCGTTACCGTGCTGCTTCCGGTCGTGTTGTCGGTGTTATCAGGCAGCACCGCGGCTCCAGAGTTGCCATCGAAGTCGGAAGTAAACAGGATTTTTCCGGCGTTCGCCGGCTCGCTGCTTACCAGGAACATCAGGCCAAGCACGAAGTAACTGATCTTTCTCAAGTTCATTGGTCGACTCCTCAGTTGCAAATAGCTGAAAATCAAAGATGAAAAGCAGGCCCCACTGACAAGACGTGCATCTGCGCACTCATAAACGGCGCGAACGCGACGGATTCAACGCACAATCTGTAAAATTATTCTTATTGGGTTACCTGATACCTAGGGTTTCACGGAGTCAGCACATCCACCGCGTATTTTTTGCCTAAGTAAACGGCCACATCACGTGTGTCGCTGTCGCTGAGTGCGGTGTTGTAGATGGCAATCTCGGCAATGTCGCCGACAAAATAAGCCTTCGAGTTGTAATGGCATCCAATTGTCTTGGACGATCGAATCCCAACCGACACCGAGGCTTCGCCGGTACTGACCAACTCTCCATTTTGGTACATCCGTGCTTCCCCTTGGCTATGGTCGTACACATACGCTAGCACCACCGCAGCACTTCCCATAAATACACGGCTCTCAGCGGCAACATCCACCCCGTTACCATCCCCCGAGCCTGAAAACACTCGCCCCCGAAGCGTTTGGTTCTCGGTGCACTCCAGCACGATGTGTGGCGGCCCATGATAGTTCAACAGATGCAATCCAAACTGCGTGCTGGCTTTTGCTAACGGCTGGGCTTTGACGAAATCGATTTGAGTCACCACAAACACGCTTTGGTTGTCGGCGGTGGTGAAGGGATTGGTCGCCATCTCCGTTGTTTTGCCGTCGAATCGCAGCGCGGGCTTACCACCAATGGCATCGGCAATCCAAAGCGGTTGTTTAGCTTGTTCTGGCTGCCAGGCGTCGTCGGCCATCGAGTTGTCGCCGACTCGCAAATCGCCCCACGCCCACACGCGATCGTCTTGGTCTTTGCCCACGATGCCATCGGCCGCGAGCCACAGCACCAAGTCGTCGGTCACCGGCGGGAACCGATCGGGATATGGGCCGTTGGGATAGTGGATTTTTGCCGTTTCCGCGACACTGCGGACAAAGCGTTCTTCATTCAGGTTGTCGATCAGCTGCACCCCGCCACGGCTACTGCACTCTGCGGAGTCGCCTGCGATTAAGTTCGAGGCGTGTAGCTCGTCTGCATCGGAGGACTGCTCGCCTGAGCTGGTTAACTCAATCTCACCTTCAAACACGTGGACCGACAATGCTTGATCGCGTACGTCGCAAACCACACCAAACTCGGTGCCCAAGTCCCGCACGGTTCCACCGAGGGTTTCGATGGTAAGATTCGCCTCGGCGTAAGGCATCCGCCCCACGACTCGCCCGGAATCGAACCGCAACCGATCTCCACTCATCACCCGAAACCTGGCGGGGGCTTCCACCACTAGTTGTGCACCACTTTGCGTCTCAAGCTCCACGACTCCTGCGGAGAGCTTCAATGGACCTTCCGGAAGCGGATCGCCAACTGGCAACATGGCATCAGGTATCTCCCACTTCGCGTCGACCGAGTCGGTGATCCACGCCAGGTATGTCGGTGCTGGCACTGCCGACTCTTCGGCGACAGGCCCAGGATTTACAGGCGACTCTTGATTCGCCATGAACTGCGAGACGCCGAGGTAAGCCGCGATCACCAAAGCCGCCGCTACTGCATAGGCCAGGCTTCGCGGAATCTCAATCGGCTCGGGCCGGCGGTTGACGCGACGCTTCGCGATTTTCTCCATGCGCCGGCGACGTTCCTCTTCAGCCATTGCTACTTCGGCATCGCGGCGCCGTTGCTCCGCTCGTTTTCTTGCTTCGATCTCCTGATCTTCCTCCAGCAGGTCGGCGATGCCCGCCAGGCGACCATCGAGTTTGCCTTCGATCTCTTCCGGCTCTTCCAGGTCGAGTGCGATTTCATCAGCAATCGACTCCGGCAGACTCCGTCCACTCAGCTCGTGTCGCAACAGCTGTGCGTGGCGAGATAGTCGCTATAGAACTGCCGCAACTCGCGATGCTCCAGCAGCAGTTCGTTGAGTTCTGCCACCTGGTCGGGGCGGAGTCCGCTGCCGAGCAGGTCGATCAACAAAGCCTGCAATTGCTGTTTGGGCCCGTTCGGCTTGTCCATCTCGGCGTCCTTTCTCACGTACGATCTTGCGACAAGCGATACCGAATGCACTTGGCCAAATCCGCACGCATGCGATAAAGCTCCTGCGACAGTGCAGCCGCGGTACGCCCTACCTCCTTGGCCAAGTTGGCCACGGCGGTTCCACTGTAGCGGCGCTCGAGCAACTCACGACGCGCCCGCGAGAGATTGCCCAAGCACTTTCGCAAATCGGCCTTGGCCGCGTCGGGTTCGCGGACAAACTCGCTCTCTTCCTGCGTTAGCTGGGCGACCAGCTCATCGCTCAAAATCACCCGGTTCCGGGCGAGCTCCTTGCGGAATCCTCGAACCTCGAACTGAGCGACCTGCTTGGCCCACGCCCAAAAGTCGGTGCCTGTCTGAAATTGCGACTGTTTGCGTAGCAACACGACGTTAGTTCGCTGCACCAGATCGTCCGCATCTTCGCAGTTGGCCACGAGCGACAGGATGTACCCATACAAGCGAGGCTGCATCTCGATCAAGCAGGTCACAAATTCTTCGTCTCTTTGCAACATGGAGCGAGGATTCCTTGGATGAGACACTAGCAAACTGTGACTCTGGAGAGACTACGAATGAGACTTGCGTTAGATCCCCCCGCCTCGACGGGTAGGCTTCTCTAGAAGACGGCGCAGCCAGGTGCGATCTAACGGACATTTTTCCGAATTCTATCCGGTTTATGACTCGACTGGTTAGCAGTGCAAGCGAGGAAGACTCGGCAAGCTTCCAGCGATGCCAAATCCTCCCCCAACCAAGCGATGCTCGCGATAGATTCCCAATTTTCCCACCGATGGGAAAATTGAATCTTCACGCACTCTACAAAACCAGTGCTTTTCGGCTGCGAATAGATTCCCATTCCCAAAAACGCATCGAGTGGGAATCTATTTTCGAGCGGGGAAACAATCGCAAGTCGTTTACCAATAGAGAGTTACATCAACACCTCCGCGATAGTTGCCCAAAATAGATTCCCACCCATGGGAAACTATTTTGGTTGGAAGTTGGGGGTTGGGAGTTCTGAATGCGGAATGTCATGCCGAGGGAAGCTTCCAGCCTACTGCTTACAGCCTAAAGCCTACAGCTTTAACAACCGCGCAGCAGCGAACGGCCACGCGGGCAACCATTCGCCTGCGCGTCGATACTGGCATTCAATAAAACACTCACACTGCTAGCTCATTCCATTCTCCAACAACGAACGACTGACCACGAACAACAGATAACACACACATGTTCATTAGATCACCCTCAGTGGCCATTTCCCAGCAAAAACTTGCGAACTTCGGCCACTTTCAGTGCATTTCCAAGGCGACCACGCTCGCTAGATTTTCTGAACCAGGAGTTAGACAGAACATGGATGGGCAACATGCATTAGAATCGAGCGAATGGCAAATCCCTACCAATCCCCATCGACGTCAGGTACCCAGCCAGAGAAACGGCGCTGGCGCGTTGCGTGGGGAAAGGGGCTCGCGATGGGAGCATGCACGTGGCTGCTGGTGAGCTTCGCCGCTTGGGCGCGCTATGGCCGATTCGGGGAACTATTCGGAGAGGGAAGTCCCGAATTCGAGATCTACTGCTTCTTGCTCGCCCCGCTGCACCTGCTCACCACGACACTCTCATTACCATCGGCTGGGTACCCGATGTACCTGCTGAAGCTCGCCTCGGGAGTGCTGATGCACGCGATGTTCTGGATTGCGGTGCTCACCTGGTACCAAAGCAGGAGATCGCGAGTCGCTACCACGTTGCAGCGGGCTGAACAAACGCGGTAGCGGAGCTGGCGACTTTAAGACCAAGCATAAAAAAGGTCCGTGGCGAACCACGGACCTTTTGGTATTGAGACATCGAATCCAGAAAGCAGTGAGGTGCTATCGTTTACGGCGGTAAGCCACGACAGCCCCAACCAGGCCAAGTCCCGTCCAAACCAGCATGGTCGCCGGTTCGGGGATGGTGTCATTAGCGATCCTGTTGAAACCACGAATGTGAGAGAGCCCTCCGCCATTTGAACTTGTTAAGAACTCGGCAGGCAACACAAAGTCATAGCCTCCGTTGCCGTTCTCAGCAGCGGCCCAATCATCAGCATCCAGACGCCAAACAATGATGGCTTCGTTCCCATACTTGCCAGTGATGTACTCGTATCTCTGGGAAACGGTTTGATTGGCACTCCCTGTAGTGCGTACCAACTGCTGGACTGCGGCAGGGAGACTGCTGAAAGTGTTCGCACTTCGATAGTAGCTTTGATCGTCGTCGAAATCATCAACATCGCCAACGAGGATCACGTTGCCAGGGGCAATGGTCGTCAGCGTGATGAGATTGTTGATGTAGTCATCGGTGTTGGACGGAGGTATTCCGTCATCGATGACGCCAACCGTAAATGCATCATTTGCGGTAATGGCGCTGCCAGCCCCATTCCAAGTGGGAGCCTTGAGTTGAAGGCTCGCTTCGGTATTAGCGGCTAAGCCGATGATGGCAACCGCTACACAACATGCTCGTATAACCTGCATCGTTCTATCCCCATATCCTCGATTGATTTGAATTGGAAGTTGGTCCGAAATCAGCACACACGCAAACGCACACGCATCTCTAACTAACTTCCACGAGGTGCAACCAAGAGTTCATCCCCATGAACGTCGCACTGAAGCAAGCTAGTACGTCTTTCCTGAAATCCATTCCGCTGCTATATGCTGCGGAATGAAAAAGCACATTGTTTGCCTGGACCACCAGGCCCGTGGAGGTTTGGAGCAGCTAGCACGCTCAGGCGCCCGCGCGGCGCAAGTGGTGCGTCGCTGCCAGATATTATTGAAATCGGACTCGGGATGCACCGACGAAGAGATCGCCGAGCATGTGGGCTGCACGACGCGCAACGTCCGAGCCGTCCGAAAGCGGTTCTGCGAAGAGGGCGTCCAGCGGGCGGTGTACGATGCGCCTCGCTCGGGCCGCCCCCCAGAGTTCACCAAGCGGCAGCAGCAACAGGTAATCGCCCTGGCGTGCAGCGAGCCGCCCGAGGGACGGGCTCGCTGGACGCTGGAATTGTTGTGCGAGCACGCGGTGAAGGAAGGCTTCGTCGATTCGCTCAGCGTGACGGAGGTCTCGCTGTGGCTCAAGGAACACGACCTGAAGCCGTGGCGAAAAAAACTTGGTGCGTGCCCAAGCTGAACGACGAGTTCTGTGAGCGGATGGAGGACGTCCTCGAGCAGTACGAGAAGCCGCTCGACCCGAACGAGCCGGTCGTCTGCCTCGACGAGCAGCCCTATCAGAGGGTCGACGACGCGCGGCCGCCCGAGCCCGCGGCACCCGGCAAGATCGCGAAGCAGGACTACGAGTACCGCCGCTGCGGAACCTGCAGCGTGTTCGTGGCGGTCGAGCCGAAGGCGGGCAAGCGATTCGTTCAGGCCAAGCGTCACCGCAAGCGAGCCGACTTCGCCCGGTTCGTCCGCGACCTCTTGAAGCGCTATCCCGACGCAGAGCGGGTTCATCTGGTGATGGACAACCTCAACACGCACAACGAGAAGTCGTTGATCGAAACCTTTGGCGAGGAGGCGGCTCGGCCAATGCTGGAGCGGATTGTGTGGCATTTTACCCCCAAGCATGCCAGTTGGCTCAACATGGCCGAGATCGAAATCTCGGCCATACAGCGACAATGCCTGGGACGTCGGTTGGCTTCGCTCGACAAGGTTCAAAGCGAACTCTCCCACTGTTCACGCGACCGCAATCGGAAGAAAATCAAAATCAATTGGACCTTCCATCGAAAAGACGCCAAACGCGTCTTCCCTGAACTCTATAGGAAATGACTTCCGGGACGACGTACTAGTAGCCTTGCTCCCCGCCAAGAACTCTTCGTCACAAACGACACACAGCACCGCGCGAATCTCATCCACGGCATTCCCCCCCAGGAGTAGTCGGCTATCAGCAGTTCAAGCAGCTCGCCGGATTTTCGGCATCCCGAAAGCTGCGGTTTCACTCATCATCATAGGAATATCCATCCAGCAATGCCAGCGGAAGCCCGAAAAATCGGAAAGAAAAATCCCCTGAACAGGTGGGTCCGCTCCAGGGCGCGGCGGCTCTTGCGCGAGCGACAAAAGTGCACATGACCGCTGTCCTTTCTTTAGGAGCGATGATTCCCATGCAAAACTTGAATCATGCAAGCGAATCCGCGAGGCAACCCCCAGTGCTTTCCACCTACTGGACGCCACACAACAGCTAGCGAACAGGTGCACGATGGATTGCCAGCAGTGGAGTTAGTCGCTCCCTCGACCATCCAATTTGTGGTGACCATAGCCCATTTCCTGTGGTTTTCTGGCGCTGATCCATCGGGACGGAGCGATAGCCGTCGGCCATCGTCCGCGGAAATTCTTGGCAACCACCATGCATTTATCAGGTAGCATTCTGCATATTGCCGAAGCATAATTGCGGTTCGAAACTATTGTGAGTTGCTATTGATTACGGTAATTTCACTTCCATGTTGAGCTCACGTACCATCCATATTCTTCGCCTGCTACTTGCCGTGGCCGTACTCCACTTGGTGGGTGCGTGCCCCTGTGGCTGCCTGGAGCAGAATACCTGGTATCAAGCGATGGTCTCGCTCAGCAAGCAAGTTGGCGTCGAAATTCCGAGTGATACCCCCTGCGAAGACGAGGCGGATTGCCATCAACAGATGGCGATGATCACCAGTGGTCAATCGTCCGTGTTGGATTGCCAACATGCTCATTCGCTATGGACGATTGCGACCACTCTTCCTTGCCTTGCATTAGAACCAGCTACCGGCGCCGACCGGCTAGTTGCTTTCTGCTTGAGTCCCTGCCTGGACCATTCTCTAACGATGCTGCAAGTGATGCGGCTGTGATTTTGCGCGCTGACGTTTCGCCAATCGCTCTGAAGGCGGTCGACGAACGTCCTCTTTACTGCTTTCGGATGCACTCTTTCCGAGTGCGCTAGCGCGACCATTCTCTCCAATATCCATCGGCATCAACTGCTGAAACAGCAGCGTGCATGGCAGAGAATTCAAGTTCATAAGGCTATCAGAATGAAGAAGTTTTGGATTCTAACGGGAGCTGCCTGCGTTGTTGCAGCGCTGATTTACTTGTATGCGTTTCATTGGCGAGAGCCTGCGGGGCTGGATGACTCGAATCACAACCTCGCCGAGTTATCCCAACCAACGGGTCTGCATCTACATGCTGCTGAAAGGCAAGCAGCCGGCATCGAACTGCGCCCCCTCGAACACCGCGAACTGCAAACCACACGCACCTTACCAGGACGCCTGGTATACGACGCCAACAAGCATGTTGCCGTGGTAGCGGCCGCTGCAGGGGTGATCGAATCCGTCCTCGTCCAGCCGGGCGCGAGCGTGCAGGTGGGTCAACCAATTGCGTTCGTACGCTGCCCAGCGATCGGCTCCGCGCGTAGTGAACTGTTGATGCGTTTGTCGCAACTTGAATTAGTTCAACGAGAGTTTGAATGGAAAGCAAGAGTTGCCGAAGGGACAGAGAAACTACTCGCGTTAGTCGATGAACGCACACCAGTCGAACAGATTAAAGGTCAACTGACCGACCATCTGGTCGGCGACAACCGAGCGACGCTGTTGAATGCTTATAGTCGCATGTTGCTGGCAGAACAGCTTGCCCAATCGGCCATGGATGCCGGGGGGGCTGCGGTACTTACGGGGCGAGTGGTCAGCGAACGCCGAGCAGAGGCAGAACAATCGGTGGCCGCCCTGGAAGCAGCAGCCGAGCAGGCAAAGTTCGAAGCCCAACTGGCTCGCGACGTCGCCAAGTCGGAACTCGATGAGGCCCAGCGTCAAGTCGAAGTCGCCCGAAACGAACTAAAGACGTTATTGGGTTTACCTGCTGCTGGCACTGCAGAGATTGATCTCGTGCCTTCCACCGAGGACATCACCCTTCTGGAAGTAAAGTCGCCCATCGACGGTACGATCGAACGCCGACAGTTCTCGGCCACCGAGCGTGTTGCCACCGGCGAGGAACTGTTTGTCATCGCCGATACCACAAAACTATGGGTCGAGGCCGACATCCGCGGCGGCGACTGGGGGGCTCTGGTAGTGAGTGAGGGAGACCCAGTGTGGGTCACCACGCCGGCTACCGGAGAAACTCACTGGGAAGCTCACGTGGTGTATATCGGACGCGAGGTCGATCCCACCTCGGGTGCGGCACCGCTGGTAGCAGCGATCGAGAATCCAGAAGGAAAGCTTCGTCCCGGGCTGTTCGCCCGCATCGAGGCGCCCACGTCGCCGAAGGTCGAGGCCTTGGTCGCGCCCAGCGAAGCGGTGGTGGATATGGATGGCCAGCCAACCGTGTTTGTGCCGGCTGGCGACGAGTTCAAACCGGTGGGAGTGACCATCGGACGTCGCTTCGACAACCTGGTGGAGATTGTTTCGCCGCTTTCGGCAGGAGACGAGATCGTCGCCTCGGGAGCATTCTTCCTAAAAAGCGAGTTACTGCTCGCGGGGGAGGAATAAGTCGATGTTAACGAAACTCATTGAATTTTCACTACGGAATCGTTTCCTCGTGATCGTGGCCACGTTGCTGGTGGCCGGTGCCGGAGTGCGGAGCGCGCTCAAGCTACCGATCGACGCCGTGCCCGACCTGACAAACACGCAGGTCACCATCATCACCAGCGCCGGGTCGCTACCACCGGTGGAGGTTGAACGGCAAGTCACCTATCCCGTGGAATGGGCGATGGGCGGCCTGGCCGAAGTGGACGAAGTGCGAAGCGTTTCGAAGTTCGGCCTGTCGGTGATTACGATCGTTTTCAACGAAGGAACCGACATCTACTTTGCCACCCAACAGGTCAGCCAGCGACTGCAGCAGGCGTCCACCCAGATTCCCTCGCAATACGGCCCGCCAGAACTCGGTCCCATGACCACCGCCCTGGGAGAGATTCTGCAATTCGAACTCCGCAGCGATAGTCGCTCGCCGATGGAACTCCGCAGCCTGCTCGACTGGGACATCTCACCGCGACTACGCGAGGTGGACGGAGTGACGGAAGTCAACTCGATGGGCGGGTTCTACAAGACGTATGAAATCCGCGCCGATCCCGACCTACTGAACGCCTACGATTTGACGCTGGAGGAGATCTACTCGCGGGTGGAAGCCAGTAACGCCAGCGCCGGCGGTGGCTATGTCGTGCATCACGACGAACAACGCTTCATCCGCGGCGAAGCGTTGTTAAAGAGCGAAGACGACATCCGCAACATTGTGATCACCCGCGCGGTGAATGGCTCGCCGCTGCTACTGGGCGACGTCGCCGAAGTGGTGATCGCCCCTATGGCCCGCCAGGGCGCGGTGAGTCGCGACGGCCGTGGCGAGGCAGTCACCGGGATGGTGATGATGCGAATCGGCGAGAACTCGCGGACCGTCGTGTCGCGGGTGAAGGAGCGAATCGCTGCGGTGCAGGATACGCTGCCGGCCGATGTCGAAATCGACATCATCTACGATCGCGAAGACTTGATCGGCAGAACTCTGCACACGGTACTCAAGAACCTGGCCGAGGGGGGCGCGCTGGTAGCCATCGTGTTGCTCGTGACTCTCGGTAGCCTGCGGGCGGGTTTGATCGTCGCGCTGGCCATTCCCCTGTCGATGCTGTTCGCGTCGAACCTGATGCTGGCCCTTGGCGTTTCCGCCAGCTTGATGAGTTTGGGAGCCATCGATTTTGGCCTGGTTGTCGACTCGTCGGTCATCATGGTCGAAAACTGCGTTCGCCGACTCTCCGGCGGGAACGTCCGAAGCCGTCTGGCGGTGATTCGCGACGCGGCCATCGAAGTTCGCGGCCCCACCATGTTCGGTGAGTTAATCATCGCCGTGGTGTACGTGCCAGTGCTGATGCTCGAAGGGACCGAGGGCAAACTATTTCGCCCCATGGCGATGACCGTGCTGTTCGCGTTGTTTGGTTCGCTGATTCTTTCGCTCACGTTGATGCCAGCCTTGGCTTCACTCTCGCTGCCCAAAGAAGTGAAGGATCACGAGCTGTGGCCGATACGCATGCTGAAGAAGATCTACCTGCCTACGGTCCGCCTGGCAGTCGCTAAACCGGTAATAACCGTTGTGGCCGCGTTGGCCATCCTGGCAGCCAGCGTGCCAGTGGCCCTGAATCTAGGCGCGGAGTTCATGCCTCGCTTGAACGAAGGCGACTTGCTGGTCGAGGCGATCCGCTTGCCCACTGCCTCGCTCGAAGGGGCCGAACAAATGGCCGAGCTGATTGAAACAAGTCTGCTCACGCTGCCCGAAGTAAAAACCGTGTTCTGCAAAACGGGGCGTCCTGAGATTGCCAACGATGTGATGGGTGTTCATCAAACCGATGTGTGGGTGATGCTCAAACGTCCTGAAGAGTGGCCCATGGAGAAGTCCCGTGATGAGTTAATCGAAGAGATGGAACTGGTGCTTAACGAAACCGTTCCGGGCGTTGCTTTTGGTTTCACCCAGCCCATCGAAATGCGAGTCGACGAACTCGTCGCCGGGGTCAAGGCAGATGTCGCTATCCTGCTCTACGGCGACGATCTCGCAAAGCTGGCCAGTCTGTCCAAGGAAATCGAGTCCGAATTGCGCGGCATCGAAGGCGCCGCCGACGTGAAGGCCGACATCCAGTCGACTCTTGCTACGCTTACCATCGAACCACGCCGCGAAGCCCTGGCCCGCTATGGCGTGGACGCGGCCGAAGTGATGGACGTGGTCGCGGCCATCGGAGGACGCGATGTTGGTCAACTACTCGACGGACGGGCGCGTTATCCGATTCGCGTTCGCTTGCCGGAAGCCTGGCGTGAAGAAACCGAGTTGCTGGCTCAACTCCCGGTCGCCAAAGCGGGTGGTAAACCCGTGCCGCTAGGCGAGTTGGCCGAGATTCGTCTCGAAGAGACACCTCCTACCGTCGAGCACGACAATGGCCGGCGTCGCACGTTCGTCTCGGCCAACGTGCGGGGACGCGACGTAGCAAGCTTTGTCAACGAGGCACAGCAGCGTATCGATAAAAACATCACCTTGCCCCCCAACTATGAGTTGGACTGGGGCGGCGACTTCGAGAACCTGCAATCAGCGAGCCGGCGATTGCTGTTGATCACACCGATCGTGCTGCTGCTGATCTTCATGCTGCTGCATGCGAGTTTTGGTTCCGCCCAACTGGCCTCGTTGATCTTCCTCTGTGTTCCGTTCGCTGCTAGCGGCGGCATCTTCGCGCTGGCCATGCGTGAGATGCCGTTCAGTATCGCTGCCGGCGTTGGATTCATCGCGTTGTTTGGTGTCGCTGTGCTCAATGGACTGGTGTGGACCAGCGACGCGGAGCGACGGCGAAAGGAAGGAGTGCCGGCCAAAGAAGCTTCTGGCCTTGCGGCCAACAGCCGATTCCGCCCGGTGCTGATGACCGCGATGGTAGCAAGTTTGGGGTTCCTGCCAATGGCTCTCTCGCACAGCGACGGCGCTGAAATTCAACGCCCCCTGGCAACCGTGGTTATCGGTGGACTGATCACCAGTTCGTTGCTCACTTGCGTTGTGATACCGGCCGTGTACCCGTGGTTTGCACCTCGCCAAGTGCACCCCGAAGCGAAAGCCTTGAGTTAGAAGAGACCTGCTTTTGATTGTTACCATCGCCGACCTGAACACCGGCAGGGTATCGGCGTTCGCGGCGGAGTTGCGGAAGCCGAAGACCGTCGAGTTGAAGGACGGCGACACCGAAGAACGCAAGGTATCGGAAGCAACCGTTACTTCCCACCTGCGACACCTGAAAGCGGTAGCACGCTGGGCACACAACCAGGAGTTACTTCCCAAGGTGCCGAAGTTCGACATGCCACGCAAGGCGAGCGGGGCTCAGAGAATGAAGGGACGACCGATTACCCTTGAAGAGTTCGAGCGGATGATTGAAGCCACTGCGGGGGTGGTTGGTGAAAATGCTGCAGAGTCGTGGAAGCTATTGTTGCGTGGACTCTGGACCAGCGGATTGCGGCTGAGCGAGTGCGTCAACCTGCGGTGGGACTATACCCCAGATGGACTATGCGTGGTGCTGAATGGCAAGCAAAGCGTGCTGGCGTTCGATGCTGGCTCGCAGAAGTCTGGACGGGTGCAGCATGTGCCACTGGCACCGGAGGCGGTAGAGCTGCTGGAGCCTTTGCAACGCAAGGCAGGCTTTGTGTTCAACCCACAGCGGAGGAACGGCACCCCGATGGCTCGGCATGCACTCAAGATAGGTAAAACCATATCGAAAATCGGCAAGGCTGCTGGCGTGGTAACCGATCCCGCGAAGAAGAAGACCGCAACGGCTCACGACCTGCGGCGAGCGTTCGGCTCGCGGTGGAGCAAGCTTGTCATGCCAGCGGCTCTAAAGGACCTGATGCGACATTCGAGCATCGAAACCACTATGACCTATTACGTCCAACAGTCGGCACAGGTGGCAGCGGCGGAACTATGGGACGTTCGAGGTACCACTTTAGGTACCAACGCAGACAAAGAGACTGCCGAAGAACAAAAAACCACTTAAAACAAGTGCTCCCTGTAGGAATCGAACCTACAACCTACTGATTAAGAGTCAGTTGCTCTGCCGATTGAGCTAAGGGAGCATGGGTATCCGATTGGGTAATCCAGTATTATATAGATAATGAGCTGCAGGAAAAGTGCCCGCTCGAGACTGTATTATTCGGCACTTTTGGTAATGCGGCTGCAGGTTAATCTCAAGGACCCGCGGAGCCGATGTATGGTTCATTGCGTGAACTTTTTCTCGCAAACTGGTGTCCTAATGGATGGCTAGCACCGGGTTGACAGAAATGCCTCGATGCGTCATCTTGCGAGGTTTAACAGCCATCTGGCGGAGTAGCTCAGTCGGTTAGAGCAGCGGAATCATAATCCGCGTGTCGGGGGTTCGAATCCCTCCTCCGCTACTTGGGTATTTTCCATAATACCCACCACTTCCGAGAAACTCGTGTTTTCCCGAACGGAATGAACTGACTGCAATCTCTTTTGCGAGTCGTGACGGGTTGACACGGGCGTTCGCGTCCCCAGTTTATCCCCAGCTTCGACTGCCATCTTGAAGTGGCCATCGGTTACAATCAGATAGTGTTTGTGAGCGATGGTAGGCGTGTTTCCCAACCAGGCACAAACCACATATGTCGGATAGATCTGTTCCAGCTCAGTCTGCCGGCTGGAGCGGCAGTTCTGGAAGGGCTTGGGCCACGGTTCGGTACCAGCACGACGAATGATCTTTCTGAAGGTCGTTCCAAGATTTTTGTCTGCCTTACCTCCTAACATTGGAACGACCCAAGTCTTGTCAGCATCCTCACTGAAATAAGCGTCATCAAGAAATGGCCGAAGTTCCGGAAAGATCGGAACGACACGTGTTTCTTTACCATACCGCCTCGTCTTTGGACTGGTGATCGTGAACCGATCTGCATCCCAGTGAATGTCACACCACTTTAGTAAGGCGATTTCGGATGAACATCTCAACCCCCCATACCTTGCCAGAGAGAGAACAAGTCGCCATTGCCAGTTTGGGCACTTTTCCAAAACACGCCCGATTACGTCACGCGAGAGAAAAACCCTGCGTTCGTTATTCGTGGCTTTACCAACAGTCACACCATCAAAGGGATTTCTTTCGATGAGGCCTTGGCGGAACGCATGACGAAAGAATTGGGCCGCTATTTGGCACTCTTTTTGCGCCGTAGCTGGAGCGAGTCGAGTTAACAGCCATCTTGCGTAATCATCGGCACTGCCAGGTGTTACAACTTCAACTTTCACATCACCGAAGAACTCAATCAACCTGGCTCTAGCGTTCCTGAACTTCCCTAAGCGGCGCTCGGTTACATCAGATCGCCCAACGATGTAACTGTCGATATAGGATGCCAGAGCCCCTGCTTTCACTCTCGGCTCAACAAGTCCTTCCTCGGCTAGCAACTCGAACAATGCGTCGTCCCAGTCAGCCAGCCAATTTGAGACGTCTCGACTGAGTGGGAGGTTACAGCGCCGCTCGTGGAGAAGCGTATCTATATTATTTGCGAACCGCACTGCAGCCTTCTTTGAAACTTCCCCCAGTGCAAACGTCTTCTTTTCTTTATTGACGTAGGCGACCACTCGCGTTGAACGTGCACGATACTCGATACTGGCCATGTAGTAATTCCCCGTGTTCTAGAGGTTGTCCCTGGGTGAGATATGAAAGAATTCATTGCCTCGGAGAGTTAAGTACTTCTATCATCACCTGCCATATCACTTGTGTTACAATCGTTAAGTAGGCTAGCAAGAGTCCCTCGCGTACTGATCACATCGTCACCTCCATCCCATTTTTGTTTAATATATGCTCAGGAGCGTTCTCATTATCCTCAGTATCGCTGGTCTCTGAAGAGTTGAAAGAGTTTTGAGAATTAAACGAGCAGCCTTTGGGTTTCGCATCAACGAAGGCGAGTGGGTTCACATCAAATACTGGCGACGGCGGTCGCCCGGGGCCCTTTTTTTCGATCGGCCGTTCGCGGATGTAGCCTCGCAAGACAAGTGTCTTTAGTGCAGGGTCAATATCCTCGGCTCTGGGAAATTTCCGCTTACCGTGTTGTTGTGCATCTCGCTTGGTGAAGTGACTTAGACCATGTCGCTCTATCCATCGTAGAACATATTGCGAACCATCGTTATCATTACTCACTCCGGCACACATCAGGGTCAGCACGGCTTCAGCATGGGGAACTAGGTAATCGGCTATCTCTATAGCTGCAACTATGGTCGGCATCTCTATTTGTCCTTCAAGACCATGCTCGACACAATGAAGTACAACTGCAATGCGCAGTGTTGCGCCGGCCAATTTTGCGCCCCAATCTCTGGTGGTTTCCATTAAACCACCATCGCCTAGCAT